>NZ_JOCX01000007.1 GCF_000717915.1 Streptomyces sp. NRRL S-244
TCCCCATCACCGCAACCGCCACCGACACCACCACGGCAACCGCCACCACCACCTTCCCCCTCACCATCAACTGGTTCTGATCAGCGGCGGCCGGGGGCGCGGCGGTGTTCCAGGAAGGCCGTGAACGGGGCGATCCCGGTGCCCGGGCCGACCATCACGGCCGGTGTCCCGGGCCCTGCGGGCGGAAGTGCGCCGAGCGCCGGACGAACATGACGGGCGGCGCCGCCCCGGGGTTACGAGCGGCTGCGCGGGCGCGCCCACCGGCCGTGAGGTGCGCGTTCACGTGAGCACGACCGGGTCAGCCGTGCCAGATCTTCTCGTACGCCTCCTGGTAGCCCTCGGGATCCCAGGAGGTGGCCCCGGCGCTGTTCTCGGCCGTCGCGATGTGCACGGGAGCCACGTATCCGCTGGCCGGCTGCCCGGCGAAGGCGCGGTTGAACTCGTCGACGATCTGCCAGCCCTGCTGCGAGAGCGGCTCCGGGACGGTGGCGGCCTGGTACTGCTCGCTGTTGATGCGCCGGAAGGCGGACGGGTCCCCGTCCCCGGCGCCGATGTTGAAGGGCGGCCCGGCGCCGGGCTTGCCCGCGGCGCGGAAGGCGGGCGCGGCATCGTCGAAGTAGAGGTCGTTGATGGCGACGGAGTACGTCCACCGCTTCTGGAGCCGGGACAGCAGCGAGGCGACCTCCTGGGGGGTGCGCCGGCTCGCGTCCGGGATCGGGATGTTCTTGTGCGCCAGGAGCTCGACGCCCGGGCAGGCGGCGAGCCGCTGCTCGATCAGCTTGGACTTCGTACCGGCGAACGGGATCGAGTCGTCGGTGAACACGACGACCCCGGCGGCCCCCTCGGACCGGGCGATGACCCAGTCCGCGCTGGCCTTCGCCACCTCCTCCACCTTCGTGGTGACGTTGGTGAAGAGCCGGGGGTTCGTGCTCGGGCCGGGGGCGCTGACCGCGTGCCAGCCGATGAGCGGGATGCCCGCGGCCTCGGCCCGCGCCACCTGCTGCGAGGTCAGCCGGGGATCGAAGCCGCCGATGACGATGCCCGAGGGCTTGAGGGTGATCGCCTGGCTGAGCGCCGCCTGGATGCCGGCCGGGGTGCCCTCCCCGTCGATCACCCGGACGTTCCAGCCGATGGCCTGCGCGGCCTCCTGTACGCCCTTCGCGACTCCCGCGACGCCCGGGTTGGTCATGGTCTGCGCGACGTAGACGAGGTTCTTGCCGGAGACCGCTTCGGGACCGCTGGTGGGGCCGTTCCACGCGGTGTCGGTGCTCTCGGCCCGCTGGACCGTCGCCTTCGCCTCCTGGAGGACGGCCGGGCAGCCGGCCGCGGACGGACCGGTGGCGTTCGACGAGCCGCCGCCCCCGCACCCGGCGATGGCGCCGACGGCCGCGGCCAGCAGGGCGGCGGCCGCGCGGGCGGTCCTGCGGTTCGGGCACGCCGGCTGCGTCGGATGCATCGGATGCGTTGGGTACTTCGGGTACACGGTGCTCCTGAGCTTGTCTAGGGGGTGCCGGTGCCTGTGCCTGTGCTGGTGCCGTCGTCGTCCGCCGTCGCGACGGCGTCGGTACGCAGCCGACGCCGGGCCGAGTAGCCGGCCAGGCCGACCGCGATGAGCAGCGTGCAGCCGTTGAACAGCGGAGTGGCCCAGAACTGGGCGCCGAGCTGGCCGATCCCGGCGAGCCCGATGGCCAGTACGGCCACGGCCACGAGGGTCCCGATGGCGTTGGCCCGGCCCGGCCTGATCGCGGTGGAGCCGAGCAGCGCTCCGACGAACGCGGGCAGCAGGTAGTCCAGGCCGACGCTCGGGTTGCCGATCTGCTGCTGCGCGGCGAGCAGCACGCCGGCGAACCCGACGATCGTGCTGGAGCAGGCGAAGGCGTAGACGCAGTACCGGTGGGTGGGGATGCCGATGATTTCCGCGGCCCGGGGGTTGGAGCCGATGACGTACAGGTACCGGCCGAACGGCAGCCGCTCCAGCACCAGCCACAGGACGATGACGAGGCCGAGGACGTAGAAGGCGGGGACCGGCAGGCCGAGGAACCGGGCGTCGTAGAGGTCGGTGAAGGCGGCCGGGAGACCGTCGGGACCGGGGACGATCCGGCCCCCGTCGGTGATCCAGCCGGTGATGGCGTACATGATGCTGCCGGTGCCGAGCGTGGCGATGAAGGCGTCGATGCGGGCGAACTCGACGATGACCCCGTTCACGGCGCCGGCCAGCGTTCCTCCGAGGACGACCGTGAGGCAGGCGAGCGGCCAGGGCCAGCCCTTCTCGACGATGAGGAACAGCACCAGGACGTGTGCCAGACCCAGGCCGTAGCCGATGGACAGGTCGAACTTGCCGCTCGCGATGGGGACCGTCACGCCGAGCGCGAGGATGGCCGGGATCGACTGGTTGGAAAGGATCGAGGAGACGTTGTCCAGCGTGGGGAAGGTGTCCGGCAGGAGGACGGTGAAGAGCAGGAACAGCAGGACGGTGAGGGCCAGCAGCCCGTACGTGCCGATGAAGTGCCCGTGCCCGCGCCGGTGCCCGTGCCGCTGAGCCGGCCGCGTGAGGCGGGACGACGACGGGCTCACCTGCCCTCCGCGCTTCCGGTGATCGCGGGCAGGGCCGAGGCGGTGCGGGTGAGTTCGGTGATGCTCAGGGCTTCCCCCGCGAGCTCCGCCACCACGGTCCCCCGCCCGAACACCAGCGCGCGGTGACACACGTCGGCGATCTCCTCGAAATCGCTGGAGATGAGCAGGACCGCCAACCCGCCGGCCAGCGCTTCGTCCAGGAGCCGGTGGATCGACGCCTTGGCGCCGACGTCGACGCCGGCCGTCGGCTCTTCGAGGATCAGCAGGCGCAGACGGCCCCGGAGGCGGCGCCCGACCATGACCTTCTGCTGGTTGCCGCCGGACAGGGTGGCGATCGGCACCTCGCTGTCGCGGGGGAGTACGGAGAACCGCTCGATCAGGGCGGCCGCCTCGGCCCGCTCGCGCCGCGGAGCGATCCAGTGCCAGGCCGGCACTCCGGCGGCCCGGGGATTGGCCAGGAAGTTCTCCCGTACCGTCAGTTCCGCGGCGCAGCCCTCCTCCTGCCGGTTGGCGGCCACGAAGCCGACCCCGGCACCGAGGGCGGCGGCGACCGTACGGGGGTGGTACGGGCGGCCGTCGAGCAGCGCCCGCCCGCCGAACGGCGGCAGTGCGCCGGCGAGGGCGCGGCCGAGGTGCATGTGGCCGGCGCCGGTCAGGCCGACCATGCCGAGGACCTCGCCCTCGCGCAGCTCCAGGCTGACGGGACCGGTGCGTTCGGTCGTCACTCCGTCGAGGCGCAGCACGGGCGGGCGGCGGGCGAATGGGGATGCGGATGCGTATGCGGGTGCGGGTGCGGGTGCGGGTGCGGGCAGGGATGCGGGCGCGGGGGCTGCGGCGCGGGGCGGGCGCCTGGCCGGCTCGTGGCCCACGATGTCGCGCACCAGCCGGGCCGGGCCGTACGCGGCGAGGGGACCCTGGCTGACGAGCCGGCCGTCGCGCAGGACGGCGAAGGAGTCGGCGACCTCGTACACCTCGTCGAGCCGGTGGCTGACGTAGAGGATGCCGTGCCCCCGGTCGCGCAGGGCGTGCAGGACGCCGAAGAGGCGCGCGCAGTCCGCGGCGGGGAGGGTGGCGGTCGGCTCGTCGAGGACGAAGAGCTCCGCCCGCCTCGCCAGGCCGCGGGCGATCGCGACCAGTGAGCGTTCGGCGGGCGCGAGGTCGGCGATCCGGGCGTCGGCGGCCAGGTGCCCGGCGACGATGCCCAGGGCCTCGGCGCAGCGCTCCCGGGTCTGCCGCCAGGAGATCAGGCCGTGGCGGCGCGGGTATCCGGTGCCCAGGGCGATGTTCTCGGCGACGGTCATCCACTCGACCAGGCCGAGGTCCTGGTGGATGAAGGACATGCTGTGCGAGGCCGCCTCGGAGCCGAGCGGGTGCCCGGCCACGGTCACCTCGCCCTCGTCGGCGCGGTGGACCCCGGCGAGCACCTTGATGAGGGTGGACTTCCCGGCGCCGTTGGGGCCGAGGAGGGCGAGGACGCTGCCGCCGTGGACGTCGAGGCTGACCGCGTCCAGGGCGACGGTGCCGCCGAACCGCTTGCCGAGACCGCGCATCCGGACGAGGGGTTCTGCGCCGGAGGGCGGGGGCGAAGGCGGGGGTGAGGGCGTGGGGCTGTCGGGAGTGGCGGGAGTGTCATGCACGGACTTCTCCGGGGCCGCCTGGGGAGATGGTGCTGCGGGGAGGTGCAGCGTGAAGCGGTGAGGACATCGGTGATGCTACTGCCGGCAGTGGAGATATGGGCGATATGTCGGCCGCCAGGCCGCGTCCAGGGCGCATTCGGCCCAGATGACCTTGCCGTGCGTGGTGTACCGGGTGCCCCAGGCGTGGGCGAGCTGTGCGACGAGGAAGAGCCCGCGGCCGCCCTCCTCCGTGGTGGCCGCCCGCCGCAGGTGCGGGGCGGTGTTGCTGCCGTCGGCGACCTCGCAGATCAGCGAGCGGTCGTGGACCAGGCGTACCTGGATGGGCTCGGTGCCGTAGCGGACCGCGTTGGTGACCAGCTCGCTCAGCATCAGCTCGGCGGCGAACGCCAGCTCGTCCAGCCCCCAGTCGGCGAGCTGGCGGGTCGCGGCGGCGCGGACGCCGGCGACCAGGGACGGGTCGGCGGACACGTTCCAGGTGGCGATCCGGTCGGCGGGCACGGTACGGGTGCGGGCGACGAGCAGCGCGATGTCATCGGCGGGGTGCTTGGGCGCCACGGCGTCGATGACCGCCTGGCAGGTGTCCTCGGGCGAGCGGTCCGGCTCGGCCAGGGTGCGGCTCAGCTGGTCGAGGGCCACGTCGAGGTCACGTTCGCGGTCCTCGATCAGTCCGTCCGTGTACAGGACCAGCGTGCTGCCCTCGGGGAGCTCGATCTCCGCCGTCTCGAAGGGCAGGCCGCCCAGGCCCAGCGGCGGTCCGGCGGGCAGCTCGGGGAAGGTCACCCGGCCGCCCGGGTGGACGAGCGCGGGCGGGGGGTGCCCGGCGCGGGCCATGGTGCACAGCCGCGACGTGGGGTCGTAGACGGCGTAGAGGCAGGTGGCGCCGACGATGCCGGTGCTGCCGGAGTCGTTGTCACCGCCCTCCTCCCGGTCGAGGCGCACCAGGAGGTTGTCCAGGTGCGTGAGGAGCTCGTCGGGGGCGAGTTCCAGCTCGGCGAAATTGCGGGCGGCCGTACGCAGCCGGCCCATGGTGGCGGCGGCGTGCAGTCCGTGGCCGACGACGTCCCCCACGAGGAGGGCGACGCGGGTGCCGGAGAGCGGGATGACGTCGAACCAGTCGCCGCCCACCCCGGATTCGGCGGGCAGGTAGCGGTGCGCGACTTCGACGGCGCCCTGCTCGGGCACGCCGTGCGGAAGCAGGCTCTCCTGCAGGGCCAGGGCCAGGGTGTGCTCGCGGGTGTAGCGGCGTGCGTTGTCGATGCACAGGGCGGCGCGGGCCGCGAGCTCCTGGGCCAGCCAGCTGTCGTCCTCCCCGAACGGGGCGGGGTCCTGCGAACGGTAGAAGCTGGCGATGCCGAGCAGGACTCCGCGGGCGAGGAGGGGAACGGAGACGAGGGAGTGCACGCCGCGGGAGAGGATCCCCTGCGCGTGCTCGGGCTCCTGGCCGATCCAGCCGACGGCCTCCCGCAGGTCGGGCTCCAGCACCGCCTGCCCGCTGTCCAGGCACCGCATGTGGGGGGTGCCGGCGCGCAGCTCCACCCGGCCGACGGGGTAGAAGGGGCAGTCCTCGCGTATGCCGTGGACCACCGTGCGGTGCAGCTCGCTCCGGGGATCGGCGGACTCCTCGCCGCGCAGTACGGCCTCCGGCACGTCGATGGTGACGTAGTCGGCCAGGCGCGGGACCGCCATCTCGGCGAGTTCCCACGCGGTCCGGGTCACGTCCAGTGTGGTGCCGATACGGGTGCTGGCCTCGGCCAGCAGCTCCAGGCGGCGGCGCGCCGCGACGGCGTACTTGCCGACTTCCGGCTCGCCCACCAGCACCAGGCCCCTGACCTTGCCGGGGGCGGGTGCGCCACGGGCGGGCGGTGCCGCGTCGGACGGGCCGGGAGGTGTCCCGTGCGGCGATCCGTGGGGCGATCCGTGCGCGCCGTACGGTGACCCGTGCGCTCCGTGCGGCGGTCCCGCACCGGTCGCGACGGACAGGTGGTGGTGCTCGGGCGGCGGCTCGCCGGTGAACACCGCCTCGACGACGATGCCCTCCACCCCGGAGCGGCTCGTCACCGGGCTGCTCAGCAGCGTGACCCCCCGCCCGTGGGGCAGGAACACCTCGACGGCGGCCCGCCCGGTCGAGGAGATGAGCTCGGTGGCCTTCTCCTTGAGGATCATCTGATCGTGCAGGTCCAGCCCGCTGTCGCCGAGCTGCTCCAGCCCGATCATCGGCCCCTGCCCGGGATCCGCGCCGTTCCGGGCCAGGTGGCCGGCGTCGAGGTACGCCCGCAGCAGCGCGCGCTCCCGCTCCGAACGCTGCTCCATCAGCCGCCGCTCGATGGACTCGGCGGCCCGGCGGACCAGGACGGGCAGCGCCGGGTGCTCGTAGCCGTGCGGGTACCCGAAACAGAGCACGCCGACGATGTGCCCGCTCAGCTGGTCGCGGATCGGGATCGCGGAACAGGCGTTCGACTGGGAGCGCTCGGCGAAGTGCTCGGCCCCGTAGACCTGCACCAGGTGCCGTTCGGTGAGTGCGAGACCGATGCCGTTGGTCCCCGCGAACCGCTCGGCGAAGACGAAGCCGGGGACGCTCTGGATGGGCGGCAGGCTGCGGGCCAGGGTGGGCTCCCCGAAGCGGCGCTGGAGCACCGTCCCGTTCCCGTCGGCGAGGGAGACGTTCATCTGGCTGCCCGCGAACCGGGACGCCAGCTGGTCGAGCACGGGCTGGGCCGCGTGTACGAGCCGGCTGTCCGGGTCGAAATCGTCCCGGTACGGAAGGTCCGTCTGGTCCGGCGAGAGTCCGAGGGACTGGCAGCGCTGCCACGAGTCCAAGATCGGGCTCCGTACCCCGTCCGCGATCGGCTCGCCCACCAGGAACCGCTCACGGGAGCGTGCGGGGCCGATCTGCTCTCCCGTGGCCCCCATACGCATCACTTCCCCTTACCGAGCGCTCGGCCGCGGCGAGGCGCCACAGCGGAGCGCTTACACCGAGCAAGTGCTTTCCGAGTATATTCCCACCTATTTGTTCGCATCAGAGGACGGCGGCTTGTCCGCATCAGAGGACGGCGACCGGATTGACGGGGGAACCCGTCCCGCCGGGCACGTTCAGCGGCGCCACGACGATCATGAACTCGTGGCGCCCCGCCCCGGCGCAGGCGGCCGAGAGCGCCTCCAGGTCCAGGTTGTCCAGCAGCGGCACCCCCATGGCGGCCACGGCGAGGGCATGGACGGGGGAGTGCACGCCCTCGACCGGCGAGGGGCGCAGGTCGCTGTCCCCGTCGCCGCCGAGCAGCGCGACGGCCCGCTCGGCCAGCAGCGGCACGGCGTCCACGTGGAAGCCCGCGCTCGCGGCGTCGGAGTCCCAGGGGCCGAGTTCCCGGCTGCGGCGGAAGCGGCCGGAGCGCAGCAGCACCGCGCAGCCCTCGTCGATCGTCACGCCCAGTGCCCGCTCCGCCGCGAGGACGTCCTGCGCGTGGACGGCCTGCCCGGGCTCCAGCCAGTCGGCCCCGAGGACGGCGGGCAGGTCGAGGAGCACGCCCTTGGTGACGAGGGGGCCGAGCGCGGCCACCGCGCCGAATCGGGCACCCCCGGCGCCGATGGCCTCCCGCGCCGGGCGGCCCCCGTAGAGCAGCCCTTCGTACGCGACGTGCGACAGCGCGTCGAGGTGGCTGACGGCCTTGCCGTGGTAGTCGACGGCGAGGAAGTCCTTGTACGTGGCGGGTTCCGGGGCCTCCACGTCGCCGAGGTCGGACATGTAGTGCAGGGCGGGCCTGTGGTTGTCGGGTCCTGGCCGGGTGTCCCAGGGCAGCCCCAGCGGCACCGCCGTTCCGGACCGGACCAGGGCGGCGGCCCGCCGTACGTGGTCGGGGGTGACCCGGTTCCAGGCGCCGCGGTCGGCCGGGGTCCAGCGGCCCCAGGTGCGGACCTCGGCGAAGATCGCGTCGAACTCCCGACGGGAGACCCGGCGCTCGGGGCTGCTGCTCATCCGGACTCACCGCTCCAAGGCTCGGCGGGGTCCCGCTCCGGGGGAGGGCGGGACCGGGGAACGGGCGCCCCGACACCCGCACCGCGTCACATGCCCGCAGGTCGCGGGCGCTACGCCTGACAGGCCCCGCACGGGCGAACGGTGGCGGCAATCGGCTCCGACGGCGCAGGCTGGTTCCATGCGGGTGCCCTTCCGCTCACCTCCTCGACCGGGAGCAGGCGGCCACCACCAGATCCTTTTCGTACTCGCGGAGTGTCTGCCCTTCGCGATCGCGCTCTCGGTGCTGACCATCGAATTCACGCCCGCGCACGTGCTGTACACCGGTCCCCTCCTGGTGGCGACGCCGGCACTGGCCGCGGTGGCGATGGGTCCCAAGGGCACCCTGGCGGCGGTGGCGCTGGCCGTGGCCG
The DNA here is from genome assembly GCF_000717915.1 of Streptomyces sp. NRRL S-244. Classification (GTDB taxonomy): domain Bacteria; phylum Actinomycetota; class Actinomycetes; order Streptomycetales; family Streptomycetaceae; genus Streptomyces. The sequence goes on from NZ_JOCX01000007.1 coordinate 8,592, forward strand.
TGAGCGTCACCACCGCCACGTACAACGGGGCCTGGGGCAGCCAGCAGGTCTACACCAACTTCCTGGCCCTGTTCCTGGTGTCGCTGGCGAGCCTCGCGACGAGCAGTACCGTCCGCAGGCGGCGGGAGGACGAACTCGAACAGGTCCGCCGGATCGCCGTGGCGGCACAGGAGGCCGTGCTGCGGCCCGTACCGGTCCGGCTCGGTCACTTGCGCGTGGCCGGCATGTACCTGGCGGCCGAGACGGGGGCGCAGATCGGCGGCGACCTGTACGAGGCCGTGCAGACGCGGTACGGGGTCCGGGTGATCGTGGGCGACGTCCGGGGCAAGGGTCTGCCGGCCGTACGGGCGGCGGCGGCCGTGCTGGGCGCGTTCCGGGAGGCCGTGCACTACGAGGACGAACTGGCGGGGGTCATAGGCCGCTGCGAGGCGGCACTGCTGCGGGACGCGGCCGTGCCGGGCGTGATCGACCCGGGAGCCCTCGTGGAAGGGTTCGTCACCGCGCTGGTGGCGCAGGTGCCTGACGGGCCCGTGGTCGAGGTGGTCAATCGCGGCCATCCGCCCCCGCTGCTGCTCCGTGGCGGGACGGTCCGCGCCCTGGAGCCCGGCTGCCCGCTGCCGCCGCTCGGCCTGGCGGAGTTCATCGCCGGGGCTCCCGGTGTGGCGGACCGCTACTCCTTCGCGCCCGGGGACCGTCTGCTGCTGTACACCGACGGCGTCATCGAAGCCCGCGACAGCGCCGGCGACTTCTTCGCCTTGCCCGATGCGATGGAGGCGGTGGGGGCGGCGACCGACGCGCACGAGTTCCTGGACGAGCTGCACCGGGCACTGCTCCGGCACACCCGGCACCGTCTGGCGGACGACGCGGCGATGTTCCTCGTCGACCGGTGAGGATCGGCCGGAGGCGCTGCGAGGGACAGGTGTTCGACCTGGCCTGAATGTCGTCGTACCGGTCCGTAAACACCGCGCGGGACAAGATCGCCGTATCGAGGTAATGGCAACGACTCAAGGGGCTGATGTGGTGAGTTGATGGTTAGTGTGCTCCCGGATCTGGACGGATTGCCCGGAATTCCGCCCCTGACCTTCTTCTCCCACCGGTGACGTGTGCGCGTCGCCGGTCACCGCCCCGACGAAGGAGCGCCTGCCCGATGACCGTGGACACCAGCCCGGAGGCGCAGCTCGAACCGCCCCGGCAGACCAGCCTGGGCACGGCGGCTGCCCGCAACCTCGCCACCACCACCAAGTCCGCACCGCAGATGCAGGAGATCACCTCCCGCTGGCTGCTGAAGATGCTCCCCTGGGTGGAGACCAAGGGCGGCACCTACCGGGTGAACCGCCGGCTGACCTACACCGTCGGCGACGGCCGCATCGAGTTCGTCCAGGACGGCGCCCACGTCCGGGTGATCCCCCGCGAGCTCGGCGAACTCGCCATGCTGCGCGGCTTCGACGACCTGGAGGTGCTCACCGCGCTCGCCGCCCGGTGCGTCCAGCGCGACTTCCGCGCCGGTGAGGTGCTCGTCGAGCGCGGCACCCCGGCCAACGAGATCCACCTGATCGCCCACGGCCGGATCAACCAGACCTCCGTCGGCAAGTACGGCGACGAAGTCGCGGTCGCCGTACTCGCGGACGGCGACCGGTTCGGCGACAACGCCCTGCTCGACGGCGCCGGCGGCTGGGACTACACCGCGACCGCCGCCACCCCGGGCACCCTTCTCACCTTGTCCCGCTCCGACTTCGCCGCCGTACTCTCCTCGGCGCCGCATCTCCAGGCCCACGTCCAGCAGTTCGGCTCGCTGCCGCACCAGCGGCAGAACAAGCACGGCGAGGCCGAGATCGCCATGTCCGCCGGCCACACCGGCGAGCCCGAACTGCCCGGCACCTTCGTCGACTACGAGCTCAACCCGCGCGAGTACGAACTCTCCATCGCGCAGACGGTCCTGCGGGTGCACACGAGGGTCGCCGACCTCTACAACGAGCCGATGAACCAGACCGAGCAGCAGCTCAGGCTCACCATCGAGGCGTTGCGCGAACGCCAGGAGCACGAGCTGGTCAACAACCGGGAGTTCGGTCTGCTCCACAACGCCGCCTTCAAGCAGCGGATCCAGACCCACTCCGGTCCGCCCACCCCGGACGACCTCGACGAGCTGCTCTGCCGCCGCCGCGGCACCAAGCTCTTCCTCGCGCACCCCAAGACGATCGCGGCGATCGGGCGCGAGTTCAACGCCCGCGGGCTCTACCCGGACCACGTCGACCTCGGCGGACAGCAGGTCCCGGCCTGGCGCGGAGTCCCGATCCTGCCGTGCAACAAGATCCCGATCAGCAAGGAGAACACCAGCTCGATCCTCGCCATGCGTACCGGCGAGGACAACCAGGGCGTCATCGGCCTGCGCCAGACCGGACTGCCGGAGGAGTACGAACCGGGCCTGTCGGTCCGCTTCATGGGCATCGACGAGCGGTCGATCATCTCCTACCTGGTCTCCACCTACTACTCCGCCGCCATCCTGGTGCCCGACGCGCTCGGCGTGCTGGAGAACGTACAGATCGCCCGCAGGCACGACTGACCGGCACGGCGACCCGGGGCCGCGCCCGGGAACCGGGACAGCCCCACTACCCCACCAAGGAGTCACGGATGCCCGATCCCGGGCCTTCCCCCGCGCAGTCGAGCCTCCCCGCCGCCGCGGCCGCCTTCGGGACGTACGGTCACGGCCGCGGCATCGAAGCCGTCGGCTGCATCCGGCCCGAGCAGCTCGCCGTGCCCGCCCCCGCAGGGCCGCCCGCCCCCGCCGGGCCGCCGCCGGCTCCCGCGGGCACAGCGGGCCCCGCCCTGGAGCGGATCCTGCGCGGCCCCAGCGGTCTGGGCACGGTGGGCCTCCATCTGGCCCGGCGCGAGGAGCCGCCGCCGGCCGCGGCGCCGGAGCCGCCGGAGCCGGCGGCGGGCCGTCCGGTCCCGGGCCTCTACCACCACCCCGTACCCGAACCCGACCCCGTACGGGTGGAGGAGGTCAGCCGCAGGATCAAGGCATGGGCGGACGAGGTCGACCTCTACCCGCCGGAGTGGGAGGACCAGTTCGACGGCTTCTCCGTGGGCCGGTACATGGTCGCCTGCCACCCGGACGCCCCCACCATCGACCACCTGATGCTCGCCACCCGGCTGATGGTCGCCGAGAACGTGGTCGACGACTGCTACTGCGAGGACCACGGGGGCTCGCCCGTCGGCCTCGGCGGACGCCTGCTGCTGGCCCACACCGCACTCGACCCCCTCCACACCACGACCGAGTACCAGCCGCAGTGGTCGGAGTCGCTGCACTCGGACGCCCCGCGGCGCGCGTACCGCTCGGCCATGGAACACCTCCTCCAGGGAGCCACCCCGTCCCAGGCCGACCGCTTCCGGCACGACATGGCCCGGCTGCACATGGGGTACCTCGCCGAGGCGGCCTGGGCCGAGACCGACTACGTCCCGGAGGTGTGGGAGTACCTGGCGATGCGCCAGTTCAACAACTTCCGCCCCTGCCCCACCATCACCGACACCGTCGGCGGCTACGAACTGCCCGCGGACCTGCACGCCCAGCCCGCCATGCAACGGGTCATCGCGCTCGCCGGCAACGCCACGACCATCGTGAACGACCTCTACTCGTACACGAAGGAACTCGCCAGCCCCGGCAAGCACTTGAACCTGCCCGTGGTGATCGCCGAACGCGAGGGCGTCTCCGTCAAGGAGGCCTACCTCAAGGCGGTCGAGGTCCACAACGACCTCATGTACGCCTTCGAGGCCGCGGCCGCCGACCTGGCCGCCGCCTGCCCCGTCCCGAGCGTGCCGCGCTTCCTGCGCGGCGTCGCCGCCTGGGTCGACGGCAACCACTACTGGCACCAGACCAACACCTACCGCTACAGCCTGCCCGACTTCTGGTAAGGATGGATTTATAAGTGACCAACACCGATCTCACCGTTGCCCCCGCCGCCGCGACCGCCACCTCGGCGTTCATCCCGGCCCCGGCCACGCCCTACCAGGGCGACATCGCCCGCTACTGGGACCACGAGGCCCGGCCGGTGAACCTGCGTCTCGGCGACGTCGACGGCCTGTACCACCACCACTACGGCATCGGTGACATCAACCGGGCGGCCCTCGGAGACGCCGAGGACAGCGCCTACGAGAAGAAGCTGATCGCCGAGCTCCACCGGCTGGAGTCGGCGCAGGCCGACGTCCTCCTGGACCACCTCGGCGAGATCGGCCAGGGCGACACGCTCGTGGACGCCGGCTGCGGCCGCGGCGGATCGATGGTCATGGCCCACCAGCGGTTCGGCTGCAAGGTCGAGGGCGTGACGCTGTCGGCGAAGCAGGCCGACTTCGCGAACCAGCGCGCCCGCGAACTCGGCATCGAGGACTCCGTCCGCGCCCGTGTCTGCAACATGCTCAACACGCCGTTCGAGACGGGCCAGGCCGCGGCCTCGTGGAACAACGAGTCGAGCATGTACGTCGACCTGCACGACCTGTTCGCCGAGCACTCCCGCGTCCTGGCCGTCGGCGGCCGGTACGTGACCATCACCGGCTGCTGGAACCCCCGTTACGGGCAGCCCTCGAAGTGGGTCTCCCAGATCAACGCGCACTTCGAGTGCAACATCCACTCCCGCCGGCAGTACATGCGGGCCATGGCCGACAACCGCCTCGTACCGCAGGCCGTCATCGACCTGACCCCCGCGACCCTGCCGTACTGGGAGCTGCGGGCCACCTCCTCGCTCGTCACCGGCATCGAGGAGGCGTTCATCAACTCGTACAAGGACGGCTCGTTCCAGTACCTGCTGATCGCGGCCGACCGCGTCTGAGGGGTGGGCGGGCCCGTGACCCGCGGGCCCGGCTACTCGGAACGGCGCTCCATCACCCGCCGCGCCACCTCGCTCTCGGCGGCCGGGGGTGACAGCTCGTCCAGGGTGTCGATGTCGGTGTCCCGCTCCAGCTCCTCCTCCCAGGCCGCGGCGAGCCGCTCCTGCTCGTCACGCGGCAGGCCGTCGACGGTCTCGCGGTGTGCCGGGTCGAGGGCGGTCAGAAAGCGGTCGACGGCGTCGAAGGACATCCCGTACTCCTTGGGCGGCTGGCTGGATGGCTGTATGGCTGGGCGGGAGGCAGTGTTCCCGGCCCAGGATGTGAGAGACGGCCCGGCCGGGGCACAGGACGCGGCCCGGGCCGCACCCGGATGGCGGCCCCCGCTCACCCCGTGGCGCCGCCGGGAAGCCGATCACCGGTGTGTCATACGTGCTCCGGCGGACCGGGCCCCTTCAATGGGCAGCCTCCGACCGAAAGGGCACGGCATGACCTCCCCCGCGCAGCACACCCGCCGAGCGGTCGTCACGGGCGCGTTCGCCCTGGCCGCCGGCTCCGCGCTCTCCCTCGTCCCGGCGGGCCGCGCGCACGCCGCGGCCGCCGCCGCGGCCGGACCGGAGATCGTGAGCTGCGCCGGCTGGGGAGCGCGGGCCGCGTCCGAAGCCGTGGTGGTCCTGGCCAATCGCCCGGAGCGGATCATCGTCCACCACACGGCGACGCTCAACGTGACCGACTACTCGCAGCAGCGCGCGTACGCCCTGGCCCGGGCGATCCAGACGTACCACATGGACGCCCAGGGCTGGATCGACACCGGTCAGCACTTCACGGTCAGCCGCGGGGCGTTCGTGATGGAGGGCCGCCACAACAGCCTCGCGGAACTCCGCACCGGCAAGCGCCAGGTGCGCGCGGCGCACTGCGTCGGGCAGAACACGGTCTCGATCGGCATCGAGAACGAGGGCACGTACATGACGGAGGAGCCGCCGGCCGCGCAGTTCGCGGCGCTGGCGGACCTGTGCGCCCACATCTGCACCCAGTACGGCCTGCCCGCCTCGGAGATCTACGGCCACCGGGACTTCAACTCCACCTCCTGCCCCGGCGACCGCCTCTACGCCCTGCTCCCGACCCTGCGCAAGCAGGTGGCCACCCGCCTGGGCACGCCCCTGACCGACCCCCAGGCGGACCCGATCCAGGACCTGATCCACGAGGCCACCACCCACGCCCTGTCGCCCTACCCGGAATACGTCCCCGAGCGACTGCTGCGCCAGGTCGCGCCGTAGTTCCACCGTCCGGTCGGCGGGGTGATGCTCCCATCCCGCCGATGGTCGCGCGCCCCGCCGCCGTCGGCGATCGGGGAAATCCGGCACGAGCCGGTGCCGCGAGGCGTGTTGGAGGACGCCCTGACACGGGTACGTGACGAGGTATTCGACATCTCCGCCCCAGCACCTCCCGCACCGCACCGGTTGCCCGCCTCCACCCGTATTTTCATGACGAGAGGCGGGCCCGGGACGGGATTTCGGGCGGCCCGGACAGCGCACCCATCCGGACAGGAGTGATCCACATGTCCTTGCTCGCCACGATCCTCGTCGTCGTCGGCCTCTGGTGTGCTGCCTCGGTCGCCGTGGCCTCCTGCTTCAGCGCCTACCGCATCTGGTGCCGCAGCGAGAAGCGGCGCCGGGGCGCGTCCGGCCGGCTCGGCGCGGAGACGGGGCGCTCCTGACCCCCGTCACGCGGGCAGCGGGCGCCGGCCCCAGGCGGTGATCATTCCCGGCGAGAGCGCGGCGCAGTCCGGTGAGCCGAGGTACCGGACCGCCTCCTCGATCGTCGTGTCGTCCACCAGCCCGGTGGCCACGATCGACTCCCTGGCCCGGTCCCAAGTCCCCACCCAGAAGCGGCTGATGGGGCTGCCCGGGATCAGGGGAGGCACCCGTACCTCGGCGGCGACCGACACGAGTCCCGCGTCCCGCACGTGCTGCGGGTACTGCGCGACCCACGAGACGTCGGTGCCGATCGTGTCCCGCAGCCCCTGCCACATGGCCTGCATGACCCGGGTGTACGGGGTCTGCGGGGCGGTGGGGCCGGTCAGGTCGATGGCGTCGCTGAGGACCAGCACCCCGCCCTCGGCCAGCAGGCCGCCGAGCCGGGCGATCATGCTCCGCCACGAGGGCAGGTGCATCAGCACGAAGCGGGCGTGCACGAGCTGGAAACGACGGCCGGGGTCGAAATCCGGCGCGCTGACGTCCGCCTCCAGGACATCGAGCCCCGGCAGTGGACGGGCGGCGAGGAAGCGGACGTCGCGGTCGACCGCGAGCACGCTCGCCACCCCGGCCTCCTCGACCAGCCGCCGGGCGACGGTGCCGGTGCCGGCTCCCACGTCCAGGCAGTTCCAGCCGGGCCCTGCGCCCAAGGCCCGCAGGCGGTCCATCGTCATGTCGTCGTACGCGAGCGCACCGAGGTCGATGCGATCGTCCTCGCCGGCCTGCTCGGGCCGGAACACCGCCTCGCCGTAGCGCCCGCGCCCGGCACCTGTGCTCATGTGGCCCATTATCGCCGTCCTGCCCCGGCCGCGCCCGGCGCGCGGGGACGCCCGGAGGCCGCTCCCCGGACAGCCGGTCAACGCCCTCGATCCCCGGCCGCCCAGCGGGCGAGCTCGGTGCGCGTCGGCGGGTCGGCGCCCTCACGGGTGCAGGTCAGTGCCGCCGCGCGGGCGGCCAGGGAGAGCGCCGAGGCCACGCGGCGGTCCAGGTGTGCGGAGGCCGTCGCCTCGCGCAGTGCCCGACGGGCGCGGGCGGCGCCGGGTGCTCCGGCCAGGTCCGCGGAGGCCAGCAGCCCGGTGTGGAGCAGCCCGCTGACCAGACCCGCCATGAAGGCGTCGCCCGCGCCCACGGTGTCGGCGACCTTGACCGCGGTCGCCGGCACATCGCACCGGCCGCCCGGCCAGAAGACCCGCGCGCCCGCGCCGCCCGAGGTCACGACGACGAGTGCGGGGCCGCTCCCGTCCGCCCAGCGCCGGGCGGCCTCGTCGGGGGACTGCCCGGGGTAGAGCCGGCCGAGGTCCTCCTCGCTGGCCTTCACCACGTCGCTCAGCGCGACGAACCGTTCGGCGCGCAGCCGCTCCCGGTCGGCCCCCGTGAGCAGCGCGGGCCGGATGTTCGGGTCGTACGAGACCGTGGCGGTGGGCCGGGCGGCCTCGACGGCCGCGAACACCCGGTCGGCGCCCGGGGCGAGCGCCGTCGCGATCGACCCGGTGTGGAGGCGGGCCGGCGCCGGTTCGCGAGCGGATGCGGCGAGCGCGGCGAGCGGGGGATCCCAGGTGATGTCGAACGTGTAGTGCGCGGTGCCCGCCGCGTCCAGCCGGGCGGTGGCCGTCGAGGTCGCCCCCTCGGTGAACGACCCCGGGGTGAGCACCACACCGCTGCCGCGCAGGTGGGCGTGCAGGTCGCGGCCCGGCCCGTCGCGGCCGATCCGGGTGGCGAGCCGCACCGGGTGGCCCAGCCTGGCCAGGCCGAGGGCCACGTTGGCCGGGCTGCCGCCCGGGCGGGCACGCCGGACCCCGTCCTCGCCGGTCAGAACGTCGGTGATGGCTTCGCCGATGACGAGGGTCGGGGCATTTGCGGCCGGTCCCGGTCCCGGTCCCGCCGTCACGGGGTGACCAGGATCTTGCGGCCCTGCCCGGCCCGGAACCGTTCGAGCGCGGCCGCGTAGTCGGCGAGCGGCAGCCGGTCGCTGATGAACACGTCCGGGTCCAGGACGCCCGCGGCGAAGAGCTCCGCGGCCCGCTCGTAGCTGTGCAGGACCGCCATCGACCCGGTGATGGTGATCTCACGGTTGTAGATGCGGTACGGCTCGATCGTGGCCCGGGCCGCGTAGTCGGCCACCCCGAACTGGAGGTAGGTACCGCCCCTGGCCACCCGGCCGAGGGCGTCCTGGATGGCCCGTTCGCTGCCGCTCGCGTCGATGACGAGGTCCCAGCCGCGCGGCCGGTCGATCTCGTCCGCGGAGCCGACGGCGTGGGAGCAGCCGAGGGTGCGGGCGGTCGCCAGCCGCTCGGGGTTGATGTCGACGATGTCGACGGCGACGGCGCCGGTGCGCTTGGCGAGCTCCATCATCATCAGGCCCATCGTGCCGGAGCCGTAGATCAGGACGCTGCTGGCGAGTTGGGCGCGCAGGACGTCGTACCCCCGTACCGCGCAGGAGAGCGGCTCGATGAGGGCGGCGTCCTCGGCGCGGACGTGGTCGGGGAGCCTGACGCAGTTGGCTGCGGGCGCGACGGCGAACTCGGCCGCCGCTCCCGCGACCGTGACGCCGATGGCGGAGTAGCGCTCACAGAGGTTGTTGCGGCCGATCCGGCAGTAGTGGCAGGCGTTGCAGTACAGCGACGGGTCGACCGCCACCCGGTCGCCGATGGCCAGCCCGCTCACCCCGGTGCCGTACGCGACGACGGTGCCGGCGAACTCGTGGCCCGGCACGATCGGCAGGCTGGGCGCGAACTCGCCCTGGAGGATGTGCAGATCGGTTCCGCACAGGCCGCACGCGGCGACCTGGACCACCACCTCCCCGGGGCCGGGCTTCGGATCGTCGACGGTCTCGATCGTCACGACGCCGGGAGCGCTGATGACGGCTGCTTTCACTTGACTGCTCCAAGGGAGAGGCCCTGGACGAGCTTGTCCTGGGCGGCGAACCCGGCGATGAGGACCGGCAGCGAGATGCACACGGCGGCGGCGCACACCTTTGCGAGGAAGAGCCCCTGGCTGGTGACGAACCCGGTGAGGAAGACCGGTGCGGTACCGGCCACGACTCCGGTCAGGACCCGGGCGAAGAGGAGCTCGTTCCAGCTGAAGATGAACGAGATGAGTGCGGTGGCGGCGATGCCGGGCGCGGCGACGGGCGCCACGATCCGCACCAGGGTGGTCGGCAGCCCGGCACCGTCGATGGAGGCCGCCTCCAGGATCTCCTTGGGTACCTCGGCGAGGAACGAGCGCATCATCCACACCGCGATCGGCAGGTTCATCGAGGTGTAAAGGATGACCAGGAGCCAGATGTTGTCGAGCATCCCGGTGTTCCGGGCGATGAGGTACAGCGGCAGCAGCCCGGCCACGGCGGGGAGCATCTTGGTCGAGAGGAAGAAGAACAGCACGTCGGTCCACTTCCGGACCGGCTTGACGGACAGGGCGTACGCGGCCGGCAGGGCCAGCGCCAGGACCAGCAGGGTCGACACGACGCTCGCCGTGGCCGAGTTGATCAGCGGCGGCCACGGGCTCGTCCCCGTGCTCGCCCCGAAGAACTCGCGGTAGCCGTCCAGGGTGAGCGCGCCGCCCAGGCTGGGCGGGTTGGTCGCGGCGTCCTGCTCGCTGTGCAGCGAGGTGAGGACCATCCAGGCGAACGGCAGGAAGAACAGCAGCCCGCAGAGCCAGGCCGCCAGGCCCCGGATGCTGCGGCGGACGAGGGCGATCACAGCGCCTCCTCGCGGAACAGGGACGAGACCGTACGCAGGGCGAACGTGGCGATGAGCATGGAGCAGAGGACGACGAGCACGCCCTCGGCGGACGCCTGGCCGTAGTCGTGTGCCTGGTAGAAGGTCTCGTAGACGGTGTAGGGCAGGTTGGCGGTGCCCAGGCCGCCGGAGGTGAGGGTGAAGACCGCGTCGAAGTTCTGGACGACGTAGATGCTGCCCAGGAGGGCGGCCAGCTCCAGGTAGCGGCGCAGGTGCGGGAAGGTGAGGTGGCGGAAGACCTGCCAGGTGCCGGCCCCGTCGACGTGCGCGGCCTCGACGATGTCGGGTGGCCGGCTCTGCAGCCCGGCGAGCAGGATCAGCATCATGAACGGCGTCCACTGCCAGATCAGCGACACCTCCACCGCGACCAGCGGGAGACTGGACATCCAGTCGGGCTGCGGGGCGCCGTCGCTGCCGAACAGGCTCCAGATCCAGGTGAGCGAACCGTTGATCAGCCCGTACGAGGCGTTGTAGAGGGCGTGCTTCCACAGCAGGGCGGAGGCCGCCGGGACGACGAGGAACGGCGCGATCAGCAGGGTGCGGACGATGCCGCGGCCCAGGAAGCCGCGGTCGAGCAGCAGGGCCAGCCCGAGACCGAGGAGGAGGCTGGTGAGCACCACCGCCGAGGTGAGGACGACGGTGGTGAGGAGCGAGGACCTCAGCGCGGGATCGGTCAGGGCGTTGCGGTAGTTGGCGAGGCCGCCGAAGCCCCGGTCGTCCGGCGCCAGGGCGTTCCAGCGCATGAAGGAGATGACCAGGGTGGCGACGAACGGCAGCTGCGTCACCGCGATCAGGAAGACCAGGGCCGGCAGCAGGGGTGCGCGCCGGGCCCAGGCGCCGCGGGGCCGGGATCCGGTGGGGCGGGCGGCCCGGTGCAGGGCGCCGCGCAGGGCGGTGCGAGGGGGTTTGGCTGTCAGAGGGGCGGTCATGGGGAGCCTCCGTCCTGCCGCTCAGTTGCCCGCGTACTTCTTGGCCACGGCCTCGGCGCGGGACTGGCCCGCCTTGAGGGCTTCCTCGACGCTGGTACGGCCCGCGATGGCGGAGCTGATCTGCTGGGACACCTCGGTGCCGAGGTCGGTGAACTCGGGGATGCCGACGAACTGGATGCCCGGGGCGGGCCGCGCCTGGACCCCCGGGTTGGCGGGATCGGCCGTGGTCAGCGCGGACTTGGTGGCGTCGGCGAAGGCGGACGCCGCGGCCAGGTACTGCGGGTTGGCGTAGGTGGAGGTGCGCTTGCCGGCCGGGAGCCGGGACCAGCCGAGCTGCTCGCCGACGAGGTTCTCGTACTCCTTGCCCGATGCCCAGGAGACGAACTTCCAGGCGTCGTCCTGGTGTTTGCCGGCCTTCTGCAGGCCCCAGGCCCACGTGTAGAGCCAGCCGGAGCTCTTGGTCTGCTCGACGGGGGCGGGCGCGTAACCGACCTTGCCCGCCACGGGGGAGGCCTTGTCCTCCAGGGGGCCGGCGGCGGAGGTGGCGTCGTACCACATGGCCACCTTGCCCTGCTCCATCTCGTTGAGGCACTCGGTGAACCCGGCCTGGGGGGCGCCGGCTTCGCCGTGGTCGCGGACCAGGCCGACGTAGAACTTCACGGCCTTGGTGAACTCGGGGCTGTCGAGCCGCGCCTTCCAGTCCTTCTCGAACCAGGTACCGCCCATGGTGTTGACGACGGTGGTCAGCGGGGCCATCACCTCGCCCCAGCCCGGCAGGCCGCGCAGGCAGATCCCCTTCATGCCGGGCCGGGCCCCGTCGGCCTTCGCCGCCAGCTCGGCGACCTGCGCCCAGGTGGGGTTCGGCGGCATCGTGAGGTTCTTCTCGGCGAAGACGTCCTTGCGGTACATCAGGAACGAGGACTCGCCGTAGAACGGCTCCGCGTAGATCTCGCCGGAGGCGGTGAGGGACTCCTGGATCGGGGGCAGGATGTCGCCCTGGTCGAAGGCGGAGTCGGCCCTGGCGCGGGCGGTGAGCGGGGCGAGCCAGCCGTTCTTGGCGTAGATGGGCGTCTCGTAGTTGCTGATGGTGGCGACGTCGTACTGGCCGGCCTGGCTGGCGAAGTCCTGGCTGATCTTGTCCCGTACGTCGTTCTCGGGCAGCGCGGTGAAGTTGACCTTGATCCCGGTGGCCTTGGTGAAGTGGTCGGCGGTGAGCTTCTGGAGGTCCACCATCTGGGGGTTGTTGACCATCAGTACGTTGATGGAGCGGCCTCCGGAGCCGCCGGCGGCTCCGCCGGCGCCGGAGCACGCGGCGAGCACGGCCATGCCGAGGCCGACGGCTGCCGCTCGGGAGGCTCGGGCGGCGGCTCTGCTGGTTCCTCGGGTCGTCATGGTGGTCCCCTTCTCGGTGGTGGTTCCGGGCATGCCGAAGACAGGCGTGGAGTGCGGAGCGCGGAGTGCGTTGGTGTGGCCGGGCGTTCTCGTGGCCGGGCGGACTCGTGGCCGGGCGGCCTTGTGCCCGGGCGGACCGGTGGCCGGGGCGGATCAGACGCGTATGACCTGCGGGCCCAGCAGCGAGTACCGGTGGGCCTCGGCGACCGGGAGCCCGGTGTCGGTGATGATCGTCTCGAAGTCGGACACTTCGGCGAAGCGGCAGAAGCTGCTCGCACCGAACTTGCCGTGGTGCCCGATGAAGATCCGTCTGCGGGAGACCTCCAGCGCCTTCGCCTTGACGTCGGCCACCACCGGATCGGGGGTGGTGAGGCCGCAGTCCCGGGAGATGCCGTTCGATCCCAGGTAGGCCAGGTCGATGACGAAGCCCGAGAGCATCGCGCAGGCCCAGGAGCCCACGCTGGCCAGCGTCCGGGCGCGGACCCGGCCGCCCAGGAGCAGGGTGGTGTGCGGGGAGTCGGCCACCGCCGCGGCCGTCGACAGCGAGGCGGTGACCAGGGTGAGCGGCCGGTCGGTGGGCAGCAGGGTCGCGAGCAGCTGCGGGGTGTACCCCTCGTCGATGAAGACGGTCTCCGCCCCGCCGAGCAGGTTGGCGCCGTGCGCGGCGATCCGGCGCTTGTTCTCGACGTGGCGCGTGACGCGCTGCGCCAGATTGGTCTCGAAGCCGGCGCTCTCGACGGGATACGCGCCGCCGTGGGTCCGGCGGACCAGCCCCCGGCGCTCCAGTTCGCTCAGGTCCCGGCGGATCGTCTCCGGCGCCACCCCGAGGTCCGCCGCGACGCCGGCGACCTCCAGTCGCCCCTGCTGCCGGGCCAGGTTGAGCAGCCGCTGGTGGCGTTCCTCTGACCGCATCGGACGTACCTGCCCTTCCCCAGCCCGTTCGGGCACCGGCGGCCCGAACGGGCCCGCCAAAGATTTATACCGCCGGGCGTGAGCCGGGAACCGGCCCGTTCAGGGCATGAGATGGCCCGGATGCGCCCGGTCCGGCGGAGGTCGAACAGCACGTCAGAGAGGTCCACTTGGGCATTCCGGGCGCCGAAGGTGCCCGTTTGCCGCGTCCGGGTGCCGGATCGGGAGCGGGCCCGGCCCCGCGTCGAGGGCGGCGTCCGCACAGCTCGCATCCGCAGGGGCGGCCGGGCATCGATCCGCCTGATGTCCCCACCGCTGTGGGATGGTTGGCCTATCCTGCCGCCGTGGACCAGCTGATCGCCGAAGACCCGACCCGTATGGGCCCGTACCGACTCATCGCCCGGCTGGGCGCCGGCGGGATGGGCCTGGTCTATCTGGGGCGCTCCGAGGCCGGCCGTACCGTCGCCGTGAAGGTCGTGCAGGCCGAGTACGCAGGCCATCCCGAGTTCCGCCGGCGATTCGCCCGCGAAGTGGCCGCCGCGCGCCGGGTGGGCGGCAATTGTACGGCGGCCGTGCTCGACGCCGATCCCGAGGCCGCGATCCCCTGGGTGGCGACCCAGTACATCCCCGGTCCCGACCTGCACGCCGTCGTCGCCCAGCACTTCGGGCCGCTGCCCGAGCACTCCGTCCACACCCTCGCCAACCGCCTCGCACTCGCCCTCCAGGCCGTGCACGAGGCGGGCCTGATCCACCGCGACCTCAAGCCGTCCAACGTCCTCGTCACCGTCGACGGCCCCCGCGTCATCGACTTCGGGATCGCCCGGGCGATGGACAGCCTGGCCGAGGAGCACAGCCTGCACACCCGCACCGGCATGCTGATCGGTTCCCCCGGTTTCATGTCGCCGGAGCAGGTCCGCGGCCTCGAACTCACCCCCGCCAGCGATGTCTTCTGCCTGGGCGCCGTCCTCGTCTACGCCGCCACCGGACGCCACCTCTTCGGCGCCACGGACACCGGCCTGAACGCCCACCTCTTCCGGGTCGCCGAGGAGGAGGCGGACCTGACCGGCGTACCGGAGGCACTGGTCGACCTCGTCCGGGCATGTCTGCACAAGGACCCGGCCCGGCGGCCGAGCCCCCGGGAGGTGGCCGAGCGCACGGCGACGGATCAGGCGGCGGAGTGGCTGCCGGGTGCCGTACTGGCGCAACTCGGGCGACACGCGGCCGAGTTGCTCGACTACGCCCCGGTGATCCCCGCCCAGGCCCAGGCCCCCGCGCAGACGCCGGTCCCACAGGACCGGTCCCGGGACCAGCCGCCGCCCCTGCCGCCCGCCTACGCCCCGGGGCCTCCGGCGCCCTTCGATCCCGCGCGGGGATTCGGGCCGCCTCCCGGCGCCGCCCCGAGCTCCTGGCCGCTGCCCCCGCCGTCCCCGGCCGCCCTCCCCGACCCGGCGCCCGCCCACCCGAGGCGCTGGTGGGGCCTGGCGGTGGTCGCCCTGGTGCAGCTGATGGTGCTGCTGCAAGCGGCGAACTTCAGCATCGCGATCCCGGCCGTCCAGTCCGACCTGCGCCTGTCCGCCGACGGCGTGCGCACGATGGCCAACGCCTATGCCATCGCCTTCGGCGCGGTGCTGCTCATCGGCGGGCACATCGCGGACCGGGCGGGACGCAGACGGACACTGATCGTCGGCCTGCTCGGCTGCGCGGCCGCCTCCGCACTCGGCGGATCGGCCGGCGAGTCCGGCACCCTCGTCTGGGCCCGCGTCCTCCAGGGCGTCTTCGGCGGGCTGCTGACACCGGCCGCGCTGTCCCTCGTCGCCACCGGCTTCACCGCCCCGAAGGAACGCGGCAGGGCCTTCGGGATCTACGCCGCGATCGTGGCCGGAGGTACGGCACTCGGGACGGCCGAGGGCGGATGGCTGCTGGAGGCCCTGAGCTGGCGCGTGTCGCTGTACCTCGGCGTCCCCGTCGCCGTGGTCGCCCTGATCGGCACGCTCACCCTGGTGCACGAGCGCCCGGGCCGCGCCGCCGCCCCGTTCGACGTACCGGGCGTGCTGCTCGGCTCCGGAGGGGTCGCCGCCCTGATCTGCGGTCTCGGCGAGGCCCGGCCGCGCGGATGGGACACCCCCCTGGTCCTGGTCCTGCTCGTGGGCGGAGTCCTGCTGCTCGCCGGCTTCCTGTGGCGGCAGTCCGCGGGATCGCACCCGCTCCTGCCGGCGTACGTCTTCACCGACCCGAACCGGGCCGGCAGCCTCCTCGGCATGCTCCTGCTCGGCGCGGGCGTCTTCGCCCTGTACCCCGTCGTGGGCTACTACCTGCAGGTCGTGCTCCGCCACGCCCCGGCCACGGCCGGACTGGACTTCCTTCCCATGGCCGCCGCGGCCGTGGTGGGCGCCACCCAGGTCTCCGCCCGACTCCTGCCCCGCGTCGCGCCCCGGGTCCCGATCCTGGCGGGTCTGGTGCTCACGGCCGTCGGGCTGTTCCTGCTGACCGGCCTCGGCTTCCACAGCCCGTACGCGACCGGGGCGCTGCCGGGCATGCTCCTGATCGGCCTCGGCCTCGGCACGGCCTTCGTGCCGATCTTCGCCACCGTGACCGGCGGGGTCGCCGCAGAGCACTGCGGTGGAGCCGCGGCAGCCGTCTTCACGGCCCAGGCGCTGGGCACGGCGATCGGCGCGGCACTGCTCGACACCGTGCTCTCCGGCCGCGTGGACCTCCTGCGCAGGGGCTCGGTGCTGCCCAGCGCGATCGAGAGGGAGCTGCTGCGCGCCTACACCGTCAACTTCTGGTGGGCGGCCGGCGTCGTCCTGCTCGCGGCCCTGGCCGCCGGCCTGATGGTCCGGTCCCGCGCACCCCGCGACGCCGTACGGCCGAACCCTGCGGCAGACGCCTGACCCGGTTCGCGTTCACCCGGGGCGGTGGAGGTGGCCGGACTTCCGGAGGAGGGGGTGGACTTACTAGGACGTCCAACTATATGTTCGTGACCGAACCCGCGGTGCAGGGAAGCCGGTGCGAATCCGGCGCGGTCCCGCCACTGTGACCGGGGAGTGTGCTGTCCAGCAGATCAGGCCACTGACGGAGCGATCCGTCGGGAAGGCCGGGCAGCGCGCGCTGATCCGGGAGTCAGGATACCGGCCGTGGGGTGTTCCGTGTTGTCCACGAGGATGGAGAAGACACGCATGGCACCGGTACGTGACCACGGCCCTGGTGATCCGGCGGAGTTCGCGAAGCACGCGGCCGTGACCGCGCGTTCGTAACTCACCGAAGGCATCCGCACCCGCACGTGCGCTTGCACCTGCCTCCCGCATGCGCACCGCCCTCTGCACCCGCATCCGCGTCGGCCCCTGAAACCCGCCGCGCCTGCTGCCTTCGCTGTCCCGCGGTCTGCCCGGCGGCGGCGCGCACCCGACCGGTGCCGCCCCGCCGGCCTGCCGCGCCCTCCTCGGATCCCACCTGACGAGAGCAGGCTTCCCATGGTCCGTGAACTCACCCACTTCATCGGCGGAAAGCACACCACCGGGACCTCAGGTCTCCACGCCGACGTGTACGACCCCAACACCGGCGCCGTCCAGGCCCGCGTCCCGCTGGCCGGACGCGCCGACACCGAGGCGGCCATCGCCAACGCCGAGGAGGCGCAGGCGGAATGGGGCCAGTGGAACCCGCAGCGGCGGGCCCGTGTCATGCTGCGCTTCCTCCAACTCGTGGAGGGTGAGCGCGAGTCCCTGGCCCGGCTGTTGTCCGCCGAGCACGGCAAGACCGTCGCCGACGCCCACGGGGACCTCCAACGCGGTCTGGAGGTCGTCGAGTTCGCCGCCGGGATCCCGCACCTCCTCAAGGGCGAGTTCACCGACAACGCCGGCACCGGCATCGACGTGCACTCGCTGCGCAGCCCGCTCGGTGTCGTCGCCGGGATCACCCCCTTCAACTTCCCCGCGATGATCCCGCTGTGGAAGGCCGCACCGGCCCTCGCCTGCGGAAACGCCTTCATCCTCAAGCCCTCCGAGCGGGACCCCTCCGTACCGCTGCGCCTCGCCGAGCTGTTCCTGGAGGCCGGTCTGCCGCCGGGCGTGCTCAACGTGGTCAACGGCGGCAAGGAGGCCGTCGACACCCTCCTGGAGGACCCGCGCGTCCAGGCCCTCGGCTTCGTCGGCTCCACCCCGATCGCCGCGCACATCTACGCCACCGCCGCCGCCCACGGCAAGCGCGCCCAGTGCTTCGGCGGCGCCAAGAACCACATGGTCGTGATGCCGGACGCCGACCTCGACCAGGCCGCCGACGCCCTCGTCGGCGCCGGCTACGGCTCGGCCGGCGAACGCTGCATGGCGATCTCCGTCGCCGTCCCCGTGGGGGAGGGGACCGCCGACGCACTGGTGGCCAAGCTGAAGGAGCGCATCTCCGCCCTGCGCATCGGCACCTCCGACGACCCGGACGCCGACTTCGGCCCCCTCGTCAGCCGGGACGCCCTCGACCGGGTCAACCGCTACGTCGGCATCGGCGCCGCCGAGGGCGCCGAACTCATCGTGGACGGACGCGGGTTCACCCTCCCCGGGCACGAGAACGGCTTCTTCGCCGGAGCCTCGCTCTTCGACCGGGTGACCCCGCAGATGCGGATCCACCGCGAGGAGATCTTCGGCCCGGTGCTGTGCGTCGTACGGGCCGCCGACTACGAGGAGGCCCTGCGGCTGCCCAGCGAGCACCCGTACGGGAACGGCGTGGCCATCTTCACCCGTGACGGGGACACCGCCCGCGACTTCACCCGCCGCGTCAACACCGGCATGGTCGGCGTCAACGTCCCCATCCCGGTCCCCGTCGCCTACCACACCTTCGGCGGCTGGAAGAGGTCCGGCTTCGGCGACCTGAACCAGCACGGCCCGGACGCCATCCGCTTCTACACCCGCACCAAGACCGTCACCTCGCGCTGGCCCTCCGGGGTCAAGGAGGGCGCGAGCTTCACCATCCCGACGATGGGATGACCGCCGTGACCACGACCCTGCTCACCAAGGACCAGCTCGCCCTCGCCGAGGTCACCCTCGACTTCGCCCAGGAGCAGCTGGCCCCGCACTCCCTCACCTGGGACCAGGACAAGCACTTCCCCGTCGACGTACTGCGCCGCGCGGCCGGCCTCGGCCTCGCCGGGCTCTACGTACGCGAGGAGTCCGGCGGCTCCGCCCTCGGCCGCACCGACGGCGTCCTCGTCCTGGAGGTGCTGGCCACCGGCTGCCCCTCCATCGCCGGCTACCTGTCCATCCACAACATGGTCGCCTGGATGATCGACCGGTACGGGGACCAGGACCAGCGCGCCCGCTGGCTGCCCGGCCTCTGCGCGGCCGAGACCCTGGGCAGCTACTGCCTGACCGAGCCCGGGGCGGGCTCGGACGCGGCCGCCCTGCGCACCCGCGCCGAGCGGGACGTCGACGGCCACTACGTACTGACCGGCGTCAAGCAGTTCATCTCCGGCGCAGGCGCCTCCGACGTGTACGTCGTCATGGCCCGCACCGGCGGGGAGGGCCCGGCCGGAATCTCCGCCTTCGTCGTCGAACGCGGCGACCCCGGGCTCTCGTTCGGCCCGAACGAACGCAAGATGGGCTGGAACGCCCAGCCCACGCGGCAGGTCGTCCTCGACGGGGTGCGGATCCCCGCCGACCGGCGGATCGGCGCAGAGGGCGACGGCTTCCGCATCGCGATGAACGGCCTCAACGGCGGCCGGCTCGGCATCGCGGCCTGCTCCCTCGGCGGCGCGCAGAGCGCCCTCGACCGCAGCCTCACCCACCTCGCCGACCGGGAGGCGTTCGGTGCGCGGCTGCTCGACGCGCAGGCGCTCCAGTTCCGGCTGGCCGACATGGCCACCGAACTGACCGCCGCCCGCGCCCTGGTCCGTACGGCCGCCGAGGCGCTGGACCGCGGAGACCCGCAGGCGCCCCAGCTCTGCGCCATGGCCAAGCGCTTCGCGACCGACACCGGCTTCGCCGTGGCGGACCGGGCCCTGCAACTGCACGGCGGATACGGCTATTTGAGCGAGTACGGCATCGAGAAGATCGTCCGCGATCTCCGGGTGCACCAGATCCTGGAAGGGACCAACGAGATCATGCGCGTCATCGTCGCCCGCGGCCTGACGGAGAACCTGTGATGGCGGCCGGGACGGAAGAGGACCGGCACGTCCTGGTCCGCGTCGAGGGCCACGCCGGCCACCTGACCCTGAACCGGCCGGGCGCCCTCAACGCCCTCAGCCACACCATGGTGCTCCGCATCGAACAGGCGCTGGCCGCATGGGAGAACGACCCCGCCGTGCACACGGTCGTGATCTCCGGAGCCGGGGAGCGCGGCCTCTGCGCGGGCGGGGACATCCGCTCCATCCACGCGGACGCCCGCGCCGGCGGCACGGCCTCGGCGGACTTCTGGCGCGACGAGTACCGGCTCAACGCCCGCATCGCCCGCTACCCCAAGCCGTACGTCGCCCTCATGGACGGCATCGTGATGGGCGGCGGGGTCGGGATCTCGGCCCACGGCACGGTGCGGATCGTCACCGAACGCTCCCGCGTCGCGATGCCCGAGACCGGCATCGGCTTCATTCCCGACGTCGGCGGCACCTACCTCCTCGCGCTGGCCCCCGGGGAGCTGGGCACCCACCTCGCCCTCACGGGCGCACCCGTCGGCGCCGCCGACGCCCTGCTCTGCGGCCTGGCCGACCACTTCGTACCGGCCGGCCGGCTGGGCGGGCTGGTGGCGGACCTCGCCGGGGCGCCCGTACACGACGCCCTGGCCCCGCACGTCGCCGAGGCGCCGCCCGGTCAACTGGCGGCCCGGCACGAGTGGATCGACCACTGCTACGCGGCGGACACGGTCGAGGAGATCCTGGACCGCCTCCTGGGCAGCGGCGAGCCCGCGGCCAAGGAAGTGGCCGCCACCCTGGCCGCCAAGTCCCCGACGGCGCTGAAGGTCACCCTGGCCGCGCTGCGCCGCGCCCGCCGGCTCGGGCCGCTGGAACGGGTGCTGGAGCAGGAGTACCGCGTCTCGTGCGCGGCGCTCGGCTCAGCCGACCTCGTCGAGGGCATCCGTGCGCAGGTCATCGACAAGGACCGCAGCCCCCGCTGGTCGCCCGGCACCCTCGCCGAGGTGTCCGAGGAGGACGTGGCCCGGTACTTCGCCCCGCTCGGCGCGGACCGCGAACTGCGGCTCGCCACCACCGACTCCCTTCAGGAGGTGCCCTGGTGACCACCGTCATCGCCTTCATCGGCCTCGGCCACATGGGCGGCCCGATGGCCGCCAGCCTCGCCGCCGCCGGACACCGGGTGCTCGGCCACGACCTCGTCCCCGCCTCCGTGGCCCGGGCCCGGGAGGCGGGCGTGGAAGCCGCGGAATCCGCCCTCGCGGCCGCCGCCGAGGCGGACGTGGTGATCACCATGCTGCCCGCCGGACGCCACGTCCTCGCCCTCTACCGGGACGAGGGGCTGCTCGCCGCCGCGAAGCCCGGCACCCTGTTCGTCGACTGCTCCACCATCGACGTCGCCGACGCCCGCGCCGCCCACGAGGCGGCGACCGCGGCCGGACACCGGGCCCTCGACGCACCCGTCTCGGGCGGCGTCATGGGCGCCGAGGCCGCCACCCTCACCTTCATGGCCGGCGGGGGAGAGGCGGAGTTCGCCCGGGCCGAACCCCTGCTGTCCGCGATGGGGAAGAAGGCCGTGCACTGCGGAGGCGCGGGCGCCGGGCAGGCCGCGAAGATCTGCAACAACATGATCCTCGGCATCTCGATGATCGCCGTCAGCGAGGCCTTCGTCCTCGGCGAGAGCCTCGGCCTCTCCCACCAGGCGCTCTACGACGTCGCCTCCGCCGCCTCCGGCCAGTGCTGGGCGCTCACCACCAACTGCCCCGTCCCCGGACCGGTCCCGGCCAGCCCCGCCAACCGCGCGTACCGCCCCGGATTCGCCGCCCCCCTCATGGCCAAGGACCTGGGCCTTGCGGCCAACGCCCTGCGCGCGGGCGGCATCGACGCCGGACTCGGCCTGCGCGCCGCCGTGATGTACGCCGCCTTCGCCGAAGGCGCCGGAGCGGACCAGGACTTCTCCGGCATCGTCAACGCCCTGCGCGGCGCCGCCGCACCACAGAACGGATGAGCCCCATGACCGACAACGGCACGGACAACGGCACCGACAAGGGCACGGACACGCCGTACGAGACGATCCTCGTCGAGCGCAAGGGCCGTACCGCCCTCCTCACCCTCAACCGCCCGAAGGCCCTCAACGCCCTCAACCTCCAGGTCATGAACGAGGTCGTGGCCGCCACCGAGGCACTGGACCGGGACCCGGAGATCGGCTGCATCGTCCTCACCGGCTCCGCGAAGGCCTTCGCGGCGGGCGCGGACATCAAGGAGATGCAGCCCCAGGGGTACATGGACATGTACCTCAGCGACTGGTTCACGGCCTGGGACCGGCTGGGGAACCTGCGCACCCCCACCGTGGCGGCCGTCTCCGGCTACGCCCTCGGCGGCGGCTGCGAGCTGGCCATGCTCTGCGACATCCTGCTGGCCGCCGACACCGCCGTCTTCGGGCAGCCCGAGATCAAGCTCGGGGTGATCCCCGGAATCGGCGGCTCCCAGCGGCTGACCCGGGCCGTCGGCAAGGCCAAGGCGATGGAACTCTGCCTGACCGGACGGACCATGGACGCCGTCGAGGCCGAGCGGGCCGGCCTGGTCTCCCGCATCGTCCCGGCGGACGAGCTGCTCGCCGAGGCCCTCACCGTCGCCGAGACGGTGGCCGCCATGTCCGCCCCCGTCGCCATGATGGCCAAGGAGGCCGTGAACCGGGCCTTCGAGACCACCCTGGCCGAGGGCGTCCGCTTCGAACGCCGCCTGTTCCACGCCGTGTTCGCCACCGCCGACCAGAAGGAGGGCATGAGCGCCTTCGTGGACAAGCGCGCCGCGGACTTCACCCACCGCTGAGCCGACTGTGATCCCTCCCTCGCCCGGCCGGATCCCGACCCCCCGCGCGGCTCGTCGACGTACCGTGTGATCAAGGAGTCGGCGTGCCCACGCGGGCCGGGAGGGGGAGGAGCGGGAGCCATGGTTCCGGGGACGGTACAGCAACTCGCCATCCTGCTGGTCCTGGTGCTGCCCGGGGTCTTCTACCAGGCCGTCCGGGAGCACCTGCGCGGCGCCGTCGCCGCCGAGCAGGAACCGCAGAACCGCATCGTTCGCGCGATCGCGGCCGGCGCCCTGCTCGACACCGTCTACGCGGTCGCCGCCGGGCCGTGGCTCGTCGGCCTGCTCGCCGGTGACGGAGCCGGTCCGCTCGCCGGGGTGATGCGGCGCCCCCGGCAGGCGGGCCTCGCCGCGCTGCTCCTGGTGGTCGTGGTGCCGGCGGGCATCGCCTGGGTGGAGGCCGCCTGGGGGAGGCGGCGCAGGAGGGCCCGGTACGAGCCGACCCCGACTGCCTGGGACGCGCTGTTCCGCGACCGCGGGTCGTGCTTCGTCCGGGCCCGCCTCAAGAGCGGGCTGTGGGTGGGGGGTTGGCTTGGCCCGCAGTCCGCCGCGTCCGCCTTCCCCCAGCAGGGGGACCTCTACCTGCAGTCCCAGTACCGGATGGCACCCGACGGCCGGTTCCTCGGGCGGGTGCCCGACACCGGCGGGGTCTATCTCCGGGCCGCCGACATCGACGTACTGGAAGTCCTGCTGCCGCCCGGACCGCAGCAGCCGCAGACACCCGCCGACGAAGGGGAAGCCGTACATGACAGCGCATCGTGACGGGGCGTCCGACGAGGAACTGGAAGCCCTCGTGGAGGAGTTCTCCGATCGCCGGGTCTACCGGCCGACCGGCGACGCGGCCGAACCGGAGGACCTTCCCCAGGCGGGGTCGGGCACCGCGCAGGCCGAGTCGACCCCGTCCGCCGAGCCGCCCCCCGGCTGAGGGGGCGGGTCAGGGACCCGCGTGGATGTGCGCGGCCCACAGGTGCGGGGCGCGGGCGAGGCGCCCGCGCAAGGCCCGGACCGGCCGGTGCAGGGCCGCCGCCGGGTCGATGGGCCGGCCGTGGGCGATGTCGTCGGCGAGCGCGGTGTAGAACTCCTCCGCCAGCCGGGTCGCCAGGTTGTCGGAGACCGGCCACAGCGTTCCCACCACATGGGGATATCCGGCCAGTTGGAACGATGCCGACAGGTGCACCGCCTCGTCGGGCAGCAGGAAACCGCCCTGCGATGTGGAACAGGCCGACAGGACGGCGAGGACCGCCGTGCTCGGGTGCTGCGCCGCGACGTCGAGCGCCGTGAGCCGCCCGTCGTGGAGGATCAGGCCGCTCTCGAAGAGGGACATCGGGTCGCTCACTCCGTGACAGCTGAAGTGGACCCACGGGTGGTCGGGCAGCGCCCGCCGGACCGCGTCGACCGTCGCCGCGGCGCCCGCGAGTTCGACCCCCGCCGGGAACAGGTCCCGTAGCAGCCGCGCCTCGCGCGAGGCCCCGGGCAGCGGCGCGGCCCCGGGTGTCTCGGCGAGCGCGACCACCAGCGGGGCGGGAGCGGAATGCGGCCCGGGAGCGGTGCCGGACGCCTGACGGGCGCGGACGAGCGCGCGCAGGGTCGGCGTGTACGAGGAGATGGCACGGTCCATGACGTTCTCGGCCGAGCGGGCCTCCCGACGCCCCGCGGCGTGCAGCGGCAGGAACGACAGCCACCCCGTGGGACACCACCACAGCCGCGTCCACGGTTCGCCGTCGATCGGGACCGTACGCAGCCCGAGCCGGTCGAGGACCGGCGCGGCGACGGAGTCCCACAGCCACTCCAGCGTGTCGGAGAGCATCCGCATGGCGCTCACGGCGTCCTCGGCGCCCATGTCTCCGTACGCCGCGTCGACCCCCGTGGCGAAGGCCGCGGCGTGGGCCAGGACGGCGTCCGGGGTGACGGCCGGGAGCGGGACCACCTCGACGCCCCCGCCGGCGGTGACGACGAGGGCATCGGAGCGGTACTGGCTGACGTTCACCACGACGACGGGTCCGGCGGACGCCGCGGCGATCAGCTCCGGGACCCGCGGCGGACGCAGGAAGTCGTCCATCCCGGGCAGTTCCCGGATCCGGACCAGCAGCTCCTCCCAGCTCCGCGCCAGGGCGTACCGTGACTCGGCCAGGAGACCGGCCTCCTGCTCGCCGGGCGGTGCGGCCGGGGACCCGAGGTCGGTACGGATGACCGCGGCGGGCGCCGGATCGGAGCTCAGCGCCTCCCGGATCCGCTCGAACTCGGCGGCCAGGGACACGGACGCCGCACGCAGCCGGGAGAGGTCGCCGCGCATCTCCACACCCTGGGCGAGCAGTACCCCGCGCCCCTGTTCAAGGAGGGTGAGGGCCGATTCCGGGTCGCCCACGCGCAGGGCCATGGCCGCGGCGTCGCAGGCGAGACCCAGGCCGGCGCCGAGCCGGGCCGCCTGGTCGGCGCGCCCGAGGGTGCGCGGCGTCAGCCGGGGCAGCAGGTCGACGGCGTACGCGTAACCGGTGCGGGCCTCGGCGTCCCGGCCCGCGGCCGCCGCGACATCGCCCCAGGTCCGGGCGGCGAGCATCCGCACGGAAAGCGCTGCCGCCTCGTTCTGCGCGGACTGCCGGGCCAGCCGCGTCGCCTCGGCCAGGTCGACGCTCTCGCCGAGCCGGGCGCGCCGCCACTGTGCCCGGGCCAGGACCCACTGGGTGCGGGCCCGGTCGCGATGGCCCTCGGGCGTGAGGTCGAGTGCCTCCCGGGCGGCGGACACCGCGCGTTCGAGCGCCGCGCGGACCGCCGGTCCGGAGTCCTCGTCGGCCTGCTCCGCGGTTTCCACGGCGGCGCCGGCCAGATTCGCCAGGGCGAGGGGCCGCAGCGGGTCGCGGTCGCCGAGGCGGGCGACGGCCTCCTCCAGCGCCTGCCACGACGCGGCGAGGGCGCCGGGGTCCGGTTCCCCGTCCGGTCCCGGATCCAGGGCGAGGTCGTGCAAGAGGATGCCGAGGTTGACGCGGGCCAGGTCCGGGCCGTGCCGCTCGCCGTGCTCCAGGGTGCTCGCCTCACGCAGCAGCCCGATCGCCTCCTCGGCCGCGGCCCGGTCCTCCGTGACCCCGTACCAGGCGCGCAGCGCCTCGGCCAGGTTGGAGAGCAGTCCGGCGCGCTCGAAGACGTGCGGCGGGCTTTCGTCCACCGCGCGGCGCAGTACGGTCACGGCCTCGGCGAGCCAGACGCGGTCACCGGTGATCCTGGCCCGCTGCATCAGCGCGGAACCCAGGTTCGTGAGCACCATGCCGAGCTGCGCGTGGCGTGCGGGCGCGGCGGCGACGGCGTTGCGCAGGGTGCCGATCGCGGTGTCCATACGGGCCTCGTCGCCGGTGTCGACGGCGGAGTCCCAGAGCACGTGGCCGTAACTGCTGAGCATGGCATGGCGATCGCCGGAGAGCCCGGGAGCCGCCGCCAGGGCAGCCCGGTAGGACTCCAGGGCCTCCTCGCGGACCGTTTCGTCCTGCGTGAGGCGGAAGCGCTCACCGAGGACGTTCGCCAGCCCCAGCAGGGCGCCGGGGAGGCTGAGGGTCACGTCGCCCGCACCATGCGGGCGCCTTCCGCCTCCGTCTCCGCCTCCGCCTCCGTCTCCGTCTCCGCCTCCTCCGCCTCCGCTTCCGTCCGCCGCGGACAATGCGGCGACGGCTTTGCGGTGCCATGCGACGGCCTCTTCGAGGGGAGCGCCGTCCCCGGTGAAACGGGTGAGCGAGCGCAGCGCGTTGCCCAGACGGCTGTAGCTCGCCGCGCTGCTGGGCACGGTGGGCGCACCGGCCAGGGCCGCCTCGCGCAGCACCTCCACGGCCTCCACGACGAGGGCGGCGTCGGAGCGGAACTGCGCGAGCTGTTGCAGGGCGTCCCCCAGGTTGCCGAGCCGGTGCGGCCGGTAGTGGTCGTCCGGGGGGCTCACGGCGACGGCGTCCCGGTGCGCCTGAACCCCCTCGGCCAGCAGCTCCTCGTCGACGGCCAGGGCGGCGAGCCCCACGAGGGCGACGCCGAGGTTGGAGCGGCTCACCGCCTGCTGCCGCGCATCACCCTCCGGGGCCGAGGCCACCGCCTCGCGCAGGAGGCGTACCGCCTCGGAGTACTCGGCCGGATCGTTCTGCGCGCGGGCGCGCTCCAAGAGCACGCCGGCGAAGTCGGACAGGTACTCCGAGCGGCGCGGATCGTCGGCGTCGAGCAGGTCGACCCCCTGCCGCATCAGGGAGACGCCCTCGGTCCACTCCCTGCGCCGGGCCACCACGTCACCGAGGGCGAACCGCACCGTGGCCTGGTAACCGGTGCTCTCGCCCGGCAGCGTGAGGCACTCCCGGAACACCCGTACCGCCTCGTCGGTGGCGGCCTCCGCGGCCGCACCCGTACCGCGCCCCACGGCAGCGAGCGCCCGGGCCAGCTTCAGCAGCACCTCGGCCCGCTGCCGAGAGCCGGGCGGCGTGGCGGCGGCCAGGGCGCGCAGCATGGCGAGCGGCTCGGCGAGCGACTCGGGCGCGGCGACGGCATCGGCGTGCAGACGCAGCAGGTCGGCGAGGTCCACGGTCCGGGTGACGTGCAGCGGGGCGTCGGGGGCGGTCGCCTCCAGCGCGCGCCGGGCGCAGTCGATCGCGGCCTCCAGGTCGTCGAGGCGGCCCCGCTCGACGTAGCGGGAGCGCAGGACCTGGCTCAGTACGTACTGCGCCTGGGTGTGCGCGGGATGCCCGGGAGGGGCCGCCGCCATGGCCTCGTGCGCGGCGGTGTAGGCGCCGTCGAGGGCGTCGGGATCTGCCGTGTTCACGTTGCGGCCGTTGAGCACGAGGGCGAGATTGCCGAGGTACACGGCCCGTTCGAGGGGGTTGAGGGCCGCGGCGGACGCCTGGCGGAGGGCGTCGACCCCCTCCTCGAAGAGGGCGGTGCGCTCGCCCTCCTGCAGGGGCCGGTCCGCCCGCCCCGGCGGTGCGAGCGAGAGGGAGACCAGTGCCGTGCCCAGGTCGCAGAGGAATGCGGCGGCCGGCTGTCCCGCGGCGGACGCGGCCGCCGCGGCGCGGCGCAGCAGCCCGACCCCCTCGGACAGCAGCGCGGGTTCGACGAGCGCGACCGCCGCCGAGGCGAGGGCGGAGCCGAGCGCGGCGAGGTGCAGTACGTAGTGCTGGTCCTCCGGTTCGCCGGTACGGGTCGCCAGCCTCAGCTCGGCCACGCTCTCCCGCGCGGCCGCCGGATCGTCCGTCGCCTCCGCCCAGTTCCTCAGGACGAACCCCAGGTTGCCGTGCCGGCGTGCCTGCTCGGCCCGGTCCCCGGGCGCGGCGGCCACCGCCTCGCGGCTGCGCCGCAGCGCCTCGGCCAGCAGCTCCTGGTCGGCGCCTTCCCGGACCGCGTACAGGAGCACGAGGCCGAAGTCGGACAGGGCGGTGCCCTGTTCGGTGCCGCCCGCGGGGAAGGCGTCGACCGCGTGGCGCAGCAGGATGCCCCCCGCCTGGAGCTGGACGGGATGGCGCTCCTGCTGGTAGAGGGTGAGGATCGCGGTGCCGGTCAGGTACACGTCGGCCGGATCGGCGTCCGCCCCCGCGGGCTCGCCCGCGAGGATGGCGACGACCGGACCCAGCGGGGGCGGGACGCTCTCGGGATCGGCGCGGTACACGTCGAGGAAGCAGAGCACGGCGCGGCCCAGAGCCGCCGGCTCCGTTTCCCCGCCGGCGAGATAGCGGCAGAAGCTGTGCCACCCGAAGGCGTGCACCGCGACCAGCAGGACGCTGCCGTCCGGCCTCAGGGCGGCCCGGCGCAACTCCTCGACGGCTTCCGCGGCCGCGTCGGACAGGAACCAACTCAATGCCTGCGGTTCGTGGAACTCCTGAGGGACGTGGGTGAGGATCCCGTTCGCCAAGTCCTCCACCGTCATGCCTGTGCGCCTTTCGCCGTGGTCCCGGGTGCTACCGCTCGCCCGGAATGTCGTCCGCGAGCAGCAGGACGAGCTCCTCGCGCGTGGGCTGCTCGTGCGCGGCCAGCCGACCCGCCTGCCGTTCGACCATGCCCTCGAACAGGGTCCGTGCGTCCCGCCCGTTGACCGGATCACCGCGCCGCGCTCGCCGGTCGAAGCGTTCCGTGAGGAGTCCGGCGACCTCGGGGGCGAGCACGTACGCGAGGGCCCGCGCCTGGAGTTCGACCATCCGGGTCAGCTCCTCGGGCTCGTACGCGACGAACTCGATGGTGCGCGAGAAGCGCGAGCGCAGACCGGGGTTGGAGTTCAGGAACGTCCGCATTTCCTCGGTGTAGCCGGCCGCGATCACCACGACGTCGTCGCGCTGGTCCTCCATGAGCTTGGTGAGCACGTCGATGGCCTCCTGGCCGAAGTCGGACCCGGCGCCGAACCGCCGCGACAGGCTGTACGCCTCGTCGATGAACAGGACGCCGCCCCGGGCCCGTTCGAAGACCCGCTGCGTCTTCTGCGCGGTCTGCCCGAGGTATTCGCCGACCAGATCCCCGCGGGCCACCTCGACGAGGTGGCCCTTCTTCAACGCGCCCAGTGCGGCCAGGAGTTGTCCGTACAGCCGGGCGACGGTCGTCTTCCCCGTGCCGGGCGGACCGGAGAAGACCAGGTGGTGGGCGAGGGGCGGCGCGGGCAGGCCCGCGTCCTTGCGCCACTTGGTCAGGCGGATCAGGTCCACCTGGACGCCGACCTGCCGTTTGGCCGCATCGAGGCCGATCATGGCGTGGAGCGCGGCGAGCGGGCCTGCCTCGGGCCGCTCGATGTCCGCGTCCGTGGCGCCCGTGCGGACGTCGACGAGGGGGACGCGGTCGTTCCCGGAGACGGCCTCGCCGTGGAAACCGGTCACGTCGCAGTCCTCGAAACGGCCGATGACCGAATCCGCGAGCCGGATGCCGTCCTGCCCGCCCCCGCGCAGTACGGCATGAGCGATGGTCACCCGACTGTTGCCGTTCGCGATGACGGCGCATTTGGCCGAATCGGTGACCGTGAGCCGCTCGGCGTCGACCGTGGCGTTCGACACCGCCAGGACACCGGCCTCCCCGGCGCCCGTCACGACACAGTCCGCCGCCGAAAGGTTGGTGTTGTCGCGGCAGTTGAAACCGAACAGGCCGGCCCGTTCGACGGTGCACCGCTCCGCCCGCAGCCGTGCCTTGCCCTCCAGGCAGATTCCGGAGGCGGCCAGATCGACGATGGTCGCCCCGGTGAGGGTGACGGAGACCGCGTCGCCCCGGACCACCAGTCCGTCGTCACACTTCTCCAGGTGTACGTCGCTCAGCTCGGCCGTCGATTCCTCGCGGATCAGGATCGCGGTCGTGGTCTGGTCGCTGATCCGCAGCCCGGTGAACCGTCCCTGCGCCTTCTCCGTGAGCAGCCCGAGCCTCCCGCCCCGGACCAGGCAGTCGTCCATGACGGGAGCGCCGCCGTCCGACACGCTGATGCCGGTGTCACCGCCGGCCTCCCATGCGCAGCCGTCGAACCGGCCGCGCCCCTGCTCGCCCACGCTCAGCCCGGTGACGCGGCAGTCGCGGAACCGGACCCGGCGCACGGTGGGGTCGGCGCCGCGGGCCACGTACATCCCGTGCTTGGCGCCGGAGACCGTGGTGTCCTCGAGCGTTCCGCGGGCCTGATCGACGTACGAGACGGCCGTCGACGCGATGTCGCGGATCTGGCAGCGCGCCACGTCGACCTCCGCGTGATCGCGGGCGAGCACCGCGTGGCTGCCGGCGCCGTACAGCTCGCAGTCCTCGATGACGGCGGAGGACGCGATGACGCTCACGGCCGAGCCCCGGGCATCGGACACCCGGCAGTCACGGAGCTCGGCGCGGGCTCCCTCGGTCAGGGCGATCGCGTCGGCCTTCGCTCCGTGGAACCGGCTCCGGCGGACGATGGCGCGGGCCCCGGTGAGCGAGGTGCGGCCCATCCGGATCTCGCAGTCCTCGACGGTCAACTGGGCTCCGCTCACGGCCTGTACGGCGTCCTCGGCCCACCCTTCGACGGCGCAGCCGCTCAGCCGCAGCCCGCCGTCCGCCCGCACGGCGGCCATCGTCCGGCCGGCGATGCGCAGCCCGCTGAGGGTGACGTCCCCGGAGCAGTCGACGGCCGCCGCGCCCGCCGTCCCGGCCGGCACGTCGATCACCACGGTGTGCCCGCCCTGGGCGGCGGCGCGCAGTTCGACGGTGCCCGACGGCCTGAGGGCCTCCGGGTAGGTACCGGGTTCGATCACGACGAGCATCCGCCGGGCACCCGCCTCGACCCTCAGGGCGGAGGCGATGGTGCGGTGGGCGCCCGGTGCGGTGGGCGAGACGTACAGGGTGAGGGTCTCTGCCGTGGCGGCGGGGGACGCCGGTCCACCGTGCGCGCCGCCGCCCCCGTCGGATCGGACCCGGTCGAGCGCCGCGGCCAACTGCTCCGGGAACACGTCGAGTCCGTGCCAGTACTGCAGGCCGGGGGAGTGCAGCGGCGCGATCTCCACGAGCCGCGGATCGGTCCGTACGGGGAAGACCCGGCCCGGCAGTGGTGCGGGCGGCGCGGCGTGGGGCGCCGGGCGCGCCAGCACCGCGGTGGCCGATGCCGGGGACCCGCCGCGCCGGCTCAGGGCCGGTCCGATCGTGACCTCACTCAACTCGTCCCAGTTCATGAGGCGTTCGGCGCCGCCCACGGTGAGCCGCAGCCCTTCCCCGTCCAGGCGCAGCCGGCAGCGCCGGCACAGACGCCGGGTCAGCCACCCCGTACCCGCCACGGCGCAGGCGACTCCCGCGGCCGCGGTCGCCGCCCGCGTCGGGAACCCGACTCCGTGGCCCGCCGACCCCGCACCCGCGGCGAGCATGCCGACCAGGATCACCAGCCACCGCAGCCGCAACACGAGGACCGCGGGCCAGGTCAACAGCCGCCCCGGTACGCTCACTCCACCGGTCCGGTCGAAGGGGAGCGAGGCGGTCCCGCGCCAGCGGCTCCCCGCGTACGGGACGAAGAGCGCCTCCAGGCGTGACGGCGCCTGCTCCGAAGTCCCCACCTCCACGCGCTGGAGGTCGAAGGCGACGGCCTGCCAGTGCCGGTCCCACTTCGGCGAACCGCGCAGCGCGAGCCCTGCCGGACTGCCCGCACGCGGCCGGATCAGGAGCCGCCCCTGAAAGGCCGCGACCGCGGCTGCCGCAGCGGAGGTGCCGACGGCGGAAGCCCCCGGGGCGGCCGGACCGGTCTTCCGCGAGGGCAGCAGGAACAGCGCCTCCACGTCGTCCCACACGAGCCGCACCCGGCGCCGCCCGCGCCGCAGTTCGACGCCTCCCGGCCCCACGGTGAGGACCTCGGGCGACAACGCCTCCACGAGCAGCGGCACCAGCACCACGGCCCACACGACCGCTCCGGCCCCCAGTACGGCCCGCTGCGCCGGGCTGCCGGCGCTGCGCGCGGCCCCGAACGCACAGAGCGCCAGCGCCACGGCCGCCAGCACGGCCAGGGCAACCACCGCAAGCCGGGCCCCGGTCGAGGTCCCGAGGCGGGTGGCCTCCGGAAGCCCCCCGTTTCGGACGTCGGTCCCCACAGACTGCGTCGCCATCACACCCCCGTCGGCATGCCTTCGCATGTCCGTTCAAGCTAATGCAGGGGTGTGCGGGCGGCGGCAGTGATGATTTCCTCAGCGACCGGTTTCGGCCAGGGCGATCGTGGTCGGGGTGGTCGTGGACGGGACGGTCGTGGCCGGGCGGTCAGATCCCCAGGGCTCTGCGGAGTCCGAGGCGGTCTGTGCCCAGCTTGGTGAAGACCGCCGAGAGGAGTTCGGAGACCGCCTGGGGGCTGCTGTGCATCTTCGCCGCGATCGCCGCGTTGTCGAGGCCCAGCGCGGCGTGCTCGGCCGCCGCGTTCTCGGCCACGGTCAACGTGTCCTGTTCGAAGGTGTGCAGTCGGCGGGGGCGCAGTCCGGCCGACACCAGCTGGGAGCGGGCGCGGCGCGCGAGGCCGTCGGCGCCGCAGGCCGCGGCGGTCTCCATGCCCCGGTAGAGCTGCTGCGCCGCCCGGTGCGGGTCACCGAGGATGTGCAGGGCCGTGCCGTGATCCACGAGCGCGTGGGCGAGCTCGCAGGCGGCCGGGGACTGTTCGAGGTGGTCCACCGCCTCCTGGAGCAGGCCGGCCGCCTGCGCCGGGTCCGTGACCGCCGCCGACACGCGCAGGGCGTGGCCGATCACGCTCGACGTACCGAACGCCTTCGCCCGGGCCACCGCTTCGGCCGCCGTGGCACGCGCCTGGTCGGGCGCACGGGAGATCTGCGCCAGCGCCAGGTCCAGCTGCCACGGACTCCACGACGGATTGCGCGTGCCGCGCAGATCGAGCCGCTTGCCCGCGGCCGCCAGGTGCCGCAGCGCCTCGTCGGTCCGGCCCTGGGCCAGCAGCAGCTTGCCCCACACGGCCTGCGGGTCGGGATAGACGACGGCGTTCGGGAAGCCCTCGCCCAGCTTGTACGCCTCGGCGACCCGCTGCGCCTCCTCGGTGTTCCCGCGGGCGAGCAGGGTCTCGATGAGCGTTCCGATCGCGTACCACTGCGCCGGGATCCCCTGTCCGACACGGTCGGCGATCTGCAGGCCGTTGCGTACGAAGTCCTCCGCCTCGGCGAGCCGCCCGCGCCGGTAGCGGACGTACCCGAGCAGGGTGTACACGAACGACAGGTGCGCGCCGCGCCAGCCCTTCGCCTCGAACTCGACGATGCCGGTGTTGAACAGGTCCTCGGCGCGGCCCGGCTGGTCGCAGTACATCAGCGTGACCGCGATGACCGACGGTACTTCGAACCCGAAGTCCTGGTCGGTCCAGCTCATCCCGCCGTCCAGTGCCTGTTCCGCGTAGTCCAGCGCCGTGGTGGCGGGCTCGCCGCGCATGGCGGCGTCCCAGGCCCGCAGGCCCAGGATGTGCCGCTCGGCCAGACCGCGGCCGGTGATCCGCTTGGCGAACTGGGACAGGAGCCGGGAGCGGGCGGGCGAGTTCTCCTCGTCGACCCGGACCGAGTTCCACTTGAACTGCTCGGCCTGCATGCGCAGCCGGGTACGGGAGCTGGTGGCCTGCTTGGCCTCCTCCTGGAGGAGCCCGGCGGCCTCCGCGAGCTGACCCGTGTGCGCGAGGGCCTGGGCCAGCCGGTAGGTGATCGTCTCCCGCAGGCTCTGCTCGGCCTTGGGCTCCTCCAGCGCGGCCCTGAGCTGGTTGATGGTGGTCACGGGATCGTGCAGGAGGTTCGCGGAGCCGAGCTCGAACAGCACCTCGGCCCGGTCCTCGGTGTCCGGGGGCTCGCGCAGCGCGCGGGCCAGATAGCGGCGCGCGGCGTCGGGCGCGCCCGCCGAGAAGCTGTCGCGCGCTGCCTGGCGCAGCTGCTGTACGACCCAGGGGTCGCCGTCGGGGTGCATCTCCAGCAGGTGACGGGCCGCGGCCGCGGCTCCCTGCCCGTCGTCGACCAGGGCCTGCGCGGCCATGCCGTGCATCGCGACGCGCACACCGGGCGGAATCGACCGGTACACGGCGGTGGCCACGAGCGGATGGAAGAACTCGACGACTTCCTTGCGGCGCAGGCCCGTGAGGACCGTCAGGATGCGCGCGGCCCGCAGCTGGTTGATGGCGTCGGCGACCTGTGCCTCACCGAGGGCCGCCACGCTTCCGACGATGCCGGTCGGGACGGCGGTGCCGAGCACCGCCGCGGCCCAGGCGAGCCGGACGATCGACGGACCGAGCTGTTCGAGGCGGTCGATCAGGCCGCTGCCCTTGACGGCGGAGGCCAGATCACGCAGCTCGGGGATGCTGTCCTGGTTCGGCTTCAGCTCACGGTCTCGGCCCTTCATGGCCAGTTCGACGACCTCGAAGGGGTTTCCGCCGGTGATCGCCCAGCATTCGCGGCAGAACACGTCGTCGGCGCTCTGACCGAGGGCGTCCCGCACTATGCGGGCCACCGCGGTCGTGGTGAGGGGAGCCAGCTCGTGCGGACGGGTCCCCTGCCGGCCCATCAGGGCCCGTAGCGCTCCGGCGCCGGCGGGGATCTCGTCCGGCCGGCAGGCCACCATGATCAGCATGGCGAGCTCCTCGGCCCGCGCCGCGAACGCGGTCAGCCAGGCCAGGGACTCGGCGTCCGCCCAGTGGGCGTCGTCGAGGATCAGGACGACGGGCGCGCTGCGTACCGTCAGGTGGGTGACGACCCAGTCCAGGCCGTCGCGCACGCCCTGCGGGTCGGGTGCCGTCGGGCCTTCCGGGGTGGCGGTGAGCCCGAGCGCCGGGGCGACGATGCTGTACCAGGTGCCGAGGACGTCACGCCGCTCGTCCTCGGCCATGGCGGCGAAGGCCGGCTGGATGAGCTGCCGCATGACGTGGAACGGAACCTGTTTCTCCTGCTCGCCACCGCGGGCGAACAGTACGGTGCACGAGCGCTCGGCCGCGTGCCGGCGGGCCTCGCCCAACAGGGTGGTCTTGCCGATGCCGCCCGATCCCGCGAAGGTCAGTACACCTCCGCGGCGTGCGATCGGACCGTTGTCCGAGGTGCCGCACAGCTCGTCCACCGCGCGGTGGATCGCGCGAATCTCGGATTCCCGCTCGAGCAGCGGCTGGGTCGCCCACCCTTGCGGTTCCGTGACATGTGACATTCTTGCCCCCTCCAGCGCGTGCGGCCGAGTGTACGACCCTGGGGACGAGAAGTTGCTGCTTAAGCACATTATTGCGGGATCACGTCACTCGTAAGAAGACAACGCTGTATCCTCTGCTGACTTTACGAGGGCCGTGACGGCGGGTGATCGCCGAACTCGCCTTGAAGTGAGCGGAATCGATCAGATTCCATCAATGGCGTGAAACAGGGATCATCGGAAGCTCGCTGGGCTGGGGCATCCCCGCCGGGAGTTCCCGAACCGTCACCCCCGGAGCGGGTACCAGCCGCCACCGCGACGCCACGGTCGCGACGGCGGTCAGGATCTCCGCCACGGCGAACGTGTCCCCGATGCACTTGTGCTGGCCGGCACTGAACGGGATGTACCGGTGCGCGCGCGGCCGCTCGTCCGCGTTCTCCTCCCATCGGTCCGGATCGAACGTCGTGGGATCGCGGAACAGCGCGGGGTCACGGTGCAACGCGTAAGGGCTGTAGGCCAGTTCGGCGCCGGCCGGGATCGAGACGCCGCCCAGCGTGAGCGGGACCAGCGCCCGCCGGGTGAACAGCAGCGGCGAGTGGAGGCGCAGCGCCTCCTGGAACACGTGGTTGGCGTACGGCAGTTGAGCGATGTCGGACGGGCGGACGGGGCGCGTGCCCACCACCGCGTCGACCTCGTCGTGGAGGCGCTTCTCCACCTCCGGGTGGCGGCCGACCTCGTGGAAGACCCAGGACAGGGTGGTCGCCGAGGTCTCCGTACCGGAGAACAGGATGGCGATGACCTCGTCCCGCACCTGCTCGGGGCTCATCGTCGTGCCCGTCTCCGGGTCGACGCTCGACAGCAGCAGGGACAGGAGGTCGTGGCGGTCCTCCTCCCCGGCCTCCTCGGTGCCGTACTGCGCGATCACCTGGTCGATGATCCCCCGCAGCCGGGCGGCCGCCGCGTCGAAGCGCCGGTTGAGCGGGATGGGCAGCCGGTCCAGGGACTTGGGCATGACCGCCCGCAGCAGCATCCCCTCCAGGACGATCGGCAGCGAGCGGTGCACCTCGGCGATGGCGGGCCGGCTCAGGTCCCCCGAGAAGATCATCTCGGCCACCGAGGACAGCGCGTACCGCCGCGCCTCGGTGACCATCGAGATCTCCCGGCCCGCCGTCCACGAGGCCGTCATCTCCTCCGCAGCCCGGCTCATCACCTCGGCGTACTCGGCGATGTGGGACCGGTGGAACGCCGGCTGGATCATCCGGCGCTGCTTGCGGTGGAACTCGCCGTCCGTCGTCACGATGCCGTTGCCGAACATCGGCCGCAGCCGGTCGAAGACCCGGCCGCGCCCGAACTTCTGTGCCTGCTGGACCAGTACGGCGTGGACGTGGTCCGGGCTCGTCAGTACGTGGACGGGCCAGGTCCCGATGTCGAGCCGCACGATGTCGCCGTGCTCGCGCAGCGATTCGAGGAAGGCGATCGGCTGCCGCCACAACGGGATGGCGTGGCCCAGGAGCGGTAACCGCCCCGGAGCCGCCGGTGCGTGGACCGCAGGGCCGAGTTGTTCCGTACGGGCCATGGGTCGACTCCCTGTCATGCCACCGAAACGAGGTCCGGGCGGGTGTAAGCAGACTCCAGCCCGGCCGCGAACCGTTCGTCGCTGTACCGTGTGCACTCGTAACGCTGCCACAGATCGGCGCCGATCATCCAGTCTTCGTAACTCCGCACGCAGCGGGTGACCGCCGTACGCACCGAGGGGTCCATCTCCCCCTGGGCATCGATGACTTGAAACAGCCGGCGTTCCGCCGCCACGTAGTCCTCTATGCGGACTTGGATGCGCTCCTCGACCGACTTGACCGCCTCCGGAAGCGAACGTCCTTCCCAGGAGGCGATGAGGGAGACCAGGTTGTTGTTGTCCCCGCAGGCGTGCTCCTTCGGCAACGAGAACACGTCGTTGCCCCACGAGATGATGTCCACGGCGCTCTCCACGACCGCCTGGAAAGCGGGGAGGTCGTGGACGTCCTGCGGCAGGTCGATTCCCAGTCCGGCCTCCACCATGTCCATCATCGGCAGCAGTTGGGAACTGTGCCGGCGCATGAGGACGTAGTCCTGGACCGAAGGGCGCCTGGCGGCACCGCGATTGCCCGCTTCCTGGTCCAGCGAGTGCAGCATCTGGGGGACATGTGTTCGGTATCGGGACGCTGTCCCCGCGGACATGCCGTCCAGGATCCGGTCGCACAGCTCGATGAATCCGCCCACCAGTGGATTGTGGCGCGATGAAGACCTTGAGGTCCTGCCCGTGGCCAGGTACTCGGTGATGGCATCGGTGACGGGCCGCCAGGCGGCAAGTTCACCCGTCCTGATGAGGTGATCGTGCTGATCGTCCAGGACGAACGACCAGGCCATCCACTCGGCGAGCAGCACGATGGTCTCGTACGGCACCTCGCCGCTCACGCGGCCCGCGAGGTGTCCGCAGCCGATCGCCGTGAACTGCTCGGCGGCGTCGGTGACGAGCTCGTGGCCCAACGCCCACGACGTGGCCTCGGCGTTGGCCCGTGCGGCCAGTGGATGCTTGGAGTTCCCGAACGGAAGGTGGAAATCGGGAACAGGGAAAGGGTCGAGCCGGGCCATTGATCCCCCCACGGAAGAGTCGGATTCGCCAATACCCGCTCAATGTACGATCGTCATGACACGTGCGATTTCGGAGTGCCCCGCCGCCGCGGCACCGTCACGGCCGCACACTCCGCAACTGCCCGGAAAGAACCGGTCAGGAACCGACCACAACCCGTCCGCACACGACTACATCAGGCCACCCGTGAAGTAATTAACCCTCAGGGCGCGGCGCACTGTCAATGTAGAAAGTGCGGAGATACTGCATTCTCCCTGCTATTACACAAGGAATATCCCCAAAGAATATGCGGGCGGCATGGTCCCAGCTATTCGGAGGGAAGTCCTCCGGATCTGCCGCCCGCCATGGGCGTCTTCCGGCCACTCATCGGACCGTTGGAACGGCCGCACGCCAACTCGGGTACCGGTGACACCTGTTGACGGTGGGACGGAGGTGCCGGTCGCCGATGGCCGAAGAGCGCCGTGGGGGTGCAGTGCACTCCCTACACTTCGGGAGGACGCGGCCGTCCGGGAGGGGCGGGGAACATGATCGAGCACCATGCGGCAGACTCGGGGGACGGCGAGGAGGCCGATGTCCTGGGTCCCTACCTCGAAGTCCTGCGGGGGCGCCTGAGCGGCGAACGGTTCGAGGTGCTCATCCGGGCCGTCCAGACCACCTGCGCGCTGCTCGCCGACGGCCGCGAGGCCGTCCTCGAAGTGCCGGGAGACACCGATCTCTCCCCTGACCTGCAGCGCGAGTACCTGTCCCTGATGGCCGTGATGATCACGGGGCACCTGGACCACCGCCTCGTCGAACTGGCCGCCCCCGACGGGGGCAAGGGCTGGGCGGTCGTGGACAACACCCGCCCCCGCCAGGAGCCCGCGCTCGCGGGGGCCTTGTCGCCGTGCGAGGCCGCGGAGCGGGCGTGGATCGCCAAGGAGCTCGACGGCATCGCCCGCGCCTCGGACGACCCGGGCAGCGGGAGCGGGTGCGGGAGCGTACGAGGCTGACGCAGCGCTGACGCGGTACGGAAGCCCCCGGCTCGGCGGGCCGGCCGCCCTGCCGGTGTTGTACTCGGCCACGATGCCGAGGCTGGACGAACACTCAACCTGTTGGCTCTCCCGGCAGGCGCACCGCCGCCTCTCCTACCGGCCGAAGGAGAGGACGGCGTGCGTCACCTCCGACGGCTTGGGGCTGTACACCCGGCCGTTGAGCAGGAAGAGCCGTCCGCCCGCCCAGGCCAGGCGCACCGTGTTGGGGTAGAAGACGGATGCGGCGCCCTTGGTGCCTTCCGGGCTCGCCAGGACCACCTGCGGTTCGCCGCCGGTCGCCACCGGGAGCGCCGCGACCGCGCCCGCCGCTTTGGCACCGGGCTGGACGTAGACGAGGAGCTTGCCGTCCTCGACGGCCAGCGGCAACATGGCGCGGTCCTTGGGCGCGGCCGCATGCCACTTCTCGGCTCCGCTGTTCAGATCGACCGCGACGACCTCGTCCGTCGTGTCGATGCCGAGGCTCGTGCCGGGCTTGCCCGCGGCGATGTAGAGCGTGTCGGCATCGACGACGGCGCCTGCGCAGCCGTGCAGATCACCGCTCCCGTCGCCCCATCCGTTGCACCGGCCGGGGACCCCGAACCTGGACTCGGTCTGCGAGCGGACCTTGCCCTCCGCCGTGAAGGCCGTGATGTTCCAGACCTTCCGGTCGGAGTGGTACGCGGCCACGACCAGGGGGTCCACCGAGTAGATCCGGCCGAGGTTCCAGCCCTTCTCGTACTGGTAGTTCCACTTGGGCGCGCCCGTCGCCGGGTCGGCCTCCTCGATCACGGTCACGGACTTGCCGGCCGCGTCGTTCGGGTCGGGGCAGTTCCGTACGTTGATCAATTTGGCACCGCCACCGCCACCGCCACCGCCACCGCCGACGGCCGCCGGATAGCAGGCGCCCGTCTTCGACGTACCGAAGAGCTTTCGGCCGTCGGTGACCGAGAAGCCGCTGACGACGGCCGACCGGGCGACCGCGACGGTGTCCCCGGCGATCGCCAGCCTGAACTCGACCGAGGTGTCATAGGAGTTCTCCTGCGGCACCTCGACCTTCCAGCCCGCTTTGCCCGTGGTGAGGTCGATCTGCTGGAGGTGGGTGCAGCGGGCGCCCTCGCCGTCGCCCGACTTGACGCCGACGACCAGTTTCCCGTTCGCGGACGGGGCCGGCGCGACTCCGCACAGCGGACTCTCCAGCGCGACCTTCCACTTCTCCCGGCCATCGGTCACCGCATGCGCGGTGACCTCCTTGAACATCGCCCGGACCACCACGTCGCCCACCCGCCACGGGCCGTACTGCGAGGTCCCCGAACCGGGTACTTCGGTCCTGTTCTCGCTCAGCCAGACCGGGGCCTCGCCCGGCTTGATCCCGGCGTTGAGGTCGGACACGTCCGGGCCGCCGCCCGGGCCTTTTCCGTCGCCCTTGTCGACCGAGGGGGAACCGGACGGCGTGGCCGATTCCGTACCCCCGGCCCCGGTCCCGGCCGGCGCCTTGTCGCGACCCTTCCCCACCAGGGCGTACGCCCCGCCGCCGATCACCAGCAGGCCGGCGAGCAGCGCCGCGATCAGCAGGGTGGGCCGGCCCCGGAACGGGCCCTTGCCCGCCCCGCCCGTCGTCGGCGGCAACGGGGCGCCGAATCCGGGCTGTTGCCCGGGGTGGCCGTGAATACCGGGCGGGGGAGGCGGCAGGGGCGCGGGCAGCGGCTGCGCGTACGGGTTCCCCGGCACGGGGCCGGAACCGGGCGCCGGAGCCTGGTAGTCGGAGCCGTAGCCGGGCTGCACGGCAGGCGGCGGGGTGGGGCCTGCCGGCTGCCCCGCGGGCCGCGGCTGATCAGGGTCGGGCAGTTCATCGAGGTCGTGACCGGTCATGGTGCAAGTGTTGCCGGTGAGCCAACCCGGCTGGAACACGTTTCTGGACGAAAGGCTGTCCGGTCAGCCGTCCAGCCGTGCGTGCAGGAACGCGGTGACCTCCGCGCGGGCCCTCAAGGCCGGGTGGTCCTCCGGGGTTTCGCGGACCTCCAGGGTGAGCACCGCATGGGCCTGCCGGCCGAAGCCGTCGCCGTTGCCCGGGGCCGAGCTGAGCCGGATGACCTTGAAGGCTTCGCCGAGCCGGGAGCTCAGGGTGTCGAACCGCTCCTCGGGGGCCATCCAGTCCTCGCTGAACCGGAGCCCCATGACGCAGAGGCCGTTGTTCCGTGTGCGCTCGACGACGCGCTGCAACTCTCCCTCGGAGACACCGGCGTCCGCGCGCCGGGCGGCGGTCAGCGCGATCGGGGCCGACGGCTGGCTCATCACGGGGGCCAGGACGACATCGTCCACGGCCGCGGCCAGGGCGAAACCGCCCGTGAAGCAGAGGCCGATGACGCCGACCCCGGCGGCGGGCGTACGGGCGGCGAGGTCGCGGGCGAGGGCCCTGAGGTAGTCGGCGACGGGCCGGCGGGCGTTCGTGGCGAAGGCCCGGAACTCCGCGGACACGCAGATGCGGGCGAAGACCGCCGCCGTCCGCGCGACGGACACCGGTTTGCCGGGCGTGCCGAACAGCGAGGGCATCACGACGGTGAACCCCTCGTCCACCAGGTGTTCGGCGAGGCCGAGCACCTCGGGCGTGATGCCGGGCAGCTCCGGCAGGAGCACCACGCCCGGCCCTTCGCCCTTCTCGAAGCAGTCGTACGTGAGCCCCTCGGCGGAGAACGGGGCCCGGCGCCAGCCGGCGAGGGTGGAAGTCGGTGCGGTGCCTGTCATTGCCCCTGCTCTCGGTCGGGTCCCGGCGTCGGCAGCCGACTGTACGCCGCGTCCATGCCAAACGAATGGCCGGACCGGGGTGCGTCAACAGCGTGGGGGCCCGGTCATCCTCCCGGAGCCGCCCGACTCCGTCGGGTGAACCGGGCGCCCGCCGGATCCGCCGAGGCCCGTGGGCACTGGCCCGGGACGGGGTCCGGGGCCGGCTCCGCACGGGGGCGAGGGGTGCGAACGGAGCTCGGGACGCGCGGAAAGGATCACTTTCGATGCCACGATTCCCCCGCACACAGCGGGCAGGCAAGGCTGCGAAGCCGTTCACAGGGATGAGAGGTACGTAAGTGGCGCCTCAGGTGGTCGACGAAACGGCTCAGCGTCTCCCCGCGCGGAGGGCCCCGGGGACCGCCGCCCCGGGCGCGGCCCCGGCCGCACCCGCATCCGTACGCGTACCCGCCCCCACCGCACCCGAAGCGGAGCCCGAGCGGATCGACGCCGAACTCCTCATCGCCGCCTCGGTCCTGCTCGCCGACGCGGCGCTCACCGCCAAGCGGTCCGGCGCGGAGCTGACCGGCGCGATGTTCAGCTGGCGCTTCGGGCTGGAGGCGGTGCGGCGCCCCGGCTGGGCCCTCGGTACGGCCTTCTCCTGCGCCCGGGCGCTGACCGGGTCCGCCGGGCTCGGGTTCGGGGCGAACGGCGGCCTCATCGGTGAACTCCTTCGAATCGCCGGCAACATGACGTACCGTCGGCCCGCCAAGGTGGCCATGGCGGTGGACGCCTTCGCCCTGCGGATCAAGGCGGCCGCGATCGACCACCCCAACCTCGACGCCCCGGCCGCCCGCCGCCTCACCGACGCGATGGTGGCCGGGAACCGGCTGGAGGCCGCGCGGGCGATGCGCGCGCTGATCGAGCTGCTCGGCGTGACCCGCGCCCTGACCACGGTGAGCCCCGTGATCATGGAGCTGCTGGCCCTGCTCGGCATGCTCGACGAGAACCCGGTCAACGACGACTTCTCGTGGGTGACGCTCGCCGGCGGCGTGCCGACCACCGACCCGATCCTCGGACTGCCCAGCTCGGTCCTCAAGTTCCTCAACCCCGGGCCGGGCCGCGCCGAGCGCACCGAACCCGACCCGATCCTCGCCAAGGTGCTCGCCACCTCACGCAACGACATCGTCAGCTACGTCAACGACATCGGGGCCCTCGGCAACCACGGCCTGGTACTGCTGCGCCGCGTCGAGTGCACCGACGGCGCCGTGCGGTACGTACTCCTGCTGCCCGGCACCAGCTTCGGGCTGCTCAGCAACAGCACCCCGCAGGACCTGGTCGGCGCGCTCGACGGACTGCTGCGCACCGACACGACCTACACGCGCGCGGCGAAGAAGCTGCTCCGGCGGGCCGGGGTGCCCACCGGCTCGGAGCTCATGATCGTCGGGCACAGCCTGGGCGGGATGACCGCGATGAACCTCGCCTCCGACGTGGAGGTCTCCGCCACCTACCGGGTCACCCACGTGATCGCGATCGGCTCCCCGATCGACAGCAAGCGGCCCGCCGACCACACCACCCGGGTGATCAGCCTCGTGAACAAGCACGACGTGATCCCGGGACTGGACGGACGCGGACCGGCCTCGCCCCACGACATCCCCGAGAGCTGGGTCGAACTGGCCTGGCTGGACGAGTCGTACGACTACCCGCTGTCGCACGCCCCGCAGGCGTACTCCGACGCGCTGCGCGGGGAGTTCACGCCCTACCGGGACCAGGTCAACAAGCTGATCACCGAGTACGACGGCGAAGTCGTCGGCAACCAGCCCTACATGCTGCGCGACAAGTGACCACAAGGGAGACCGACCGATGACCACTGCCGACAGCCCGGCCACCGCGGCGCGACGTCCCGCCACGGCCTGGCCCCTGGAGAACGCCGTGTTCAGCGCGGCGATGGTCGCCCAGCGGCTGCCCTGGGTGGACGCCCCGGCCCGCGCCCTCGGGCTGGACATGCTGACCCGGGACGGGGTGACGCGCGGGCTGCTGGCATTCCTGCGGCGCACCCGCTCCGGCCGCCCGGTACAACTGAGCACCCCCTTCGGGCCGTTCCTCCTGCCACTGGCCACCGCCGACGCCGCCGGCCTGCTCGCGGCGGCGGACGAGGCGGAGGCCCTCGCGCCCGCGGTCGGCCTCACGGCCGGCGGGCAGCGGTACGGCCTGTCGCCGCACGTGCCGCTGCCCCGCGACGCGGCCGTCCCGGCCGCCGAGCTCGGCGCCCTGCTGGCCGAGGACGTGGACCGGGTGATCGCGGCCCGGCGCGGGGACGGCACGCTGGATTGGCAGGACTGGCAGCGCGGCATGCAGCGACTGGGCCGGCGCGTGGTGGCGGGCGCCGCGGCAGTCGAGGACACGCTGCTCAGCGAGGTGCTCACGGCGGCGACGGCCGCCGCCGACAGCAGGTCGTACGCGGGCCGGGCCGAGGCCCTGTGGCGCCGGCTGGCACCACACCTGGCCGACCCGGACCCCGCCTCCCTGGCGGGCAGGCTCCTGGCCCAGGGTCCCGGGCGCAAGGAAAGCGATCCGGACGCCGCCGGACCGGCCGTCGCGCACGCGCTCGCGCTGGTGTCCCAGGCCGCCGCCGAGACCGTACTCCAGGCGCTGGCCCTGCTCGCCGTGGGCGCCGCCGCGTCCCCGGAAGCGGCCGTGGCCGAAGCGCTGCGCCGCTGGCCGCCCGTTGCCGCGGCCGTGTACCCCGTACGCGCGGACTTCGTCTGGCAGGACCTGGCGGTCGAGGCCGGGACCGAGATCCTGCGGGTGCCCGGCTGGCTGCGCGGCCTGGACGGCGAGGACCGCCCGGACCCGGCGCCGACGGGCACGTCGGGCGGGGCGGGGAGCTCGGGGATGCCGCCGCTGTGCGGGGCCCCGACCGGGTGCGCGGCGACCCGGTTCGCGGCCCTCGTCGCCGAGCACATCGTGCGCGCCGTCACCGAGGCGGTCCGCCCGCTGCTGATCGCCCCGCGGTTCACCGCGGACCGGCTGCCGGACACGCTCGATCCGCGGACGCTGGTGGTGGCGCTGGAGGACCTCACCGCCCCGCAGGGCGACGGGCGGGTGACGGTGGCCGTGCCGACGGCGGTGCCCGTCTCGGCGTTCGGCTACGCCCCGGCCGCGTACGGGGCCCTGGCGCACGCCAGCGCCGACCGGCTGGAGCGGCACGCGGAGAGCCTCGCCGCCTGCGCCGGGAACAGCGGCTGGAACACCGACGAGGAGGGCGAGCGGTTCCGCATGGTCCTGCTGGACCACGCCGAGCGGTGCGCCACGGCCGCCGACGGCGTACGGCAGGCAGCGAAGCGGCTGACGGACTGACGGACTGACGGACTGAGGCGGACGGATCCATGCACACATCGGCACCCGAGCCCGAGCCCGCGCCCATGGCGGCAGGCGGCCGCGCCGCGGTCCTGACCGGGCTCGGCGCGTACGTGCCCCCGCGCGTCCTCACCA
Source organism: Streptomyces sp. NRRL S-244 (assembly GCF_000717915.1). Taxonomy (GTDB): domain Bacteria; phylum Actinomycetota; class Actinomycetes; order Streptomycetales; family Streptomycetaceae; genus Streptomyces. Next base: position 53,497 of record NZ_JOCX01000007.1, read on the forward strand.
ACGCCGAGCTGTGCGGGCAGCGGCCCATCGGCGACGAGTGGATCCGTGCCCGCATCGGCGTGGCGAGCCGGCGCGTCGCGGACGGTGAGGCCACCGTCGACCTGGCGGTACGGGCCGGCCGGCACGCGCTGACGGCGGCCGGGGTGTCCGCGGTCGACGCGGTCGTCCTGACCACCATCTCCCCGGACCGGCTCATGCCGGCCGGGGCCCCGGAGGTCGCGGCGCGCCTCGGGCTGGGCACGGTACCGGCGTTCGACCTGGCCTCGGGCTGCAGCGGGTTCCTCTACGGCCTGGGCGTGGCCTCCTCGATGATCACCGCCGGCGCCTTCGGCCGCGTCCTGCTGGTCGCCTCCGACGTGTTCAGCGCGTTCCTCGATCCCCAGGACTGGCTGATGTCGGCCATCTTCGGCGACGGGGCGGGCGCGGTGGTGCTGCGCGCGGGCGAGGCCGGTGCCCCCGGGGCGTTCGGGCCGTTCGACCTGGGCAGCGACGGCGCGCAGGCCGATCTGCTGGAGATCCCCGGCGGCGGAGCGCGGGCCAGGAAGCAACAACTGGCGGATCCGGACGCGGAGTTCTCACCGTACTTCCGGATGGACGGGCCCGTCGTACGCAAGCAGGCCGTCGTCGGGATGTGCGACTCCGTGACGCGGGCCGTGGACCGGGCCGGGTGGCGTCCGGCGGACCTGGACGTACTGGTCGCCCACCAGGCCAACCAGCGGATCCTGGACGCACTCACCGCCGAACTGGGCCTGGCGCCCGGGCAGGTGCTGTCGCACATCGAGACGTACGGGAACGCCGGGGCGGCCTCGGTGCCCGTACTGCTGGCCCAGGCGGCCGCCGCCGGGACGCTGTCGCCGGGCCTGCGGGTGGCGCTCACCGCGTACGGAGCGGGGCTGGCCTGGGGGTCGACCACCCTGGTCTGGCCCGAGGTGCGGGCGGTGGCCGAGGGCGGCTGAGCCGGCCCCGGGCCGAGCCGGCCCCCGGAGCGAGCCGTCCCCGGAGCGAGCCGGCTCCCCCGACCTGCGGAGCACTACCAGAACGGCGTGTCCCGCCTGCGCCGTTCCCGGTCCACCAGGGCCTGTACGGCGGCCTGCGACTCGGCGCACAACAGCCGGGCCGCGGCGGCCCGGGCGGCGTAGGACTCGGGCCGAGGAGGCGCGGGGATCGCCTCGCCGATGGTGACGAGCCACTTCGCGGGCAGGGGGAAGAGCGTGGTGATCGGGAAGTAGGGGAGGCCGAAGAGGCGTGCCAGGGCCGGGATCTCCCCGACCCGGGGGCACGCCTCCTCGGCACCGATGACGGACACCGGGACCACGGGGGCTCCCGCCCGAACGGCCGTGACCGCGAATCCGGGACTGAACGGCCGGAGTTGATAGCGCTTGCGGAAGGGCTTTGCGAGACCGGAAAGCCCTTCGGGAAACACCCCGACGAGTTCCCCGGCGGTCAGGTGTTCCATTCCCAGTGTCGGATCGAGCGGAATGGCGCCTTTCTTCCGGGCGTACGGGCCGAGGATCGGGAAGCGGAAGACCAGCGGAGCCGCGGGAACGTGCAGGGGCCGCGTGAGGGTGCGGGCGAAAACCTTCTGGAGGACGAACGCGTCGAGTCCCCAGGCACCCGAGTGGTTGGCCACGAGGACGGCGGGCCCTTCGGTCGGGATGTTCTCCACCCCGGCCACTTCGAGCCGGAAGTAGTCGTCGACGAGCCAGTCCAGGAACCGGTCCCAGGCGTCCTCCCCGGCATTGCCGAGCAGCCGCCGCACGTTCCTGAGCTCGGCCCCGGCCACCTCGATCACATCGGTCATGCTTTCCGACACGAATGATCCCCACTCTCACATTTCGAATCATCAACAAGCCTGACAGGGACGGGTTTTGAGTAAATACCCTGCCGTGATACCTATTTGAGCACGAGAAGGCCCTGCCCTCGCACCTTGCTGCAATCGCACCGCTACCGCAAATGAGAGATGCCGTGACCACTTCCGCGCCGGAATCCGTCCTCGACGTGATCAGTGAACTGCTCATCGAGAAGTTCGAAGTCCCATCCGAAGACGTCCGGGGAAACGCGCCGATGCGCGATCTGCTGATCGATTCGCTCATGATCGTCGAGATGGCCATCGCCGTTCACGAGACGCTCGGCATCAAGGTCGAGGAGGAGGAGCTCCGCGCCGCCACCCTCGCGGAGTTCGCCGCGGCCGTCGACGAACGGCTGACGGACCGTTGATCAGTCGCCCCGAGGCCGTCGTGACCGGGCTCGGTCTGGTCACGGCCGCCGGATGCGACCGGGACACCACGTGGGCGGCGGTCCGCGCCGGCCGCGCCACGGCGGTCCCCGACCCCCTGCTGCACGGTCTGCCCGTCTCCCTCAGCTGCCGTGTACCGGAGCTGGACCACCCGGTCCTGCACCGGCGCGGCTCGGCCCACCTGGACCCCGTCGACCGGTTCGGCCTGGTCGCCGTGGCGCAGGCACTCGACCACGCCGGACTCGACCCCCGCGAGTGGGACGGCGGCCGGGTCGCCGTCGTCACCGGCGGCAGCCTCGGCGGTGTCCTGACCCAGGACAAGGCGCTCGCCCGACTCCGGGAGCAGGGACCGGAGTTCGTCTCCCCGTACTTCCTCCCCGCCTACCTGACCAACATGACCTGCGCCAACATCGCACTGCGCTTCGGGGTGACCGGACCCGCCCTGGCCACGTCCACGGCCTGCGCCTCGGGCACGACCGCCCTCGGCCTCGCCCGGGACCTGCTGGCGACCGGTCAGTGCGACATCGCCCTCGTGTGCGGCGCCGACGCCGGCGTCACCCGGCTGGTGGTGACCGGGTTCTCCCAGCTGGGCGCCCTGTCGGACACGGGATCGCGCCCGTTCGACGCCACCCGCGACGGCTTCGTCATCGCCGAGGGCGCCGGCGCACTGGTCCTGGAGCGCCCCGAGCACGCCGCCGCCCGGGCGGCCCGGCCCCTCGCCCGCCTCATCGGCCACGCCGCCTCCACGGACGCGCACCACCTGGTGGCCCCGCACCCCGAGGGCCGCGGGGCCGAGCGGGCCGTCCGCGCCGCCCTCGCGGACGCGGGGGTCGGCCCCGAGGACGTCGGCCACGTCAATGCGCACGGCACCTCGACCCGGCAGAACGACGCCATCGAGGCGGCCGTGCTGCGCCGTGTCTTCCCCCACCGGCCGCCCGTCACCTCGGCCAAGGGAGCACTGGGGCACACCCTCGGGGCCTCGGGCGCCATCGAGGCGGCCCTGACCGTCCTGGCGCTGGCCGAGGGAATCGTTCCGCCCACGGCAGGGCTGGCCGAGCCCGACCCGGGTACGGACATCGACGTCGTCGCCGGTACGGCCGGGAAGCACGCCGGGCAGGTGGCCGTCAGCAATTCCTTCGGATTCGGCGGCCACAACGCCGTGGCGGTACTCGCCCGGCCCTGACCGCATCAGACCCCCCGCCCCTGACCGCTCCGGTCCGGCCCTGGCCGCCCCGGTCCGCTCCGATCGGCCCCTGGCAGCGCCGGGAAGCGGCTCCGGGCGGGCCGGGCGACCATGGGGGTGTGGAAGGTGCGCCATGACCGAGCAGATACCCATCGAGGATCTGATCAGCGGCGCCGCCCAGGACGCCGGAGGCTGGCTCGGCGCCCTGCCCGTGGCGCAGCTGGCCACCGGCGCCGACGGCACGATCGTCCGCTGGAACCGCGTGGCGCAGGAGCTGCTCGGCTACGCCCCGCCGCAGATCGTCGGCCACCACATCGCCGACCTCCTGCACCCCGGGGCCGACCGCAGCCTCGGCCGCGCCCTGTGGGAGACCGCCGTGACCGGGCGCGGGGTGATGGGCACCGTGACCGCCTGGCACCAGGACGGGCACCCGCTCGAGCTGGAGATATGGGCCTGCCCGGTGCCCAGCCGGCGCCACGGCGCCTCCGCGGTCCTGGTCTTCGCCGCCGACGCCCACGCGGCCCGCCGGATCCGGGGATCGTCGGCGGTCTGGGACGGACTGTTCGCGCGCTCGCCCGTCGGCATCGCCATCCTCGACACGCAGCTGCGATTCCTCCAGGTCAACCCGGCCCTGGAGGCGATGAACGGCCTCCCGGAGTCCGCCCACATCGGACGGCGCCTCGCGCAGGTCCTGCCGGAGGTGAACGCGGAGGACATGGAGGACGCGATGCGGCAGGTCCTGGCCACCGGGGAGCCGGTGCTGGACCGCCGCCGCTCCGGGCGCACCCCCGCGGAACCCTCCCGCGACCGGGTCTGGTCGTGCTCGTACGTCCGGGTCGAGGACCCCGGCGGTCGCCCGATCGGCGTGATCGCCTCCCTGCTCGACATCACCGAGCAGCAGCGCGACCACGTCGAGGCCGAGGCCGGCCGCCGCAGGCTGGCGCTGCTCAGCGAGGCCAGCGTCCGCATCGGGGCGAGCCTGGAGCTGGAGCGCACCGCGCAGGAGCTGGCGGACCTCGCCGTACCGCAGCTCGCCGACGCCGCCACCGTGGACGTACTGGACACCCTCGCGCGCGGTGACGAGCCCGGCCCGGGGCTGGCCGGGGGCGTGGCCCTGCGGCGCCTGGGCAAGGCCCCGCTGACCGGCTCCGCCGTGATCGGCATCCTGGCCCCGCTGGGCAGGACCCTCGTCTTCCCGGCGGCCGCCCCCTACACCCTGGCCCTGGCCGCCCGCCGGCCCTTCCTGATCGCGCAGCTGGACGAGCAGGCCGTCGCCTCCGCCTCCCGCCACACGAGCAAGCCCGCGCAGCTCCTGCCCGTCGGCGTGCACTCGTTCATGATGGCGCCGCTGATCGCGCGGGACCTCGTACTCGGCGTCGCCACCTTCTACCGCACCAGCCCCATCGGCCCCTTCGGACCCGACGACGTCACCCTCGCCGGCGAGCTCGCGGCCCGGGCCGCCATCAGCATCGACAACGCGCGCCTCTACCACCGCGAACACGAGACCGCCGTCATCCTCCAGCGCAGCATGCTGCCCCAGCACATCACCCCGCCGCCCGGCATCGAGGTCGCCCACCGCTACCTGCCCGCCAGCGACGTCAACGAGATCGGCGGCGACTGGTACGACGTCCTGCGGCTCCCCGGCGGCAAGGCCGCCCTGCTCATCGGCGACGTCATGGGCCACGGCATCGCGGCCGCGGCGGTCATGGGACGGCTCTCCGCCAGCGTGCGCGCCCTCGCCCGGCTCGACCTCGCCCCCGAGGCCCTGATGCACCAGCTGGAGGCGACCCTCGACGACCTCGCCGATCCGATGATCGCCACCTTCCTGTATGCCGTGATCGACCCGGAGACCGGCCACTGCCGCATCACCCGCGCCGGCCACCCGCCGCCCGCGACCGTCAGCCCCGACGGCACGGTCCGCCTCCTCGACCTGCCGCCCGGCACCCCGCTGGGCGTCGGCGGGACCGCGTACTCCACCACCGACCTGACCCTGTCCCCGGGCAGCCTCCTCGTCATGTACACCGACGGCCTCGTCGAGGCCCGCGGCAGCGACATCGACGAACGCCTGGCCGAGCTGACCCGCCTGCTCGGCGAACCCCCGCGCTCGCTGGACCACTTGTGCGACTCGCTGATCACGCAGCTGGTCCCGGCGTCCGCGGACGACGACATCGCCCTGCTCATCGCCCGCGTCGGCACCGACCCCCACACGCCCCCGCCCCCCTGACGGGCAGGATGGGGGGATGGAGTTCACCGAACTGGAGGAGCGGGCCCGCGCGCTCGCGGCCTCGGGCGAGCGCCGGATCCTCGGCATCGCCGGACCGCCCGGAGCCGGCAAGTCCACCCTCGCCGCCCGCCTCGCGCAGGCGCTCGGGCCCGAACGGGCCGTGGTCGTACCGATGGACGGGTTCCACCTCGCGCAGGCCGAACTGGAGCGGCTGGGCCGGGCCGACCGCAAGGGCGCCCCGGACACGTTCGACGCCGCCGGGTACGCGGCGCTGCTGGCCCGGCTGCGCACGCCCGCGGCCGCCGCGGTCTACGCCCCCGCCTTCGACCGGTCGCTGGAGGAGCCCGTCGCCGGGAGCATCCCCGTCGACCCGGCGGTACGCCTGGTGATCACCGAGGGCAACTACCTGCTGTACGAGGCGGGGGAGTGGGCGGCGGTACGGGCGCTCCTCGACGAGGTCTGGTTCCTCGCGCCCGACGACACCCTGCGCGTACGGCGACTCGTCGACCGCCACGTACGCCACGGGAAGGCGCCGGCCCGTGCCGAGGAGTGGGTGGCGCGCTCGGACGAGGCGAACGCCCGGCTGATCGCCGCCGGCCGGACCCGGGCCGACCTGGTGGTGGAGTAGGGGCGTACGCGGCGGCAAGGGGGCGCGCAGCGGATCAGATGCGCCATTTCCCGAAAGATTTCCGTCGACACCCGTGCACATTCGGGCGTGTTTTCCGATGGGGTGGTGTTGGGGGAGCGGCCGGTCCGACCGGCCGCTGGATGTGGGGGGCAGGCATGCCCGTTCCGTTCGCTCACCGGAAGGCTTCCCGCCGACGTGATTCCTGTCCAGACCTTCGCTCCCGTGCTGATACTCGTCGCTTCCGACGCTCTCGATGCCGTCAGGAGACACCCACGCCTGCCGGGTGCGAGGACCCGGGCAGCGACCGCTCGTACCGGCGACGACCGGCATCCCTGGAGGAGCGCATGAGTGAGGGCGAGCTCGACCCGTCCGGGGACCGGGCGGTCTCCAGCGAGCTGGCCGGCGTGCTGCCGGTGGAGTTCAGCGCGTTCCACTCCCAGCACCACCGCGCCTACCTGCGCTACGCCCACCTGCAACTGGGCTCCCGCCAGGACGCCGAGGACGTCGTCGACGACGTGTTCACGTTCCTGCTGAAGGTGTGGCGCCAGGCGCTGAAGGAGGCGAGCCTGCACGGCTTCGCCTGGGCGGTGCTGCGCGAACACGTCGCGCGCAGGCTGGCGCTCCTCGGCCGGCCGGCCGCCATGGTCGAGACGGCCTGGTTCGCCGCCCTGCGCCGCGCATCCCGGCACCGCATGGAGCTGCTGGAGGCCAAGCTGGGTCTGTACGCGGCGATCGCATGCCTGCCCGAGCGCCACTACGACGTGGTGTTGCTGGCCTTCCTGCTGGGGTACGACAACGGCACCGTCGGCCGGATGATGGGGATCTCCCCCGCGGCGGTCCGTTCGCACATTCGAGGCGCAAGTCGAATCCTGTCCCAGAAACTCGGGGCGGACTGGGCTCCTGGAGAGGAGAAGGGCCGGTGAGCGACATGACGGCCGACCACGACGCCGTGCCGGGGGAGGAGCCGGCGGCGGCACTGGAGGGGGCCGAGGTGCTGGTGGAGGAGTACGCCGGCTACGACGAGGACGCCGCCCGGCGGCGCATCGCCCGCCGCATCGCGGCGGACCGGGCCCGCTCGGCGACCGGCGCCACCGGCCGGGGCGGCTTCCCGGCACCGGCCTCCCTCGCGGGCCGCGCGCCGCTGCCCCGGCCCGTGCCCACCGTGGCGGACGACCTCGTGCTCGACGCCGCCTGCCACGTACGGGCCGCCCGCGCGCTGGACGACCTGGCCTGGTCGCTGGCGGAGAGCCGGTCCTTCGCCGAGCTGGCCCTGGCCGCCGGCACCTGGCCGCACGGAGCGGAACCGGCCCTGCTGTTCGGCTGCCTCCTGCACCTGGCCGACCGGATGGAAGGCGCCCAGTTCTGGTTCCAGTACGCGGCCGGGGCCGGCTCGCGGACGGCCGCGCGCCTCCTGCACCTCCACCACCTCGCGCGCGCCGAGGTGGACACCGCCCGGCACTGGAAGGCGCTGGCCGAGGCGCTGCCCCCGGACGAGGGACTGCCGCACCTGCCGGAGGTCCCGGAGAACCTTGAGGAGGCCCTCGGCGCCTCGGTCATCTGGACCTCGCCGCCGATCAGCACCCAGGACCTCACCGCCCTCACGGCGGTGAGAGGGTACGGCGGGCGGCCCCCGTACCGGCTGCCCGCCCGGCTCAGGCGGGCCGTGACGGCCCTGAGCTGGAGCGACGACCAGGACCAGGGGGAGGTGTTCCTCCTCGGCCCGCACGTGGCGGTGGCCATCGCCCAGCACGCGCGACTGGACATCCTGCACCTGACGGACGAGGCGAACGCCTGGGCGCTCGAAGCCCTCAGGCATCCGCAGCCGACCGGGGCCGCGCGCGGCGCGTCGTCCCCAGGGCGGCCGGCTCCGGTCGCGATGGAGGCCGTCCACCGGGCGCTGCGCGTCCTGGAGGTCGTGGGCCGGTACTCGGGCGGGGTGGGCCTCGCCCAGATCGCCCGCGAGACCCGGCTGCCGCAGCTGGTGCTGGCGCGGGTGATGGAGCAGCTCGTACGGGCCAGCCTGGCGGCCCCGGCCGGCCCCGGAGCGTACATCGCGGGCCGGGCGCTCTCACTGACCGAGGCGGCGTCCGGCGACGGGCGCGGGCACCTGCAGGAGACCCTCGCCTGGGTCCGGGACGCGGTCGGCGCCGCCGTCTACGTGGCCCGCTACACCGACGGCGAGGTGTGCATCACCCAGTACGCCGACGGTCCCGCGACACCGCTCGTGGACGAGTGGGTCGACTTCCGGGCCGCCGCCCACGCCTCGGCCGTCGGCAAGGCCCTGCTGGCCCAGCTCGGGACCGACGGCCGCAAGGACCACCTGTCCCGGCACCGGGCGGCGCGGTTCACCGCCCACACCATCACCCGGCAGGACGACCTCTTCCGGCAGCTCGACACCCGCCGGCCGGGCGCCCCCCTGCTGGACCTCCAGGAGTACGCCGTGGGCACGGTCTGCGCCGCCGTGCCGATCACCTCGGGCCCCAACGCCGAATGCCTGGCCCTGTCCATCCCGGCCCCCGACCCGCACCGCCTCGTGCAGGCCGCCCGGATCCTCCAGAGCGAGGCCGCGGCGGTACTGCTCGCCCTGATCGTGGCGGGCACCGGCCCGGGCACCTCCCGTACGGCGCCGCACCGCGAGGAGGGAGCGGGAGAGCCCGGCAGCATCCTGATCACCGCCACCTAGGTCGTGTCCCGGGGCGGTCCTCCCGCCGGCCCGCCCCGGGCGTCACCCGACCGCACTGCCCCGCTGGCACGCGGGCCCGGCGGGCGGCTTGCTGGAGAGATGACAGAGCGAGCACCGGGAACCCGGCAACAAGCCCTGAGCACCCCCAAGGCCGCAGGGCTGGCGGGGGTCGTCTTCGCCGTCCTGCTCGCGACGGCGATCGTGCTCGCCCGGATCGCCCTGCCCGAAGGGGGCGGCGGCGAGGAGATGATCGCCCCGGGCGAGCGGGGGGCGCTGCAGACGGCGACCGAGCTCGTCCCGTTCGCGGGCATCGCCTTCCTGTGGTTCATGGGCGCACTGCGCGAGCACACCGGCGACGCCGAGGACCGGTTCATCGCGACCGTGTTCATGGGCAGCGGACTGGTCTTCGTCGCCTGCCTCTTCGGAGCCGTCGCCGCCGCCGGGACCGTGCTCGACGCCGAGGACCCCACCAGCTTCGGCCGGCACTTCGCGTACACGCTGCTCACGACGTACGGGATGCGGATGGCCGCCGTCTTCGTCCTCGCGACCTCGACCATCGGGCGCAAGCTCGGGGTCCTGCCCAGGTCCCTGGTCGTGATCGGGACCCTGGCCGGGGTGGCCCTGCTGGCAGTGGGCTCCAGCGTGCCGTACTGCGAGCTCGTCTTCCCGGCCTGGGCCCTGCTCATCAGCCTGTACATCCTGCGCGCCGCCCGCCGCACCGCGTGACTCCCGCTCGCCGCCGCCTCCCGTCACCCCAATGGCCTCGCCGGACGGGCCGTCCCGCTTCCCGGGCCGCACGCTGGCCGGGAAGCCGGAGGGGCCAACGAAAGGACTGGACCTTGCTGAGGCTTGTCGTCGATCTCAACCGGTGCCAGGGGTACGCGCAGTGCGCCTTCCTCGCACCCGACGTCTTCGCGATGCACGGAGACGAGGGCCTGCTCTACGACCCGCAGGCGCAGGACGCCCACCGCGAGCGCGTGGCCCAGGCGGTCGCCGCCTGCCCGGTGCAGGCGATCCTCGTGGACGAGCTGGACATGGCCGCCACCGCGCCCGGCACCCCGGGCGGCGCCGCGCGGGCCGCCGCGGAGGCGTCCGATGGCTGACACCGCCACGGACCGTCTCAAGACGGACGGCCGGATCGTCGTCGTCGGCGCCTCGCTCGCCGGGCTGCGCGGCGCCGAGACCCTGCGCGAGAAGGGCTTCAAGGGCACGCTGACCATGATCGGCGACGAGCCCCACGAGCCGTACGACCGCCCGCCCCTGTCCAAGCAGGCGCTGCTGGGCATGGGTACGGCCGAGGGCACCGCGCTGCCCCGCCGCCGCGACATCGACGCCGAATGGCGCCTCGGCGTACGGGCCAGCGGCCTCGACATGGCGGCCCGGCGGGTCAAACTCGCCGACGGGGACGAGGTCCCGTACGACCGGCTGCTGATCGCCACCGGCGTCCGGGCCCGGCCCTGGCCCAATCCGGCCGAGGGCGAGCTCGACGGCGTGTTCGTGCTCCGGACCCGCGACGACGGCGCGGCCCTGGCCCGGCGGCTCGACGCGGGCCCGCGCCGGGTCCTGGTCATCGGCGCCGGGTTCACCGGCTCCGAGATCGCCTCCGCCTGCCGCGAGCGCGGAGTGGAGGTCACCGTCGCCGAGCGCGCCGACGCGCCCCTGGTCGGTGCGCTCGGCGGGGTCATCGGCGCGGTCGCCGCCGAACTCCACCGGGAGAACGGCGTCGACCTGCGCACCGGCATCATGGTCACGGCCCTGGAGGGCGACTCCACCGGACACGTCCGCGCCGCGCACTTCTCCGACGGCACCTCGCTGGAGTGCGACGTCGTGGTCGTCTCGCTCGGCGCCCAGCGCAACACCGAGTGGCTGACCGGCTCCGGACTCGGCGCCGGCCCCCGCGGCATCGCCTGCGACGCGGGCTGCCGGGCCTTCGACATCCGCGGGATCGTCACCGACGACATCTTCGTCGCGGGCGACGTCGCCCGCTCCCCGCACCCGCTGTTCGGCTACCAGTTCCTGTCCCTGGAGCACTGGGGCAACGCCGTATCGCAGGCGGAGACCGCGGCCCACAACATGCTCAGCGAGAGCAGCGAGCGCCGCCCGCACATCTGGGTGCCGGCCTTCTGGTCCTCGCAGTTCGGGGTGAGCATCAAATCGGTCGGCGTGCCCTCGATGGGCACCGAGATCATGATCACCCAGGGCTCGCGCGCCGAACGCCGCTTCACCGGCGTCTACGGCTACCAGGGCCGCGTCATCGGGGCGGTCACCTTCGACAACTCGCGCTGGCTGCAATTCTACCAGGAGCAGATCGAGGCCACCGCGCCCTTCCCGCCGCCGTTCCCCACGGTCGACCGGCGCCCCGAGGGGCAGAAGCCGCTCCCCGCGGACTTCCCCGACCCGTCCGTGCCCACGCACGGACCGACCGTCACGCTCAGCGGGTACTCGCCGGCCGACCGGCGCCTCACGTTCACCCCCGCCGGGCACCGGCCCGCCCGCCCCCCGGAGGTCCCGGCATGAAGCAAGGCATCCTGAGCGACATCCTCGACTACTCCAACCGCGCGAACCCGTACCCGCTCTACGCGGAGCTGCGCAAGACGCCGGTCTACCACGACGGGGACGGCCCGTACGTCGTCAGCACGTACCACCACATCCAGAGCCTGCTGCACGACCCGCGGCTCAGCTCCGAGGCCCGCAATCTGTCCGCGAGCGCCGGGGACCCGCTGGCCGGCGGCGAGGACGAGGGAGCCTCGGCCCTGCCGCCGAGCTTCCTCAAACTGGACCCGCCGGAGCACGACCGGCTGCGCCGGATGACCAACCGCCCCTTCGGGCCGCCGCACTCCCCGCACCGCGTCGACGACATGCGCGGCTTCCTGGGCGCCACCGTCACCGGACTCATCGACAACCTCGGCGACCCGGAACGGATCGACCTGGTCGACCAGTTCGCCTACCCGTTCCCCGTCACCATGATCTGCCGGCTGCTCGGCGTACCGCGCGAGGACGAGGCCCGCTTCCACGTCTGGGCCGACACCCTGGCCGCGAGCCTGGACCCCGACCCCGACGCCGACCAGACGGAGCGGGAGAAGAAGACCCACGACGCCCGGATGGAACTGGGCATGTACCTGGCCGGGCTGATCGAGGAGCGCCGCAAGAACCCCGGCGAGGACATGCTCTCCCAACTGGCCGTCGGACACGGCCAGGACGAGACGATGAGCACGATGGAGCTGCTCAGCACCGCGGCCCTGCTGCTCATCGCGGGCCACGAGACCACCGTCAACCTCATCACCAACGGGATGCTCACCCTGCTGCGCAACCCGGACGTCCTGCGGCAGCTGCGCGAGACGCCCGACCTCGCCGTGCCCATGGTGGAGGAGCTGCTGCGGTTCGAGCCGCCGGTGCAGCTGCTGCCGCAGCGCACCCCGCTCGTGGACATCGAGGTCGGCGGGGTCACCATCCCCAAGGGCTCGTCGATGTGGCTGATCATCGCCTCCGGCAACCGGGACCCGAACCGCTTCGAGGACCCGGACCGCTTCGACCCGTACCGCAAGGACATCCAGCACCTGGGCCTCGGCAGCGGCATCCACAGCTGCTTCGGCGCCCCGCTGGCCCGGCTGGAGGCGCAGCTCGCGCTGAGCGAGCTGGCCCGCCGCCTGGAGAACCCGCGCCTGGTCGAGGACCCGCCGCCCTACCGGCAGAACGCGGTGCTGCGCGGCCCGCGCCACCTGCGGATCACGTGCGACGGGGTCCGTCCCGCCTGAAGCCGCGGGCCGGATCTCCGGCCCGCGGCCCCTCGCGTGAGCGGTGAGGAGCGAGAGGCTCAGAAGGAGGTCCAGGTGAAGGCCACCTGGTCACCGGCGTTCAGCTTGAACTGGCAGCCGCCGACCGGGGTGGGCGTGCCGTTGACCGAGATGCTCCAGTACGCCGAGCCGCCGCCGCTCACGTTCTTGATCGTGTCGACGGAGTAGTCGTCGAAGGACGCGTACCAGGTGCCGTCCCAGCCGAAGTAGTTTCTCCGGGCCGCGTCGTCGAGCGCCGCCGTCGGGGTCGGGACCTTGGACGGGTTGGCGTTGCCGTTGGTGCCGTCGCACTTGTGCGCGCCGCCCGTGGCGGTCGTGACGTCGTGGCCCTTCGTGTTGACCTTCCCCTTGAACAGCAGCCCGTTCGGACCCTGCACGGTCAGGGTCACGTTGACCGCCTTGTTCGTGTTCGGTGCGGCCTGGGCCTGGGCCTGGGCCTGCGCCTGGGCGTGGGCCGCGGCGGGCGCGGTGGCGAGGGCGAGGCCGAGGGCGGCCGTGGTCACGACGGCGCGGCGGGCGAGGGTCTGGCGCATGGAATGCCTTCCTGGAGTGGACCGTCCGGCCTGCCGCGACGATCCCCGGTTCGGGTCCGCGTTGGCGGCCCGGACCGGAGCAGTCGCATCGTACGGTCCGTCAACACCGTTCAGGAAGCGCGGATTTCGCCGCGGAACGCGCGGGCCGCGGCCGCCGCCGCGGCCCGCGACCGGCTAGGAGAGCTTGCCGTTGTAGTCCGGGAGCTTGAAGGTGCGCTCCGCGTGGCCGCCGACCAGGTCGCTGTTGTTGTTGCCGATGTTGGCGATGATCGTGTAGCCGCGGCCCTCGATCTCGGCGCGCTTGGCCGTCTTGTAGGCGCTGACCTCGCTGAAGAGGGCCGGCAGGTCCCGGACGTACAGGTCCGTGACGGGGTAGCCGACGGCCTTCAGGTTGTGCTCGGTGAGGGAGTGGATGATCCCCGGGCGGGCGGTGACGAAGATGATGGCGACGCCGTGCTCGTCGGCGTACCGGGTCAGGTCGCGGACCTCGGAGATGGCCGGGGTCGGGAACGTCCAGAACCAGTGGAAGTCCGTCTCCAACGAGGAGTTGTCGATGTCGAGGACGATCGCGGGCTTCTCGCCGGCGGGCGACTGGGCGATGCGCTGCTCGACGTACGGACGGGCCGTGGCCATGACGGCGGCGACATCGCGCTTCCACGTGCCGTAGTCGATGCCGCGCAACAGGGCGTTGCCGCCGGGCGCGGAGGCGGTGGCGGAGACGGTGGCCGCGGCCGGGGCGGTCACCGGGGCCGGGACCGGGGCGGGGGCGGCCTGGGCGGAGGCGGCAGGGGCCAGCATCAGGACGACGGTGGCCGCCGCCGTGGCGGTGGCGGTGCCGAGCAGGCGGGCGCGGGTGCTGCGCATGTGGGGGCGCTCCTCAGGGGGGATTGGCATGTACAGTGCCAGAATTCGAAAGATCGCCCCGCCTGTCTACTGGTCGGTAGTTAAATTTAGGTGGCCGTCCAGCCACCATCGAGGGGGAGCGAGGCTCCCGTGAGGTAGCCGGCGTGGGGTCCGCACAGCCACACCGCCGCCGCCGCGACCTCCTCGGGCTCGATCAGCCGCTTGATCGCGGACCGGGTCAGCAGCACCTCGGACAGCACGTTCTCGGGGCCGATGCCGTGCGCGGCGGCCTGCTGCTCGATCTGCGCCTCGACCAGGGGCGTACGGACGTAGCCGGGGCTGACGCAGTTGCTGGTCACCCCGTACGGGGCCCCCTCGATCGCGGCGACCTTGCTCAGCCCCTCCAGCCCGTGCTTCGCGGCCACGTACGCGGACTTGTACGCGCTGGCCCGCAGCCCGTGGGCGCTGGAGATGTTGACGACCCGCCCCCAGCCGGCCGCGTACATGTGCGGTAGCACGTGCCGCAGCAGCAGGAACGGCGCGGTGACCATCACCTGCTGGATCAGGGCGAACCGCTCGGCCGGGAACTCGGGGATGGGGGCGACGTGTTGCAGGCCCGCACTGTTGACCAGGATGTCCACCGCGGTCGGCAGCCGCTCGATCGCGGCCGGGTCGGCGAGGTCGACGACGTGAGCCTGCCCGCCGACCAGTCCGGCGACGGACGCGGCCGACTCCTCGGCGATGTCGGCCACGTGCACGGTGGCGCCCGCCTCGGCCAGGGCGATCGCGCAGGCCCGGCCGATGCCGCTGCCGCCGCCGGTCACCAGCGCGACGCGCTCCCGCAGGAAAGGAAGTTGGCTCGTCATGGCTGAACCCTAGGGAGGGCGGACGGCCGCGCCCATGGTCCCGCACACCACACTCGGGGGCCGGGCCGTGGTGTGCGGAGCCATGAACGGCGCGGGTGCGCGGCGGCGGCCGCCGTCAACGCCGCCCGGTGGAAAGGAAGTCGAGCACAGTGGCGCTCGCGTCCAGTGCGGTGCTGACGGAGCCGAAGCCCGCGGGCGGGGGAACGGTCGAGCCGGGCCAGGTGTGGCCCGCCCCGTGCATGACGAGCAGCCGCACTTCCGCCCCCGCGGGGCCGGCCGGCCAGGTGACGGAGTCGTAGCCGGACTTGCCCTCCTCGGCAGGACTGCCGGCCCCGCCCGCCGCGGCGAACGCCTCCGCACTGGCCCGCGCGGACATGGTCGCGGTGATGGGCTCCTCCCCGGGAGCGGCCGGCCCGGGACTGGGCAGCCCGGCCAGTGGCCGTACGGGGTCCTCGGCCCCGTAGACGATCAGGACGGGCACCGGCCCGGTGGGCTTCACGGCGGCGGCCCCGGTGGGGAGTTCACCGGAGACCGCGGCCGCGCCCGCGACCAGGTCCGGTCGCTGCGCGGCCATCCGCAGCGCCATGGAGCCGCCGTTGGAGAACCCGGCGACGTAGATCCGGTGCGGGTCCGCCCGGCCGGTGCGCACGAGTTCGGCGACCAGCGCCTCGGTGAACCGGACATCGGCGTCCGGATCCGGGCGCCGGTCGGTGGGAGCGGTGCCGGCGCCCCAGGCCTTGTCCAGCGCCTCCGGGTACACGAGGAGCATGCCGCGGGCCTCGGCGGCCCGGTCCAGGCCGCTCTGCTTGCGCAGGTTCTCGGCGTCGGCACCGCGCCCGTGGAAGGCGATGAGCAGCGGCCGGGGTCCGCCGTCCGCGGCGGGGCGGTGCATCAGGTACTCCCTGGTGCCGCCGTCCACGGTCAGCCGTTCCCGGCTGTCGACGCCGGGGGCCGGGGCGGCGGCGCTCGTACTCACGGCGGGCCCGGCCGCGGCGGGCGGCCGCGCGCCCGTCGAGCAGCCACCGAGCCCGGCGGCGGTCAGGGCGAGGCCGAGGGCGACGGCGGCGGCGTACGGGATGCGACGCGGGGTGCGCCGGGTGCGCCGCGTGCTCCGTGTGCCGGTGCGGTCGGGTGACGGGGGGAAGGGGTTCGAGGACATGCCGTGAGCACAGCACCGCGGCCCGCCCTCCGTCCAAGATCCGTATGGATCTCGGATCGATCAAACTCCGATATCGTTGCTGGCCGTGGACCTGATCCGGCATCTGCAGTGCTTCGTGGCTGTTGCAGAAGAAAGACATTTCGGCCGCGCCGCCGAGCTGCTCGGCATGGCCCAGCCACCCCTGTCCCAGCGCATCCAGCGCCTGGAGCGCGAGCTCGGCGTCCGGCTCTTCGAGCGCACCAGCCGCCAGGTGACGATCACCGCGGCGGGCACGATGCTGCTGGAGGACGCCCGCCTGCTGCTCGCCCGCGCGGACGCCCTCGCGGCCACCGCCCGCCGGATCCGCGACGGCGAGAGCGGACTCCTACGGGCCGCGCTGCCGCCCGATCTCGCCGGCGAGGCGATCGCCGCGATCCTGGCCGCCTTCCGGCAGCACCACCCCGGCGTGGAGCTGGAGCTCCACGAGCTGTCCACCGCCGAGCAGCTGGCCCGGTTCACCTCCCGCGAGCTCGACGTCGGGCTCGTCCGGCACCCCTGCGACATCGCCGGACTGGAGCTCGGGCCGGTCCTGCGCCGCGAGCTCGGTGTGCTGCTGCCCCGCGAGGCCCCGGCCGCAGCCCTGGACGAGGTACCGCTCGCCGCCCTCACCGGATACGGCCTGGTCCTCTTCCCCCGCGCCGAGGCCCCCGCCCTGCACGACGACGTCCTGAACACCTGCGCCCGGGGCGGCTACACCCCCGCCACCGTCCGCCAGGGCCGCGGCACCGGCTTCGTCCGCGGCCTCGTCCTGTCCGCGAACGCCGTGGCCTTCGCCCCGCGCGACACCGGGTCGGCCGACGCCCCGGGCCCGCACGCGGACATCGTCTGGCGGCCCCTCGCCGGCGCCCCGCTGGCCTGGCGCCACAGCGTCGCCTGGCCGCAGGGCCGCGGCGACGCCGCCGTCGGGGCCTTCGCCGAAGCGACCACGCGCGCCCTGTGGAACACTGCGGCGGTGACCGCCGACGCACCCGCGCGGCCGCTCCACCTGCGCCCGGCAGCGGAGTACTGGCTGTGAACCACCCCCTGCGCCGCATTGCCGCAGCCTTCGCCGAAGCCGGCGTCAGCGGCCGGCTGCACGCCGTCGACATCGATTCCGGTACGGAGATCGACGCCGGTGCGGACCAGCCGGTCGTCACCGCCAGCGTGCACAAGCTCTGCCTGCTCGTCGCCCTCCACCAGCACGCCGCGGCCGGCCGCCTGGACCTCACCGAACAGGTCGAGTGCCCGCCGGCCGACCGCACCGCCGGCCCCACCGGACTCGCCGCCATGCTGGATCCCGTCCGCATGTCCCTGCGCGACGCCGCGTACCTGATGACGGCCGTCAGCGACAACGCCGCCGCGGACCTGCTCCTCGCGCGCATAGGCCTCGACGGCGTCAACGAGGCCACGGCCCGCCTCGGCCTGACCCGCACCCGCGCCGTCCACACCTTCCGCTCGCTCTTCGCCACCGTCCGGGAGGACGCGGGCCCCGCCGGAGCCCGGGCCCTCGCCGATCCGCAGGTCCTCGCCCGGCTCCGCGCCCTCGACCCGGCCCGGAGCAACCGCAGCACACCCCGCGACATGACCCGGCTGCTCGCCGCGGTCTGGCGCGACGAGGCCTGCACCCCCGAACACGGAGCCGCGATCCGCCGCCTGCTCGGACTCCAGGTGTGGCCCCACCGGATGGCCGCCGGATTCCCCTTCGACGACGTCCACGTGGCCGGCAAGACCGGCAGCCTGCCGACCGTGCGCAACGAGGTCGGCGTCATCGAGTACCCCGACGGCGGCCGCTACGCCGTGGCCGTCTTCACCCGCGCCGCCAACCCCGCGGCCACCCTCCCCGCGGCCGACGCGGTGATCGGCGCCACCGCGCGCATCGCCGTCGACGCCCTGCGCACGAGGTAGGCCGCGGCGTCCCGGACGCGCCGGGCCCGGTCCGCGCGTACTCCCCAGGGAGTACGCCCGATCGGCCCGCCCGGCGGACGACGCCGCCGGGCCCGGGCGTCTAGCGTGGCGGCATGGCGGAGCGGCGGTGGGAGTACTGGGCGGAGCGCACCCGCGGCGGGCGGCTGCCGTGGCGGTCCTCGCTCCTCGTGGCCGTGCTCGCGCAGGCGGCCGCCGGGTGGGTGCAGCAGGCCCAGCCCGGCCGCGAGCCCATCGGCGCACTCGGGCGGCTCCTGCTGCTCCTCGGGCCCGCCCTGCTGCTCCTGCGCCACCGGTACCCGGTGCCCGTCCTCTACGGCGTCTGCGCCGTCACCCTCGGCTACCTCGCCTGCGGATACCCGTACGGCCCCGTCTTCCTCAGCGTCGCCGTCGCCTGCCTCGCCGCCGTCGTCTCCGGACACCGCCACGCCGCCTGGGGCGCGGTGGGCGGCCTGTGGGCCGGCCATCTGCTCATCGCGCACTGGCTGTACCGCTGGCTTCCGCCGCCCGGCGACGGCCCCGCCCCCTGGGGGACGGAGGGCGCCGTCACCGCCTGGGCGATCGCCGTACTCGCCGCGTCCGAGGTGGTCCGCGTACGCCGGGAGCAGTGGGCCCGCGACCGGGCCGAGCGGAAGGCCGCCGAGCGGCGCCGGGCGGACGAGGAGCGGCTGCGGATCGCCCGCGAGCTGCACGACGTACTGGCCCACAGCATCTCCGTGATCAACGTGCAGGCGGGCGTCGGCCTGGCCCTGCTCGACACCGACCCCGAACAGGCCCGTACGGCGCTCACCACCATCAAGGCGGCCAGCAAGGAGGCGCTCGGCGAGGTCCGGCAGGTCCTGAACACCCTGCGCGCCCCCGGCGAGGCCCCCCGCGCCCCCGCCCCCGGACTCGACCGGCTCCCCGAACTGGTCGCCCAGGCGGCCTCGGCCGGACTCACCGTCTCCGTGACGGGGGAGGACCGGGCCCGGGGACTGTCGCCGGCCACGGACCTCGCCGCGTTCCGGATCCTCCAGGAGGCGCTCACCAACGTGGTGCGCCACTCGGGCTCGCGGACCGCCCGGATCCGCCTCACCCGCCCGCTCGGTGCGCTGGAACTGCAGGTGGACGACGACGGGCCCGCCACCGGCGGCGAAGCCGGCGGCAGCGGCACCGGCCTGATCGGCATGCGCGAGCGGGCCGCCGCGCAGGGCGGCACCATCGAGGCCGGCCCCCGGCCGGACGGCGGCTTCCGGGTGCTGGCCCGGCTCCCGCTGACGGACACCGGATCGCCGGGGAGCCCGGCGGCGAGGGAGGACCAGGAGTGATCCGCGTACTGCTCGCCGACGACCAGGCGCTGGTACGGGCCGGCTTCCGCGCACTGCTCGACGCACAACCGGACATCGAGGTGGCCGGCGAGGCCGCCGACGGGGCCGAGGCCGTGCGCCTGGCACGCGAACTGCGCCCGGACGTCGCCCTGATGGACATCCGGATGCCGGAGCTCGACGGCCTCGCCGCCACCCGCACGATCACCTCGGACCCCGGACTGGCCGCGGTGAAGGTGGTCATGCTGACCACCTTCGAGCTCGACGAGTACGTCTTCGAGGCGATCCGCTCCGGTGCCTCCGGGTTCCTGGTCAAGGACACCGAACCGGAGGAACTGCTGCGCGCGGTACGGGCGGTGGTCGCGGGCGACGCCCTGCTCTCACCCGGGGTGACGCGCCGGCTGATCGCGGAGTTCGCGGCCCGGTCCAAGGCCCCGGAGGCGGCGACCGGGCTGGACCTGCTGACCGAGCGCGAGCGCGAGGTGATGGCCCTGGTCGGCCTCGGGCTGTCCAACGCGGAGATCGCGCGCAGGCTGGTGGTCAGCCCGCTGACGGCGAAGACGCACGTCAGCCGGACCCGCCCGGGACCGGGCCCAGCTGGTGGTGCTGGCGTACGAGTCGGGGCTCGTCAGGCCCGGCTGGCTCGGCTGAGGCGGCTCCCGCGGGGAGCTACTCCCGCAGCCGTACGCACAGTGCCGCCGGCCGTACGACGACCCGGGCACCCTCCCGGGGCGAGTCTCGGAAGCGACAAGGAAACCGCACCCCCTTCCGAGGAGCTGAACCGAGATGAACACCCTGGCCTACGACGGGCCCGGCCCGTGGATCCTCTTCGTCCCGCTGATCTGGGCGGCCGTCGTCTTCGGCGTCGTCACGGTCCTGCGCCGCACGGTGTGGCGCGGCGGCCGCGGCCCGAGCGGACCATGGGCGACCCGGGGCTCGTACGGCGAGAACTCCCCGATCGCCATCCTGGGCCGCCGGTTCGCCACCGGCGAGATCGACGAGGACGAGTACTGGCGCCGGCTGTCCGTCCTGGACGAGCAGTTCGGCCGGACGACCCTGGACGGCAAGGGCGGGGCCGGCTGAGCCCGCCGGACTTCCGGTATTGCGCCCCGCCCCCGGGCAGGAGCACCGGAGGCGGGGTTACCGTCCCGCGATGGATTCGAACACCCAGATACGGGACACCCCTTCGCCCAGCCGCCGCGGCCTGCTCCTCGCGGCCGCGGCGGGCTCGGCGGCCGTGGGGTCCGTCCTCCCCCTCGCCTCCGCCTTCCCCGCCTCCGCCGCTCACGCCCCGGCGCCGCCCGCCGAACCGGAGCCCGCCGCGGGCCCCGTCCCGCCGGAAGCGGCCCTGCGCCGGCTGGCCGCCGGCAACCGGCGCTGGCGTACGTACGGGCAGGAGCACCCGCACGAGTCGGCCTTCATACGGCAGCGGCTCACCAAGGCCCAGCACCCCTTCGCGATCGTCCTCGGCTGTGTCGACTCCCGCGTGCCCCCGGAGCTCGTCTTCGACCAGGGCCTGGGCGACCTCCTGACCGTACGCTCGGCGGGGGAGGTACTGGACGAAGCCGTCCTCGGCAGCGTCGCGTTCGGGGTCCTGGAACTGCAGATCCAGCTGGTGCTGGTGCTCGGCCACCAGTCCTGCGGGGCGGTCGGCGCCGCCGTCCGCGCGGACGAGACCGGTGAGCCGCTGCCCGCGCACATCCAGTACCTGGCCGACCAGATCCGGCCGTCCATCGACCACACCCAGCAGGGCGAGGCCCGCATCGACGCCACCATCGACGCGCACGCCCGGCGCACCCGCGACCGGCTCGCGGCCGAACCCGACATCGCCCGGCGCATGGCCGCCGGCAAGGTGGCCGTCGTCGCCGCCCGCTACGGTCTCCGCGACCAGAGCGTGCGCACCCTGGGATAGAACCGGGCTCCCCGGGGGCGCTGGAGCGCCGCCGTGCGCCCCTGGTGGAGACGGACGGCCGCCCGCCACGCTGGAGCCCGGTACACCCACCAGGGCGGGGGTCATGGTCGATGTCGACGTCGATGGAGAACCAGGGAAAACCGATCACCACGCACGACATGGTGGTGGTCCACCGGATGTTCCGGCGCGAGTTCGGGGAGGCGGCGGGCCGGGTGCGCGGAGTGCGCCACGGCAGCCGCGCCCAGGTCAGGCTGGTCGCGGAGCGGCTGGAACTGCTGCTGGACACCCTGCACCACCACCACGAGGGCGAGGACCGGCTGTTGTGGCCCAAGCTGGCCGAGCGCAGGCCCGAGCAGGCTGAGTTGTGGAAGCGGATGCGGGGCCAGCACGCCGAGCTGTCGGCCGGGCTCGCACGGGCGAGCGCCCTGCTCGGGCCCTGGGCGGCAGCCGGTGGGAGCACCCACCGGGAGGAGCTGGCCGAGGCGCTCGATCAGGTGGCCAAGGCCGCCGGGGACCACTTCGACCAGGAGGAGCACGAGGCGCTCCCGCTCGTCGCGGGGGTGGTCTCGCAGGCGGAGTGGGACGAGATCGGCGACGCGGCCAGCGCCGCCGTACCCAAGAGCAAGCTGTTCACCGTGCTCGGCATGATCCTCAAGGAGACGGACCCGGGCGAGCAGATCCTGATCATGGGCCACCTGCCGCTGCCGCCCCGGGTGCTCTGGCGGGCGGTGGGCGAACGCAACTTCCGCCGCCTGGAACAACGTCTGGAGGCGGCGGTGGGCCACGGCTAGCAGCTCTCGCACGCCCTCAGCTCGGCGAGCGCGAGCGCGCGCACCGCGGGGTACGCGCCGGCGCCGGGGAACGCGAGTACCGTGCGGAACTGCTGGCCCGCCTCGCTGACCCGGCCCGCTGCCGAGTAGGCGCGGCCCAGCCTGCTGCGGATCTCCATCTCCATACGGGTCCGCTCGGGCTCGTTCAGCGGGGACAGCGACCGGAGTCGGGAGAGGGCCTCGTGGTGGAGCGCCATGGCCGCCTCCAGGTTTCCGGTGCCCAGCTCCGCCGTGCCCAGCATGCTCAGCGTGATCGCCGTCAGGGGGATGTCGCCCGCCTGCTGCACCAGGTCGGCCGCCCGGCGCAGGAGCTCCTTGGCCTCGGCGAACTGGCCGAGGTCGAGGTGGACTTCGGCGGCGCAGCTCAGGGCCCTGCTGATCATGGCGGGCCGCCCGTTCGTCTCGGCGCGGGCGGCGGACTCGGCCAGGCACAGGAGCGCGTCCCGGGTCCTCCCCAGCGTGCGGTAGGCCGTGCCGAGCACGCTGAGCGCCATCGCCACCAGCCACTCGTCCTCCAGCAGCCGGGCCAGGTCGAGCGCGGCCGTGAGGGGCGAGAGGGCCTGCTCGGACCGGCCCGAGTTCAGCTCGGCGGCCCCGATCCCGGCCAGGGCCCGGGCTTCCTCGTGCCGGTCCGCGTTCCGTCGGCTCAGGCGCAGCGCCTCGGTGAACGCCGCACGGGACCGTGTGATGTCGCCCAGATAGACGTGGATGATCCCCAGGCAGTTGCGCAGCGCGGGCGCCATCCGCCGGTCGGTGGCCCGGTCCGCCTGGGGGAGGGCGACCTCCAGGGCCGTGCGGCCTTCGTGGTAGCGGCCCCGGCGCACGAACTGGTCGGTCAGCGCCTCGGCGATCCAGCAGGCGTGGTCGGCTTCGCCGAGGCCTGCCGCATGGCCGACGACGTCGGCGAGTTCGGCGTCGGCGGCGTTCAGCCAGGTGCTCGCGTCGGCCCAGCCCGCGAAGGCTCCCGTCGCGGGCGGTCCGGTGGGGAAGCCGCCGGAGCCCCAGTCGCTGGCGGTCCGGCCCGCGTCCACGTAGAGGCGGAGCATGGCGGTGCGCGCCGCCCGCGCTTCGGCCGGGGTGGCCTCCGCGAGCCGCCGGGCATGGACCCGTACCAGGTCGTGCAGGCGGTAGCGGCCCGGCCGGGGCTGCTGCACCAGACTCGTATCGACCAGGCTCTCCAGGATCTGCTCGGCGTCGCGGGCCGGCCGGCCGAGCATGGCCGCCGGCGTCAGGGCGTCGAATTCGCTCGTCGGCGTCAGGCCCAGGGAGCGGAACGCCTGCTGCTGTGTGGGAGCGAGCTGGTCGTACGACAGGCGGAAGGCCGCCTCCAGGCTGCGGTCCCCGGCCCGGAGCTCACTGAGCCGGTGTTCGTCGTCCGCCATACGGTCCACCAGATGGGCGAGCGTCCAGACGGGGCGCGTCTGCAGCCGTGTCCCGGCGATGCGCAGAGCCAGCGGCAGACCACCGCACAGCCGGGCCAGTTCGACCGTCGCCGTCCGTTCCCCGGCCGCGCGCTCTTTCCCGACGAGATGCCCGAGCAGGGTCTGCGCGTCGTCCGTCTCCAGCGGATCCAGCGTGATGCGCCGGTCGGCGTCGAGTCCGGCCAGCCGCCGGCGACTGGCCACGATCACCATGCTGCCCGGTCCCGCCGGGAGCAGCGGCCGGACCTGCGCGCTTCCCCGCGCGTCGTCCAGTACGAGGAGCAGCCGCAGCGAGCCGGTCGCCGCGCGCCAGGCGGCGCTGAGCTCGTCCAGATCGGCCGGTACCTCGCTGTCGGCCGTGCCGATCGTGCGCAGGAGCCGCCGCAGCACGCGCTGGGGCGAGAGCTTCTGCCGCCCCGGGCTGTGGGCGCGCAGGTCCACGAAGAGGCAGCCGTCCGGATAGTGGCCGCGTAACTCCTGGGCCGCGCGGACGACGAGGGCGCTCTTGCCGACCCCGGCGATGCCGTCGACGGCAGCGACGCCCACGGAGTCGGGTGGGAACGCGGTGGCCAGCAGGGACCGTTCGCGCTCCCGCCCGATGAGGACGCCGGTGACGCCCGGCAGTTCGTTGACCGGGGGGCGGGGCCGGGGCGGGGCGGAGAGGTCCGTCGGGCCGGCCGCGGGGAGGGTGGCGGGGCGGGCCGCCGCCGGGCCCAGGAGGAGTTCGTCGTCGCGGCGCAGTACCGCTTCGTACACCCGGCTCAGTGCGTCGCCGGGGCTGACCCCGAGCTCGTCGCGCAGCCGCTCGCGCATGCCCTGATAGGCGTTCAGCGCCTCGGCCTGGCGCTGGTTGGCGTACAGGGCGCGCATGTGCAGGGCCAGGAGCGACTCGTCGTACGGCTCGGCCGCGGACAGCGTGGCGAGCCCGTCCAGGGCTTCGGCGGACCGGCCCAACAGGAGGAGGCATTCGAGCCGTTCCGCCTGGAGCGTCCTTCGCCGTTCCGCCAGCCGCCGCCGCTCGGCCTGCGCGAACGGCCCCGGCAGCCCGGCCAGGGGCTCTCCCCGGAACAGCGCGAGGGCATCGGCGAGCCGTGCCATCGCGGTGGGCACGTCACCGGACGCTTTCACCCGCCGCGCCTCCTGGACCAGCTCGGCCAACTCGGCCACGTCGAGGCGGATTCCGTCCACGGCGATGCCGTACCGGCCCTGGCTGCTGCGGATCACCGACTCCTCGTACCCGGTTCCCGCCGGGTCGAGGGCCTTTCGCAGGGCGTAGACGTAACTCGGCAGGACCCGGTGACCGGAGCCCGGCAGCGCCGAGCCCCACACCCCGTCGAGGAGGTCCTCGTGGCTGACGGTGCTGCCCGGCCGCAGTGCCATCGCGGCCAGTACGGCTTGGCGCCGGACGGGTCCCAAGGCCAGCGGCGTCGTACCCCGCCAGGCCCGTACCGGTCCGAGCAGCTCGATCCTGAGCCGCTGCGGAGATTCCCCGTCCACTCGGATCCTTTCGCGCAGGTCATCGAAATTTCATCAGCATTGCAGTGCCCCCGGCCACGCTTGGCAAAGCTCATGGTGCACGAGTGGAAGCGGAATGGCTTGGAATCGGGGGGAGTCATGACGGGTTCAGCCCCCGCGCGCCGCACCGCGGTGCCGGGATGGGGCGGCAGCCGGGACGTGACCAGGTACCTGTGCGCGGCCGCGTACCTGGACCGCGCCTACGCGACGTCGCTCGTCAAAGAGGTGGCGGCGGAGCCGCATCTGGGCGTGGCCGCGGCCCCGGCCTGCGACGTCCCGGTGGTGCTCAGGCACGCGTACCTCGCGAACGCTCGCAGGCACAGCCGGGACATCCTGCTCGCCTTGCTGCTGCTGTTCGTCCTCATCTTTCAGCTGTTGGTGGGAATGCCCGGTGTCACCCTTGTGATTCTGTTCCTCGGGTGGGTGACGGTGTTCTCCTTTGAGTTCTCGACCAAGTACGGCGGCCCGATGCAGAGTCTGCGCCCGGACGAGTTCGACCCCGCCGCCGCCCCGGAGCCGATCAGCGCGAGCGTCGCCGCGCGGCTGCGTGAGATCGGCGCGTACGCCGAGGGCAACGTCACCACCTACAGCGGCTATTCGCCGTTCGCCGGGTACGGGGCCGCACGCGACTCGTGGTCCCTGGCCTTCGACGTCACCTCGCCGAGCCGGCCGGGGGTCGAACCGCAGGATTTCGACGTGACGGACCTGTACGCGCACGTCGCGGGACGGCTCCGCACGCTGGGCCTGCCCTGTCTGGAGATCGAGGAGCGGGTCTTCGTCGGCGGCTCGGCCGTCCGGGAGGACCGGCGCTTCCTCCCCGATCCCCTCGGCCGGCCCGTCACCGCCATCACGCCCGAGGCCATGGACGCACTGAAGCGGTCGCCGGAGGAGAAGGTCCGGCCGTACCTCGCCGTGCACTCCACGGGCTGGGGCGGTGAGCTGGTGACGTCCCTCTTCATCCGCTTCGTCCGCTCGGACTCGAGCCTCGTCGTGGAAGCGGCCCCGACGGTGCTGTTCCCCCTGCGCGACAGCTACCGGGTCGTCGACACCCTGATGCCCAGCCCGCCCCTGATCGAGGTCCTCAAGCTCGCGGCGTCGACTCTGGTACCGACCGTGTTCGAGCTCCTGGCCTCGCCCGTGCGCGCGGTCGCGGGGTTCGCCCCCGACTTCTGGATGTACTTCCGGGTCCGGAAGCAGGACAAGCTGATCACGCAGCTGCGCCGCTTCGACTACGGGGCCCGGCAGGCCGTGCGCCGCAACGTCGCGGACAAGAGCCACCAGCGCTACTTCCAGGAAGCGGACAGCGGCATGGTCCTCAAGGCGATCGAGAAGAGGGTGCTGAACGCGATCGTGGAATTCGCGGAGGCTCATGGAATCCATACGGACGAGCTGGTGCAACGGCAGGAACTGATCATCAATCACGGGATCATCGCGAGTCACGGAGCGAGAGTCCAAGGCAGCTCGGTCGCCTCCGGTGAGAACTCCAAGGTCTCGTCGAAGATCCTCAAGAAAATACCGCGCGTGAAAATGGACTGACCATGGTGAGGGGCGAGGAAAGAAATGCGGGAAAATCAAGGGATCATCGCCACGGGGGGCTCGCAAGTCGTCTCCTCCGCCGTGGCGAGCGGCAGGAACGCGCAGGCCGAGGTGTACAGCAGCGGGTCGACGCAGTTCGGAGACGGCCGACAGCGATCGCCTCAGGAGATCCGGGACCTGTTCTCCCGGCTGATCGACGAACTCGGGCGTTCCGAACACCCCGACCGCGCCGATCTGATCGAGATCGCGGAGGACGCGCGCGAGGAACTCGCCTCCGAGAACCGGCGCATGGGAAAGCTGAGGATGCTCGCCAGGGCGCTCCTGAGCGCGGTGGCGGGATTCACCGCGCTGGTCTCCCTCGCGCAGCCGATCGAAGAGGCGATCCGCGGTCTATGAGCGAGGGAGATCGGAGGAGATGACCATGCCGCCCTCCCGGCCCGCCGGGCCCGGCTACGTCCGCGTGGGATTCACGGTCCTTCCCCGGTGGCTGCCGTGGCTGGTGGCGGCGCTCGTGGTGGTGGGCGGGGGGAGCGCGGCCGTTCTCATCGCCGTGGCTCCCCCGCGCGGGGAGCGGGCGGCCGACGCGGCCCCGCGCGGCCTGCCGCCGGAAGCGGGCAGGGGCTCCTCCCTGCCATCGGCTCTCGTCCCGCCTCCCACCCCACGATCGAGTGAGCCCGTTGCTCCCGCATTCCCGTCCGCATCGGCCTTCCCGTCCGCATCGGCCACCCCGCCCGTCCTGCCTCCGGTCGAGCCGAGTCCGGCGCGTGCGCAAGGCCCGAGCGAGGTCGTGGAGGAGTACTACCAGGACATCGCGAACCGGGACTTCGCCGCCGCCTGGGAACTCGGCGGCAAGTACATCGCCCACACCTCCTACGCGAAGTGGGTGGCGGGGTACGACACGACGGCGAGCATCTCGCTCGGCTCGGCCGACACGGTGGAGCCCGGCCGGGTCCGGGTCGTGATCCGTGCGCTCCAGACGGACGGCACGCTGAGGGCGTACGAGGGGACCTACACCGTGTCCGGCGGGGTGATCGTCGGCGCGCAGGTCACCGAGGAGTGACCCTGATCCGCCGGACACCCCTAACCGCGGTACACGCGGAGGTCCGAGACCTCGTACGACATCTCCGATACGCCCGGGTCGGGGGCCGGGTGGTAACGGCCCGCGCACACGGACAGGTTCACGATGAGGTACGCCCGCCAGCGCCGGCCCACCCCGCTGTGGTCGGCGTACGCGCGGGTGCCGTTGACCCACCAGACGACCGTGTTCGTACCGAACCTGACCTTGAGGTCGACCCAGGCTCCGGGGCGGATGGCGGGGTCGTGGAAGTAGTGCGAGCCCCCGCCCCGGACGTGGTTGGAGAGTTCCAGCAGGTCCGGGTTGTCGGGGTGGTACTCGAAGACGTCGACCTCCTGGCCGCCGTCCCGCCAGGTCCAGATCGCGGGCCAGGCGCCGACCGCCTCCGGCAGCCGGACCCGGGCCTCCAGCACGTCCTCGGCGCGCAGCAGGAAACCCTCGTCACTGCCTTCGGTGGTGAGCAGTCCGGAGTCCCAGTTGCCGTCCGGCCGTCGGGTGGCGCGGAAGGTCCCGGTGCGGCTGTAGGAGGGGTCGTCGACGAGATGATCGAGTTTGTTGTCGCCCGGATTGACCGGGCCGTTGTCGGGAAAGGCCGAGGTCCGGCCGGCGACCCAGCGGGAGGTCGAGCCGAAGTCGGCGGAGAAGACGAGGGTGCGGGCGCTCCGGAACGGGGCGAGGAGTCGGGAGATCACCCCGCAGCTCTGCCCAGGGCGCGCCGGCCGCATTCCGGTGATCTTTGTCGAAATGCGGACGGGAGGGGCGCTTCAGGGCACTTCCGGCGCCCGAGGCGCCGCCCCGGCGCCCCACGGGCGCACGTCGGTCAGGAGCCGGACTGCTGCTGGCGCTCGGCGCGCTCGGCCTGCTCGGCGTGCTTCTCCTTGATGCGGACCGCTTCCTTGCGGACATCGGCCTGGGTGGCGCGCTCCTTCTGGAGCCACTCCGGGTTCTCCTGCTTCAGCGCGTCGATCTGCTCCGTGGTGAGGGCCTCGGTGACCCCGCCGCGCGCGAGGCCGGCGATCGAGACGCCGAGCTTGGACGCGACCACGGGGCGGGGGTGCGGGCCGTTGCGTCGCAGTTCCTGCAGCCACTGGGGCGGCTCGGCCTGCAGCGCGTTCAGCTCGCTGCGGGTCACGACACCCTCCTGGAACTCTGCGGGGGTGGCTTCGAGGTACACACCCAGCTTCTTCGCCGCGGTGGCGGGCTTCATGGTCTGGGTGGTCTTGTGCGACGTCATGGGGTCAAGGGTATCGAGCGTGTGCGCTACTTCTGACCACGGCCGGTAACCTGGCCGGGTGACAGGCTCGGAAGCATCTCCCACGGCATCGCCCACGGCGTCTCCCTCGTTCCGGCTCGCGTACGTCCCCGGAGTGACGCCCGGCAAGTGGGTGCGGATCTGGAAGGAGCGCCTGCCCGACGTCCCGCTGACCCTCCTCCAGGTCTCCGCCGCCGAGGCTCCGGACCTGCTGCGGGGCAGCGACGCCGACGCCGCCTTCGTACGGCTGCCGATCGACCGTACGGGCCTGGCCGCGATCCCCCTCTACACCGAGACCACGGTCGTCGTGGTCCCGAAGGACCACCTCGTGGCGGCCGTGGAAGAGGTCTCCACCGGGGACCTCGCCGACGAGATCGTGCTGCACCCGCTGGACGACACCCTGGACTGGGAGGGCCTGCCCGGGCGGCCCGCGCTGGAACGCCCCGCCACCACGGCGGACGCGATCGAGCTGGTGGCGGCCGGGATCGGCGTCCTCCTCGTCCCGCAGTCCCTCGCCCGCCTGCACCACCGCAAGGACCTCACGTACCGCACGGTGACGGACGCCCCGCAGTCCCGGGTGGCCCTGTCGTTCCTCGAACTCGACGGTGAACCCACCGACCTGGTCGAGGAGTTCATCGGGATCGTGCGCGGCCGGACCGTCAACAGCACGCGCGGCCGCGGCGCCCCGACCCCGCCTCAGCCGAAGCAGCGCAAGCGCCCCGACGCGGCGGGCGCGGGGCGCGGGTCCGCGGCCGGGAAGTCGGGCGGCAAGAACCCGCGCGGCGGCTCCGGCGGAGCCAAGGGCGCTCCCAAGGGCGGCAAGAGCAGCAAGATCGCCAAGGGTGGCAAGCCCCGCCGCCGGCCGTAGCGTACGGTCACGGTCGGTGACTTTCCGGGCCGAACGGGACGCTAGTCGCCGATCCTGACCAGGGCGAGCGTGATGTTGTCGGGGCCTCCGGCGTCGATGGCGGCCCTCCACAGCTCGAACGCCGCCTTGCCGTCGTCGTGCACCCGCAGCAGCTCGTCGAGCTCCTCGGGCGGCACCGGGTCGGTCAGCCCGTCCGAGCACACCAGGTAACGCGCTCCGGCCGGCAGCGGCTCCGTCGATACGTGCGGGGTGATCCCGATGTGCCGGCGGGCGCCGCCGAGCGCCTGGGTCAGCAGGGACGTGGTGCGCTGCCCCGGTTCCAGCGGCGGATTGTCGTCCACGCTCACCTGCCGGACCTCCGGCGCCGTGGCGTCGAGCACCCGGCTGTCGCCGACGTTGAACGAGATCAGAGAGTCCTCCAGTACGACCGCACCCGCCACGGTGGTGCCCATGGTGGCCAGCTCCGGATCGCTGTCACCGGCCGCGTACACCGCGTGGTTGCACAGGGCGAGCGCCTCGCGGACGGCTCCCTCGCTGTCCAAGGAGGGCCCGAGCACCGCCAGTTGCCGTACCACCAGCGCGCTGGCCACCTCGCCCGCCGGCTGTCCGCCGATCCCGTCTGCGACCGCTACGACGAGCGGCGAACCGAGCGGGAACACGAACGTCTGCGGATTGCGGGTCACACCGGCGCACAGCGTCCACGGCCCGACGACGAGGCTGTCCTCGTTGTGGTCGCGTACCAGCCCGGCATGGCTCAGGGCGCTCACGGCTACGTACGTCATCGCACCCCCATTGTCCCGCCGCACGCCCGTTCGTGCCCTACTCGGGCTCGCGGCCCCCGCCCCCGCCGAGCGCCTGCCGCTCCATGAGCCGGGTGACGTCCTTCGCGGTGACGATCCCCACCAGCCGGTCCGCGTCCACCACCAGGAGCGGCAGCCCGGTCCCCGGCCGCAGCGCGTCCAGGGCCTCGCCCAGCAGATCGCCCGGGGCCGCCACCGCGCACCGCTCCAGCGGTGTCGCCACGTCGCGCACGCGCAGCGCCTCGCGCTGCGCCTCCGGGAGCCGCGCCAGCCCGCGTACGTGCACCACCCCGCTCGGGCGGCCGTCGAAATCGAGCAGCGGAAGCGCGGAATGCCGGGATGCCACGGCCACCTCGTCGATGAACCGCCGCACGCTCAGCCAGTCGGCGCCGGTCGCCACCGGGCTGGACATCGCATCGGCCACGCGCACGCCCCGCAGCCCCGTGCGCAACACGGCGTGCTGGCGCTCCGCGCCCGCGACGAACGTGATGAAGAGACCGATGAAGACGAGCCACAGTCCGCTCGACACGCCGCGCAGGAAGGAGATCCAGCCCACGGCCGCCAGCAGCACGCCCATGACCTGCCCCATGCGCGAGGCCGCCCGGTCCGCCCGGTCCCGGTCGCCCGTACGCCACCACAGCAGGGCCTGGAGCACCCGTCCGCCGTCGAGCGGCGAGGCGGGCAGCAGGTTGAACACGGCGAGGAAGAGGTTCGTCCAGCCGAGCCAGACCAGGACGGCGGCGGGCACCGCCCAGCCGGGCAGGGTGTGCAGCCCGATCCCCGCGCCGACCGCGGCGCCGCCGATGACCAGGCTGGTGAGGGGGCCGCTCACCGCGACCGCGAAGGCCGCCGGGGCGGTCTGCGGCCGGCCCATCCTGGTCATCCCGCCCAGCGCCCACAGGGTGACGTCCTCGACGGAGATCTTCTTCCGGCGGGCCGTCGCGGCGTGCGCCGTCTCGTGCAGGAGCAGGCTGCCCATCAGCAGCAGGGCCCCCACGACGCTGGCGAGGGTGTACACGGCGTTCGAGCGCCCCGGAGTCCACACGGGGAGGGTCTGGCGGCCGAGCCCGTACGCGAACAGCACCACCAGCAGCGGCACGCTCCAGTGCATGCGCAGCGGCACTCCGACGACACGTCCGATAGGGACCGAGCCGTTCATCTGGGTCTCCTGCCGGCCCGGCAGTGGTTCATACACCCCATTGTCGCTCCGGGACGGCGGACCCGTACCGGAGCGACAGGCGGAGCGGGGCTCAGGCCTCCGTGGCGGCCGGAGCGGCCAGGGCCTCGTCGAGCTCCCACGCGTGCCGCTTGAACTCGCGCAGGAAGTCGCCGTGGTCCTCCCACTGGCGGGCGATACCGCGCAGTACGTCCCAGTGGTGCTCCACCGACTGGTCGATGACCCGGCGCAGCGCCGGTTCGGCCGTCGCCCGCTTCTCGATCAGCCCCTTGACCGCCGAGGCCTCCAGCACGGCGTTGCGCAGCGCGCGCAGCGCCCGGGAGGTGTCGTCCATCGCGAAACCGCGCTCGCTGCCGGTGGCCTCGTCGAACAGCGGGGTCAGCCGCGCCTCGATGAATGCGGTGATCCGCTCGAAGTGCTGCACGTCCATCGGGGCTCCATCTCGTCTGCTTCCGGGCGCCGCGGCTGCTCGCCGGCGCGGATGAAGAATATCCGCTGAAGATCGGGAGGCGACGGGCGGCGGGCGCGATCAGACGGCGACGGCCTCCAGGACCGAGGGCACCGACGGGGTGGGCAGGATGCGGGCCAGCCGGAAGCCCGCCCGTGCCAGCAGGGACTCGAACTCGGCGGCGGTCCGCTCGCGGCCCGTGACGACCATCAGCATCACGAGGTCGAGTTCCACGCCGGGATGCGGGGCGCTGCCCTCGGGCAGGACGGCGTCCACCACGAGCAGGCGGCCGCCGGTGCCGGCCGCGCGCCGGATGGAGCCGAGGATGCGCAGCGCGTCCTCGTCGCTCCAGTCGTGGAGGATGTGCTTGAGCAGGTAGAAATCGCCCCCGGCCGGCACGGCGGTGAAGAAGTCCCCGCCCGCCGTCCGCCAGCGGCCCGCCAGCTCGGGCCGGTCCAGTACGTGCTCGGCGACGGTGGCGGGCTGGTCGAAGAGGGTGCCGGACAGGGTGGGCTCCCGGGTCAGTACGGCGGCCAGCAGCCCGCCGCGGCCGCCGGCCACGTCGACGAGGCGTGCGCCCGCCGGGAAGGCGTAGCTCCGCGCCACCAGTTCCTCGACCGGGCCGGAATGCGCCGCCATGCCGGCGTCGAAGGTGGCCCGGTCCTCCGGGGACTTGAGGAGGTGTTCGAAGAACGGCATGCCGTGGGCGAGGTCGAAGGCGGACTCGCCCGTACGCAGGGTGTCCGCGAGCCGGTCGGCGGAGCGCGCGTACATCGGGTCGGTCAGCAGCAGGGCGCTCGCCAGCTGCGATCCCGGCGCGCCGCCGACCAGCGACTGCCCGGCCTCCTCGAGCCGGAAGGCGCCCCGGCCGTCCTCGCCGAACAGCCCCCGCGTCGCCAGGAACCGCAGGATCCGCCGCAGGGCGGGCCCGTGCGTGCCGGTGCGGGCGGCGAGCTCCTCGGCGGTGCGCGGCCCCTCGGCGAGATGGTCGGCTATCCGGTGGACGGCCACGGCCCGTAAGGCGGCGGCGTGGACGTGCCCGTACATGAGGTCGTGCAGCGGGGACGGGGCGAAGGGGTCGATGCTGGCCACGGTCCGGCTCCTGTCGGCTCGATGCGATGCGATGCGATGCGGTGCGGGTCGGTGCGACGCGATGCGGGTCGGGTCGGATCGGGGCGCGCGGGCGGTCGTGCGGCCCGCGCGGCCCACCTGCGCAGTGCATGCCGCGTACGGGTCCCCCGTCCAGTCCCTTTCCGGGCATCTCCGCGCGCCCCCGGGCCCGCCCCTCCACCAGGTGGCGGTTCCGGGTGGCCACTTCCGGGTGACACCCCCGTAGGCCTCACCGGCCCGCGGGCGCCCGTGGTCGACGATCGCCAGCGGCCGTACCTGCCGCGGCCGCAGATCGCCGGGGGCCGGACGCTTGGGAGATCACGTGCACATCCTGCTCGCCGCCAGCGCGTTCAACAGTCTCACTCAGCGTGTACACGCAGAACTGAGGGACCGCGGGCACAGCGTGGCGGTCGAGCTCGCCCTGCCCGGCGTCTCCCTCGCCGAGGCCGTCGACCGTCACCGGCCGGACCTCGTGCTCGCGCCGATGCTGAAGACGCCCATCCCCCGGGAGGTCTGGTCCGCCCACACCTGCCTGGTCGTCCACCCGGGGCCCGTGGGCGACCGCGGGCCCTCCTCGCTCGACTGGGCCGTCACCGAGGACGCGACCCGCTGGGGCGTCACCGTGCTCCAGGCCTGCGAGGAGATGGACGCGGGCGACGTCTGGGCCACCGCGGACTGCCCGCTGCCGCCCGTCGGCAAGAGCGACGCGTACCGCGGGGAGATCGCCGACGCCGCGCTGTCCGCCGTGCTGACGGCCGTCGACCGCTTCGCCTCCGGCACCCACGTCCCCGAGCGGCAGCGGTCCGGCCGCGCCCGGCCGTACCTGCGCCAGGAGCTGCGCCGGATCGACTGGGCGAACGACTCCACGCAGAGCGTCGTCCGCGCGCTGCGCGCCGCCGACTCCCAGCCGGGCGTACTCGACGAGATGCTCGGCGGCCAGTGGTTCCTGCACGGCGGGCACCCCGAGGACCGGCTGCGCGGCCGCCCCGGCGAGCTGATCGCCACCCGCGCGGGCGCGATCTGCCGGGCGACCGCCGACGGAGCCGTGTGGATCCCGGAGCTCCGGGCGCGGCGCGCGGCCGGCGAGCCGGGTCAGCCGGGTCAGCCGGCCCCCGTCAAACTCCCCGCCACCCTCGCCCTCGGCGACCGGCTGCCGCCGCTCCCCGAGATCCCCGCGCCGCCGTACGCCGCCGACGCGGACCCGGACGGCCCGCGCACCTGGTCCGACATCACCTACCGGGAGCAGGGCGGGGCCGGCTTCCTCACGTTCTCCTTCCCCGGCGGCGCGATGAGCACCGCGCAGTGCCGGCGCCTGCTCGCCGCCTACCGGGAGGCCTGCACCCGGCCCGTCTCCGTCCTCGTCCTCGGCGGCGGCCGTGACTTCTTCTCCAACGGCATCCACCTCGGCGTCATCGAGGCGGCAGCCGACCCGGCCGAGGAGTCCTGGGCCAACATCAACGCGATGGACGACCTCGTGGAGGCCGTCCTGACCACCACCGACCGGTTCGTCGTGGCCGCCCTCGGCGGCAACGCGGCCGCCGGCGGGGCCATGCTCGCGCTCGCCGCCGACGAGGTCTGGTGCCGTACCGGAGTGGTCCTCAACCCGCACTACCGGCTGATGGGCCTGTACGGATCCGAGTACTGGACCTACACGCTGCCCCGCCGCACCGGAACCGGCGTCGCCGAGCGCCTCACGACCGAGGCCCTGCCGATCAGCGCCGAAGCCGCCCGCCGGCTCGGGCTGGTCGACCGTACGATCGACTGCGCCCCGCAGGCCTTCGCCGACGAGACGTCCCGGCTCGCCGTCCGCGTGGCGGACTCGCCCGCCGTCCTGTCCCGGATCGCCGGCAAGAAGGCCCGCCGCGACGCCGACGAGAGCGTCCGGCCGCTCGCCGCCTACCGGGAGGCGGAGCTGGCGCGGATGCGGGAGGCCTTCTTCGACCCGCAGGCCCCGTACCACGCCCTGCGCCGCGCCTTCGTACGCAAGGAGCCCGCCGACCGCACCCCGGCGCACCTGGAGCGCACCGTGCCGGGACGGCGCACCGCGGCCCTGCCCTCCCGGCGGCCCCGGGTCACTGGACCGGCCGAACAAGACAGGGCGCCGGGCCCGGCCGGCTGCTAGCAAGAAGGGTGAGGCCGGCGCGGAGCACCTGCCCCGCCCGGCGTCCCCGTCCCCGTTCCCGCCCCCTCCGCGTCCCCGGCCCCACCCACCCCCCCGCATCCCTTCCCAAGGAGCGATCCTCATGGATGCAGCAACGCCGAGCACGGCGGTAGAGGACCCCCCGATCCACATCCTCTGGATCAACGCCGGACTGAGCTGCGACGGCGACTCGGTGTCCCTGACGGCAGCGATGCAGCCCAGCATCGAGGAGATCGTCATGGGCGTCCTCCCCGGACTGCCCAAGATCGCCGTGCACTGGCCGCTGATCGACTTCGAGTGCGGACCGGTCGGCGGCGCCGACACGTTCATCGAATGGTTCTTCAAGGGGGAGCGAGGGGAGATCGACCCCTTCGTGCTCGTCGTCGAGGGCTCGATCCCCAACGAGAAGATCAAGCCCGAGGGCTACTGGTGCGGCTTCGGCGACGACCCGGAGACCGGCCAGCCCATCACCACCAGCGAGTGGATCGACCGCCTCGCGCCCAAGGCCCTCGCCGTGGTCGCGATCGGCACCTGCGCCACGTACGGCGGCATCCATGCGATGGAGGGCAATCCCACCGGGGCCATGGGCGTACCCGACTACCTCGGCTGGGACTGGACCTCGAAGGCCGGCATCCCGATCGTGTGCGTCCCCGGCTGCCCGATCCAGCCCGACAACTTCTCCGAGACCCTGACCTACCTGCTCTACCAGGCGGCCGGCTCCGCGCCGATGATCCCCCTGGACGACAAGCTGCGCCCCACCTGGCTGTTCGGCAACACCGTGCACGAGGGCTGCGACCGGGCCGGCTACTACGAGCAGGGCGAGTTCGCCCAGACCTACGACTCGCCCAAGTGCCTGGTCAAGCTCGGCTGCTGGGGCCCGGTCGTCAAGTGCAACGTGCCCAAGCGCGGCTGGATGAACGGCATCGGCGGCTGCCCCAACGTGGGCGGCATCTGCATCGCCTGCACCATGCCGGGCTTCCCGGACAAGTTCATGCCGTTCATGGACGAGCCTCCGGGCGCGAAGGTCTCCGCCACCGCCAGCGGGGTCTACGGCACGCTGATCCGCAAGCTCAGGGCGATCACCGAGCACACCGTGGACCAGGAGCCCAAGTGGCGCCATCCCGGACGGCAGTTGACCACCGGCTACCGCAAGCCCTGGTGACCGGGCCGCCCGCGGCCCCGCGTCCACCCGGCCCGCGCCCCACCGCTGCGCCTCTCCCAACCTCCAGCTCCCGTCTCCAAGAAGGGTCACGGCAGACAAGATGACACCGAAGACGAAGGCGGCCGGTGACGGCAGCGGCCTGGTGGAGATGGCCTGGGATCCGATCACCCGGATCGTGGGCAGTCTCGGCATCCACACGAAGATCGACTTCAAGCAGAAGAAGGTCGCGGAGTGCTACAGCACCTCGTCCGTCTTCCGCGGCTACAGCGTCTTCATGCGCGGCAAGGACCCCCGCGACGCGCACTTCATCACCAGCCGCATCTGCGGGATCTGCGGCGACAACCACGCCACGTGCTCCGTCTACGCCCAGAACATGGCGTACGGGGTGAAGCCGCCCCACCTCGCCGAGTGGATCATCAACCTGGGCGAGTCGGCGGAGTACATGTTCGACCACAACATCTTC
Organism: Streptomyces sp. NRRL S-244; assembly: GCF_000717915.1. Classification (GTDB taxonomy): domain Bacteria; phylum Actinomycetota; class Actinomycetes; order Streptomycetales; family Streptomycetaceae; genus Streptomyces. The sequence goes on from NZ_JOCX01000007.1 coordinate 90,600, forward strand.
CAGGAGAACCTGGTCGGGGTCGACTACTGCGAGAAGATGGTCCGCGAGACCAACCCCGGCGTCCTCGAACTCGCCGAGCGCACCGAGGCCCCGCACGCCGGCGAGCACGGCTACCGCACCATCGCCGACATCATGCGCTCGCTCAACCCCATCGAGGGCGAGTTCTACCGCGAGGCCCTCCAGGTCAGCCGGTACACGCGCGAGATGTTCTGTCTGATGGAGGGGCGCCACGTGCACCCCTCCACCCTCTACCCGGGCGGCGTCGGCACCATCGCCTCCGTCCAGCTCTTCACGGACTACATGAGCCGCCTCATGCGGTACTGCGAGTTCATGAAGCGCGTGGTCCCGCTCCACGACGACCTCTTCGACTTCTTCTACGAGGCCCTGCCCGGGTACGAGGAGGTCGGCCGCCGGCGCGTCCTGCTGGGCTGCTGGGGCGCGCTCAACGACCCCGAGTACTGCGACTTCACGTACGCCAACATGACCGACTGGGGACGGAAGATGTTCGTCACCCCGGGCGTGGTGGTGGACGGGAAGCTGGTCACCAACGACCTCACCGAGATCAACCTCGGCATCCGCATCCTGCTCGGCAGCTCGTACTACGACGACTGGCAGGGCCAGGAGAAGTTCGTCACCCACGACCCGCTCGGCAACCCGGTCGACGCCCGCCACCCGTGGAACCAGCACACCATCCCGGCCCCGCAGAAGCGGAACTTCGACGACAAGTACAGCTGGGTGATGTCCCCGCGCTGGTTCGACGGCAAGGACCACCTCGCCCTCGACACCGGCGGCGGCCCCCTCGCCCGCCTGTGGTCCACCGCCCTGTCCGGGCTCGTCCACACCGACTACGTCCAGGCCACCGGCCACAGCGTGGTCATCACCCTGCCCCGCACCATGACCAAGCCCGAGACCCGCTTCGAGTGGAAGATCCCGAAGTGGAGCAACGCGCTGGAGCGCAACCGCGCCCGCACGTACTTCCAGGCGTACGCGGCCGCCATCGCGCTGCACTGCGCCGAGAAGGGCCTGGCCGAGGTCCGCGCCGGACGCACCCAGACCTGGGAGAAGTTCGAGGTTCCGGACGAGTCCATCGGCGTCGGCTTCACCGAGGCCGTGCGCGGCGTGCTCTCGCACCACATGGTGATCCGCGACGGCAAGATCGCCAACTACCACCCGTACCCGCCGACCCCGTGGAACGCCAGCACCCGCGACACCTTCGGCACCCCGGGACCGTACGAGGACGCCGTCCAGAACACCCCGATCTTCGAGGAGAACTCCCCGGAGAACTTCAAGGGCATCGACATCATGCGCGCCGTGCGCAGCTTCGACCCCTGCCTGCCCTGCGGCGTCCACATGTACGTCGGCAGCGGCAAGACGGTCAAGCAGATGCACGTGCCCACCGGACTGAGCGGACTCGGCGGATGAGCGCGACGGCGACCGACGCACGCGAGGCGGGCCGGCGGGTGGACGAGGTCCTCGACCGGCTGGCCGCCTCGGGCGACCGGGAGGCCTGCGCCGCGGCCGAGGAACTGGTGCGCGTGCTCATGGACTTCTACGGGGCCGGGCTCGCCCGGATCGTGGAGCGGCTCGGTGTGGAGCGCCTCGGCGGGCTGCTGGACGACGAGCTCGTCGCGAGCCTGCTCGCCCTGCACGACCTGCACCCCGAGGACGTCCACACGCGGATCGCCCGGGCCCTGGACACCGTACGGGACCCCATGGAGCTGATCGGCTTCGACGCGGCCACCGGCGTGCTGCGCCTGCGGTCCGCGCCGGGCGGCGGCTGCGGCTGCGGATCCGGCGGCGACGCCGTGCCGCAGGGCGTCGAGGACGCCCTGGCCTGCTTCGCGCCCGAGGTGAGCGCGGTGGAGCTCGAAGCCGCCGAGCCGCCCCTGCCCCTGCTCCAGATCGGCACCCGCCCGCAGGCCCCGGCGCGGGCCCGGTGAACGCGCCGCACCCCTGGACGACGGCGGAGCCGGGCACCGGCTCCGCCGGGCCGCGCGGTGCGCGCGGCCTGCGCCGGTTCACGGGGCCCCGGCCGCCCCGGCCCGAGCGCTGCGAAATGTGCGCGGTGGCGGTCCCCGAGGACGGCCACCGCCACCTGGTGGAGGTGGAGAAGCGGGCGCTGGTCTGCGCCTGCACCGCCTGCGCCCTCCTGTTCGACCGGCCGGGCGCCGCCACCGGGCGCTTCCGCGCCGTCCCCGACCGCTACCTCACCGACCCGGAACACCGGCTCGGCGAGGGCGCCTGGGAGCAGCTCCAGATCCCGGTCGGCGTCGCCTTCTTCTTCCGCAACGCCGCTCTCGACCGGCTGGTCGCCCTCTACCCGAGCCCGGCCGGGGCCACCGAGAGCGAACTGGACCCGGCCACCTGGCAGAACGTACTCGGCGGCGGGGCGCTCGCCGCGCTGCTCGAACCCGACGTGGAGGCGCTGCTGCTGCGCCGGACCGAGGGCCGCACCGAGTGCTACCTCGTCCCCATCGACATCTGCTACGAGCTGGTGGGGCGGATGCGGCTGCTGTGGCAGGGATTCGACGGCGGGGCCGAGGCCCGCGCCGCGCTGAACGCCTTCTTCGCACAGGTGGAGCGCAGGGCCAAGGTCCCGGCCGGGGCGGGGGAGGGGCGGCCGTGACCGACTTCTCCTTTGCCTGCACCGGGGTGCGCGCCGACCCGTACGCGGCCGGCCCCACCCTGGTCTTCCGGCTGCGCATCACCACCGCCGCCGACAAGCGGGTCCACGCGCTCGCCCTGCGCTGCCAGATCCGCATCGAGCCGGCCAAGCGCGGCTACGGCGCCGGCGAAGCCGCCGCGCTGCACGACCTGTTCGGTGAGCGGGCCCGCTGGGGGACCACCCTCCAGCCCCTCCAGTTCGCCCAGGTCTCGGTGATGGTCCCCAGTTTCACCGGGGAGACCGAGACCGACGTCGTCGTACCGTGCTCGTACGACATGGACATCGCCTCCGGCCGCTACCTCAGCGCCCTGGAGGAGGGCGAGGCGCCGCTGCTGATGCTGTTCTCCGGCACGGCCTTCACCGGGGCCGGGGGCTTCCAGGTCGAGCCCGTTCCCTGGGACCGCGAAGCCCCGTTCCGGATGCCCGCCGAGGTGTGGCGGGAGATGGTCGAACAGCACTTCCCCGGCTGCGGCTGGCTGCGGCTGCCCCGCGACACCATGGCCGACCTGCTCGCCTACCGCTCCCGCCACGCGCTCGCCTCCTGGGAGGCGACCGTACGGACCCTGCTGGACGCGGCGTCGGCCGCCGAGCCGCCGCCCCCGGACCCCGCCTGGGCCGGCGCCGTACTGCCGCGGGCCGCCGAGAGGACCGCGCCATGACCACGACGGCCCTGCCCGCAGCACGCTTCGCGGTCGCCCGGCAGGTGGCCGACGCCGTCCTCTTCGAGGGCTACGTCCTCTACCCGTACCGGGCCTCGGCGGCGAAGAACCGGCTGCGCTGGCAGTTCGGCGTCCTGGTCCCGCCCGCATGGGGACCCGCACACGGCGAGCACTCGTTCCAGCGCACCGAAGTGGTCATGGAACCGCGCGGCGCGGCCACCCTCGCCGTCGAGCTGCGCTTCCTGCACGCGCAGCGGCGTACGGTCGAAGAGGCCCGCCCGGACGGCTCGTTCGTGACCGTTCCCGAACTGCACCTGCCCGACCGGGTCCTGGTCCCGTGGGACGAGGGCACCGAGGAACGGGTCGAAATGACCGTCGCCGTCGCCGAGTTGGAGGAGGGCGAGGTCTCCCTGCCCTTCGTCCGGCCCGCCCGCGAGGAGACCGAAACCGTCCTCGGCGCCGACGGCCGGGAGGTGGGCCGCCTGGTCCGGCGCACCGAGCGCGCCGACGGGGTGCTGCGGCTGCGTGCGGAGCAACTGGACGTCCCGTACCGGGCGTTCAAACTCACCGCGGTGGTGGAGAACACGAGCGAGTGGACGCCGGACGCCGAAGGCGCCGCCGGCGCCGATCGCGACGTCGTGCTGCCCCGCTCACTCGTCGCGGCCCACCTGCTGATGGGCCTGAGCGCCGGATCCTTCCTCTCGATGACCGACCCGCCCGAGTGGGCCAAGACCTCCGTCGCCACCTGCGCCAACCGGCACACCTGGCCCGTCCTCGCCGGCGAACCGGGCAGCAGCGACGTGGTGCTGTCCTCGCCGATCATCCTGGAGGACCACCCCGGCATCGCGCCCGAGTCCATCGGGGCCATGTACGACGCCACCGAGATCGACGAGATCCTCGCCCTGCGCACGGCGGCCCTGACCGACCAGGAGAAGCGGGAGGCCCGCGGCACCGACGCCCGCGCGGCCGCTGTCATCGACCTGGCCGAGACCATGCCGCCCGAGGTGCTGGAACGCCTGCACGGCGCGGTCCGGGCGCTCCGCGAGATCACCGACCCCGGTGTGCCCACCCCCGAGTCGTTCGCCGAACTCTTCGACGAGGACGCCGTGTTCAAGCCGGACACCCCTTGGTGGGACCCGGAGCACGCGGATCCCGCCGGCCCGGCCCGCGACCGGATCCTGATCGACGGGACCTCCGTGGGACCCGGCAGCCGGGTGGTCCTGCGCCCGGGCCTGCGGCGCACCGACGCCCAGGACCTGTTCCTCCAGGGGGCCACGGCCCAGGTCGAGGCCGTCCTGCACGACGTGGACGGGGGAGTGCACCTCGCCGTCACCGTCGAAGGGGACCCGGGCGCCGACATCCGGCGCGAACAGGGCCGGTTCCTCTACTTCCAGCCCGACGAGGTCGCCCCCCTGGAGGGCGCGTGAGCGGCCGCATCCTGATCGCCGGCATCGGCAACGTGTTCCTCGGCGACGACGGCTTCGGCGTCGAGACCGTCCGGATGCTGGCCGAGCCCGGGCACGCGCTGCCCGGGCACGTCGAGGTGGTGGACATCGGCGTACGAGGGGTCCACCTCGCCTACCAGCTCCTCGACGGCTACGACACGCTCGTCCTGGTGGACGCCACCGCCCGCGGTGGAGCCCCCGGCACCCTGTACCTGATCGAGGCCGCAGAGCCCGGCTCCCTCGCCCCGCAGGGCCCCGTACTCGACGGGCACCAGATGTCGCCCGACGCGGTGCTCGCCCTGCTGGACACCCTGTGCGCCGGGACCGGCACCGCGCCGCCCCGGCGGATCTGGGTCGTCGGCTGCGAACCCGGCTGTCTGGAGGAGGGCATCGGCCTGAGCGCGCCGGTGGCCGCAGCGGTGCCGGAGGCCGTACGGATGGTCCTGGACCTGGTCTCCCGCCCGGACGAGGAGACGCTCGAAGAACACATGCCGCTCGACGACGAACAGAGCGCCGCCGCCAACTGAGGAGAACCCCATGAAGAAGGCCATCATCGGCGGCGCGGCCGCCGCCGTCCTCGCCGCTGCACTGTGCGTGGTGCTCCCCGACCTCCAGCGCTATCTGAGGATCCGCCGCATGTGACGCGCGACGCGTTGCCTGTGGTCCCCGCGATCCCTGACGTGCGACCGCCCCGGCGCCCGAATGGCGTACGGGGCGTCGGCGCGTCGGCGTGCCCGAGCGCCCCGTACGGCGCCGGCCGGTCTAATGAGGCCCGGCAGGACGGAGTCCCATGCACGAGATGTCGATCGCCATGGCCGTGGTGGGCCAGGTGGAGGAAGCCGCCGAGGCCGGCGGCGCGACCGCCGTCACCTCGGTCCGGCTCCAAGTCGGAGAGCTGGCCGGGGTGGTGCCCGACGCACTCGCCTTCTGCTTCGAACTGGCCTGCGCGGGAACGCTCCTCGAAGGCGCCGAGCTGGTGACGGAGCCGGTCGCCGCCCGCGCGCACTGCCGTTCCTGTACGGGCGACTGGGCGGTGGGCATGCCGCCCCGGCTGGTCTGCCCCGGCTGCGGGCAGGCGACGGACGTCGAACTCCTCACCGGGCGCGAGCTGCAGATCCTCAGCGTGCACTGGGAGGACGGCCCCGGCCCCGACCGTGTCCGGACCCCCGCCCCCACCCGCGAACCGATCTCCGAGGAGCGCTGAACCATGTGCCGTGTGGTCGACCTGAAGCAGGCGGTCCTCGCCAAGAACGACTCGGCCGCGCACGCCCTGCGCGCCGAACTCACCGCCCGCGGCACCACGGTGGTCAACCTGCTCTCCAGCCCGGGCAGCGGGAAGACCGCCCTGCTGGAGCGCGAACTCGGCCTGGCGCGCGAGCGCGGCGTACCGGTCGCCGCCCTCACCGCCGACCTCGCCACCGAGAACGACGCGCTGCGGCTGGCGCGTTCGGGCGTCCCCGTCAAGCAGGTGCTCACCGACGGGCTCTGCCACCTCGAAGCCGCCATGCTGGGACGGCACCTCGACGGCTGGCTGTCCGAGGACACCCGGCTGCTGTTCGTGGAGAACGTCGGCAACCTCGTCTGCCCCGCCTCGTACGACCTCGGCGAGTCGCTGCGCGTCGTCCTGGCCTCGGTGACGGAGGGCGAGGACAAACCGCTCAAGTACCCGACGGCCTTCGGGCTGGCCCAGCTCGTCGTGGTGACGAAGACGGACATCGCGCAGGCCGTGGAATTCGACGAGGCCGCCTTCCGCGCGCACGTCCAGCAGGTCAACCCGGGGGTGGAGGTGGTGCTGACCTCGGCCCGCGGCGGCGAGGGCGCGGGCATCCTGCTCGACCGGGCGCTGGCGGTGGGCGCCGGCGGCGCGGTACACGCCCCGGTCATGGCCCAGCAGCCCCCCGCACACCACCATCACCACGCCGAGGGTCCGGTCCACGACCACGCCGCCGGGCACCACCACGACCACGACCACGGACCCGGCCACCACCACGCACCCGGTGCCGGGCACGCACCCGCTGCCGGGCACGGCCCCGGGCCCGGGCACGGCCCCGAAGGCGGTCCCGGCCACACCGGTCCCGGCTCGGTCTCGCGGGCCGTGCACCCGCACTCCGGCGTGGTGCCGACCCGCTGATGGAAGCCGTGGAGCGCCGCCGGGTCATCGTGCGCGGCGTGGTGCAGGGCGTGGGCTTCCGGCCGTACGTGTACACCCGCGCGACCGGGCTGGGCCTCGCCGGGCACGTCACCAACACCCCCGAGGGGGTCGTCGCCGAGGTCGAAGGCGCCCCGGCGGCCGTATCGGCCTTCTGCGAGCGGCTCGCGGCCGACGCCCCACCGCTGGCGGTCGTCGACGCCGTCGACCACCACGAGGTCCCCGTATCCGGCGGCGCGGGCTTCACCATCGTGGCCTCCCGCTCCGGCGGCCCCGCCCGTACCCTCGTCTCCCCGGACGTGGCCACGTGCGCGGACTGCCTCGCCGAGCTGGCCGATCCGGCCGACCGGCGCCACCGGCACCCCTTCATCACCTGCACGCACTGCGGACCCCGCTTCACCATCGTCACCGGAGTGCCGTACGACCGGGCGCACACCACCATGGCCCGGTTCCCGATGTGCCCCGACTGCGCCCGCGAGTACGCCGACCCCGCCGACCGGCGCTTCCACGCCCAGCCGGTGGCCTGCCCCGCCTGCGGACCCCGGCTGCGCCTCCTCGCCGGAACCCCGCTGCGCGAGCCCGCCGGCGCCGACCCCGTGGCCGAGGCCCGCCGGCTGCTGGCCGACGGGGCGATCCTCGCGGTCAAGGGCCTCGGCGGCTACCACCTCGCCTGCGACGCCGCGCACGCCGGAGCCGTCGCCGAGCTGCGGCGCCGCAAGGCCCGCGGGGACAAGCCGTTCGCCCTGATGGCCCGCGAACCCGCCGACATCGAGCACCTCGTCCACCTCGGCCCGGCCGAACGGGACCTCCTCACCGGGCCCGTCCGGCCCATCGTCCTGCTGCGCCGCCGCCCCGGAGCCGGTGTGCGGGAGCTCGTCGCCGACGCCGTCGCCCCGGGCAGCCCCGACCTGGGCGTGATGCTCCCGTACACCCCCGTGCACCATCTGCTGCTCGGGCTCCCCGGCGACCCGCCCGGTCCCCGGCTGCTCGTCATGACCAGCGGCAACCTGTCGGGCGAGCCCATCGTCACCGACGACACCGAGGCCCTGGACCGGCTCGCCCGGCTCGCCGACGCCTGGCTCACCCACGACCGGCCCATCCACGTCCCCTGCGACGACTCCGTGGTGCGCGTCTGCGACGGCGAGGCGCTGACCCTCCGCCGCTCCCGCGGCCACGCCCCGCTGCCCCTCACGCTGCCGCTGTCCGTCCCCGCCACGCTCGCCGCCGGGGGCGACCTCAAGAACGCCTTCTGCCTCGGCGAGGGCCACAAGGCCTGGCTGTCGGCGCACATCGGCGACATGGACGACCTGGCCACGCAGTACGCCTTCGAGCGCGCCGAGCAGCAGCTGGAGTCCATCACCGGCGTCGCGCCCGGGCTGCTCGCCGTGGACCGGCACCCCGGCTACCGCTCGGCCCGCCTGGTCCGCGGCCGGGCCGGCGGCCGCCCGGTCCTCGGAGTCCAGCACCACCACGCGCACATCGCGTCCGCGCTGGCCGAACACGGCTTCGACGGCACCCACAGGGTGATCGGCGTCGCGTTCGACGGCACCGGATACGGAGACGACGGGGCGGTGTGGGGCGGGGAGGTGCTGCTGGCGGACTACACCGGCTACACCCGGTTCGCGCACCTCGCCTACGTCCCGCTGCCGGGCGGCGACGCCGCCGTGCACCGGCCGTACCGGATGGCCCTGTCCCATCTGCGCGCCGCCGGGCTCGGCTGGGACCCGGACCTGCCCTGCACGGCAGCCTGCCCGCCCGAGGAACTAAGGCTGCTGCGGCGCCAGTTGGAGCGGAACCTGCACTGCGTGCCGACGTCCAGCATGGGCCGCCTCTTCGACGCCGTCTCCTCCCTGGCGGGCGTCTGCCACCACGCCGGGTACGAGGCCCAGGCCGCCATCGAGCTGGAGGCTGCGGCGCTCACCGCGAGCGGCTCCGGGTCCGGCACCGGCTCCGGGGGCGGCGGGGTCATGGCGGACGCCGGTCCGGACTACGCGTTCGCCCTCCGGCCCCCCGCGCCCGGCGGCCGCGAAGCCCCGCTGGCCGCGGACCCGGCCCCCGTACTGGCGGCGGTGGTCCGCGACGTGCGCGCCGGCCTCCCGCCGGGCGTGGTCGCCGCCCGCTTCCACGCGGCCGTCGCCGGTCTCGTGGGCAGGCTGGCCGTCCTCGCGCGCGAGCGGCACGGGCTCGAGACCGTCGCCCTGACCGGCGGGGTCTTCGCCAACACCGTGCTCTCTTCCGCCTGCGCCCGCCTCCTGAGCGAGCGCGGCTTCACCGTCCTGCGCCACCACCGCGTCCCGCCGAACGACGGGGGGCTGGCCCTCGGCCAGCTCATGGTGGCGGCCTGCGCCCCGCAACACCCACAGCAAGGAGAGGGCCATGTGCCTGGCGGTACCCGGCAGAGTGCTTGACATCGGGGAGAAGGACGGCACCCGCATGGCGACCGTCGATTTCGGCGGTGTGGTCAAGGAGGTGTGCCTGGAGTACCTGCCGGACCTCCAGGTCGGCGAGTACGCCATCGTCCACGTCGGCTTCGCGCTGCAGCGCCTCGACGAGGAGTCGGCCCGGCAGACCCTCGAACTCTTCGCGCAACTCGGCATGCTCCAGGAGGAGTTCGGCGACCCCTGGGAGCGGGCGGCGGCCGAGTCGGGCGCACCGGACTGGCCCTTCACGGAAGACATCGCGGAGCAGGAGGCGCAGCAGCAGTGAAGTACCTCGAGGAATTCCAGGACCCGGAGCTGGCGCGTCGCCTGCTCGACGACATCCACTCCACCGTCACCCGGCCCTGGGCGCTGATGGAGGTCTGCGGCGGCCAGACCCACACGATCATCCGGCATGGTATCGACCAACTACTGCCCGATCAGGTCGAGTTGATCCACGGGCCGGGTTGTCCGGTGTGCGTGACCCCGCTGGAGGTCATCGACAAGGCGCTGGAGATCGCCTCCCGCCCCGAGGTCATCTTCTGCTCGTTCGGCGACATGCTCCGCGTGCCCGGATCAGGCCGCGACCTCTTCCAGGTGCGCAGTGAGGGCGGCGACGTACGGGTGGTGTACTCCCCGCTCGACGCCCTGCGGATCGCGCAGCAGAACCCGGCGCGCGAGGTGGTGTTCTTCGGCATCGGCTTCGAAACCACCGCGCCGCCCAACGCCATGACGGTCCATCAGGCGAAGAAGCTCGGCATCCCCAACTTCAGCCTGCTCGTCTCCCACGTCCGGGTGCCCCCGGCCATCGAGGCGATCATGACCTCCCCGAGCTGCCGGGTCCAGGGCTTCCTCGCCGCGGGGCACGTGTGCAGTGTGATGGGCATGGGGGAGTACCCGGAGCTGGCCGCGCGCCACCGGGTCCCCATCGTGGTCACCGGCTTCGAGCCGCTGGACATCCTCGAAGGCGTACGCCGGGCGGTAGGGCAGCTGGAGCGGGGCGAGCACACCGTCGACAACGCCTACGCGCGCGCCGTCCGCCCGGAGGGGAACCCGGCCGCCCTCGCCATGCTGGAGGACGTCTTCGAGGTCACCGACCGCGCCTGGCGCGGCATCGGCGTCATCCCCCACAGCGGCTGGCGGCTGTCCGCCCGCTACCGCGACTACGATGCCGAGCACCGCTTCTCGGTGACGGACATCGCCACGCAGGAACCCGCCGAGTGCCGCAGCGGAGAGGTCCTCCAGGGCCTGATCAAGCCCCACGAGTGCGAGGCGTTCGGCACCACCTGCACCCCGCGCACCCCGCTCGGCGCCACGATGGTCTCCAGCGAGGGCGCGTGCGCCGCGTACTACCTCTACCGGCGCCTGGACCTCGCGCCGGCCGCCCGGACCGCACCGCTGGAGGCGAGCCCCGTTGTCTGAAGCCCTGTCCGAAGCCGTACTCGACGTCACGGGCTGGACGTGTCCGGCCCCGCTGCGCGACCGCCCCCGGGTGGTGATGGGCCACGGAGGCGGCGGAGCACTCTCCGCCGAGCTCGTCGAGCACGTCTTCGCACCCGCCTTCGGAGGCGAGGTGCTCGCCCGGCTCGGCGACTCCGCGGCGGTCACCCTGGGCGGTGCCCGCCTCGCCTTCTCGACCGATTCGTACGTGGTGCGGCCGCTGTTCTTCCCCGGCGGCAGCATCGGCGACCTCGCCGTCAACGGCACGGTCAACGACCTGGCGATGAGCGGTGCCCGCGCCGCCTACCTGTCGTGCGGGTTCATCCTCGAAGAGGGCGTCGAGATCTCCGTGGTGGCCCGGGTCTCCGAGGACCTCGGCGCGGCCGCGCGGGCCGCGGGCGTCGAGGTGGCCACCGGCGACACCAAGGTCGTCGAGGCCGGTCACGGCGACGGCATCTACCTCAACACCGCCGGCATCGGGCTGATCCCCGACGGGGTGGACCTGCGCCCGCAGCGCGTCGTGCCGGGCGATGTCGTCATCGTCAGCGGGGAGATCGGCCTGCACGGCGTGGCCATCATGAGCGTCCGCGAAGGCCTCGAATTCGGGGTGGACGTCAAGAGCGACTGCGCGCCGCTGGGCGGGCTCGTCCAGGCCATGCTCGCGGTCACCCCCGACCTGCACGTCCTGCGCGACCCCACGCGCGGCGGGCTGGCAGCCGCCCTGAACGAGATCGCGGCCGCCTCGGGCGCCGGGGTCGTCATCCAGGAGGGCCGGGTACCGGTCCCGGAGGCCGTCGGCAACGCCTGCGCGATCCTCGGCCTCGACCCGTTCTACGTGGCCAACGAGGGCAAGCTGGTCGCGTTCGTACCCCGAGAGCACGCCGACGCCGTACTCGACGCGATGCGCGCGCACCCGCTGGGCCGCGACGCCACGGTGATCGGCGAGGCGGTCGAGGCCCACCCCGGCCTGGTGGTGGCCCGCACCGGCCTCGGCGGCACCCGCGTGGTCGACCTGCCGATCGGGGAGCAGCTGCCCCGCATCTGCTGACGCCGGGACCCTGCGCGGCCGCGGTCCGTGAGCTCAGGGGAGCTCGGGGATGAAGGGGAGGTAGTCCTCCGTGGCCGCGGAGGGGAGGACCGCGTAGCTGGCCTCGGGGAGTTCGTTCCACACCCCGGGGAGGTCGCCGAGGGGTTCGGAGACCACCAGCCGCGTCGCGTCCGAGACCTCCCGCAGGAACGGCAGCTCCGGGTACAGCTGGCGTACGGTGTCGGCCCTGCTGCTGTAGAACAGCGAACGCGACGTGCCCGCGCTGGAGTACCGGAAGGCCCAGACGCGCTCGCCGTCGCTGACCGCGATCGTCATCTGCATCGGGTCGGCGACGCCGTGCTCCTTGCCGACGCGCTCCACGAGGCCCGTCATCCGGGCGACCGCGCCCGGGGGGTCCTGGTCGAGGCCGAAGGTGACGGCCAGGTAGAACATCACCTCGGAATCGGTGGAGCCCTCGATGCAGGGGAAGAGCGCGGGGTCGACCGCCATGCACAGATCGCGCTGGAGACGGTGGAAGTCGGTGATGGCGCCGTTGTGCATCCACAGCCAGCGGCCGTGCCGGAACGGGTGGCAGTTCGTCTGCTGAATGGCCGAACCGGTCGAGGCGCGGACGTGGGCGAAGAACAGGGTCGAGCGGACGTGCGCGGCCAGTTCCCGCAGATTGCGGTTGTTCCAGGCCGGTCCGATGTCCCGGAAGATCGCCGGAGTGCCGCCGCCGTCGGCGCTGTACCAGCCGATGCCGAAGCCGTCGCCGTTCGTCGACTCGACGCCCATCCGGGCGTGGAGGCTCTGATCGATCAGCGAGTGTTCCGGCTGGTAGAGAACCGCGTCGAGCAGCATCGGCGAACCGGAGTAGGCGAGCCAGCGACACATCCGCATCATCCCTCTCCTGCGCCCCGTACGAGCCTATCGCGGCCGCCCTCAAGCCGCCTCGCACCTTGACGCGCACGCCCTCCATGTGCTTGCGGCGGACGGGCGCGCGCAGAGCGCCGCGCCGGCCCTTCGGGCATGGGGATGTCCTACAGCCGCTACAGCCGCTTTTCCATCCGGATGGAAGACTCCAGGTCCTCGCGGGCCTTGCCCTCCGCCTCCTCGCCCTTCCCCTGTTCCAGCAGCACCGCGGCGATCGCGTCCAGCTTGCGCTGGACGGCGTGCTCGGCGCGGCGCTCGGAGTTCTTCAGCAAGGCCAGCAGCAGCAGGGACACGGCGGCCATGGCGTCGCCCGCGAGGTGCTGCCACTCCGTGGGCAGCCCGGCCACGTGTACGGCCACGAAACCGGCCACGAGAAGTACGCACAGCAGGGAGAAGACGGCGGAACTCGTGAAATTGGAGGCGAGCTCGGCCAGCTTCTCGAAGCGGGCGGTCCGCCCCTCGCCGGTGCGTTCCGCCGGGTGCTGCAAGGCCATACCCGGCGCCTGCCCATCCGTTCCCTCCGTACACCCACCGCCTCGCGTCCGGTCCCGCGGTACCCGAATTCGGCCAGCGCGCTGCGGAACGGAGGTGTTGGCCGTTTCGCGTCCTTCCCCGTGCGCACTCGCTGTGGTGGCATGTGCATGCCGAAATTCGAAGAGTTCCGGTTCCGGTTGTGCCGGACCGATGAATGGAGAAACGACGATGTTGCTCCGCAGATTCACCGTCGGCGCGGCGGTCGCGGTGTTGTCCGCCGTGGCCGTTCCCGCGCAGGCCGATACCGTGTACACGCCGCCCGGCAGAATCACCGTCGAGGTGGTCGGCGTCAACGGATCGGGATGCCCGCAGGGGACCGCGGGTGTCACCGCGGCTTCCGACAACACCTCGTTCAGCGTCACGTACAGCAACTACCTGGCCCAGGCCGGAGCCGGTTCCGGCGGCACCGAATTCCGCAAGAACTGCCAGCTCGCCCTCCAGGTCCACGTACCGCAGGGGTTCACGTACGCCATCGCCCGCGCCGACTACCGCGGCTTCGCCCACCTCCAGCGCGGGGCCTACGGCCAGCAGCGCGCGAACTACTACTTCCAGGGCATGCCGCAGACGGCCCGCACGACCCACCAGTTCGGCGGCCCGTACTCCGACAACTGGCAGGCGAGCGACCAGACCGAGTACCAGGACCTGGTCTTCGCGCCCTGCGGCGAGGAGCGCAATCTCAACGTCAACAGCGAACTGCGGGTCTACGCGGGGACGTCGAACCCGCAGGCCCTGAGCTTCATGAGCATGGACTCGACGGACGGCAGCGTGAGCACGGTCTACCACTTCGAGTGGAAGGAATGTCCGGCGGCGGCCTGACGCGGCGTGAGCGCAGGAAACACCGATCGATGATCAGGAGTGACAACAACGATGTCTCATTCCCTGTCTCGTACCCTGCTCACCGGTGGCGCGGCGGCCGTGCTGATCGCCACGGCGGCGACCTCCGCCGGGGCCGCCGGCCACACCCCGCAGATCACCGCTCCGCCCGACAAGATCGTGATCGAACTCGCCACCGTGAACGGATCCGGCTGCCGCGAAGGCACCGCCGAGGTCGCCGTCGCGCCCGACAACACCGCCTTCACGGTCACGTACAGTGACTACCTCGCGCAGGTGGGACCCGGCGCGCCGCCCACGGCATTCCGCAAGAACTGCCAGCTCAATCTCCGCGTCCACGTTCCTTCGGGATTCACCTATGCGATCGTCCAGGCGGATTACCGCGGATTCGCATTCCTCCAGCCCGGTGCGTGGGGTCAGGAGCGGGCGAACTACTACTTCCAGGGAATGCCCCAGACGACCCAGCGCACCCATCAGTTCAACGGGCCGCACAACGACAACTGGCAGGCGAGCGACAAGACCGAGTACGCGGACCTGGTCTGGGCCCCGTGCGGAGAGAAACGAAACTTCAACATCAATACGGAACTGCGCGTGAATGCGGGCACGTCCAATCCGCAGACCGCCACGAGCTTCATGGCCATGGACTCCACCGACGCGAGCGTGAGCACGCTCTACCACCTCGCCTGGCAGGTCTGCCCCACGCCCAGATAGCCGCTACCGCCCGAGCGCCGTACCCGGCGGGTCCGCCGGGTACGGCGCTCGGCCGCGTCGCGCGCCGCTCACGTCAGAGGGCGCAGCCGGGACGCGGTGTGGTGGGACACGGACGGGAGGACGGCCGCCGAGACGGGGGCGTCGGAGGAGGTGAGGGCACTGCCGGCCCGCCAGGCCCGCCAGTCCAGGTTCCAGTCGCCGAAGCCGTTCTCGAACGGAGCCATCGGCTCCCCCTCGCTGTTCACCACCTGCACGATGTCCCCCTCCCGTACGGTCTGGAAGAACCAGGCGGCCTCCGCCGTGCTCATGCCCGTACAGCCGTGGCTCACGTTCTCCTCGCCCTGCGAGGCGACCGACCAGGGCGCCGCGTGCACGTACTCGCCGCTCCACGTCACCCGCGTCGCGTAGAAGACCGGCAGGTCGTAGAACTCGCTCGTGCCGCGCTTGATGCCGACGGAGTCCCCGCGCATCCGGACCTGGTACTCCTTGCGCAGCACGACCTTGACGCCGCTGCGGGTCCGGAACCCCGCCTTGCCGGTGGTGACCGGGATCGTCCGGATCACCTTGCCGTTGCGGCGTACGGTCATCTCGTGCGCTTCGGCGTCGGTGACCGCCTCGATCCGGTCCCCGATGGTGAACTCCGTGGAGTCGGAGGGGCCGCCGTAGTCGTGGTCGCCCACCTCGACCCCGTCGAGACCGCTCGTCACGTGCACCTCCGCGTGCGCCGGCCAGTACGTGCGCGGCCGGTAGTGCAGCGTCGAATCGTCCACCCAGTGCCAGCCGCCCTCGACGGCCGGCTCCGAGGTGACCTGGAGCGCCCGCTCCACCCGGGCCCGCGCCGTCCGGTCGGCGGCGGGAACCGGCCGGCTCAGGGCGGCCGTCACGATCTGCCCCGCGCCGTACGTGCCGGGCCGCGGCCCGAACTCCACCGTGAGCCGGCCCTCGTCCGGGGGCGGCGCGGTCCGGAACGCCAGGGTGACGCCGACCGGAGTCCCCGCCGCGTCCTGGGCGCCGACCCGGACGGTGTAGAGCTCGCCGGCCCGCAGCGGCTCGGTGTTGGTCCAGTGGCGGCTCCTCGGGGCGAGTTCGCCGCCCACGTAGCGCCCGTGCCCGTCGTGGACGGTGACATCGGTGAGCTGCCCCGCCTCGGCGAGCGCGATCTCCAGCGGACCGCCGGAGTTCGTGGGGAGGACGACCGTACGATCCGCCCCGCCGGCCTCGCGGGCTGCGGGCCCGCGCAGGACCGAACCGGCTCCCCGCGAGGTGGCCCGGACGCGCTGCTGCCGCCAGCCGGTGCACAGGCCGTCCCGGAACGCCTCCAGCGCGCACCGCGCGGCGATGCCGCCGTCCCCCTGGTCCAGGGCCCGGCCCACGAGCAGGGTCACGGCGGCGTCCGGGCCGCCGGCCGGCCGCCCCGCGGCGTCCTGCTCGGGCGCCCGGCCCGGTGCCGCGGCCACGACGAGGGCGGCGCCGGTCACGGCGGCCACCACGCTCCACGTCCTGGTTCCCGGCGCCCCCCGGGCCCGTCGTACCCGTCGTTCCTTTTGTGCACGGTGCGTCGATGACATCGCCACGCAGCCTTCCCAGCTCGCCCACGGCCCGTTGGGAGCATCAAAACGATTGCGCGGCTAAATGATGATCATGCGCTCGGGTGGTGCGACCGAACGGGCACGCAAGAGAACTCGGACGGAGCAACGGTGCGTTCGGGAGGGCGTGCGGGGGTGCGTGCGGGGCGCGTTCAGGGCAGCGGCCGGACCCGGACCACGCGGGCCGGTTCCTGGCCGCCGCCGGAGGCCAGGATGCGCACCTCTTCCTGGTCGCTGATCTCCGCACGGACGATGCCGGACGCGTCCGCGTAGACCGGGTGGCCGCCCGGCCCGGCCTGGCCGGTGGCGGTCACCACGACGACGTCCTCGCTCGTGTCCGCGTCCTCGGAAAACACCAGCTCGTAGCGCTGGGCACTCATCCGGGCCCTCCTCTGCCGGGCGAAAGGAGCTTCCCCACCTCCCATGATGCGCGCAGCGGCCGGTCCGCGCCGCCCGCGCGCCACCGCCCGCCCCGCGCCCCGCGCCCGCCCCGCGCCCGCCCCGCGCCCGGACTACGCGCGGACGACGGCGTACCGGCCGCGCGCCCTCGTGCCGTCCGGCAGCGTCCACTCCGCGGTGACGTGTCCCAGCGGCTGCCGCTCGCCGGTGTCCTCCTGCGCCGGTGCGGGCCGCAGGACGCGCTGCACGCCGAGGGTCAGCTTCCCGCCCGCGGTCTGCACGAGCACGTCGGTCGTCTCCGGTCCGTCGGACACGCCGAGGACCGCGACCGGGCCCGGGTGGCCGGTCCCCGCCGACCAGCCGGTGACGGACGGGTCGGGCGTGTCGCTCTCGCTCTGCGCCTGCGGCTCCGCCTCGCCGCGTACGAGCGCGTACAACCGCTCGACCAGGACGGGGTCGTGGGTCCCGTCGTAGATCCAGCGGCGACCCAGCACCCCGTGCTCGGAGGTTCCGATGAGGGCGTGCTCGGCCCCGTCCAGCGGTGCCCCGCGGTACGTGAGGGGCACGTGGTACGTGATCGGCCGGTCTCCCGCACGGTCGGAGACCGCCATGAACTCGATCCCGACCTCGCCCTGCGGGTCGTCGAGCCGGAAGCCCCCGACCCTGGCCGGCTGCGGGGCGCTCCCCGCGCCGGGGCCCTGGTACCAGGACTGGGTGGGAAGCCAGGAAGCGAGCAGCTCCAGCTTGCCCGGGGTCATCGTGGTCCGGTGGACGACGGCCATGGTGCGGCACCTCTCTCGGTCGACTGCCGATCATCCTGCCACCGGCCCCGCGCGGCCCTCAGGTTGCGTCCGCCTTACGTGACGCCGACGTTCGTGCCACGCGCCGTCCATGGCCGGTGAACAGGCAGGAAACACCGTGCAGTTGGCGTTGACGGCCGCCGCTCTACGCGCGTCATCATGGGCCGCATGAGAATCCCCCCACGCTTCCTGGCCCTCGTCGGCGCCGCGGCGGTCGCCGGCGCACTCCTCACCGGACCGGCCGCCTCGGCGGCCCCCGCTCCCGCGTCCGCCCCCGTCTCCGCCTCGGCCGCCGCCGCGGCATCGGTCGGCAGCATCTGCTACTCGGCGCTGCCTTCGCAGGCGCACGACACCCTCGACCTCATCGACCAGGGCGGCCCGTTCCCGTACTCCCAGGACGGCGTCGTCTTCCAGAACCGCGAGCGGCTGCTGCCGATCCACGGTAGCGGCTACTACCACGAGTACACCGTCATCACCCCGGGCTCGCCGACCCGCGGGGCGCGCCGGATCATCACCGGACAGCAGTGGGAAGAGGACTACTACACCTCCGACCACTACGCCTCGTTCCGGCGGGTCGACTTCGGCTGCTGATCCTGTCGATCCTGCCGTTCGCACGCCTCCCGGCGGGCTCCGGTCCGTGCGACGCCACGGGCCGGGGTTCCGCCGGGACCGGTGTGCCGGTACAACTTCCCCTGGGATCAAGGGGGATGCGGATGAGTGAACGGCGTACGGGCCGGACCGGCGCGATCAGAGCCTGGCTGTTCGGCGCCGCCGGTCCGGTCGAGCCGCGGACGATGGCCGAGGCCCTCGGCCTCGCCGAGGAGGCTCCCGGCCTCCAGCGGCTGCGGGACGCGGAGCCGCTGGAGCTGGCCCGGATCGAACGGCTCCACACGGCCGCGCAGCGCGCGTTCGAGCAGCGTACGGGCGATGCGGTGGGCCGGGCCCTGGAGGCGGCCGTACGCGCGGGCATCCGCGAGAGCGCGGCCGGCCCCGCCGGGCGCCCGCCCGGGACCGGAACCGGGACCGGGGCCGGAACCGGGGCCCGGACCGACCGACTCAAGGCCGAGGCCGATGCCGCCTCCCAGCGGCTCGCGGCCGACGCGGCGCTCGCCGGCGGGCGCGGGCTCAACACGGGCCTCGCCTTCGGCATCGTCCTCAGCCCCGTGGTGCTCGTACTGGCCCTGTTCGCCGCCCGGTTCGTGCCGCCCCTGCTCGACAGCGCCATCGGCTGCCCCGAAGAGCTGGTCCTGATGGATTCGCTGGTCTGCTTCGCGGGCGGGGCGATGGGCGCGGTCTTCAGCGTGATCATCCGGCTGCGCGACGCCTACCAGCTGATCCAGCCGGCTCCCGGGCGCTCCGCGCCCGCCGATATCCCCGCGGACCCGGTGCAGCTCGCCCGGATGATGCGTCAGGAGGGCTGGTACCGGGTGGTGGTCGGCTGGTTCCTGGCCAGCTCGCTCTTCCTGCTCATCAACGGCGGCATCCTCACCCTGCTCGCCCCGCCGGCCGCCCCCGAGGACATGTGCGGGCCGGTGCCGCTGTCCGCGGCCGGGCACCAGGCCCTGATCAAGGCCTGGTTCTTCTGGGGCGGCGTGGGCTTCCTCGCCGGTCTGAACGAGCGGTGGGCGTACGGCCTGGTCCGCCGCGGAGGCGAGCCGCGACCGGCGGATCCGCCCGCGCCCGCCGGGTGACGCAGACCTGCATCACGCGGCGGACGGGCGGCGCTGCGTCACTCGAACCGCGTGGTGTCGCCCGCCCCGCGGCGTACGATCTCGGCCTCGCCGCCGGAGAAGTCGATGACGGTGGTCGGCTCGGTCCCGCAGTCGCCGGAGTCGACCACGATGTCCACGAGGTAGTCGAGCCGCTCCTTGATCTCCCAGCCCTGCGTCAGCGGCTCCGGCTCGTCGGGCAGGAGCAGGGTGCTGGACAGCAGCGGCTCACCGAGCTCGGCGAGCAGGGCCTGCGTCACCGCGTGGTCGGGGATGCGTACGCCGACCGTCTTCTTCTTGGGGTGCAGCAGCTGGCGCGGCACTTCCTTCGTCGCGGGAAGGATGAAGGTGTAACTGCCGGGCGTGGACGCCTTGATCGCGCGGAACACGTCGTTGTCGATCTGCACGAACTGGCCCAGCTGGGAGAAGTCCTGGCACACCAGCGTGAAGTGGTGACGGTCGTCGAGGTTGCGGATGGACCGGATCCGGGCGAGGCCGTCACGGTTGCCGAGCTGGCAGCCCAGCGCGTAGCAGGAGTCCGTCGGGTACGCGACGAGCGCGCCGGAGCGGATGCTGTCAGCGACACTGCCGATGGTGCGCTGCTGGGGGTTCTCGGGGTGCACGTCGAAGTACTTGGCCATTGGCCGAGCCTACGCGATCAGGCCACCCCCGGCTCGCCGGGCGCCTGACGTCCAGCCCTGCCGGCGGAGGCGTTCGAAGCCGTCCAGGAGCAGGTCCAGCGCGAACTCGAACTCGAACTGGTCGTCGCAGCCGCCGCCGACGACGGATTCCCCGTCGTGGGCCGCGGCTCCGGCCAGCTCCGCGACGTGCGGGTAGGCCGCCGCGGCCTCCGGCGGCATGGCCGCCCGCCCCGCCGGATCCGGGTCCGGGGCGGCGTCGAACACCTCCTGGGTGAACCCCAGGACGCGGCCGCCCAGCGCGTGCATCACGTGATGGGTGAGATCGACGGAGAAGCCCCCGGCGCGGAACATGCCGATCACCGAGTCCAGGTACGCGAGCACGGCCGGGGTCGGCCCGGTGCGCGAGCGGATCACCTGGGCCGCCCAGGGGTGCCCCAGCAGGGCCGCGCGAGCCGAGAGGATCCGCTGCCGGACCGCGCCCTGCCAGTCCGATCCGCGGGCCGGGGGATCGATCTCGCCCACGACGGCCTCCACCATGCCGTCCAGGAGCTGTTCCTTGTTGGCGACGTGCTTGTAGAGCGCCATCGGCACCACGCCCAGCTCCTGGGCGAGCCGGCGCATGCTCAGCGCTTCGATCCCGGTGCCGTCGGCCAGCTCGACGGCGGCGCGCAGCACCCGGTCCCTGCTCAGCGGCGCCCGGGGCGCGGCCTCCGGTCGGCGGGTCATGTCGATCGGCTCCTTCGTCGTCGGTTCTCGGCTTGACGAGTGTACGGCGTACACCTAGCGTATGGCCCAGAGGTCGAGGTGTACGCCGTACACCTCTCAAGAGGGAGTGGTTCCGCATGGGTTCGACCAGAAAGACCGCGGTCGTCACAGGGGTGTTGTTCCTCGTCACCGAGATCGCCGCGATCGGCGGGCTCGCGCTGTACGGCCCCGTGCTGCACGACGCCGGTTACGTCCTCGGCCCCGGCGCCGACACCCGGGTGTTCCTCGGGGCCCTGTCCGAGTTCGTCCTCGCGCTGGCCGTCATCGGCACCGGGGTCGCCCTGTACCCGGTGGTCAAGCGGCAGAACGAGGGCGCCGCGCTCGGCTACGTCTGCGGGCGGCTGCTGGAAGCCGCCGTCATCCTCGCCGGCACCCTCAGCCTGCTGTCGGTGGTGACGCTGCGGCGGGAATCCGCGGCAGCGCCGGGCGGTGGCGCCGCCTCCCTCGTCACGGCCGCCGACACCCTGGTGGCGTTCCACGACTGGACGTTCCTCTTCGGGCCCAACCTCGTCCTCGGCGCGAACACCCTCGTCCTGGCGGGCCTGATGTACCGCTCACGGCTCGTCCCGCGGCCCCTCGCGGTGCTGGGGCTCGTCGGCGGCGCGCTGATCGGCGCCTCGGCGACCGCCGTGCTGTTCGGCCTCTACGAGCAGGTCTCGGTCGCCGGATCGCTCGCCGCCCTCCCGGTGTTCGCCTGGGAGGTGGGCCTGGCCGTCCGGCTCCTCGCCAAGGGGTTCACCGGGGCCGAGGGCACGGGAGCCGAGGGCACACGAACCGAGGGGTCCGGCGGGTCCGGCGGGCCCGCTCAGCTCCCGAACACCCCGGAGAAGTGGGCGGCCAGTCCCGGGACGGTCGGCGGGCACAGCCTGGCACCGAGGTAGCCGTCCGGCCGGACCACGAACGCCGCCGGCTCCCGCACCCCGTACATCCGGGCGAACTCGCCCCGGCCGTCGCGGTACACGGGCACCGGCGCCCCCCGGTCGGCCTCGGCCCCGGCGTCGGCGAGGATCGCGCACACCCCGACCCGGCCCGGGGTCGGGAGGTCCCGTACCGCGGAGGCGAGCTCGGCGAGGCCGTCCAGCGCCGGGCCCGGCCCGTACAGCAGCAGCATGTGATCGCGGCCGCGCAACAGGTCGTACAGCCGCACCGGATACGCGGCGATCTGCCCGGAGAGCCCGCCGCAGTCCGGCGCCCGGTCGCCGGGCCGCGGCCCGGGGCCGCCGTCGTCCTCCGGGCCCGCCGGCTGTACGAGGGGACTGCCCCGGTAGCCGACGAGCAGCTGGGCCTCGCGCATCATCAGCGTGTCCGCGTCCTCCGGATCCGCCTGGACGCCCTCGGCGGCCTGCCGCACGGTACGGCCGACGACCTCCTCGCCCACCGGCCGGCGCTCGGCGTCGTAACTCGCGAGCAGCCCCGGTCCGCCGGCGCCCCGCACGGCCAGCGCCAGCTTCCAGGCGAGGTTCCAGGCGTCCTGGATCCCCGTGTTCATGCCCTGCGCCCCGGTCGGCGGATGGATGTGCGCCGCGTCGCCGGCCACGAAGACCCGCCCCAGCCCGTACCGGTCCACCAGCCGGTGGCTGATCCGGAACACGGACGACCAGCGCATGGCCGACGCCGTGGCGGGCTGCGGGGACAGCCGGTCCACGACGGCCTGGACGTGTCCGAGTTCGGGGGTCCGGCCGCCCTCCAGCCCGTGCGCCACCGCGTCACCGCCCTGCGGAGGAGCGGCCGAGAGCTCGGGCGGCACCAGCATCGACACCCGGTAGCGGCCGGCGCCCGGCAGCGGAATGCACACCAGCAGGTCGTCGACGGAGCCCCGGGCATCGTGGTGCATGGCCCGCACCCCGTACCCGTACGGCAGGTCCCAGTCGAGCTCCACGTCGGCGAGCATGTACTCCTCGGGGAACGCACCACCCTCGAAGGCCAGGCCGAGCCCCTTGCGGACGACGCTGTGCGCGCCGTCGCAGCCCACCAGGAACCGGGTGCGGACCTCCTCCTCCCCGGCGGGAGTGACGAGCCGGCAGGTCACCCCGTCGGCGTCCTGGACGAACGACACCAGCTCGGTGCCCCGCTCGATACGCGTCCCGAAACCCTCCAGGAACTCCTCGATGATCCGCTCGGTCTCGTACTGCGGCAGCGCGGCGAAGCGGTACGGCACCTCGGGCGGCAGCACCAGGTCCAGCCGGGGCTGCTCCACGCCGTCCACGTACGTGAGCTGCCCGCGCATGGGGACGGCCGCCTCCAGCGCGGTGCGGACGAAGCCCATCCGGTCCCAGATCTCCAGGGTCCGCGGCTGGATCCCCACCGCCTTGGCGTACGGCAGCCGCTCCGGGAGCCGGTCGACGATCCGGCAGGAGATCCCGCGCCGGCGAAGCTCGGCGGCCGCCGTCAGCCCGACCGGGCCGGCCCCCGCCACCAGGACGTCCGCGGCCGCTCCATCGGTGTGCACCATCGAGCCTCCCGGACGGGGTCCCCGTGGATACGGATCTCCCCCCATGGTGGCCCGGGCGCCCGCACCCGGCGATCGGGCCGGGGTACCGGTCGGGTGGGCCGACCCGTACCCAGGCCCGATCTCAGTCCCCGATGTCGCGGCGGCGGAAGTCGTCCAGGGTTTCGCGGCGTACGAGGAGCCGGGCCGTGCCGTGGTCGACGGCGACGACCGGGGGACGGCCGACCATGTTGTAGCCGGAGGCCATGGACAGCTGGTAGGCGCCCGCCACCGGCACGGCGAGCAGGTCTCCCGGGTGGACGTCCCCGGGGAGTTCGACGTCGGCGGCGAGGATGTCCCCCGCCTCGCAGTGCCGGCCGACCACCGTGGCCGTACAGGGCCCCGCGGTGGAGTGGCGGCCGATCAGGCGGGGCGCGTAC
Source organism: Streptomyces sp. NRRL S-244 (assembly GCF_000717915.1). Lineage (GTDB taxonomy): Bacteria > Actinomycetota > Actinomycetes > Streptomycetales > Streptomycetaceae > Streptomyces. The sequence continues at coordinate 114,179 of NZ_JOCX01000007.1, forward strand.
CGGACCCCGTACAACGCCGGCCGCGGGTTGTCGCTCATGCCGCCGTCCACGGCCACGAACACCCGCTCCCCGGTGTGTTTCACCGCGAGGACCCGGTACAGGGCCACGCCCGCCGGACCGGCGATCGCCCGGCCCGGCTCGATGGCGAGCCGGGGCACGGGCAGCCCGGCCGCCGCGCAGCTCTCGACGAGCTCGCTGCGCAGCCGGCCGGCCAGGGCCGTGAGGTCGAGCGCGGGTTCGCCCGGGCAGTACGCGATGCCGTGGCCGCCGCCCATGTCGAGCTCGGGGAGCGTGACGCCGTGGGCGTCGCGGATGCGGGCCATCAGGCCGACCACGCGGCGCACCGCCGTCAGGTACGGCTTCACGTCGGTGATCTGGGAGCCGATGTGGCAGTGCAGCCCGACGAGTTCGAGCTGCGGCTGGCCCAGGATGCGGGTGACGGCGTGCTGCGCCGAGCCGTCGGTGAGGGACAGGCCGAACTTCTGGCCGTCGGTGCCGGTGCGGATCTTCTCGTGGCCGCCGGCCGAGATGCCGGGGACGACGCGGACCAGGACCTTCTGGTGTCCGCCCGGGCCGACGGCGGCGGCGAGGCGGGCGATCTCGGACGGGCTGTCGATGACGATCCGGCCGACGCCGAGCCGCAGGGCGGTCTCGATGTCGCGGGGCGATTTGGCGTTCCCGTGCAGGAGGATGCGGTCCGGCGGGAATCCGGCGGTGACGGCGAGTTCGAGCTCGCCGGCCGAGCAGACGTCGAGCCCGAGGCCCTCCTCGGCGACCCAGTGGACCATGGCGCGGGAGAGGAAGGCCTTGGCGGCGTAGAGCACTTCGGCGTCGGGGAAGGCGTCGCGGTAGGTGCGGCAGCGGGCTCGTACCTCGCCCTCGTCCAGTACGTACGCCGGGGTGTCGAAGCGGTCGGCGATCTCGGTCAGCGGGACCCCGCCGACGGCGAGGCTCCCGTGCGGCAGCCGGGTCGTCGACGCCGGCCAGACGGACAGCTCGTCCGCGGAGTCCGCGGCGATCTCGGACAGGGTGACGGTGGTCATGGGACTCCTCCCCTCAGACGGCCTGGGCCGGGAACCGGCCCGGCCGCAGCGGCGCCGCGGCGGCGGCCGGAGCCGCCGGAGCGGCCGCCGGAGCCGACAGCGTCGGGTCGACGGTGATCAGGTCCGCGCCGAGCGGTTCGCACAGCTCCCGCAGCACGGACTCCGACAGCCGGATGTAGCCCTGGCCCTCACCGAGGGTGGCGGCCAGCAGATCCGTGCGGGTGAAGCCCACGGCCGTACGGGCGCCCAGTGGAGTGCGGAACAGGCGGATCACCGCCTCCGCTCCTCTTCCCGGCCGGACGGGCACGTACAGGAGCCCGGCCGGGACCCGTTCCTCGGGCTCGGGATCGTCTTCGTACCGGAACAGACACATGGGGCCCTCCCTGAGGAACCGCAAGAGGCGACTGGTGGCGCCCCGAGTGCGGGGAGGCAGTCCGGGGCGCGACTCCGAAGCTATCCCCGCCTCCGGCCCCCGCGCGCGGGTCCCTGACGCCACCTTGACGGGAAACGGCCCACTCCATACACGCCGCTGACGCGCTCCCGGCCCCGGCATCAAGGCACCGTCAGGGATTGCGCCCCGGCCGCCGGAAGCCCGCCGGCATTCCCCCGGCCGGTGTCAGCCCGCCCGGCCCGCGTGGTGGGCCAGGGCGGCGTGCGGGTCCTCGCGATCGGCGGTGTCGGTGTGATCGATGTGCACGGTGGCCGCGGTCAGCCGGGGGACGGCGTGGATCAGCGCGTGCTCGGCCTCGACGGCCAGGGCGTGCGCCTGCACCACCGTGAGGTGCGGGTCGACGACGATGTCGGCCTCGGCCCGCAGCGCGTGCCCGATCCACCGCATGCGGACCTGCCCGGTGCCCCGTACGCCGGCCACGCCGAGCAGCGCGCCGTGCGCGGTGTCGACCAGGGCCGGATCGACCGAATCCATGAGCCGCCGGCAGACCTCGCGCGCGGCGTCGCGCACCACCATGAGGATGGCCGCGGTGATGAGCAGGCCGACGATCGGGTCGGCGCTCTTCCAGCCGATCGCGGCGCCGCCCGCGCCGAGCAGGACGGCGAGCGAGGTGAACCCGTCCGTACGGGCGTGCAGGCCGTCGGCGACGAGCGCCGCGGAACCGATCCGGCGGCCGGTGCGGATCCGCTGCCGGGCCACCCACTCGTTGCCGAGGAAGCCGACCACCGCGGCGCCCGCGACCGCCCAGAGCTGGCTGATCTCGCGGGGGTGCAGGAGCCGGTCCACGGCCTGGTATGCGGTGAGGGCGCAGGAGGCCGCGATCGTGAGCACGACGACGATGCCGGCCAGGTCCTCCGCGCGGCCGTAGCCGTACGTGTAGCGGCGGTTCGCCGCCCGCCGCCCGAGTACGAACGCGATGCCGAGGGGAACGGCGGTGAGCGCGTCGGCGGCGTTGTGGACGGTGTCGCCGAGCAGGGCCACCGACCCGGACAGGGCGACGACGCCGGCCTGGACGGCCGTGGTCAGGCCCAGGACCCCCAGGGACAGCCACAGCGTGCGCATGCCCTGCCGGGAGGTCTCCATCGCCGGGTCCACCTTGGCCGCCGGCTCGTGGCCGTGCGGGGTGAACGCGTGCGCCAGATGGCCGAGCCGGTGTCCCAGTCGGTGTCGCAACCGGTGCCCCAGCCGGTTCCGCAGCGGCGCCCCGGAGGATCCGTCGTGGCGCTCGTGGCGCTCGTGGCGCTCGTGGCGCTCGTGGTGGTGGCTCACGGCGTGCTCGCTTTCGACGAGGACGACAGGGAACGGGTGGGCTCGACCCTCCGCCCACCCGCCCATTGTGTCCCCGGCCGTCAGCGGGAGCGTACGGCCGCGTCCAACTGCTCGGCGGACCGTGCCAGGCCGGCCGCCGCCGTCGCGCAGCGGTCGGCCAGGGCCTCGATCCGCCACCGGAAGGCCTCGGCCTGCGGACCCTTCCAGTCCAGCGCCACGGCCCCCGCCCGCAGCCGCTCCGCGTGCCGCAGCAGCGCCGCGGAGTGGGCCCGCAGCCCCTCCGCGGGTTCGTACCGCCGTGCATCCCGCTCCGTGCGCGGCGCCGGGATGGCCGTCACAGGGTCCTCCACGGGGCGAAGGCGTTGGTCACGCCGTCGAGGGCCGGGGCCAGTTCGGGGTGGTGGCGCAGGAGGACGGAGACCATGCCGTTGCGGTCCACCCACTCCAGGCCCTCCGCCGAGTACACCTCCGGCCGGTAGTCGGTGGTGAAGAAGCGGTCGCTCTTCAGCCGCCTGCTCGCCATCAGGATGAAGATCCGGAACAGCGAGTCGCTGAAGCCGAACCCGGCCGGCCGTGGCTCGGCGAGATTGCCGACCAGCGTGTCCACCCGGTCGAGGCGCCCCTCGTACAGCTCCTTCAGCAGCGGAGTGTCGCCCGGATGCCCGCCCGTCAGCTCCTCGAAGGAGGTGACCGGCCGCTTGCGCAGCATCTGCCGGTACGCGTTGTAGCGGGGGATCCCGCGCTCGCGGTCCCGCAGGATGTCGACGGTGCCCAGATCGATGTGCTCGCCGGTGAGCCGGGCCAGATTGCGCAGCGCGTCCGGGTGGTTGTGCAGTACGAGGGCCCCGGGGTGGGCCGTGCCGAAGCTGTAGAAGAGGTCGCTCATGCCGTACGCGTCGACCGCCTTGCGGGTGGTCGCGCCCTGCATGTCGTCGAACCCGATGGTCGCGCGGACGGTGCCCGCGCGGTGGTCCCGTACGGCGAGCTCGTCCGGGATCAGCGGGTGCAGCCGGTACGCGGAGACGAACTCCTCCGTCATCGAGAACGGCGCCGCGTGGTGGTCGGTCGCGGAGCCGAGGATTCCGCTGAGCATCTCGCCCTTGCCGACGCGCCCGTACGTCCGGCTGACCCAGCGCGGCAGCACCCCGTACCAGTTGGCGTCCATCGCGCGCCGCAGCACCGGGGTGTCGAGGATGCCCGGCGTCCACTCCACCGTGTGGATCTTCGCCATCAGCGCGGTGTTGACCAGCCGCGCGGTGTGGAAGAGCCGCTCGTCGTCCCAGGTCGGGTAGTGGGCGCGCAGGTAGTCGCAGATCGCGTTGTGCTCCTTGGCGAACAGCGTGTGCAGCAGCGACAGGCCCGCCCAGTAGTCGCTGTTCATGCCGGTCCAGTCCAGGCAGGAGTTCCCCGGCCGCGGATCGGCGGGCAGCCGGCCGTCCTCGACGATCAGCCGTCCGTGCTCGCCCGTGCGCAGCGCCCGGCAGCGGGCCTCGTCGGAGCCGTAGATCTGCGACCCGTCCCACCAGTGCGTGACGGTGTTCTCGTACGTGGGCGGCGCGTCGGCGGCGGTGTGCGCGACCGGGTCGGGGCGGGTGCGGTTCACGCGCATCGGGCAGCCGCCACCGTGCTCGGCCCAGTCGTCGTCCTCGGCGAGCGGGACGGTGAACGGCTCGGCCTCCTCGTTGTCGCCGTGGTTGGCCCAGCCGTGGTTCTCGAACTGGATCCAGGCGGCGGCCAGCAGGTTGAGGGTGGGCGCCGGCACGAACCCCTTGCGGGCCAGCAGCTGCCTGCTGATCTCGCGCGGGCTCGGCGACATCAGCTCCTCTTCGGAGTCCGGGAAGGCCAGGTGCAGCGGGGCGTTGCGGTCGAGCCGGGTGCCGACCCGGCCCATGTCCTCGTCGTACGGGTCGTAGCCCGAGCCGTCGTACGAGCGGAAGGGCGCGAGCGCGGCGGTCGGACGCCGCCGGTGCTCACCGCCCGCGCCGTAGGTGTCGTACAGGTTCTTGCGGCGCAGGTCGTCGCGGAGCACCCGGAGGTTCAGCAGCCCGAGGGGGAGCGGCAGTTCGTGCCACTCGCGGGTGCGGTTGACGCGGGCGAAGGCGGCCGAGCCGAGGCGTTCGAGGAGCCCGGGCGGGCCGTACGAGGGCGACTGGCCGGGGTGGGCGGCCTGCGCGGGGACGCCCGCGGCCGCCGGGGTCCGACGGCTCGGGGCCGCGCTCGGCTCGGTGGAGGTGGTGTCGGTCATGGTGTTCCTCAGCGGTCGTAGAGCCGGAAGAAGCGGGCGGCGGTCACCCGGCCCCGGAAGGGCGCGAGGTCGGCGTCGACGCGGGCGCTCGCCTCGGGGACCGTGTGTTCGAGGTTGTGCGCGTACCGCTCCGCGGCATGGCACAGCGGGAAGGAGTGCGTGTCGTCGGTCCAGGTGAACTCGGTGAACTGCTCGGGCAGTGCGTACGCGGAGACCGAGGAGCGGCCCTCCAGGCTCGGCACCACGTCGTGCTCGTTGACCAGCGAGTACACCCGGGTCCGCGGATCGGCCGGGCGCTTGCCGTCGATGGGGGAGCCGATCGCGACGACGTGCGTGACCTGGTGGATCCCGCAGAAGTCCCGGTCGGCGGCCAGGTTCATGGCGGTGATCCCGCCCAGGCTGTGGCCCACCAGGGCCAGTTCGCAGCCCGAGGGGATCAGCCGGCGCAGCGCTTTGGAGACGGCCCTGGAGTACGGGGTGGCGGGCCGCGCGACGGCGTGGACGGCGCCCAGCAGGTCCTGGGGGCTCTTGTCGCTGACACCGGACATGCCGGCGAGCTGGACCACGTACCGCTGGACGCCGTCGGGACCCACGACCTGCTGGACCAGCAGCGTTCCGTCGGTCCCCACGGCGCCGATGTTGCGGACGTACCCGGCGATCGTGCCGGTCGTGTCGAGGCGCTCGGCGAGTGCGGGGGAGGGGACGAGAGGTTCGGCGCGGCCCCGCCCCCGGTCGAGGAAGGCCCAGACCCGTCCGCTCACGCCGAGGACCGGCTCGGCGCCGGCCAGGGTGCGGCCGGTGGCGATCTCCCAGCCCGCCCCGTCGTTGAGCGGGTTCTCGTCGGTGAGGGCGTTCCACGCCAGGATGTCGGCGAAGGCGGGGGCCAGCAGGGCGAAGGTGCGCTCGGCGCCCTTGGTGCCGAGGAGCGAGCGGAAGACGCGGACCGCCTCGCGCGGCCGGTCCCCCTCGACGGCCCGCAGCACGCGCGCGGTGTCCGGGTCGCCGAGCAGTTCCGGGTGGGTCACGGCGGCGGCCCGGATGCGGGCCTTGAGGCCCGTCACGGCCAGGCTGACCGCAAGGCTCTCCCGGCTGGTGAACACCCCGGCGAGCCAGCCGATCCGGGCCAGACCGCGGCCGCGCGGCGCCCAGCCCAGCCCCTTGGGGTCGGTGATCGTCCGCAGCAGGGTGCGCCAGGCGGCGCCTCCGCGGGCGGCGCGCGGCAGCCGGGTGCCGAGGGCCAGTTCGGAGGCGTACCGGGAGGCGTCCCCCACTCCTTCGGCGGCTTCCGCGAGCACGCGGCACAGGTGGTGCAGGGAGCCGGTCTCCGGTTCGTGCCCGGTGACGGCGGTCGTGGCATCGGTCATGCGGGTGCCCTCCGGGGCATGGTGGGTTTCGGGTGGCGGGCCGCACGTGCGGTGCGGGCCGCACGTGCGGCGCGGGCCGCACGTGCGGCGCGGGCCCGGCGGGCGGCCGGACCCGCGCCGCCGGACGTGCTCAGCGCAGGGCGAGGGTGAGCCGGATACCGGCCGAGGCGAGGATCCCGGGCAGCGGACGGCAGGGGTCCACCGCGGGCCTGCCGCCGGTGACCCGGTGGCCCCGAAGCACCGCCGCGGTCAGCACCGCCGCCGTCAGCACGCCCAGGTGCTCACCCGGGCAGCGCCCGCCGCCATGGCTGAACGGCGCCATCCGGATGTCCTGCGCCGCCCCGGACCGCAGCCACCGGGCAGGCACGAACTGGTGGGCCGCGGGAACGTGTTCGGGATCCCGCTGATGGAACAGGGCGGGCACCAGCACCGCCGTCCCCGCCGGATAGTGCACCCCGCGCCACTCGGTCTCGGCCCGGGTGACCCGTACGAGGTCCGGCACGATCGGGAACAGCCGCAGGGTCTCCTCCACGCAGGCCCGCAGCCGGGGCAGTTCCGCGCCCCCGCCGTCGACCTCGGCCCGCAGGGCCTCCTGCTCGGCCGGATGCGCGGCGAGCAGCAGCAGGGTACGGGCCACGATCGGGGCGACGGTGTCGAGGGCGAGCAGCCAGTGGTGGGCCTGGCCCACCGCGTCCAGCGCGGCGGCGTCCGGTCCCTTGGCGGCCGGGTGGTTGCGGGCGAGCGCGGTCAGGGTGTGCGGTTCGGCGCGGGCGGCGTACTGCTCGACGCGGGCGGCGGCCTTGCGGTAGAGCGCCTCCGCGGCCGCGGCACGCCCCCTGCGCATCCGCATCCAGTTCGACTCCTCGCGGATCGCGAGCAGCCACCGGGCGAGCTCCTCGTCCCCCGCGGCCGCGTCGCCGAGGACCATCCGGCGCCCGATCCGGGCCACCGTGCGCCGCAGCAGCGGGAAGTCCAGCTCGGCGCCCTGGATCAGGGCGGGCGCCTCCTGCGCGATCACCGCCCGGAACTCCTCGCACGAGGGGTGCACCGGCCGGTCGGCGGCGAGCACCTCGTCGTTGACGCGCCGGCGCTCCTCGCGGGTGTCGCCGTGGGAGCAGATGACGCCCGTGGGCTCCAGCAGCGACAGCCCCTTGTACTTGTCGGGCGCGTCCATGGCGAGGGTGCGCACGGGCAGTTCGTAGAACCGCCGGACGTCGGCGTGGTCCAGCAGGACCAGCAGCGGCCCGGACAGGCCGCGCACCTCGACGGGCGCCCCGCCGTGCCGGGCGCGCATGGCGCGCAGCGTCGCCGCCGACCAGCCCTGCTGGCCGAGGGCCGCCTGCGCCGCCACCACCCGGGGTCGCAGGTGGAAGGCCCCGCGCACGAACGCGGGCAGCGTGTGGGTGGCGGCGAAGCGGACGGCCTCGGCGCGCCCGGCCCGGGCTGGCCGGGGTACGGGGAGGGAGGCGGAGCCGGTGTCCGCGGCTTGGTCCGGGATCCCGGCGGCCGCGGTGGTGTTCTCTTCGGCGGCCTCGGAGCGGGCCACGGACTCGGTCATGCCTCCACGACCTTGCCGGGGTTGAGCAGGTTCTTCGGGTCGAAGAGGCGCTTGAGCCCGCGCTGGAGTTCCAGGCTCACCGGGTCGAGTTCCCGGGTCAGCCACTCGCGCTTGAGCGTGCCGATGCCGTGCTCGCCGGTGCTGGTGCCGCCGAGGGCCAGGCCCGCGGCCATGATGTCGTCGTACGCGGTCTGGGCGCGGCGGAACTCGTCCGCGTCCGACTCGTCGAAGACGACGGTCGGGTGCAGGTTGCCGTCTCCCGCGTGCCCGAGGGTGAAGATCCGCAGCCGGTTCCGTACGGCGATCTCCTCGATCGTGCCCATGAACTTGGCCAGTTCGGAGCGCGGTACGGCCACGTCCTCGATGAAGGCGGTCGGCCGGCCGCCGAGGGTCGCGGCGAACGCGCCCAGGGCCGGGGTGACCAGCCGCCGCGCCTCGATGACCTGCCGCGACTCCTCGGAACCGGTGGCGGTCACCACGTTCCGGGACCCGGCCTCCTTGCACAGGAGGGCCATCGATGCGAGGTCGCGGGCGGGCTCGGCGGTGTCGCTCTCGATGATCAGCGTGGCGGCGGCGCCCGGGGTCAGCATCGGGTGCCCGTGGTCGGCGACGGCCTGGGACGTCGCACGGTCGAGGAGTTCGAGGGCGGACGGGACGTGGCCGGCCGCGGTGATCGCGGCGACCGCGTCCCCGGCCGCCGTCAGGGTCGGGAACTGGGCGAGCATGGCCAGCGCGGGCGGCCGTACGGGGCACAGCCCGAGCGTGGCGCCGACGATGACGGCCAGGGTGCCCTCCGAGCCGACGAGCAGGCGGGTCAGGTCGTACCCGGCGACCCCCTTCGCCGTGTCCCGGCCGGTCCGCATGCGGCGGCCGTCGGCGAGGACGAGGTCCAGGCCGCGGACGTAGTCGGCCGTGACCCCGTACTTGACGCAGCAGATGCCGCCGGCGCCGGTGGCGATGTTCCCGCCGATGGTGCAGTGCTCCCAGGAGGCGGGGTCGGGCGGGTAGGACAGGCCGTGCTCGGCGACGGCGTCGTTCAGGCGCTTGGTGACCACCCCGGGCTCGCAGCGCACGAGCCGGTTGGCGGGGTCGATCTCCAGGATGCGGTCCATCCGGGCGGTGCTCAGGACGACGCAGCCGTCGATCGCGTTCGCGGCGCCCGCGAGGCCGGTGCGGGCACCCTGCGGGACGACGGGGACGCCGAGCTCGTACGCGGTGCGCATGATGTGCCGGACCTGCTCGGCGGTGCGGGGGAAGGCGACGACGGCAGGGGTGCCGGACTCGGAGAACGGCGCGGCGTCGCGCGCGTGCGCGGCGAGGGTCTCCGGGTCGGTGTGCAGGACGTCGGCGTGGTCGGTGAGGAGGGTGCGCAGGCGTGACAGAAGAGGGGTTTCGGGGGACATGAGGAGCCTTCTGACGGTGGTGGGGGAGGCGGGCGTCCGGGCTGCGGAGGGGCCGGGCCTCAGAGGGAGGGGAGCTCGGTGGTCACGGGCACGTCGATGAGCACCGGCCCGTCCTGCTGGGCGGCCGCGTCCCGGACGAGCTTGGTGAGTTCACCCGCGCCCTGGGCCCGGTGGGTGCGCACCCCGTAGCCGTCGGCGACGGCCGTGATGTCGAGACCGGGGATGTCGAGGCCGGGGGCGCCCTGGGCGTGTTCGAGCTGCGCGAACCAGTGGAGGATCGCGTACTTCGCGTTGCTGAGGACGACGAAGGTGACGGGGACCTTGTACGCGGCCGCGGTCCACAGGGCCTGTACGGCGTAGTGGATCGAGCCGTCGCCGATGACGCAGACCACGGGCCGGTCGGGCGCGCCGAGCTGCGCGCCGACGGCCGCGGCGGCCCCGAAGCCGAGTCCGCCGCCCGCGGAGAACAGGTAGGAGTCCGGGGTCGCGATGCGGGTGGCCTCGTGGAACTGCGGGACGTTGGAGGGCGATTCGTTGACCCAGAGGGTGTTCTCCGGGGCGCCCTGCGCGATGGCCGTCAGCGCGGCGAGCGGGGTGAGCACCCCGTCGGCCGACTCGGGGAACCGCACCTGCTCGTGCGGTGCGGGCGCGCCCGCACCCGCGCCGGCGGCCGGGAGCCGCTCCGCGAGGGCCCGTACGGTCAGTGCCAGGTCCGCGACGACCGCGTCCCCGACGGGGGCCCGGGAGGCCTCCTCGGCGTCCCGGGTGAGGAGCACGAGCTCGGCGCCCTCGGGCAGGTGGGAGCCGGGGACGTACGGGTAGTAGCGGAACACGGGGGCGCCGACCACGACGACCAGGTCGTGTCCCGCGAGCTGCCGGCCGAGCGGCCCGATCGCCGGGGCCAGATCCCCGCGGAACTGCGGGTGGCTGCGGGGGAAGGAGACGCGGGCGGCGACGGGCGCCGCCCAGACGGGCAGCCCGGTGCGCTCGGCGAGTGCGAGGACGGCGTCCCAGGCGCCGGAGGCGTCGACGTCGTCGCCGACGACGAGGACGGCGGAGCGGGCGCGGGAGATCCGGTCGGCGAGCGCCGCGACCGTGGCGGCGTCGGGAGCGGCGGCGTGCGTGATCCGGCGGGCGGCGGCGGCCCGGCCGGCCAGGTCCTCCGCCTCGGTCAGCTCCGCGTCGAAATCGTCCATGGGGAGGGAGAGGAACACCGGCCCGTGGGGCGGGGTCTCGGCGATCTGCACGGCGCGGGCCAGCGCGGCCGGGACGTCGGCGGGGCGCGGGGGCTCGTACGCCCACTTGACGGCGGGCTGCGGGAGCAGCGTGGCCTGCGGGTTGGAGAGCAGGGCCTCCATGGTGAGCATGGCGCGTACCTGCTGGCCCGCGGTGACGACCATCGGGGTGCGGTTCGCGCGGGCGTTCAGGATGGCGCCCATCGCGTTGCCGGTGCCGGGCCCGGTGTGCAGGTTGACGAGGGAGGTGGTTCTGGAGGCGAGGGCGAAACCGTCGGCCATGCCGACGACGACCGCCTCCTGGAGGCCGAGGACGTACCGGAAGTCTTCGGGGAAGCGCTTGAGCATCGGCAGTTCGGTCGAGCCGGGGTTGCCGAAGACCGTGGTGATACCACGTGCTCGTAGAACGTCCAGGACTGATTCGCGAACCGTGCGCATTCGGTGTCCTTCCGCGCAGCCGGGGGCACTGTCGGTGATCAATCCAGCACACTGAGTTGATCTTTACAAAAAGCCTCCACGGCATATTCGTCTCTGCTATGCGCGCCCCGCGTGCCCGCTTCCCCACTGGCCACACGGCCGGGCGGGGTTGACGCCGTGTCCAGGGGGTGCGTCCGATGTCCCCCCGATGGGTGGACGGGGCTCGGCGCTCGTGGGCCCCGGGGGATGCTCCGGCGCGGTGAAGCGCGGACCGGCCGGGACCGGCGGCCGCGGGCGACGAGGGCTCAGGGGCGGAACCGGAGCGGGTGGTCCGCCGGGACCTCCACCACGGCGATGCGCACGCCGTCCGGGTCGGCGATCCACATCTCGATCAGGCCCCAGGGCTCCCGCCGGGGCGGCCGCAGCACCTCGGCGCCCCGCGTCAGCAGCTCCTCGTACGCCGCCTGCGCGTCGGTGACTTGGAGCCACAGCCGGAGCCCGGGAGCGGGCGGCTCCTCGGCGCGCCCCGAGACCTCGAGGAAGCCGCCGCCCAGGAAGTAGACCGTCCCGCGTTCCGGCCCGGTGCCGAACTCCCGGTAGACGGCGAGCCCCAGGGTGGTGCCGTAGAAGGCGCGCGAGCGCTCCGGGTCCGTGGGGGTGAGCAGGACGCGGCTGCCGAGTACGTGCACCATGCCGGCGAACCTACCCCCGGCGCCGGGGCACCACACGGCGGACGCCCCCGGACAGGGTGCGCGTCAGCCGCAGCCCGGGGCGTACAAAGTGCCCGGGACCTGGCGCCGCCGCAGCTCCCGGTCGTGCGGCCCGGCGGTGGCCGCGCACAGTCGGGGCAGCAGCCGGGCCGTGGTGTCGGCCGCTCCGCTGACCGGGGTGCGGCCGTCCGGGCTGAACGCGAGCGCGCCCACCAGGTTTAGGAGCCGCGGCGGCCTCCGGGAAGCGTTTCGCCCGCTTCGCCGGGGCCGGTCAGGCCTCGGGGACGGCGGCGTCGAGGGCCGCGGTGAGGCGGTGCAGGCGGATCTGGAGATCCCGGATCTCGGCGAGCTCGAAGCCCGTCGCGGCCGCGATCCGGCGCGGCACCTCCACCGCGCGTGCGCGCAGCTCCGTGCCGGCCCCGGTGAGGCCGACGTGGACGGACCGCTCGTCCTCGGTGCTGCGCTCCCGGTGGACCAGTCCGGCCGCCTCGAGGCGCTTGAGCAGCGGCGAGAGCGTCCCGGAGTCGAGTCGGAGGTGGTTTCCGATCTCCTTGACGGGCGTCGTGCCGTGCTCCCACAGCACCAGCATCACCAGGTACTGCGGATAGGTCAGGCCGAGGTCCTTGAGGACGACGCGGTAGAGGCCGTTGAAGGCCCGGCTCGCCGAGTTCAGCGCGAAGCAGATCTGGCCGTCCAGGCGGAGGAAGTCCTCCTCGCGGAGGGTTCGGGGGGGCTGCTCGCTCATGGACGCAAGTGTACCCGGGCAAGGCTTGTGAGGCATTTAGTTGTGCACAACTTAATTGTGTGCTCTACTTCTGGAGTCAGCCGATCACCGGCTGGACGGTCACCACCGCGAGAGGAACCCCTGATGGACGCGCTGTACACCGCTGTCGCCACCGCCAACGGCCGCGAGGGCCGCACGGTCAGCTCCGACGGCCAGATCGACCTCGCTCTCGCCATGCCCCCGGCTCTCGGCGGCAGCGGCCAGGGCACCAACCCCGAGCAGCTCTTCGCGGCGGGCTACGCGGCCTGCTTCGCCAGCGCCCTCGGCCTGGTCGGCCGGCAGGCGAAGGTCGACACCGGTGAGGTGTCGGTCACCGCTGAGGTCTCGATCGGCAAGGACGACACGGGCTTCGGCCTGGCCGTCACCCTGCGTGTCGAGCTGCCGGAATCCCTCGCCGGTGAGACGGGCGAGCTGCTGGTCAAGCAGGCCCACGAGGTCTGCCCCTACTCCAAGGCCACCCGCGGCAACATCCAGGTCGACCTGGTGGTCGAGTAGTCCTGACGGGGGTCCTCCCCTGAGGCGGGGGTCCTCCCCTAAGGCCCCCGGCCCGCCCCGTCAGGGGCGGGTCAGGGCGTTCCCCGAGGACGGGCGGATCCGGCGCGGCCATGATCGATCCATGTGGAACTCACCATGGCAGCGGGCGGCGTTCAGCGTCGGTCCGCTCTGCATGACGGCCTACGGGCTCATCCGGCTGACCGATGAGGAGCACGGCCCCGGTCTGGCCTGGTCTTCGGGCCATCTCTTCTTCCTGGCAGCCGTGGTGTGCTTCATCCCCGTCGTGCTGGGGATGCGGAGGATGGCCGCGGCGGGTCGGGCCCGGGCCGGCCGGGGACTCGCCGGTGCCGGCGCGGTGACCGCCCTGCTCGGCGTGGCCGCGGTCGTCGCGCAGGTGGTCATCGACCTCGTCGCCGGGTTCCTCAGCGAGGACCGCGAGGCGATGCGCGAACTCTTCCGGCGCGTCAAGAGCCACGCCGGTGTGGAGCCCGCCGTCTACACCGTCGGTCCACTCCTGTTCTACGTCGGCCTGCTGCTGCTCCTGACCCAGCTGGCGGCCCTGCGCCGGACAGCCGCCTGGCGGCCCCTCGCCGTGGTAGCCGGCATCGTGGCCACGGGTGTCAGCCTGGACCTGCTGCCGCTGGCGGGGCTGCTGTTCCTCCTCGCGTTCGCGCCCCTGGGGCGGCAGATCGACGACGCGGACCGCCGTCCGCCGGCGGCCACGGCCACGGCCTCACCGGGCCGCTGACGGGACCGGCGCGGCAGGGACGTGGTCCGTGAACAGGGCCTCCGGGAGCGGGGCCAGGCCGAGAAGGCCCAGCGTCGTGTCCGTCGTGACCCGGTGCCAGGCGGCGGCCCGGCGGAGCATCGCGTGCCCGCCGTGCGGCATCGCGATGCCCGCGGCCCGGGCCCCCCGGGCACGGGCCCGCCGTACGTAGTCCCACGACCCCTGCGCGTCGGTGACGCGGTCGGCCTCGTCGTGCAGGAGCACCACGGCCGTGTCCCCGAGGTGCAGGACCGGTTCACCCGGCGGGCACCACGGCGCGAGCCCCACCACCGCGCGGACGAGCGGGTCGGCGGCGGCCCGCAATGCGGCGCGCCCGCCCATGGAGTGCCCGACCAGCACCACGGGCAGGGGCCCGGCCACGCAGCACAGCTCGCGCAGCGCCTGCCACACGTCGTGGACCGGATCCGCGCGGTTGCCGTTCCAGCCCCGGTGCTCGTAGCGGACCTCCGCCACCACCACGCCCCGCGCCGCCCCCGCGCCCGCGATCGCCCGCGCGAACGGACGCATCCGCAGCCCCGGCAGGTTCGCCCGCGGCGGCGCGTCGAGCCCCTCCGCCCGCCCTCCGTGCAGCAGGAGCACCGCGGCCGTCGGGTCCTGCGGCACCCGGTGCAGCACCAGCGCACCCGTCGGCGCCCTCACGCCCGGCCTCCCCGCGGCGGCAGCGGGAGGAACCCGCTGGTACGGGCGGTGTAATCCGCGAAACCGGGCCGGTCCGCCATCCGGGCCTCCAGCAGCCGCTTGCCACTCCCCACCGTCAGCAGCAGCGTCATGGCCACCGGGGACACCACGCACGGCAGCGCGGCCCGCCAGGTCCCGCATACGGGCAGGTAGAGCCCCCACCAGACCAAGGAGTCCCCGAAGTAGTTCGGGTGGCGGGTCCACGCCCACAGACCCCGGTCCATGACCGCGGCCCGGTGCGCCGGATCGGCCTTGAACCGCGCGAGCTGGAAATCCCCCACGGCCTCGAAGCCCAGACCCGCCGCCCACAGCGCCGCTCCGAGTACGTCGAGCGCGCCGAGGGGGGAGTCCACGTAGGACGCGGCCTGCACGGGCAGGGAGACCAGCCAGACCAGGCCCGCCTGGAGCAGGTACACCGTGAGCAGGGCGCGCACCTGCGGATTCCCCCGCCCCCGGGCCAGGAACTGCGTGTAGCGGGGGTCCTCGCCGTGCCCGCGGCCGCGCCAGGCGAGGTGCAATGCCAGCCGCACCCCCCAGACGACCGTGGCAGCGGCGACCAGCAGCCGGCGGCCGCCGTTCCCGTGACCGGCCGACAGGACGTACGAGACCACCGCGATCGCGGCGAACGCCAGGCCCCAGGCGATGTCCGCCGTCCGGTGCAGACGCCGGGCCGTCCCGACCGCGAAGGCCAGGAGCAGGACGGCGGCGGCCGCACCGGCGGCCGCGGCCAGGTTGCTCCCGAGGGCCTCCCAGGAGGCGGCGTTCACCGCCCCGCCCCCAGCGCGACGTCCTCCGTCAGCAGCAGTTGCCGGACGTCGAGGTAGCGGGCCCGGAACCCGGCTTCCGAGTAGGCCAGGTAGAACTCCCACATCCGCCGGAACGTCGCGTCGAAGCCGAGCGCCGCCACGGCCTCGGCCCGCTCCGCGAAGCGCTCCCGCCACAGGCACAGCGTCTGCGCGTAGTGGTCTCCGTACCCCTGGTCGGAGACGATCCGCAGCCCCGCACCGGCCGCGTGCGCCTCGATGGCCTCGCGGGAGGGGATCAGACCGCCGGGGAAGACGTACTTGCTGATCCAGGTGTGCGTACGGGCGGTGCGCAGCATCCGCTCGTGCCCCATCGTGATGGACTGGAGCGCGATCCGTCCGCCGGGCACCACCGCATCGCGCAGGGCGGCGAAGTACGTCGGCCAGAAGTCCCTGCCGACCGCCTCGATCATCTCCACGCTCACCACCGCGTCGTACCGCCCCTCCAGGTCACGGTAGTCCCGCAGTTCCACGTCCACCCGGCCGGCGAGCCCCGCGGCGGCGATCCGGCGGCGGGCGAGGTGCTGCTGCTCCGCGGAGAGGGTCACCGTCGTCACGTGCGCCCCCCGCTCGGCCGCGCGCAGCGCGAGCTCGCCCCAGCCGGTGCCGATCTCCAGCACGCGCTTGCCCGGGCCGACGCAGGCGAGGTCCAGCAGCCGGTCGATCTTCCGGTGCTGCGCGGCCGGCAGGCTCTCGTGGCGCGCGGGGAAGGAGGTGAACACGGCGGAGGAGTACGACAGGGTCTCGTCGAGGAAGAGGGCGAACAGCTCGTTCGACAGGTCGTAGTGGCGATGGATGTTCTCCCGGGCCCCGGACCGGGAGTTCAGCTGCGCCTCGGGCCGGCGCTGCACCCACGCTCCGCGCAGCCTGCGCAGCGGGGCGGGGACGAGGTCGTCCACGTGCAGGGCGAGGACCGTCAGCAGGCCGGTCAGGTCGTCGCTGTCCCACTCGCCCGCCATGTAGGACTCGCCGAAGCCGATCAGGCCGTGCGCCCCGATCCTGCGGAAGAAGGCGTCCGGGTCGTGGACGGTCAGCGAAGGGCCGATGCCCCGGGCCGGTTCGGCGCCGAAGCGGCAGCGCAGGGGCAGGGCGGTCACGGCACGCCGGACCAGCCGGCGGGCGACGGCCGCGTGCCCGAAGGGGGCCGCCGGCGGCCGCGCCACGTCCGGCCACGCGTGGGCGCGGGGGTCGGCATCGAAGTGGACGGCTGCGGCGTGCCGCTTCGCGGGCTCGTCGGCGGTGCGGGGGAGCGAAAGGGTCACGAGAGGATGCCTTCCTGGGGCGCGCGGTCGGGTCGGGGCTGTACGGGCAGCCCGCGGAGCAGCAGTCGGACGGCCTGTCGGCGGATCCCGGCCCAGACGGCGGCCGTGGACCACGGCCGCCGGGCGACCGCGCGCAGCAGGGTGAGGGAGGTGGCGGGGCGGTGGCGGCCGTGCAGGGTCGCGGTGAAGGCCCGCTGCCCGGCACGTTCGAGCTGGACGGCGATCTCCAGCCGCTCCCGCGGCTCCGGCAGTCGCATGCGGTAGTGGCCGTCGACGGGGAAGAACGGCGAGACGTACAGCTCCTTCGTCGCCTCGGCCCGTCCGGCGTCGTCGGTGCGCAAGAGGTAGCAGTGGCGCTGTCCGTACGTGTTGTGGACCTCGCCCACGACACAGAGCAGGGCTCCGGCGCGGTCGTGGCACCAGTACAGCGTCAGCGGGTTGAACACGTACCCCAGGACCCGGGCGTGGGCCAGCATCAGGACCTGCCCGCCGTCGAGGTGTACGCCCCGGGAGGCCAGGTACGCGTCGAGGCCGGCCCGGATGGTCGGCGCGGCGGCGAAGTGGTCCCGGGCGTCGAAGCGGGCCAGCGGGCGCAGCGGCCACGGGAGGCGGGGGAGCGCGTCCACGTCCACGAGCCACATGTACGTGCGGTGGCGGAAGGCGTGCCGTACGGGGGCCGTCCGCGCGTGGGAGACGACGCAGTCGTACAGGGCCGGCACGGCGACGGCGGGCAGGGCGGGCGGTGTCGGCCCCGCAGCGGCCACCGGGTCCGCCGGTGCCACCGGGACCTTCGCCTCCGCCAGGACCGTCCGGCACGCCCTCTGCGCCACCGTGGGCGCCTCCACCCCGCTCACCAGCGCACCCCCAGCGCCGCGGCCGCCCGTACCCCGGAACGGCAGCCGTCCTCGTGGAAGCCCCACCCGTGGTACGCCCCGGCGAACGCGGTGACCCGCGTGTTGAGGCGGGGCAGCGCCCGCTGCGCGGCCACCGACTCGGGGGTGTAGACGGGGTGCGCGTAGTCCATACGGGCCAGGACGCGCTCGGGGTCGATCCGGCCGCCCGCGTTCAGCGTGACGACGTACCGGGTGGCGCCCGGCAGCCGCTGGAGGCGCGTCATGTCGTAGCTGACCCGGACCCCGCCCGCCCCCGGGCGGCAGTCGTCGAGGTGGTAGTTCCAGGAGGCCCGGGCCCTGGGCGAGCGGGGCAGCAGGCTCGTGTCGGTGTGCAGCACCGTCGGGTTCGCCTCGTACCGGAAGGCCCCGAGGATCCGCTGCTCGTCCCGGGTGGGATCGGCCAGCAGCCGCAGTGCCTGGTCGGGGTGCGTGGCGATGACGACCGCGTCGTAGGCATCGGTGGTGCCGTGCTCGGTGCCCACCAGGACGCCGCTCGGTATCCGGTCCACCCGGTTGACCGGCGTGGCGGTCCGGACGTTGCTGATCTCCTTGGCGACCTTCTCCACGTAGGCCGCGCTGCCGCCGGTGACGGTCTTCCACTGCGGGGAGCCGGTCACGGACAGCAGCCCGTGGTGGTCGAGGAAGCGGAACAGGTACGCGGCCGGGTACTCCAGCGCGGTCTCGGCGGGGCAGGACCACACCGCCGACACCAGCGGAGTGATGAAGTGGGTGACGAAGTACGGGGAGAACCCGCCGTCGGCGAGAAAGGCGCGCAGGGTGAGCTGCTGCGGGGGGCCGTCCCCGGCCAGCAGGCCGCGGGCCCGGCGGTGGAAGAGCGGTACCTCCGCCAGCAGCCGCAGGTACCGGCCGCGCAGGGCGGACCGCCCGGTGAACAGGCCCGCGGCCCCGCGGGCACCGGCGTACTCCAGCCCGCAGCCGTCGCACCGTACCGACATGCTCATCTCGGAGTCCTGCGTGGCCACTCCGAGTTCGCGGAAGAGCCGGAGCAGCAGGGGGTACGTGCGCTCGTTGTGGACGATGAACCCCGAGTCCACCCGCGCCGTTCCGCCGCCCGGGGCCGGCAGTTCATGGGTGTGGGCGTGGCCCCCCAGCCGGGGGTCCGCCTCGTACAGCGTGACGTCGCACGCCTTTTGCAGGACGTAGGCGGCGGTCAGTCCCGCCACCCCGCCGCCGATCACGGCCACACTCTGGGTACGCACAGTCCGTCACTCCCCACCGGTCGCCACGCCGCCGTCCGCGGCGGCGTTTCCCCTTGCTTCGCAGCCGAAGCGACCGCGGATTGGTGACAGTTGGCGAAAGCGGAATCAGCAGCGGTGCGGGAGGTTGCACATTGATCGGGAATTGGCGACCTGGTTGACCAATCCGCACAGATGTCCGCTCCGAAGACCGGTCAAGAACGCGAACCTGGCAGCATCCGGAGCGGTCGGCCCTCTGAGTGGAAGGGCCGGTCCTTTCGACAGGGAAGGACTGTCATGCGACGGACGGATCCCGGCGGACCTTCCGCCACCACCGGGCAAGCGCTGCCCTTCGGTGTCCCCGACACCGCTGCCCCCAGGCTCGAAGACCTGATGTCCCGGGTGGCCCGCGGCGACAAGGACGCCTTCTCCGCCCTTTACGACGCCCTGTCCGGGACCGTGTTCGGACTGGTCGTCCGGGTCGTACGCGACCGCGCCCAGTCCGAGGAGGTGACACAGGAAGTGATGATCGACCTGTGGCGGCAAGCCGCCCGCTACCGCCCAGACCAGGGCAGCGTGCTCAGCTGGGCCGCCACCCTCGCCCACCGCCGGGCCGTCGACCGGGTCCGATCCGCCCAGGCCGCGATCAACCGCGAACACGACCAGGCCGCCCGCCAACAGGCGCGCCCGTTCGACGAGGTGGCGGAACAGGTCGAGACCCGGCTGGAGAGCGAACAGGTACGGCGCTGCATGCGCGGCCTGACCGAGATCCAGCGCCAAGCCGTCACCCTGGCCTACTACCAGGGCCTGACCTACCGTGAGGTCGCAGAGACCCTGCGCACTCCACTGCCCACGATCAAGACACGCATGCGCGACGGACTCATCCGGCTGCGCGACTGCATGGGGGTGACCACATGAAGCACGACGGGGAACTGCACACCCTCACCGGCGCGTACGCCCTCCACGCACTCACACCGGCGGAACACGAGGTGTTCACCACACACCTCGCCGACTGCCCGTCCTGCCGGCAGGAAGTGGCCGAATTCTCCGCCACCGCCGCCCGCCTGGCCGGGGCCGCCACCCTGTCGCCGCCGCCGCGCATGAAGGACGCGGTCCTGTACGGCATCGAGTCGGTCCGCCAACTGCCTCCGCTGCTCCCGGCCACGGGCAGGCCGATGACGTTCACCGCCATCCTGCGCCGCAAGGCCATCACCCTGGCCATCGCCGCGAGCATCGTCGGGGCGGCCGTGCTCGGGGGCGTCACCGTCCGGCAGAACCGGCTCGCCGAGGACGCCCGGCAGCAGGCCCAGGCCACCGAACGCCGCCTCCAGGACGTCACCGCCGTCGTGGCCGCCGCCGACGCCCGTACCGTACGGGGCCGCACCACCACCGGCGCCGCCACCTCCGTGGTCAGCTCCAAACTGCAGAACAGGGCGGTCTTCATCGGCTCGGGGCTCCCCGACCCGGGCGCGGGCCGGACGTACCAGCTCTGGTTCGAGGACCACGGCACCATGCGGCCCGCCGGGCTGCTCACGCAGGACGGGGCCACGCTCATGCAGGGCGGCATCCAGGGCGCCTCCGGGGTGGGACTCACCGTCGAACCCGCGGGCGGGTCCGCCCGGCCCACCTCCCGCCCGCTGCTGCTCCTCAACCTGCCGGCCTGAACCCGCCCCGCCTCCCTACGGGGCGGGTTTCTGGACGGGCTTCGCACGGACGTGCATGCGTTCGCCCTGCCTGCCGAAGAGGCTGAGCACCTCGACGGGCCGGCCGTCGGCGCTGCTGAACCAGTGGGGCAGCCGCGTGTCGAACTCGGCGACCTCGCCGGGGCCGAGGACCAGGTCGTGCTCGGAGAGCACCAGCCGCAGCCGGCCCTGCAGCACGTACATCCACTCGTAGCCCTCGTGGGTACGGAGATCCGGCTCGGAGCCCCGGTCGGTGATGATCATCTTGTACGCCTGGAGGGGACCCGGAGTCCTGGACAGCGGGACGAACGTACCGCCGCTCGGCAGCTCATGCGGGGTCAGCCGGACCCGGGGATCGCCCACCTCGGGCGCCCCCACCAGATCGTCCAGCGGCACGCGGTACGCGCCGGCCAGCGGCAGCAGCAGCTCCAGGCTGGGGCGGCGCTGCCCGGACTCCAGCCGGGACAGGGTGCTCTTGGAGATGCCGGTCGTCTCGGAGAGCGCGGCCAGCGTGAGGCCGCGCTTGGCACGGAGCCGCTTGAGTCGCGGGCCGACCTCGTCGAGGACGCTCTGGTAGGGCGGTGGCGGTGCGTCGGCCGGTGCGTCGGCTGGTGTGTCCATGCGGGCATTCCACCCCGCTGTCCCGGAAACGGCAACAAGAGTTGTCGTATCGGATCCGCAGGGGGCAGGCTCCGCGCCATGAGCCCCCACAGCGATTCCAGCCCCGCACACGGCCACGGCCACGGTCACGGACACGGGCAGGCGGACGCGCACGCGCCCGGCCACGGCTCCGGCCACCACTCCGCCGAACTCGACTGGGACGTCATGGCGACCCAGCTGGAGAACGGCGCCGAGCTTCAGCTCCCCGGCCTGCGCCGGACGGCGGCCCACCTGGGCGAGCTGCTCGGCCCCTCGGCCGAGGTCCGCCGCATCCTCGACATCGGCAGCGGACCCGGCGTGATGACCTGCGTGCTCGCCGAGGCCTTCGCCGGCGCCGAGACCGTCGCCGTCGACGCCACGCCCGGCCTGCTGGACCGCACCCTGGCCCGCGCCGAGAAGCTCGGCCTCGGCGACAGGGTGGCCGTACGCCACGCGCAACTGCCCGAAGGCCTGGGCAGCGGCGTGGGGCCCGGCGGGGAGGGCCTCGGCACGGCGGATCTGATCTGGAGCAGCAAGACCGTCCACCACCTCGGCGATCAGCAGTCCGCGCTGGACGCGCTGGCCGGTGTACTGCGGCCCGGCGGGGTGCTCGCCGTGGCGGAGGGCGGCCTGCCGATGCGCTTCCTCCCGCGCGACATCGGGATCGGCAGGCCGGGCCTGCAAGCCCGGCTCGACGCCGTCCACGAGCACTGGTTCTCGGTCATGCGGGCCGAGCTCCCCGGCAGCACCCCCGTCGTCGAGGACTGGCCCGCGATGCTCGGCCGCGCCGGGCTGTCCCGCGTCGGGAGCTTCACGTACCTCCTCGACCTGCCGGCCCCGCTGGGCGGGACGGCCCGCGCCTTCCTGCACACCCAGCTCACCCGGCTGCGGGAGGCCGCGAGCGACATGCTCGACGCGGACGACCTCGACACCCTCGACGTGCTGCTCGATCCCGAGGCGCAGCACGGCATCCTCAGCCGGCCCGACGCCTTCCTGCTGTCCGCCACCACCGTCTTCACCGGCGTGCGAGAGGCCTCTGACGGCTGATCGCCGCCCGGGCGACGGCGATCTTCGCCGTGGGCCCGCCGCGCGCCCGCTGCGTGACCCGGGGCACAGGTGGGGGCCGAGTGGGGACGTGGCGGTGCGGGCACGTTCAGGGGGCGACACAATGACCACTGTTGTTCTCTTTGATCCAGTACGGAGGAATGGGCGGATGCTCAACGAAAGAGCGGGGCAGCAGGCGCGCCCGGAGGACCTGGTCGACGTGGCCCGGCTCGTGACCGCGTACTACGCCCTGCACCCCGATCCCGCGGATCCCGGCCAGCGCGTCAGCTTCGGCACCTCGGGACACCGCGGCTCCTCCCTCGCCACGGCCTTCAACGAGGACCACATCGCCGCGACCAGTCAGGCGATCTGCGAGTACCGGGCCCGGCAGGGCATCGACGGCCCGCTCTTCCTCGGTGCGGACACCCATGCCCTGTCCGAACCCGCCCGAGTGACCGCCCTCGAGGTCTTCGCCGCCAACGACGTGACCGTGCTCGTCGACGCCGCCGACGGCTACACCCCCACGCCCGCCGTCTCGCACGCGATCCTCACCCACAACCGCGGTCGCACCTCGGCCCTGGCCGACGGAGTGGTGGTCACCCCCTCGCACAACCCGCCCGCGGACGGCGGCTTCAAGTACAACCCGCCGCACGGCGGGCCCGCCGGATCGGATGCGACCGGCTGGATCCAGGAGCGCGCCAACGAGATCATCACCGGCGGCATGAAGGAGGTCCGGCGGATCCCGTTCGCGCGCGCGGCGGCGGCGTCGACCACCAGTACGTACGACTACCTCGGCACGTACGTGCGCGATCTGCCGTCCGTGCTCGACCTGGACGCCGTACGCACCGCGGGCGTGCGCATCGGGGCCGACCCGCTCGGCGGGGCCTCCGTCGCGTACTGGGGGCGGATCGCCGAGGAGCACCGCCTCGACCTGACCGTGGTCAACCCGTACACCGACCCCACCTGGCGGTTCATGACGCTGGACTGGGACGGCAAGATCCGGATGGACTGCTCCTCCCCGTACGCGATGGCCTCGCTGATCGAGGGCCGGGACCGGTTCCAGATCGCCACCGGCAACGACGCGGACGCCGACCGGCACGGCATCGTGACCCCGGACGGCGGACTGATGAACCCCAACCACTACCTCGCCACGGCGATCGAGTACCTCTACGACCACCGCGAGCAGTGGCCGGCGGACGCGGGCGTCGGCAAGACCCTGGTGTCCTCGGGGATGATCGACCGGGTGGCCGCGGACCTGGGCCGCGAACTGGTGGAGGTGCCCGTCGGATTCAAGTGGTTCGTGGACGGGCTCTCCGCGGGCAGCATCGGCTTCGGCGGCGAGGAGTCGGCCGGGGCCTCCTTCCTGCGCCGCGACGGCTCGGTGTGGACCACGGACAAGGACGGCATCCTCCTCGCCCTGCTGGCCTCGGAGATGCTCGCCGTGACGGGGCAGACCCCGAGCGAGCGGTACGCCGGTCTCACGGCCCGGTTCGGCGAGCCGGCGTACGCGCGGATCGACGCCCCGGCCACCCGGGAGGAGAAGGCGGTGCTCGGCCGGCTGTCCCCCGAACAGGTCACCGCCGACACCCTGGCTGGGGAGCCGGTCACGGCGGTGCTGACGCAGGCTCCGGGGAACGGGGCCGCCATCGGCGGCATCAAGGTCACCACGGAGCACGCCTGGTTCGCGGCGCGCCCGTCGGGGACGGAGGACGTCTACAAGATCTACGCCGAGTCCTTCCTCGGCGCCGACCACCTGGCCCGCGTACAGGAGGAGGCCCGGTCCGTCGTCTCGGCGGCGCTGTCCGACTGATCCCCCCCGCCGGCGAACCCCCGCCGGGCCCTTGCCGATTCCTCGCGGACGAACCCGCCACCCCCACGGGAGATTTCTCAGTAGGGTGGCGGGCTCCGGGAGTTCACGCGGAGGGAGCAGACATGCGGGGCGGTACGGTCGCGGTGGTGGGCGGGAGCGTCGCCGGTTGCGCGCTGGCCTCGGCGGCGGCCCGGGCGGGCGCCGACGAGGTGGTGGTGCTGGAGCGCACCCACGGACGGCTGGCGGACCGGGGCCTGGGGCTGTGCATCCACGACGGCCGGGCCGCCGAACTCACCGCCACCGGCGCGCTGCCCGCCGGCATCGCGGCGCACCGGCTGACGCGGCGCCGCTGGATCGTCCGGGACGACGCGGCGGCCGGGCCGGCCGGGCGGGTGTTCTGGGAACAGCCCTTCCCCTTCCACTCGTACCACTGGGGCCTGCTGTGGCGCGGGCTGCGGGAGGCGACACCCGCCTCGGTGGTCTACCGGCAGGGCGCGGCGGTGACGGGCGTGGCCGGCACGGGCGAGCGGGCCGAGGTACGGCTGGCCGACGGGACCGCCGAGCCGTTCGACCTGGTCGTCGGCGCCGACGGGTACCGCTCGGTGGTGCGCGAGGCGGTCTGCCCCGGTTCCCGGCCGGTCTACGCCGGTTACGTCTGCTGGCGGGGCAACCTCGACGCCCGGGGGCCGGCCGCGCTCGGCGACGACGGAGTGCCCTCCGACGCGGTGACCACCGTCTGCTTCAACGGCGGGAGCTGCGTCATCTACCCCACCCCCGGACCGGACGGCCCCCGGGTGAACTGGGTCCTGTACGCCATGCCTCCGCGGAGCGGCCGACTGCCGTTCGACGACCCGACGAGCTTCCCGCCGGGGCGGGTGACCGAGGAACTCACCGCACACCTGCGCACGTTGCTGGAGCGGGAGTTCCCGCCCCACTGGGCGCGGGTGCTCGGCATGACGGAGCCCGCGGACACCTACGTCCAGCCCATCTACGACCTCGAGACGGCGCGTACGACGGCCGGGCGCCTGCTGCTCGCGGGCGACGCGGCCACCGTGGTGCGCCCGCACAACACGAGCGGGGTGGCCAAGGCCCTCCAGGACGCCACCGCGTTCGAGGACGCGTGGCGCCGGGCCGGCACCTGGGCCGAGCTGCTGGGCGGATACCACGCCGCGCGCGGTCCGGCAGGCCGGGAGATGGTCGCCCTGGCCCGCCGCCTCGGCCGGGGGCAGGTGGAGCAGACCCCTGCCTGGGCCGCGATGAACCACCGCGAGGTGGAGTCGTGGTGGCAGGAACTGCTCGACGGCGCCGCCGACATCGGCGGCCAGGCCATGAGGCCGTAGACCCGTACCCGCGCAGTCCCGTACCCGCGCAGGCCCGTACCTGACCGGACGGTCCTGCCGCTCGTTATCGGCCAAGCGGAGCGTGGCCGCCCCGGGAGTCACACCGCAGGCCCTACGGTGATCCCGATGCGCCCGCCGGCGCAGCACCATGTCCACAAGGTCGGCGCCGACGGGCTCCACCACATCGCCGACGGCGTCCGCAAGCAGTACCACCAGGAGTCGGTGCTCACCTTCCGCTGCCTGCCGCGCACCTCACCGGACACCGACGCCGTCGAGATCCAGGCCCCGGGCGTCTCGGCGGCCCGCCTGCGCGAAGCACTGCTCGCGGACCCCGAGGCCCGCGAGCGCCTCGGCGGCGGCTCGGTCACCACGGGCGGCCGCCTCATCCTGATCGCCCCGCTCGCCGACCTCCCGCTGGCCCGTCGCCTCACGGCCGGCCTGGGGGTGGACTGGAACACGGCGAAGGTGAGCTACGGGGACGAGGAATTCGTCTCGTAGGCCCCGGCTCGGCCCGCCCCGGCCCGCCCCGGCCCGGCTCGGGACGCACATGACGACCGTGCCCTCGGCCGGCGGGGGTGGGCGGCCGGGGGCCGCCCGGACGAGCTGGGCCCCGGGTGGCCGTCGCTGAGCGGGGCGGCGGCACTGCGGCCTACCCTGGAGACGGCGGCCGTCCGCGGTGAGCGGCCCGGGCGGCCGCCCCGGCGGCTGCGGGCACGTACCCCTCCTTGAATCCCGCGCCCGCGGCGCCGGCACGGCGGCCGGTCACGTGACGGCACGGCGGGGCACGGCGGGGCACGGCGGGGCGGGCGGCGCGGCGCGGTGCGGAGCCGAGCCGGAAGGGCCCTCGCGGTGGGACAGTGGATGCCATGTGCGGTCGATATGCCTCCAGCCGCGCCCCCGAAGACCTGGCCGGCCTGTTCGAGGCCCGCTGGGACCCCCGGGAGACGCTGGCACCGAGCTGGAACGTGGCCCCCACCGACGAGGTGTGGGCGGTCCTCGAACGCCCCGACCGCACGACGGGGGAGGTGGAGCGCCGGCTGCGCACCCTGCGGTGGGGCCTTGTCCCCTCCTGGGCGAAGGATCCGAACGGCGGCGCCCGGATGATCAACGCGCGGGTGGAGACGGTGCACGAGAAGCCGGCCTACCGCCGCGCCTTCACCCGCCGCCGCTGCCTGCTGCCCGCCGACGGTTTCTACGAGTGGCAGTCCGTGGCCGCCACCGCCACGGCGAAGGCGTACAAGCAGCCGTACTTCATCACTCCGCAGGACGCCGGGGTGATGGCCATGGCCGGGCTGTACGAGTTCTGGCGCGACCCGGCCGTGACCGAGGAGGACGATCCGGC
Organism: Streptomyces sp. NRRL S-244; assembly: GCF_000717915.1. Lineage (GTDB taxonomy): Bacteria > Actinomycetota > Actinomycetes > Streptomycetales > Streptomycetaceae > Streptomyces. Next base: position 140,629 of record NZ_JOCX01000007.1, read on the forward strand.
CGCCTGGCTCCTCACCACCACGATCATCACGACCGAGGCCACCGACGCGGCCGGCCGCATCCACCCCCGCATGCCCCTGGCCGTGGCCGCGCAGGACCAGGACGCCTGGCTGGATCCCGCCCACGAGGACGTCCACGGCCTCCGGGCCCTGCTCCACACCCCGTCCGACGGTCACCTCGACGTACGGGCGGTGTCCACCGCGGTCAACAGCGTACGGAACAACGGCCCGGAGCTGCTCGAACCCCCGGCCGGCCGCTGAGCGCGCGCCCGCGCCCGCCCGGTCAGGCGCCGATGGCCGCCATCAGCATCGGGAACGAGGACACCAGCTCGCGCTCCCAGTACGGCCACGCGTGGACGCCCTGGTACGAGCACACCGCCGCCGGAATACCGAGCTGGGCGAGTCGCAGCAGCAGATCCTGGTTCATGCCGTGGATGAGCGCTTCCACGCGCTCCGTGCCGTGGCGGAGCGGGTTCGTGCAGCGCGTCGGGCTCGCCGGCGGTTCGCCCCACTGCCAGCCCGTACCGGCGTCCGTGCCGTCGCCGTACGAGACGTAGAGCGCGGTACCGGTCAGCCCGGCGGCCTGATGGACCGGGTCGTTGCGCTCCCACACGCCGCGCTGGCGTACGTCCGCCGGGTCCAGGGTGTCGTACGGGAACCCCGGCTCGCCCCAGATGCGCCGCCAGTCGGTGTGGCACGCGCCGCCTGCGCCCTTCACCAGGTCGGGTCCGGAGAGCCCGCCGTCGAGCGACAGGTGGAGCGTGCTGACCGCCCCGCTGTACGAGGCCACCGCGCGGAACATGCCGGGGTGCATCGCGGCGAGCTTCATCGCGCCGAGCCCGCCCATCGACAGCCCCGCGACGGCACGCACCGTACCGGCGCGGTACCCGCTCTCCAGCAGCGGCCGCATCTCGTCGACCAGGTAGGTCTCCCAGGCCGGAGGGCCGCCGCTGCCGGTGTTGTACCAGTCGCTGTACCCGCTGCACGGGCTGGTCTGCGGCAGCACCACGAGGACGTCCCGGGGGGCGGCCAGCTCCTCGATGTGGGTGTTGGCGGTCCAGTCGGTGTGGTCCCCCGGTCCGCCGTGCAGCAGCCACAGGACGGGCCACGTACGGGTGGCGGTCTTGGACCAGGCCGGCGGCAGCAGCAGCCGCACCTTGACCGGCGCGTCGATCTCGGGCGAGGAGACGGTGAGATCGAGCGTCCGGTCGTCGATCCGCTGCTCCTCGACCACCTGGGCCGGGTTGTCGGCCGCACGGGCGGACCCGGCCCCCGCCGGCTCCAGCAGGAGTACGAGCGCCGCCAGTACCGAGGCCGCGTGTCGCGTGATCCGATGGTGCACGAGAACGTTCCTTCCTTCCGACGCGCTGTTCCCCGGCCGGTCCTTCCGGACGCCGGTCACCGGGCGGCCCGCGCGATGGCCGCCCCGCGTACGGTCAGGGCCTGCGGGGCGCGGCCCGGATGCGCGGGAAGGCGCAGTGGGCGGCTGCCCGGGGTGAGCGACCCGAGTAGGCGCGGCCCCGCGGCGCCCGTGCACCCCGGGGCATTGCCCGGGAGGCCGTGCAGGGTGAGGTATCCGAGCACCGCGAAGGCGTAGGCCTCCTTCGCCTCCGCGGGCAGCCCCAGCTCCTGCGACCCGCGTACCGCCGTGCTGCCGGTACGGGCAGAACCACCGGTGCTGCCCGTACGGCCCGTGCCGGCCGTGTCGCCCGCCAGCTCTTCGCGGAGCATCGCCATCAGCGCGGGGTTCCGTACGCCGCCACCGGACACGAACACCTCGGTGGTTCCGAGCGGGCGCAGGGCGTCGGCCACCGTCCGGGCGGTCAGACGCGTGAGGGTGGCCACGAGGTCCTGCGGCCGGAGCTCGCCGAACCCCGCCAGCCGTGCCCGCAGGTAGCCCGCGTGGAACAGCTCCTTGCCCGTCGTCCGGGGAGCCGGCAGCCGGTAGTACGGCTCCCCGCACAGCAGCCGCTCCAGCAGCGCCTCGTGGACGCGCCCGGCGGCGGCGAGCGCGCCGTCCGCGTCGTACGCGAGCTTCCCGGCGCTCAGTTCACGGACCGCGGCGTCGATCAGCGCGTTGCCCGGGCCGGTGTCGAACGCCAAGGGACCGCCGCCCGCCGGCAGCACGGTGACGTTGGCGATCCCCCCGATGTTCAGGGCGGCGGGTACGCCGGGGCGCCCGCGCAGGAGCATCAGGTCGATCAGACTGACCAGGGGTGCGCCCTGCCCGCCCGCCGCCACGTCGCGCGGCCGGAACCCGGAGACGACCGGGCAGCCGCTGCGCTCCGCGATCCAGGCCGGTTCGCCGAGCTGGAGCGTGCCGTGCACCCGGCCGTCCTCGGCCCAGTGGTACACCGTCTGCCCGTGTGAGGCGACCAACTCGGCGCGTCCCGCGCACAGTTCCCGGTCGGCGCGGGCGGCGACGGCCGCGAAGGCCTGCCCGATCCGGGTGTCGAGGCGGCAGACCTCGGCCAGGGTGGTCGCCGCGGGCGGCAGGGCGGCGGCGAGGGCCTGCCGTACGTCGGCCGGGTACGGCTCGCTGACCATGCCCAGCGGGACGAGGTGCAGCGCGCCGTCCTCGGCGGAGAGTTCGAGATCGGCGGCCGCGGCGTCGACGGCGTCGTACGAGGTCCCCGACATCAACCCGATCACCCTCATCGCAGCGGCTCCCGGTGGTCGCGGCCGCGCAGGCCCAGCAGGGCGAAGCAGCTGAGGGCGCAGGCGCCGGCGGCGTAGTACGCGGGCACGGAGGTGTCTCCCGTCCGGGCGATCAGGGCGGTGATGACAAGCCCGGCGCAGCCGGAGAACACCGCGTTGGCGAGGGCGTAGGCCAGTCCGAGCCCGGTACAGCGCACCCGCCGCGGGAACATTTCGGCGAGCATGGCCGGCCCCGGTCCGGCCATCAGGCCGACCAGCGCACCCGCGAGCAGTACGGCCCCGGCCCTGAACCAGGGCGAGGCGCCGGGGGACTGGAGCACGTGGAGGAGGGGGAGGGCGAACACCACGACGCCGAGGGCCCCGCCCAGTATCACGGGGCGCCGGCCGATCCGGTCGCTGAGCGCCCCGGCGGGCAGGATCGAGGCGGCGAACCCGGCGTTGGCGAGGGCGGTGGCCAGCAGGGCCTCGCGCAGGGATGCGCCCAGGGTCGCCTGGAGGTACGACGGCAGGACGACGAGGAAGGTGTACCCGGCCGCGGACCAGCCCATGATCCGCCCGATGCCGAGGACGACGGCCCGCGCGAGCTCCCGGGGGCCGACGGGACGGGCGTCCGCCGCGGGAGCCGGTGGCGGCGGTGGCGCGGGCGGTTCCTCCAAGGCCGTACGCAGCCACAGCGCCACCGCACCCAGCGGCAGGGCCAGCAGGAACGGGATGCGCCAGCCCCACGCGTGCAGGGCTCCGGCGGGCAGCGCGCTCGCCAGGGCGGCGGCCGTACAGGCCCCCGTGAGCAGGCCGAGCGCGACGGTGAAGGACTGCCAGGCGCCGAAGAGGCCGCGGCGACCCACGGGCGCGTACTCCGTCATGAGGGCGACGGCCCCGCCGAACTCGCCACCCGCGGAGAGCCCTTGCAACACCCGCAGGAGGGTGAGCAGCCAGGGCGCGGCAGCGCCGATGGCGGCGCGGGTGGGCAGCAGCCCGATCGTCACGGTGGCGAGGGTCATGAGGCCGACGACCACGATGAGGGTGGGCCGCCGCCCCAGCCGGTCGCCGAGCCGCCCGAACAGCACGGCGCCGACGGGCCGGAAGAAGAAGGCGAGGGCGAACGAGGCGTACGTGGCCACCAGCGCTTCGGCTCCGCTGCTCCCCTCGTGCCGGAAGAAGTTCGCGGCGATGACGGTGGCGAGGCTCCCGTAGACGCCGAACTCGTACCACTCGACGAGATTGCCGACCGACCCGGCGAGCAGGGCCCGCCTGGTGGTGCTCGTGCGGACGGCCGCCGCGGGGCGCAGTGCGAGGGGTCTCACCGTCAGAGGTCCTCGCCCGAGAGGAGGGGCTCGAACGCCGTGTAGGCGGCGAGGTTCCGGAAGTGCCTCGTGTAGAGCTCCGTTCCGTCGCCCACGCGGTCGTCCGGTACCTCCGCGACGTCCACGAGCTGCCGGAACGTCCAGGTGATCAGCTCACCTTCCGCGTTGCGGTAGTCCGTCTCCATGCCTTCGCCGTGGGCCCGGGCCTTCTGCCTGGCCTCGTCCTCGTTCCGGGCGGCCAGCAGGACGAAGCTCTCCCGGTACAGGGGCGGTTGGCCGTCGGAGGCCGTCGAGGCCGAAGCCTCGGCGGCGCAGAGGAGGACGGCGACGTACGTCCTCACTTCCTGAACCGGTTGTCGTTCAGCAGCTTCCACGCCGTCTGGCAGGACTTGAGCCCGCAGCCCCGGATGTACCCGAGGGAGTCCCCGTAGTGCTCCCCGGGGAACGCCTGCCGGATGGAACCCCTGCGGCACCGCGAGATGAAGTTGTTCGCGATCTCGCCCAGGTTCTCGCCGGCCACGCACGCGTCGGCCGGCCGCACCGGCACGGCACCGGCGGCCGTAGGCGCCCCGAACAGGACGGCGCACGCGAGGACGAGCGCGGCCGCACCACGCGCCGGCTTCCCGTTGACTGCCATGATCAGCAGCCCGCGAGCTTCCCGTACGCGATCCAGACCTCGCCCTTGCCGTTGATGCTGACGTTGCCCGTCTTGTGCAGTCCGGTGTACTTCCCGCGGTACTTCCTGAGCTGCCCGAACTGCGATTCCAGGGAAAGGTAGGGGGAGTCGGGCTTCCAGTCGCCCGAGAACTCGGCGTACACCCCGTCGGTTCCGTCGGTGCCGCTCGCCCAGCAGGCCCGACTGCCCGAGTAGAGGACCAGGTTGCCGTCGTACTGCATCTCCAGGCGGTTGGCGCCGTGGCTGATGCACTGCCCGGGGATCAGCTTGTCGGTGAACGAGGTTCCGATGTTGCGGCATTGCGCCGCCCGCCCCGTCGCGGCGGAGACCTGCCCGGCCGGTACGGCTGCCGCCGCCAGCAGACTCACCACGGCGAACGCCAGTGCACGGGTCGTGTTCCCGACCGTCTTCATGGACGTACCTTCCTACGCGTGATCACTTCCCTTGGCGATCACGAAAGGTAGCAGCTCGACTACGGAAAGTCGCGCCCTGTGGCGCCTTGTTGACGCCTGTCGGGGCTGCGGTGGTGCCGAGCCACTCGGTGCCGAGGAGGAGTTCGGCCGAGCGGAGTGCCGTGTAGGCGTTCCGTTGACCCATCAAGATGCACAGGGTGTACGTGGCGTCGTCGAGCTCATCGCGTACGGCCGGGTCGTGGGGCGCGGCCAGTGCGCGGCGGCGCAGGGCCCGGTGCCGCTTCAGCAGCTCGCCGATGGCCTGCGGGTCGGGGAGCAGTCGCGTGTACGGCGGGGTCACGGGCTCGGTGGCGGAGCGGGCCTCGTCCATCGCGTCCGCCAGGGCCCTGCCCAAAGGGGCCGGGGGCTTGCCGCCGCTTCCCAGCAGGAGCACGGCCTCGGCCGTCTCGCGGAGGCCCGTGCCGGCGGCCCAGGCCGTGTCTCCCAGGATCTGCCGCGCGGTGTCGGCGCCGCACGGCACCATCGCCATCAGGACGGTGACGGCCCGCTCCGCGGCGGTGTGCTGGGGTGGTGTCTCGCTCATCCGCCTGATTCCTCATTCCTCCGGCTGCTGGTTCGGTTCGGGGTGTACGCCCCCGGTCGGCCCGGGTGGGGTGCGCCGTAGGCTGGCGGCAGGCAGCCCGCCGATTCCTCCCGGAAGGACGTACGCGATGAGTGCGAAGGCCCGCAAACTGTTCGAGGCGCTCGATCTCAACCACGACGGCACCCTGACCCGGCTGGAAGTGATCACCGCCCTGCGGACGAAGGGCCCGACGCTGGCCGCCAACGGCGACCTGCCGTTCTGGGGTCTGGGGGATGTCGACGCCTCGTCCGCGCTCTTCGACGCCGCCGACAAGAACGGCGACAACGTGCTGACGTTCGAGGAGTTCGCCCGGGAGGTCGACCGCCGCTTCGGCTGGTAGCCGCTCCGCCGCCGAGCGGCGCATCGACGCATCGACGCATCGACGACGGAGGCTAGGCCGTCCGGCTGTCGGTGTCCGGGCCGGACGCCTCGGCGGCGGCGAGCGTCGCGGCCCGGCGGCTCAGTACGACGGTGGCCGCGGCCGCGCTGAGCGCGAAGGCCATCACCACCGTGGCCGGCCGGTCCAGCCGGTGCCGGGTGGCATGGTCGAGCGAGAAGCGGCCGGGCCCCGACAGGCCCAGGCAGGCCGCCACGAAGCCGAGGAAGGCCGGGTACTCGAAGCCGCCGCCCTGGGCGAAGAACCCGGCGGGCGCGTGCACGGCGGCGGCGCCGGCCATGGCGCCCGCGGCGGCCGCGCCGGCCGCCGGAGTCGCCAGCCCCAGCGCGAGCAGCGCCCCGCCACCCGCTTCGCCGAGCCCGGCCGCGATCGCGCTCTCCCGGCCCGGGAGGAACCCCATGTGTTCCATGCCCCGGGCCGTTCCCTCGATACCGGCCCCGCCGAACCATCCGAAGAGCTTCTGCGACCCGTGTGCGAGCAGCACGCCGCCCGCGCCCAGGCGCAGGGCGAGCAGTCCGAGATCCTTGCGATGCGTGAGCGGCATGAGGACGGGCCCTTCCTGAGGGGTTGCGTGTCACCTGGCCTCAAGCTTCACGCGGGCACCCGCCGCGCGCACGCGCTGTACCGCGCCCGGGTGCCGGATCAGCCGTCGTCCATGGCGGCATCGCAGGAAGGGCACACGAGGCCCTGCTCCTCCGGCGGGTACCACCGCGAGCCGGGCTCCCCGGACGGGGTCCGCGCCGCCGCTCGCATCGCGAACGTGTCCCTGCCGCACAGTGTTCGCGGGCCCGGCTCGGTGGTGGTACCCGGGGCCGCGGGGGCGGCATGGACCTGGCGTACGGCAGCCCCGGCGCCGGGGGCCGGCCCGCCCGCCGTGTGGCTCGGCGCCGCCGTCTCGAGTTCGTGCACCACGATGATCCCGCTCATACTCCGACGTTAGGCGCCCCTCCGGCAGCCCGCTCCTTCGCGCCGGTGCGGCGGTGTGTGGGCCGGTTGGCCCCGCCCGGAGCGGGGCCAACCGAGCGTAAGGCATACAAAATGCTATGCATTTGATTGCTTTCGAGGCATTCGCGCCATACGTTCCCCACGGATTCGAGCCTGGTTCCCTGGACAGCCGGAACGGCTGTGCGCACTCCGACCGGAGGTCTGTATGCCTTGCCGTAAGTCACTCACACTGTTGGCCGCAGCCGCGTTGCTCTCCCTCGGGGCCCCGGCGGCGGTCGCCCACGCGGCCGACGCCACCTGCTTCGGGCAGCCCGCGACCATCACGGGGTCGGGCACGATCACCGGGACGGAGGGCAACGACGTCATCATCGGGTCGGCGGCGGCGGACACCATCGACGGTCTCGGCGGAGACGACCTGATCTGTGGTCTGGGCGGGAACGACACGATCGCGGGCGGCCTCGGCAACGACCAGCTGGATGGCGGCGAAGGCGCGGATCTCATGCGTGGCGACCTGCTCTCGACGAGGGCTGCCGTGGACGGCGGGGGCAACGACGTCCTCTTCGGCGGGCCGGGTGACGACCGCATGGGCGGCGACAGCATGGCCTTCGGCTCCAGCGCGTCGGGCGGGGGCGACGACGTCCTGTTCGGCGAGGCGGGGAACGACGCCATGATCGGCGACAGCCGGGGCGGCATCAACGCGACCGGCGGCGGCAGGGACGTCCTGGACGGCGGGGCCGGAGACGACAGCCTCACCGGCGATTCCTCCGCCGAGGGCGCCGCGACCGGCAACGGCGAGGACGTACTCCTGGGCGGAGCCGGCGTGGACACCATCATCGGTGACAGCAACTCGGGCCACGCCGCGCACGGCAAGGGCGAGGGCCTGACCGGCAAGCCCGCGCACCTGAACGGCAAGCCCGCGCGCCCGGCCGGCCAGGGCCGCCCGACCCCGGCGGCGAAGCCCGCGCAGGGCGCACCGGTCGCGCCCGTCGCCCCGGACGCGGCGGCGGGCGGCAACGACGTCATCGACGGGGGCGAGGACGCGAAGGACAGCTGCGACGGCTCGGGCGGAGCCGACATCGCGGTGCGCTGCGAGACCATGTCGAACGTGCCGTAACCCGCGACGAGCGGCGCCCGCGCCGCCGCGGTCAGCGGATCGCGTAGCGCGCGGCGATGCCGTCGATGACGATCTGCAGACCCTCTTCGAAGTGCTCGTCGTACTCCTCGAAGAGGTGCGTACCGGCGGCCGCGGCGAGTGGGTAGTCGGCCAGGCGCTCGCCGCGCTCGGCCACGTCGTAGCCGTCCCGGCGCTCGCCCGGGGCGGGGTGGACGCCTTGTTCCTCGATCACGAACCCGAGCGTGTAGGAGAAGGCGGTCGCCATGGCCCGTACGGCCTGCGGCAGTTCGAACCCGTGCGCCAGCAGGGCGCGCAGATAGGCCTCGGACTGTTCGGCGTGCTCGGTTCCGGTGAAGCGTGAGCCGGTGAACACGCGGGCGCCGTCGCGGTACGCGAGCAGGGCCCGGCGCAGCCGGCGATTGGCGCTCAGCATCCGCTCCCGCCAGGGCGCCGAGGCATCGTCCGGCCCGGTCTCCTCCGGGCTGGTGACCATGCGCCGGAACATCTCCGTGGCCATCTCGTCGATCAGCTCTTGCTTGTTCTTGAAGTGCCAGTACAGCGCCGGCGCCTTCACATCCAGCTCCTGCGCGATGGCGCGGAGGGTGAGCTTGTCGAGCCCGCCCTCGTTCAGCAGCCGCAGCGCGGTCTCGGCGACGGTCAGGCGGGTCAGGGGCGGGACGCGCGGCGGGGTCTGCTGCGGCTTGCCGTTCATCGTCTGCCTCTGTCTCCCGGGGCGGTTCACTCTTCCGTGGCGTTGACAGCTTAACAGCGTTAAGGGCACTCTTGCGGGACGAGGCTCCTTAACGTTGTTAAGTGGCTATGGCGGAGTGAGCGAACGGGGAGACCGATGAACCAGCGGCAGTACCAAGAAGACCGAACCGATGTGCTGATCGTGGGCGCCGGTCCCACCGGCCTCGTGCTGGCCTGTGACCTTGCCCGGCGAGGCGTGCGTGCCCTGGTCGTCGAGCGGTCGCCGGAGCTGTTTCCCGGTTCCCGCGGCAAGGGCATCCAGCCCCGGACCCTGGAGGTCTTCGATGACCTCGGTGTCCTGGGGGAGGTCACGCGATGGGGCGGCCGGGCGCCGATCGGCATGACGTGGCAGGGCGGCTCCCGTGTCGGTGAGTACCGCATGTTCGAGGACGTCGAACCGACCGAGGGTGCGCCCTACACCGGGCCCGCGCTGCTGCCCCAGTGGCGCACTCAGCGGATCCTGCTCGACCGGCTCCGCGAACTGGGCGGTGACGTCGTGTTCGGAGTCGAGCTGACCGGCCTCACCCAGGACGCCGAGTCCGTGACCGCGACCCTCATGCCGGTGGGAGGCGGGAGCCCGGAGTCCGTCCGCGCGGGATACGCCGTCGCCGCCGACGGCGGCCGGTCCACGGTCCGCCGGCTCGTCGGCATCAAGATGACCGGTGAGCGCATCGACCCCGCCCCGATGCTCGTGGCCGACGTGGTCATACCGACGCTCGACCGGGACAACTGGCACATCTTCCCGCCCGCCGCGGGCGGCACGGGCTTCGCCACCCTCTGCCCCTTGCCGCATACGCGGGAGTTCCAGTTCGTGGCCCAGCCGGCAGCGGTCGGCAAGGAGATCACGGCGGACGAAGTGCGTGCGCTGGTCGCCGCGTTCACCCACATAGCGGCCGAGGAAGTCACCGAGGTCTTGTGGGCATCGGACTTCACCGTGAACGCCGCGCTCGCCGACCGCTTCCGTGACGGCAGGGTCTTCCTCGCGGGAGACGCCGCCCACATCCACTCGCCGGCGGGCGGCCAGGGGCTCAACACCAGCGTCCAGGACGCCTACAACCTGGGCTGGAAGCTCGCCGCCGTACTGCGCGACGGAGCACCGGAGGCGCTGCTGGACACGTACGAGGAGGAGCGCCTCCCCAATGCAGCCGCCATGCTGGGGCTGTCCACCCGCATCCACCGTGGTGAGGAGGGGCGCGGCGCCGCCACGCGCCAGCTCGGCCTCGACCAGCGCAACTCCTCACTCACCCGGGAGATACGCAGCGGCCTGGCCGACGACGCCCTGACCGCGGGAGACCGCGCGCCCGACGGCAAGCGCGACGGGCTGCGGCTCTTCGACCTCTACCGAGGCCCCCACTTCACCCTGCTCGCCGTCGACACTCCGCTGCCGGAGCGACTCCCGCCGCTCCCGGGCCTGCGCACCGCGCAGATCGGTGCGTACGAGGCCTATGGGCGCGGGCTGTACCTGATCCGCCCGGACGGATACATAGCCTGGGCCGGTCCGGGCGGCGACGCGCCCGAAGCCTCGGCCGACGACCTGCGGATCTGGACCTCCCGGGTCGCACGGCCCGCCCGGGCAGGTGTGTGAGGGGGCTACGGGCGAACGTAGGGGCGGGTCATGATCTCCATGTTGTGGCCGTCCGGGTCGGCGAAATAGGCACCGCGACCACCGAACAGGCGGTTGATCTGCCCCGGTTCGGAGTGGTGGGGGTCGGCGTAGTAGGTGACCCCCACCGCCTCCAGGCGGGCGATCATGCCGTCGAACCGCTCGTCGGGCACGAGGAACGCGTAGTGCTGCGGCTGGATCGGCTCGTCGGTCATCGCGTAGTAGTCGAGCGTGACGCCGTTGCCGAGGTCGACGGGCAGGAACGGCCCGAACGGAGCGCCGACCTCCAGACCCAGGATCACGGCAAGGAACTGGGCCGACAGCCCCCGGTCCTTGGCGTGGACGACGGTGTGGTTCAACTGGACGGCGTTCGGGTACTGCTGGGCGTTCGGCATGAGTGAGGTGTCTCCGGTTTCGGGTTTCCGTGGGAAGGCGCCGCACGCGGGCGCCGGGCGCAAGAAACGCGGAGAAAGGGCGGGCTCCTGGCCCGCCTCGGGCTCACGCCGAGGCCGGGAACCCTACTCGTACATGGCTCAAGGCCGACCCGGCAGTCACCCGGACGACCTTAGTGATCATCACCGGCCCGCGCAACGTGTATTTCCCGCCGGGTCACCGGCGCGTTCTGACCGCTGCCCGCACCCACGCGCGCTCCTGCAGACGAAGGCGGGGCACTGTCCCGAGCACCGGCGGACCCCACGCCACGAGCGCCGCCACGGCAGCCGACGCCCCCGTGACGGCGGCGAACCCGTAGGACCAGGTCGCCGAAGTCCCACTGGGCAGCACGATGAACAGCAGCACCAGCATCGCCAGCCGCGCCCGCGTGCTCTCCATCAGTCGCCAGGCCGCCGCCGCCAGCGGCACCATCCCCCACAGCACGTACCAGGGCTGTACGACCGGAGCGGTCACCACCAGCCCCAGCAGCGCCATGCCGGTGGCGTACTCGGGACCCGTACGCGGCGCACGCCACGCGCAGAAGCCCACCAGACACACGCCCAGCAGCATCCCCACCGACCGGGCGGCGGCGATCGCATCGGCCGCGGTACCCAGGCCGAACCCCTCGGACAGCAGCCCGAGCACCCGGCCCACGTCCGTACTCGGCGAGAGCACCGTGTAGACCTGCGCGGGTCCCCGCAGCGTCGACAGCCACCCCCAGCCCTGGCCGCACACGGTCACGCCCAGCACCAGCGCCGCCAGACCCACCAGCGCGATCCCGGCCGCCCGCAGCCATGCCGCACGCCGGTCCGGCCGCCCGCCGACGGACCACGCGGCGGCGCACAGCAGAGCCACCGCGGCGGGCACCTTGACCAGCGCGGCCGCGACGAGCACGACGGTGCCCAGAACCCAGTGCCCCCGGCGGAAGGCCACCAGCCCCGCCACCATCAGGCCGATCATCAGCGCCTCGTTGTGGGCACCGCCCACCAGGTGCACCAGGGCGAGCGGGTTGAGCACGGTCGCCCACAGCGCCCCGGCCTCCCCGCCTCCGGATGCGGAACCCCGCTCGGAACCCCACTCGGAGGCGAGCCGCCCCACGCCCCAGACGATCAGCGCCAGCCCGCACAGGGCCAGCAGCCGCATGCCCAGCACCGCGGCCACCGTGTGGTGCTCGCCCGTGACGGCCACCACGGCCCGCGTCGCCGCGACGGCCACCGGCCCGTACGGCGCCGGTGCGTCCTGCCACACCTCCGGCACGTTGCCGGCGAGCGTGCCGCCGAGCGCCGACGGCCCCAGCCGGTACACGTCCCAGCCCCGGACCGCCAGCGCGCCCTGCGCGACGTAGCTGTACGCGTCATTGCTGAAGATCAGCGGGCCCGGGACGAGCGGCAGGACCCAGGACCACAGCACGGAGCGCAGCCGTCTCGGGCCGACCGGCTCCCCGGCCCGCAGCAGCCCGCCCAGCCGCCACCAGGCGACCACGAGCAGTACCAGCCCGGCGTACGCCGCCGCCGCTCCCAGCACCGTGTGCGCCGGGCTCCGCTGCGCCCACACCCCGTCCGGAACGCCGAAGGGCAGCGCGCCCGCCGACCAGCTCCCGGCGGCCAGTAGCACCGACCCGAGCATTCCGAGCAGTCGGCAACCCCGGACCGTGACCCCCACCTCAGACATGGCGGCAGCCTAGGGTGGGCAACACCGGTGATCGGCCTGCCCGAGGCATCGGGGAGGTGAATTTCGCGCGTCCTTACTGCAATCGGGTCATGCCGACGGGCCGAGCCGGACGGGCAGCGAACGGTGGCCGTTGCTGATGAGGGAGGTGACGGGCAGGAGCTCGTCGGCGGGCACCGCCGGCTCGATGGCAGGGAAGCGGTCGAACAGCGCTTCGAGCGCGGTCGCGACCTCCAGCCGGGCCAGCGGGGCGCCGAGACAGAAGTGGACCCCGTGCCCGAACGCGAGGTGGTCCTTCGTGACCCGCGTGGCATCGAAGGTGTCGGCGTCCGGCCCGTGCCAGTCGGGGTGCCGGTTGGCCGCGGCGTACGAGGCGAGGATCGCCTCCCCCTTGGCTATGGTCCGCCCGTCGGCCAGCGGGATGTCGGCCAGCGCGAAGCGCATCGGCAGGTGCTTCACGGCCGACTCGTGCCGCAGGGTCTCCTCGACGACGTCGCTCCAGCTGCTGCGCCCGGCGCGGACGTGGTCCAGCTGGGCGGGGTCGGCGAGCAGGGCGGTGACCGCCTGGTCGATGACGTTGACGGTCGTCTCGTACCCGGCGCTGATCATCAGGATCAGGGTGTCGCTCAGCTCGGAGTCCGAGAGCGCGGAGCCATCGCCCTCCTCGTCGCGGGCGGCGATGAGCAGGGAGGTCATGTCGTCACCGGGCACGGCGCGCTTGGCGGCGATGAGCTCGGCGAGGACCTCGTAGACCCGGACCGTGTTCGCCGCGGCCTCCTCGGGGGTGAGGGTCGTGTCGAAGACCCCGTCCACCACCGTACGGAAGTCAGCGCGCTGCTCCTGGGGGAGGCCCATCAGGTGTCCGATGACCGCGATGGGCAGCGGGTAGGCGAGCCGTTCGCGCAGGTCGGTCACCTCGCCCGGCGGCAGGGCGGCGAGCTCGTCGAGGAGGCCGGTGACGATGTCCTCGACGGTGTCACGGAGCAGAGCCACACGGCGGGCGCTGAACGCGGGCGCCACCATCCGGCGCAGCCGCCGGTGGTCGGCTCCGTACGCGGTGAACATGTTGGTCACCGCGACCCAGAGGGCGAGCGGCCAGGTCTGGACGGCCTGCTCGAACTCCGGCCAGTGCGCGCGGGCGTCCTTGGACACGTCCGGGCTGGTGAGCAACTCCTTGAGCAGAGTGGGGTCGGTGACGGCCCAGGCCGTTACGCCGAGTATGTCGACGCGGGCCGCGGGCCCTTGGGCGCGCAGCAGCCGGTGCTCCGCGTGCCGGTCGGCGCCGGCGGGGTCGAGGACCAGCGGTGCGGTCGGGGCCGGTTTCACGCGGGACTCCTTCGCGAGGTGGTGTAAGAGCTGTTCTTGGCGGTGTGAGGTTCTCTCCGTCTCCCGCACAACGTGCGTGGTGGGCGGGGCGTTCCACGGACGGCCGGCAAGGACGGCCGGCAGGCAGGCAGGGACGGTCAGACGATCTGCCACCGCTGGTAGGCCGTACCGGAACCCGGCTGCTGCGTGGCCAGGGCGCCGTCCGCCCCGGACGCGGTGGTCAGCAGGAGCGCGCTCTTCTTGTTGGCCACCGAGTAGTCGCCCCCGCCGAGCGCGGTGAGCAGCCAGCGCTGGCTGTCCGCGCCCGTGCAGGCGGCCTGGACGACGGCGGCGCCGGGCGCCGTGGAGCCGCCCGACACGTCCGCGCAGAGCCTCGACGATCCGTTGGCCATCGAGTAGGAGCCGTCGGCGTTGGGCGTCAGCTGCCACTGCTGGTTGGGGCCGCCGTGCGGGGTCCAGGTGATCAGCTGCGTACCCGGCGCGCTCGAACTCCCCGGGTCGTCGAGGGCCTTGCCGGCCGCGCTGAGGGTCCGGGCGCCGCTCAACTGGCCGCCGTACACCTCGAACTCGTACAGCGAATAGCCGTACGCGGTGCCGCGCTTGGTCCCGTACACGCGGATGTAGCGGCCCGATCCGGACAGGCCGGTGAGCTCCTGGACCCCTCCGGCGCCGGTCGTCGTGGTGTACACGGTGCGCCAGGTCGCGGCGTCGTCGGAGAGCTGGATCTGGAAGGCCTTTCCGTACGCGGCCTCCCAGCGCAGCACCACGCGGCTCACGGCCTGGCCGGACCCCAGGTCGACCTGGAGCCACTGCGGGTCGGCGTACGCGCTGGACCAGCGGGTGCCGGGGTCCCCGTCGGTGGCCGACGACGCCGGGAAGGCGGCGGTCTCGGTGCTGGAGGCGGTGGTCGGCCGGTTGCGGGCGAGGTTGCCGGGCTGGGCGAGACCGGGCCATGCGGGGTTGTGCCCGACCGCGGCCGCGAGCGGGGTGAAGGCGGCGTACGTGGCGGCCGGCTTGGGGGAGCCCCAGGTCTGCTGGGCCAGGGCGCGCAGCGGGTACATGATGCCCGCGGCGATCTGCTCCTCCGTCTCGGCGGTGGGGTTGTCGCACCACACGTGGATCAGCGAGCCGGGGTTCTTCGAGGGGTCGGTGAGGGTGGCCCCGCCCTCGAAGCGGTCGGGGGTCCAGGTCTCGTACATCCACTTGGTGTCGGGTTTGGCGCCCCCGAGCACGTAGTACGTCGGCGTCCAGGACTCGTTGGCGACGGTGTGGCCGGCCGCGGCCAGCTGCTGCGGGGTGAGCCCGTAGCTGTACCAGTACTCGACGAGGATCCCGGGGTGCGGGGTGAGCGTCCCGTCCCCGGCCTTGATGCCGTCGTTCCACATCCGGGTGGTCTTGCCGGCCGCCCGCACCAGGTCGTCGGCCCAGTTCACGAACCCGTAGTAGGTGTCCTTGGCGGTGGCGCCCGCCCCGTAGTGGGCGCGGGCGTATCTGAGCAGCTGCGGGTACTTGGCGTAGTCGGTGACGTATTCGTCCGCGCCGATGTGCCAGTACGGGGCCGGGAACAGCGGCAGGTACTCGTTCACCAGGTCCTTGATCAGGGTGTACGAGGCCGGCAGTGAGAGGTCGATGAAATCGGGACTGGCCGTGCCGGAACTGTTCTTGAGCTTGAGCTCCGGGTGGGCGGCCAGGACGGCGTTCATGTGCCCCGGAGTGTCGATCTCGGGAACGATCGTGACGTGGTACTTCTGCCCGAGCGCGACGAGGTCGGCGATGTCCTGCTTGGAGTAGTGGTCGGCGGAGACGATCTCCGGGTGGGTGGAGCTCTCCAGCCGGAACCCGAAGGTGTCCGACAGGTGGAAGTGGAAGTAGTTGAGCTTGAGGTAGGCCAGCTCCTTGATGTGCTGCTTGACCCAGTCGACGGTGAAGAACTTCCGGCCCTGGTCGATCATGAGCCCGCGCTCCGCCTTGGCGGGCCAGTCGACCGCCGTGCCGGCGGGCACCGAGGCCGACTGGTGCAGGAGCTGGAGCACGGTACGGGTGCCGTAGAACGCGCCGGTGTCGGTCCCGGCCTGGATGGCGGCGGACTGTCCGACGGTCAGCCGGTAGCCCTCGGCGGGCAGCCCCGGGTCACCGAGGCTCAGCGCGATGTCGCCCGGGGAGGCGCTCCCGGTGACGACGGCTACGGGACGTCCGGCCAGGGCTCCCAGGTCCTCGGCGAAAGTGGCGGCCTCGTCGGAGAGCTGGGCGGCGTAGGCGGGATCGACGGTGATCCGGCTGGTCCCGGTGAAGGTGTAGGCACCGGTGCCGGCCGTCCACTGCCGCAGCGCCGGAACGGTCTGCGGCGGCCCGGCGGCGGCCTGCGCGGGTCCGGCGACGGCGACGGCGGGCAAGGAGAGCGCGGCCACCGCGCAGACGGCGGCGATGAGCAATCTGAGCAGACGCATGGCGAGTCCCCAAGTCATCGGAGGGAAGGGGGAGTTCAGGAGCCGGCCAAAGTGCAGGCAAAGTGCAGCGCAGTGCCGGATGCATGTCAATACCTGCTCGAAACCCCGACCGAGCGAGCAGGATCGCGCATCCACCCGTCACAGGGGTCACGTGTTACCGTCGCGCCATGTCCAAGGGTGAAATAGACGCGCTGACCGACGAGTTCTTCGGCGCGTTCGACAACCGGGGCGGCAAGGCCGCCGACGTGGCCCGGATCCGGCGGCTGCTGCTGCCGGGCGGGGTGATCGTCAAAACGGGTCCGGACCTCACGGTCTACACCGTCGAGGAGTTCATCGAGCCCCGCCTGAAGCTGCTCAACGACGGCCGGCTCGTCGAGTTCTCCGAGTGGGAGACATCCGAACGGACCGACATCGCCGGCGACATCGCTTCGCGGTTCGGCGAGTACCGGAAGTCCGGGATCCTGGACGGCCGGCCGTACGAGGGCAGCGGGACCAAGACCATCCAGTTCGTCCGCACCCCGGACGGCTGGCGGATCGCCGCGTTCTCCTGGTACGACCAGCCCTGAGCCGGCGCCGAGCGGCCGCCGAGGCGGCCCTGACCCGCCGCCGAGCCGGCCGGCCTACGCCGACTCCGTGCCGAGCCCCTCGCCGCGCCGCCGCTGCCACCGCACCGCCGTGACCACGAGCACCAGCAGCGCGGCCGCCCCGTAGGCCACGGCACTCACCGCCCCGCGCGAACCGAACGCCTGGCCCGTGACGTAGACGGCCGGGCCGGCGACCGCGATGCCCAGCCACTCCCAGCGCCCGTCCAGGGCCACGAGCCCGACGAGCAGCAGGGCGTACCACGAATAGCCCGGCGTGAGCAGGGCGAACGCCCACCCCGTCACCAACAGCGCGCCGCTCCACGGCCGTCGGGGATCCCCGCGCCACAGCACGTACCCGCACACGCCCGCCATCGCGGCGAGCAGCACCGGCACCGCCCAGTCGCCCGGCAGCACCAGCCGCAGCAGCGCGTAGCGGGACCCGGCCGAGGGGTCCTCGTACCCCTCCTCCTCCACGTACCCGCCGAGGTACCCGAAGACGGAACCGTCCGAGAGCAGCACGTACGGCAGGTACGCGAGCGCCGTGAAGGCGGCGGCCGGCAGCAGTACGGCGACCGCGTCGCGCACCCGGCGCACGCCGGACAGGGCTCCGGGGAGGACGATCGCCGGCATCAGCTTCGTGGCGACGGCGGCGCCGAGGACCAGCCCGCCGCTCGCCCGGAGCGCCGGGCTCCGCGCGGCCACGAGCCCGAGACCGGCCACGGCCAGCAGCACCCCCAGCACGTCGACGTGCGCGTTGTTCACGGCCTCGATCGGTACCGCGGGGCACCACGCCCAGTACGCGGCCCTGCGCGGGTCCGTGCCCCGGCGGCGCAGGATAAGCAGCAGCGCGCCGGTCACACCGAGGGACAGCACCCCGGCGCCGATCTGGAGCGGCTTGTGCCGGGCGCCCCCGGGGGACAGCCGGTCGACGGCCAGGAAGTACGCCTCGGCGATCGGCGGGTAGAGGGTGTGCACGGCCGGCCGGTTGATCCGCGTGCAGTGCGGGGTGTCCCCGGCGTACGGGATCCGGGCCCGGTCCGGGCCGGTGCAGGCGGCTCCGCCCGTGGGGAAGAGCCACGGGTCGCGGAGCCGGCCCAGCTCCGGGTCCTGCGGGGCGTGGTCGTACGGGGAGAGGCCGGCGGACTGCACCCGGCCGTCCCAGGCATAGCGGTACGAGTCGGTGCTGGTCCGGGGCGCCGCCACCAGCCCCGTCGCCGTCACCGCGACGGCCCCCGCCAGCACCAGCGGCACGACGAGCGCGGCCGGGACCCGGCGCAGCGCGAGCAGCGCGACCGCGAACAGCGCCCAGCAGGCCGCGTACCGCCAGGACAGTCCGGCGGGGTCGGTGAAATTGCCGTCGTAGCGGATGGTCCACACCAGGGCGGCGACGAGGGCCGAGAGACCGAGGACGGGGAGGGTGAGCACGGGGAGACCGAGGGCGGGGAGGGCGGAAGGGCCGGGGGCGGTACGCAGGTTCACAGCCGCAGCGTTCCAGGGAACGGTGCGCAGCGGGGTCCCGCGCCGCCCATGTCCGCGTTTCGTAAGGTGTCCGAACCGCCTCTGAGCTGCTTCCCGGGGGTGTCATGGGTCCATGCGCTTCCCCATCCGTCTCCCTTCCGACCCGCCCGTCACCTTCAAGGCGCGGCTGCACGACGCCCGGACCGCGACCGCCATCGGCCGCTGGCTCGGGCTCGCCTTCGCCGTCTGTTTCGCGACCGGCGTGCTCAGCCACTACGTCCAGCACCCGCCGCACTGGCTCGCCGACCGGCTGCCGAGCCGCCCCTACTGGGGATACCGGTTCACCCAGGGACTCCACGTGGTCTCCGGGATCGCGGCGATCCCGCTGCTGCTGGCGAAGCTGTGGGCGGTCTACCCGCGGCTGTTCGAATGGCCGCCGCTGCGGTCGGTGCGGCACGCGCTCGAACGGGCCTCCGTGGCGGTCCTGGTGGCGGCCGGCGTGTTCGAACTGTTCACCGGGCTGCTCAACACCTTCCAGTGGTATCCCTGGCCGTTCTCCTTCGTTCCCGTGCACTTCGCGCTGTCCTGGCTGCTGCTGGGCGCGCTCATGGTGCACATCGCCGTGAAGTGGCCGGAGATCCAAGACCATTGGACCCGCCGCTCCCCGGGCACGCTCGCACTGCCCGAGGCCGACGGCCCGGACCGGCGCGCGCTGCTGGTGGGCGTCGCCGCGGCGGTGGGGGCGGTCACACTGACGACCGCCGGGCAGTCCGTGACCGCGCTCGGGGGGCTCGACCTGTTCGCCCCGCGCGACCCCGCCGTCGGACCGCAGGGGCTCCCGGTGAACCGTACGGCGAAGGCGGCCGGGGTCACCGCGGCCTCCGTACGGGACTGGCGGCTGACCGTCGCCGGACCGCGCCCGTACACGCTCACCCTCGACGAACTGCGTGCGATGCCGCAGTACGAGGTGACGCTGCCCATCGCGTGCGTCGAGGGCTGGAGCAAGAACGCCCGGTGGACCGGGGTCCGCGTGCGCGACCTGCTGGAACGCGCGGGCGGCGGCCCGGGTGCCGGCGCCCGCGTGGAGTCCCTGGAGCCGGTCGGCGCGTACCGGGTGATGGCGATGGGCCGCGAGTACGCCCAGGACCCGCTCACCCTGCTCGCGCTGCGCCTGGGTGGCGAGGAACTCTCCCCGGACCACGGCTACCCGGCGCGGATCATCGCCCCGAACCGGCCCGGCGTGCTCCAGACCAAGTGGGTCGGCCGACTGGAGGTGGCGTGATGACGTACCGGTACGCGGTGGCCGGTCTCGGCCTGGCCCTGATGGGACTGGGCGGCGCCCTGCTGCTCCAGCAGCCCTCGCCCTGGCGGATCGCGCTGTGGCTCGCGGGCGCGGTCGTGGTGCACGACGGGCTGATCGCGCCGCTCGTGATCGCGGTCGCCGCGCTCACCGGCGCCGTCGGCCTGCGCCTGCGAGGGGTCCCGCGAGCCGCCCTGATCGTCGCGGGCTCCCTGACCGCGATCGCCCTCCCGCCGCTCCTGCGCCCGGGCGGGGCGGCCAACCCGACCGTGGTGCCGCTGGACTACCTGCGCAACTGGCTGCTGACGATGGCGGCCATCGCCGTGGCCACCGGTCTGTACGTCGCGGGGCGCGCGGCGCTGCGCGGGGCGCGCCGGCGGACCTGAGCGGCCGGACACGCGAAAGCGGCTGACGCGAGAGCGCGTCAGCCGCTTTCCGTACGTTCCTGGTGAGTGCTCAGCGCTCAGCGCCGCAGCTGAACGAAGGCGCGGCCCGCCGCATGCCAGGTCACCGCCCGGGTCCAGCCCGCGTCCGCCGCCTCCGTACGGAGCGCGCGGGTGCCGAGCCGGGCCCACGGGAAGGGCGCCCCACGGCCGCCGTTCCCGTCCTCGACGTGCACCTCGACGCGCTCGTCGACGTCCGCGGTGGCCACCTCGACCAGCAGGGTGCCGCCCGGGGCCGCGAGGCGGGCGGCCCGGCGCAGCAGCGCGCCGGGGTCGCCGCCGATGCCGATGTTCCCGTCGATGAGCAGGACCGTGCCCCAGCGGCCTTCGCTGGGCAGCGGGTCGAACACGGACCGGCACAGGGCGCTGCCGCCGGTGCGCACCGTACGGGCCACCGCCTCCGGGGTCACGTCCACGCCCAGCGCGGGCCGACCGAGGCGGGCGAGGGCGGCGACCAGGCGGCCCGGTCCGCAGCCTATGTCCAGGACCGGGCCCTCGCAGCGGGCCAGGACGGTGGCATCGGCCGCGTCGGCTTCGGCGCACCAGCGCTCCACGTCGAGCGGCAGCAGCCAGCCGTCGCTGCGGCCGAGGAAGAGGGGCCCCCGGCCGGTGCGCAGGGCGTCGGAGTACGGGTCGGCCCGCCAGGCCTGGGCGGCGGGCTCGACCACGCGTGCGGCCGGTTGCGCGGTCGTCTGCGCGGTCACCGTACGGCCGCGCACAGCTCGGCGTGCAGGGCGGCGAACCGGGTCCCGGGCGCCGAGGCGGCGACCTGCACGGCGTCTTCCGGCGTGTCGACGTCGCGCAGCGCCGGAAGGTCCCGTACGGCCCGCCCCGACGCGGTCAGCCGCAGGCGCTGCACCGCCCCGGTGTCCGAGACGGACATGGGCACCCCCAGCAGCAGTGCGGGATCCGGCTCGGCGAGCCCGAGGGCCCAGAACCCGCCGTCCAGGGCCGGGCCGAACCGGGCGTCCGCACCGGCGAAGTCGAGGCCCTGGGCGAGGAGCTCCGGGGTGACCTGCGGGGTGTCCATGCCGATCAGGAGCGCGGGACCCTCGTACAGGGCGAAGGCCGCGGCGAGCCGGACGTCGAGCCCGCCCGCGCACTGCGGTACCACCTCGATGCCGTCGGGCAGCCAGTGCTTCGGCGTCCCGTCGAGGTAGAGGACGCGCCGCCGGGCCGGTGTGGCGAGGACGGCGTCCAGGGTGTCCTGGAGCGCGGCCCGCGCCAGGGCGGCGGCCTGCTGCGGGGTGAAGTGCGGGGTCAGCCGCGTCTTGACCCGGCCGGGGACCGGGGCTTTCGCCACGACGATCAGCGTGCCCTCGCCCCGGCCGTCGTCCGTGTGCTCGCTCCCGTACGTGCTCATGCGCGGACCCCACCGGCCGGGACGGACCGGGCACCGGGCTTCTCGGCCAGCACCCGCCGCATGTCCCGCACCGCGTGCCAGGTGCCCCGCCAGGTCCCGGTGACCTTCGACTTTCCGGCGCGCGGCAGGTACGGGACGTCCGTCTCGGCCACCCGCCAGCCCGCGTCGGCCGCCCGTACGACCATCTGGAGCGGGTAGCCGCTGCGCCGGTCGGTCAGCTCCAGGTCCAGCAGCGCCTCGCGGCGCGCGACGCGCATCGGTCCGAGGTCGTGCAGCCGCAGCCCCGTGCGGCGGCGCAGCATCCGCGCCAGCGCGAGGTTCCCGGCGCGGGCGTGGGCCGGCCAGGCGCCGCGTCCCTGCGGGCGTCGCCGCCCGAGGAGCAGGTCGGCCTCGCCGGCCTCGACCCGGGCCGCCATGGGGGCGAGCAGCCCGGGGTCCAGCGAGGCGTCGCAGTCGCAGAAGCAGACGAGGTCGGCGCGCGCGGCCAGCAGCCCGGCATGGCAGGCCGCGCCGAAGCCGCGCACGGGTGCGTGCACCACGGTCGCTCCCAGGCTGCGGGCGATGTCGGCCGAGCCGTCGGTGGAGCCGTTGTCGACGACGATGGCCCGCCAGCCGGCCGGCACCCGCGCCAGCACCCAGGGCAGCGCCTGCGCCTCGTCGAGGCACGGCAGTACGAGGTCCGCGCGGGGCGGCACACAAGCAGATTCAGTCACGTCCACACCGTAGGAAGCGGGCGCGGACGAAAGGGGCTTTCACTCCTTACGAAACGCGGACGCCGTGCCCGATCCGGGGAGGGTGCCGTACCGGCGGACCGGAGGGGATGTCAGGCTGTGGCCATGGCAGTCAGCAATACGCAGAGTACGGACGAGGGCCGTGAGGCGGCCGGGACGGCCGGGGCGGACACACCCGACCCCGCCCTCGGCAACATCCTGGTCGTGGACGACGACCCGACCGTTTCGGAGGTCGTGGCCGGATACCTCGACCGCGCCGGCTTCACCGTGCGCCTGGCCGCCGACGGACCGGCCGCCCTGCGCGCCGCCGAGGAGCGGCGCCCGGACCTGGTGGTCCTCGACCTCATGCTGCCGGGCATGGACGGACTGGAGGTCTGCCGGCGGCTGCGGGCGCGCGAGCGCGCCGCCGGCCCGCACGGCGGTCAGGGCGCGACCCCGCCCGTCCCGGTCATCATGCTCACCGCGCGCGGTGACGAGGACGACCGGATCCTGGGCCTGGAAGTCGGCGCGGACGACTACGTGACCAAGCCCTTCAGCCCGCGGGAGCTCGTCCTGCGCGTGCAGTCCGTCCTGCGCCGGGCCGTCCCCGCCGCACCGGCCGCAGGCCCCCGGCTCACCGCGACGGGTCTGAGCCTGGACCCCGCGGCGCGCCGCGTCAGCAAGGACGGCAAGGAACTCGCCCTCACCCTGCGGGAGTTCGACCTCCTCGCCTTCTTCCTGCGGCACCCCGGGCAGGTCTGCGACCGGGAGCGGCTCATGCGCGAGGTCTGGGGCTGGGACTTCGGCGACCTGTCCACCGTCACCGTCCACGTCCGCCGGCTGCGCGGCAAGATCGAGGACGATGCGGCGAACCCCCGGCTGATCCAGACCGTCTGGGGCGCCGGCTACCGCTTCGACGCCCACCCCACCCCGGCGGCGCCCGCCACGGACCCGAGAAGGGCGGACGGCCATGAACATGCGTGACCAGGACCTGCTGCTGATCGCCCTCTACGCGCTCCTCGGCGCGGGCGGCGCCGGAGCGCTCGGCGCCTTCGCCCTGCGGATACTGCGGCGGCGCAGCGTCGCCGTCTCCCTCGCCGTCGTGACCGCCGTCGCCGTGCTCGCGATGCTCGCCGGCACGCTGGCCGTGGCCTGGGCGATGTTCCTCTCCTCCCACGACCTGACCGTGGTGACGGTGGTCGCAGGGGTGGCCGCCGCCGTCTCGCTGGGCACGGCCCTGCTGCTGGGGCGGCAGGTCGTACGGCGCTGCCGTGAACTCGTCGACGCCGCACGCGTCTTCGGCGAGGAGGGCACCTTCACCACGCCCGGCGTGCCCGCCCCCGCCGAACTCGCCGCGCTCAGCCGCGAACTGGCCCTCACCAGCGAACGTCTGACCGCGTCCCGGGAACGCGAGCGGGCCCTGGAAACCTCCCGCCGGGAGCTCGTCGCCTGGATCTCGCACGATCTGCGCACCCCGCTGGCCGGGCTGCGCGCCATGTCGGAGGCGCTGGAGGACGGCATGGCCGCCGACCCCGCCCGCTACCACCGGCAGATGCGCACCGAGGTCGACCGACTCAACTCCATGGTCGGCGACCTGTTCGAGCTCTCCCGCATCCACGCGGGCGCCCTCAGCCTCAGCCCCACCCGGCTGAACCTCTACGACCTCGTGGGCGACGCCCTGGCCGGCACCGACGCCCTCGCCCGCGAGCACGGCGTACGGCTGGTCGGCGACGGGATCGCATCGCTCCCGGTGGAGGTGGACGGCAAGGAAATGACCCGCGTCCTGTCGAACCTGCTGGTCAACGCCATCCGCCACACCCCGGCCGACGGCACGGTCGCGATCGCCGCGGAAGCCCGGGAGGGCGCGGTGGTGCTGTCCGTCACCGACGCCTGCGGCGGCATCCCCGAGGAGGACCTCACGCGTGTCTTCGACACCGGCTGGCGCGGGACCCAGGCCCGTACGCCACCGGGGGGCGCGGGCCTGGGCCTGGCGATCGTCCGCGGCATCGTCGAGGCGCACGACGGGCACGCGCACGTCCGCAACGTCACCGGAGGCTGCCGCTTCGAACTGACCCTCCCGGCGCCCGCGTAGCGATCAGGGCTACTGGCAGGTGACCTGCACGTTTTCACTCCGCGCGGTCATGTTGAAATCCGGCACGTGCAGGGTGACGAACGCGCTTACCGTCTTCGTGTTCGCCATCACCGACCCCTCCACCACCTTGAAGAGGGAGACGCTCGTGGTGCCGGGGGTGAACTCGGCCGTGCCAGAGGAGATCGGATCGGCGCTGGACGCGTACGTCCAGAAATAGCGGACCTTCCCCTGCCCGGTGCCCGTGATCTTGCCGTCGAACTCCAGCTTGGGCGGCTTGGTGCAGTCGACGGTGCTCCCCGACTTGGTCAGCGTCAACACCTCGACCTTGGTGACCTGCACGTTCCCCGTGCCGCTGCCCGGCTTCTCCCCCCGGGGCGGGGTGACGCAGGAGACGTGCTTGCCCTGCTGCGACCCGCTCTCCCGGTAACTGACGCCGTACGTGCCGTAGCGGACGCCCTGCCGGTCGAGCGAGCCCGCACCGTCCACCGTGGCCCGGAAGGACGACTTCCCCTCGACCCGCACCGACTGGTTCGGGGCGAATCCGCTGAGGTGGAGGTCGTAGCGCATGTTCCCGCCCGGACTGCCGCCACCGCTGCCCGGAGTCAGTTCGCAGGAGGGCGCCATGGGAGCGCGGGCGGCCTCCGCCCCCGCGGTCCGGCCCTGGGCGGCGAATGCGGGGGTGAGGGCGACCGAGGAGGCGAGGAGCGGGGCCGCGAGGAGCATGAGGCCCCGGTACCGGTGCGTCTGCCGATTCATCGTGCTGCCCTTCCTGAGAGGAAAAAGCCCCCGATGTCGGACCACCAGGATATCGGGCAGGGACGATGGCGCCCAGGCGGCCGAAAGCCGCCTAGGGGGCGTCCGCCCCGGCGGCCAGCTCCGCCATACCGGCGGCGAACGGCACCACCGGACGCCAGTCCAGGTCCCGGCGCAGGCGCGCCGAGTCGGCGGTGACGTGCCGGACGTCGCCCAGCCGGTACTCGCCGGTGACCACCGGGTCCGGGCCCCCGCACGCGGCGGCCAGCGCCTCGGCCATGTCGCCGACGGTCCGCGGATCGCCGCTGCCGACGTTGTACGCGGTGAACCCGTCCGGCGCGCCGGCCAGGGACTCCACCGCCACGGCGTTGGCCGCGGCCACGTCCCGTACGTGCACGAAGTCCCGCCGCTGGCCGCCGTCCTCGAACACGCGCGGGGCCTCGCCCCGCGCCAGCGCGGAGCGGAACAGGGCGGCGACCCCCGCGTACGGGGTGTCGCGGGGCATCCCCGGCCCGTACACGTTGTGGTAGCGCAGCGAGATCGCGGAGCCGCCGGTGGACCGCGCCCAGGAGGCGGCGAGGTGCTCCTGGGCCAGCTTGGTCGTGGCGTAGACGTTCCGCGGGTCCATCGGGGCGTCCTCCCCGACCAGGCCCGGCGCGAGCTCGGCGCCGCAGTGCGGGCAGCGCGGCTCGAACCGGCCGGCCGCCAGATCGGCCTCGGCGCGCGGGCCGGGCCGCACCACGCCGTGCGCGGCGCACACGTACCGCCCCTCGCCGTAGACGACCATCGAGCCGGCGAGGAGCAGCCTGTGCACGCCCGCCTCGGCCATCCCGGCCAGCAGGACCGCCGTACCGAGGCCGTTGGCCGACACGTACGCCGGTGCGTCCCCGAAGTCCTTGCCCAGGCCGACCTTCGCCGCCTGGTGGCAGACCGCGTCGACCCCGGCCAGGGCGTCCCGCACCTGGCCGGGATCCCGTACGTCCCTTCCGTCCTCCGCGAGATCGAACACCACCGGGTCGTGGCCGCGGCCGGCCAGCTCGGAGACGATGTGCGAGCCGATGAAGCCCGCTCCTCCAGTCACAAGTACGCGCATGATCCGACGCTATGCCCCGGCCCACCCGCGGAGGCGCTCTCCCGGCCGCACGTCACGGATCCGTAAGACGTCCCGGGATCCATGACAGGGTGGCGGGATGACGACCCACCGCGAGCGTTCCGCCGATCCCCGCCCCGCCCCTGCCGGCCCCGCACCGTGGCCGGACGCGACCGGGGTCCACGGAGATCTCCTCGCGGCGAAGTCACGTGTCTACGACCCGTGCGGATTCACCTGCTCGCAGCCGGTTCCCGAGGCCGAGGGCGCCGCGTACGCCGCGCACGAATTCACCCTGGACACACGCGCCGTCCGCTTCCGCGCGGCCAAGACGACGCCCACCAAGGTCGGGCAGTTCGTCACCGTGTGGAAGCGGTCTCCGGGGGGCGGGCCCATCCGGCCCTTCGACACCGCGGATCGCGTGGACCTCTTCGTCATCAGCTGCCATGACGACGAAGGCTTCGGCCAGTTCGTCTTCCCGGTGGACGAGCTCCGCCGGCACGGCGTCGTATCGGTGGACGGTTCCGGCGGGAAGCGGGGCTTCCGCGTCTACCCGCCGTGGGTGGCCACCGCCAACCGCCAGGCCGACGGCGCGCAGGCGTGGCAGGTGGAGCACTTCCTCCACCTGCCTCAGGACGGCGCCGTCGACCTGGCCCGCGCCGAGGAGCTGTACCGCCCGTAAGGGGTCGGCTCAGCCGGTGGTGGCGGGCGAACGGGGCGGGGCCTCGCGCTGGTGCGGGACCGGCGGGACCGGCGGGAGCGCCGACGCCTGGAGCCCGTCCTGGTGGATCTGGACCGTCCGCGTGGGCGCGGGGATCGAGATGCCCTCCGCCCGGAACCGCTCGTGCAGGCGCTTGATGAACTCGTGCTTGATCCGGTACTGGTCGCTGAACTCACCGACGCCCAGGATCACCGTGAAGTTGATCCTGGAATCGGCGAAGGTGTGGAACCGGACCTTGCCCTCGTGGTCGGGGACCGCGCCGTTGATGTCGGCCATCACGCTGTCGACCACGTCGAGCGTCACCCGCTCCACGTGCTCCAGATCGCTCTCGTAGCCCACGCCCACCTGGACCAGGATCGACAACTGCTGTTCCGGCTGGGTGAAGTTGGTCATGTTCGTCCGCGCGAGACGCCCGTTGGGGATGATCACCAGGTTGTTCGACAGGTTGCGGACCACGGTGTTGCGCCAGTTGATGTCGACGACGTACCCCTCCTCCCCACTGCTGAGGCGGATGTAGTCACCGGGCTGCACGGTCTTCGAGGCGAGGATGTGGACGCCCGCGAAGAGGTTGGCGAGGGTGTCCTGCAAGGCCAGGGCCACCGCCAGACCGCCCACGCCGAGGGCGGTGACCAGCGGCGCGATGGACACGCCCACGGTTTCGAGCGCGACGAGCACACCCATCACGAGGACCACGATCCGCGTGATGTTGACGAAGATGGACGCCGATCCGGCGACGCCGGTCCGGGCCCCCGCCACCGACTGGACGAGACCCGCGATGACCCGGGCCGCGCTGAGCGTGGCGATGAGGATGAGCACGGCGGTCAGGGACTGGTTCACGAACCCCAGGACCCGCGCGGTGAGCGGCAGGGTCGAGGCGGCCACCGCGGCGCCGGCGATGACGGCCGCCCAGGGGGCGAGGGTGCGCAGCGCGTCGACGATGATGTCGTCGCCGGTCCACCGGGTCCGCTCGGCGTGCCGGCCCAGCCAGCGCATCAGGGCGCGCAGCAGCAGCCCGGCCAGGCCGCCCGCGGCCAGCGCGATCCCGGCCACCAGCCAGTCGTGCAGGAGGAGTTCCCGGTTCAACGGAGGCCCTCCGCTCGGCGCCGGACCGGGGGAGCGGCGACGGGCCCGGCGGGCCGTCGTATGAGGTGTGTCGTCACCTTGTCACCTGTCAGTTTCTCGTGCGTGGAGCCGCGTTCGGGCGCGTGTACGCATTCCGGAACGGGCTGCCATCCTGCCCCATGGCCCGAGGCCCCCCGCAGGTGGGCCGGTGTCAGGTGGCCGGGACCGTGGCCGTCGGGGTGTTCCAGCCTGTGATCCGGATCCTGGGCGCGGACCCGCGCAGGTCGGCGGTGCGGTAGGTCGCCGTCAGGGTGGCCGACTCGCCGGGCCACAGGCTGATCTGGTTGTCCGACCACTGCACGGGCAGGACGGGGGCGTCCTTGCCGTCGACCAGGTGGAGGTCGGTGAGCAGGGCCGGGGTGTTCCCGGTGCCGGTGTTCCGTACGGTGACGACCGTCGTGGAGGTCGACGGTGCGTCGGCGGCCACGCTCGTCGTCGCCGTGGCGGAGACGGCCGCCTGGGCCATCGACCGCAGCCCGGTGAGATCGGCGTAGGCCGTGGTCGGGGTGTGCCACCAGTCGCTCTCGTCGTAGTCGAGGACGTCCCGGCGCGTGGAGAGCCAGTACACGTTGCGGCTCACCTCGCGCCCGGCGGCGTCGGTCAGGACCAGCCGCGCGAGATGGGTCGTCGACAGCCCGTCCACCGTCGCCGGCAGGGTCAGCGCGATGGCCTTCGCCCCGTCCCCGCCGACGGCGAGGCCCGTCACCGTCCGGTCGTACTTCCGCGTCCCGTCGGTGTTGAAGAGGGAGACCCGCGCGGTCAGCCCCGACACCGCCGCCGTACGGCGGTTGACGACGGCCACCGTCCGGTCGTCGTACGAGTACTGGATGTGCAGCGGCTCGTTCGCCTTCTTCGCGCCGAAGTAGGCGCCGTTCTGGTCGAGGTAGCGGTCCACGAGCTGCCAGTGCAGCGAGGTCCAGCCGCTGTTGAACATCCAGTAGATCACCCCCGTCGACGGCTTCGAGGCGTCGGTGGCGTTGCGCGCGTACGCCTCGTACTGCGCGCGGACGTTCTCGTACTGGGCGAGCTGAGCCTTGGCGACGTAGTCCTCCAGGCTGCGCGGGGCGCCGTACCGGGCGCTCAGCGCATCGTCGTACAGCTTGAGCGTCGCGTACGTGCGCGAGGGCGAGCGGTGGTACTGCGGCGCGGCCGGGTCCTTCCAGAGCGAGGTCAGCTCGGCCGGGGACATCATGCGGCGCAGGGTGTCCAGGGTCGGGATGTCGGGGCCCGCGCTGGTCTCGGAGTTGAAGCCGGTGGCCCCGCCCTCCCGCTTGTCGTACCAGTAGCCCGGCGGCACCCAGTCGTACGGTCCCGGCATCCGCATCCCCGAAGCGCCGGTGAGCGGCGCCGACTTGGCGGTTGCGGCGGGGATCACCGGGGTGGGCCAGTCGGCGGCCCTCAGCGCGTCGACGTAGCCCCGCTCGATCTCCGCGTCCGGGGCGAAATCGCTGCCGATGAGGAAGGAGATGACGCTGGGGTGATCGCGCAGGCGGGCGGCCTCGGCGGCCATGGAGGCCTCGGCGACGGGGTGGTCGGCCTCCGACCAGCTCTCTCCGGCCTCGGTGCCGTTGACCTCGCCCTCCCATTTGGTGCAGCACTGCCAGCCGGGCAGGGTGAGGATCCCGTACCGGTCGGCGAGGTCGAAGAACTCGTCCTGTTCGAGGTGCCCTTCCAGGCGCAGGGTGTTGAGGCCCAGGTCCCGTGCGTACGCCAGCCTGTCCTCCGCGTAGGCGGGGTCCCAGCGCAGCAGCTCGTCGGGGGACCAGCCCGCGCCCCGGATCAGCAGCGGCCGGCCGTTGACGGAGTACTGGCGGGCGCCGTCCTTGTTGAGCGGCGCCTGCACGCTGCGGATGCCGAAGCCGTGGCGGACCCGGTCGGAGACGCCTGCGCCGGCGTCGGCGTCCGATCCCGGGACCGGGACCGTGACCGCCAGATCGAGCTCGTACAGCTCCTGCGCGCCCATTCCGGCCGGCCACCACACCCGCGGCCGGTCGAGGTGCAGCTGCGGGGTGTCGGCCGGGGTGAAGGCCACCGTCTTCGTCTCGTGGGCGCGCAGCGGCACGTCCCGCCGGAAGGCGATCCCCGACCCGATGGTGCCGGAGACCGCGGCGGTGACGTCCTCGGCCGACTCGTTGCGGACCTTCGCCTTCACGGTCAGGTCCGCGGAGTCCAGGGACGGCAGAGCCAGGCTGGTCAGCACGTGCGCGTCGCGCAGGGCGACGGGGCCGCCGCGCCGTACGAGCACGTCGCGGACGATGCCCATGTTCTCGTCCGGGGGCGGCTGCAGCCAGTCGAGCCAGCCCATGGTGAGGTTCTTGCGCGGATTGTTCGGCTGGATCCGGAAGGCCACCGCGTTGGCGCCGGCCCGCACCAGTGCGGTGACGTCGAGCTCGTGGTGCGTGTACGCGCCGACGACCGCGGAGGCCGTGGCGACCTGCTTCCCGTTGACGAACACGTCCGCCGCGGAGACGACCCCGCTGAAGTCCAGGTACGTGCGCGCGGAGGTGTCGGCCACGGTGAACTCGGCGCGGAACCACCACGGCACGGTGAAATCGGCGGCCGGGATGCGCTGCTGGGCGGTGGAGTAGAAGGGGTCGGGATGCGTGCCGTCCGCGACCAGGGCGGCCAGCACGGTCGACCGGGGCCCCGCCGGGTGCCAGCCGGTCGTCCGGTACCCCGGGGCGGAGACGAGGGCCGCCGCGTCGGAGACCTCGGCCGTCGAGCGGATGGCGTACCCGGACAAGGGCGTGGTGCTCCCCGGGTCCGCGGGGACGGCGGTCACCGCCCGTACGTGCGGCGCCCGGGGGGAGGGAGCCGCGGCCGGCGCGCCCGCCACGAGCGCGCCCAAGAGGCCGAGCACGGCCAGGACCGAGGTTTCCCATCGAACGGCGCGGACGACACGGACAGCGCGGACAGCACGGACAGGAGTGGGGAACACGATGGTCTCCGAGAAGCTCAGGCGGCGAGGGCCGAGGTGATCACGAGCGGCGGTTCGGCCCGCTCCGCGGTCCACGGGTAGCGGTGCAGGAGACCCGGGTCGGCGAGGGCCAGTGCCTCGTCCACCGTGGGCCGGCGCTGGGTGACGGCGCGGAAGCGGGCGCTCTCGAGGAGGACCGGCAGCCGGTCGACGGGCCAGGCGTGGTTGCGTACCTCCTGCCAGGTCCCGTCCGTGCGCCGCAGCCGGAGCGGCATCTCCTCGCCCGGCCGGTACGAGGCACCCGCGGTGCCCACGCGCAGCGAGGCGTACTCCAGCTCCGTGCACGTGGGGTCGGTGGACAGCAGGACGAGCGGGGCTCCGGGCCGCAGCAGGCGGCGGATCTCGGCGAACACCCCGAGCAGGGCCTCCTCGGTCGGCAGCGAGGCCAGGACGTGATTGCACATCACCGCGTCCGCGCACCCGTCGGGCAGGCCGGTCACCCGGCCGTCCCTGACCAGGTGGAACTCCGCCACCGCCGTCGCCGTGCTGCGGGCCAGCGCCAGCATCTCGGCCGACGTGTCCACGCCCAGCACCCGCGCGCCCAGCACTCGCGCCGCCCGGTCGGCGACCCGGCCGGGCCCGCAGCCGTAGTCCACGAGCACACCGTCCGTGCCGATCCGGCGGGACAGCGCCTCGAACACGAACGGATAGCCGAGCAGCCAGTCGGTGGCCGCCTCCACCGCCGCGAACGCCTCCGCCCCGGCAGGCCCGGACCAGGCGCCGCCCTCTTCCTCGTGTCCGTCTTCCGCATGTCCCTCTGACGCGTTGTTCACAGCTCCCCACTATCGGCCCGGCGGGCCGGACGGCGGTTGCGGCGCGCCCGTCCGGCACCCCGACGGCGAGGGTCGGCCAACCGGGGCGAGTGCGGTGTTCCACCGGGGCGGCTGGTGTTTCCGGCCACGCGAGCCGGGCAGTGTGGTGGGCCCAGGCCCTCGAACGACGCGAAAGGCACGCCATGACCTCGCCCGTCGGCAGCGAGCCGCTCCCCAACGCCCGCGAGCTGTTCGACATCCCCGACGGCATCGCCTACTTCAACACCGCCAGCGTGGCACCGACGCTGCGCACCGGACTCGTCGCGGGCGAGGCCGCCCTGCTCAAACGTGCCCAGCCCTGGCGGCTCCTGGGCCCCGACTGGTTCAGCGGGGCCGAGGAGCGCCGGGCACTGTTCGCGGGCCTCATCGGGGCCACCGCCGACGACATCGCCCTCGTACCGGCGACCAGCTACGGGTTCGCGGTGGCCGCCGCCAACCTGACGGCGCGGGCCGGCAGCCGGATCCTGGTCCTCGACGGCGAGTACCCGTCAGGGATCTACACCTGGTGGCGGTTCGCCGAGCGTACGGGGGCCTCGATGCTCACCGTCCGGCGCGAGCCCGGCCAGACCTGGACCGAGGCCGTCCTGGACGCCCTCGACGACACCGTGGCCGTGGTCTCGGTGCCCCGGGTGCACTGGACGGACGGCGCCCTGCTCGACCTGGACCGGATCGCCGAAGCCACCCGGGCCGCCGGCGCCGCCCTGGTCATCGACGCCAGCCAGTCCGCCGGTGCCATCCCGATCGACATGGGCACGCTGCGGCCCGACTTCCTCGTCAGCGTCGGCTACAAGTGGCTGCTCGGCCCCTTCGGGCTCGGCTACCTGTACGTGGCTCCGGACCGGCAGGAGGGGCGGCCGCTGGAGGAGAACTGGATCGTGCGCAAGGACTCCGACGACTTCGGGCGGCTCGTCGAGTACCGCACCGAATACCAGCCCGGAGCCCGCCGCTTCGACGTGGGCGCGCGCACCGCCTTCGAACTCACCCCCATGGCGCTCGCCGCCCTGGAACAGCTGTCGGCCTGGACCGTCCCCCGGGTCGCCGTCACCCTGGCGGCCACCACGGCCCGTATCGCCTCGGCGGCGCGGGAGCGGGGGCTGCCGGTCCCGTCGCCGCGCGGCCCGCACATGCTCGGCATCACGGTCCCCGACGGACTCCAGAAGCGCGTGGTGGCGGCGCTGGAGGAGGCGAACGTGTTCGTCGGGGCCCGCGGCTCGGCCATCCGCATCAGCCCCCATCTCCACACCACCGGCGCCGACATCGAACAACTGCTGAGCGCGCTGGACGCCGCGTTGAACCGGCCGTGAGCCGGCCGTGCAGTCGTTCTGGTGGAAACGCACGCCTGTGCGTAGGATTCCGGCGTCCCATCGCACCTTGAACGCAGCTGTCCACAAAGCGAGTTCGGAGGTCCTGTTGAGATCGAACCAGCGTGTCCCGCGTCGATTAGCGGCCTTGGCCGTCGGCTTGGCGGCCGTCCTGGCCGCTCCCGTCGGCTCGTCGGCCGCGGCTGCCGCGCAGCCGGCCGCGCCCGCGGTCACCGCGGTGGCCGCCGCCCCGGCGGTGGCCTTCCCCGGCAACCAGGTCAACTACCAGTACGACA
Source organism: Streptomyces sp. NRRL S-244 (assembly GCF_000717915.1). Classification (GTDB taxonomy): domain Bacteria; phylum Actinomycetota; class Actinomycetes; order Streptomycetales; family Streptomycetaceae; genus Streptomyces. The sequence goes on from NZ_JOCX01000007.1 coordinate 174,001, forward strand.
GCGCCCGGCTCCAGATGTCCGCCACCGGCGGCACGACCCCGTATTCCTGGTCGGCGGTCAGCCTGCCGACCGGCCTCACGATCAACGCCTCGACCGGGCTGATCTCCGGCGTGCTGCGCGGCAGCGGCACCCGTACCGTGACGGTCACGGCGAAGGACGCGGTCGGCGCCACGGGCTCCACCACGTTCACCTGGCGCGTGATCCGCGACGCCTGCCCCCGCTGCTGAACCGCCGCTCGGAGCCCCGCGTCGCGGGCGGCGCCGGCGCGCGCCGCGGCGGCCGCCCGCGACGCGGGGCACCCCCGGAAACCATCCGTGCGCCCTGCGGCGTCCCTGCGGGGGAGGGGGGTGGTGTTCATGTCAGAGGCTGAGCCGCGGGTGCGGGGGCTCGCCGCGTTGGTGCCCGTCGTGGCGGCCGCGGCCCTGTACGGCTGGGCGCACTGGTGCTACGCCGGCGCCTCGGCGCCGTCCGGCACGGTCGCGCTGGTGGGCGGAGCGGTCCTGGTCGTCGGCGCCTCGGTGGTGTACTTCGCCTGCGTCGACGGGAGCCGGAGCGTCTTCGGGGCGATCTTTCTGGCCCTGGGGCTGCTGCTCACCGTGACGGCCACGGACCAGGCGGCGGCGCGCGCGGAGGTCGCCCTGTGCGTCGTACGCGAGGTGCAGGAGCAGAAGACGAGCTCCGCCGGCGAGGGCCTCCCGGGCGAGAGGATCGTCTACCGCCACGTACTGAACTGCCCCGGCGGCTATCCGGACGAGCTCGCGGACGACCGGCGCATCGCGGCCGCGGGCGGGGAGGTCCGCGTCGCCTACGACCCCCGGCACCGGGTGTCCCCGGCGCCGGAGGGTGCGAACTCGCCCTGGGCGGCCGCTCTGGGCGCCGTGGCCCTGCTCGCCCTGAGCGCGCTGCTGGCCGGCGCCGGCCGCATCCGGGAGCCGTAGACCTCCCGACGCGGAGCGGGTTATTCCGGCTTCGGGGGTACGTAGAACTCGGTCGTCGCGTGCACCGCCGCGGCCACGGCCGCAGCCGGCTCACCGGACGCCGTGTGCGCCTCGCCCCAGGCCTCGCTGCTGCCCGTCATGAACGCCCGGGCATCGTCCGACGCCATCCACGCGACCGCCTCCGACGGGTGTACGGAATTGCCCGCCAGGTGCATCCCGAGCCCCAGTACGGTGAGGTCCCAGCCGACACCGACCGCCCCGGGCCCGTACTGGCCCCAGAACTTCGGGTCCACCACCGCGACGTGTTCGAGCTCGAAGACGGTCCGCTCCGCGCCCTCGGGAGTCAGCCGCACCTCCACCTCGCTGAACCCGGGCGCCTGGCCCATCACCCAGCTCACCCGCAGCAGCCTCGGCGGCTCGCACCGCAGGATCTCCCCGCCCGCGTTCCCCTCCAGCTGGTAGCGCCCGCCCGGCCGCAGGTCGCCGCTGACCGGGAGGAACCACCGCCCGAGCCGGTCCGGACTCGTACAGGCGTCCCATACGTCCTCGACGCCGGCCGGGTACGTACGGCGCAGCAGTACGGTCCGCGCCTCCTCGCCACCCGCCTCGCGGCGGCCGACCTCGCGGTGGATGTCGTTGATCTGTCCGACGATGTCGCTCATCGCGCTTCTCCTCGTTCCTGTTCCCGCCGCTCGCGGCGGCCCCGCGCGAGCTCCGTGCCCAGCGCGTCCAACCGCTGCTCCCAGAAGCCGCGGAACCTGTCCAGCCAGGCGTCCACCTCGCGCAAGGGCTCGGCCTGGACTGCGTACAACCGCCGGGTCCCTTCCGCCCGTACGACGGCGAAGCCGCTCTCCCGCAGCACCCGCAGGTGCTGCGACACGGCGGGCTGAGAGATCCCGAACTCTTTCCGGATCACTTCGCTGACGGCCCCGGACGGCTGCTCGCCGGCGGCGAGCAGCTCCAATATCCGGCGCCGCACGGGGTCTCCGAGAACATCAAAGGCGTGCACGGCCGCCACTATGCCACTCCTCGCTTATATAAGCAATGGCTTAGATAGCTGGGGCCGTGGCCGACGGCGACGGCCTCGCCGATCGAGTGAATCCGCTTCCCGGACGGACACGCCACCGCGGCCTGCCGGGCGGACGGATGACGGGGCCGGTACGGTCCGGTTCCGTTCAGTTCGGTTCGACGCATCGAGGACGAGGAGGGCCGGACGTGCCCATCGCAACCGTCAACCCCGCGAACGGCGAGACGCTCAAGACCTTCGACGAGCTGGACGCCGGGCAGATCGAGCAGTGCCTGGCGGCCGCCCACGCGGCCTTCCGGACGTACCGCACGACCGGGTTCCCCGAGCGGGCCCGCCTCCTCGACCGCGCGGCCGACCTGCTGGACCACGACCAGGACGACATCGCCCGCACGATGACGATCGAGATGGGCAAGCCGCTCGCCGCCGCCCGGGCCGAAGCGGCGAAGTGCGCGAAGGCCATGCGCTGGTACGCGCGCAACGCCGAGGAACTGCTGGCCGACGAGCACCCCGCGCAGGCCGAGGTGGCGGACGCCGGAGCCTCCCGCGCCCGGGTCCACTACCGGCCCCTCGGCGTGGTCCTCGCCGTGATGCCGTGGAACTTCCCCCTCTGGCAGGTGGTCCGCTTCGCGGCGCCCGCTCTGATGGCGGGCAACGCGGGGCTGCTCAAGCACGCGTCGAACGTCCCGCAGACGGCGCTCTACCTGGGCGACCTCTTCCGGCGCGCCGGCTTCCCCGACGGGGTGTTCCAGACGCTGCTCGTGTCCTCCCGCGCCGTCGAGGGCATCCTGCGCGATCCCAGGGTCGCGGCGGCTACCCTCACCGGCAGCGAGCCGGCCGGCCGGGCCGTCGCGGCGGTCGCCGGCGACGAGGCGAAGAAGACCGTCCTGGAGCTCGGCGGCAGCGACCCCTTCGTGGTGATGCCGTCGGCCGACGTCGAACGGGCCGCGGCGGTCGCCGTCACGGCCCGGGTGCAGAACAACGGCCAGTCCTGCATCGCGGCCAAGCGGTTCCTCGTACACGCAGACGTCCACGAGGAGTTCACCCGCGCCTTCACGGCCCGGATGGCCGCGCTGACCATCGGCGACCCGCTGTCCCAGTCCACGGACGTCGGTCCGCTCGCCACCGAGCAGGGGCGCGCCGACGTCGAGGCCCTCGTCGAGGACGCCGTACGCCGCGGGGCGACGGCCCTGTGCGGCGGGCGGCGGCCGACCGGCCTGCCGGACGACCTGGCGCGGGGCTGGTTCTTCGAGCCGACCGTCCTCACCGGGATCACCCCGGAGATGCGCATCCACCACGAGGAGGCGTTCGGCCCGGTGGCCACCGTCTACCGGGTGCGGGACCTGGACGAGGCGGTGGAGCTCGCCAACGACACGCCCTTCGGCCTGAGTTCGAACGTCTGGACCCGCGACGAGGCGGAACAGGAGCGCTTCGTACGGGACATCGAGGCCGGCGGCGTCTTCTTCAACGGCATGACCGCCTCCCACCCGGCCCTGCCCTTCGGCGGTGTCAAGCGCTCGGGGTACGGGCGCGAGCTGTCGGGCCACGGCATCCGCGAGTTCTGCAACGCGACGACGGTCTGGCACGCGGCCGAGCCCGGCAACGGCGCGTAGGCGCTGCCCGGGCCGGAGGCGGCGCTCGGGCTCAGGCGCGGTGCGAGATGCCCCTGTAGTAGCCGCTCAGGGTGCTGTGGTACGCCGGGTCCCCGAGGTGTTTGTCCTTGTCGAACTCCGGGGCGGACTTGATCTGCTCCTTGGTGAGGTCGACGTGGATCGTGTGCTCGTCCATGTCGATGCGGCTGACGGTGCCGGCCGGCAGCAGTACGTGCCTGCCGAAGATCCACGGACCGGTGTCGACCACGAGGTGGGACGAGTCGGCTTCGTCCGAGTGCTTGTCGACCTTGCCGATGGAGCCGTCCAGCGCCTCGACCTCGTAACCGGTCAGGTCGGTCCCCGCCGGGCGTCCCGATGTCTCACGGTAGATCCACAGACTGGTCATGGCGTTCCGCTCCTCCGTCCTGCTCGATCGCTTCCACGGGCGCGCCTGCCCAGCCGTCCCCGCCCCACACCTCGGCCCGGTCGGGCCGACCGCGCGTACCGGCCGGGCCGAGCGCCCGCCGCACTACAGGTTTCACTCCGGCATCGGGGGTAGGGGCCATGCGTGAACGAGCTGAAGGGGTCAGGTGCCCGGACGAGGCGGCTCGGCCTGTACGGCGCCGCCGCGGTGGTCGGGCGATGCCGGGCCTTCTGCCGCGGCGCGATCGAGGACTGGGCCTGGCCCGCACCGGAACACCACGGCGGGCTCACGGACGAGGAACGGGCCGCCGTCGTCGAGGACGTCCTGCTGCTGGTATCCGAGGCGGTGACCAACGCGGTCAGGCACGGGGGAGGCCCCACGGAGCTCGTACTGAGACTCGGCCCCTCCGGCCCGGACGCCGCGCTCCGGCGAGCGGGAGACCTGCGGATCGAGGTCAGCGACGCCAGCCGTGCGCTGCCGCGGCTCCGGACCCCGACCGTGCGGGGGCTGCCCGGCGGGTACGGCCTGATGGTGATGAACCTGCTGGCCAGGCGCTGGGGAGTGATGCCGCGCGACGGGGGGAAGACCGTCTGGTTCGAGGTGGCGGCCCCGGCTCCGGCCCGCGCGGCGCATTCGTTCCCCGACGGGTCGCCGCAGGCGCGGCGCGGGCGCTGGACCTAGCCGGGGCCCGAGCCGTTCGGGAAGTACGCGAGGGTGCCCGTCAGCTCGAGCAGCCGCGATACCCGGGCACTGGTGTTCCGGACCCGGAAGCGGGGCGCGCGGTGGTCGCGATCGACGCCTGATTCCAGGCGGGCCCGCAGGAGGACGTTCAGGCACGCGCAGTCACAGAAGGTGACGCCGGCCAAATCGAGCACCAGTCCTTCGGGATAGGCGCGCAGGGCGGAGACCAGAGCGTCCCGGAGTTCGGTGGCGCAGTCCTGATCGATCTCTCCGGCGAGGACGACGAGTGCGCCGCCCGTGCCGTCCGGTTCCACACGGAGGGTCGACCTTACGTCGCCCGTCCATGCCGACGTCGTGGGTTCCCGAGCTGGAGACATCTCCCGACTCCCTTGGCCCAGTCGGATCGCTGCCACCTCGATCGTGCGCCGCGAGTCGTCATGCGTCAAGGATTACTGGAAAAGTATTTCGCGTCTTTCCTTACGCGTCTTGCATTACGCGTTTCGTCTCACGCGATCCGGCTTACGCGACTTGTCTCACACGAATGGAGCGGCGCATGATGGAGGCATGGAAAGCAGCTCAGAGCGCCGTCCTTCCTGGACCTTCCTGACCAACCACGCACGGGTCCTGGTGGCGATCTCCCGCGATCCCGGCGTCCGGCTGCGCGATGTCGCGCTCACGTGCGGACTCACCGAGCGCACGGTCCAGGCGATCGTCGCCGACCTCGAAACGGACGGCTACCTGACCCGCTCGCGCGACGGCAGGCGCAACCGCTACGAAATCGCGGAAGGGGCGATGTTCCGGCACCCCGCAGAAGCCGGTCACGAGATCGCCGGCCTGCTCTCCCTGCTCGCCGAGGACACGTCCCCGCTGGGAAGGTGACCACGCGTCCCGCGCGCAGATGCCTGACGCGGGACACCCGTACGGGGGAGAAGGCCGCGGCCGGCCAAGGCGAACGGGCCACAGCCGCCGGGGGAGTGCGAAGTTGCCCGTGGCGGTCGGTGGACACGGCCGTCGCGCCCCGTCCCGTCCCCGGATGCCCGAGGAGCCGGCCATGGTCCAGGTCCCGCGTCCCGCACCGCACGCGGCGTCCTCCGGCGGTGTCGGGCGCCGTTCACTGCTGCTGGGCACGGCCGCCTGGTGCGCCGCCGCCGCAGGGTGCGCGCGGAGTACGGGGCCGTCGGCCGCGACCCCGCCCGCCGCAGGCGTACGTACGCCTCCTGTCGGGGCCGCGCGCGCCACCGCCTCGGCGCCCCCGGGGAGACTTCCTGCCGCGGTGGCGTGGCGGCCGGGGCCGGGCGAGATCGAGCCCGCGGCCAAACTCGCCGCCGTACGGCTCGTCGAGGCTCTCGGGACCTGGCCGGCGGGCCGGGGCGGCCGGAGCAACGCCGCGGCGCGGGCCGCGGCGCTGGGCATCCCCGCGCCACTGGCCGCCGAGCTCGCAGCCGAGGCGGGGCCGTTGACACCGGCCGCGGACCAGGCGGTCGTCCGCGTGATCTACGCCCAGTACGGCGGCCTCCTGCCCGACACGGCGAGCGTCCTGGTCCCCTGTACCCAGTCCACCCGGACCGGCTCCGCCGTCCGCGAGGGGGGAACCACGATCGACGTACGCCTCGACCGCACCCCCGCGGGCTGGGCCGTCACCGCGCTGCACCCGGGGCGCCCGGGCCCCGCGGCACCCCTCGGCGCCCCGGCGCGGGCCGTGCTCGCCCAACCCCGGATCGAGCTGCCGCCCGCCTCGGCCGCGGACGTCCGCAGCGGCGCGGTGCACGAGAGCGTGCTGCGCGCGATGCTCCGGCTCGCGGACACCCACCGGATGTCGGTCAGCGTGGTCCGGTCGGGGCATCCGCTCAACGTGTTCGGCACCGGCCGGCCGAGCGACCACCCGGTCGGCCGCGCCTTCGACGTCTGGGCGGTCGACGGCCGTCCCGTCGTGGACCCCGCGACACCGCGGAGCCTCGTGACCGCGTTCATGCGCGCGGCCGCGGCCGCGGGCTCGTACAACGTCGGTGGCCCCGTGCAGCTTTCGGGTGGAACCCGGCCGAACCAGTTCTTCTCCGACGCCACGCACCACGACCACGTGCACATCGGTTTCGCCACCTGAAGCTCCGCCGCCTCGGCACACGGGTGAACACGCCCGGCTTCGGGGCCGGATGCTTGTAGCATTCCTGCCCATGTCGAAGCCTGACGACCTTCTCGTCGCCATCGCCGCCGCTGTGGAGTCGCAGCAGACCAATCAGATGTCGTTGACCGTCCTGGTGCACGGCGCCGTCATCACCGGCCGCCTCGCTCCCGAGAGCGCGTGGCGCCGGCGGGTGGCCGAGGTCCTGGCGGACTCGGACCGGCTCGGTACGTTCGCGAGCCTGTTCATGGACGCCGAAGACGGCGATTCCGCGCGCAGCGCGCCACCGTCACCCTCCTACCTGCACTTCCACGTGGCCCGGATCCTCCAGGGCACCGTGGGCATCCCCGAGACCGGCGGCATGTACCGGATCGCGATCAAGGACGTAAGCGCCTGGACGATGGGAGACTTCAGCTACTCCGAGCCCGACTGATTTGCAGGCGTACTCCAGGCATGAAACGCGGCGTGGATGGTACACGCAGGGTGTCCTGGTGCACTCGGGTACCGGGGCGCCGGGAGGTAATCGTGATTGTCCTCGGAGTGATTCTTCTGATCATAGGCTTCGTCACCGGAATCTCGATTCTGTGGACGATCGGTCTGATTCTCGCCGTGGTGGGCCTCGTTCTCTGGCTGCTCGGCTCCCTCGGACACGCGGTCGGAGGCCGCAACCACTACTGGTGACGGTGAACCCCTGCGCCATTCGGGCGAGTGGGCGGCATGCCGCCGGACCGGGCGGTGCCTCCCGGGGCAATGTCGATCGCGGGCCGGCCAGGACTGGCGGGCCCGCGACATGTGCCACGGGACGGGAGAAACACATGGGGCAGCGGAACAAGCAGACTCAGACGGTGATGGCGGTGGCCGCCCTGGGGGTGGGGCTGCTGCTCCAAGGGGCGTCGGCGACCGCGGCCCCGCAACGGGCCGCGGCGCAACCGGTACCGGGCTCCGCCACGCCGGCCGCACCGGCCACCGACGCCGCGTCCGCAGAGGCCGCTCGGGCCGCGCACGTGGAGGGCGTCGTGGTCAGCCGCACATCCCTCTACGTCCGGGCCCGGCCCACGACGTCGGCGAAGGCGCTCGGCTCGCTGGACCCCTTCGAGAAGGTGAAACTGTCCTGCCAGGCCAAGGGCCACTCGGTGGAGGGCAACAACATCTGGTACCGGCTGCACGGCGAGCCCGGCTGGGTCTCGGCCCGCTTCGTGCACAACTACACGCCGGTCCGCTGGTGCTGACCGCTGACCGCTGACCGCTGACCGCTGACCGCTGGCCGCTGGCCGCTGACCGCCGGCGCGCCGCGGCGCCCGGCCGGATCGCGTCCTACCGGTCCGCGGCCGAGCGGTCGCGCCACAGCCGGCTGAGCCGCGGGCGCCGGGCGCGCTGCGTGCGCGAGTGCCGGTCGAGCTCCTCCACGAGCCGTTCGGAGCGCTTCTCCACGCCCAGTTCGTCCAGTACCCGGTCGGCTTCCGCGAGCAGGGCCCCGTACAACTGCCACGTCCCGGGCCTCGCCCGCGCCTCCTCCCGCAGGAGTCGCGCGGCCCGCTCGCGGCTGACGCGAGCCGCCGCGAGCTCCTGCGTCAGCCGGGCTTCGGCCTCCTCGGCGCTCGCGCTGATCTGCGCGGTGATCAGCAGGGCGAAGTTCTCGACGGCGCTCGCCATGTGCGCGAACAGCTCCCGCAGCGCCTCCGCGAGGTGTTCCGGGAAGAGGGCGCCGTCCGTACGCGTCTTGGCGAGGTCGGTCAGCGTGCGGCAGCAGACGCGCAGGACCACGGCGCAGATCTCCAGGGTGTCCAGTCCCGTGCGGAGCACGAGACGGAAGAGGAGCCCCTCCTTCACCCGGGGATTGAGCCGCAGGCTGTCCTCGGCCTGCCGCAGCGCCGCGTCCACCCCCGCGATGTCGTTGTCCAGCCGCCGGGCCTCGTGCAGCCGGGCGGCCGCCTTCTCCACCGGGGTGTGCTCCTCCAGCTCGTCGCCGAGGTGGAACAGCAGGTCGCGCATGCGGCCGGCGAGCGAGGTGATCGCCTCGCTCGCCGGCGCCACCCATACGGGCGGCGCGAGGAAGACGTTGAACAGGAGCCCCACGACCGCCCCGATCAGCGTTTCCAGGACCCGGTCCCAGGCGGTGGCCGCCACCTGCGTCACGCCGAGCACCAGCATCGCGCTGATCGCGACCTCGGGGACGAACTCGTCCACCCGAACGAGATGGCCCACGACGAGCGAGGTGAGGATGACCAGCCCCAGGCTCCACCAGGTGAGGCCGACGAGGGCGCTGAACCCGATGGCGACGAGGACACCCGCCACGACCGAGTTCACCCGGCGGATGCCGGTGGTGAGGGTGGTGTAGAGGGTGACCTGTACGACGAGCAGCGCGGTGAGGGGCGCGGTCAGCGGCGCCGGCTCGTTGCTCAGCCAGAGCGCGACGACATAGGACACGACGGCCGCCGCCGTCGACCGGACGGCCTGTACGACGACGGGCTCCCGGCGGCGGTTGACGAGGGTTCGTACGGTGACGATGACTTCGGACATACGTGCCCGCCTTCCCGGACTCGGCGGCACCACGCGTCACACGGATCAAGACGGCACCACCGTACGCGAGGCGGGTTCCTCCCGGCCTCCCGCCGGTTCCTCCCGGCCGCGCCCGCTACCCCGTACGGCCTACGCCGTCTTCGGACCCGAGCGGCCCGGCCTCGGAGCCGGCCGCGCGACCCGGGGCTAGGGTGGATCGGGGGGAGGTCGAGGGAGGTCGGAGCCGGTGTCGACGTCAAGCCATGAGGTGTTCGGGGCGCCGTGCTGGGTCAGCCTGATGACCGGCGACCTCGATGCCGCGCAGCGGTTCTACGGCGCCGTGCTGGGCTGGGGGTTCCGCCCCACCCGCCTCGGCGAGGGGTTCTCCGTCGCGATGCGCGACGGGGCGCCGGTCGCCGGTATCGGCGGGCTGGCCCGGCGCCTGGGGATCCCGGTCGCGTGGACCCCGTACTTCGCCGTCGACGACGCGGACGTCACCGCCGCCCGGGTGCGCGAGCGCGGTGCCACGATGGCGGTGGGCCCGCTGGCCTTCGGGACCGGCCGCGCCGCGCTCGCGGCCGACCCGGACGGCGCGGTCTTCGGGTTCTGGCAGGGCGAGGTGATCCCGGACTGGACGGCGCATCCCGGCGGCGCCGCCGCATGGCTCGAACTGCGCACCCGGGACGCCTTCGCGGCGGCCGTGTTCTACGGCGAGGTCCTCGACTGGGCCTGCGACCGCTCCGGGTGCTGCGACGTCTCGTTCGAGCACGACCACGTCGTCGTCCGCCGCGGCCGCGACACCGTCGCCGTGATCAGCGGCGGAGCCGTGGAAGAGGCCCCCGACCCGCAGGTCCGGCCGCGCTGGCACGTCCACTTCGACGTGCCGGACCTCGAAACCGCCGTCGAGACCGCCACCCGGCTCGGCGGCCGCGCCGTGACACCCGTCCACACCACGCCCACGAGCCGCCGGATCACCCTGGCCGACCCGGACGGCGCCCTCTTCACGGTCGTGACGTTGCAGAACGCCCCGGGGGCAGCCGCCGGGTGAGGGCCGACCGCCCACCTGGGCCGTGTCCTTCGGATCATGCCGGGCCCGCGGCGCCTAACCGCGGGCGGCGAAGGCCTTCGTGAAGGCCAGCGGTTCCTGGACTATGGACGAGCACGTCGCGTCGGCGGAGTTCTTCGCGCCGCCCGGGCACTGCTTGTCACGGGCGCCCGACCACATCGCCAGCCAGCCGAGGCCCTTGGAACGGGCGAAGTCCACGAGCTGCTTGGCGTCGTCCACCTTGAAGACCTCACTGGAGACGTCGTTGACCCCGATCATCGGCGTCACGGCCACCGCCTTCCACGCCGCCGCGTCGCTCAGGCCCAGTACCCCCTTGATCTGTGCCTGCGTCGCGGTGGCCGCCTGGATGGCGTAGCCGCCCATGTCGCCGCTGTACGCCGGGCCGTAGTCCATCGCCATGATGTTGACGGCGGACACCGCCACCCCGTTCTGCTTGGCGTTGGCGATCAGGTCGACGCCCGGCTGCGTGAGCCCCTCCGGCATCACGGGCAGGGTGAACGAGACGTCGAGCCCGGGATGCGACTTCTGGAGCTGCGCGATGGCCTGCGCGCGCCGGGTGTTCGCCGCCGTGTCGGGCAGGGCCGCGCCCTCGATGTCGAAGTCCACCTTGGTCAGCCGGTACGTGTCCACCACCTTGCCGTATGCGGCGGCGAGTTCGGCGGGGGAGCCGCACGCCAGGCCCAGCTCGGAGCCGGCCGCACCGCCGAACGACACCCGGACGTCCCCGCCCTTGGCCCGCAGTGCGGAGATCTGCGAGGCGACCCGGTCGTCCCCGAGGGCCGTGACCCCGCCCCACAGCGGGGAGCAGCCGCCGCCGGAGGTGATGAAGGCCAGGTTGAACTCCTTCACCCCCGTCTTGGCCGCCGTGTCCAGCAGGTCGAAGGCCGGGTAGAGCGAGGTGTCCACGTAGGGCGCGAACCCGGCCGACGTGGTGCTGCCGCCGCCCGGGGGCACGGTCGGGGTCACGGTCGGGGTCGGCTTCGACGTCGCCGTCGCAGTCGCCGTGGGTGCGGCCGTCGGCTTGGCGGTGGGCGAGGCGGAAGCCGTCGGCGCGGTGGTGGGCCGGCCACTCGGGCTGGGCGTCGGCCCGGTGGCCGGTGAGCACTTCTCCTTGTTGATGAGGCACCCGGTGGGACTGCCCGGGTTCCCGCTCGCGTTGGTCACGAACCCGACGGTGACGGAGGCGCCGACCGCGAGCCCGGCCGTGTCCCACCGGGGCGGCTTGACCGTCACGTGCTGCCCGTTGACGGTGTGTTCGCCGTTCCAGAGGGAGGCGAGGGAGGTGCCGGCGGGCAGGTCGAACTCGAGGGTCCAGTCCTTGAGCGCTCCGCCGCTGTGGTTGGTGACGACGTACTGCCCGGTGTAGCCGGTGGTCCAGCTGCTCGCCTTGGTGAAGGTCGCGCCGACCGACGCCGCCTGTGCGGTACCGGTCAGCGCCAGGGCGGTGCCCCCGACGGCCGCCGCGACGGCCAGCGCCGCGGCCGCCTTCGTCTTGGCACTCGTCGTACGGCGATGGGAATGGCCAGCCATGAGGACCTGCCTCTGTGCTTGGGGGATGAGGTTCGAACAGCACGCTAGCGGCCGCAAAACGGACGAATGTGCGGTTCGGGCCCCGCTCCCGCGTTCTTGAGGCCGCCTTAAGGAACGGATCGGGGAGGGTTAATGACCACGGAACGGTGGGCGGCCGCGTGGGCGCTCCCAGGCGTGCGCCGCTGCCCCCGCACGTGACTGCCCGGTGGTGTGTATCCAGGTACACACCACCGGGCAGGGGGGGGGAGCTACTGCTTGTTCTTGGCGAGGTCCTCCTGGAAGGCCTTCGCGCATATCGGGCCGGTCTCCGTCGCGATGAACGAGACGATCAGCAGGGCGCCCGCCTTGCCCTGGTGGCTCGCCTTCACGCTCCAGCCGCTCTTGTCCAGCGACTTGACGACCGTCGCCGGCTGGTCGACGCTCCGGGTCTCCTTCCAGCCCCCCTTGGCCAGGGCGGCGATGGTGGCGTCGTAGGACTTCCTGGAGTCGGAGACCTTCTTGCTGTCCGCGGTCCACGAGACCATGCAGGACTTCAGGTCCGCCGGTACGTCATCGCCGGGCTTCTCCGTGAAACCGGCCGACGTGGCAGCGGCCTCGATCTCCTTCTTCACCGCGGCGGCATCCGTTGCCCCGCCGCCCGGCGTACCCGCGCCCGCCGCCGGAGCCGACGCCCCGGCCGACGGCGCCTCTGCGCCCTTGTCCTTGTCCGTACCGCCCCCGTTGCCGCATCCCGCGGCCAACAGCACCACACCAGCGGCCGCGGCCGCCCACTTCGCCTTGCGCACTACGCGTCCAATTCACCGTGCACGGAGGCCTGATGCCCCCACGATCAAGGAAGCAGTCTGTCACCCCGGCCGTGGACGTAAGACTTTCGTCATCCGGAGATGCTGGCTGCCGGATCCCCGCCCGCATTGAATGTGAGGGAACGGAACGACGAAGAGGGGCTGCCATGACGGGGACGACGACGGGCGCGGTGTCGGGGACGGCGCCGGGGACGGGGACGGGCGCGGGGAAGCGTCGGCGTCGCCCGCTGCTGGCCGGGGTGCTGATCGCGGCCACACTGGTGCTGGGCGCCGGGCTGTACTGGGCCCAGCCGTGGAAGCTCTGGCAGGACTCCACGGTCAACGAGGCACTCCCCACCGCCTCCACCACCTCCGCCGCCTCCGCCGCGCCGGCACCGCGGACCATTGCCCAGGGCACGCTGATCAGCCACGAGCACAGCACCACCGGCACGGCGAAGCTCATCAAGCTGCCCGACGGCTCGCGCACGCTCCGCCTCGAGAACCTCGACACCAGCAGCGGACCCGACCTGCGCGTGTGGCTGACCGACGCGCCGGTGAAGGAGGGCTCGGACGGCTGGTTCGTCTTCGACGACGGCAAGTACGTGAGCCTGGGCAAGCTCAAGGGCAACAAGGGCGACCAGAACTACGAGATCCCGGCCGACGTGAACCTCGCCGACTACTCCAGCGTCACCATCTGGTGCGACCGCTTCAACGTGTCCTTCGGCGCGGCGGCCCTCCAGGCCGGCTGAGCCACCACTCGTCTGCCCGACGTGCCGTCACCCGGAGGGCGTGCGGCGGGGGTCAGGGTCGGGGCTATGAGCCCGGGCCCATGCCGACCAGCTCCACACCGTCAGCCAGGACGCCCGCGGCACGGCCACCCACCTGGCCGTACTCACCCGCTTCGGAGTCGGCGCCCCCCGGCCTCTGGGCCCTGGGCTTCGAGGCCCCCGAGCTGTGGCCCACGCTGGCCGAGCAGTCGCAGAAGTGACGATCCGGTCTCGGATGCGGTGGTCACCGTTGCTTCCGCCGCCGGCCGCCCGTTTGGCGGTCATGGAAGCAGCTTCTACGCGTCCAGTCGTGTCCCCGGATGTTTCTTTCGCAGAGCTCAACGGCGCGTACTGGATCGACTCCGACTCCTCCCTCCACGGTACGGAGGAGTGCGCCCAGTGCGCCCTCCTGCGCGAGGCGGCAACTGGTGAGACCCCGGCCTTACGGGAGGCGGCGGCGGGCGGCGGTATCGGCTGGGTGCTGACGACGGGACGGCCCTTACTGGTGACCTGCGCGGCGATCACCGTCACCGCCGCGCTCGTCGCCGTGGCGCTGGGCTGATGAGTACGGCGGTGCGCCATCGCCGGTGTGGGCCCGCCCGTGGAGCAGCGCCCGTCCCAGCGGCGTCAGCGCATGGCGGACTCCGGACCCGTCCCGCTCCGTCGTGAGCAGCCCGGCGGAGCGCAGGACCGTGGCGTGGTGGCTCGCGGTGGCGGGAGAGGTCCGCGTGCGGCGGGCGAGTTCGGCGGTCCCGGCCGGGCTCGCCGCGGCGTGCAGCGTACGCGCGCGGGTGGCGCCCAGCAGCGCGGCGAGGGCGCCGTCCGGCCCGGCCGGAGCGGCCGCCGACCAGACGGCCTGGTAGGCCGCGAGGTCGCGGGCGACGGGGTAGCGCAGGACGAGCGGCCGCTCGGGGTCCGCATTGTCGCTCAGTACCAGGGGCCGGGGCCAGAAGAAGGTCGGGACGAGCACCATGCCGCGGCCCTCCAGCTTCAGGTCGGCGGAAAGGGCGCACGGCACGGACAGCACCGGAGGATCCCAGCGGATCTCCGGGTGCAGCGTGCCGAGCAGCCCGCCCACCCCGGTGTCGGCGGCCGCCAGCGCCCGCTGCGTGCGGTCGGTGTGCGCGGTGGCGAGGAGCTGCGCCCAGTACGGGGCGACGGCGAGGTCGTGGTAGCGCCGGATCGTCCGGTGGACGACGCCGCTCCACTCCCGCTCGCCCGCGTGCAGCCCGTGGATCCAGCGCGGGGCGCCCGGACGCAGCTGCCGGGTGGCGTCCAGGTCCGCCCGCCACTGGCGGCGCGGCAGCGACCAGGTGTGGTCGAGGCTGTCGTCGAGGGTGGCCGCGGCCGCGTGCATGAACGCCTCGGGTACGTACTCCCCGGCGTCGCCCGGCGCGAGGTCGAGCAGTGGCTTCATCTCGGGCCGCAGGCCTTGCCGGGTGCGCCGGCGCCAGCCGTCGAAGGCGATGCCGCCCGTCTTCCGTGACTGGAGGAGGGGCAGGCTCAGGATCGTTTCCGCGAGCGGATCGGGGGCGCGTGCCATCCGTACGCGGGCCAGGTCGTCGGGGGCGAAGTGGATCCGCAACACCGGCGTTCCTCCCAGGAGTCGGCTTCGCTGAGGTACAGGACGCCCGGGTGACGGCGTTCTCACCGCACCGTAGTCGGCGCGTCCGGGGGCGCGGTCCGGCCCCGGATTTCTGGCCGGAAGGCACTGCGCGCCGGTGCGCGATGTCCGGATTCGAGGGACGTCGAAGGGCTTTGAGCCGGGGTGTCCCGCCCGGCGAGACTGGCGGCCGCGCCGGGCGCCGTACGGCGGCTGCGGCCGACCGTCTCCGGGGGGACGGCGCCCGGCGGACCGACCACGACGTGAGGAGAACACCCGACCATGCGATCTCTGCGCTCACTGGCCGTACGAGCCGGCGTCGTCATCGGCGCGGCGGCGTCCGCCGCGGCCCTGGTGGCCGCGCCCGCCCAGGCCTCGTCCGCCCAGGCCTCGTCCGCCCAGGCCTCGTCCGCTTCGGAGTCAGGCGCGCTGACCGCGCTGAGGTACCAGTACGTCAACGTCGCCACCGGCAAGTGTCTCGACATCCGGGGCGGCTCGTACTACGACTACACCCTCGTCCAGCAGTTCAACTGCAAGAAGGACGCGGCCCACCAGCAGTTCTGGACGGACACCATCCTCGACGACCCGTCCACCGAAATGCGTCCGGCGCACAGCAGCAGCTGCATCGAGCCGACGGGCCTCGACGCCGGCGCCACCATCATCCAGCGGGTGTGCAACCACTCCCAGGGCCAGCGCTGGGAGTTCGACTGGAACGACGGCCGGCACACCATCAGGAACCGGGTCACCGGGCTGTGCCTGGAGGACGCGGGCATGCCCTCGGGCAGCCGCCGCGAGGTGCGCCAGATGCCCTGCAACGGCGGCCCCGGACAGCTCTGGACGCGCCGCTGAACCGCGGGTGCGGCCGTACGCCCCGCGCGTGCGGCCGCACCCCGGCCGTCGGCCCGCTCCGGACCTGCGGGCTTTCGGAGAACCGGTCCGTGCGCGTAGCGTGTTCGCATGACTACGCCACCGGCTGAAGCGGGCGGGCCGAAGGTGCCGCCGTCCTCCCCGCCGGGCACGCCCGTGGAAGCGTCGCGAGACCGGCCCGTCGCGCAGCAGCCGGGTCCCCGGGCCGTGGACCGGCCCCGCCCGCGGATGGAGATCCGCAACCGGCAGACCGCGGGGCTGACGTTCCGCGCGGACCAGTGGGCCGCGAAGAAGGCCGGCGCGCAGGCGACGGCAACGGTCCGGTCCTGGGGGTACGCACACCTCGACGAGCCGGACCTGGACGCCGCCGTACGACGTCTCGTCCAGGCGGCGGTCGCCGACGGCGGGAAGCGGATCAGCGTCCACCTCGCCGACCAGGACCACCGCATCCTCGCCGTCGCGCTCAGCCACGTCGCCGGCGCCGCCCCCGGCGAGGACGCGGTACTCACCGAACTCGCCGCCCTGCGCACCGTCGTGAGCTGCGGCAGCGACGTCGCGCCCGACGGACGCCGGGTATGGGCGCTGCTCGATGCCGCGCCGCGCGCGCCCCGGGACCGGGCACGGCCGTCAGGACCGGCCGCGGCCGGCCCTGACACCGACGGGTGAGGGCAGCTCAGGAAGGGGCTGCCGCGGCCGGGTTCGGGCGGCCGGCCCTCGCCCGTCTCGATCCGGACGTGCGCCGCCCGCGGCGGCGGTGCAGCAGCGCGTCGAGGGAGAGGGCGGGGGCGCCCGCGAGGATCAGCGGGATCCAGGCCATCAGGTACACGAGGTCGTTTCCGTAGTAGTACGGGGTGGTCGGCCAGCTGACGGTCAGCCACAGGCTCAGGGAGATCAGGGCGCCGCCGAGAGCGGCGACCCGGGTCAGCAGTCCGGCCAGGGCGCCCAGTCCGACGGCCAGTTCCCCGAGGGCGATCGCGATGCCGAAGCCCACCGGGCTGTGCGAGGAGAGCTCGACGAGGCCCGGGAGGGCGGCGGAATCCCGTACGGCCTCCATCTGCTGTCCGATCGAGCCGTCACCGGCGGCGGACAGGAACGCCGTGTCCGTCAGCTTGTCCAGCCCGGCGTAGACGAAGGTGATGCCGAGGAAGAGGCGCAGCGGCAGGAGTGCGTACTCGGCCGCTCGCGCGCGCAGGTCGGAGGATGTCGTAGTCACACCCTGCACACGCGGGAACGCGCGTCGCGGTTCGTTCGTAATCGGTTGCGGGGGCGGTGAACCATGAGCCGCATTCCCGCGTGTTCCTGCTGAGGCTGGGGTGGCAAGGGATGCTCCGGTCCGCTTCCGGTACGAGAAGGAGATACGGCAATGGGCGACACCACGCGTCGGCGCACGGTTCTCGCGGCGGGCGCCGCCACGCTGGCAGGCACCGTGCTGAGCGGCTGCGGCAACGACGGCGGCACCGAGGCGGCAGCCGACAACGCACCCGGTTCCGCACCCGGTGACGCACAGGCCCAACCCTCGGCGGGCGCCGCGGCCGGCGGTGGCGGCGGGCAGGCACTCGCGCAGACGTCTGACATCCCGGTCGGCGGCGGCAAGGTGTTCAAGGACCAGAAGGTGGTGGTCACGCAGCCGATGGCCGGGCAGTTCAAGGCCTTCTCCGCGACCTGCACCCATCAGGGCTGCTCGGTGGCGACGGTGAAGGACGGGAACATCGTCTGCCCGTGCCACCAGAGCCTGTTCAAGATCTCGGACGGCACGGTCGCCGGCGGACCCGCCACGCGGCCGCTGGCGGCGGCGAAGATAGCCGTGGAGGGCGACAAGATCTCCCTCGCCTGATCGGTCGAGTCCGCTGCCGGGCTCACCGAGCCCGGCAGCGGGCCGCCGGGCGACCGGGTGCGTTCGGGGGGACACTGGAGCCAGGGGGCCGATGCCGGATGAGCTGCGGCGAACGGAGGACAGCCACCATGCTGGGAGACAGCAAGGGATTCAGCGGCTACTCGGTGGACGACATCGAGGGCGCCAAGGGCTTCTACGGCGAGACGCTCGGCTTGCGGGTGTCCGAGAACAACGGTCTGTTGACCCTGCACCTGGCAGGGGACACCGATGTGATGCTGTACCCGAAGGAGAACCACGAGCCCGCCACCTTCACGGTGTTGAACTTCCCGGTGGACGACATCGACCGGGCCGTCGACGAACTGGCCGCACGCGGTGTGTCGTTCGAGCGGTACGAGGCGTTCGACCAGGACGCGAAGGGAATCGCCCGGGAGACGCCCGGTCCCGCGATCGCCTGGTTCAAGGATCCGGCAGGCAACATCATCTCGGTCCTCCAGCCGAACGGGATGTAGCCGTCCGCCGAACCGGGGCCTGGGCCGAGCACCTGATGGACGCGGGGCTGCTCGAAGCCACGGCGTGAGCCCGGTCAGGCCAGGGCGGTCCCACCGTCGACGGTCACCACGGTGCCGGTGGCGTACGACTGCCGGAGCAGGTAGACGTAGGCCTCGGCGACCTCCGCGACTTCGCCCACGCGGCCCAGCGGAAGGTTAGCGCCGGTCTGCTCGTACATCCGCTCGCGCTCGGCGGGTTCGATCCGCGACCAGAGCGGCGAGCGCACCACCCCCGCCGATACGGCGTTGACCCGGATCGGGGCGAGTTCCACGGCCAGGCCCCTGACCAGGGCCTCGACGGCGCCGCAGATGCTCGCCGCGACGGCCCAGCCGGGTCCGGGCCGGCTGCTCGCGGTGCCGCTGGTGAGGACCACCGAGCCGCCCGGCCGCAGCAGGGGAGCGGCTGCGGCCACCGCGCCGAGGGCGCCGAAGTAGCGCAGGGCGAAGAACTCCCGCGCCGCATCGATGTCCAGCTCGTCGAGCCGCATCAGGGCGAGGGGTTCCCCGGCGGTGAACACGAGGTGGTCGAATGCGCCCACCCGCTCGAAGACCGCCGCGATCTGCGCGGGGTCGCGCAGGTCCGCCACTTCTGCCGACGTGCCGGCCGGGAGGGCGGCGAGCGCGCGGGCGGCGCTGTCGGTGCTGCTCGATACGGTGACCACCTGGGCGCCGTGCCGTGCGGCCAGCGAAGCGGTGGCGAGGCCGATGCCCGACGTGCCGCCGAGGACGACGACACGGCGGCCGGAAAGTGAGGTGTTCATGGACGACCTTCTCGGTGCTGAGTACGGACGGGTGGAGCCTGCGGTGGCTCTTCCGATGCTGCCCCCTGCCCTGGGGCGGCGTCCAAGACCTGTCCGGCCTGCTGTCATACCCTCCGGGTATCAGGGGATGGGCCAGGGCCGGACGGACTTCTCGGGTATAACGGCGGGGTGGACGTCGATCTGAGGAAGCTCCGGTACTTCGTGGCCGTGGCCGAGGAACTGCACTTCGGGCGCGCCGCCGAGCGGCTGCACATCGCGCAGCCGGTGCTGTCGCGGCAGATCCGGGCCCTGGAGAAGGAGCTGCGGGCGCAGTTGTTCCGCCGGGACCGCAGGGCCACGGAACTGACCGCCGCGGGCAGCCGGCTCCTGGAGGACGCGCCGGCCCTGCTCGCCGCGGCCGAGGCGGTGCGCCGGCGCGTGGCGGAAGCGGCGGGCGGGCAACTCCGCTTCACGGTGGGGTTCATGCCGGGCGTGACCGTCACCGCGGCCGTACGGGCCATGGCGGCGCGCCATCCCGACCTCGCCCTGGACGTGGTCCGTACCTCCTGGGACGAGCAGACCCGGGTGGTGCTCGACGGCCGGGTGGACGTGTGCTTCGTCCGCATGCCCGTCGACCGGCAGGGCCTGCGGCTGCGACCGCTGTTCGCGGAACCGCGAGTCGCGGTGCTCCCGGCCGACCACCGCCTGGCGGGCAAGGCGTCCGTCGGCATCGCCGAACTCGCCGCGGAACAACTGCTGCAGGACCCGGACGCGGTGCCGGAGTGGCGGGATCTGCCGGAGCGCCTCACGGAGCAGCGGCGTTCGCGCCCGCGCCTGGTGGCGAACACGGTCGAGGAGAAACTGGAGTACGTGGCCGCGGGGGAGGGGATTCTGGTCCTGCCCGTGTCGGTCGTGACCTTCTACACCCGCCCCGACGTGGTCCACGTACCGATCGAGGACATCGCGGACAGCCAGGTCTGCCTCGCCTGGAGCGCGGGCCGTTCCTCGCAACTCGTCCGGGACTTCGTCGAAGCGGCCGCGGCCGCCCTCGCCGAGTGAAGGGGCCCGCAGCGGTCCTCGGCGCCTGGTTCCGCACCCGCTACGGCGCGACGTCGCCCGCCGTCGGCACGCACAGCACCGGCACCTGCGACAGGTGCAGCAGCTTGTGCGGGGTGGAGCCCAGCAGGGCGCCGCGGATCGGGCTGTCACCCCAGCTGCCGACGATGATGACCCGGGCCCGGTGGCGTTCCGCGGCGTCGAGCAGGGCCTGGGCCGGTTTCTCGTCGACCACCTCGACCGTCGACGGGACGCCGGCCTCGTCGGCGGCCTCGACGGCGCGGGCCAGGGCGCTGCGCCCCGCCTGGCGGACGGCTTCCCGGTGGGCCCGGTACTCCTCGCCGGCGGCAGCGCCGGGCGCGGCGGCTCCGTAGACGAGGACGAGCGGTTCGCCGAAGGCGGTCGCGACCTCGAGCGCCACGTGCAGGGCCCGCTCCGCGCCGGGCGACTCGTCGTACCCCAGGACCACAGACATCAGGGACTCCTTCGGGAATTCCGTTCCGCGAGGGCCGCACGCGCAGCACGGGCCGTACGGGCCGCCGGTCGGCTACGGCTTCTTGCCGTGGACGAGTGCCGGGTCGACCACGCCCCGCCGCTCCCGCCAGAACCTGCCGTCGTGCACCCGCCAGAAGCACATGATCAGCACGCCGACCACGGCGATCCCGATCCCGATCACCAGCGGCGGGCCGAGACCGAACCAGGAGACCCCGCTGGCCGAGTTCTCCGGATTCGACATGTCGCTGATGGACTCCTCCAGCAGCCAGGCCAGCAGACCCGCCCCGACCACCGGCCCGAGGCCGATGAGCAGGAAGTTGTGCAGGTTCTCCAGCAGGTGGCGGCGGTAGTAGACGGCGCAGGCCACCCCGGTCAGCGCGTAGTAGAAGGCGATGAGCAGGGAGAGCGCCGTCAGCGAGTCCAGGAGGGCGTTCTCGCTGATCTGGTTGACGGCGAGGTACCAGGCGATGGCGATGGCGGCGACCCACCAGGTACTCACGTCCGGGGTCCGGAACCGCGGGTGGATGTGCGCGAGCGGCGGCGGCAGCGCGTGCCGGCGGGCCATCGACAGCGCCGTCCGGGAGGCCGGGATGATCGTGGTCTGGGTCGAGGCCAGGGCGGAGGTGCAGACGGCGAGGAGCACGACCCAGTCCCAGCCTCCCATCACCTCGTGCGCGAGCACCGCGAAGATGGCCTCTTCCTCGCCCGCGTTCTCGGCGAGGAACGCGGTTCCGGCGTACGCGACGACGGCGAAGCCGACGGCCAGGTAGGTCACCAGGAGCACCACGGTCGACCAGATTCCGGCCTTGCCCGGCGCGGTGGCGGAGTCCTTCACCTCCTCGGTGAGGTTCACCGCCGACTCCCAGCCCCAGTAGATGAACACGCCGAGCAGCAGGCCGCCGGTGAGGGCGGCGCCGCCGGCACCGAAGGGGTTGAGCCAGGAGAGGGAGGGCTCGATGGAGTCGAGGGTGCTGGTGCCGGCGTACACGCGGTAGAAGGCGACCACCGCGAAGGCCAGGAGGAAGAAGACCTGGGCGAGGATGAGGATGTCCTGGAGGTGGGCCGACAGCTCGGTGCCGATGACACAGATCGCGGTCATGGCGAGGATCACCACGACGGCGAGGGTCTGGCGGATCACCGGGTTCGCGGCCCAGCCGTCGAGGCCGGCGGCGAGCAGGCCGAATTGGACGGCGACGTCGGCCAGCGAGCCGATGACCAGGACGCCGGTCATGGTGATCGCCCAGCCGCCGAGCCAGCCGGCCCAGGGGCCCATGGCCCGCGTCACCCACGAGAACGTCGTCCCGCAGTCCTGGTCGACCTTGTTGAGGTAGTAGAAGGCGGCGGCGATCAACAGCATCGGGACGAACGACGCCAGCATCACACCCGGCGCGTAGATCCCGACCAGCGCCACGATCGGCCCGATGACGGCGGCCAGCGAATAGGCGGGCGAGGTGGAGTTCAGGCCGATGACGAGCGCGTCGAGGAACCCGATCGCGTTGTGTTTGAGCTCCGCGTTCGGGATCTCCGCGCCTGCTGCGCCGCCGCCGGCACTGTCCTGGGCCATGTACGCATCGTCATGCACCCGGCGGCGCCGCGCGAGGCGCGTGGTCTGTCCGGGGGCCCGGCCGGGGCCCGGCCGGGGAGGGCCTCTTGCGCGTCCACCGCCGAGCCGCTTGGGTGACCGGGGCGCGCCGGGGCACCGGGGCACGGGTCACCGGGGCGGGCGGGCCAGGCGGGCGAGCACGGGAAGGCGGCAGGCGGACGAATGGCGGACACCCTCCAGACCGGCACGGAGGAGAGCGAGAACGACCTCCCGCGCAAGGCGAGCTGGCGCCACATCGGACCCGGCATCGTCGTCGCCGCGACCGGCGTGGGTGCCGGAGACCTCGTGGCCACGCTCATCGCGGGCAGCAAGTTCGGCTACACGCTGTTGTGGGCGGCGGTGATCGGCTGCCTGGTGAAGATCTCCCTCGCGGAGGCCGCCGGCCGCTGGCACCTCGCCACCGGACGCACGCTCTTCGACGGCTGGCGCAGCCTCGGCTCCTGGACCACGGTCTACTTCGCCGGGTACGTCGTCGTCTGGGGCTTCGTCTACGGCGCCGCCGCGATGTCCTCCAGCGCCCTCCCGCTCGCCGCCCTCTTCCCGGACACGATGGACCTCAAGGCCTGGGCCGTCCTGTGCGGGCTGGCGGGCCTGGTCTTCGTCTGGTTCAACCGGTACGCCGTCTTCGAGAAGGTCATGACCGTCCTGGTCGGCGTCATGTTCCTGGTCACCGTGTACCTCGCGGTCCGGGTCACGCCGCACCTCGGCGCCGCCCTCGCCGGCCTCGCGCCCGTCCTCCCGGACGGTTCGCTGATCTACACGCTCGGCCTCGTCGGAGGTGTGGGCGGCACCATCACGCTCGCCGCGTACGGCTACTGGGTCAACGCCAAGGGCTGGACGAACGCGGGCTGGATGAAGGTGATGCGCCTCGACAACCGGGTCGCGTACCTCACCACCGGCATCTTCGTCGTGGCCATGCTCTTCGTGGGCGCGGAGCTGCTGCACTCCTCCGGGGTGGCGATCGCGAAGGGCGACCGCGGGCTGCTCGACCTCACCGACATCCTGGCGGACCGCTACGGAACACCGACCGCCAAGCTCTTCCTCGTCGGGTTCTTCGCCACCTCCTTCACCTCCCTGATCGGCGTGTGGCACGGCGTGAGCCTGATGTTCGCCGACTTCGTGACGAAGTACCGCCCCTCCCTGGCCCCGGCCGGCACGAGCCGCGAGAAGTCCCTCCCCTTCCGGGCCTACCTGCTCTGGCTCACCTTCCCGCCCATCAGCCTGCTCTTCCTCGACCAGCCGTTCGGGCTCGTCATCGTGTACGGGGTCATCGGCGCGTTCTTCATGCCGTTCCTGGCCCTCACCCTGCTGTGGCTGCTCAACAGCTCGCGCACACCGGCCGACTGGCGCAACGGGCTGCTGAGCAACGTGATGCTGGCCGCCGCCGGACTGCTGTTCGTGGTGCTGTGCGTACAGCAGGTACGGGAGCTGCCCTGGTAGCGGGCGGGTCGCGGGCCCCGGGGCCGAACCCGTGACGAGGACGACGGGGCAACGGAACGGCCCGGAACCCCAGCAGGGGTTCCGGGCCGAACAGGGCTTGCCATGCGCCACGCGGTCGGGAAGCGGCCGCGAGCCGGCGGTGGGTCAGTTCGTCTGGTAGACGCCGAAGATGTCGACGACCAGGTCGATGTCGTCCCAGCCGCGGTTCCAGACGTCGACGATGCCGTTGTAGCCCATGCCCGCCTGGACCAGGTTCGGGACGGTGTCGCCCCGCTTCCAGTTCAGGTTGGACGAGTTGGGCGGCGTCGGCCAGGTCGCCCAGTTGTTGTCGTAGGCGGCCAGCGAGTTCGGGTCCGGGGACACCGTGAGGTAGCCGTCGCCCCGGGTGTTGGTGACCGTCGTGTTCAGCACGTACGCCGTGTTCTGCGGACGCGAGCTGGACAGCGGCATGTAGATGTAGCCCTGGCCGCCCAGCGGGCCGTACACCGAGTCCGCGGGGTCGCGGGTGTCGAGCAGCCGCTCCGGCAGGAACGGCAGGTAGGCGCCCTGGCTGTCCTTGCTGTAGTAGCCGACCACGTCGACGATGACGTCGGTGCCCTTCCAGGCGCCGTTGCGGATCTTGATCGAGCCGTCGGCGCCGATCGGCACGATGACCGAGTTGGCGACGGTCTGGCCACCGCGGAAGTTCAGGTTGGACGTGCTCGGGGCCGCCCCGCCGCTCGGGTAGACGGTCAGGTGGCCGTCCTCGCGCGGGTTGGTGATGGTCACGTTCAGCGCGACGGCCGTGGCGTTGTACGGAATGCCGTTCCGGCCGGTGATCGGGACCCCGGTGGTGCCCTGGCCGGCGACCTGGCCCTGGCCCTCGCGGGTGTCGAGGAAGCGCGAGGGGCTCAGCGGGGTGTAGCCGCTGGAGGAGGTGCGGGTGAAGTAGCCGGTGATGTCGGCGATGAGGTCGACCGGCTCCCAGCCGCCGTTGTAGAGGTCGACGTAGCCGTTCTTGTTGACCGGCACGATCACCAGGTTCGGGACGGTCTGGCCGGCGGAGAAGTTGACGTTCGACGTGGTCGGGCGGTCGCTGCCCTCGGG
Organism: Streptomyces sp. NRRL S-244; assembly: GCF_000717915.1. Classification (GTDB taxonomy): domain Bacteria; phylum Actinomycetota; class Actinomycetes; order Streptomycetales; family Streptomycetaceae; genus Streptomyces. Next base: position 198,695 of record NZ_JOCX01000007.1, read on the forward strand.
GAAGACGGTGACGTGGCCGCCGCTGGTGGTGTTGGTGGCGGTGACGTTGAGCACCACGGCCGTGACCCCGGCGGGGATCGCGCCGTTGCCGGAGATCTTGACCCGGGTGGTGGCGTACGGGGCGACCTTGCCCTGCGGCGCACCCGTGCCGTTGCGCGTGTCCAGCAGGCGGGTGGGCGCGTACGGAGTGAAGTCGGAGCCGGGCGTCACGACGGCCAGCTCGTTGACGCCGCGCACACCGGTACCGTCGGACAGGGTGACCTTGATCGTGTACGAGCCGATCTCCGCGTAGGAGTGCGTCTCGGTCGAGTTGGTCGGCCCGTTGGCACCGTAGGTGACGCTGGTGCCGTCCCCCCAGGCGACGTTGACCGAGAGCGCGGTGCCCGGGTCGCTCGTGACGGCGAGGTCCAGGCTGATGCCGCGCGCGCTGGTGCCCTTGGCGGCCAGGCCGACCGTCGGCTCCGCGGCGGCGCTGCCCTCGGCCTGCGCGGAGGCGTCGGCCTTGCCGTTGCCCTTGGCGGCGGACGGGGTGTGGACCGTACGCTCGGCAGGGCTCTTCACGGTGGTGAAGTTCGACGCCGCGACCTTGTTCAGGTCCACGTCGGGTGCGGAGAGCCCGTGCGGGCCGGCCGCGCCGGGCGTGCCCGGAGCCGCCTGGGCCACGCCCGGTATGAGACCCACACTGGCTGCCACGACGGCAGCGGACATTACGAGTCGGCGATTGCGCACCGGCCCCCCCATTGTCGGTAAACGCTTGAACAGGTTCGAAAGCGTGCTCAGAGTACACAGCCGCAGGACGTTGACGAGGGGGTCCCCCCTTGGATCGCCACCCGCCGCCTGCCGCCGGAAGAGCGCCTTGAGATGCTCGCCGCGATCACCCGGAAAATCAAGGAAATAACACTGCCGGCCGCGTGGCCGTGCGGACGAACTCGTCCGTCACGAGGCCCCTGCTGTCGGAGCGTCTCCCCGGGCCAGCGGATCGGTGACGCCGCCCGGGGAGGCCAGGCGCTCGACGTCCCAGCCGTCCAGGGCGGCCGCGGACCGGTAGAGGGATCCGTAGAAATCGAGGACGGCCTGCCGGGGGTGCGCGCTGCCGCGGACATCGTCGTAGTCCAGGGTGGCCAGGCGCCCGGTGCCCCGCTCGGTCCAGTGCGCTGCCGCCGGCCGCAGCGGCTGCTCGGCCAGGCCCGCCGGCTCCGGCGCGGCGTACGCGTAGAAGGCCGGCCGCGGGGAGTCGTCGTCGCCGAACCAGAAGCCGCAGCTGATGACCTCGCGCGAATAGGCTTCCCGGGTCACCGGGTCTACGTCGGGCCCCAGCGTGACGGCGCGGTCGGAGAACCGGGTGACCGCGATGTCGTACGAGTGCCAGAACAGGTGCACCGGGCTGACCTTCCCGGAGAAACCGGAAGCGAACTCCTCCAGCACCAGATTGACCTGGCTGAGCACCTGCCAGTGCCGGTTGACCCAGAACGGGTCGTAGGAGGCGTGCTCCGTGTCCTCGGCGAACGGCCGGTGCGCGTCGGACAGCATGTACGGATGGGGGTGCGCGAGGATCACCGCCACACCGATCCGGTCCAGAGCGGCGAGCGCCTCACGGTAGAAGGACGCCACCGACTGCCCGAGGAGCGGGAACGAGGTGGTCGAGCCGTCGAGACAGGACACGGTCAGCCAGTGGTCGACGAAATCGAAGTCGATCGTGAAGACCGGATCGCCGTCGATCCCGCCCATCGGGCGGGTCGTCATACCCCGCCCCGTGACATGGAACGGCACATTCCACCAGTGGTTGCGCCGTACGCTGCTCGCCAGCCGGATCTTGCCGACGATCTGGGCGAACCGGTGCAGTGTCTCCTTCGAGTCTCGCCACTCCGACAGCGGAATTGCCGGGAACAGGTCCACCGGGCATCCCCCAGCTCGTTGCGCCACGCCTCACGGCTCGTACAACGACATCTTGACCCCACCCGGCCTCCGCCCCCGGCGCGACCTGCGGGCGGCGGACGAACCGTCAGCCATGCGCTCGGGCCGGCGCCGCGACGCGCGGCCGTCCCGACGGCGTCCGGGCCGGTGCGGTCAGCCGTGAAGACGGCTGCCGACCGGCCCGGACGTCACGATCGGAACGATCGGAACGATCAGACGAGGTCGAACCGGTCCAGGTCCATGACCTTGCCCCACGCGGCGACGAAGTCCTTCACGAACTTCTCCTTCGCGTCATCGCTCGCGTAGACCTCCGCGAGGGCGCGCAGCTCGGAGTTCGACCCGAAGACGAGGTCGGCCCGGGTCCCGGTCCACTTCACCTCGCCCGTCGTGACGTCGCGGCCCTCGAAGGTGTTCGCGTCCTGGGCCGTGGCCTTCCAGGTCGTACCCAGGTCGAGCAGGTTGGCGAAGAAGTCGTTCGTCAGCGACTCGGGGGTCGCGGTGAACACGCCGTACGAGGACTGCTGGTGGTTCGCGCCCAGGACGCGGAGCCCGCCGACGAGGACCGTCATCTCGGGGGCGCTCAGCGTCAGCAGGTTCGCCCGGTCGACCAGCAGGTACTCGGCCGGCAGCCGGTTGCCCTTCCCGAGGTAGTTGCGGAAGCCGTCCGCGACCGGCTCGAGCGCGGCGAACGACTCCACGTCCGTCTGCTCCTGGGACGCGTCCGCGCGGCCCGGGGTGAAGGGGACCTCGACGTCGAAGCCGGCGTTCTTGGCGGCCTGTTCGACGGCCGCGCCGCCGGCGAGGACGATCAGGTCGGCGATCGAGACCTGCTTGTCGCCGCTCTGCGCCGAGTTGAAGGACTCCCGGATTGCCTCCAGCGTACGGAGCACCGTCGCGAGCTGATCGGGGTTGTTGACCTCCCAGCCGGCCTGCGGCTGGAGGCGGATGCGCGCGCCGTTGGCACCGCCGCGCTTGTCGCTGCCGCGGAAGGACGAGGCCGAGGCCCACGCGACGGAGACGAGCTCGGAGACCGACAGGTCCGAGGCGAGGACCTGGCTCTTCAGCGAGGCGATGTCCGCGGAGTCGACCAGCGCGTGCGACACGGCGGGAAGCGGGTCCTGCCACAGGAGCGTCTCGGACGGGACCTCCGGGCCGAGGTAGCGCACGATCGGGCCCATGTCGCGGTGGGTCAGCTTGAACCACGCGCGGGCGAACGCGTCCGCGAACTCGGCGGGGTTCTCCAGGAAGCGCCGCGAGATCTGTTCGTAGGCCGGGTCCACGCGAAGCGAGAGGTCGGTCGTCAGCATCGTCGGCGCGTGGGTCTTCGACGCGTCGTGCGCGTCGGGGACGGTGCCGGCTCCGGCGCCCTCCTTCGGCCGCCACTGATTCGCACCGGCGGGGCTCTCGAACAGCTCCCACTCGTACCCGAAGAGGATCTGGAAGAAGCTGTTGTCCCAGGCGGTCGGGGTGTCCGTCCAGATGCCCTCAAGGCCACTGGTGATCGCGTCGGCGCCCTTGCCGGTGCCGAAGCTGTTGCTCCAGCCGAGACCCTGAAGCTCCATCGGAGCGCCCTCGGGGTCGGCGCCGACGTTCTCCGCCGGGCCCGCGCCGTGGGTCTTGCCGAACGTGTGTCCACCCGCGATCAGGGCGACGGTCTCCTCGTCGTTCATCGCCATCCGGCGGAACGTCTCGCGGATGTCGCGGGCCGCGGCGAGCGGGTCGGGGTTCCCGTTCGGACCCTCCGGGTTGACGTAGATGAGGCCCATCTGGACGGCGCCGAGAGGATTCTCCAGCTCACGGTCGCCGGTGTAGCGCTCGTCGTCGAGCCAGGTGGTCTCGGGACCCCAGTACACGTCCTCGTCGGGCTCCCAGACGTCCGCGCGGCCGCCGGCGAAGCCGAACGTCTCGAAGCCCATCGACTCCAGGGCCACGTTGCCGGTGAGGATCATGAGGTCGGCCCACGAGATGCTCCGGCCGTACTTCTTCTTGACCGGCCACAGCAGTCGGCGGGCCTTGTCGAGGTTCCCGTTGTCCGGCCAGCTGTTGAGGGGGGCGAAGCGCTGCTGACCGGCACCGGCGCCGCCGCGGCCGTCGCTGATCCGGTACGTGCCGGCGCTGTGCCACGCCATACGGATCATGAACGGGCCGTAGTGGCCGAAGTCGGCGGGCCACCAGTCCTGCGAGCTCGTCAGCACCTCGGCTATGTCCCGCTTCACCGCGGGGAGGTCGAGGGTCTTGAACGCCTCGGCGTAGTCGAACTCCTCGCCCATGGGGTTGGCCACGGCGGGGTTCTTGGCGAGGATCTTGAGGTTGAGCCGCTCGGGCCACCACTGGCGGTTGCCGCCGCCCTGGGTCGGGTGCGCGGCGCGCTCGTGCGCGACGGGACACCCGCCTCCGGCCTCCGTTTTCGCGTCTACGGCGTTTGCATCATGGTTCTCAGACATGGGAATCCTTCCAAACCGGGCGGATCACGCTGCTAAGGAAAGGGGGCTGCGGAAGCGTCGTACGGGCGTGGCTGCGGTGAGGGTTGGCTGCCGACCGAACCGATCCTACGATGGACGCAATCCAAGTCAAGAAGAGCACCAGTTGCATATCTGATAGGGATCCGGACACCTTCCTGAACTCCGGGCATCCCGCCTGACCTGATTGGGTGGACCGATATGAGTGACCTGCTGGGACGACTGCGAGAGCGCGGCTGGCGCCTGACCTCCCAGCGGCGGGTCGTTGCGGAGGTGCTCGACGGGGAGCACGTGCACCTCACGGCCGACGAGGTGCATGCCCGCGCGGTGGAACGGCTACCCGAGATCTCGCGGGCGACCGTCTACAACGCCCTGGGCGAGCTGGTCACCCTCGGGGAGGTCGTCGAGCTGTCCACGGACGGCCGCGCCAAGCGCTACGACCCCAACGCCCGCCACCCGCACCACCACCTGGTCTGCTCCCGCTGCGGCACCATCCGCGATGTCCACCCGACGGGCGATCTGATGACGGGCCTCCCCGCTGAGGAACGGTTCGGCTTCACGGTGTCGAAGGTCGAGGTCACCTACCGCGGCCTGTGCCCGTCGTGCGCTGACCGGGCTGCTTGACGCAGGGTGCGGACAGATCCTGACCGCTTCTCCCGCCACTGTCGTCCCGTACGTGACCTCCGTCAGGCGGTCAGGCCGTCAGGCAGTCATGCCGTCAGGACGTCACGCCGTCAGGCCGTCTGGCGGAAGGAGCGGACGGCGGGCGACTTGGCCAGGGCCCGGGACATCCGCACCAGACCCGACGGGCTGTTCGGCGAGGTCAGGACCGGGCTCGCAGCCTCCGGCCCGGCGTCTTCCGGTGTGCTGCGCGCGCGGTCCCAGAGGACGACGGCCGTCGCCAGAGCGACCGCGTCGGCCACGGCGGCGGCCTCGTCGGCCGGACGGCCCGCCTCCAGTTCCTCCCGCAGCGCCCTCTCCCGTACCCCGGCGCGCAGGTACGGGCTGACCGTGAGGATCCCGTCGTGGATGTCCGATTCACGCTGCGTCAACCGGATCTCGATCGGCGTCCACGGCCCGCCGGCCAGCGTGATGCTGTGCCGTGTCGCCCCCCGCAGTTCCCGCGACAACGGGCGGAGCTGGGCGTACCGGCGCCACATCCCCCACTGGCTCGTGACGTGCTGGGAGACGAGCGGCAGGACGAACCCGGTCGCGATCAGGAGCGCGGACACGGAAGCGAGGGCCGGTGCGACCTCGGTGCTGAGGACGTCCCAGTCGACGTCCGCCCAGCGCGCGCCGATCGCGCTGAACTTCGCGACGTCGTAGAGGAGGTTCAGTACGTACCCGGAGGCGATCAGCCCCAGCCCCGCGCGCAGCGCGCCGCGGACCTCGCGCGCCCACCGCCGGCACAGGAGCGTCATGGTGACCGCCGCCGTGGTGTGCGCCGCGAGGTAGAGGAGGATCATCTCCCGGATGTACGGCGTGCACGCGTAGTAGGTGTCCAGATCGCGCAGGCGCTCGACGGGGGCCTCGCCGAGCGCGAAGAGGACGTTGATGGCCGCGATGACCGTGAGGGTCACGAGGTTGCACATGCGGGACCACCGGCGGGTGCGCTCCGCGTCCCGCGGACCGCTGCTCCAGCGGAAGATGAGCACGATGTTGGCCCCGGAGAAGGCCGTGAGCAGCGAGAACACGAGCGGTGCGGCGGCGTTCGGCACTCCCGTGAGCCTGTTGACCGCGACGAGGGTGGGTATCGCGGTGAAGCCGAACACGGCGGTGGCCAGCACGAGGAGGACCAGGACGGACCGCAGGAGTTCGTCGCGGGGGTTGCGCCACAGGGCGGGGAGCTTGAGGCCCGCTGCCGCGAGCAGCAGGGCTCCGGGCAGGTAGAAGCCCAGTCCGTTCGAGTCGTTCACGCCGTGCCCTGCTGCTGGTGCTGGTGTTCTTCGTGCATGGTCGGGCTCAGCGACCGGGGATGTCGAGGTGCCGGTACAGGGCCTCGTGCCCTTCGGCGGTGGGGTGGACACCGTCGACGAGCAGTTCGGTCCTCCCGCGCAGCGGCTCCCACATGTCGAGGAAGTCGACGTGGTGTTCGTCGCACCAGGACCGCATCGACTCGCGCAGCTCCCGTACGCGCGCCTCCGTGAAGCGCAGGCCCTCGTAGTCGCCGGTGCGCGTTTCGTCGATCCAGGCCGGTCCCACGACGACGAGTCGCGCATTGTGGGCCAGGGCCGTGGCGGCCAGTGGGCCGAGGCGGTCCGCGATGTACGCAGGCCCGTCGTAGGGGGCGCGCGGAGTGTGCGGACCGTGCGGGGAAGCGAGCGGCACGGCGGAGTCGTTGAGGCCCGCGGCGACGAGGAGCGTGTCGGGCAGGCGGGGAGCCAGCAGCGCGGGAGTCTGCTCGCTGACATCGGTGAGGAAGCTGCCTGGTACGGCCAGGTTGAAGACGCGGTGTGCGGATTCGTTCCCGGCGATGTGGGCGGCCGCGAAGTGGCCCGCCCACCCTCCCCGCGGGTCACAGCGTCCGTACGCGATGCTGTCGCCCACGATGACGATCCGCTGGGCCGAGCGCAGCGGGTCCGCGTCGAGGTAGGCCCAGGCGCTCTCCCCGGTGGTGAGGACCACCCGGCGGCGGGCGTAGTCGTCGACTTCGTACGCATCGGCCGCGGCCAGGTCCTGGTCGGTGAGGTGCAGGACGGCGCCCTCGACGGCGGAGCCCCGCTCGCGCTCCAGGATCAGGTGTACGTCGAGCCCGCTGGCGGCGATCACGGCCGGGTCGGTGATGGGGAGGGGCCGGGTGGTGTAGCCGGCCAGCGACGCGGCGGACGTGGGCACGGCTCGCCCGAAGAGAGCGGTCTGCACCCGCTCGTCCCTCAGGGTGCCGAAGGAGAACAGGGTGTGGGGGCGTGATTCGGACACTGGGAGCCGCGTGGCCTTTCTTGAAATGATTGATCAACTCACCCTAACGGCCGCCCCCGACCCCCCGGAACCGGCCCCCGCACCCTCAGCAGGACCGGAGTGATCGCCTCCGCTCGGCTGCAGCCCCGTGTCCCGAACGCTTTCGCGGGAATGTGCGCGGTTTGCGGAACTCGGGCGCCTCGACCGGTTTTCGCCACTACGATCGGGCCAACTCGACACCGGTGGGCGGGCGATGACAGCGGTCTTCAAGCAGTACACGCGTGAAATGCACCAGAACTTCGACTACTTCGCCACCTGGGCCCCGAACACCGTGCTGGCCCTCGGGGACATCGGCACGGCGCGCGGGCACCTCTTCGAGCCGGTCACCTCGCTGGCCGAGCTCGGGATCCCCTTCTCCGCGTCCCCCGCGGGACCGGAGAGCACCTTCGCCTACACCTCGGCCGGACAGGTGCGCGTCTCCGTGAGCCCGGAGGCCCAGCTCCCCGGGGTGCTCGGAGTCGACCCCGCCCTGCGGCTGACGGTCACCTTCGACCACGCGAAATCGACGTTCTTCCAGGCCGTACGGTGCGAGACCCGGCGGATCAGCGACCTGGCCGCCCTGGAGGCCGGCATCCGGGAATCGATGGCGGCCAAGCGCTGGCGGAGCGACTACGTGGTGGTGACCGAGGTCGTACGGACCGGTCCCGCCGTGATCCTGGTGTCCAGCCGGGCCGACACCCGCGTCGAGCTGGAGGTGTCCGCCGAGTGGGTTCCGGCGGCGGTCCCGCTGGGCGGCGCGGTCGTCGGACTCGGCTCCGCACTGGACCCCAGGTCGGGGCTGGCCGCCCAGGTCATCACCCCGGAGGGCGGCCTGACACCGCTGTTCCGGGGCTGCGCGATGAGGCGCACGGCCTCGGGCCGGCGCCGGCTCCGGGTGCGTTCGCACCAGGCCCCGGCCGCCGAGGCCTCCGAGCGGCAGCTGACCCCGCTCTCCTGGGCGGAGTTCACCCGGGAACCCGTCGAGCGGATCTGACCCCTCCGGCCGTCGGCCGTCTTTGGCAGTTCGAGAGGAGAGGCCGTGTCCGACACCGCTCCACCGCTCGCCGACAGCGCCCGCCGCGTACTGGCAGCCGTCGACTCGATGAGCGTCCGGATGCCCGAGCGGGAACGCATCATCCTGGCACTGGACCTGCTCGCCACGAACGAGTGGACACGGGTCTGCGTGGTCCTCCCCGACGAGCTGAGCAGACACCTGCGCCGCTCCGGTCCCTCGTTCACCCCTGACGACCTCGCCCACGTCGTCCAGGTCGCGGGCACCATCGCGCGGCTCTACGGGTACGAGAGCGTCGGCATCGGCCACATCGCCGTGGCGCTCGCCGCGACCGCCGAAACCACCGTCAGCGACGGAGTCCACGGCGCCGACGTCGTCGCCGAGGCCTTCGGGCTGGGCGAGCTGGAGAACTCCGGCACGATCGTGGCCCGGCATCTGCGCGCCGTCGAGCAAGAGCCGCAGGAATCACCGGACGAGCCGTCGGACGTACGGTGGGGCCCCACGGCCCGCGCCCTGCGGAGGCAGCGGTGGGCCGTGCGCGCGCATCTCACCGCCCGCGCGCTCGCCGTCGGCCTCCTCCTCGCGCTCGCCGCCGACGCGCACGCGTTCTGGGCCTGGCCCGTGGCCCTGGCGGCCGCCGTGTCCTCGCGGGACAGCCGGGTACGGGAGGACCACCTGCTCGGCGAGCGGGTCGCGCCCCTCGAACTCCGGCTGAAATGGCCGTGGCTGGGATGCCTGGCCGTGCTGGCCGGCACGCTGGGACTCCACCGGTCGGCCCTCGTGATCGCCGCGCTCCACGGGATGCTGGCGGTGATCGCCGGGGCGGGGGAGTACGGCGCCGCCCGCCAGGTGCGCATGGAGGGGCCCGAGATCGACCGGGCCGGCCGCCACACCCGGGACCTGCTGGCCGTCGCCGCGGTCTACCCGGTGCGGCGCCGCATCGTACGCGGCCTGCTCGTGGCCGGTCTGGCGGTGCTGCCCGTCACGGTCCTCGTCCTCGGGGCGGGGCGGACGGCCGGCGGGAGCCCGTCCTGGATGCCTTCCTGGAGCCCGTTCTGGAGCCCGTTCTGGATCCCGCTCGTGTTCATCGCGGTCTTCGCGGCGCAGCGGCTCACCGGACTCGCCCTGCTCTCGGCGGTGGCCGTCACCGCCACGGCGTGGGCCTCCGGCTCCGGCGACTCCGGCGCGCCGGCTCGGCTCGTCGCCGGGGTGGCCGTCGCACTGCTGTGCGGACTGCTGGCCCGCGCGGCCGTCGCCCGGGCCGAGCGGCTGCCCGCCGCCGAGGTGCCGCTGGCGCGGCCCGGTCCGCTCGCCCTGCTCACCCCGGGCGGCCGCGCGGTGCGCGCCGCCCACCGCATGCTGCGCGGCGGCCGGCCCGCCGCAGCCCTGCACCACCTGGAGGCACGCGCGTCCGGGAGCCCCCGCCGGGACCCCCGGGCGGCGGCCCTCCGCGGATGGGCCCTCCTCCAGAACGGCCGCCCCGGCGAGGCCCGGCGCGCCGTGGCCCCGTACACCGGGCAGGGCTCCCGTTCCCACGTACACCTGCTGGTCCTGCTCCAGGCGGCGCTCGAACTGTCCGACCGGGACGCCGCGGAAGAGGCCCTCGCCTCGATCCGAGGCATCCCCGGGCCCGTACCCGCCGCCGTCCGCAGACCGCTGCTGACGGCATGGCTGCAGCTCGCGCTCCTGCGCGACGAAGGCACCCACCTCACCGACCACATCGCCGAACTCGTGCCCCGCTCCCTCACCCGCTCCCGTCTCCTCCACGCCGTGACCCTCCTGAGGCTCGCGGCCGAGGCGGCGCTGCCGCACACCCCCACGCTGGCCGTCTACCTGGCGGGGACCTCGGTGCCCCTGATCATCGCGAGCGGCGACGAGGACGCCGTGACGGAGCGCTCGCTCATCGGCCCCGGACGCCCGCTCGGCCTGGAGTCCGTACGCTGCGGGGCCATCGTTGAGCGGTCCTCCCTCGTCATCGACGGGGCCACACCGCGGACCGTGGGCCAGTTGGGCACCGCCGCCGGCGCCGCCGGGCTCCTGATGAGGCTCGAGCGACCGCTCGAAGCGGCGGCGACCCTCAACGCGCTCGCCGACCGGCTGCGGGACCGGCCCGAATTCCGGCGTACGGCACTCGCCAGCCGCATCGAGGCACTGGCCGTGCTCAACACGACGCGCCACCAGCTGCGCGCCACGGAGGAACGGCAGCGCTGGTGGACCGTGTTCGGGCAGACGATCGAACAGGCCATGGAACAGGCCGTGGCCGGCCGTGACTGGGAGACCCTCGCCGAGCTGATCGAATCCGCCCGCCTCCAGCTGGGCCCGCACGAGGACGGCTCCGCGCCCCTCGGCGCAGCGGAGTCGGCCGCGCCGTTCATCCGCGTGCGGGGCAGGTCGCAGCTCGAAGCCACCCACTGGTACCAGCCGCAGGACCGGCCGCGCGCCTTCGCCCTGGAGGCCCTCGCCGAAGCCGTGCTCGGCCCGGACACCTGGTGGTGGAGCACGTGGGCGGCCGGACCGGTGATCCACTGGTCCCTCGTACCGCCCGAAGGCCCCGTACGCGGCGGGCAGTTGCGCATCGACCCCGGGTCCGAACTGGCCTCGGCCCTGTCCGGTCTGCGCGACGCGCTGCCGATGCCGTACGCGGGCGAGGACGACACCGCCTGGGAGGACCGCGTCCTGTCCAGCCCGCTGCTCGCCGGGCCTCCCGTCACCGAGGCGGACCTGGCGCGCAGGCTCGGCCGGCTGCTGCCCGCCGAGCTCGCCGAGGCGCTCCGCACGGCCGGTGCACGGGGACGGCCGCTGAGGCTGGCGATCGCCCCCGCGGCCCCTCTGGCGAACGTGCCGTGGGCGATGGTCGGGGTCCCGTACGAGGACGCGGGCGGGTCGGGAACGGGCGGCTCGGGAGCGGGCCGGTCGGGAGCGGGCGGGTCGGGTGCGGCCCGTACGGACCTCCGCATGGTCGAGTGCTGCACGATGGCGATCGCCCCGCCGGCCGCGCTCCTGGTCGCCCTGTCCGAACGGCCCCGCGCCATGGACGCGCCGCCGCTGGGCCTCGCCGTCATCGATCCCGGCGCCGACCTCGGAGAGCCGGACGCAGCGTACGAACTGCCCGGAACCCGCGCCCTCCTGGACCGCCTCCCGGACGACATCGCGGCCCTCACCCCGTCCACGGACGTCTCCCTGGACGGACTGAGCAGCACGCTCCGGGCCCTCGGCGCCCGGGGCGAGAGCAGCGCCGTCATCGCCTGCCACGCGGTCGAACGCGTCCCCTCCCCGCTCAAGGGCGGCATCGTCCTGCGCCCGGCCCTCGACACCGGGGGCGAGCCGGAGGCGCCGCGGGTACTGACCGCGGGCATGCTCCTCGCCGAACCGGGGCGGTTCCCCATGCCCCGCCAAGTGCTGATGCTGTGCTGCGACAGCGGCGACGTCTCCGGAGCGCTGAACGGCGAGTGGCTGGTCCTGGGGACCGGGCTGCTGTGGGCGGGCTCCGACCGGCTCGTCGTCACCTCGTACCCGACCGTCGACGACGCGGAGGGGCAGGACCCGGACGACCTCATCGATCCCCTCCTGGTCCGGCACCTGGTGGAGGGCCGGCCGCTGCTCGACGGACTGCGCGCGGTGCAGCTCGAGGCACTGGCCGCCTGGCGGGCCACCGGCGCGCGCAGCGCTCCGCTCCACTGGGCGGGCCACATCGCGATGGGCGCCTTCGGCCCCCGTGCTCCGCTCGGCCCGCTGCCCCCGGCGCGGCGCCGCATGGTCGAGGAGGGCGTGATCAGGCTCGTCGACGAGGCGGCCGGTACGGCGGCGCTCGCCGGACGCGACCGGGTCACCGGCTGGGACCTGCTCGTACACCTGGGCATCTACGGTTTCGAGGACGACCTCCCGCTCTGGCGGAGGCTGGCCGTCCGGGCCGTCCTGTACCCGTACCTCATGGCGAACGGCGTCAGGCGGGGGAGCGGGAAGGGCGGGAGCATCGATCTCGCCCCGCACGTCCTGGACGTCCTGCGGACCTCGGCCGAGCTCGCCCGTACCTCCGGACACGAGACGGTGGAGATGGAGCACCTCCTGGTGGCCTACCTGCGGTCCCCGGGCCGACTGCCGGCCGCCGCACGCCTGTTCACCGGCTGGGACGCCCGCATGAGCGACGTCCACCGAGACCTCCTGGACGAGGCCCGCCCCGGCCCCCACCCACCCCGACCCCCCACGCCCCAGCACCTGTCCGCGGACACGATCGCCCGCATCTACGCGACCATGGACGCGGACGTCCCCGCTACCTTGGGGGCATGAGTGACAGGAGTGCGCTGGGAGAGTTTCTGAGGGCGCGGCGCGAGGGACTCAAGCCCCATCAGGCGGGTTTGCCCGCGCACGGTCGACGGCGTGTGCCGGGGCTGCGGCGGGAGGAGGTCGCGCTGCTCGCGGGCGTGAGTCCCGACTACTACATGCGGCTGGAACAAGGCCGCGAGACCAGCCCGTCGCCGCAGGTCATCGACGCGATCGCCGCCGCCCTGCGGCTCGACGGCGAAGCGCACGACCACCTGCGCCGACTGCCCCGGGCCCCGACCCCGGGCCGCGGCACTCCCACCGGTGGCCAGGAGCGGGTCGGCCCGCAGCTCCGGCGACTGCTCGACAGCTGGCCCGACACCCCCGCCTTCGTTCTGGGACCGGCCCTGGACGTCCTGGCGTACAACGCCCTCGCCGCCGCCGTGCACAGCGGGTTCCGGCGCTTCGACAACCTCGCCCGCATGGTCTTCCTCGACCCGGCCGGGCGCGACTTCCACCGGGACTGGGACCGGGCTGCGCACTCCTGCGTATCCGAGATCCGCGCTGCCTACGGATACGACCCCGGCTCCCCGCGGATCACCGAGGTCGTCGAGACGCTCTGCGCGCAGAGCCCGGAGTTCGCCGAACTGTGGTCACGGCACGAGGTGAAGGGCAAGACCCGGCGGGAAAAGGTCCTCGTGCACCCCGAAGCCGGCGCCCTGGAGCTCCAGTTCTCGGCCTTCACCGTGAACGATGCCCCGCACCAGCAGTTGGTCGTCTACCAGGCCGAGCCGGCCAGTGCCACCGCGGCCGCCCTCGCGGAACTGCGTTCCCGTACCTGAGGCCCGCGGATCGTGGGTGGGTGTCCGACACCCGGGTTGAAGGCGGCCTGGTTCGGTGTCCGGACCGCGGCGAGGCTGGTGGCGCGGCGGCCCCGGCGCCCGCCCGGCCGCCACCACCGCCCTGTCCGGCGTACGGAAAGAAGCCCCCATGACCGTCCACGACACCGTCCACGACACCACCAACGGCGCCGCCCTCGCGCAGATCCGGCGCCGCCCCGCCGACCGGCGGCGCATCCTGTTCACCGGCGCGACCCTCGTCACCATGGACCCCGGCCTCGGCGTCATCGACCGCGGCGAACTCCTCGTCGAGGGCGACACGATCACCGCCGTCGGACAGGGCCTGCACGTCGACGACGCCGCCGACGCCGTCGTCATCGACTGCACCGGCACCATCCTCACCCCCGGCTTCGTCGACACCCACCGGCACGCCTGGCAGGCCCCGCTGCGCCGGATCATGCCGGACGTCGACGACCTGGGCGGCTACGTCATGTCCACCCTGGCCGGGCACGCCACCGTCTACCGGCCCGAGGACATGTACGTCGGCACCCGGCTGGCCGCCCTCACGGCGATCGACAGCGGCATCACCACGATGCTGGACTTCTCCCACAACTCCCGCAGCCGCGAGCACTCCGACGCCGCGATCCGCGCCCTCCTCGACACCGGAATCCGCGGCGTACACGCCTCCATGGGCCCGCACTTCGGCACCTGGGACCGGCAGTGGCCGGGAGACCTGACCCGCCTCAAGGACACGTACTTCAGCAGCGGCGACCAACTGCTCACCCTGCGCCTGGCGGCCCTGGCCACCGACGAGATCGCCGGTCCCGCGCTCGCCTACGGCCCCGGACTCGCCCGCATCGCCCAGGACCTGGGCATCGGCGTGAGCGTCGACGCCGTCTTCGGCGCGGCGTCCTCCGAGGCGGTGCTGCGCTGGGCCAAGGACGGCGTCCTCGGCCCCGACGTCACGCTCATCCACTCCACCGGACTGACCCCCGAGGCCTGGACGGCCATGGGGGAGACCGGTACCACCGTGGCGCTCGCCCCCACCTCGGACGCCCAGATCGGCCTGGAGACCGCGATTCCCGCCGTCGACGAAGCCCTGTCCGCCGGCATCCGCCCGGGCCTCAGCATCGACGTCGAAGTCGCCCTGGCCAGCGACATGTTCACGCAGATGCGGACCCTGCACGCCATCCAGCGGATGCGGGCCGTCAACGCCGCCTACGGGACCGACCGGCAGCCCTCCCGCATCACCACGCACGACGTCCTGGACTTCGCCACCCTCCAGGGCGCCCGCACCAACGGACTCGCCGCCGTCACCGGCTCACTCACCCCGGGCAAGAAGGCCGACCTGCTGGTCATCCGGGCCGAGGACCTCAACAACATGCCGCTCAACGACCCGATCGGCACCGTCGTGCTGGGCTCCGACGCGCGCAACATCAGCGCCGTCCTGATCAACGGCGAACCCCGCAAGTGGAACGGGCAGGTCCTGGACGTCGACCTGACCGCGCTGCGCCGTGAGGTTCACGCCTCGCGCGCATACGTGCTGAACACCCCTTCGCCGGGTTCCCGTTCATGACCAATGGCTGCCCTTTGCGTCAACTCACATGCCATCATGTCGAGTTGTGGCTGAGGGGGAGGCTATGGCGAATACCGCGATCCGCGTGCGCCTCACGCAGGGTGCGAGCGAGAGCGACATCGGGGCGCTGAAGGCGTGGCTCGAGCGGGAGCAGAAGCTCGAAGCGCTCAGGAACAGCGGCCGACTGGAGATCCACGAACGCGCGGGGACGGAGGACGGGCCCGCCAGCCCGATGGGGGCCGGCATGGACATCATGCTGGTGCTGATCGGCGCGGTCGCCCCCAAGCTGTTCGACGAAGTGTTCGAGCAGGTCAAGAGCGGGGTCCGCGCCTGGCGCGAGAACCGCCGCTCCGTGGAACGGGGCGAACCCCCGGAGGTCGTGGTCGAGCCGGGCGGCGACGGGAGATAGCCCCGTGGCACGCTTCGACCCGCGCGGGAAAGAGAACCGGGCGCTGCTCGTCGGTGTCCCCGGCTACGACTTCAAACAGCCGGAGCACCCCTTCGGCGTCTCGGGCGACCTCCAGGCGGTCGAACACAACCTCACCGGACTCGAACGGGCCCTCCGCGCCGGCGGGGTCTTCGCCGAGGACGGGATCACCGTCACCCGGCCGGGCACCGTGGACGAGTTCGACCGGCACCTGGACACCGCCGTCGACGCGGCCGAAGGGCTCCTCCTGCTCTACGTCTCCGGCCACGGAGCCGTGCCCAGCACCGGTGACGAGCTGTGGCTGCTGATGCGGCGGGCGACGATCGTCCCCGGCACCGAGTCCGTGTTCCGCGGCGCCGTGCCCTGGAAGAGCGTCCTCACCGTACTGTCCCGGGCCAGGGCGGAGCGGGTGGTCGTCATCCTCGACTGCTGCTACGCGGGCAACGCCTCGGCGGCATGGGACGCGCTCGGCGCCGCCCAGCGGCAGCGGACCTCGCTGCTGATGAGCGTCCAGGCCAACAACCGCATCGACGCGGGCGACGGCGACGGCCCCACCCCGTTCACCACGCAGCTCGTACGCCTGCTCCAGGACGGCGAGGTCGGCTTCGACGACCTGGCCGACCGGCTCAGGGCCCACATGTCCGCGCACCACACGACGTTGCGCGAGCCCCCCGAGCCGTGGGAACCGCAGAGCCGATCGGCCACCTCCGGAGCCGACGTACTGCTCGCCGCACCTCCCGTCCCCCCGCCGGGCACGCGCCCGCCCCCGCCCCCGTCGGTGCTCTTCGCCGAGCCATACGGGACCGCCGGCCGGCGTCCTTCGCCGCAGTCGGCGTCGCGAGCACCGGGCGGCTTGAGGCCTCCCGGCCGAAGACCCCGTGGGCGCGGCAGGCTCCTGCCCCTCACCGGCCGCCGCAGGCTCGCGGCCGCCATCGGCGTGCCCGTGGCGATCGCCGGCCTCGTCGCCACCGGCCTGGCCGTCCTGGACTTCGACGGCGGTGACGGGGCGCCCTGCAAGCCGCCGCTCGAACTCCGGCTGCTCACCGACCCCGATCTGGAACCCACCCTCCGAAAGGCGGCGGAGGCGTACCTCATGTCGAAGGCGAACCGGACGGCGGACGGTTGCAGGGGGAGCGGCATCACCGTCTACAGCGCCGGAGCCGCCGCCACCGTCGCCGCGTTCAACCGGCAGTCCGACCCGTGGCAGCGGCCGACGGGGGACGACAACAACCCGCAGCGCGACATCGGCCCCCAGCCGGACATCTGGATCCCGGCCTCGTTCGCGAGCGTCGACCGGGCCCGCCTCACGTCCCCCGAGCGGACCTACGTCACCCTGGAGGCCGATCCGGAGCCGTTCGCGTACTCGCCGGTGGTGCTCGCCGTACCGCAGAACCTGGCGGCGGAGCCGGCCGCCGAGCGGGTGGGCAGCCTCGCGGCCTTGACGGAAGCGGTCAGGAAGCGCGAGGCGAGGGCCGAAGTGCGGCGCACGGACCCGGAGAACACCGACGCCGGCCTCCTCGCGACGATCGGCCTGTACGGCGGAGGTACGGCAGGCCAGGACCCGGCCTCCGCCGAGCGCGGCGTGGCCCAGGCGGGACCGCCCTCGCGCACCGGCGCGGAGCTGCTGTGCACGCTGCCCGACGACGACGCGGTCGACGAGCGCACCACGGCCCTGGTCCCGGAGTTCCTGCTGAAGACCGCGGTGGGCTGCGACAGCGCGACGCGGACCGGGCGGATGGCCGAGTACCCCGTCGACGTCCCGGGCCTGAGCCCGACGTTCGTACGGGTGCGCTGGCGGGGCGCCGACCGGGACAAGGGCGCGCGGGACAACGCCGTGCAGCGGTTCCGTACCTGGCTCACCGGCAAGGAGGGCAAGACGACGCCCGAGTCCCCGGCCTCCGGCGGACTCGCCGTATTCGGGCAGGACGGCTTCAGGAGCGGATCGGGCGGCCACCGGCCCCTCGGCGGCACCGACTTCGGAGCCCTGGCCGATCCCGGCCTCCTCCCCGGCCCTGCCCTCCCGTCCTCGATGACCGAGGCGCTCAAGCGCTACCGGGAAGCCAACGGGCCCGGCCGGGTGCTCTTCCTGCTCGACTCGTCCGGATCCATGGGCAGCCTGTGGGAGGGGCCCGGCGGCGCACCCGGCATCATCGCCCAGTCCCTCGCCGGGCTCGGCGGCCAGGACGAGTACGGGGTCTGGGGCGTGGCCACCGAGCCGGGCACCTCCCGCCCGTACGGCGAAGTGCTGCCCTTCGGCAAGCACGAGCGCGCCGAGGCGCAGCGTACGATCCCCGCTTCGGCGCAGGTCAAGGACCTGGAAGCCGACCCCTACCAGGCGCTGGTCGCGGCCCTGGAGTACATGGCTCAGCGGGGTACCGACGACCACCGCCCGCAGCTGATCGTCTACATCACGGACGACGAGGACAACGACCGGCTGACCGAGGGCGGCCGGCTGAAGGATCTGCTCGCCTCCGCGCGCGCGAGGAAGACACCGGTGGTCATGGCCTCCCTGGACAGCGGCGGGTGCGACAAGGGCAAACCGGACGCGGCCGTCTCCGAGGCGAGCGGAGGCCGCTGCCTGGACACCAAGGGCGATCTCGTCGCCCGGCTGCGGGACGAGGTCGCCAGGACCGGAACGGGGGAGGAAGGATGAACCACGGCCCCAGCCCCAGCCACGGCCCCGGACGCGTACGGCGGGGTGCGTCCGCCGTCCTCCTCCTGCTCGTTCTGCTCGCGGTGGGGTGCGACGCGGGCGGTGGCGTCGGCAACGGATCCGACGTACGCGGCGGCCCTGGCGGCGGGCAGTCGGCCGCCGCGGGCAGCGCCGACGTCCCGGGCGAGATCGTGCTGGCCAGCGGCCGGGACGTCACCGGCAAGGGCGGCATCCGCCAGCAGCTCATCGCGGAGTGGAACCGGCAGCAGGAGGCCAAGGGCTCCTGCTGCCGGGCCCGCCTGGTGGAGCTGCCCGGCTCGGCCGACCAGCAGCGCAGCCAGCTGCTCGGTGCGCTGCAGTCGGGCAGCGCCGAGTACGACGTGGTCAACCTCGACGTCACCTGGGTACCGGAGTTCGCGGCGGCCGGTCTCGTCCAGCAGCTCCCCGACCAGATGGTCGACTCCGACGTCATCAAGTCCGTTGCGGGAACGGCCCGTTGGGGAGGCAAACTGTACGCCGTCCCCTTCAACAGCGACGTCGGGCTGCTCTTCTACCGCCGCGACTACCTGGCGAGCGCGGGCGTCACCAACACCGACCTCGGCAAGGGCACCGGCTGGCCCGCCGTCCAGCGGCTGATCGGCGCGCTCGACGCCGCCGCCAAGAAGCTGCCCGGCCCGTACGCGAAGGGCTGGACCTCACAGCTCGACGCGTCGTACGAAGGCCTCACCGTCAATGGCATCGAGGCCTTCGCGTCAGCCGCCGACGGATTCGCCGTCACCGACAAGGACGGCCGCTACGCAGGCTCCGTGGCCGACCTGCAGGCGGGGCTGGACGAGCTGCGCAACCGCACCCAGGCCGCCTACACCCTGCCGGACGCCGTTCACTCCGATGAGGCGGACACGCTCACCGACTTCGCCGGCGGCCGTACGGGCTTCCTGCGCCACTGGCCGTACGCGTACCGCACGCTCCACCAGTCCCTGTCCGACCAGCAGCTCGGCGTGGCCCCACTGCCCGGGAAGGCGGTGCTGGGCGGCCAGAACCTGGCCGTGGCCCGGGGCTCGCAGCGCAGCGCCATTGCCCGGCAGCTGGTCGGGTTCCTCACCGGAAAGGAGAGCGAACGCTGCCTGCTCGACGCGGGGTTCGCGGCCACCAGGCTCTCCGCGTACGAGGACAACGGCCTGATCTGCAACACGGCCAAGCCGTCCGGCCAGGCCACGGCCTCCCCGACGGGCGAGCGGACCGACCGGATGCCGCGGGACGCGAACGGCCGCCCCGCCTACGCGCGCGGCACCCTGCTGCCGGCCCTGGAGAACGCCGTCCAGCGGCCGCGCACCCCCCTCTACGGTGCCTTCAGCCAGACGTTCACCGCTCAACTGTCCCGGCTCCAGAGCGACAAACCACCCTCCGACGCCCAACTCGCCAAGGAACTGGACGCACAGCTGAAAAGGGCTCTGCCGTCACGCTGACCCGCGGTCCGAACAGTCCGCCTCCCCACCGTCCGCGAGGGCCCGCCAGGCCCCGCTCGCCGCACGGAAGCCCCGGACATAGGCTGGCCTTACCGAAGGCGGCCATGGTCCGCCGATCAGACCGTGCCGATCAGGCCGCCTCGTCGCCGATGGCCGCGCCTCGGCCATCGCACGGTCGGCCCGTGCGGCTGCCTACGGACGGCCGCGATCCCCGCCGGCACCTCCCGGCAGCCCTCGTCGTGCTGCTTTTCCGTGCGACCAGGGAGTCGCAATGAGGAACCTCACTCGGGTACACCACCGGGCCGGGGCCTTCGCCGCAGCGGCGCTGATGGCCGGAGGCGCGATGTTCGCGACCGGCGCCACCGCGACCGTCGCCGGCTCGGCGGTACGCCCCGCCGAGCTCAGCCCCGCCCAGGAGCAGGCCATCCTCGCCGAGACGAACACCGTACGCCAGCAGGCCGATCAGCCGCCTTTGACCTGGGACAGCTCGCTCGCCGAACAGGCTCAGGCCTGGGCCGACGACCCGGCGTCCACCGCGGGCGGCGAACTGACCCACGCCCCGGTGGACAACGCCGCCGAGAACATGTCCGGCTATCCGCCGGACCAGGCGACGGGGAGTTGGGCCACCGAGAAGAGCGCCTACGACGCCGACCCGGACCACGACTACGAGAGCAACCCGGCCGGGTACCGGACGTGGGGCCACTACTACAACATGATCGACGCCAAGTGGCACAAGATGGGCTGTGGCGCGAAGAGCGGCGTTCCCATCCCGGGTGGAGGCTGGGTCGTCGTGTGCCGCTACGGCGGCTGACGTACGGCGCGGGCTGACGTACGGCGCGGGCTGACGTGGGGCACGGGCAGGCGTGTGTCACGCCGGACGGCCGTCCCCGGCCTCGTGGTGCATGCCCGCGCACAGGGCCCAGACGATGAAGAGGTTGACGGCGACCAACACCGTGGCCCAGACGGGGTAGTACGGGATCCACAGGAAGTTGGCGAGCGCGCCCAGACCTGCGACGAACACGCCGAAGAAGCGTGCCCACAGGGCTCCGGTGGCGAGCACGGCGCAACCCGCCAGGACGAGGAGGATGCCCACGATGAGGTGGACCCAGCCCCAGCCCGCCAGGCTGAACTCGAACACGTAGTGGCGCGTCGCGAGGAACAGTTCGTCGTTGGCGATGGCCGCGATTCCCTCGAAGATGGCCATCGCGCCACCGAAGATCATCAGCGCTGCCGCGAGGGTGGTGGTTCCGGATCTGGGCCCGTGCCACGGGCTCGGGGCGGCGTCGGGCGCTCTGGTCCGGGCGGAGTCACTGGCCATGTGGGCCTCCTTGCTTGGAGCGGCCGTCCGGTCAGCCGAGCGTTGCCGGACCGTCGCGATCTCCATCTCAGCGTGGCACGGGGGTCCTCCATCGGCACTCCGTCGGCATCCCGTCGAGACCTCGGGGTCAAGAATTCTTGACATCGTGTTGCGGCTGCTTGACACTCCGAGTGTCTGGTTTTCTTGACATCGGGAGTGGCAGTGGCAGTCGAGGAGAAACGTGCCTGGAGCATGTTGGTGGTCGCGATCGGGTCGTACGCGCTGTACCTGTGGGCCGTACTGGAGCGCCCCGCGGGAGTGCCGCTGACGCACGCGCCCTACGCGGGAACCCTGCTGTGGACGGTCGGCCTGTCGATCGTCGTGTCGATCGCCGCCCACATCGCGATCGCCGCGTCCTCGCCGCAGGACGCGAACGTCAAGGACCAGCGAGACCGGGAGATCCACCGCTTCGGCGAGTACGTGGGGCAGTCGTTCGTCGTCATCGGCGCCGTGGCCGGTCTGCTGCTCGCGATGGCCGAGGCCGCACCGTTCTGGATCGCCAACGCCATCTACCTGGCTCTCGTCCTCTCGGCGGTGCTCAGCTTGGTGGTCAAGGTCATCTCGTACCGGTTCGGTTTCCACCCGCGGTGAAGCCGACGAGGGTCACCAACACCATCCGCGCCCAGCGCTTCGCGCACGACGAGATGACCCAGGCCGAGCTCGCCCGCCGCATCGGCGTGAGCCGCCAGACGGTCATCGCCATCGAGCAGGGCCGCTACTCGCCCTCGCTGGAGATGGCCTTCCAGATCGCCCAGGTGTTCGGGGTGCCCCTCGACAGCGTCTTCCAGTACGCGGCCGGCAGCGGCACCGGCGGCGCGAACGGCACGAGCACATCCGGTGGCACGGACGACGACAGGGGAGACAGCTGATGAGAGCCATCGTCCAAGACGTGTACGGACCGCCCGAAGTCCTGCGTCTCGAGGAGATCGAGCGGCCCGTTCCCGGGCCCGGCGAGGTGCTGCTGCGCGTGCACGCGGCCGGCCTCGACCAGGGGGTCTGGCACCTGATGACGGGCACGCCCTACGCACTCCGCGCGGCCGGATTCGGCCTGCGCGCACCCGGACAGCGGGTCCGGGGCATGGACGTCGCGGGCCGCGTCGAGGCCGTCGGAGCGGGCGTCACCCGCTTCCGGCGGGGCGACGAGGTGTACGGCACCTGCGCCGGCTCCTTCGCGGAGTACGCGTGCGCCAAGGAGGACGGCCTGGCTCCGCGGCCGGCCCGGCTCACCCCCGAAGAGGCGGCGGTCGTCGCGATCTCGGGGAGCACGGCCCTCCAGGCGCTGCGGGCAGGCCGGCTGACGCCCGGTCAGCGGGTCCTGGTGATCGGCGCCGCGGGCGGGGTGGGGACGTACGCCGTCCAACTGGCCAAGGCGCTCGGGGCCGGACACGTCACCGGGGTGTGCAGCACCCCCAAAACGGAGCTGGTCCGCTCCCTGGGAGCCGACGAGGTCGTGGACTACACCCGCGAGGACCCCACCGACGTGGTCCACCCGTACGACCTCGTCCTCGACATCGGCGGCAACCGCCCCCTCCGCCGGCTGCGCCGGGCCCTGGCCCCGCGCGGGACCCTGATCATCGTCGGCGGCGAGACCGACGGCCGCTGGATCGGCGGCCACGACCGGCAGTTGCGCGCCCTGCTGCTGTCGCCGTTCACCCGTCACCGCCTGCGCGGACTCGTCGTCACCCCGCGCCCCGAGGACCTGCGGGCCCTCGGGGAGTTCATCGAGTCCGGCGCGCTCACCCCGGTGGTGGACCGTACGTACCCGCTGCCGGAAGTCCCGGACGCGATACGCCGCCTCCGGGAAGGCCACGTACGCGGCAAGATCGCGATTCGCGTCCAGGAAATCGTGTCGGCGGTGAGCGTGCGGTAGTGGGCGGCTATGCGCAGCAGCCAGGCGACCTCCTCGCGCGGGGTGCGGCCGCCGGCCAGGCCGTCGAGCACCGAGGGCAGGCCGGGCGAGGGCAGGCCGTGCCCCCGCTGCCGTACGGCGGCGCACAGCCAGCGGGCCTCGGTGAGCGCGGGGTCCTCTCCGGGAGCGGCGGGCGGCCCCGGCGGGGCGCCGTCGCGCAGGGCCAGGGCCGCGTCGCGGATCGCGAAGGCGCGGTGGGCCACGTCGAGGCTGCGGTCGCCGGAGGTGAACAGGCCCCGCAGCCGGCTGGTCGGGGTGCCGAGGACGACGTGGGGCACGGCGTGGACGAGGTCGGCCCACAGCGGGTGCAGCCGCCAGAGCGCGCACTGGTCGCGCAGGTAACGCAGGAACGTACGGGTCGGGGGCAGGGTGATGCCCAGCGCGAGCAGCACCATGGCCAGGGCGGGGAGGATCTCGGACATGGTGTCCGAAGGGAGTACGGGCTTGCCGTCCGGGCCCGTCTCGCGGGAGTTGCCCAGGTGCAGGACCAACCAGATCCGGTAGACCGTGTAGACGACGGTGGTGGCGGTGGCGCCGGCGAGGCAGAGGATGCCGGCGCGCAGCAGTCCGGGCTCCACGGTGTCGCGGTTGGACCAGAACAGGACGGTGGCCTGGGCGGCGGAGGTGGCGAGGAAGGCGTAGAAGATGGCCATGTAGAGCAGCACGGCGGGTTCGCCGAAGTGCGCGTCGATGCCGTACCCGCCGGCGTCGTGCGGGAGCCAGACGACGTAGAGGACGGTCAGGGCGCAGGCCGCGGCGATGGCGAGCAGGTGCCGGGCGTGCACGCGGCGCCGTCCCACGGACGCGCGCCGGTTGACGGTGTGGACGAAGTCGAGCATGAACGACGTCCCGGCGATCCCGGTGAGGTGCTTGAGGAGCTGGGTGATGTCGCCGACGCCGGACGCGTCCTGGAGCAGCCGGTCCACCAGGGGGATCCGGACGATCTGGGAGGCGTCGATGCACACGAGCGTGCACCACAGCGTGCGGCTGGTGGGGGTGGCGAAGGCGGTGGGCGCCCGCCAGACCACCAGGACCGTGAGCAGGAGGGGCATGAGCCATTCGTTGACGGAGCGCACGGCTTACTTCCTGCGGCGGCGTATGGGGTGGAGGAGGTTCTCGGCGAGGCGGCGGGAGACGGCCGTGGTCGGGGTCTCGCGGCCGATGCGGTCGGCGAGCAGCAGGGCGATCATCTCGGCCTCCTGCTCCTCGGCGGTGCGGTAACTCGTCCGCCCGGCGGCCATGGCTCCGTTCACCAGTTCCGGGGTCAGGTCGGGGAGCAGCTCCGTGAGCCGGGACAGCTCGAACTCGCCTTGGTGACCGCAGATGACGTGGCCGAGCTCATGGAGCTTGATGAGGTCCTGGTGGGCCGGGCTGGTGTGCGGTTCGTAGAAGACGACGTCCACGCTGGGCAGGGCTATCCACAGCCCGCAGGGCGCGTCGGGGCCCAGCAGGGGCAGCGGTTCCATCACGATCGGGCGGCCGCGCTGCTCTTCGAGCGTGGCCCTGAAGCTGTCCACGGTGAACGGGCTGGGCAGGTCCAGGCCGGCCAGGATGCCTTCACAGCGTTTGCGTAGACCTCGCGGCAGAGGCATGAGCGGGTCGAAATCCTCGTGTCGGTGCGACCGCGGGCGGTGCGCCGACGGCGGGAGGGAGGGGGAACAGGAACAGGGGGAGTGGGCCGGGCTAGGACGGCGGCTTGGCTTCCTGTTCCAGTTGGACGAGCTTGTCGGCGAGGGCGACGAGCATGTTCAGGCTGCTGTCGGACAGCCCGGACGCGCGCTGGACCAGGCCCACGACCTCGGAGTTGTCCAGTGCCTGGCGCAGGCCGCTGATCTTGTCGAGCCGGGCGAGCTGGTCGTCGACCGCGGCGGCCTTCATGTCGTCGAGGAAGTAGCCGGCGCCGGCCTGGATGCCGAAGCCGCGGCCCAGCCAGTCGAGTGTGTCCACGGTGGGGTTGGGGGCCTGGCCCTTCTGGTTCACGCCGTGGTGAAGGTTGCGGATGGTGTCCTTGGAGATGACGTCCCGGCCCGCGAGGGTGTTGATGCGCTCGGCGAGCTCGCGGTAGGCCGGAGCCCGGCCGCCCGTGCGCTCGGTCTCGCGCGCGATGAGCCCGTCCAGGCGGTCGGCGATCTTCCGAGCCCGATCCGCCGGGTGGTCCGCGGCTTCGCCGGCGGCCTTCCGGGGCCCTGGTCCGCTCACTGTTACGCCTCCGATCAAGATCTTCATACGGTACCGCCGTGTTTCGCTGTGACGATTTTGATCGCTCCAGCCGTCAAAGCGGAACCCCTGATCGGTTGCCCGCGGACTCCGCACCGAAACGATCAAGTGTCCTGTCCGGGCGGATCGAGCAGGCAAAGAGGGCGAACCGCCTCAACATAAGCGGAATTTACGGAGCATCTCCGACCGGTCTGGAGGGGGTGAGGCGCGCTTGACCTGGCGATCTAAATCGCCGAATCTGATCCCTGTTCGGCGATTTAAATCGCCAGACGGCGCGGGTGGTGCGCTTCGGCATCCACCCGCACACCCCTTCCGTTCTTGCCGACCCCGGGAGCAGTCGTGCCCAAAACCCCCCGGAGAAGTACCGCCGCTGCGGCGACCGCGGTCCTCGCCCTGTTCGCACTGACGGCCGTCGGCTGCGGCAGCGCAGGGACCCCGTCCGCGGACGGCTCCCACCCGCCCGTCTCCGCGCCGGCATCCGAGCCGTCCCGGTCCGCGTCCCCCTCGGCCGCGGCCGGATCCCCCGTGCCGAAGGGCGGGGAGCGGCCGTCTTCGGCGGCTCCGGGCGGTACGAAGGCCACGACGCCGCGTCCGGCCGAGGCCGAGGCCGCGGGCCGGCCGGCCGCGCGGCTCACGGCCGTGACACCGGAAGGCATCACGGCGCTGCCGGGGCAAAAGGCCACCGACTGGAAGCCCGACGGCCCGCTCTCCAGCCGGGAGTTGCACGGGGAGAAGATCACCGTCAATGAGTGCGCCGCCGTCTCGGGCGCCCGGTCCTGGCAGCAGCAGGGCTACATCAGCGCCGCCAAGAACCCGGCGGGGCAGCAGGCCTTCGGCTTCGCCGACCAGGCCGCGGCAGCGGAGGCGTACCGCCGGATCCTCACCGCCATGGACGGCTGCAAGACCGCCTCGCGCAAGGCGCAGGCCGCGGCGGCGGTCGAGGAGGACGCGGAAGTCGCCACCACCGCGAGCGCGCAGGACGCCACCGCCTGGTCCAGGCAGTCGACGGGGACGGGCGGGATGTCGGCCGCCGACCGGCAGACCAACCACATCTACGCCGTCCAGCGGGGCGAGTTCCTCGTCCTCTTCCAGTTCGACGAGCTGGCCGAGCGGGCCGCGAAGCCCTACGACACCCGAGGCGACGCCGAACTCCTGACCACGCTCGCGGAACAGACGCGCCGGCGCTGAACCGCCCATTCCATCCCTCGAACCATCCGACTCAAGGAGATCCCTTGTCCTTCAGTTCCCCAGTGGCCCGCACCACCACCGCCCTGGTGGCCGCCGCCATCGCCGTCGCTCTGGCGTCCGGCACCGCCCACGCCGACAGCATCCAGGCCAACTCCGCATCGGTCACCTCCACCGGATCGCTCGGCAACAGCGCCGCGCCGGGCGGCACGGTGACCCGCGGCCAGGTGCTGAACAGGGCGCAGGCCTGGGTCAACCAGTCCGTGCCCTACAGCGCGAACGGCCTGGAGGCCCCGTACAGCTGGTGGGCCGACGGCCAGACCGGCGGGCGGTACCGCCAGGACTGCTCCGGCTTCGTCTCCATGGCCTGGCAGCTCGGTTCGAGCCCCACGACGTACGGACTCCCGAGCTACTCGACCGAGATAAGCAAGTGGGACCTGCAGCCGGGCGACATCCTCAACAGCAGTGAGCACGTGGTCCTGTTCGCCGGCTGGCGCGACAAGTCGGCAGGGACGTTCAACTACTACCAGGAGAGCAGCCGCAGGAAGCCGACCAACTACAACACGGACGGCGACCTCAACGCGGGCTCCCTGTCCTCGCACCCCATGAGCAGCTACTCGGCGCTGCGGTACAAGAAGATCGCCGACTCGGCGAGCCCTTCGCGTGCGGGTGTGTACCGCCCTGGTGAGTCCGTTTTCTACGTGTCCGGCGTGGACGGGGGTCTTGCCGGGCATGCGGGGTTTGGTGCGGAGGGTG
>NZ_JOCX01000008.1 GCF_000717915.1 Streptomyces sp. NRRL S-244
TCTTGTCTCGTGGGCTCGGAGATGTGTATAAGAGACAGGCGTGGGGGTCGGCGTCGGACTCGGCGTGGGGGTCGGCTTCGGAGACGGGGTGGGCTTCGGGTCCGGCGTCGGGGTGGGCGTGGGCACCGGGGTCGGCGTCGGCGTCGGGCTTGGGGACGGCGTCGGGCTCGGCGTCGGCGTCGGGCTTGGGGACGGCTTCGGCGTCGGCCTGGGCGGCACCGGGAGCTGGTCCCCGCCCGCGTTCGGGACCTCGTGCGTGCCCTGGAGGTAGTACGTGAACCAGGACTTCACCGTGCGCAGGTACTCCGCGGACTGGTTGTACGAGAGCACCGCGCGGTCCAGATCGGCGGGTACGCGCAGGTCGCGGGTGCCCGCACAGAGGTAGCGGCCGGCCGCCAGGGCGGCGTCGTACACGTTGTTCGGGTTGCGGCGGCCGTCGCCGTCCGCGTCCTGGCCCCAGGCCGCCCAGGTGGACGGGATGAACTGCATCGGGCCGACCGCCCGGTCGTACGCGGCGTCCCCGTCGTACTCCCCGCCGTCCGTGTCACGGATGTTCGCGAAGCCGTTGCCGTCGAGTACGGGGCCCAGGATCGGCCGCAGGGTGGTGCCGGCGGTGTCCACGCGGCCGCCGCGGGCCTGCCCGGACTCGACCTTGCCGATCGCCGCGAGGAGTTGCCAGCGCAGTCCGCAGCCGGGGTCGCTCTGCCCCACCTTCTGCTCGGCCAGCCGGTACGCCGCCAGGACCGTCGCCGGGATTCCCTGCGCGCCCTCCCCGCCGCCCATGGCCACCGGTTCGTTGTGCGGCGCCACCGCCTCGGTGACCGGCTGGGACGGCTGCGCGACCGGGACCTCCTGCGGCAGCTCGGCCGCCGGGGGCGGGAGTTCGGCGAGGTAGTCGGAGTCTCCGCCGGATTCCGTCGGCTGCGGGGGCTGCACGGCCGCTTCTTCGGTGTCCGCCGCGGATATCCGGTCTCCCGCGGGGCCTTGGGATGCCGTGAGCGCCGCGGCGACGAGCGCGCAGACCAGGACCGCGGCCCCTCCCCTGCGCAGGCTGCTTCCGATCCGAGCCGACATGAGCCGGGTCCCCTCCCCCTCGACGTCGGCGTGACCTTACGTCAGCTGCCTTCAACCTGCACCGATCGGAGCCCGGAATTCACCACTTCCCCACCTGCCGGGCAGCTCGCGCATACTGACCCGGACCGTTCGGGGCGCATTGGCCCGAAGTAAGGAAGAGATGCGATGCCGTTCACCCTCAGCCACGCCGCCGCCGTCCTGCCGGCCGTCCGCCGGACGGGCCGCGCCCGCGGACCGCTGGTCGCGTCGGCGCTCGTCCTCGGGTCGTTCGCGCCCGACACGTTCTACTTCGCGGACGCCGTCGTCTCCGGCGTCTGGCCGTACGGCGCGTTCGCGCACTCGCTGCCCGGGGTGTTCACCGCGGACGCCGTGCTGACCGCCGCGCTCGCGGCCTGCTGGCTGCTGCTGCGCGAACCGCTGATCGCGCTCCTGCCGCGCCGCCGCCAGGGCCGGATACACGCCTTCGTACGCGGCGAGGACTGGCGGGGCGGCGGCGGCCGCGGGCTGCCCGCGCTCACGGCCTGGTTCTACCTCTCGGCGGTCGTCGGCTCGCTCACGCACGTGGTCTGGGACAGCTTCACGCACCCGCACCGCTGGGGGACGGACGCGCTGCCCGTGCTCGGCGAGCCGTTCGCGAACGGACTCCCCCTCTATACGTACGTGCAGTACGGGACTTCGGCGGTCGCCGCCTGCGCCCTGCTCTGGTTCACGGTGACCGCCGTGCGCCGCCTGCCCGACCGCCCCGCCCCGGCGGCCGTGCCGGTGCTCGGCCGGGCGGAGTTGCTGGGCGCGGTCGCGCTGGTCGCGGTGTGCGTGGCCGTCGGGGTGACGATGCGCGTGCTGCGCTTCTTCACGTTCTTCGACCGGATCCGCACCCCGCTCGACATCATTCCGACCGTCTGCTTCGGCGCGGGCGGCGGGCTCGCCGTGGGCCTGCTGCTGTACGGGGTCCTCGTACGGCTCCTCGCCCGTCGGCGCGGGCCCTCCCGTACGGACGATCACGCGCGGACGCCCGTCCCCACCGCATAGCGGCTTGCGGGGACGGGCGTCCGGCGAACGTGCCCTCGGTACCTTGGTACCTCTGCACTTCTGCGCCTCAGTGCCTCAGTGCGCCGCC
Source organism: Streptomyces sp. NRRL S-244 (assembly GCF_000717915.1). Taxonomy (GTDB): domain Bacteria; phylum Actinomycetota; class Actinomycetes; order Streptomycetales; family Streptomycetaceae; genus Streptomyces. The sequence continues at coordinate 2,192 of NZ_JOCX01000008.1, forward strand.
GACTCCCAGTCGGCGCCGACGCCCACCGACACGTCCAGCGGGGCGCGGAGCTCCACGGCGGCGCCCATCTCGCGGCGCACCAGCTCCTCGACCTTCTTCCGCTCGCCCGGGGCGATCTCCAGCACGATTTCGTCGTGGACCTGGAGCAGCATCCGCGACTTCAGGCCGGCCTCGGTGATCGCCTTGTCCACGCGCAGCATGGCGACCTTGACGATGTCGGCCGCGGTGCCCTGGATCGGGGCGTTCAGCGCCATCCGCTCGGCGGCCTCACGGCGCTGGCGGTTGTCGCTGTTGAGGTCGGGCAGGTAGCGGCGGCGGCCGAAGACCGTCGCCGTGTACCCGGTGGCCCGGGCCTCCTCGACCACGCGGCCCAGGTAGTCCCGGACGCCGCCGAACCGCTCGAAGAAGGTCTCCATCAGACCGCGCGCCTCGGCGGGCTCGATGTTCAGCTGCTGGGCCAGACCGAAGGCGGAGAGCCCGTACGCGAGCCCGTACGACATCGCCTTGATCTTGCGCCGCATCTCGGCGTCGACCTCGGAGCGCTCCACGCCGAACACCTGGGAGGCGACGGTGGTGTGCAGGTCCTCGCCGGACAGGAACGCCTCGATCAGGCCCTCGTCTTCGGAGAGGTGCGCCATGACGCGCAGCTCGATCTGGCTGTAGTCGGCGGTCATGAGGGATTCGAAGCCCTCGCCGACGACGAAGCCGCGGCGGATGGCCCGGCCCTCGTCGGTGCGCACCGGAACGTTCTGCAGGTTGGGGTCGGTGGAGGACAGGCGTCCGGTCGCGGCGACGGTCTGGCTGAAGCTGGTGTGCACCCGGCCGTCGGCGGCGATCGTCTTGACGAGGCCCTCGACGGTGACGCGCAGCTTGGCCTGCTCCCGGTGGCGCAGCATGATCACCGGCAGTTCGTGGTCGGTCTGCGTGGCCAGCCAGGCCAGCGCGTCCGCGTCCGTGGTGTAGCCGGTCTTGGTCTTCTTCGTCTTCGGCAGGTCCAGCTCGCCGAAGAACACCTCCTGGAGCTGCTTGGGCGAGCCGAGGTTGAACTCGTGCCCGACCGCCGCGTGCGCCTCCTTCACCGCCTGCTGCACGGCTCCGGCGAACTGCTGCTCCATGGCCTCCAGGTGGTCGCGGTCGGCGGCGATGCCCGACCGCTCCATCCGGGCCAGCAGCTCCGAGGTGGGCAGCTCCATGTCGTGGAGCAGCTCGGCGGCGCCGACCTCGGCGAGCTTGCCGGTGAAGGCCTCGCCGAGGTCGAGGACGGCGCGGGCCTGTGCCATCAGCGCCTCCGCCTCGGCGGTCTCGTCGGCGCCGAAGGCGAGCTGGCCGTCGGCCGCGGCGGGCTGGAGCTCGCGGTGGAGGTATTCGTTGGACAGCACGTCCAGCGCGAAGGAGCGGCGGCCCGGCTTGACCAGGTACGCGGCGAGCGCGGTGTCCATGGTGACGCCGGCCAGGCTCCAGCCGTGCTCGGGGAAGACCCGCATCAGGCCCTTGGCGTTGTGCACCACCTTGGGGCGCGCCGGGTCGGCGGCCCAGGCCGCGAAGGCCCGCTCGTCGGCCTCGTCCAGCGCGGACGGCTCGAACCAGGCGGCGGCCCCGCCGGCCGCGGCGAGCGCGATCTCGCTGACATTGCCCTGGCCCAGCGCCCAGCTGTCCACGGTGGAGATGCCGAGCGGCTCGCCCGCGCGGGCCTCCAGCCACGGCGCCAGCTCGCCCGCGCCCAGCACGCTCGCGTCCAGCTCCACGCCGGCGGCCGGAGCCGGGGCCGGCTCCTCGGCGGCGCCCGGGTCCACCGCCAGCAGCCGCTCGCGCAGCGAGGCGTTGCGGATCTCCAGCACGTCCAGCACGCCCGTGACGGCGGAGCGGTCGTACGGCAGGCGGGCCAGGTCGCCCGCGGCCTTGGGCAGCTCGACGTCCTTGACCATCTCGGTCAGGACCCGGTTGAGCTTCACGGCCTCCAGGTGGTCCCGGAAGTTCTGCCCGGCCTTGCCCTTGACCTCCTCGGCGCGCTCGACCAGCTCCGCGAACGACCCGAACTGGGTGATCCACTTCGCGGCGGTCTTCTCGCCGACGCCCGGGATGCCGGGCAGGTTGTCCGACGGGTCGCCGCGCAGCGCCGCGAAGTCCGGGTACTGCTGCGGGGTGAGGCCGTACTTCTCCTCGACCTTCTCCGGGGTGAAGCGGGTCAGCTCGGAGACGCCCTTGGTCGGGTACAGCACGGTGGTGTGCTCGGAGACGAGCTGGAAGGAGTCCCGGTCGCCCGTGACGATCAGGACCTCGAAGCCGAGGGCCTCCGCCTGCGTCGCCAGCGTGGCGATCACGTCGTCGGCCTCGAAGCCGTCGACCGCGAACCGCGGCACCTTCATCGCGTCCAGGAGCTCGCCGATCAGCTCGACCTGCCCCTTGAACTCGTCGGGGGTCTTGGAGCGGTTCGCCTTGTACTCGGGGAACTCCGTCGAGCGCCACGTCTTGCGCGAGACGTCGAACGCCACCGCGAAGTGCGTGGGCGCCTCGTCGCGCAGCGTGTTCGCCAGCATCGACGCGAAGCCGTAGATGGCGTTCGTCGGCTGCCCGGTCGCCGTCGTGAAGTTCTCCGCGGGCAGCGCGAAGAACGCCCGGTACGCCAGGGAGTGCCCGTCCATGAGCATCAGGCGGGGGCGGTCCGCTGCGGTCGGCTGGTCGGTCTTCTTCGATGCGTTCTCTGCCACGCCCCCGATCCTAGGCGGCCCCGCTGACAATTCCGGCGTCGGAGATGTCCGCAGGGCGTGACAGGATCGGACGTCTACGCGAATACCCGCAGCGGCCGACGCCGCGATGCTCGACTGCTCAAAGGGGAGCGACATGGCCGCCAAGCCGCCCGCAGGTGATCCCGCACAGCACGCGCCGCAGGTGGCGCCCCCCAAGCGTGCCGCGGCCGGCCTGCCCGCGATCGGGCACACCCTGCGGATCGCGCAGCAGCAGATGGGCGTCGCCCGTACCGCGCGCACCCTGCTCAAGGTCAACCAGAAGGACGGCTTCGACTGCCCGGGCTGCGCCTGGCCCGAGGGAGACAAGCGGCACACCGCCGAGTTCTGCGAGAACGGCGCCAAGGCCGTCGCGGAGGAGGCCACGCTGCGCCGGGTCACCCCGGACTTCTTCGCCGAGCACTCCCTGGCCGACCTCGCCGGCCGCTCCGGGTACTGGCTGGGCCAGCAGGGCCGCATCACCGAGCCGATGTACCTGCCCGAAGGCGCCGACCGGTACCAGGCCGTCCCCTGGGAGCGGGCCTTCGAGATCATCGCCGAGGAGCTCACCGCCCTCGGCTCCCCCGACGAGGCCCTCTTCTACACCTCGGGCCGCACGAGCAACGAGGCCGCGTTCCTCTTCCAGCTCTTCGCCCGCGAGTTCGGCACCAACAACCTGCCCGACTGCTCCAACATGTGCCACGAGTCCTCGGGCTCCGCGCTGAACGAGACCATCGGCATCGGCAAGGGCAGCGTCAGCCTCGAAGACCTCCACCAGGCCGACCTGATCATCGTCGCCGGGCAGAACCCGGGCACCAACCACCCGCGCATGCTCTCCGCCCTGGAGAAGGCCAAGTCCGCCGGCGCGAAGATCATTTCGGTGAACCCGCTGCCCGAGGCCGGCCTGGAGCGGTTCAAGAACCCCCAGACCCCGATCGGCATGCTCAAGGGCACCGCCCTCAACGACCTCTTCCTCCAGATCCGCATCGGCGGCGACCAGGCCCTCTTCCGCCTCCTCAACAAGCTCGTCATCGAGACCGCGGGCGCCACCGACGAGGCCTTCATCCGCGAGCACACCCACGGCTACGAGGAACTCGCGGCCGCCGCCGGGGAAGCCGACTGGGCCGAGACCCTCACCGCCACCGGCCTCACCCGCCCCGAGATCGAGCGGGCGCTGGCCATGGTCCTGGCCTCGGAGCGCACCATCGTCTGCTGGGCCATGGGCCTCACCCAGCACAAGCACTCCGTCGCCACCATCCGCGAGGTCGTCAACCTGCTCCTGCTGCGCGGCAACATCGGCCGCCCCGGCGCCGGCGTCTGCCCCGTCCGCGGCCACTCCAACGTCCAGGGCGACCGCACCATGGGGATCTTCGAACGCCCCGCGCCCGCCTTCCTCGACTCACTCGACCGCGAATTTCAGATCACCTCGCCGCGCGGCCACGGCTACGACGTCGTCCGCTCCATCGAGGCCCTGCGCGACGGCAAGGCCAAGGTCCTCTTCGCCATGGGCGGCAACTTCGTCGGCGCCACCCCCGACACCGACGTCACCGAGGCCGCGATCCGCCGCGCCTCCCTGACCGTCCACGTCTCCACCAAGCTCAACCGCTCCCACGCGGTCACCGGCCGGCGCGCCCTGATCCTGCCCACCCTCGGCCGTACCGACAAGGACGTCCAGGCGTCAGGCAAGCAGTTCGTGACCGTCGAGGACTCCATGGGCATGGTCCACGCCTCGCGCGGCAACCTCCCCCCGGCCTCCCCGCACCTGCTCTCCGAGCCCGCGATCGTCGCCCGCATGGCCCGCGCCGTCCTCGGCGCCGCCTCCGCCACCCCGTGGGAGGAGTTCGAGCGCGACTACGCGGCCATCCGCGACCGGATCTCCCGGGTGATCCCCGGCTTCGAGGACTTCAACGCCCGCGCGGCCCGCCCCGAGGGCTTCCGCCTCCCGCACGCCCCGCGCGACGAGCGCCGCTTCCCCACCAAGACCGGCAAGGCGAACTTCACCGCCGCGCCCGTCGAGTACCCGAAGATCCCCGAGGGCCGGCTGCTGCTCCAGACCCTGCGCAGCCACGACCAGTACAACACCACGATCTACGGCCTCGACGACCGCTACCGCGGGATCACCGGCGGCCGCCGCGTCGTCATGGTCAACCCCGAGGACGCGGCGGAGCTGGGGCTCGCGGACGGCTCGTACACGGACCTGGTCGGCGAGTGGAAGGACGGGGTCGAGCGGCGCGCGCCCGGTTTCCGCGTCGTGCACTACCCGACCGCCCGCGGCTGCGCGGCCGCGTACTACCCCGAGACCAACGTGCTGGTCCCGCTCGACTCCACCGCGGACACCAGCAACACCCCCGCGAGCAAGTCCGTCGTCGTGCGCTTCGAACCGGCCTGATAGAACGACCTCAGGACAAGACGGTTAACGAGCGTTGACACACGAACGGAGCCTGCCCATGGGCGAGCAGCACGCTGTGAAGTTCCCGCAGGAGGTACTCGACGAGTACACGGCCCTGGGCATCGACCTGCCCGCGCTGTTCTCGGCGGGCGACCTCGGCGAGCGGATGGACATCCGCATCCTGGAGGCCTCGGCCGAGCGGGTCGTCGCCACCATGCCGGTCAAGGGCAACACCCAGCCGTACGGGCTGCTGCACGGCGGCGCCTCGGCCGTGCTCGCCGAGACCCTCGGCTCGGTCGGCGCCATGATGCACGGCGGCATCACCAAGATCGCCGTCGGCGTGGACCTGAACTGCACCCACCACCGCGGCGTGCGCTCCGGCACGGTCACCGGCGTCGCCAGCCCCGTGCACCGCGGCCGCTCCACCGCCACGTACGAGATCGTCATCAGCGACGAGCAGGACCGGCGGGTGTGCACCGCCCGCCTGACCTGCCTGCTGCGCGACGCGGACCCCGCCGCCGGGGCCTGACCCGCCCGCGACGAGCCCCCACGGGCCCGGATCCCGCCCCGCGGAAGGGGCCGGACCCGGGCCCGTGGCGCGTACGGGCCCGGCTCGAGGGCGCGTACGGACCCGGGCCCGAGGGGCCGTCCGGGCCGGGCCCGGCCCGTACGGCCCCGGCAACCACCCGGAATCCGCCAGTCCGCGCCCGGCCCCGCAACGACTGTTGTGTCACCGAAGGTGACGGCCTACCTTCCCTTCATGGGGACCCAGCCACGCACCGCGGCCCGCTGCGGTGCCGCCGCACTCCTGACGGCACTCGCCCTGTCCGGATGCTCCACATCCGCCCCACCCGCCCCGGGACCCACGCCAACGCCCGTTTCCAGCCCCTCCTCGCCCGCACAGATCTGCACAAGTCTGGTGTCCTACTGGGCGAAGGAGACCCTCAAGGGCAGCAAATGGGCCGGGCTCGACTGGGAGCAGAAGGGGCTGTCCAACGACCAGTACACGATCCACGAGGAAGCCGTCGCGGCAGGCCGCACCGAGGAGCGAACTGCCGGTCTGGACAAGGCACTTGAGCTCGTCGACCGGTTCACGGCGCAGCGCTGCGCCGAACAGAACGGGGCAACCTGGAGCTCCGAGAACTGGCGGCCCGCCAGTCCGCCCGGGTGACCGGAATCCCGCGCACGCTGTCCGACTTCCGGGCGCCTGGCGGCAGGGACTCGATCCGCAGGTCGGAAGCCCTGCGCACCCCCGGATCAAGATCGATCCACCCGAAGTGGATCAAGGGGAGGAATTACCCTCAGTAATGGCGACGCCCCACTGAATCCCGCTTTTCCCCTGCGGAATGCCACCCGCCGGATTCTTCCGGGCACAGCCAGCGACATTCGGGCCCTTTTGATCAATGACAGGAGCATGAACCCCTCAAGCCCCTTAGGGAAACAGGGAATTCTCACCATGCGGACATTCTCCGAAGTGGCTAAACGTCCGAATTGTCCGCACTCCCGCCACACATTCTTGGCCTCGGCATAACAAGACAGTCACATCATCCTTTCCCCGCTCCCCGCACTCGCCACCTCGGCCTAGAGTCACGGCCAGTCACCGCGCCGCAGGGCGCAACCCAGCACGGCCGTGGACATCCCAGTGCGGCCCGGCGACCAAACGGCACCTCGTCTGAGGGGGCCGCGCCAGGGAAAGGAAGAATCGTGCGACACCGTTCTTTGCTCGTCCTCACCACCGTGATCACCACGGGAGCACTGACCCTCACCGCCTGCGGCTCGCGCGATGAGGCCAAGACCGGCGGGGACAAGGCCGACGGCGCCAAGACCGTCGTCGTCATCGGCGTGGACGCCCCCCTCACCGGCTCGCTCTCCGCGCTCGGCCAGGGCATCAAGAACTCGGTCGACCTCGCGGCCAAGACGGCCAACAAGAACAACGAGGTCCCCGGCATCGAGTTCAAGGTCGAAGCCCTCGACGACCAGGCGGTCCCCGCCTCCGGCCAGGCCAACGCCACCAAGCTCGTCGGCAACAAGGACGTCGTGGGCGTCGTCGGCCCGCTGAACTCCGGCGTCGCGCAGCAGATGCAGGGCGTCTTCGCCTCCGCCAACCTGGCGCAGGTCTCCCCCGCCAACACCAACCCCGCGCTCAGCCAGGGCGACAACTGGGGCAAGGGCGAGTTCAAGCGCCCCTTCAAGACCTACTTCCGCACCGCCGCCACCGACGTGGTCCAGGGCAAGTTCGCCGCCCAGTACCTCTTCAAGGACGCCGGCAAGAAGAAGGTCTTCGTCGTCGACGACAAGCAGACCTACGGCGCCGGCCTCGCCGCGATCTTCTCCGACGAGTTCAAGAAGCTCGGCGGCGAGGTCGTCGGCACCGACCACGTCACTGTGAAGGAGACCGACTTCTCCTCCACCGCCGACAAGGTCAAGACCTCCGGCGCCGACTCCGTCTACTTCGGCGGCCAGTACCCCGAGGGCGGCCTCCTCGCCGACCAGATCAAGAAGGCCGGAGCCAACATCCCGCTCATGGGCGGCGACGGCATCCAGGACCCCGCCTTCATCACCGCCTCCGGCGAGGCCAACGAGGGCGACCTCTCCACCTCGATCGGCTACCCGGTCGAGAAGCTGCCCACCGCCAAGACCTTCATCGCCGACTACCAGGCCGGCGGCTACAAGGACCCGTACGCGGCCTACGGCGGCTACTCCTACGACGCCGGCTGGTCCGTCGTCCAGGCCGTCAAGGCCGTCGTCGCCGCCAACGGCGGCAAGCTGCCGACCGACGCCCGCGCCAAGGTCGTCGAGGCCCTCGGCAAGGTGTCCTTCGAGGGCGTGACCGGCAAGGTCGCCTTCGACGAGTACGGCGACACCACCAACAAGCAGCTCACGGTCTACAAGGTCGAGGGCGGCAAGTGGATCGACGTCAAGAGCGACACGTTCAACCAGTAATCCCGTAGGACCCCGCTCCACCAGCCTCACCTGAACCACACCCACCGCGCGAGGGCGCAACAGCGCCCTCGCGCGGAGTCTTATCCGACACGCTCATCGGAGGCCCTGCGGTGCACGAACTGCCGCAACAGCTGGCCAACGGCCTTGCCCTCGGTGCCCTTTATGGCCTCATAGCCATCGGGTACACCATGGTCTACGGCATCGTCCAGCTCATCAACTTCGCCCACGGCGAGATCTTCATGATCGGCGGCTTCGGCGCGCTCACCGCCTACGCCGCACTCCCGACCGGCACCTCCCTGCTGATCGCGATTCCCGTCATGATCGTCGGAGGCGCACTCGCCTCCGTCGCCGTAGCCACCGCAGCCGAACGCTTCGCGTACCGTCCCCTGCGCAGCGCTCCCCGGCTCGCCCCCCTCATCACCGCAATCGGCCTCTCGATCGCGCTCCAGCAGCTCGTCTGGCAGTTCTACCCGGACGCCAAGAAGGCCGTCAGCTTCCCCGAGTTCAAGGGTGAAGCCTTCAAGATCACCGACAGCCTGGCCATCCAGCGCGCGGACCTCTTCGTCCTCATCCTCGCCCCGCTCTGCATGCTCGCCCTCGGCATCTTCGTCCAGAAGAGCCGCAGCGGCCGCGCCATGCAGGCCACCGCGCAGGACCCGGACACCGCGAAGCTGATGGGCATCAACACCGACCGCATCATCGTCATGGCCTTCGCCATCGGTGCCGCGTTCGCCGCCGTCGCCGCGGTCGCCTACGGCCTCGACAAGGGCCAGATCAACTTCGAGATGGGCTTCATCCTCGGCCTCAAGGCCTTCACCGCAGCCGTCCTCGGCGGCATCGGCAACATCTACGGAGCCATGGTCGGCGGCGTCGTCCTCGGCCTCGCCGAGGCCCTGTCGATCGCCTACATCGAAGACATCCCCGGCATGTCGCAGCTCGGCGGTGGAGCCTGGTCCAACGTCTGGGCGTTCGTACTCCTCATCGTCGTCCTCCTCGTGCGGCCACAAGGCCTGCTCGGTGAGCGCGTCGCGGATCGGGCGTGAGAACCATGACCAACGAAGCAACCCTCCCGATCAAGGCCGAGGCAGAGGCCGAGGTCACCGGTGCCCTCTCCCGCACCGCACTGCTCTACACGGTCATCGGCGGAAGCCTGCTGACGATCGTCAGCGCCTTCCTCGCCTGGACCTGGACCTCCGAGTTCCCCGGTGACCTCACCTACTACGGCAGCCCGGCCCCCATCCAGTTCCTGAGCCTCGTCGGCGCCCTCCTCACCGCCGTCCACGCGCTCTCCGCGCTCGGCGTCAAGGGCCTGCGCTGGCTCACCCCCACCGGCGCCCGCAAGCCCGTGTGGATCCTCTCGCTCGGCACCCTCGCCGGCACCTGGTTCACCGTCATCGCCATCGCAGTGGTCCTCGGCGGTTTCGTCCACCTGGAGCCCGGCGCCTACGTCGCCCTCATCGGCTCGCTCGTCCCGGCCCTCGCCGCGTACAAGCTCCCCGATGACAGCCACAAGGCGGCCGCCGCCAAGAAGCTGCCCTCCTGGGGCGAGATCCTCATCATCATCGGTGCCTTCGCCATCGGCCTCTACGTGGTCACCTTCGGCATCGACACCGACGACAAGGAGCCGCAGCTCTTCGTCACGTACCTGATCATCGTCGGCTTCGCGGCCTTCGCCCTGCTCAAGTCCGGCCTCTTCGACCGGCTCGGCCTCCTCACCGCGAAGAACCGCCAGGTCACCCTCATCGGTACCGCGGCCGCCGCGATCACCTTCCCGTTCATCCAGCAGAGCGGCGACACGTACACGCTCATCGCGGTGAACATCCTGATCTTCGCGACCGTCGCCCTCGGCCTCAACGTCGTCGTCGGCCTCGCGGGCCTGCTCGACCTCGGTTACGTCGCCTTCCTCGGCGTCGGCGCCTACGCCGCCGCCCTGGTCTCCGGAAGCACCGCCTCCGCCTTCGGCTTCCAGCTCCCCTTCTGGGCAGCGGTCATCGTCGGCGCCCTCGCCTCGCTGATCTTCGGCGTGGTCATCGGTGCCCCGACCCTGCGCCTGCGCGGCGACTACCTCGCCATCGTCACCCTCGGCTTCGGAGAAATCTTCCGCATCGCCATGGGCAACCTCGACGGCACCTCCGGCCCGGACATCACCAACGGCCCCAACGGCATCCCGAACATCCCCCACCTCGAACTCTTCGGGTGGAACTTCGGGGAGTCGCACGACGTCGGCGGCATCACCCTCGGCGCCTACGCCAACTACTACTTCCTGATGCTGCTCGTGATGGCCCTGGTCATCCTGGTCTTCGCCCGTGCCGGCAACAGCCGCATCGGCCGCGCCTGGGTCGCCATCCGCGAGGACGAGACCGCCGCCGAAGCCATGGGCATCAACGGCTTCAAGGTCAAGCTCATCGCCTTCGCCCTCGGTGCCACCCTCGCCGGCCTCGCCGGCACCGTCCAGGCACACGTCAACAGCACGGTCGTCCCCGAGAACTACGTCTTCGCCGGGCCCGTCCCGCCGAACTCCGCGTTCCTCCTCGCCGCCGTCATCCTCGGCGGAATGGGCACCATCCGCGGCCCCATCCTCGGCGCCGCACTGCTCTTCCTGATCCCGGCCAAGCTGGCCTTCCTCCAGGACTACCAGCTCCTCGCGTTCGGCATCGCCCTCATCCTGCTCATGCGCTTCCGCCCCGAAGGCCTCATCGCCAACAAGCGCGCGCAGCTCGAGTACCACGACGAAGAGACGACTGACCAGGCCCCCGCGGACCTGGCCACCGCCAAGGCGGGTGCGTGAACACCATGACCACCACCACAGACACCACCACGGCGACCACGGTCCTCGAAGCCAGCGGCGTCACCATGCGCTTCGGCGGCCTCACCGCCGTCAAGGGCGTGGACCTCAAGGTCAACGCGGGCGAGATCGTCGGCCTCATCGGCCCCAACGGCGCCGGCAAGACCACCTTCTTCAACTGCCTCACCGGGCTGTACGTCCCCACCGAGGGAACCGTCAGCTACAAGGGCACGGTCCTGCCGCCCAAGCCGCACCTGGTCACCAGCGCGGGCATCGCCCGCACCTTCCAGAACATCCGGCTCTTCCACAACATGACGGTGCTGGAGAACGTCCTCGTCGGACGCCACACCCGCACCAAGGAAGGCCTCTGGTCCGCCCTCCTGCGCGGCCCCGGCTTCAAGAAGGCCGAAGCCGCCAGCGAGGCACGGGCGATGGAGCTCCTGGAGTTCATCGGCCTGGAGAAGAAGGCCCAGCACCTCGCCAAGAACCTCCCCTACGGCGAGCAGCGCAAGCTCGAAATCGCCCGCGCCCTCGCCAGCGACCCCGGCCTCATCCTCCTGGACGAGCCGACCGCCGGCATGAACCCGCAGGAGACCCGCGCGGCCGAAGAGCTCATCTTCGCCATCCGGGACATGGGCATCGCCGTACTCGTCATCGAGCACGACATGCGCTTCATCTTCAACCTCTGCGACCGCGTCGCCTGCCTCGTCCAGGGCGAAAAGCTCATCGAAGGCACCGCGGCGGAAGTCCAGGGCGACGAGCGCGTCATCGCCGCCTACCTCGGAGAGCCCTTCGAGGGCGACCCGGGCGCGGCCGAGGCCGCCGAGATCGCCGAGATCGCCGAAGTGGCCGAGGTCGCCGAGGTCGAGGCCGCCGAGGAGCGCGCGGCTGAGGCCGAGACCGAGGCTGCGGCCGAGACCGAGGCACCGGCGGAAGCCGAGGCTGAGGCCGAGACCGAGGCCGAGGCCGACGCGGAGCCGGCCGCCGGGCCGGACACCGAGCCGGCCGCGGACTCGGACAGCACCACCAGCACGGACGGAGAAGCCAAGTGACCGCACTGCTCGAGGTCAACGACCTCAAGGTCGCCTACGGCAAGATCGAAGCCGTCAAGGGCATCTCCTTCGAGGTCAACGAGGGCGAGATCGTCTGCCTCGTCGGCACCAACGGCGCCGGCAAGACCACCACCCTGCGCACCCTCTCCGGGCTCCTCAAGCCTGCCGGCGGCACCATCACCTTCGACGGCAAGCCGCTCGCGCAGGTCCCCGCCCACAAGATCGTCTCCCTGGGCCTCGCCCACTCCCCCGAGGGACGCCACATCTTCCCCCGGCTGACGATCGCCGAAAACCTCCAGCTCGGCGCGTTCCTGCGCACCGACAAGGACGGCATCGAGAAGGACGTCGAGCGCGCCTACGAGATGTTCCCCATCCTGGGCGAACGCCGAAAGCAGGCCGCCGGCACCCTCTCGGGCGGTGAGCAGCAGATGCTCGCCATGGGCCGGGCCCTGATGTCCCGACCCAAGCTGCTCATGCTGGACGAGCCCTCCATGGGCCTCTCCCCGCTGATGATGCAGAAGATCATGGCGACCATCGCCGAACTCAAGGCCACCGGCACCACCATCCTGCTCGTCGAGCAGAACGCCCAGGCCGCCCTCTCGCTGGCCGACCAGGCCCACGTGATGGAGATCGGCAAGATCGTGCTCAGCGGCTCCGGCCAGGAGCTCCTGCACAACGAGGACGTCCGCAAGGCCTACCTCGGCGAGGACTGATCCCCTCACCTCATGCGTGAGGCCCGCCACCTTCCCCCGGTGGCGGGCCTCACGCATGTCCGGTACTACTTCGCGGCGTTCTTCTTCTCCTCGGCGTCCTCGATGACCGCCTCGGCAACCTGCTGCATGGACATACGCCGGTCCATGGAGGTCTTCTGGATCCAGCGGAACGCGGCCGGCTCGGTCAGCCCGTACTGCGTCTGCAGGATGCTCTTCGCGCGGTCCACGAGCTTGCGGGTCTCCAGCCGCAGCGAGAGGTCCGCGACCTCCTTCTCCAGCGCTTTCAGCTCCGCGAACCGCGACACCGCCATCTCGATGGCCGGCACCACGTCGCTCTTGCTGAACGGCTTCACCAGGTACGCCATCGCCCCGGCGTCCCGCGCCCGCTCGACGAGGTCGCGCTGCGAGAACGCCGTCAGCATCAGTACGGGGGCGATGGACTCCTCCGCGATCTTCTCGGCCGCGGAGATCCCGTCCAGGACGGGCATCTTCACATCGAGGATGACCAGGTCGGGCCGGTGCTCGCGCGCCAGCTCGACGGCCGTCTGCCCGTCCCCGGCCTCGCCGACGACGGAGTAGCCCTCCTCCTCCAGCATCTCTTTCAGATCGAGACGGATGAGCGCCTCGTCCTCGGCGATGACGACACGCGTCGTCAGCGGCGGAACGTGCGACTGGTCGGCGTCGGGCGTGGGCGTCGACTCGTGCTCGGCGGTCACGGATGGCTCCTCGTTGCGGGGCATAACAGCTCCCACGAGCCTACCTAGCTCCTGTATGTTTGTGACACGGAGGGTCTTAGGTATCCTTCGTTTCGAAGGGGCCCCGGTAGCCCAGCGGTAGAGGCGATGGATTCAAAACCCATTCAGCGTCGGTTCGAATCCGACCCGGGGTACTTCTCTTTCAATTCGAAGGTCACGCGATGCTCGCGTGACCTTCACTCGTTTCAGCGAAGTCCGCCGAATTGCACCACGTGAGCGAATTGCGCCCGGCAGCGTCGACCGCATGTACGACATCGCCACCCGCAGGAACACGCTGGAGTTGCTCGCCAGCGGGCGCAGTATGAACTCGGTCAGCAAGGAAACGGGGATATCCCGGTCCGCCATCCGTGCGTGGCAGGTGCGCATCGAACCGCTGCCCCGCATCAACGCGGCACCTTGTTCCGGCCCGAGCCACGCGCCGTCCTACGCCTATCTCCTTGGCCTCTATCTCGGCGATGGCTGCATCAGCCCGCACCCTCGCGGCGGGCACCACCTGAGGATCGCCTGCGCCGACGCGTGGCCAGGGCTGATCGAGCTGTGCCGCGCGGCCATCACTGCCGTGCGACCCGACCACAAGGTCTATGTGCTGCAACGCCAGGGTTGTGTCGCTGTCACCAGTTACGGACGGCACTGGACCTGCCTGTTTCCGCAGCACGGGCCCGGCAAGAAGCACGAGCGACGGATCGCCCTCGAGAGGTGGCAGCAGAAGATCGTCAATGCCCACCCGTGGGACTTCGTCCGGGGGCTCATCCACTCCGACGGGTGTCGGATCACGAACTGGACCGTCCGGAACGGCAAGCGGTACGAGTACCCGCGGTACTTCTTCACCAACAAGTCGGCCGACATCACAGGACTCCTGACCGGCACGCTGGACCGGCTCGGCGTCGAGTGGAAGCAGGCGAACGCCTGCAACGTCTCCGTCGCCCGGAAGGGCTCCGTCGCGCTCATGGACGCGCACATCGGGCCCAAGTACTAGCCGGCGGGCGGCCGTGGCCGCGTCGGGCGGGACGGGGCCCGACGCGGGGGTGGTGCCGGGCGGCGTCAGCGGACCGGGTCGCCGATGTGGTGGACGCGGACCAGGTTGGTGGAGCCGGTGACTCCGGGGGGCGAGCCGGCGGTGATGACGACGACGTCGCCGCGTACGCAGCGGCCGATGCGCAGGAGTTCTTCCTCGACCTGGGCGACCATGGCGTCGGTCGACTCGACGTGGGGGCCCAGGAACGTTTCGACGCCCCAGGTCAGGTTCAGCTGGGAGCGGGTGGCGGGGTCGGGGGTGAAGGCGAGGAGCGGGATGGGCGAGCGGTAGCGGGAGAGGCGGCGGACCGTGTCGCCGCTCTGGGTGAAGGCGACGAGGAACTTGGCGCCGAGGAAATCGCCCATTTCGGCGGCCGCGCGGGCGACGGCTCCGCCCTGGGTGCGGGGCTTGCTGCGCTCGGTGAGCGGGGGCAGGCCCTTGGCGAGGATGTCCTCTTCGGCGGCTTCGACGATGCGGGACATCGTCTTGACCGTCTCGACGGGGTACTTGCCCACGCTGGTTTCGCCGCTGAGCATGACCGCGTCCGTGCCGTCGATGATGGCGTTGGCGACGTCGGAGGCTTCGGCGCGGGTGGGCCGGGAGTTGTCGATCATCGAGTCGAGCATCTGGGTCGCGACGATGACGGGCTTGGCATTGCGCTTGGCCAGCTTGACGGCGCGCTTCTGGACGATCGGGACCTGTTCGAGGGGCATTTCGACGCCGAGGTCGCCGCGGGCGACCATGATGCCGTCGAAGGCGGCGACGATGTCGTCGATGTTCTCGACGGCCTGCGGCTTTTCGATCTTCGCGATGACGGGGAGGCGGCGGCCTTCCTCGTCCATGACGCGGTGGACGTCTTCGATGTCGCGGCCGCTGCGGACGAAGGAGAGGGCGATGACGTCGGCGCCGGTGCGCAGGGCCCAGCGGAGGTCGTCGATGTCCTTGTCGGAGAGGGCGGGGACGGAGACGGCGACGCCGGGGAGGTTGAGTCCCTTGTGGTCGGAGACCATGCCGCCCTCGATGACGAGGGTCCGGACGCGGGGGCCGTCGACGCCGGTGACTTCGAGGGTGACGCGGCCGTCGTCGACGAGGATGCGTTCGCCGGTGGTGACGTCGGCGGCGAGGCCCTTGTAGGTGGTGCCGCAGGTGTGGCGGTCGCCTTCGAGGTCCTCGACGGTGATGGTGAATTCGTCGCCGCGTTCAAGGAGTACGGGGCCTTCGGCGAATCGGCCGAGGCGGATCTTCGGGCCTTGAAGGTCTGCGAGGATGCCGACGCTGCGGCCGGTTTCGTCGGAGGCTTTGCGTACGCGCTGGTAGCGCTCCTCGTGTTCGGCGTAGGTGCCGTGGCTGAGGTTGAAGCGGGCGATGTCCATTCCGGCTTCGACCAGGGCTTTGATCTGGTCGTATGAGTCGGTGGCGGGGCCCAGGGTACATACGATTTTTGCTCGGCGCATGGGGCGAGCGTATGCCCCTACCAGGCAGTAGGAAATTGGTTCCGGATGTCCACTCAACAACCTTTGGGCGAAAGCTTGTTGACAATTGTTGAATGTGCATGGGGGTGCTCTGATGAGCACCCCCGGGGGCCTGCCGTTACGCGTTTCCGATCAGTCCGCGGGGGCCAGCGGGCGCTCGTGGCGGACGCCCGGCCGGCCGTCGACGGTCACGGTCCCGACCTGGGTGAATCCGTTGCGCCGGAGCACGGTCATGGAGCCCGGGTTGTCCAGGGTGGTGACGGCGGTGAGCCGGGAGAGCCCGTACGCGCTCTGCGCCAGGCGGCAGATTTCGGCGACGGCGGCGGTGGCCAGTCCCCGGCCGGCGGCGTGTTCGCCGATGCGGTAGCCGAGTTCGGCGCCGCCGTCCTCGATGTCGACGAGGTTGACGCGGCCGGCCAGGTCGCCCTGCCGGGTGATGAGGACATGGAACCGGGACAGGCCGGTCTCCTGCTCGGCGAGGAGGGCGCGGTGGCGGTCGGCGAACTCGGTGAAGTAGGCGTCGCCGCGGTCGGGGACGGTGCGGGCGAAGTAGGCCCGGTTCCGCCGTTCGAAGTCGAGGAGGGCGGGGGCGTGGTCGGCGCGCAGGCCTTCCAGGGTCCAGGCGCCCGCCGGGGCGGGGGCGTTCACAGCTGCGGAGGGGTCATGGTGAAGCGGGCGTTCACCTGGGCGTGGACGGTCTGGCGCTGGGGTTCGAGGTCGAGCGGCGGGGCGGTGTCCTCGGAGGCGCTGAAGGCCATGGTGCGCATGCCGCCGCCGGGGGCGGCCTGCGGGTAGGCCGAGGCGTTCTCGGCGCCGAGGTCGGCGAGTTCGACGAGGGCCGCGAGGTCGGCGCCGAGGGCGGCGGCGTACTCGCGGGCGCGCTGGACGGCTTCGAGGACGGCTTGGCGGCGGGCTTCGCCGTGGGCGGGCGAGGTGGGGCGCAGGGCCCACCAGGGGCCGTCGACGCTGGTGAGTTCGAGGTCGGCGAGGCGGGTGGTGAGTTCGCCGAGGGCGGTGAAGTCGCTGAGTTCGGCGGTGACGTGGACGCGGCCGTGGTAGGCGCGGATGCGTTCGGCGCGGCCGTGGCGGGTGAGTTCGGGGTTGATGGAGAAGGCGCCGGTTTCGAGCTTCTCGACGGCGTCGCCGTAGCTCTTGACGAGCTCGAGGACGGTGTTGTTGCGGCGGGTGAGGTCTTCGAGTGCGGTGCGCCGGTCGGTGCCGCGGGCGGTGACGGTGATGCCGATGCGGGCGATTTCGGGGTCGACTTCGAGGCTGGCTTCGCCGCGGACGGCGACGCGGGGGACTTCGGGGGTTCCGTAGGGCTGGGGTGCGGAGTCCTGGGTCATGGTTTCACTGTCGCACTGTCGTCGGGGGTGTGGCATGTGGGTTCTGCCAGCGCGTCGCGGGGTGGGGCGGCGCGGAACGCCGCCGGGCCCACGGCGGTCTGCGTGGGTCCGGCGGCAGCCGCTGGTTCGCTAGTTCGGCGGGAGGTTCCATTTCTGGTTGGGGGTGCCGCCGCAGGTCCAGATCTGGAGGCGGGTTCCGTTGGCGGCGTTGTTGCCGGTCACGTCGAGGCATTTGTCGGCTTGCGGGTTGACGATGTCGCGGGCCGCCGGCAGGGCCCAGCGTTGTGCGGGGCTGCCGTTGCAGTCGTAGAGCTGGACGGGGGTGCCGTCGGCGGTGGCGCCGCCGGTCACGTCGAGGCATTTGCCGAGGGCGCGCAGGGTGCCGTCGGCGGCGAGGGTCCACTGCTGGGCGGGGCTGCCGTTGCAGTCGTAGAGCTGGACGGGGGTGCCGTTGGCGGGGTTGGCGCCGGCGACGTCGACGCATTTGCCCGCGAGGCCGGTGATCGGGCCGGTGCGGCCGGCGGGGGTGTCGGAGGTGGTGACCCGTACGTGGTCGACGACGAGCTGCTGGGGGAAGGCGGTGGAGGCGTCGGGGTCGCCGGGCCAGTAGCCGCCGACGGCGAGGTTGAGGATCAGGAAGAACGGCTTGTTGAAGGCCCAGGTGCGGCCGCCGAGGTCGGCGGGGGTGCGGCGTTGGTAGACGGCGCCGTCGACGGACCAGCTGATGGAGTCGGGGGCCCAGTCGACGGCGAAGGTGTGGAAGGCGTCGGCGAAGGCCTGGCCGCCGGGGAGGGTGTAGGCGGCGCCGATGCCGCCGGAGCCGGAGTATCCGGGTCCGTGGATCGTTCCGTGGATGGTGGAGGGTTCGAATCCGACGTTCTCCATGACGTCGATCTCGCCGGAGTTCGGCCAGCCGACCTGGCCGATGTCGTTGCCGAGCATCCAGAACGCGGGCCACATCCCCTGGCCGCGCGGGACCTTGAGTCTGGTTTCGACGTGTCCGTACGCCTGGGTGAAGCGGCCGGCGGTGTTGAGCCGGGCGGAGGTGTACTCGCACCGCCCGTACCAGCAGGAGTAGTTGCCGGGGTTCTCGCGGCGGGCGGTGATCACGAGGTGGCCCTGGCCGTCGAGGGCGGCGTTCCGGTTGCCCGCCGTGTAGTACTGCCGTTCGTGGTTGTTGACGTTGTCGCCGGTCTCGGTCTGCCATTTGCCGGGGTCGGCGGCGGCTCCGGCCGGCCCGTCGAATTCGTCGGTGAAGGTGGCTGCGGCGGCTGCTGCGGCTGCGGCCGTGGGGGTTTCCGCGGCGCCGGTGGGCGGGGCCGCGAGGCCGCTCCAGCAGAGCAGGGCGAGGGCGCCGAGCGCGGTGCGGTGGCGCCAGGTGGTGCGCATGACCATGACATCACATCACTTCAGGGTGGGGGGATTCACCTCAACTGCCTTAGTTCAATGCTTGATTCAAGGCTCATGACAGTTCCGCGTCAAGACATCCGCACCCGGCAGGGGTGTTGCTCCCCATGGCCCATCGGTCAGAATCTACGCGCGTTGTTCACGCTGATCAGGGGAGATGGCATGGCGTTCGACCGTAGGACGTTTCTGGGTACTTCTGCCGCCACGGGTGCGGCCGTCGCGCTGACGGGGGCCGCCGGTACTCCGGCCGCCGCGGCCGAGGCAACCGCGGCCGAGGCGACCGCCCGGCAGCGGACGTACTCGTTCACGGTGATGGGTACGACCGACCTGCACGGAAACGTTTTCAACTGGGACTACTTCACCGACAAGGAGTTCGACGACAAGGCGCACAACGACGTCGGCCTCGCGAAGATCTCGACGCTCGTGAACCAGGTGCGGGCGCAGAAGGGGCGCCGCAACACCCTGCTGATCGACGCCGGCGACACGATCCAGGGCACGCAGCTGTCGTACTACTACGCGAAGGTGGACCCGATCACCGCCCGGCGCGGGCCGGTCCACCCGATGGCGCAGGCGATGAACGCGATCGGCTACGACGCGGCGGCGCTCGGGAACCACGAGTTCAACTACGGCATTCCGGTGCTCCGCAAGTTCGAGGAGCAGTGCGACTTCCCGCTGCTGGGGGCGAACGCGCTGGACGCGAAGACGCTGCGCCCGGCGTTCCCGCCGTACAGCATGCACCGGCTGCGGACCCCGCACGGGCGGGACGTGAAGGTGGCGGTGCTGGGGCTGACGAACCCGGGCATCGCGATATGGGACAAGGCCAACGTGCAGGGGAAGATGACCTTCCCGGGCCTGGAGGAGCAGGCGGCGAAGTACGTGCCCAAGCTCCGCTCGATGGGCGCGGACGTGGTGATCGTGTCCGCGCACTCCGGTTCGAGCGGCACGTCCTCGTACGGCGACCAGCTGCCGTACGTCGAGAACGCGGCGGGTCTGGTGGCCGAGCAGGTGCCGGGGATCGACGCGATCCTGGTGGGGCACGCGCACACGGAGATCCCGGAGTACCGGGTGAAGAACAAGGCGACCGGCAAGGACGTGGTCCTGTCGGAGCCGCTGAAGTGGGGGCAGCGCCTGACGCTGTTCGACTTCGAGCTGACCTGGTCGAAGGGCTGCTGGTCGGTGGCGAAGGTGTCGGCGCAGGTGCTGAACTCCAATACGGCCGCCGAGGACCCGAAGATCACCCGGCTGCTGTCGGACGAGCACCGCAAGGTCGTGGCGTACGTGAACCAGGTGATCGGTACGTCGACGCAGGCGATGTCCTCGGCGGACGGGCCGGTCAAGGACGTCGCGATCATCGATCTGATCAGCCACGTGCAGGCGGAGACGGTCAAGGGTGCGCTGGCCGGTACGGAGTGGGCGGCGCTGCCGGTGCTGTCGCAGGCGTCGTGCTTCTCCCGGACCGCGGCGATCCCGGCCGGGCAGGTGACGATCAAGGACGCGGCGGGTCTGTACCCGTTCGAGAACACCCTTGAGGCGCGCCTGCTGACGGGTGCGCAGCTGAAGGACTACCTGGAGTTCTCGGCGCGGTACTACGTGCAGACGGCCGCGGGCGCCCCGGTGGACCCGGCGAAGCTGACGAACGCCGGGAACATCCCGGACTACAACTACGACGCCGTGTACGGGCTGGCGTACGACATCGACGTCGCGCAGCCGGCGGGTTCGCGGATCTCGGGGCTGTCCTTCCAGGGGAGGGCGGTGGATCCGGCGGAGAAGTTCGTGCTGGCGGTGAACAACTACCGGGCGGCGGGTGGCGGGAACTTCCCGCACGTGCCGCAGGCCAAGCAGCTGTGGGCGAATTCGGAGGAGATCCGCAACACGATCATCCAGTGGGTGAAGGCGAAGGGCACCATCGACCCGGCGCAGTTCGCGTCCGTGGACTGGCGGCTGACCCGCGCCGGGGTTCCGGTGTTCTAGCCGGTCCGACCGGTTTCCGTACGCCTACGGGTGTTCGACCAGCGGGAGCAGCTCGACCGTGGGAGCGGGCCGGGTGTGCTCCCGCTGTTCGAGGCCGAAGGTGGTGAAGGCCGTGCGGGCGGGCTGCGGGTAGGGCTCCTTGCCGGTGAGGGTGTTCAGGATGGCGGCGCTGCGCCAGGCGGCGAGTCCGAGGTCGGGGGCTCCGACGCCGTGGCTGTGGCGTTCGCCGTTCTGGACGAAGATGCTGCCGGTGACGCTGGGGTCGAGGATCATCCGGTGGTGTTCGTCGATCCGGGGCCGGCCCGAGGAGTCCTTGCGCAGGTACGGGTCGAGGCCGGCGAGGAGGCCGGTGAGCGGGCGCTCGCGGTAGCCGGTGGCGAGGACGACCGCGTCGGTGGTGAGGCGGGAGCGGGTGCCCTGCTGGGCGTGGTCGAGGTGGAGTTCGACCTTGGTGGTGGCGACGCGGCCGGCGGTACGGACGCTGACTCCCGGGGTCAGGACCACGTCGGGCCAGCCTCCGTGGAGGGTGCGCCGGTAGAGCTCCTCGTGGATGGCGGCGATGGTGCCGGCGTCGATGCCCTTGTGGAGCTGCCACTGGGCGGGGACGAGCTGGTCGCGTACGGGCTCGGGCAGGGCGTGGAAGTAGCGGGTGTAGTCGGGCGTGAAGTGTTCGAGGCCGAGCTTCGAGTACTCCATGGGGGCGAAGGACGGCGTACGGGCGAGCCAGGTGAGGCGTTCGCGGCCGGCGGGGCGGGTGCGGAGCAGGTCGAGGAAGACCTCGGCTCCGGACTGGCCGGATCCGATCACGGTCACGTGCTCGGCGCCGAGGACGCGCTGGCGGTTGTCGAGGTACTCGGCGGAGTGGATGACGGGGACGGTCGGCGCCTCGGCGAGCGGGCGCAGCGGTTCGGGGACGTAGGGGGCGGTGCCGATGCCGAGGGCGAGGTTGCGGGTGTAGGTGCGGCCGAGGGCTTCGGCTTCGCCGCCGGTGTCGAGCTGGGTGTAGTCGACTTCGAAGAGGTCGCGTTCGGGGTTCCAGCGGACGGCGTCGACCTGGTGGCCGAAGTGGAGTCCGGGCAGGCGCCCGGCGACCCAGCGGCAGTAGGCGTCGTACTCGGCGCGCTGGATGTGGAACTGCTCGGCGAAGTAGAAGGGGAAGAGCCGTTCCTTGTGCTTGAGGTAGTTGAGGAAGGTCCAGGGGCTGGAGGGGTCGGCGAGGGTGACGAGGTCGGCGAGGAAGGGGACTTGGAGGGTGGTCCCGTCGATGAGCAGCCCGGGGTGCCAGCGGAAGTCGTGGCGCTGGTCGTAGAAGGCGGTGGCGAGTTCGCCGACTCCTTGGCCGGGGAGGCCGTGGGCGAGGGCGGCGAGGGACAGGTTGGAGGGGCCGACGCCGATTCCGACGAGGTCGTGGGGTGCGTCGAGCTGGGCGGTCATCGGTGGGTGCTGCCTTCCAGGAGGGTGACGAGGGTGTTGAGGTCCCGTTCGGTGGTGTGGGGGTTGAGCAGGGTGGCTTTGAGCCAGAGGCGGCCGTCGGCGGTGGCGCGGCCGAGTACGGCGCGGCCGTCGAGGAGGAGGGTGCGGCGCAAGGCGGCGAGGTCGGTGTCGTCGGTGTGGGTGGGGCGGAAGAGGACGGTGCTGATGGTGGGGGGTGCGTGGAGTTCGAAGCGGGGGTGCGCGTCGAGGAGCCGGGCGAGCTGGTGGGCGAGTTCGCAGGTGCGGTCGATGAGGTGGGCGAGGCCGTCGCGGCCGAGCGAGCGCAGGGTGGCGGCGATCTTGAGGGCGTCGGGGCGTCGGGTGGTGCGCAGGGAGCGGCCGAGGAGGTCGGGGAGGCCGGCTTCGGTGTCGTCGGTGGCGTTGAGGT
Source organism: Streptomyces sp. NRRL S-244 (assembly GCF_000717915.1). GTDB lineage: Bacteria > Actinomycetota > Actinomycetes > Streptomycetales > Streptomycetaceae > Streptomyces. The sequence continues at coordinate 24,624 of NZ_JOCX01000008.1, forward strand.
AGTCGGCCTGGTGGGCGAGGGGGGCCAGCAGGGCGGTGTCGGGGACGGCGAGGAGTCCTGCGGCGACGGGCTGCCAGCCGAGTTTGTGCAGGTCGATGGTGAGGGAGTGGGCGCGGGCCAGGCCCGCGACGCGGGGGCGGTGGCGCGGGCTGAGGGCGAGGAGGCCGCCGTACGCGGCGTCGATGTGGAGGTCGGCGCCGTACTGCTCGCACAGGTCGGCGATGGCTTCGAGGGGGTCGATGAGGCCGGCGTCGGTGGTGCCGGCGGTGGCGGTGACGAGGACGGGCCCGGGGGTGGCGGCGAGGGCTTCGGCGAGGCGGGCGGGGTCGAGGGTGCCGGTGGGGGTGGGCAGCGCGGTGGCGGGGGGCAGGCCGAGGAGCCAGGCGGCGCGGGGGACGGAGTGGTGGGCGCTCGCGCCGTGCAGGACGGCCAGGCCCGGTCCGTGGCGTTCGCGGGCGAGGAGCAGGGCGAGCTGGTTGGCTTCGGTGCCGCCGGTGGTGACGAGGGCGTCGGGGTGCGGGGTGTCGTAGAACTCGGCGGCGAGGGTGCGGGTGAGGAGGGCCTCGATCGCGGAGGCGGCGGGGGCCTGGTCCCAGGAGTCGAGGGAGGGGTTGAGGGCGCTGGCGGCGAGGTCGGCGGCGGCCGCGACGGCGAGGGGCGGGCCGTGGAGGTGGGCGGCGCACAGGGGGTCGGCGGGGTCGGCGGCGCCTGCGGCGAGGGTGTGCACGAGGGTCCGCAGCGCCTCGTGGTCGCCGTGGCCCTTTTCGGGGAGTACGTCGCCCAGCGCGGCGGCGACGCGGGCCGCGAGGGCGTCGGGGCCGCCGGCCGGAATCGGCCCGCCGCGCTCCGCGGCTCCGGTGTGCAGGGCTTCGAGGACGGTGTCGAGGAGGGGCCGCAGGGCTTCGGCGCCGAGGCGGCCGCCGGCGAGCGGGTGCGAGGGGGGTGCGGGCGGCGGGTGCGGGGTGCCGGGCGGCGCGGTCATGCGGTGTCCTCACGGGAACGGGTCTGCGGCAGGGGGCCGGCCGTGTCGTGAGGCCGCTTTGGCGGGGCGCTGCTGCGGTGACAGCCTGGGGGCCCGACGTGTACAACGATCAGACCCGAATGGGGTAACCGCCAGGGTTTGTCCGTTTGTTGTTCTCCGTGTGGCGGCCGGTGGTCCGCCGGTACGCGGCCGGCCGCCGCTCCCGCCGGTGAGGGCGGGGGCGGCGGCCGGGGAACGCGGCGCGGGAGCGGCGTCAGGAGGCGCGGACGCGGAGGGCTCGGGCCAGGTCGTCGAGCTGGTCGACGAGCTTGCGGTGCAGGGCGGGGACGATGGCGGGGTCGTCGATGCCGGCGTGGCCGGCCCGGAGGTTGTCCTCGTCGACGGCGTGGCCGGGGAAGGCGTAGCGGCCCGCGGCTTCGGCGATCGCGGGGCCGCGGCGGGCGCCGAGGGCGATGGCGTCGGCGTAGAAGCGCGGGACGTACTCGCGTACGAGCTCGGCCTGTTCGGGCTGCCAGAAGCCCTGGGCGGTGGCGCTGAAGAGGTAGTTGGAGAGGGAGTCGTCGTGGAAGAGGTGCTCCCAGGCGGCGGCCTTGGCCTCGGCGGTCGGGAGGGCGGCGCGGCAGCGGGCGGCGCCTTCCTCGCCGGTGGCGCTGGGGTCGGCGGCGAGCGCCGCGTCGATCTCGCGCTCGCCGACGGCGCCGAGGACGGACAGCCGGGCGAGGATGCGCCAGCGCAGCTCGGGGTCGAGTTCGGGGCCCCCGGGCACGGTGTCGTCCTCGAGCCAGGCGGCGAGGGTGTCGGGCTGGGTGGCGGCGTCGATGAGGGCGCGTACGGCGGCGAGCCGCAGCCCGGGGTCGGAGCCGTCCTCGGTGCGCCGCAGCAGGGCGCGGGCGATGGAGGTGAGGGTGGCGAGGGCTTCGGCGCGGTCCTCGGGGGCGAGGTAGCGGTCGGCGATGTGGTGGCGGGCGAAGGCGAGGACGCCCTGGACGATGGCCAGGTCGGCCTCGGCGGGCAGGTGGGCGCCGGCGGTGGCCAGGTAGGCGGCGGGTGCGAGTTCGCCGTCGCGGACCATGTCGCGCAGGGAGTTCCAGACGACGGCCCGGGTGAGGGGGCCGGGGATGGCGGACAGCTCGCGCAGGGCGGTTTCGACGGAGGTCTCGTCGAGGCGGACCTTGGCGTAGCCGAAGTCGCCGTCGTTGAGGACGAGGAGGGCCGGGCGGGCGCCGCTGACGGAGACGATCTCGTCGGAGGGGACGTCGATGGTGAGGAGCTCGCGGGGCTCCAGGGTGTTGTCGGGGTCGCGGTCGTAGAGGCCGACGCCGATGTGGTGGGGGCGGGTGCCCTGCTGGTCGACGGTGAGGGTCCAGCCGCCGTGGCTCTCCTCGATGCGCGGGGTGAGGGTGTCGATGCCGGTGGTGCGCAGCCAGATGTCGGCCCAGGCGTGGACGTCGCGGTCGGTGTGCGCGGCGAGGGATTCGACGAAGTCGGCGAGTGAGGCGTTGGCGAACTTGTGGCGGGTGAAGTGGGTGTTGATGCCGGCGAGGAAGTCCTTCTCGCCGAGCCAGGCGACGAGTTGGCGCAGCGCGGAGGCGCCCTTGGCGTAGGAGATGCCGTCGAAGTTGAGGAGGGCGCTGGCGGTGTCGGGTACGGCGTCGGGGTCGGGGGCGACGGGGTGCGTGGTGGGCCGCTGGTCGGCGTCGTAGCCCCAGGACTTGCGGTTGACGCCGAATTCGGTCCAGGTGCCGGTGAAGCGGGTGGCTTCGGTGAGGGTCTGGTAGCCCATGTACTCGGCGAAGGACTCGTTCAGCCAGATGTCGTCCCACCAGCGCAGGGTGACGAGGTCGCCGAACCACATGTGGGCCATCTCGTGGGCGATGACCATGGCGCGGGTCTGGCGTTCGGTGTCGGTGACGGCGGAGCGGAAGACGAATTCGTCGCGGAAGGTGACGAGGCCCGGGTTCTCCATGGCGCCGGCGTTGAACTCGGGGACGAAGGCCTGGTCGTAGGAGTCGAAGGGGTAGGGCTCGGAGAACTTCTCGTGGTAGCGGTCGTAGCAGTCGGTGGTGATGGAGAGGATTTCCTCGGCGTCGGCGTCGAGGTGGGGGGCGAGGGACCGGCGGCAGTGGATGCCGAAGGGGAGTCCGGCGTGCTCGGTGCGGATGCTGTGCCAGGGGCCGGCGGCGACGGCGGCGAGGTAGGTGGAGATGAGGGGGGTGGGGGCGGACTTCCAGATGCCGGCGCCGTCCGTGTCGCGGTGGCCGACGCGTTCGGTGATGCCGTTGGCGAGGACGGTCCAGTGGGCGGGGGCGGTGACGGTGAATTCGAAGACGGCCTTGAGGTCGGGCTGGTCGAAGGCCGGGAAGACGCGCTGGATGTCGTCCATGAACATCTGGCTGTATACGTACGCCTCGCCGTCCGCGGGGTCGGTGAAGCGGTGCAGGCCCTCGCCGGTGCGGGAGTAGCGCATGCGGGCGGCGATGCGCAGTTCGTGGGGGCCTTCGTCGAGGCCGGTGAGGGGGAGGCGGTTGTCGGCGAGGGCGGCGGGGTCGAGGGGGCTGCCGTCGAGTTCGGCGGAGTGCAGTTCGTCCGGTTTCAGCTCCACGAAGGTGTCCGCGGCGCTGCGGGCGGTGAAGCGGATGACGGTCGTGGACTCGAAGGTGTCTTCGCCGCGGGTGAGGTCGAGGGTGACGGCGTAGTGCCGGACGTCGAGGAGCTGGGCTCGGAGCTGCGCTTCGTTGCGCGTCAGTGCGGACATGGGGCCCATGCTGCCCGAAGGCCGGGCCCCGGTCGTCCGCTCCCCGCTACTCTTCGCCCGCGGCGATCGTCTCGTGGTGGCGGATGACCTCGGCGATGATGAAGTTGAGGAGCTTCTCGGCGAACGCGGGGTCGAGTTTGGCGTTCTCGGCGAGCTGGCGGAGCCGGGCGATCTGGTCGGCCTCGCGGGTCGGGTCGGCCGGGGGCAGCTGGTGCCTGGCCTTGAGGTGGCCGACCTGCTGGGTGCACTTGAAGCGCTCGGCGAGCATGTGGACCACGGCCGCGTCGATGTTGTCGATGCTGTCGCGCAGGCGGGCCAGTTCGGCGGCGACGGACTCGTCGATGGCGCCGGGGGTGGCGGTGGCTGCGGTGGCGGCTTCGTCGGGGGCGCTGTTGTTCATGGTTCCCGAGAATACGTGGCGGACGCGTGTGGTTCCTCGACGAGCCGATCCGTGAGACGGACCCCTCATTGAAGCGGGAGGACGGCTGTGACCAGCCAGCCTCCCTCCGGGGCGGGTCCGGCGGTGAGGGAGCCGCCGAGGGCCTCGGCGCGTTCGGCCATGCCGACGAGGCCGTAGCCGCCGCCCCGGGCGGTTTCGGAGAGGCGGGCCGGGCGGCCTCCGTCGTCGGCGATGCGGACCTCCAGTCCGGCGGGGACGGTGCGCAGGCCGACGCGGACGGCGGTGGCGGTCGCGGCGTGCTTGCCGATGTTGGTGAGGGCTTCGAGGACGATGCGGTGGGCGGTGGCGGCGACGTCGCCGGGGAGCCGGTCCGCCAGCCCTTCCTCGACGTACAGGGCGACGGGCGGGCCGGTGGCGGAGAACCGCTGCGTGAGCGTGCGGATGTCGGCGAGGCCGGCGACGGGCGCGGTGCCGGGCCGGCCTGCTCCCCCGCCCCCTCCCCCGCCCCCTCCCCCGCCTCCGACGCCGGGTGGCTGGTCCTCGCTCTCGCGGAGGATCTTGACGAGGCGGCGCATGGAGCCCAGGGCCTCGTCCCCGGCGGTCTCGATGCGGCCGAAGATCTCGGCGGCCCGTTCGGCGGAGACCTGGGTGAAGTGGGCGGCGCGGGCCTCCACGACGATGCCGGTGACGTGGTGGGCGACGAGGTCGTGGAGCTCGCGGGCGAGCTCCAGGCGTTCCGCGGTGCGTACGGCGCGCAGCTCGCGCACGCGCTGGACGGACTGCAGGCGCAGCAGGAGCGAGTACGCGCCGACGACGACGGCCAGGACGGAGAACAGGAGCGTGAACCGGCCGGGGTTGGTGTCGCGGACGGGGACGGCCATGCAGCCGAGGCCGAGGAGGGGGCCGAGGACGGCTGCGGTGCGGGCGGGGGCGCGGAGCAGCACCTGGGAGAGGAGGACGAGGAGGGCGATGGCCTCGCCGCCGCCCCAGACGACGAGGGGGTGGTTGCCGAAGATGAGCAGGAGGGTGACGGTCCAGGTGACGGCGGCGGCGAACCAGGCGCGGGCGAGGAGGGGGATCGCGGGCCAGGGCGCCGCGCTGAGGCAGACGAGGATGCCGGAGATCCACACGGCGGCGTGCGGGAGGCTGGGCTGGCGGGCGAGGACGACGCCCTCGAAGGTGACGAGGGCGAGCAGGACGAGGGAGAGGGTGAGCCGGACCCCGTCGGCGGCGTGGGGGTGGCGCCGGGCCCAGGTGGCGAGCGGGCTCACGTCGGGGGCGCGGCCAGGCCGGATTCCCAGGCCCAGGCGGCGATTTCGACGCGGTTGCGGGCGTCGAGTTTGGTCTGGACGTTGGCCAGGTGGGTTTTGACCGTGGACAGGGAGACGAACAGCTCTCCCGCGATCTCGGCGTTCGTACGGCCGCGGGCGACGCACCGTACGACGTCCTGTTCGCGGTCCGTCAGGGGCTCGGAGGGGCGGCGGGCGGCCTGGGCGCCGGTGGCGCGGGGCGCCATGTCGCGCAGCAGCCGTACCGTGATGGCGGGTGACACGAGGGAGTCGCCGACGGCCGCCGCGCGGACCGCCTCAACCAGCATCGCGGGGCTGGCGTCTTTCAGGAGGAAGCCCGATGCTCCTCCGTGGAGCGCGGCGTGGACGTACTCGTCGAGGTCGAAGGTGGTGACGATCACGATGCGCGGACCGTCCCGGTCGGCGAGTCTCCGGGTGACTTCGAGGCCGTCGAGCTTCGGCATGCGGATGTCGAGGAGGAGGACGTCCGGCCGGTGTGCGGCGACGGCCGCGAGCGCCGCCTCGCCGTCGGCGGCGTCGGCGACGACCTCGATGTCCGGCTGGCTCTCGAGGATCATCCGGAAGCCGGTCCTGACCATCTCCTGGTCGTCGGCGATGACCACTCTGATCGCCATGCGCTGCCTGCCCCACTGTCGACCGCTGCCTGTGCCCTCCCATGGGACCGGCGGGCACGCCGGCCCGCAACCGGGCGGGGCCGGGCCGGCGGGGTGCCGGCCGTGTGCCACTGCGGCCGACCTTACGCACGTACGGCGGCCGGCGCCTCGTCCTTCCGGCCCGGGTGCACTGGGCCGGAAGGACGAGGCGGAAGGGGCTCAAGGAGCGCAAGGAGCGCGCGGAGAGCAGGGAACGCCGGGGGCGCTGGGCTCAGAGGGTCGCGGCCGCGTTCTTGATGGCGGTGGCGAAGGTGGACACCTCGGTGTAGACGCCGGGGAAGTTGGGCCGGGCGCAGCCCTCGCCCCAGCTGACGATGCCGACCTGGATCCAGGCGTTGTTGTTGTCGCGGCGGAACATGGGGCCGCCGGAGTCGCCCTGACAGGTGTCGACGCCGCCCTGGGGCAGCCCGGCGCAGATCTCCTCGCCGGGGACGAGGTCGCTGCCGTACGAGCTCTGACAGCTGGCGTCGGAGACGAACGGCACGGTGGCCTTCATCAGGTACCGCTGCTGGCCGCCGCCCTCGCGGGTGGCGCCCCAGCCGGCGACGGTGAAGGTGCCGTTGTCGAAGGCCTTGGTGTCGGCGATCTTGAGGGTGGGCAGGTTGATCGGCTTGGCGAGCTTGATGAGGGCCCAGTCCTTGCCCTTGCCGTTGTAGCCGGGGGCCTGGAGGACCTTGGTGGACTTGACCTTGACGGCGCTGGAGCTGTTGAGGTCGACGACTCCGGCGGTGGCGGTGATGGAGGTGTTGTTCCCGGAGCCGCTCACGCAGTGGGCGGCGGTCAGGACGATCTGCTGGGTGTAGAGGGCGCCGCCGCAGCCCATGGAGAGGCGGACCATGAACGGGAACTCGCCCTGGGCGGCGCGGGTGCCGCCGACGACGGGGGCCTGGGAGGCGCTGGCCGCGCCGGGCTGGAGGCTGACGGCGGCGAGCGCCACCGCTCCGACGGCGAGGGTGCGCTTGAGGAGTGCGGCAAGGGTGGACAAGGTCAACACACTGCCTTTCGTGGGGGGTTGGGCCGTGCGCGTCATCGGGTGAATGACACGTACATGTCACACCCACTCCTCGCCGGACATCAAGAACGCGTTTTCGGACAATCAGCGGCGCGGGGGGCGGCATGACGCGGAACGGTCGGCGCACCAGCCCCGTCGAGCACGGATTTCCGCATCTCGACACCGTCCGCGCCGCGGTCACCGCCCTGTTCCGGCGGCTGTCGTACGAGGGGATCCGGACCTACGACACGAGCTTCTCCCCCGCCGACGCCGCCTTCGCCGCCGACGAGGACCTCCACCTCGGCGCGCACCGCGTGGCCTCCGCGATCGTGGGCGCGCTGCGGCTGCCCGACGCCCGGATGGTGGTCTGCTTCCGGGCGATGGAGCAGGCGGCCACCGTCGAACTGGCCGCGGGGCCCGAGTACTTCATCGAGGTCAACGACCGCTTCCGCACCCACCGCCGGGATCTGGCGGCCGCCCTGGCGCACGAGGTCACGCACGTCCTGCTGCACCGGCTGGACCTGCGCTTCCCGGCCACCGCCGACAACGAGATCCTCACCGACACCGCCGCCGCCTACCTCGGAGTCGGCTGGCTGCTCCTCGACGCCTACCGCGAGGACGAGCTCACCCACCAGAAGCTCGGCTACCTCACCCCCGAGGAGTTCGGCTACGTCCTCGCCCGGCGCGCCCTGCTGCTCGGCGAGGACCTCTCCGCCTGGTTCACCAGCCCGCAGGCGTACGAGGCGTACGTGCGCGGCCGCGCGCTCGCCGAGCGGGAGCTGCACCGGGCCCCCCTGGCGGCCGCGGACCGCGCCGAGCGGCGCCGCTACGCCCGGGACCGGCGGGCGGGCGCCGCCGCGCCGGGGGCCTCGTACCGCTTCGAACCGGACCCGGCGGGGACGGGGACAGGGGCGGGGACGGGGACCGGGACGCGGGTGAGCTTCCCGTGCCCGGTGTGCGGGCAGCGGCTGCGGCTGCCCTTGCGCGGGCCGGTGCGCGCCCGGTGCGGGCTGTGCCGCACGGTGCTGGAGTGCGACACCTGACCGGGGGCCGGGTCCGGGGTCGGGGTCGCGTCCGGGGCTCGGCGAACGCGGCGGGGACGAGGGACAAGTTGTCGGGCTGAGAGCGGTTCAAAGCACGGCCGGTGTGGGTAGTCATATCCCATCGCACGAGTGAAGGATCCGGCCCCGACCCCCCCGCCAGGGGGCCGGGGCCGTTCCTGCGTCACGGCCCCGGCGCGGCCCCGCCCGGCCCCGGTTACTCCGCCCCGTAGACCGGGTGCGGGGGTTCGGATTCCGCGAGGAGTTTCGTGGCCGCCTCGCCCGCCTCCGTCGGGGTCCAGCGGGCTCCGCGGTCCGCCGTCGGGCCCGGGCGCCAGCCCTCCATCACCGTGATCCGGCCTCCCTCCGCCTCGAAGACCCTGCCCGTGACCCCCGCCGAGGCGTCCGAGCCCAGCCACACCACCAGCGGCGACACGTTCTCCGGGGCCATCGCGTCGAAGGCCCCCTCCCCCGGCTCCGCCATCGTCTCCGCGAACGTCCGCTCCGTCATCCGCGTCCGCGCCGCCGGCGCGATCGCGTTGACCTGGACCCCGTACCGGGCCATCTCCGCCGCCGCGACCAGCGTCATGCCGAGGATGCCGGCCTTCGCCGCGCTGTAGTTCCCCTGCCCGACCGAGCCCAGCAGGCCCGCCCCCGACGAGGTGTTGACCACCCGCGCCGCCACCGCCCGGCCCGCCTTCGCCTCCGCCCGCCAGTGCGCGGCCGCGTACTTGAGCGGCAGGAAGTGCCCCTTCAGGTGCACCCGCATCACCGCGTCCCAGTCCGCCTCCTCCAGGTTCACCAGCATCCGGTCCCGCAGGAACCCGGCGTTGTTGACCAGCGTGTCCAGCCGGCCGAACGCCGACAGGGCCGCCCCGACCAGCGAGGACGCACCCTCCGGGGACGCGATGTCCTTGCCGTGCGCCACCGCCTGGCCGCCCAGCGCCCGGATCTCCGCGACCACCTGCCCGGCCGGGCTGTCCTCCCCCGGCTGCCCGTCCAGGCCCACCCCGAGGTCGTTGACCACGACCTTGGCCCCCTCGGCCGCGAAGGCCAGCGCGTGGGCCCTGCCCAGCCCCCGCCCCGCGCCCGTCACGATGACCACTCGACCCTCGGCAAGTCCCATCTCAGCTCTCCTTGTTGACCGTTGCCGCATCCAGAAACGCCGGGCGCTCCCCGCCCCCGTGCACGAGCAGGCTCGCCCCGCTGACATACCCCGCCCGGCCGGAGGCCAGAAACACCGCCGCCGCCCCGACGTCCGAGGGATCCGCCAGCCTGCCCAGCGGAACCGTCGCCCCGACGGCCGCGATCCCCGCCTCGTCCCCGTAGTGCAGGTGCGCCAGTTCGGTCCGCACCATGCCCAGGACCAGCGAGTTCACCCGTACCTCGGGCGCCCACTCCACGGCCATGGACCGGGCCAGGCTCTCCAGCCCCGCCTTCGCCGCCCCGTACGCCGCCGTCCCGGGCGATGGCCGGGTTCCGCTGACGCTGCCGATCATCACCACCGAGCCGCGCGTCTCGCGCAGCCGCGGGTACGCCGCCAGCGAGGCCGTCATCGGGGCGAGCAGGTTCAGCTCGACGACCCGTGCGTGCCGCTGTGCCCCGCCCTCCCCCAGCAGCCGGTACGGGGTCCCGCCCGCGTTGTTGACCAGGCAGTCGAGCTGCCCGTACCGGCCCTCGACCGCCGCGAAGAACTCCTCGACGGCGGCCGGATCGCGCAGGTCCAGCGCGGCGAACGAAGCCGTGCGCCCGTCCGCGGACACCGGTTCCACGGGCGGGCGGCGGGCGCAGACGACGACCTCCGCGCCCGCTTCGAGGAACGACCGGGCGATGCCGGCGCCGACGCCGCGGGTTCCGCCGGTGACGACGACAACCCTCCCGTCGAGCTCCATAGGCTGCTACCTTCCTCACCTAACAAATGTTTGGTGGAAAGGTAGCTGATCCTCTCATGGGTGTCTCCACCTCAAGCCCCGACAAGGGCGTCGCACTGGTCACGGTCGATTTCCCGCCCGTCAACGCCCTTCCCGTACAGGGCTGGTACGAGCTCGCCGACGCCCTGCGCGCCGCCGGCCGCGACCCCGGGACCCGGTGCGTCGTCCTGGCCGCCGAGGGCCGCGGCTTCAACGCAGGCGTCGACATCAAGGAGATGCAGCGCGACACCGGCCACGGGGCCCTCATCGGCGCCAACCGCGGCTGCTACGAGGCCTTCGCCGCCGTGTACGAGTGCGAGGTGCCCGTCGTCGCGGCCGTGCACGGGTTCTGCCTGGGCGGCGGCATCGGCCTCGTCGGCAACGCCGACGCGATCGTGGCCAGCGAGGACGCGGCCTTCGGGCTCCCCGAGCTCGACCGGGGCGCGCTCGGCGCCGCCACCCACCTCGCCCGCCTGGTCCCGCAGCACCTGATGCGCGCCCTCTACTACACCTCCCGCACCGCGACCGCCGCCGAACTGCACGCGCACGGCTCGGTGTGGAAGGTGGTCCCGCGGGCGGAGCTGCGGGACGCGGCGCTGGAGCTGGCCGCCGAGATCGCGCGGAAGGACGGCTACCTGATCCGGCTGGCCAAGGCGGCCATCAACGGCATCGACCCCGTCGACGTACGGCGCAGCTACCGCTTCGAGCAGGGGTTCACCTTCGAGGCCAACCTCAGCGGGGTCGCCGACCGGGTCCGCGACACCTTCGGAGAGTCCGCGGCGGGAGCGACCGCGGGGAAGGAGCGCTCGTGACCGACAAGACGATGACCCCCGAAGAGGTGGTCGGGCAGCTGCGCAGCGGGATGACCCTCGGCATCGGCGGCTGGGGATCGCGGCGCAAGCCGATGGCCCTGGTGCGGGCACTGCTCCGGTCCGAGATCACCGATCTCACCGTGGTCTCGTACGGCGGCCCCGACGTCGGCGTGCTCGCGGCCGCCGGCCGGATCCGCCGGCTCGTCGCCCCCTTCGCCACCCTCGACTCGATCCCGCTGGAGCCGCACTTCCGGGCCGGCCGCGAGAGCGGCGCCTTCACCCTCACCGAGTACGACGAGGCCATGTTCATGTGGGGCCTGCACGCCGCCGCCAACCGGCTCCCCTTCCTCCCCGTCCGCGCCGGCCTCGGCTCCGACGTCATGCGGGTCAATCCCGAGCTGCGGACCGTCACCTCCCCCTACGCCGACGGCGAGGAGCTCGTCGCCGTCCCCGCCCTGCGGATGGACGCCGCCCTCGTCCACCTCAACCGCGCCGACCGCCTCGGCAACGCCCAGTACCTGGGCCCGGACCCGTACTTCGACGACCTCTTCTGCGAGGCCGCCGACGCCGCGTACGTGTCCTGCGAGCAGCTCGTGGAGACCGCCGAGCTCTCCAAGGCCGGGCCCCCGCAGTCCCTGCTGGTCAGCCGGCACTCCGTCACGGGCGTCGTCGAGACCCCGAACGGCGCGCACTTCACCTCCTGCGCCCCCGACTACGGGCGCGACGAGGCCTTCCAGAAGCTGTACGCGGCCACCTCCTGGCCGGAGTTCTCCGCCCGCTTCCTCTCCGGTGGCAGCGAGCACGCCTACCAGTCGGCCGTCCGGGCCTGGCACGAGGAGCAGCGGTGAGCACAGCGGGTGCAGCGGGTGCAGTGGGGGCGGCGGGCACGGCGGCGGAGGTCTCCCGGGCGGAGTACTGCGTGATCGCCTGCGCCGAGGCCTGGCGGGACAACGGGGAGGTGCTCGCCAGTCCGATGGGCCTGATCCCGTCCTTCGGGGCCCGGCTGGCGAAGCGGACCTTCTCCCCCGATCTCCTGCTGACCGACGGCGAAGCCCTGCTCGTCGGTCTCGACGGGGAGACGGAGGGCTGGCTCCCGTACCGGCGCCACCTCACGATGGTCACCGGCGGGCGGCGGCACGTGATGATGGGCGCCAGCCAGATCGACCGCTTCGGCAACCAGAACATCTCCTGCATCGGCGACTGGGCGCGGCCCGCCCGCCAGCTCCTCGGGGTGCGCGGCGCGCCCGTCAACACGCTGAACAATCCGGTGAGTTACTGGATCCCGAGGCATTCGCCGCGGGTGTTCGTCGAGCGTGTCGACATGGTGAGCGGGGTGGGCTACGACCGGGCCGGGGCGGCCGGGGTGACCCGCTTCCACCGGCTCCCGCGGGTGGTCAGCGATCTCGGCGTCTTCGACTTCGCCGGCCCGGACCACTCGATGCGCCTGGCCTCCGTGCACCCGGGCGTCACCGTCGAACAGGTCCGGGCGGCCACCGGGTTCGAGCCGGCGGTCACCGGCGAGGTCCCGTACACGCGGGAGCCGACCGCCGAGGAGCTGCGGCTGATCCGAGAGGTGATCGACCCGAAGGGGCTGCGCGACCGGGAAGTGCGGGCCTGAGGGGATGGCGACGGCGATGGCGGTACGGACGGCATTCACCGAACTGGTCGGTGTCGAGCACCCGATCGTGCAGACGGGCATGGGCTGGGTGGCCGGCCCGCGGCTGGTGTCGGCCGCCGCGAACGCGGGCGCCCTGGGCATCCTGGCCTCGGCGACGATGACCGTGGACGAGCTGCGCGCGGCGGTCCGCGAGGTCCGGTCCCGTACGCAGGCCCCGTTCGGGGTGAACCTGCGCGCGGACGCGGGGGACGCCGCCGAGCGGGTCCGGCTGATCATCGACGAGGGCGTACGGGTGGCCTCGTTCGCGCTCGCCCCGTCGAAGGAGCTGATCGCCCGGCTCAAGGACGCGGGCGTGGTGGTGATCCCCTCGATCGGGGCCCGCCGGCACGCCGAGAAGGTCGCGGCCTGGGGGGCCGACGCGGTGATCGTGCAGGGCGGCGAGGGCGGCGGGCACACCGGGGACGTGGCCACGACGGTGCTGCTGCCGCAGGTGGTCGACGCGGTGGACATCCCGGTGGTCGCGGCGGGCGGCTTCCACGACGGCCGCGGCCTGGTCGCCGCGCTGTCGTACGGGGCCGCGGGCATCGCCATGGGCACCCGCTTCCTGCTGACCTCGGACTCCACCGTCCCGGACGCGGTCAAGGCGCGGTACCTGGCGGCCGGGGTCAAGGACGTCACGGTCACGACGGCCGTGGACGGGCTGCCGCACCGGATGCTCCGCACCGAACTCGTCGCGTCCCTGGAGCGGGCCGGCCGTACGCGGGCGCTGGCCCGGGCGGTCCGGCACGCGGCCGCCTTCCGCAGGCTGTCGGGCCTGTCCTGGCCGCAGATGGTGCGCGACGGCCTCGCGATGAAACACGGCAAGGACCTGTCCTGGAGCCAGGTCCTGCTCGCCGCGAACACCCCCATGCTCCTCAAGGCGTCCATGGTCGAGGGCCGTACGGACCTCGGCGTCATGGCATCGGGCCAGGTCGCGGGGGTGATCGAGGATCTGCCGTCCTGTGCGGAGCTCGTCGCCCGCGTCATGGCCGAGGCACACGGTGTGCTCGCACGCCTGCAGTCGCTCGACGCCCTGCCACCACCAGGGTGACCCTCCTTCTCCGTTGCAGGAGCAGCCAGATGAGCCGTGCCCGAATCCGCCTGGCGATCGCGGTGCTCGCGTCCGCCCTCGCCATCGGGACCCTGCCCGCCGCCGCGCATGCCGCGCCGACGCACAGCACCACAGCCCCCACCCCCACCCCCACGTCCGCCGGCCGGTACCAGCAGGCGGAAACGATGCGACAGATCCCCCTCCAGGGCGCGGTCAACGTCCGCGACCTGGGCGGCTACCGGACCTGGACCGGCGGCCAGGTCCGCCAGGGGCTGGTCTACCGCTCCGACGCCCTCGGCAAGCTGACCCCGGCGGACACCACCGCCCTCTCCGGTCTCGGGCTGAAGAAGGTCGTGGACTTCCGCATCCCCATGGAGGTCCAGTACGACGGCGCCGACCGGCTGCCCGCCGGGCTCACCGCCACCTCCCGCCCCGTCAGCGACCTCGGCCTGTACGGGACCCTGCTCGGCGCGATATCCAGCGGCGACCCCGCCACGCAGGAGCAGATGCTCGGCGGCGGCCGCGCCGAGGCCTACATGCGCGACATCTACCGCACCTTCGTGACCGGCCCCGAGAACCGGGCGCAGTTCGCGACGACGCTGCGGGAGATCGCGGACGGCGGCCAGGGCCCGCTCCTGTTCCACTGCACCTCGGGCAAGGACCGGACCGGCTGGATGAGTTACGTCCTGCTGCGCGCCCTGTCCGTCCCCGAGGACGCGGCCACGCGCGACTACCTCGCGTCGAACACCTTCCGCGCCGCGTACGACGCCCAGGTGCGGGCGGCCTTGAAGCAGTCCGGGCGGATGCAGAACCCCGACCTGCTGATCCCGCTCCAGGAGGTCCGCCAGGACTACCTGGACGCGGCGACGGCGCAGATGGCCGCGGACTACGGCAGCTTCTACGGGTACCTCACGGACGGCCTCGGCCTGGACCTGCGGACGCTCGCGAAGCTCCAGACGAAGCTGGTCCGATAGCGCGGCGGCCCGGACGGCAGCCCGGACAGCAGCCGGACGGGCGCCGGGCGGCAGCCGGGCAGCGGCCGGACAGCAGAACGCCGGGCAGCGCGCCTCGCGCTGCCCGGCGTACCGGAATGCCTGTCGGCGTCAGAGCCTCAGGAGCTCGTACGCCCCGCCGCGGGCCGCCCGCCACCGGAGCGACGGCGCGCGCCGCCCTGGCCGCCGGCGCCCTGACCGCGGGCTCCGCCCTGACCGCCCTGGCCGCGCGCACCGGTCTGGCCGCCACCGCCCTGACCCGCACCGGAGCGGGCCCGACGCGGACGGCTCTCGCCGGCGCCGCCCGGCGTACCGCCGCCCTGCGCGGCGGAGGCGCCGCCGGAGCGACGGCGCGGGCCCGCGGAACGGCCGCTGCCGCCGCCCTGGCCGCCGGAGCGCCGGCCCGCGGGAGCCGGCTGCTGCGGCACCTCCAGCACCACGGGGATGCCCGAGGGCTCCTTGGCGCCGGTGAGCCGGGACAGCTCCTCGTCGGAGGACTTGATCTGCGCGGTGCGCGGGGAGATCCCGGCGTCCGACATCAGGCGGGACATGTCCCGCTTCTGGTCGGGGAGCACCAGGGTGACCACGCTGCCGGACTCGCCGGCGCGCGCGGTACGGCCGCCGCGGTGCAGGTAGTCCTTGTGGTCGGTCGGCGGGTCGATGTTGACGACCAGGTCGAGGTCGTCGATGTGGATGCCGCGGGCGGCCACGTTGGTGGCGATCAGCGCGGTGACCTCGCCCGTCTTGAACCAGTCCAGGGTCCGGTTGCGCTGCGGCTGCGAGCGGCCGCCGTGCAGGCCGGAGGCGCGGACGCCGTCCGCCAGGAGCTTCTTGACCATGCGGTCGACACCGCGCTTGGTGTCCACGAACATGATCACCCGGCCGTCGCGAGCGGCTATGCGCGTCGCCACGGCCTTCTTGTCGGTCTCGTCCATGACGTACAGGACGTGGTGCTCCATCGTGCTGACCGCGCCGGCGGACGGGTCGACGGAGAAGGCGACCGGGTCGTGCAGGAACATCTTGACGAGCTTGTCGATGTTCTTGTCGAGGGTCGCCGAGAACAGCATGGTCTGGCCCTCGGGCTGGACCTGCTTGAGCAGCGCGGTGACCTGCGGCATGAAGCCCATGTCGGTCATCTGGTCGGCCTCGTCGAGGACGGTGATCGAGACCTGGGAGAGGTCGGCGTCACCGCGGTCGATGAGGTCCTTCAGGCGGCCGGGGGTGGCGACGAGCACCTCGGCGCCGCGGCGGAGAGCCCCGGACTGCCGGTTGATCGACATGCCGCCGACGACGGTCGTGATCCGCAGGTTGACGGACGTGGCGTACGGGGCCATCGCGTCGGTCACCTGCTGCGCGAGCTCACGGGTCGGTACGAGGACCAGCGCGAGCGGCTGCTTCGGCTGGGCGCGGCGGCCGGCGGTGCGGGCCAGCAGCGCCAGGCCGAAGGCCAGCGTCTTGCCGGAGCCGGTACGGCCGCGGCCGAGCAGGTCACGGCCGGCGAGCGAGTTCGGCAGCGTCGCGGCCTGGATCGGGAACGGCTCGGTGACGCCCTGGGCGGCGAGGGTCTTCAGCAGCGCCTCGGGCATGCCCATGTCCTCGAACGCGGCGACCGGCTCCAGGGCCGGGGTCAGCGGTTCGGGCATGGTGAATTCTTGGGGCCTGGCGACGGGGGCGGACTTCTGCCGTCCCGCGCCAGCCTTCGGACGTCCCTGTGCCGCACCTCGGCCCCGGGTGGGGCGGCGGCTGGGTCGTGCGGAGCTGGAGCTGGTCATGCGAGAAAGCCCTCCTGAAACCGGCTGGTACAACAAGCAGTCGAAACCACAGACAAGCCGGGGCCCGCACCTCGCGGTGCGGGCCCCGGCATGCTGAAGGAATTAGGCGGGGACGATGTTCTCCGCCTGGGGGCCCTTCTGGCCCTGCGTCACGTCGAAGGACACGCGCTGGCCCTCCTGGAGCTCACGGAAGCCCTGGGTGGCGATGTTCGAGTAGTGGGCGAAGACGTCCGGGCCGCCACCGTCCTGCTCGATGAAGCCGAAGCCCTTTTCAGAGTTGAACCACTTCACGGTGCCTTGTGCCATTTTAAATCTCCTGAATAGGCGGCAAAGGGCCCCATCCGGAGATTCCGGCAAAACAATAAAAGCGCCTGAGGAACATTCCCGTCAGGCGCACATAAAGTTCATGGGTACCACAACTGCAACGCTCTCCAAGCTAGCACACCTCGGCGTCGGCACCCAGCCCCGCCCGCGCGCAGGACGGTAAAGATCCAGAGGCATCGCCCCCGGCCGGCTTCCGCTCACAGCCGCTCGATGATGGTGACGTTGGCCTGGCCGCCGCCCTCGCACATGGTCTGGAGGCCGAACCGGCCGCCCGTGCGCTCCAGTTCGTGGAGCAGGGTGGTCATCAGCTTGACCCCCGTGGCGCCCAGCGGATGACCCAGTGCGATGGCCCCGCCGTTGACGTTCACGCGTTCGGGGTCGGCGCCCGTTTCCTTCAGCCAGGCCAGGACGACCGGGGCGAAGGCCTCGTTGATCTCCACCAGGTCGATCTCGTCCAGCGACATGCCGGTCTTCTTCAGGGCGTGCGCCGTGGCCGGGATCGGGGCCGAGAGCATCCGGATCGGGTCCTCGCCCCGTACGGACAGGTGGTGGATGCGGGCCCGCGGCCGCAGGCCGTGTTCCGCCACCGCCCGCTCGGAGGCGATCAGCATCGCCGCCGCGCCGTCGGAGACCTGCGAGGAGACGGCCGCGGTGATCGTGCCGCCCTCGACCACCGGCCTCAGGCCCGCCATCTTCTCCAGGGTGGTGTCCCGCCGGGGGCCCTCGTCGACGCGTACGTCCCCGTACGCCACCGTCTCGCGCGCGAAACGGCCCTCGTCGACGGCCCGGATCGCCCGCCGGTGCGAGCGGAGCGCGAACTCCTCC
This sequence comes from Streptomyces sp. NRRL S-244, assembly GCF_000717915.1. Lineage (GTDB taxonomy): Bacteria > Actinomycetota > Actinomycetes > Streptomycetales > Streptomycetaceae > Streptomyces. The sequence goes on from NZ_JOCX01000008.1 coordinate 42,098, forward strand.
ATGTCGCGCCGGGTGATCCCCCACTTCTGCGCGATCAGCTGCGCGCCGTGGAACTGGTTGACCGGCGCGTCCCCGTACCGGGCCCGCCAGCCCTCGCTGCCCGCGTAGGGGCCCTCCGTGAGACCGAGCGGCTCCGCCGCCTGCCGCGAGGCGAAGGCGATCGGGATCATCGACATGTTCTGGGTCCCGCCCGCGACGACCAGGTCCTGGGTCCCGGAGAGCACGCCCTGCGCCGCGAAGTGGACGGCCTGCTGCGAGGAGCCGCACTGGCGGTCCACGGTGACCCCCGGCACCTCCTCCGGCAGCCCCGCCGCCAGCCATGCCGTCCGCGCGATGTCCCCGGCCTGCGGGCCCACCGTGTCCAGGCAGCCGAAGACCACGTCCTCGACGGCGGCCGGGTCCACCCCGGAGCGCTCCACCAGTGCCTTCAGGACGTGCGCGCCCAGGTCGGCCGGGTGGACGCCCGACAGGCCTCCTCCGCGCCGGCCGACGGGGGTGCGTACGGCTTCGACTATGTAGGCCTCGGGCATGACGGGTGCTCCTTAGGGCTTCGGGGCTTCGGGGGTCAGCTGCGTACGGCGATCCCGTCCAGCACCATCGACAGGTACTGGCGGGCGATCTCCTCGGGGCTGTGCTGTCCTCCCGGCCGGTACCAGGACGCCGCCACCCACACCGTGTCGCGGACGAAGCGGTAGGTGAGGCGGATGTCGAGGTCGGCCCGGAAGACCTTGGCGGCGACCCCGCGCTCCAGCGTCCCCAGCCAGGCCTTCTCGAACTTCTGCTGCGAGTCGGAGAGGTAGTGGAAGCGGGGCTGCGCGGACAGGTGCCGGGATTCCTTCTGGTAGATCGCGACGGCGGCGCGGTGCCGGTCGATCTCCCGGAAGGACTCGGTGACGAGGGCCTCGATGGTCTCCCGGGGGCCGAGGCCGGCGGCGAGGACGGTGTCGTAGCCCTGCCACAGCTCGTTCAGGAAGGCCGAGAGGATCTCGTCGAGCATCGATTCCTTGGAATCGAAGTGGTAGTAGAGGCTGCCGGCGAGCATGCCGGCGGCGTCGGCGATCTTGCGGACGGTGGTGGCGTTGTAGCCCTGCGCGGCGAAGACCTCGGCGGCGGTGTCGAGGAGCTCGCGGCGACGCTCGGGCGAGGCGCTCACCTGGGTCTTCTTCTTGGCTGTCGGCTCGGCCGGCCGCTTGGCCGTCGGCTCGGCTGTCGGTTTGTTCGTTGGCACGGGCCCATTCTGGGCCTACGCGCGCTGGCTGCTGACCGAGACGGTCTCGCCCGTCATGTACGACGAGTAGCCGCTGGCCAGGAACACGATGACGTTGGCGACCTCCCACGGCTCGGCGTACCGGCCGAAGGCCTCGCGGGCCGTCAGCTCGGTCAGCAGTTCCTCGCTGGTGACCTTCACCAGGTGCGGGTGCATGGCCAGGCTCGGGGCGACCGCGTTGACCCGTACGCCGAACTCGGCCGCCTCCAGCGCGGCGCACCGGGTCAGCGCCATCACCCCGGCCTTGGCGGCGGCGTAGTGGGCCTGGCCGGTCTGGGCGCGCCAGCCGACGACGGAGGCGTTGTTGACGACGACCCCGCCCCGGCCGGAGGCCTTCAGCGAGCGCAGGGCGGCGCGGGTGCAGCGGAAGGTGCCGTTCAGGGTGACGTCGAGGACCTTGCCCCACTGTTCGTCGGTCATGTCGACGAGGGCGGCCGTGCCGCCGAGCCCGGCGTTGTTGACGACGACGTCCAGGCCGCCGTGGGTCTGCTCGGCGAGCGCGAACAGGGCCCCGACCTGGTCCTCGTCGGTGACGTCGCAGGGCAGGGAGGTGACGCGGCCGGCGCCGAACTCGGCGCCGAGGGCCTGTTCGGTCTCCTTCAGGCGGCGGGCGTGCGCGTCGCCGATGACGATGCGGGCGCCCTCCTCCAGGAAGCGGCGGGCGGTGGCCCCGCCGATCCCGGCTCCGGCGGCGGCGGTGATGACGGCCGTGCGGCCTTGGAGCAGCCCGTGACCCGGCACGTAGTCGGGGGCGTTGGGGGTGTTCATGCTCATGGCCGTACGTTAACCTACCAAACACTTGTTAGGGAACACTTGTCGGGGGAACTCGCGCGACGGCCCCTGCGACGGAGGCGGACAGCTGATGGACCTGACCCACGCACCGGAGGTGACGGCCTTCCGGGCCGAGGCCCGCGCCTGGCTCGCCGAGCACGTCCCGGACTCCCCCCTCCCCTCCCTGGAGACGGCGGAGGGCTTCGCCGCGCACCGCGCGTGGGAGGCCCGGCTGCACGCGGACCGCTGGTCGGCGGTGTCCTGGCCCGCCGAGTACGGGGGCCGGGGCGTGGACATCGAGCGGTGGCTGGTCTTCGAGGAGGAGTACTGGGCGGCGGGCGCGCCCGGCCGGGTCTCGCAGAACGGCATCAGCCTCCTCGCGCCGACCCTCTTCGACCACGGGAGCGCCGAGCAGCGGGCGCGGGTGCTGCCGCCGATGGCGAGCGGCGAGGTGATCTGGGCGCAGGCCTGGTCGGAGCCGGAGTCGGGCTCGGACCTGGCCTCGCTGACGTCGCGGGCGGTGCGCACCGGGGGCGGGTGGCTGCTGTCGGGGCAGAAGACCTGGTCCTCGCGGGCGGCGTTCGCGGACCGGGCGTTCGGCATCTTCCGTACGGATCCGGGGGCCGGGAAACCGCACCAGGGGCTGACGTACCTGATGTTCGACCTGCGCGCGCCGGGGGTGACGGTGCGGCCCATCGGCCGGCTGGACGGGAAGCCCGCCTTCGCGGAGCTCTTCCTGGACGAGGTCTTCGTACCGGACGCGGACGTGATCGGTGAGCCGGGGCAGGGCTGGCGGATCGCGATGTCGACGACGGGCAACGAGCGCGGGCTGACGCTGCGCTCGCCGGGGCGCTTCCTGGCGGCCGCGGACCGGCTGCGCGCGCTGTGGCGGGAACGGGCGGATCCGGCGGACACCGCGCTGCGCGGCCGGGTGGCGGACGCGGTGGTCGGGGCGCGCGCGTACGAGCTGTTCACCTGGGCGGCCGCCTCGCGGTTCGCGGCGGGCGAGCCGATCGGCGCCGAGTCCAGCCTGAACAAGGTGTTCTGGTCGGAGTACGACATCGCCCTGCACGAGACGGCGCTGGACCTGCTGGGCCCGGACGCGGAGCTGGCGGAGGGGGCGTGGGCGGAGCCCTGGATCTTCTCGCTGGCCGGGCCGATCTACGCCGGCACGAACGAGATCCAGCGCGACATCATCGCCGAGCGGCTGCTCGGCCTCCCGAAGGGCCGCCGCTGATGCGCTTCCTGCCGACCGGCGAGCAGTCGGACTTCGCCCGTACGCTGCACGGCCTGCTCGGCGCCTCGCAGGTCCCGGCGGCCGTACGGGCCTGGGGGGCCGGGGACCACGGACCGGGGCGGGCCCTGTGGTCGCGGCTCGCGGGGACGGGCCTGTTCGCACTCGCGGCGGACGAGGCGTACGGCGACCTGGGAGGGCTGGGGCCGCTGCCGGTGGAACTGGCGCTCGGCTTCGTGGAGCTGGGGCGGGCGGGGGTGCCGGGGCCGGTGGTGGAGACGGCCGCGGCGGCCGTGCTGCTGTCGGAGCTCGCGCGGCTCGGGGAGGACGGGCAGGAGGGGGAGGACGGGCTGGCGAAACGTTTCCTGCCGGGGCTGGTGGCGGGCGAGGCCATGGCCACGCTGACCCTGCCGGGCGGGAGTCCGTACGCTGTGGACGCGGACGCGGCGGCGTACTGCTTCACGGTGTCGGCGGCGGGCGAGCTCCGGCTGGCGGGTGGTGCGGGTGCCGGTGCGGGCGCCGGTGAGCCGCTGAGGTCCACGGACCCGGCGCGGCGGCTGTCCCGGCCCGCGGCGGACGGGGAGCTGCTGGCCACCGGCCCCCGGGTCCTGGCGGCGGCGGGGACGGCCCTGGGCTGGGCGCGGCTGCTGACGGCGGCCCAGTGCCTGGGGGTCGGCGAGGCCCTGCTGGCGAGCACCGTGCAGTACGTGAAGCAGCGCACGCAGTTCGGCACGCCGATCGGCGGCTTCCAGGCCGTGAAGCACCGGCTGGCGGACACGCTCCTGGCCCTGGAGTTCGCGCGGCCGCTGGTGTGGGCGGCGGCGCTGGGCCTGGCGCCGTGGGAGGTCGCGGCGGCGAAGCTGGCGGCGGGCGAGGCGGCGTACGCGGCGGCCATGACGGCGCTGCAACTCCACGGGGCCGTCGGCTACACGGAGGAGCTCGACCTCTCCCTGTGGCTGCGCAAGGCGCGGCCGCTGCGCGACGCGTGGGGCTCGCCGGCGGCGTGCCGGACGGCGGTGCTCCGGGCACGCGAACGCTAGCGAGAGCGGTGGTACGTCACGAGAGCGGGGCTCACATGACGGCCACGCCGAGGGTGACGACGTAGCGCTCCTCGACCGTCCCGTCGGGGAACAGCGCGGCCAGCCGGGCCCGCTCCGCGTCGAGGAACTCCTGCGTGCCGGCCGGGCCGAGCATCAGGAAGGCGGAATGACTGGCGTGGTTGGCGAGGTGGACGTCCAGCGGGATCCGGCGCGACCAGCGGACCTCGCGCGTGGCGAACGCCGGCCCGGGAGGCAGGGTCCGAAAGGTGAGCCCGTCGGCGTCGAACAGGGTCCGGATCCGCTCGTCCTGCTCGGCGATCCAGGGGACGGTGGGGTCCATGTCGTTCCACCAGAGCGCGAGCGCGCCGCCGGGCCGCAGCACGCGGCGGGCCTCGGGGACCGAGCGCGCGGGGTCGGTCCAGTGCCAGGCCTGGGCGTACGTGAGGAAGTCGAACCCGCCGGTGACGAGCGGCAGCCGGTCGCCGTCCCCGCGCACGAGCGGGATCCCGGGGTTCGCCCGCCGGAACTCGGCGGCCATGCCGTCGCCGGGTTCCACGGCGACCACGTCCGCCCCGCGGGCGCGCAGCAGCCCGGTGGCGATCCCGGTCCCGGCTCCCACGTCGGCCACCCTGGCCCCGCGCAGCCCCCGCCCGGCGAGCACCTCCAGGGCGTCGAACAGTTCCCCGGGATACCCGGGCCGGTTCGCCGAGTACAGCGCGGCGGCGTCGTCGAAGGACCGGGCACGGATGCGGGGCGTGGAGGTCATACCGCCATTGTTTTCGATCACGGCTCCCCGGGCCAGGCCTCGGCGCCCTTCCGGCGCCCGGTTCAGCGGAACTCGCGGACGACCTCGATCCGGCCCACGATGTGCGCGTTGAACTCGTCCAGCTCCTCCGCCGGCACCCACAGCTCCAGGATCGTCTCCCCGCCCGCCTGCCGCACCGGATAGCGGGCCAGGAACTCGGTGTCGACCTCGAAGCGGGTCACGAAGCCCGCGCCGTCGTGCTTGACGTTCCAGTCGCGGGCGATGCGGATCGCGTAGTCCTCGTTCAGGACGGGGTAGAAGATCGGCTGCTCCGGCAGCCGCGGCGGCCAGGCCCGCCAGTCGAGCGCGCGGACGAGGTCGAGCTCCACCGGACCCGTCGGGCGCCAGAGCGTCGTCGTGGTCGTGGTCGTGTTCGTGTTCGTCGGGGACATGAGGATCGACCCTAGAGGCGGGGGCGCCCGCCTGACCAGTGGGTTTGGGTCAGGCGGGGCGGCGGCGGGGGCGGTGGGAGCGGCGGCGGAGGGAGTAGCGGACCAGGATCAGCGTCTGGACGGCCAGCAGGATCGCGGCCCCGGCCGCGGCCGTCGGGAGGGCGTCGGGCGAGGCCCAGGCCCGGCCGCCCAGTTCGGCGACGCCCACCGCGGTCAGCGCGACCAGGAAGCGGGGTACGAACTCGGCCTCGGTGCCGTGCAGGACGCCCGAGCCGACGACGAAGACGGCCAGCAGCACCGGGATCCACGGGGCGTCCGGCTCGCGCAGCATCAGCGCGGCGCCGAACTCCACCACCAGGACAAGCACGTTGCGGAGCAACATCGACATGGGCACATCATGCCCGCCGAACCCCGGCGCCGAGCAGCGCGGCGGTGAACTCCACCGACCGGGCCCGCACTTCCTCCCGCACCCACCTCCGGTTGCAATGCGGACCGGCGGTCCGTATCTTCGACCGGGAGAAGCGGACCACTGGTCCGTATCGCGCCGAACGGAGAACCTCCATGCCCGCGAGCACCCCGCCCGCACCACCCGTACCCTCCTCCCCCGCGGATCTCTACCGCCACAGCCTGCGCCTGCTCCTCGACAAGGACATCGCCTCCTGGGTCGGCCTGTGGTCCGAGCACGGCTCCATGGAGTTCCCGTTCGCTCCCCCCGGCTGGCCCGCCCGGCTGGAGGGGCGGGCGGCCATCGCCGACTACATGCGCGACTACCCTGACCACATCGACCTGCACGACTTCCCCGACCTGTGGATCCACGAGACCACCGACCCGGCGGCGATCGTCGTCGAGATGCGCGGCGTGGGCCGCATCGTCGCGACCGGGACCCCCTTCGACATGACGTACATCGCCGTCGTGACCGTCCATGACGGGCGCTTCACCTCGTACCGCGACTACTGGAACCCGCTCGCCGTCCGCGAGCCGGGGCTGGACTTCCCGTCGGACGACACGAGGAGCGCCGCCTGATGCCCGACACCGGAAACACCGGAACCACCGCCGCCACCCTGGTCCCCGCCGCCACCCTGGTCATCGGCGCCACCGGAACCACCGGCAGCCGGACCGCCGCGCAGCTGATCGCCGCCGGCCGGCGCGTCAAGGCGGCTGGCCGCGCGGCCACCCCGCTCCCGGGTGCCGAGGCGGTCCGCTTCGACTGGTACGACCCCGCCACGTACGGCGATGCGCTCAGCGGAGCCGACGGCGTCTACCTCGTCCCGCCCATCGGCGACCCGGACCCGGCCGCGGTCATGCTGCCGTTCCTGGAACGGGCCCGCGCCGCCGGCGTACGCCGTGCCGTACTCCTCAGCTCCTCGGCCATCCCCGCGGGCGGCCCGGCGGTGGGGGCGGTGCACCGGGCCCTGCCCGGCCTGTTCGACGAGTGGGCGGTCCTGCGCCCCTCGTGGTTCATGCAGAACTTCACCGGCGCGCACGCCCACGCCGACAGCATCCGCGCCGACGGAGCCATCCTGACCGCGGCCGGGACGGGCCGGGTGGGCTTCGTCGACGCCGAGGACATCGCCGCCGTCGCCGTGCGGGCCCTCACCGACGACCGCGCACCCAACACCGACCTGGTCCTCACCGGGCCGGAGGCGCTCAGCCACGACGACATCGCCGCGATCGTCACGGAGGTCACCGGCCGCCGGGTGGTCCACCACCACCTGACCTACGACGCCATGCGGGAACGGCTGGCCGCGGTCATCCCGGCGGAGTTCGCCGCGATGCTGACCGACATGGACCGCGCCATCGCCGAGGGAGCGGAGGACCGTACGACCGACACCGTCGAGCGCCTCACCGGCCGCCCGCCCCGCTGCTTCCGGGCGGTCGCCGAACGGGAGCTGCCCGTACGGGAGCCGGCCGTACGGGAGCCGGCCGCTCAGGCGGCGCCGGAGACCTCGCGGTAGGCGGCGGTCGCGAGGCGCGGCCCGCCGCCGCACGCCGTACCGGTACGCCGCGACTCCCCCTGCTCCGTCCCTACTCCGTGGCCCGCAGCCAGGCCGCGGCGGCCGTCAGGGCCGCCCGCCCGGCCGGGAGCGGCAGGCCCAGGAATCCGTGGAAGACCCCCGGGTACAGGTGCACCGCGCAGTCCACCCCCGCCGCGCCCAGCCGGCGCGCGTACGCCAGGCCCTCGTCCCGCAGCAGATCGCAGTCCGCCAGCACCAGCAGGGTGCGCGGCAGGGCCGACAGGTCGGGGGCGCGCAGCGGCGAGACGTGCGGGTGCGCGGGGTCGCCGCCGTACTGCTCCCAGTACCAGGCCATGTGGGCCGCGGTGTGGAAGTGGCCCTCGCCGTACGCCGCCGTGGACGCGGTCACCGCCGTAGTCGCCGCCGGAGTCGGAGTCGCCGCCGTAGTCGCCGCCGGAGTCACCGTCACGGCCGTCGCCGCGTCCAGCGGCGGGTACACCAGCAGCTGCCCCGCCACCAGCTCCGGCGCCCGCAGGGCGGTCACCGCTGCCAGGTTGCCCCCGCTGGAGTCCCCCGCCACCACCACCCGGCCCGGATCGCAGCCCAGCGCGACGGCCTGCCCCTTCGCCCACAGCAGTACGGTCAGCGCGTCGTCCGGCGCCGCCGGCCAGGGGTGTTCGGGGGCCAGCCGGTAGTCGGCGGAGACCACCACCGCGCCCGACCCGGCGGCCAGCGCCCGGCACGTCGCGTCGTGCGTGCCGAGCCCGCACATCACCCAGCCCCCGCCGTGGAAGAACACCACTAGAAGCCGGCCCGCCCCGCCCGGCGCGGGATCGTAGACCCGGACCGGGACGCCCGAGGCCTCGTCGTCCCGGACCGAGGCCACCTCCGGTCCCGCCGACCGGCCGTGGGATGCCGCCGCCCGCAGGGCCGCCACGTCCCCCGGCCCCGGGAACGCCGCCGCCATCGCGTCGCACAGTGCCCGGGCCGCGGGGGACAGCGAGCCGCTCACCACACCCTCACCCACCACGCCCGCACCGACCACGCCCCCGCTCATCGCGCCGTCATCCCCCCGTCGACCGCGAACTCCGTGCCCGTGACGTACGAGGACGCGTCCGAGCAGAGGAAGAGCACCAGTTCCCCGACCTCCTCCGGCCGCCCCATCCGCCCCAGCGGCACGTGCGACCAGTCCTGCCCGGCGACCTCCGACACCATCGGCGTGTCGATCGCCCCCGGATGCACCGAGTTGACCCGGATCCGGTCCCCCGCCAGGTCGAGCGCCGCCGAGCGGGTCAGCCCGCGCAGCCCGAACTTGGTGGACCCGTACGCCGCGTGGCCGGGGATGCCGACCAGTCCGGCCGTGGAGGAGATGTTCACGATCGAGCCGCCCCCGGCCGCCCGCAGCACCGGCGCCACCGCCTGGATGCCGAGGAACGGCCCCAGCAGGTTCACCCGCAGCAGCGCCTCGAACTCCTCGGGCCGCTGCCGCTCCACGTGGGCCGTGCGCCACACCGCCGCGTTGTTGACCAGCGCCGATATCGTGCCGAAGGCCCGTACGGCCTCCCGTACGACCGCCGCCCAGCCGTCCGCCTCGGCCACGTCGTGCCGTACGTACAGCCCCTGGTCCCCCAGCGAGGACGCGACCTCCCGGCCCTCCTCCTCCCGTACGTCCGTGACGACCACCCGCGCGCCGGCCTGCGCGCACAACCGGGCGCCGGCCGCGCCCTGTCCGCGGCCGGCGCCCGTGATGACGACGACCTTCCCGTCCAGCGAAACCATCGACCCACCCCCCAATAGACCCAATAGACCTAATAGAAATACTTCTAGCAGTCATGCATGGCCGAAGGAAGGGACGGTGCGGACACCGGTCGTAGACTGCGCTGCGTGGCAGACGAGAAGAACAAACGCCCGCTCCCGGCGACCAGCTGGGCGGTGCTCGGGCTGCTCTCCTTCGGGGAGGAACTCTCCGGCTACGACCTGAAGAAGTGGTCGGACCGGTCCCTGCGCTTCTTCTACTGGAGCCCGTCCTTCAGCCAGATCTACAGCGAGCTCAAGCGCCTGGAGAAGGCCGGTTACGCCTCCTCCCGACTGGTCGCCCAGGAGACCGGCACCCGCGACAAGCGGGTGTACCGGATCACCGACGAGGGCATGGCCGCCGTACGGGAATGGGCCCGCGAGACCCCGGTCGACCCGCCCGTCCTCAAGCACGGGCCGATGCTGCGGCTGTGGCTGGGCCACCTGCTGGAACCCGACCAGATGCGTGAAGTCCTCGTCCGGCACCAGGAGTTCGCGGAAGAGATGCGCCTGCGGGCGGTGGCCGACGCGGAGGCCGCCCTGGACGAGCCCGCCTGGGCCTACCCCACGCTCACCCTCAAGTGGGCGGAGCGCCACTACGCCTCCGAGGGCGCCCTCGCGGCCGCGATGCTCGACGACATCAGGGCCCTGGAGAGCGGCGGCTGACGTACCCTCGGGCCATGACGGGCAGCGCGATCGACCTCCGCACGATGGAAGCGACCGCTCCCGCGCTCGTGAACCTCTACAAGAGCGCCGGGATCTCGCTCCGCAAGCACGGCCTGGAGGGCGTGCGCGCCGCGGTGTACCTGGTCCTGGACCACTCGGGGTCGATGCGCCCGTACTACCGGGACGGCACCGTGCAGGCCTTCGCCGACCGGGTGCTCGGCCTGTCGGCGCACCTCGACGACGACGGGCGCGTGCCGGCGGTGTTCTTCTCGACCGAGGTCGACGCGGTGGAGGAGATCCCGCTCGCCGGGCACCAGGGGCGGATCGCCGCGATCGCCGCCCGCCTGGGCCACATGGGCAAGACGGCGTACGACGCGGCGATGGAGGCGGTGATCGACCACTACCTGGATTCGGGGGCGGCCGATCCGGCGCTCGTCGTCTTCCAGACGGACGGCGGTCCGATGAACAAGGCGGCGGCGGAGCGCTACCTGTGCAAGGCGGCCCGGCTCCCGCTGTTCTGGCAGTTCGTCGGCTTCGGCCAGACGCGCAGCTCGCAGTTCGACTTCCTGCGGCGACTGGACGAACTGCCCGTGCCGGACCGTCGGGTGGTGGACAACGCGGGCTATTTCCACGCGGGCCCGGACCCGCGGGAGGTCCCGGACCCGGTGCTGTTCGACCGCCTGGTCATGGAGTTCCCGTCCTGGCTGGCGTCGGCCCGCGCGGCCGGAATCGTGCGCGCCTGAGCGGCGACTGTCGGTGCCACGCGCTTTGATGGACGTATGACGACCACGAACAACTGGGCAGCGTTCGAGAAACAGGAACCGGAATTCGCCGCTACCGTCCTGGCCCGCTTCGCGCAGTATCCGCACCACGTCCTCGGCACGCTCCGCAAAGACGGCTCCCCGCGCCTGGCCGGACTGAACGTCGACATCCGCGGCGGCGAACTGTGGCTCGGGATGATGCCGGGCTCGATGAAGGCCAAGGACCTCCAGCGCGACCCCCGCTTCGCCCTGCACACCAACCCGGGCGAGGGCGAGACGATGCCGGACGGGGACGTACGGATCTCCGGGCGGGCGATCGAGCTGCTGGACCCGCCCGAGCTGCACCGCTACGCGGAGGAGACGGAGACCCCGCACCCCTTCCACCTGTTCCACGCGGACCTGACGGAGGTGGTCCACATCGGCATCGACGGCGACGACCTGGTGGTCCGCACCTGGACCCCGTCCCACGGCCTGCGCACCATCCGCCGGGGCAACGACGACGAACCCCCACGCGAGGACCCGGCTAGCTGAAGAGAGGCCGGCCCCGGGCGGGACCACCCGCCGCGGCGGGATCGATGTCGATCCAGCTGCTGTCGATGTTGAGCGTGACCCCGTCGTGGGTGTCGTCGTGGTCGCCGCGGTACTGGTGGGCGCGGCGGCGGCCGGCCCACTGGTGCGTACGGGCGGGCAGGCCCGTGTCCGCGTCGGAGACCGACGCCCTGCCGTTCCAGACGGCGACCCACAGCACGTCGGGCATGGCCTCCGGGGCCTGGTCGTGGTGGGCGCTGAGCGCCTTGGCCCCGGAGCTCGCCGCGACGTAGGCGCCGGCGCGGTACCCGAGCTCGTGGAGCCGGACCGTCCAGGCGGTGAGGTACGCGACGACCGGCGGGTCCCAGGTGGTGCGGTCGGTGTAGTTCTCCAGGTCGTTGTAGAGCACCGTGCCCTCCGTCAGGCCCAGGGACCGGGCCACCGTGACGGCGCCTTCGGCGGCCTCCATGCCCTCCTGGTTCGCCTGGGAGGGGTCGGCCGACAGGCCGGTGGCCGGGTCGTTCCAGGGCTGCGGGCCGACCCAGAGCGGCATGAGGTGCCAGCCCGCCTCGGCCTGCCGCCGGACCCAGCCGGCGGTGAGCCGCGGCTGGGCACAGGCCCGGGCCCGGCCGCCGATGTAGATGCCGACGGCGCCGAAGGGGGAGGCGGCCCGCCAGCCGTCCATGGCGCGCTGGGTCGGGGCGGTGCAGGCGTCGAAGCCGGCGCCGGTGAAGGGCGCCTGGGCCCGGACGGGCTTCGGGCCGGCGACGGCCGACGCGGGATCAGCGGGCGCGCCGGGTGCCCCGGGGGCCCCGGGAGCCCCGGGGGCGGCGGAGTCCGCGGTCCGGGCACCCGCCAGGAGGCCGCGTACGGCGTCGGGGGTGGTCCCGTACGCGAGGGTGGCCATCACCCCGGACCGGCGCAGCGCGTACCGCACCTCGTTGCTCTCACTCTGCGGCTCCGGAATCCCGCCGGGGACCTCGACGCGCACGGTCGGGATGTCGGCCCGCTGCGGGGCACCGTCGAGCGGCTCCAGGTGCAGGGTGTCGGCGCGGCTGCGGACGGCCCGTCCGGTGCATTCGGTCTGGGTGCCGGCGTGCCCGAGGTACAGGGTGGGCAGGTCGAGGCGCAGGCAGGCACCGGGATTCCGGTCGAGGTCGACGACCCGCCAGTCCCCGGGGACGGTGAGGCGCAGCCCCCGGTACTCGACGGTCCGCCCGTCCTCGGCGGCGGTGGAGGGATGAACGGGAATCAGCAGGGCGGCGGCGCCGAGCAGGCCGCTCAGCAGGGTTCGGATGGGGGCCATGATCCAGATGGGTACCAGACTCCGGCCCCGTGAACTGTGCGCGCCCCGAGCAGAGTTGGCCCGTCCGGCCCAGCCCGGCCCCGCCGTGCCGGTCGGCGCGGGTCACCTGCACGAGTGAAACGGACTCGGGCCCGTCAGGCCGTGCGTCAGGCGCGCGGTCGACCCGTGCGGCCAGAGCCCGCAGGAGACCGTGCGCGTGAGTACGCGTACTCAGGCGGATGTCAGTAGCGCTGGGTAGCGTCGCGGCTGTCCGACGAACGGACGACACGACGACCTGGGGGACGACATGAAGAAGCGCACGACCGCCCTGGCGGCCCTGGCCCCGGCACTCGCCCTGACCCTGGCGGCAACCCCGGCCCAGGCCGCGCCGACGAACGAGATCATCGGCTACCCGGGCCCCGACGGCCTGATCTGGATCGCCGACCAGGCCGGCTCCAGCGGCTTCGTCTCAGGTGGCCTCTCCCCGTACCTGGACACGTTCATCACGTTCGGCTGCGCCGACGGCGGGAGCATCGAGGTGTCGTTCCGGCTCCAGGAGCACCCGGACCGCGACCCGGCCCCCTTCACCGTCGACTGCCCCGGCACGGACCCGACGGTCGTCACGCTCCCCCTCGGCACCGGCCTCCACGGCGGATTCACCGCGTGGGTGACGGCCTCGACCCCGACCACCCACTGGGGTGCCACGGTCACCCAGCCCGAGTAGCCCCGAAAACACCGCGGCGCCCGCCACCCCCCGTCGGGGACGTGGCGGGCGCCGTGACCCTGCCGGCCGGACTCCAGCACGACTACCCGGGGGATCGGCGGACGCCACAGCGCCCGCCATCCCTGGTCGGGGACATGGCGGGCGCGGTGTCAGAGTTCCGCACACCGTTGTACGGACCGTATGAGGGGTCCTCCCCGCAGGGAGGGGTGACGGTTACACCATCAGGGAGCGGTCCGTCGGCTTGACGGGGTACGGGAGGGCGCTGGTGCCGGTGAGGTAGCGGTCCACGCCTCGGGCCGCCGAGCGGCCCTCCGCGATCGCCCAGACGATCAGCGACTGGCCGCGGCCGGCGTCGCCGGCCACGAAGACGCCGTCGACGTTGGTCGCGTACGACGCGTCGCGCGCGACGTTGCCGCGCTCGTCCAGCTCCAGGCCGAACTGGGCCACCAGGCCGTTGGCCTGGTCGGTGCCGGTGAAGCCCATCGCCAGGGTGACCAGTTGGGCCGGGAGGACCCGCTCGGTGCCCGGCTTCTGCTCCAGCTTGCCGTCCTTGAACTCCACCTCGACCAGGTGCAGCGCCTTGACGTTGCCGTCCTCGTCGCCCTCGAAGTGGGTGGTGGAGACGGAGTAGATCCGCTCGCCGCCCTCCTCGTGCGCCGAGGTGACCTTGTACAGCATCGGGAAGGTCGGCCACGGCTGGCCGGCGGGCCGGTCCTCCGACGGGCGCGGCATGATCTCCAGCTGCGTGACGGACAGGGCGCCCTGGCGGTGGGCCGTGCCCACGCAGTCCGCGCCCGTGTCGCCGCCGCCGATGACGACCACGTGCTTGCCCTCGGCCGTGATGGGGGGCGCCACGAAGTCGCCCTCCTGGACCTTGTTCGCGAGGGGGAGGTACTCCATCGCGAAGTGGATCCCGCGCAGCTCGCGCCCCGGCACCGGCAGGTCGCGGGAGACGGTGGCGCCCGCCGCGATGACGACGGCGTCGAACCGCTTGCGCAGCTGTACGGCGTCCAGGTCGCGGCCGATCTCCACACCCGTGCGGAACTTGGTGCCCTCCGCGCGCATCTGCTCGATGCGGCGGTTGATGTGCACCTTCTCCATCTTGAACTCGGGGATGCCGTACCGCAGCAGCCCGCCGATGCGGTCCGCGCGCTCGTACACCACCACGGTGTGGCCGGCCCGGGTCAGCTGCTGGGCCGCGGCCAGGCCGGCCGGGCCCGAGCCGATGACGGCCGCCGTCTTGCCCGACAGCCGCTCCGGCGGCTGCGGGGTGACGTTGCCGTTGTCCCACGCCTTGTCGATGATCGAGACTTCGACGTTCTTGATCGTGACGGCCGGCTGGTTGATGCCGAGCACGCACGCCGACTCGCAGGGAGCGGGGCACAGCCGGCCCGTGAACTCCGGGAAGTTGTTCGTGGCGTGCAGCCGCTCCGACGCCGCCGACCAGTCCTCGCGGTACGCGAAGTCGTTCCACTCCGGGATCAGGTTCCCGAGCGGGCACCCGTTGTGGCAGAACGGGATGCCGCAGTCCATGCAGCGGCCGGCCTGCTTGCTGATGATCGGGAGCAGCGAGCCCGGGACGTAGACCTCGTTCCAGTCCTTCAGCCGGTCGGCGACCGGACGGGAACAGGCGGTCTCGCGCGGGGTGGTGAGGAAGCCCTTCGGGTCAGCCATGGGTCGCCGCCTCCATCATCTTCTCCGTGGTCTCGGACTCGGAGAGTCCGGCCAGCTCAGCGGCGTCCTTGGCGGCGAGCACTGCCTTGTACGTGGTCGGGATGATCTTGCTGAAGCGGGCCGCCGCGGCGTCCCAGTCAGCCAGGAGCTTCGCGGCCACGGTCGAGCCGGTCTCCTCCTCGTGGCGGCGCACCACATCGTGCAGCCACTGCTTGTCGGTGTCGGAGAGGGCTTCGACCGCCCCCGCGTTGCCGACGTTGACGTTGTTGATGTCGAGGTCGACGACGTACGCGACGCCGCCCGACATGCCGGCCGCGAAGTTGCGGCCCGTCTCGCCGAGGACGACCGCGCTGCCGCCGGTCATGTACTCGCAGCCGTGGTCGCCCACGCCCTCCGAGACGACCAGGGCGCCGGAGTTGCGGACGCAGAAGCGCTCGCCGGTGCGGCCGCGCAGGAACATCTCGCCGCCGGTGGCGCCGTAGCCGATGGTGTTGCCGGCGATGGTCGAGTACTCGGCGAGGTGGTCGGCGCCGCGGTCCGGGCGGACCACGACCCGGCCGCCCGACAGGCCCTTGCCGACGTAGTCGTTGGCGTCGCCCTCCAGGCGCAGCGTCACACCGCTCGGCAGGAAGGCGCCGAAGGACTGGCCGGCGGAACCGGTGAAGGTCAGGTCGATGGTGTTCTCGGGCAGGCCCGCACCGCCGAACTTCTTGGTGACCTCGTGGCCGAGCATGGTGCCGACGGTCCGGTTGATGTTCCGTATGGCGACCTGCGCGCGGACCGGCTGGGCGGCTTCGGCGGTCTCGGCGTTCAGCGCGTCGGCCGCGAGCTTGATCAGCTCGTTGTCGAGGGCCTTCTCCAGACCGTGGTCCTGCTCGATCAGGGCGTGGCGGACCGCGCCCTCGGGCAGCGCCGGCACGTGGAAGAGGGGCTCCAGGTCGAGGCCCTGCGCCTTCCAGTGCGTGACGGCCTTGCTGGTGTCGAGGAGCTCGGCGTGGCCGACGGCCTCCTCGATCGTACGGAAGCCCAGCTCGGCCAGCAGCTCGCGCACCTCCTCGGCGATGAACTCGAAGAAGTTCACGACGAACTCGGGCTTGCCGGAGAAGCGGTCGCGCAGGACCGGGTTCTGCGTGGCGATGCCGACCGGGCAGGTGTCCAGGTGGCAGACGCGCATCATGATGCAGCCGGAGACGACGAGCGGCGCGGTCGCGAAACCGAACTCCTCGGCGCCGAGCAGCGCGGCGATGACCACGTCGCGGCCGGTCTTGAGCTGGCCGTCGGTCTGGACGACGATGCGGTCGCGCAGCCCGTTGAGCAGCAGGGTCTGCTGGGTCTCGGCGAGGCCGAGCTCCCAGGGGCCGCCCGCGTGCTTGAGCGAGGTCAGCGGGGAGGCGCCCGTACCGCCGTCGTGGCCGGAGATGAGGACGACGTCCGCGTGGGCCTTGGAGACGCCCGCGGCGACGGTGCCGACACCGACCTCCGACACCAGCTTCACGTGGATGCGCGCGGCCGGGTTGGCGTTCTTGAGGTCGTGGATCAGCTGAGCCAGGTCCTCGATGGAGTAGATGTCGTGGTGCGGCGGCGGGGAGATCAGGCCGACGCCCGGGGTGGAGTGCCGGGTCTTGGCGACCCACGGGTAGACCTTGTGGCCGGGCAGCTGGCCGCCCTCGCCGGGCTTGGCGCCCTGCGCCATCTTGATCTGGATGTCGTCCGCGTTGACCAGGTACTCGCTCGTCACGCCGAAGCGGCCGGAGGCGACCTGCTTGATCGACGAACGCCGCGCCGGGTCGTACAGGCGGTCCGGGTCCTCGCCGCCCTCACCCGTGTTGGACTTGCCGCCCAGCTGGTTCATGGCGATGGCGAGGGTCTCGTGCGCCTCGCTCGAGATGGAGCCGTACGACATGGCGCCGGTGGAGAAGCGCTTGACGATGTCGGCGACCGGCTCGACCTCGTCGATGGAGATCGAGGGCCGGTCCTCCGCCTTGAAGCCGAAGAGCCCGCGCAGCGTCATGAGGCGCTCGGACTGCTCGTTCACCCGGTCCGTGTACTTCTTGAAGATGTCGTACCGGCGGTTGCGGGTGGCGTGCTGGAGGCGGAAGACCGTCTCCGGGTCGAACAGGTGCGGCTCGCCCTCGCGGCGCCACTGGTACTCGCCGCCGATCTCCAGCGCGCGGTGCGTGGCCGCGATGCCGGAGGCCGGGTACGCCTTGGCGTGGCGGGCGGCCACCTCCTTGGCGATGACGTCCAGGCCGGCTCCGCCGATCTTGGTGGCGGTGCCCTGGAAGTACGCCCCGACGAACTCCTCGTTCAGGCCGACGGCCTCGAAGACCTGGGCGCCGCGGTAGGAGGCGACGGTGGAGATGCCCATCTTGGACATGACCTTCAGGACGCCCTTGCCGAGCGCGTAGATCAGGTTCTTGATGGCCTGCTCCGGCTCCAGGCCGGACAGGAACGTACCGGCGCGCAGCAGGTCCTCGACGGACTCCATGGCGAGGTACGGGTTCACGGCGGCGGCGCCGTAGCCGATGAGCAGCGCGACGTGGTGGACCTCGCGGACGTCACCGGCCTCGACCAGCAGGCCCACCTGGGTGCGCTGCTTGGTGGCGATGAGGTGGTGGTGCACCGCGGAGGTGAGCAGCAGCGAGGGGATCGGCGCGTGCTCGGCGTCCGAGTGGCGGTCCGAGAGGACGATCAGGTGCGCCCCGTTGGCGATGGCCGCGTCGACCTCGCCGCGGATCTCCTCCAGGCGGGCGGCCAGCGCCTCGCCGCCGCCGGAGACCCGGTAGAGGCCCGAGAGGGTGGCGGCCTTCATGCCCGGCATGTCGCCGTCGGCGTTGACGTGGATGAGCTTGGCCAGCTCGTCGTTGTCGATCACCGGGAAGGGCAGGGTGACGCTGCGGCAGGACGCGGCGGTCGGGTCGAGCAGGTTGCCCTGCGGGCCCAGCGAGGACAGCAGCGAGGTGACGAGCTCCTCGCGGATGGCGTCCAGCGGCGGGTTGGTGACCTGCGCGAAGAGCTGCGTGAAGTAGTCGAAGAGCAGCCGGGGGCGCTCGGACAGGGCCGCGATCGGGGAGTCCGTACCCATGGAGCCGAGCGGCTCGCCGCCGGTACGGGCCATCGGCGCGAGGATGACGCGCAGCTCTTCCTCGGTGTAGCCGAAGGTCTGCTGGCGGCGGGTGACCGAGGCGTGGGTGTGGACGATGTGCTCGCGCTCGGGCAGGTCCGTCAGCTCGATCTCGCCGGACTCCAGCCAGTCCGCGTACGGCGCGGCGGCGGCCAGACCGGCCTTGATCTCGTCGTCCTCGATGATCCGCTTCTGGGCGGTGTCGACGAGGAACATCTTGCCGGGCTGGAGGCGGCCCTTGCGGACGACCTTGGCCGGGTCGATGTCGAGGACGCCGACCTCGGAGGACAGGACGACGAGGCCGTCGTCGGTGACCCAGTAGCGGCCGGGGCGCAGACCGTTGCGGTCGAGGACCGCGCCGACCTGGGTGCCGTCGGTGAAGGTGACGCAGGCCGGGCCGTCCCAGGGCTCCATCAGCGTGGAGTGGTACTGGTAGAACGCGCGGCGGGCCGGGTCCATGGAGGTGTGGTTCTCCCAGGCCTCCGGGATCATCATCAGCACCGCGTGGGGCAGCGAGCGGCCGCCGAGGTGCAGGAGCTCCAGGACCTCGTCGAAGGAGGCCGAGTCGGAGGCGTCCGGGGTGCAGATCGGGAAGATCCGCTCCAGGGCGCCCTCGCCGAAGACCTCGGAGGCCAGCTGGGACTCGCGGGCCTTCATCCAGTTGCGGTTGCCCTTGACCGTGTTGATCTCGCCGTTGTGCGCGACGAAGCGGTACGGGTGGGCCAGCGGCCAGGACGGGAAGGTGTTGGTCGAGAACCGCGAGTGGACCAGGGCCAGCGTCGAGGCGAAGCGGCGGTCGGAGAGGTCCGGGAAGAAGGGCTCCAGCTGGCCGGTGGTCAGCATGCCCTTGTAGACGATGGTGCGGGCGGAGAGCGACGGGAAGTAGACCCCGGCCTCGCGCTCGGCGCGCTTGCGCAGCACGAACGCCGTGCGGTCCAGCTCGATGCCGCTGCTGCCGTTGCCGCCGTTGCCGCCCTTGCCGCTCACGAAGAGCTGGGAGAAGGCCGGCATGGTGGCGCGGGCGCCGTTGCCGAGCAGGTCCGGGGTGACCGGGACCTCGCGCCAGCCGAGAACCGTCAGGTTCTCCTCGGCGGCGATGGCCTCGATCTGCTCCACGGCGACGGCCTGTGCGGTGCCGTCGGCGGGGAGGAAGGCGATGCCGACGGCGTACGCGCCGGCCTCGGGGAGCTCGAATCCGGCCACCTCGCGCAGGAACGCGTCCGGGACCTGGGAGAGGATTCCGGCGCCGTCGCCCGAGTCCGGCTCGGATCCGGTGGCGCCTCGGTGCTCGAGGTTCCGCAATACGGTCAGCGCCTGCTCGACCAGCGTGTGGCTGGCCTCGCCGCTGAGGTTGGCCACAAAGCCGACGCCGCAGGCGTCGTGCTCGTTGCGCGGGTCGTACATGCCCTGCTGGGCGGGGCGACCGTCCATGGGCGACCAGGCGGTGGTGCTGAGGCCGGTCGCGGAGTGCGTGGATGCGGAACGCATCGGCTCTCCCGTCGTCGTAGCGGCATATGTGTCATAGCCGAGGGACGACGTTGGCCCTCTGCGAAATTTCGTGCAGGTTACATGATGACGGCAATCCCGAGAAGCGGATACGGCGTTTCACCATGCGGACACTGCACGCGGCAGAAAGTGCAGAGTTTCGCAGCGGGGCGGGCATCGTTGCCCGGCGCGCGGCGCCCTGGTCTGATGCCCGGCGGACACGGGATCGAAACCGCCGGGTAATGGACTACTTATGTCACGGGCTGCATAGTGTCTCACTGCTCGCGCGGTCAGCCTACGGCTCCGCCGATCCAGGTTCCCAGGACGTACGTCACACCCGCGGCCGCGCCGCCCAGCAGCAGCTGCCGCAGGCCGCTGTACCACCAGGTCCGCGCGGTGACCCGGGAGACGATCGCGCCGCAGGCGAAGAGCCCGGCCAGCGCGAGCAGCACCGCCGGCCACAGGGACGCGGCGCCGAGCAGGTACGGCAGTACGGGAAGCAGCGCGCCCAGCGCGAAGGAGCCGAAGGACGAGACGGCGGCGACCATCGGCGACGGCAGGTCGTCGGGGTCGATCCCGAGCTCCTCGCGGGCGTGGATCTCCAGCGCCTGCTCGGGGTCCCGGGACAGCTGCATGGCGACCTCGCGGGCGAGCGAGGGATCGACGCCGCGCGATACGTACAGCTCGGCCAGCTCCTCCATCTCGTCGACGGGGTGCTTTCGCAACTGCTGCCGTTCTATGTCAAGTTCGGCGAGGACCAGCTCGCGCTGCGAGGCGACGGAGGTGTACTCGCCGGCCGCCATCGAGAAGGCTCCGGCCGCGAGGCCCGCCAGCCCGGTGATCACGATGGTCTGCGGGGCGACGGCGCCGCCGGCCACTCCGGTCATCAGCGCGAGGTTGGAGACGAGCCCGTCCATGGCACCGAAAACGGCCGGTCGCAGCCATCCGCCGTTGACATCGCGGTGGGTGTGGTTGTCGCGGTGGGCGGTGTGCAGCGGTGCTTCGATGTCGATGATGGACATGACGGATTCCTCCCCTTTTGTACGAGCGGGTACGCGGAACCACGCCATGCGCGACGCGCAGGCACCCACTCCCCCGGAACACCTCGAAACTACGCACGATTTCTGCCGCCCGCCAGCAAGGAAGGCCGTACTTACCTGGGGTTTCGCGGGTCGGCGACCGGGTGACGGGGGCCTGGGCGGGGTGTTTCGCGGCGAGCGACAAACCACATGCCATGGCACAAATCCCCCAAGGGCTCATGATGAGCCCCATCCACAGTGGGAGAGGCGCGCCATGGAGCCGATGAAGCTGATTGCATGCAATCCGCAGGTCCTCCTCGAACGGGCCAGGGGCGCTCTTCTCGGCCTCGCGGCGGGGGACGCGCTCGGCGCCCCCGCCGAGAACATGAAGCCCTCGGAGATCCGGGCGAAATGGGGCCGCATCGAGGGCTTCGTGTCCGACGATCCGGCCGGCACCGACGACACCGAGTACGCGATCTTCTCGGGGCTGCTGCTGGCCCGCCACGGGTCGGCGCTCACCGTCTCGCACGTCGAGCGGGCCTGGCACCACTGGATCGCCGACCTCGACGAGGGGCCGTTCCGGGGCGCGGGCTTCAGCGAGCGCGGCACGCTGGAGAACCTCCGCCGGGGCCTCGCCGCCCCCATCTCGGCCCAGCACCGCCACGCCTGGTCGGACGGCCTGGCCATGCGGGCGGCCCCCTTCGGCGTCTTCGCGGCCGGCCGCCCGGCGGAAGCGGCCCGGCTCGTCGCCATCGACGGGTCGGTCAGCCACGACGGGGAGGGCATCTACGGCGGCCAGGCGGTCGCGGCCGGTGTCGCGGCGGCGATGGCCGGCGGCTCGCCCGCCTCCGTCATCTCCGCGGCCCTGTCCGTGATCCCTTCCGACTCCTGGACGGCCCGCTCCCTGCGCCGGGCGGTGACGGCGGCCCCGCGCGGCGAGCGGGCCGTGCGCTCCGCCGTGGTGATCGGCGGCTACCCCTGGACGGACCTGGCCCCGGAGGCGGTGGGCCTGGCCTTCGGCGCCTTCGCCACGTGCGGCGGCGACTTCGCCTCCTCGGTCCTCACGGCGGTGAACATGGGCCGGGACGCCGACACCACGGCGGCGGTGGCGGGCGCCCTCTCCGGCGCCCTGTCGGGCGTCACCGCGATCCCGGAGGAGTGGGCCAAGGCCATCGGCCCGGTCCGCGGCTCCTGCCTCCCCTCGATGCGCGGCTACCACGTCCTGGACATCGCGGACCTCCTCACGCCGGAATCCGAGACCCCGCGATGACGCCGCCCGCCGTCCCACCGACCCCGCCGGCGGTCGACGCCGAGCCGGGCGAGCAGGTGCGTACCGCTGCCGCGGAGGCCGCGCGGGCGGGCGGCCCCCAGCCCCTTGCGGGGACCGGGGAGGTCCGCGTTCCCCAGCCCCCCGCCGGAGTCCGGCGGATCGAGGGGGTGCTGCTCGGGCTCGCCGCGGGAGACGCCGCCGGGTGGCCCGCCGCCCGGCACCGCGCCAGCCGCATGCCCGAGTGGACCCGCCGCCTCACCCGCGAGCTCGACACCTTCGCCGAGCACAACCAGACCACCACCCTCCCCGTCCCCATCGCCCTCAACCAGCCCCCGGAACCCCTGCGCCTCGGCCCCTCCGACGACGCCGAATGGGCCGCCTTCGCCGCCGAATCCGTGCTCACCGCGGCCGGGGTGCTGCTCAGCGACCTCAGCCGGTCCCGCCGTATGCGGGCCGCCATCGACCTCGCCTGGAACGCCCTGGCCAGCGAGATCGCCGCGGCGGCGGAGCGCGCCCCCGAGGTGGAGTCCGCCGTCCTGCCGCTGCGCGCCCGCATCTCCGTCCGGGCCGGCCTCGGCAACCTCGCCGCCGGCCTGCGGCCGCCCGCCACCGGCCACGACAACCCGCACTACTTCGACGACGCCGCCTGCGTCCGCGCCTGCGTCCTCGCCGTCGTCCACCCCGGCGACCCGGCCGCGGCCGCGGACCTCGCCGAGTTCGACGCCCGCTACACCCAGGACGGCGACGGGGTCCACGGCGCCCGCGCCATGGCCGCCGCCATCGCGGCCGCCCTCGCCGGCGCCGACACCGACACCGCCGTCGACGCCGCCCTCGGCCAGCTCCCCGAGGCCACCGAGATCGGCCGCAACGCCCGCCACGCCGTCAAGCTCGCCCGCGTCCACGCCGAGGGCGGCGCCTTCGCCATCGTCCCCACCCTCGAACACGAGATCGTGGACCACGTCTACAGCTACGGCATCGCCGCCGCGGAGACCGTCCCCGTCGCCCTCGCCCTGGCCACCGCCGCCCGCGGCCGCGCCGCCGAGGCCGTACCGGCCGCCGCCTGCCTGTCCCGCGTCGCGGACTCCGCACCCGCCCTCGCCGGGGCGCTCACCGGCGCCCTCGGCGGCGGCGACTCGATCCCGACCGCCTGGCGCGAGGCCTGCCGCACCCTGTCCGGCTGCTCCCTCCCCCGCCTCGCCGGCACCGATCTCGTCGAACTCGCCGCGCTGCTCGCTCGTACGGAACTCACCTCACCCAAGGGATGATTCGGACATGACGCTCACTCTCGAAGACCGGGCGGCCGGCTGCCTCGTCGGAGCCGCCGTCGGCGACGCGCTCGGCGGCCCGGTGGAGGGCTGGTCCCCGGACCGGATCGTGGAACGGCACGGCGGCCGCGTCCACGGCATCGTCGGCCCGTGGCACGAGGACTGGCGTACGGCCCGCCCCATCGCCCCGTACCACAAGGGCGACGGCCACGTCACCGACGACACCCTCATGACGCATGCGCTGGTACGGGTCTACGAGGCCGTACGGGACCACCTGGACGCGTACGCGATCGCCGAGCACCTGGTCCCGGACCTGATGACGAACCCGCGCTGGATCCCCGAACTGGAGGCGGAGGCCCTGCCCTTGCAGCGGATCTTCCTCGCCGAGAAGTGGATCGTGAGCCGCCTGCACTACGGGCACGTCGACCCCCGCGAGGCGGGCAGCGGCAACATCGTCAACTGCGGGGCCGCGATGTACATGGCGCCGGTCGGCATCGTCAACGCGGGCAATCCGGCGGGCGCGTACGCGGAGGCGCTGGACGTCGCCGGCGCCCACCAGTCCTCGTACGGGCGGGAGGCGGCGGGCGTCTTCGCGGCGGCGGTGGCGGCGGCGTGCGTGCCGGGGGCGACGGCTTCGTCGGTGGTGGACACGGCCCTCGCGCTGGCCAAGGACGGCACGCGGGCCGCGATCGAGGCCGTGTGCGAAACGGCCTCGCGCCACCGGGACTTCGAATCGGCCCTGGGCCCGCTCCGCGCGGCGGTGGCCCCGTACGACTCGGTCGGCCCGGACTACCGCGCCCCCTCGCTCGGCGCCCGCCGCCCCTCCCGCCTCCACGCGATCGAGGAACTGCCGATCGCGCTCGGCATGCTGGTCGTCGCCGACGGGGTGTACGAGGGCTCGGTGCTCGGCGCCGTCAACTACGGCCGGGACTGCGACTCCATCGCCACGATGGCGGGGGCGCTCGCCGGAGCCCTGTCGGGCGTCTCGGCGGTCCCGCCGGCCTGGGCCAAGGAGGTCGCCGAGGCCAGCCGCCTCGACCTGCACGCCCCGGCGACGGCGCTGGCGGCGGTGACCCGCGAGGTCTTCGCGCTGGACCGGGCCCGCCGCCGGGCCCACGAATCGGCGTTCCTCGCCCTCGCGGACCTCCGATGACCGCCTGCGACCGAGCCGCCGCGCCGGCCGCCGAGCCGCCCCGGGGCGGCGGTCCGGGTCCCGCGCCCCGCACCGGGAGCGGCCGCGCGGCGGCTCCCCGCCCGGGCCACGGCGCGGGCACACCGACCGCCGTACGGGCGGCCCCGGGCGCGCCGATGTCCTCCGGAGGCCCTGCATCGTCCCCGGACAGCGGGCCGGCCGAGTCCGTACGGCTCACCTGGGTCCAGCCGGAGGACCTGGTCGGGCACGAGCTGCGCCAGGCCGCCGAGGACGGCCGGGACGCGGAGCCGCTGCTGCGCGTCTGGCTCGCGGCCGGCGGGCCCCCGGCGCCCGACCGGGCCGGCGCCTCGCGCGCCCCGGCCCCGCCGGAGCTGCGCGCACTGGCCTCCCGCCTGCTGGACGAGCTCGTTGCCCTCCCGTCCCCCCTGTCCCCGGACGAACCCACCCGCTGGCCCGACATCCGGGCGACCTGGCCCGGGCCCACCGTGCAGCCTGCCGACACGGCCCCCGACCACGGCGGACCCCGCCGGCCGGACCACCCGGCCCCGGCCCGCCCGACGCGGCGCCGGCCGGCCGCACTGGTGGGCCGGCTGGAAGCCGCCTGGACGGGCCGGGCCGTCGGCTGCCTGCTCGGCAAGCCC
This sequence comes from Streptomyces sp. NRRL S-244, assembly GCF_000717915.1. Taxonomy (GTDB): domain Bacteria; phylum Actinomycetota; class Actinomycetes; order Streptomycetales; family Streptomycetaceae; genus Streptomyces. The sequence continues at coordinate 66,951 of NZ_JOCX01000008.1, forward strand.
GTCGAGAAGCTGCCGCTGCACGCGATCCGGGCGCTGGGCCGGGCCGCCGGGAACTGGCCGCCGGACGACTGGTTCACCGCGCGCGGCGTGCCCGCCGAGCTGCTGGCCGCCCATCCCTGGAACCGGCGTTCCGCCGCCACCTCCCTCGCTGAGAACATCGACGGCATGCCCGAGGACGACGACCTCAACCACCCCCTCCTCGGGCTCCGGCTGCTCCAGCGCCACGGCAAGGCCTTCACCACCGCCGACCTCGGCCGGCTCTGGCTCGACGAGCTGCCCGCCGGGCGGACCTTCACCGCCGAGCGCCTCGCGTACCGCAACCTCCTCCAGGGGCTGGAGCCCCCGGCCACCGCCACCCACCACAACCCCTTCCGCGAATGGATCGGCGCCCTCATCCGGGCCGACGTCCACGGCTGGACCCACCCCGGCGACCCGGCCGCCGCCGCGGCCCAGGCGTACCGGGACGCCGCCCTCACCCACACCGGCAACGGCCTCTACGCCGCCCTCTTCGCCGCCGCCGCCATCGCCGAGGCCGCCGGCGGCCGGGCCGACGTCCACACCGCGCTCCGGGCCGGGCTGGCCGTCGTACCGCCCCGTTCGCGCCTGGCCGAGGCCGTACGCCACGCCGTCGACACCGCGCACCGGTACGCCGATTTCGACCGCGTCGTCGACCACCTCCACGAGCGGTACGGCCGCTACCACTGGGTCCACGCCGTCCCCAACACCGCCCTCATCGCCGCCGCCCTCACCCACGCGGACGGGGACTTCACCCACTCCGTCTGCCGCGCGGTGTCCGGCGGCTGGGACACCGACTCCAACGGCGCCACCGCCGGCTCGCTCGCCGCGCTCGTCGACCCGGACGGCGTCCCGCACCGCTGGTCCGCCCCCCTCAAGAACCGCCTCGCCACCACCGTCCCCGGCTTCGACGGCATCGGCTTCGACACCCTCGCCCAGCTCACCGCACAGGAGGCAGCCCGCCCATGACGGCCATCGCCGTGCTCGGCAGTACCAACATGGACCTCGTCGCCTACGTCCCCAAGGCCCCCCGGCTCGGGGAGACCGTCACCGGCCGCGAGTTCCGCACCGTCCCCGGCGGCAAAGGCGCCAACCAGGCCGTCGCCGCCGCCCGCAGCGGCGGGGAGGTGGTGATGATCGGCGCGGTCGGCGCCGACGGGTTCGGCGTACGGCTGCGCTCCGCGCTCACCGAGGCCGGGGTCGAGACGGCGGCCCTGCGCACCGTCGAGGGCGCCAGCGGCACCGCGCACATCACCGTCGACGACGAGGGCGGCAACAGCATCATCGTCATCCCCGGCGCCAACGGCGGGGTGACCGGCCTGGAGGCGGGCGACGCGGCGCGGATCGGCGCCGCCGACCTCCTGCTGCTCCAGCTCGAACTCCCCATGGAGGCCGTCCTCGCGGGCGCCTCGGCCGCCCGCGCGCAGGGGGTGCGTACGGTCCTCACCCCGGCCCCCGCCCGCATGCTGCCGCACGAACTGCTGGAGTTGGTGGACCTCCTGGTTCCCAACGAGCACGAGGCGGCGGCGCTGACCGGCTTCACCGACCCGCTGGGGGCCGCCGAGGCGCTGCTGCGCGACGTACCGGAGGTGGTGGTCACCCTCGGCGCGGCCGGAGTCCTGTACGCGGCCCGTGGGCGGGAGCCGCTGACCGTGCCCGCGCCCCGGGTCCGGGCCGTGGACACCACCGCCGCCGGTGACACCTTCGTCGGCGCGCTGGCGGTGGCCCTCGGGGAGCGGCGCCCGATGGCGGAGGCGCTGCGCTGGGCCTCGGCGGCGGCCGCGCTCTCCGTCCAGCGCCCGGGAGCCCAGGACTCGATGCCGACCCGCGCCGAGACGGACGCCTTCGCGGCGGCCGACCCCGCTCCCGTCCCCGGAGCCTCCTCGTGACCCCGGGCCAGGGGCCCCTCCAGGGAGTGCGGGTGCTGGACCTCGCCACCCTGTTCGCCGGGCCCCTCGCCGCCACCCTGCTCGGCGACTTCGGCGCCGACGTCGTCAAGGTCGAGCACCCCGTGCGCCCCGACCCCTCGCGCGGCCACGGCCCCGCCAAGGACGGCATCGGCCTGTGGTGGAAGCTCCTCGGCCGGAACAAGCGGACGATGACCCTCGACCTGTCCACCCCCGGCGGGCGCGACACCCTGCTGCGGCTGGCCGCCACCGCCGACGTGGTCATCGAGAACTTCCGCCCGGGCACCCTGGAGAAGTGGGGCCTGGGCTGGCCCGAGCTGTCCGCCGCCAACCCGCGGCTGGTCCTGGCCCGCGTCACCGCCTTCGGCCAGCAGGGCCCGTACGCCCACCGCCCCGGCTTCGGCACCCTCGCGGAGGCGATGAGCGGCTTCGCCGCGATCACCGGGGAGCCCGAAGGCCCGCCGACGCTGCCGCCCTTCGGTCTCGCCGACTCGATCGCCGCGCTGACCACCGCGTACGCCGTGATGACCGCGCTCGCCGGGCTGACGCGCACCGGACACGGGCAGGTGGTGGACCTGGCCATCATCGAGCCGATCCTGACCGTGCTGGGCCCGCACCCGCTCTGGTACGACCAGCTCGGCTACGTCCAGCCGCGCACCGGCAACCGCTCCACCAACAACGCCCCCCGGAACACCTACCGCAGCGCCGACGGCCGCTGGCTGGCGGTCTCCACCTCCGCGCAGTCCATCGCGGAGCGCGTCATGCGGCTCGTCGGCCGGCCCGAGCTGATCGCCGAGCCGTGGTTCGCGACCGGCTCCGGCCGGGCCGCGCACGCGCCCGTCCTCGACGAGGCGGTCGGCGGCTGGATCGGCCGCCACAAGGCCGACGACGTGGTCGCCGCCTTCGAGGAGGCCGAGGCCGCCGTGGCCCTGGTCTACGACGTACGGGACGTCATGGCCGATCCGCAGTTCGCGGCCCTGGACACCGTCACCGAGGTCGAGGACCCCGAACTCGGCCCGCTCCGGATGCAGAACGTCCTGTTCCGGCTGTCCGAGACCCCCGGCGGGATCCGCTGGGCGGGCCGCCCGCACGGCGCGGACACCGACGCCGTACTCACCGAACTCGGCCTGTCCGAGACCGAGATCAGCGCACTCCGGATGGAGGGGGCCCTGTGATCCTGACCTGGCTCTACGTACCCGGCGACCGCCCGGAGGTGGTCGCCAAGGCCCTGCACTCCGGGGCAGACGCCGTCATCGTCGACCTGGAGGACGCGGTGTCGGCCTCCCGCAAGGAGTACGCCCGCGCCGCCACCGCGGAACGGCTGGCCGAGCGGCCCCCGGTCCCGGTGTTCGTCCGCGTCAACGCCCTGGACTCCCCCTGGGCCGGCGCCGACCTCACCGCCCTGACCGGGCTGCACGGCCTGGCGGGGCTGCGGCTGCCGAAGATCACGGCCCCGGAGCAGATCGCCGCGGTCGCCGACCGCACCGGCGGGGTGGCCCTCCACGCCATGCTGGAGTCGGCGATGGGGGTGGAGCGCGCGTACGAGATCGCCCGCGCGCACCCCGCCCTGCGCGGGCTCTCCCTCGGCGAGGCCGACCTCGGGGCCGATCTGGGCATCAGCGCCGAGGCGGGGCTGGACTGGCCGCGCTCCCGGGTGGTGATCGCGGCCCGGGCGGCGGGGCTGGCCCCGCCCGCGCAGTCGGTCTTCCCCGACATCCGGGACCTGGAGGCGCTGGCCGTCTCCTGTGCGCGCGGACGGGCGCTGGGTCTCCTGGGCCGGGCGGCGATCCACCCGCGCCAGCTGCCGGTGATCGAGCGGGCCTACCTGCCCGGCCCGGCGGAGGTCACCGCCGCCGAGGAGATCGTCGCGGCCGCCCGCCGCACCCCGGGGGCGGTGGCCCTGCCGGACGGCCGGTTCGTCGACCCGGCGGTGCTGGCGGGTGCGGAACGGGTCGTCGCCCTCGCGCGCCGGGAGTCGCCCGTCCTCTCCTGACCCCGGGACGCACAACGGGAGGGGCGCCGCGCGGTGTGCGCGGCGCCCCTCCCGTTGTGCGTCCGGGAGACCCGGTCAGAGCTTCTTGGCGGTCTTCGGAGCCTCGGCGTCCGCCGTCCCGGCATCCTCGGTCGCGCCGTCGGAAGCGGCCTCGGCCTTCGCGTCGGCCTTCGCGTCGGTCCTGGCGTCGGCCTTGGCCTCGGCGTCCGTCTTCGGCTCGGATTCCGCGTCGCCGGACTCCTTCGCCTCGGCGGCGCCGTCCTTCGCCTCGCCCTTCGCCCCGTCCTCCGCCTTGTCCTTGATCGCGGGGTCGGACGCCGCGGGCCCGCGGTCCGGCTCCACGACCTCCTCGCGGCCCGGCCGCAGCTTCGCCGACAGCACGAGGTAGACCACGGCCAGGATGAAGACCACGATCGAGGTCCACACGTTCAGCCGGACGCCGAGGATGTGGTGGGCCTCGTCGACCCGCATGTACTCGATCCAGCCGCGGCCCACGCAGTACGCGGCCACGTACAGGGCGAACGCACGGCCGTGGCCGAGCTTGAAGCGGCGGTCGGCCCAGATCACGAGCGCGGCGACGCCGAGGCACCACAGCGACTCGTACAGGAAGGTCGGGTGGTAGGTGCCGGCGACCCGGTTGGGGCCGTCGCTGATCTCGACTGCCCAGGGCAGGTCGGTGGCCCGCCCGTACAGCTCCTGGTTGAACCAGTTGCCCCAGCGTCCGCAGGCCTGGGCCAGCGCGATACCGGGGGCCAGGGCATCGGCCCAGGCCGGCAGCGGGATGCCGCGCAGGCGGCAGCCGATCCAGGCGCCCACCGCGCCCAGCGCGATCGCGCCCCAGATGCCGAGGCCGCCCTCCCAGATCTTGAAGGCGTCGACCCAGTTGCGGCCCTCGCCGAAGTACAGCTGGTAGTCGGTGATCACGTGGTAGAGGCGACCGCCGACCAGGCCGAACGGCACCGCCCACACGGCGATGTCCGCGACGGTGCCCGGCTTTCCGCCGCGCGCGATCCACCGCTTGTTGCCGAGCCAGACGGCGACGAAGACGCCGATGATGATGCAGAACGCGTAGCCGCGCAGCGGGATCGGTCCGAGATGGATCACGCCGGTCGACGGGCTGGGGATATAGGCAAGGTTCATGGCAGAGCCGACGCTACCCTGCCGGGCGGTACGGACCGCAACCCGCCCGGCAACCTGGCGCCAAATCGAGACGGGCCCCTCAGTCCTCGCCGGCCCCCTTCGCGACCCCGGCCGAGCCGGCCCGCGATCCCGTCCCGGTGGAGGAGGACTTCGCCACGGCCGAGGAAGAGGCCGACGGCGATCCGGATCCCGCGGTCTTCGCCCCCTTCGCGGAGGCGCCCGGCGAGGCGGAGCGCGAGGACGAGGACGAGGACGACGGGGATGCGGACGGGGACGGGGACGGGGAAGACGAGGCGTTCCCGCCCCCGGTGCCCTTCGCGGCGGCCTCCACCTGCTCCTTGAGCTTCTGCGGGGTCACCGGATTGGCCTGGTCGGCGAAGATGTCCTTGCCGTTCAGCAGCACGCTCGGGGTGCCCCGGAACTTCCCGGCGCGGAAGGCCTCGTAGGACTTGTTCACCCAGCTGTTGTGCGTCCCGTCCTCGACGCACTTGCGGAACTCCGGGGTGACCAGCCCGTCCACCTTGCCGGCCAGCTCCAGCAGCTTGGCGTTGTTCCCGTACGCGTCGTCCGTCTCCGCCGGCTGGTTCTCGAACAGGACGTCGTGGTAGGCGGGGAACTTCCCGGCGTCCTGCGCGCAGGCGGCCGCGTTGGCGCCCTTCAGCGAGCCGCTGCCGCCCATGTTCCCGTCGATCAGGGTGACCAGGTGGTAGTCGACCTTGAGCAGGCCCTTGGCCTCCAGCTCGTGGATCGTGTCCCGGTAGTTGGTCTCGAACGACTTGCACGCCGGGCAGCGGAAGTCCTCCCACACCGTCAGCGTGGACTTGGCTTCGGGCTTGCCGGCCTGGATGGCGAGCGCGTCCTTGCCGGTCGCCCCGGAGGGGGCGGTCACGGGGCCCGCGGCCGCGGACTTGTCGCCCTTGCCGGTGTTGGCCGCGATCAGGCCGACGACGGCCGCCAGGCCGAGGACGCCGACCACGGCCGACGCCACGACGATGGTCCGCCGCCGCTTCTCCCTCTTCTTCTCGCGCTCGCGCTCCACCTGGAGCCGCTCGCGGGCCGATCGTTTCGCATCGCGGTTCGCACCGTCGTTCTTCTCGCTCACGTTCGGCCAAACGAAGCGGGGAGGCACTCGCGTGCCTCCCCGCTCCCACTTCCACCCGATCGGGCTACAGAACCCGCTCAGGGGTTCGCGCCGGCGATCGAACGCACGGGTCCGCCGACGGGCTCGTCAGCCCCTGCGGACGCCTTCCGCGAGCTCGCCCGCCAGCGCCCGTACGGCGGCCAGCCCGGCCGGCAGGTCCGGCGCGTCCAGCAGCAGCTTCACGAAGGCCGAGCCGACGATCACCCCGTCGGCGAAGCCCGCGACCTCCTTGGCCTGCACGGCGTTCGAGACGCCGAGCCCGACACAGACCGGGATCTCGGTGGTGGCACGCGTACGGCGGACCAGCTCCTGGGCCTCGTTGCCGACCGATTCGCGGGTGCCGGTGACCCCCATCAGCGAGGCGGCGTAGACGAAACCGGAACCGGCGGCCGTGATGGTCGCCAGGCGCTCGTCCTTGCTGCTCGGAGCGACGACGAAGACGGTCGCCAGACCGTGCTTGTCGGCGTGCTCGCGCCACGTCGCGGACTCCTGGACCGGCAGGTCGGGCAGGATGCAGCCCGCGCCGCCCGCCGCGGCCAGCTCGGTGGCGAACCGCTCCACGCCGTAGCGGTCGATCGGGTTCCAGTACGTCATCACCAGGACCGGCGCCCCGGTCGCCGCGTGGGCCTCGCGCACGGTGCGCAGCACGTCGGCGATCTTGACGCCGCCGCGCAGGGCGATGTCGTCGGCGGTCTGGATGACCGCGCCGTCCAGGACCGGGTCGCTGTGCGGAAGGCCGACCTCGACCACGTCCGCGCCGCCCGCGATGACGGCCTTGACGGCCTCGATGCCGCCGTCGACGGTCGGGAAGCCGGCCGGGAGGTAGGCGACCAGGGCCGCACGGTCCTCGGACTTGGCCTTCGCGAGGGTGGCCGAGAGGAGTTCGATGTTGCCGCTCACTTGGTCTCCCCCTCGGAGGCGTCGGTGTCGTACAGGTGGAAGTAGCGGGCCGCCGTGTCCATGTCCTTGTCGCCGCGGCCGGACAGGTTGACCACGATCAGCCCGTCCTTGCCCAGCTCCTTGCCCAGGTCGAGGGCGCCCGCCAGCGCGTGCGCCGACTCGATCGCCGGGATGATGCCCTCCGTACGGGAGAGCAGGCGCAGGGCCTGCATCGCGGCGTCGTCGGTGACCGCGCGGTACTCGCCGCGCCCGCTGTCCTTGAGGTACGAGTGCTCCGGGCCGATGCCCGGGTAGTCCAGGCCGGCCGAGATCGAGTACGGCTCGGTGATCTGGCCCTCCTCGTCCTGGAGGACGTAGGAGCGGGAGCCGTGCAGGATCCCGGGCTCGCCGGCGGTCAGCGTGGCCGCGTGCTCGCCGGTCTCGACGCCGTGCCCGGCGGGCTCGAAGCCGACCAGGCGGACCCCGGCGTCCGGGATGAAGGCGTGGAAGAGGCCGATGGCGTTGGAGCCGCCGCCGACGCAGGCCGCGACGGCGTCCGGCAGCCGGCCGGTGCGTTCCAGGATCTGGCGGCGGGCCTCGACGCCGATGACCCGGTGGAAGTCGCGGACCATGGCCGGGAAGGGGTGCGGGCCGGCGACGGTGCCGAAGAGGTAGTGGGTGCGGTCCACGTTGGCGACCCAGTCGCGGAACGCCTCGTTGATGGCGTCCTTGAGGGTCCGGGAGCCGGACTTCACGGCGATGACCTCGGCGCCCAGCATCCGCATCCGGGCCACGTTCAGGGCCTGGCGCTGGGTGTCGATCTCGCCCATGTAGACGGTGCACTCGAGGCCGAAGAGGGCGCAGGCGGTGGCGGTGGCCACGCCGTGCTGGCCGGCTCCGGTCTCGGCGATGACGCGGGTCTTGCCCATGCGCTTGGTGAGCAGCGCCTGGCCCAGCACGTTGTTGATCTTGTGCGAGCCGGTGTGGTTGAGGTCCTCGCGCTTGAGGAAGATCCGGGCGCCGCCGGCGTGTTCGGCGAACCGCGGCACCTCGGTGAGGGCGCTGGGCCGGCCGGTGTAGTTGACCATCAGGTCGTTGAGCTCGGCCGCGAAGGCCGGGTCGCCCTTGGCCTTCTCGTACTCGACGGCGACCTCGTCCACGGCGGCGACGAGCGCCTCCGGGATGAACTTGCCGCCGAAGTCGCCGAAGTAACCCTCGGCGTTGGGGACGTGACCCTCCGGGTCCGGAATGAAGAACGAGCTGCTGGACATGTCCAGTACTCCTACGGGTGCGATGGGATGGGTGCACCGTATTGCGCCGCGGGCCCGCCGCACGCGCACCCCGCTGGGGGTGGGATGCGTACGGGCGCAGCGGCCCGCGCCCGGAGCCGGCGGCCCGGGACGACGGACCGTAAGCGAGCACCGCGCGGGGCGGTACGCCGGCACCGTCGGAGCGGTGGCGTCAGGCGTACCGGACCCGGGAGGCCCTCGTTACAGCGCGCCTGCGGTGCGCCATCGCATGCCGTTGACCTGACCGGGCTCGGAGCCGATCACGTACCGGACCCGCCGCCCGTGCACCCGCCGGGCCGGGGCGCGGCAGCCGCGGGGGCGGCAGCCGCGCGCCAGGGGCGCGTACGCCGTCGGCACGCCGACCGGGCCGCGGCGAGCTGCCTGCGGCACGTGCGGCGTGCGGACGGAGGGGCGGTCGAGGGCCATGGGACGGGTCAGCTCCGTCCGTGGCGCAGGGCGGGGTGGGCGCCGGCGGCGACGAGGTCGGCCACGGCCGCCTTCGGGTCGCGTCCGGTGACCAGGGACTCCCCGACGAGGACGGCGTCGGCGCCCTCGTTGGCGTAGGCGATCAGGTCGTGCGGCCCGCGGATGCCGGACTCGGCAACCTTGACGATGTGGGCCGGGATCTCGCCGACGACGCGCTCGAAGGTGGAGCGGTCGACCTTGAGGTCCTTGAGGTTGCGGGCGTTGACGCCGATGATCTTGGCGCCGGCCGCAACCGCGCGCTCGACCTCGTCCTCGTCGTGGACCTCGACGAGCGGGGTGAGGCCGATGGACTCGGCCCGCTCGATCAGGGAGACGAGGGCCTCCTGCTCCAGGGCCGCGACGATCAGCAGCGCGAGGTCGGCGCCGTAGGCGCGGGCCTCCCACAGCTGGTACGCCGTGACGATGAAGTCCTTGCGCAGGATCGGGATGTCCACGCGTGCGCGGACGGCCTCCAGGTCGGCCAGCGAGCCGCCGAAACGACGCTGCTCGGTGAGGACGGAGATGACCGCCGCACCGCCCGCCTCGTAGTCGGCGGCGAGTCCGGCCGGATCCGCGATCGCGGCCAGCGCGCCCTTGGAGGGGCTGGAGCGCTTGACCTCGCAGATCACCTTGACGCCGTCGCCGCGCAGGGCCGCGACGCCGTCCTTGGCCTGGGGCGCCTTGGCGGCACGCTCCTTGAGCTCGTCGAGGCTCACGCGGGCCTGCCGTTCGGCAAGGTCTTCGCGGACCCCTTCGATGATCTCGTCGAGCACACTCACGCGAGCGGCCCCCTTCCGGGTCGATGACGGTCGGCCGCCTTGCAGACACGTACAACTGCAAGGTCAGCAATCAAATGGTATCCGCAGGAGGCCTTGCCCTCCGCACGCGGTTGACGGCGTCCCATGGAATGGACATTCGGAATCCGGGATTCATAAGGGAATCCCCCGGTCCTCACGGGGCCAGTGCGGCTCCGAACGGCAGGTTTCGGACCACGACGAAGACCAGGGCCAGCACGCCGATGGCCCACCAGTACGGCCGCCGCAGGGCAAAACGCGGGGTCGGACCGCCGCGACAGGCGCGAACCAGCCACAGGATCATGAATCCGGCGAAGACGAAGTAGCCGACGACGGCCAGGGCATTTGCTCCCAAAGCGGTGATCAGGTCGCCCTGGGCGAACGCGTGCGCGCTGCGCAGACCACCGCATCCGGGGCACAGGATTCCGGTCAAGCGGAATAGCGGGCAGACCGGATAGTGGCCGGGTTCATTGGGATCCACGGTGCCCACGTACGCAAACGCCAGGGCCGCCGCGGCCAGCGTGAGCCCCGGCGCGGCCAGCCGCCGGACGCGGCTCTGCGCGGGCGCGGGCGGCACCGGCACCGGGACCGGCACCGGCGCGGGCGCGGGCGGCACGGGCGGCTGCGCGGGCGCGGCGGAGGGGCTGTGAGGGGCGTCCACGCGCTGATTCTCTCCGCTCATGACAAAAGGCGCAGCCCAGCGGGGCCGCGCCTTTCGAAACCGTTCACCGGTGCTCGCCCGGTCAGACCTTGGCGGCGGCCTTGTTGGCGGCGATGACCACGGCCAGGTCCTGGTGGGCGGCCTTCGGCGCACCCATGCCCGCGGCCTTCATCGCCAGACCGACCACACCGCCGAGCGCGACGACGACGAGACCGGCCCAGAACCCGATCGGGTTGGCGATCACCATGAAGGCGCCGGAGATGCAGAAACCGATGAAGGCGATGATGACACCGGTCCAGGCGGCCGGGGTGTGTCCGTGGCTAGTGCCCGCCATGAGTTGCTCCTCGTTTGCTCTGTCGCAGGGTGATTCAGAAGACACGGCTTGTGCCGAATGCTCAGTGCTCATTGTCCCGCACCGGGCGCGGTGCATGGTCAGCGGGTCGGGTCCTCGCCGCGGTCCAGGGCCTTCCACAGGTCCTCGGGCCGGTCGGGGTCCACCGCCGCCGGTTTGCGGGTACGGGGGCTGCCGTCCCGCTCGTAGCGGCCGCCCATCGCGGGCCAGCCGCTGCCGAACCGCAGCGCCAGCAGTCCGGCGACCAGGATCAGGGCCGCGCCGGCGGCCGTGACGTACGGCCACGCCGTATGGGTCAGCGCCCCCACCTGCGCCGCCGTGTCCGCCGTCGTACGGGCGGCCTGCGCGTCCAGCGCCTGCCGGTCGTCGGCGCCCAGTACGGCGGCCAGCGCCGCGCCCAGGCCGCTCAGCGCCAGCAGCCCGGAGACCAGCAGCCGGCTCCTGCCGCGTACGGCGAACACGGCCACCAGAGCCGCGAGGCCCACGATGGCCAGGGCCGCCGGCAGCCCGGTGACGGCCCGCCCGTCCGCGGTGAGCGGCAGCGAGCCGCCCCCGACGGCGGCGGTGCCCCGGGCCCAGACGCGGCCGGAGGCGAGCAGGACGACGGTGGCGCCGAGCGCGCCGAGCAGCAGGGCGACGGCCACGCTGCGGCGGCCGCCGCGACCGTCCGGGGCCTCGGGAGCGGCGGGGGCGTCGGCGTCGGTTCGGGGTGGGGGTACGGCACTCACGTACCCACTATCCCCTACCCGGTCACGAGCCGTTCAGCCGGTTCGCCGCTCCCACCGCGCGCAGTACGGCGGCCGCCTTGTTGCGGCACTCCCTGTCCTCCAGCTCGGGCACCGAATCCGCGACGACTCCGGCGCCCGCCTGGACGTACGCCGTGCCGTCGCGCAGCAGCGCCGTGCGGATGGCGATGGCCGTGTCGGAGTCACCGGCGAAGTCGAGGTAGCCCACGCAGCCGCCGTACAGGCCGCGCCGGGAGGGCTCCAGCTCCTCGATGATCTGCATGGCGCGCGGCTTGGGCGCGCCCGAGAGGGTGCCCGCCGGGAAGCAGGCGGTCAGCACGTCGAAGGCGGTGCGGCCCTCGGCGACCCGGCCGGTGACGGTGGAGACGATGTGCATGACGTGCGAGTACCGCTCGATCGACATGAAGTCGACGACCTCGACCGATCCCGGCTCGCAGACCCGGCCCAGGTCGTTGCGGCCCAGGTCGACGAGCATCAGGTGCTCGGCGCGCTCCTTGGGGTCGGCCAGCAGCTCCTCGGCGAGCTCGTGGTCCTCCTGCGGCGTGGCCCCGCGGTGGCGGGTGCCGGCGATCGGGTGGACCATGGCCCGGCCGTCCTCGACCTTGACCAGGGCCTCGGGGCTGGACCCGACGACGTCGAAGCCGTTCTCGAAGCGGAACAGGTACATGTACGGGGACGGGTTGGTGGCCCGCAGCACCCGGTAGACGTCCAGCGCGGAGGCCTTGCAGGGGGTCTCGAACCGCTGCGAGGGCACCACCTGGAAGGCCTCGCCGGCCCGGATCCGCTCCTTGATGTCCTCGACGGCCTCCTGGTACTTCTCCCCGCCCCACAGCGCCGAGAACTCCGGCAACTCGGAGGCGGGCAGCGGGGTGGGCGTGTACGGGGCGGGCCGCGCGAGGTCGGCCTCCATCGCGTCGAGCCGGGCCACCGCGTCCGCGTACGCCTCGTCCACGCCGGTGTCGAGGTCGTTGTGGTTGATGGCGTTGGCGATGAGCTGGACCGTGCCGTCCCAGTGGTCCATGACCGCCAGGTCCGAGGTGAGCAGCATGGTCAGCTCGGGCAGCCGCAGGTCGTCGGAGGTGTGCTCGCCGATGCGTTCCAGGCGGCGCACGATGTCGTAGCCGAGGTAGCCGACCATGCCGCCGGTGAAGGGCGGCATGCCCGCGGCGAGGTCGCGGGGGGTGTGCAGGGCCTGGACGGTGGCGCGCAGGGCGTCGAGCGGGTCGCCGTCGGTGGGGACGCCGACGGGCGGGGTCCCGATCCAGTGCGCGCGGCCGTCGCGGACGGTCAGCGTGGAGGCGCTGCGGACGCCGACGAAGGAGTAGCGGGACCAGGAGCGGCCGTTCTCGGCGGACTCCAGGAGGAAGGTGCCCGGGCGTTCGGCGGCCAGCTTGCGGTAGAGCCCGACGGGGGTGTCACCGTCGGCCAGGAGCTTGCGGCTCACGGGGATGACGCGGCGGTCCGCCGCGAGCTTGCGGAACGTCTCAAGATCCATGGGGTGGGACCCTACCTACCTATTCGGCCAGCGGAAGGACATCGGCGTCGAAGCACGTACGGGCGCCCGTGTGGCAGGCGGCGCCGACCTGGTCGACCTTGACCAGGAGGGTGTCGGCGTCGCAGTCGAGGGCGACGGACTTCACGTGCTGGAAGTGGCCGGACGTATCCCCCTTCACCCAGTACTCCTGGCGGCTGCGGGACCAGTACGTGCAGCGGCCGGTGGTCAGGGTGCGGTGCAAGGCCTCGTCGTCCATCCAGCCGAGCATGAGCACCTCACCGGTGTCGTACTGCTGGGCGATGGCCGGGACCAGACCGTCGGCGGAGCGCTTGAGCCGGGCGGCGATGGCGGGATCGAGGGAGGACGTACTCATGGGGGACATTGTGCCGCGCCCGGAGGGCCGTGACCGATCACCGTCCGCCTGATGAGCGGGCAAAGCACGGCTTCCGGTCGTAGGGTGGCCCCCATGTCTACCCATGCGAAGCGCGAACGCCTGCTGCTGGCGGACCTGTTGGAGGCCGTGGGGCCCGAGGCGCCGACGCTGTGCGACGGCTGGCGGGCCCGGGAACTGGCGGCGCACGTGGTGGTCCGGGAGCGCCGCCCGGACGCGGCGGGCGGCCTGCTCCTGAACGTCCTGAAGGACCGGCTGGACAAGGCGATGGCCGAGTACACGGCCAAGCCCTACGAGGAACTGATCCAGCTGATCCGGACCGGCCCGCCGAAGATGTCCCTGTACGCGCTGAAGCAGATCGACGAGGCGGCCAACGCGGTGGAGTTCTACGTCCACGCCGAGGACGTACGGCGCGCCCAGCCCGACTGGTCGCCGCGCACGCTGGACCCGGTGTTCTCGGACGCCCTGTGGGCGCGCCTGGAGAAGCTGGCCCGGCTGACGGGCCGCCGCTCACCGGTGGGCCTGGTGCTGCGCCGCCCGAACGGCCAGACGGCGGTGGCGCACAAGGGCACCCCGGTGGTGACGGTCACCGGCGAGCCGGGCGAACTGACCCTCTTCTGCTTCGGCCGCCAGGACGCGGCCGCGGTGGAACTGGACGGCCCGAAGGAGGCCGTCGCCAAGCTGACGGTGGCCAAGCTCGGCATTTAGACACGGCCTGGGGGTGCCCGGCGATCAGGCCGGACACCCCTCAGGTCAGCGGACCGGGTGGCCAGCCTCGCGCAGGGCGCCCTTGACCTGGCCGATCCGCAGATCGCCGAAGTGGAACACCGAGGCGGCGAGCACCGCGTCGGCGCCGGCCGCGATCGCCGGGGCGAAGTGCTCCAGCCGCCCGGCGCCGCCCGAGGCGATCACCGGCACCGTGACGTGCTTGCGCACGGCCGCGATCATCTCGGTGTCGTACCCGTCCTTCGTGCCGTCCGCGTCCATCGAGTTCAGCAGGATCTCCCCGGCGCCGAGCTCGGCCGCCCGGTGCGCCCACTCGATCGCGTCCATGCCGGTGCCCTGGCGGCCACCGTGCGTGGTGACCTCGAAGGAGCCGGTGGCGGTGCGCCGGGCGTCCACGGACAGCACGAGCACCTGCCGCCCGAAGCGCTCCGCGATCTCCCGGATCAGCTCGGGCCGCGCGATGGCGGCGGTGTTCACGCCGACCTTGTCCGCGCCGGCCCGCAGCAGCTTGTCCACGTCCTCCGCGGTGCGGACGCCGCCGCCCACGGTCAGCGGGATGAACACCTGCTCGGCGGTCCGCCGGACCACGTCGTACGTGGTCTCGCGGTTCCCGGACGACGCGGTGATGTCGAGGAAGGTCAGCTCGTCGGCGCCCTCGGCGTCGTACAGCTTGGCCATCTCCACCGGGTCGCCGGCGTCCCGCAGGTTCTGGAAGTTGACGCCCTTGACGACGCGGCCGTTGTCCACGTCGAGGCAGGGGATCACTCGTACGGCGAGGGTCATGCGGATGCCTCCTGCACCGGGCCGTACGCCTCGACCTCGACCTCGACGACCATGCTGGGGTCGACGAAGCCGGAGACGATGATCATGGATGCGGCGGGGCGGACGGAGTCGAACAGCTCCTTGTGGGCGCGGCCCACGTCCTCCACGTCCCGGGCGTGCGTGAGGTACATCCGGGTGCGGACCACGTGCTCGGGGCCGAGACCGGCCTGGGCGAGGGCCTTGAAGGCGACGCCGAAGGCGCCCACGGCCTGGTCGTACGGGCCGTTGGCGTCGGCGGCGGTGCAGCCGGAGACCAGGACGAGGCCGTTCGGGAGCTGCACGGCGCGCGAGTAGCCGATGACGTCCTCGTAGGCGCCGCCGGAGGAGATGCGGCGCACTTCGCCGGCGCCGGAGCCCGGGCCGGAGACCGGGCCGGAGCCGAAGTCGGAGGAGCTGCTCATGCGGAGACCACCTTCAGGGCTTCTTCCAGGGTGAAGGCCTTCGCGTACAGGGCCTTGCCGACGATCGCGCCCTCGACGCCCTGCGGCACCAGCCCGGACAGCGCCCGCAGGTCGTCCAGCGAGGAGATGCCGCCGGAGGCCACGACCGGCCGGTCGGTGGCGGCGCAGACGTTCTTCAGCAGTTCCAGGTTGGGCCCGGTCAGCGTGCCGTCCTTGCCGATGTCGGTGACGACGTACCGGGCGCAGCCCTCGGAGTCCAGGCGCGCGAGGGTCTCGTAGAGGTCCCCGCCCTCGCTGGTCCAGCCGCGGCCCTTGAGCGTCGTACCGCGTACGTCGAGCCCGACCGCGATCCTGTCGCCGTGCTCGGCGATGGCCTTGGCGGCCCACTCGGGGGTCTCCAGGGCGGCGGTGCCGAGGTTGACGCGGGTGCAGCCGGTGGCGAGGGCCGCGGCGAGCGAGGCGTCGTCGCGGATGCCGCCGGACAGCTCGACCTTGATGTCCATGGCGCCGGTGATCTCGGCGACGAGCGCGCGGTTGTCGCCGGTGCCGAAGGCGGCGTCGAGGTCGACGAGGTGGAGCCACTCGGCGCCGGAGGCCTGCCAGGCGAGGGCGGCCTGGAGCGGGGACCCGTAGGAGGTCTCGCTGCCGGACACGCCGTGCACGAGGCGGACGGCCTGGCCGTCACGGACGTCGACGGCAGGCAGCAGTTCGAGCTTGCTGGCGGTCATCAGAGGGTCTCGATCCAGTTGGTGAGGAGCTGGGCGCCGGCGTCGCCGGACTTCTCGGGGTGGAACTGGGTCGCCCACAGGGCCCCGTTCTCCACCGCCGCGACGAAGGGCTCGCCGTGGGTGGCCCAGGTGACCTTGGGGGCGCGGATCACCGGGTTGGTGACCTCCAGGCTCCAGTCGCGCACGGCGTACGAGTGCACGAAGTAGAAGCGGGCCTCGTCGTCCAGGCCCTTGAAGGCCTGGCTGTCGGCGGGGGCGTCCACGGTGTTCCAGCCCATGTGGGGCACGATCGGGGCGCGCAGCGGCTCGACGGTGCCGGGCCACTCGTCGAGGCCCTCCGTCTCCACGCCGTGCTCGATGCCGCGCTCGAAGAGGATCTGCATGCCGACGCAGATGCCCATGACCGGCCGCCCGCCGGAGAGCCGGCGGCCGATGATCCAGTCGCCGCGGGCGTCCTTGAGCCCCTGCATGCAGGCCGAGAAGGCCCCGACACCGGGCACGAGCAGCCCGTCGGCGTCCATGGCCTTGTCGTAGTCGCGGGTGATCTCGACGTCCGCCCCGACCCGCGCCAGCGCGCGCTCGGCGGAACGTACGTTTCCGAAGCCGTAGTCGAAGACCACGACCGTCTTGGTCGGACGGGCTGCGCTCATTCCCAAATTCCCTGGATTCGCAGGACTCCGGCGGCGAGGCACATCGCGGAGCCGATGGCGAGCAGGATGACGACCGATGCGGGCATCTTCTGCTTCTGGAAGGAGTAGACGCCGCCGGCCAGGAAGAGGCCGACGACGATCAGGATGGTGTTCAGGCCGTTCACGGCTAGAGGGCGCCCTTCGTGGAGGGCAGGATTCCGGCGGCGCGCGGGTCGAACTCGGCGGCGTAGCGCAGGGCGCGGGCCAGGGCCTTGAACTGGCACTCCACGATGTGGTGGGCGTTGCGGCCGTACGGGACGTGGATGTGCAGGGCGATCTGGGCCTGGGCGACGAAGGACTCGAAGATGTGCCGGGTCATCGTCGTGTCGTACTCGCCGATCATCGGCGCCATGTTCTCGGGCTCGGTGTGCACGAGGTACGGGCGGCCGGACAGGTCGACGGTCACCTGGGCGAGGGACTCGTCGAGCGGCACCGTGCAGTTGCCGAAGCGGTAGATGCCGACCTTGTCGCCGAGGGCCTGCTTGAAGGCGGCGCCGAGCGCGAGCGCGGTGTCCTCGATGGTGTGGTGACTGTCGATGTGCAGGTCGCCGTCCGTCTTGACCGTGAGGTCGAAGAGGCCGTGGCGGCCGAGCTGGTCGAGCATGTGGTCGTAGAAGCCCACGCCCGTCGAGACGTCGACCTTGCCGGTGCCGTCGAGGTTTATCTCGACGAGGACCGAGGTCTCCTTCGTGGTCCGTTCGACCCGTCCGATGCGGCTCATGCGTGCTGCTCCTTCTTCAGTGCGCGAACCGCTTCCAGGAACGCGTCGTTCTCGGCCGGGGTGCCGGCGGTGACCCGCAGCCAGCCCGGTACGCCGTTGTCCCTGACCAGGACACCCTGGTCGAGGATCTTCTGCCAGGCGGTGTGCGAGTCCTCGAACTTCCCGAACTGGATGAAGTTCGCGTCGGACTCGGTGACCTCGTACCCGATGGCCCGCAGCTCGGTGACCAGGCGGTCCCGCTCGGCCTTGAGCTGTTCGACGTAGCCGAGCAGGGTGTCGGTGTGCTCCAGGGCGGCCAGCGCGGTCGCCTGGGTGACGGCCGACAGGTGGTACGGCAGGCGTACGAGCTGGACGGCGTCGACCACGGCCGGGTGCGCGGCCAGGTAGCCCAGGCGCAGCCCGGCGGCGCCGAAGGCCTTGGACATGGTCCGGGAGACCACCAGGTTCGGCCGGCCCTCGATCAGCGGCAGGAGCGAGTCCCGGTGGCTGAACTCCACGTACGCCTCGTCCACGACGACGAGGGAGGGCTTGGCCGCCTGCGCGGCCTCGTAGAGCGCGAGGACGGTCTCCGCCTCGACCGCGGTACCCGTGGGGTTGTTGGGCGAGGTGATGAAGACGACGTCGGGTGCGTTCTCGGCGATGGCCTGCTCGGCCGCCTCCACGTCGATGGTGAAGTCCTCGCGGCGCGGGCCGGAGATCCAGCCCGTTCCGGTGCCGCGCGCGATCAGCGCGTGCATGGAGTACGAGGGCTCGAAGCCGATCGCGGTCCGCCCGGGCCCGCCGAAGGTCTGCAGCAGCTGCTGGATGACCTCGTTGGAGCCGTTGGCGGCCCATACGTTCTCCATCGCGACCGGGTGCTTGCCGGTGCGGGTGAGGTACGCGGCCAGCTCGGTCCGCAGCTCGACCGCGTCCCGGTCGGGGTAGCGGTTGAGGGTGCGGGCGGCCGCGGCGACTCGCTCGGCGATGCGCTGCACCAGCTCCTCGGGGAGCTCGTACGGGTTCTCGTTGGTGTTCAGCTGGACGGGCACGTCGAGCTGCGGGGCGCCGTACGGGGTCTTGCCGCGCAGCTCGTCCCGGATGGGGAGTTCGTCCCAGGGGGACAGGGAGTTGTTGCCGGTCATGCCTGCGGGACCTTCCAGCCGAAGCGCGCCTTGAGGGCCGCGCCGTGCGCCGGCAGGTCCTCGGCCTCGGCCAGCGTCACCACGTGGTGGGTGACCTCGGCGAGGGCGTCGCGCGTGTAGTCGACGATGTGGATGCCGCGCAGGAAGGACTGCACGGACAGGCCGGAGGAGTGGCAGGCGCAGCCGCCGGTGGGGAGCACGTGGTTCGACCCGGCGCAGTAGTCGCCGAGCGAGACGGGGGCCCACGGGCCGACGAAGATCGCGCCGGCGTTGCGTACGCGGGCGGCCCAGGCCGCGGCGTCGGCGGTCTGGATCTCCAGGTGCTCGGCGCCGTACGCGTCGACGACCTTGAGGCCGTCCTCCAGGCTGTCGACCAGCACGATCGCGGACTGCTTGCCCGCGAGCGCCGGCTTGATCCGGTCCTCGACGTGCTTGGTGGCCGCGACCTGCGGCTCCAGCTCCTTCTCGACGGCGTCCGCGAGCTCGGCGCAGTCCGTGACGAGCACGGCGGCGGCGAGCGGGTCGTGCTCGGCCTGGCTGATCAGGTCGGCGGCGACGTGCACCGGGTCGGCCGTGGAGTCCGCGAGGACCGCGATCTCGGTCGGGCCGGCCTCGGTGTCGATGCCGATCTTCCCGGTGAAGTAGCGCTTGGCGGCGGCGACCCAGATGTTGCCGGGGCCGGTGACCATGTTGACCGGGAGGCAGTCCTCCGTGCCGTACGCGAACATCGCGACGGCGACGGCCCCGCCGGCCGCGTACACCTCGTCCACGCCGAGCAGCGCGCACGCGGCGAGGATCGTCGGGTGCGGAAGGCCCCCGAATTCCTTCTGCGGCGGGGACGCGAGCGCGATCGACTCGACGCCCGCCTCCTGCGCCGGTACGACGTTCATGACGACGGAGGACGGGTACACGGAGCGGCCGCCCGGGGCGTACAGGCCCACGCGCTCGACCGGAACCCACTTCTCGGTCACGGTTCCGCCGGGAACCACCTGGGTGGTGTGTTCGCTGCGGCGCTGCTCGCGGTGGACGATCCGGGCGCGCCGGATCGACTCCTCCAGCGCGGCGCGGACGGCCGGGTCGAGCTCGGCGAGGGCGGTCTTGAGCGCCTCGGCGGGGACCCTGACCTGCTCCAGGGTGACGCCGTCGAACTTCTGCGCGTACTCGATCAACGCCGCCGTTCCGCGATGATGGACGTCCTCGCAGATGGGCCGCACCTTCTCCAGGGCGGCTTCCACGTCGAACTCGGCACGGGGCAGCAGATCGCGCAGGGCGCCGCCCTCGGGGAGGGCGTCACCGCGCAGGTCGATACGAGAGATCACCTCCCAATTCTCTCAGACCGTCTCCCGCCACCGTTCGCCCGTATCACTGGCTGATACACGCCCCGGATGTCACTGGCGCCCACTAGCGTTCCCTTACACGTATCCACAGCGGAGGGGGGCCGCCATGGCGGAGCCACGGGCGGGCGAGGAGCCCGCGGATCTCACCGATCCCGAGCGCCGCATGTGGCAGGCGTACCGGACGGGCAGTGTCTGCGATCTCAGCGCCCGCGCCGCCAACGAGGACGATCCGCACGACAGCGGGCGGACCTGGGGCGCCGGGCGCAGCGTGCGCGCGCAGGTGGTGGCGCTGCTGCTGCTCCACGGGCCGCCGCCGGTCCCGGGCCGGGTGGCGGCGCTGAAGCTGCGCGGCGTACGGATCACGGGGCGGCTCGATCTGTCGGGCGGGACGGTGCAGCCGTACGTCGAACTCCAGTCCTGTCGCTTCGACAGTGAGATCCAGCTGTCCGAGACCCGGTTCATCACCCTGCGCATGATCAACTGCGCGATACCGCGGCTGGACGCCTCCCGGCTGCACACCGAGGGCGATCTGCACCTGCCGCGCTGCCGCGTGGCCCGCGGGATCCGGCTGACCGACGCCCAGATAGGCACCGACCTGCTGATCAGCCAGGCCGTCGTGCGGCGGGACAACAAGGGCCGGGCCATCGCCGCGGACGGGATGTCGGTCGCGCAGGACTTCCAGGGCGAGCTGCTGGAGACGGACGGGGAGGTGAGCCTGCGCGGCGCGAAGGTCGGCGTGTCGATGAACCTGCGCGGGGCGCGGCTGCGCAACCCGCACGGGCGGCGCGCGCTGAACGCCCCGCAGCTGACCGTCGAGCGGACCCTGTACCTGACCTCGATCGCCATCGACTACGTCCTCGGCGACTCCGGCTCCTCCACTCCCCCGTACGGGCTCGGCCAGACGCCCACGCGCGGGCAGCGGGCCCAGCGCTTCGAATGCCGGGGCGGGCTGCGCCTGGACGACGGCCGCTTCGGCGACGCGGTCGACTTCTACGGCGCCCGGTTCGTCCTCGCCGAGGAGCAGGAGGTCTCGCTGCGCCGGATCCAGACGCCGGAGCTGCGGTTCGTCGGGGAGCGGCCGGAGCGGGGGCGGGTGGTGCTGTCGGGGGCGAAGGTGGTCAAGCTGGTCGACACCTCCACCAGCTGGCCCGGCCCCGGCGGGGTGTCGATGGAGGGGTTCGCGTACGAGAACCTCGCGCCCCGCGGCCACTTCCCGCTGGCCCGCCGGCTGGACTGGGTAGCGGCGGCCACTCCCGAGTACTCGCCGGAGCCGTACGAGCGGCTGGCCTCCGTACTGCGCGCCAGCGGCGAGGACGCGGACGCCCGCGAGGTGCTGCTGGCCAAGCAGCGGCGGCGCCGGGCCACCCTGCCGCCGGCGCTCAAGGCCTGGGGGTACCTCCAGGACTGGACGGTGGCCTACGGGTACCGGCCCGGCCGGGCCGCGCTGTGGATGGCGGTGCTGTGGGCGGCGGGCGCCCTGCTCTTCTCCCGGCACCAGCCGCCGCCGATCAAGGCGGACGAGCACCCGCACTGGGACGCGTCGCTCTACGCGCTGGACCTGCTGCTCCCGGTGATCGATCTCGGTCAGGACGGCCAGTGGAAGGTGGAGGGCGGCTGGCAGTGGGGCTCGGCGGCGCTGGTCCTGCTGGGCTGGACCCTGGCGACGACGGTGGCGGCGGGAGCGTCGCGGCTGCTGCGGCGGGGGTGACCGGGCAGAGCGGGAACAACGGAGGTGACAGGCCCTGGCCCCCGGCCACTACCCTGTGCCTCGTGACCTCCGTTCGCCTTCCCCTCTTCCCGCTGAACTCGGTGCTGTTCCCGGGACTCGTCCTCCCGCTGAACGTCTTCGAGGAGCGTTATCGCGCCATGATGCGCGAGCTGCTGAAGACGGGCGAGGACGAGCCGCGCCGCTTCGCGGTCGTCGCGATCCGCGACGGCCGGGAGGTCGCGCCGACCGCGCCGGGCCTGCCGGACCAGACGGCGCTGCCCGAGCGGGGCCCGACGGCGGGCTTCGGCCCGGACCCCGTCCAGGCCTTCCACCGGGTGGGCTGCATCGCGGACGCGGCGACGATCCGGGAGCGGGAGGACGGCAGCTTCGAGGTCCTGGCCACCGGTACGGCGCGGGTGCGCCTGCTGTCGGTGGACGCCTCGGGCCCGTACCTGGTCGCGGAGCTGGAGGAGCTCCCGGAGGACTCGGGCGACGGGGCGGGCGCGCTGGCGGAGGGGGTCCTGCGGGCCTTCCGGAACTACCAGAAGCGGCTGGCCGGGGCCCGGGAGCGGTCCCTGACCTCGGGCGCGGACCTGCCGGACGAGCCGTCGGTGGTCTCGTACCTGGTGGCGGCGGCGGCCGTACTGGACATCCCGGCGAAGCAGCGGCTGCTGCAGGCGCCGGACACCGCGACGCGGCTCGCGGAGGAACTGAAGCTGCTGCGCGCGGAGACGGCGGTCATCCGCCACCTGCCGTCGCTGCCGGCGGTGGACCTGACGCGCGCGCCGACGAGCCCGAACTGATGGCGAAGGACTGATGGCGAAGAAGAAGGCCCCGGCGGGGACGCCGGCGATCGCGGCCCTGACCTCCGCGCAGGCGGAGTTCACGGTGCACGCGTACGAGCACGACCCGGCGCACCCCTCGTACGGCGAGGAGGCGGCGCAGGCGATGGGGGTCTCCCCGGACCGGGTCTTCAAGACGCTGGTCGCGGAGGTGGACGGCGTGCTGACGGTGGCGGTGGTCCCGGTGTCGGGAAGCCTGGACCTGAAGGCGCTGGCGACCGCGGTCGCCGGGAAGCGGGCGGCGATGGCCGATCCGGCGCTGGCGGAACGGACGACGGGCTACGTGCGCGGCGGCATCTCCCCGCTGGGCCAGCGCAAGCGGCTCCGCACGGTGGTGGACGAGTCGGCGACGGCGCACACCACGATCTGTATCTCGGCCGGCCGCCGGGGCCTGGAGGTGGAAATCCCGCCCGCCACCCTGACGGCTTTGACCGGCGCCACCCTGGCCCCCATCGGCCGTCCGTAGCCACTGCGCCTCGAACGCCGGCGGGGCTGATTTCCGCCCGTCCGGCGTTTGAGGCGCAGGTCCGGGCGGAGCCCGGTGAACGGGGAGAAGGGCGGGGAGGGGCAAGCCCCGCGCAGCGGCCCACCCCCCTCGCGGTCAGGCTCGCGGGGGCTCCGGCGCGGACGGGTCCGCCGGGGCCGGGGCAGGAGCCCCGTGGACGTGGGCAGGGGGGTAGACCCCCCACTCGGGGTCGGACGGGTCCGGGTCGTGCGGGGTCCACACGGCCGTCAGGCCGAGGTGGACGGCCACGGCGACCATCGGCCAGACCAGCAGCACCCCCTGCGCCAGCAACTGGAGCGGCGCATCGAACGGCGTCCCCTTGCCCGCCTTCACCGCGGCGGCGGCCACGTCCGAGGACGGCCCCAGCCACAGCCCCATCCGCCATCCCACCAGTGCGGCGAAGCAGGATCCGATCGCCAGCCCGACGACGAGCAGGACACCGCCCCGGCGCCGCCACAGGAACACGAGCACCGCGCTCAGCACGCCGAATCCCACCGACAGCAGGAAGAACGTCCCGTCGGACCCGATCCGGGCCTCGCTCTCGGAG
Source organism: Streptomyces sp. NRRL S-244 (assembly GCF_000717915.1). Lineage (GTDB taxonomy): Bacteria > Actinomycetota > Actinomycetes > Streptomycetales > Streptomycetaceae > Streptomyces. The sequence continues at coordinate 90,366 of NZ_JOCX01000008.1, forward strand.
TTCCGCAGGAAGACGGCTTCGCCGTTCGAGACGTACTGCGCCTTCGGCGCCAGCCACGCCCACAGCACTCCGAGCAGCACACCGGCCACCCCGATCACCAGGGCCACGGCGGCCCCGTCGCGGATGTCCGCCGGGGTGATGCCGCCGGCGGAGCCGCTCCGCTTCTCGGGCGGCAGCGGCGGTTCGTGCGGGGAGGGCGTGGTCACGGCTTCGGTCACCCCCACATCGTGCCAGGTGCCGACGGCGTCGACATCAGCAGGACCGCCCTGCGGCGACCGGCCGCTTCAGCGCACGGCCGCCCGCCGGTACGCCCACGTCGCCAGGGCCAGCGAGAGCACGCCCACCGCCCCGCACACCCCGAGGTCCAGCCCGACCGCCGCCCAGTCCGGATGCGGGGCGAAGGTCCGCGCGAACGCCTCCACCCCGTACGTGGACGGCAGCAGGTCCCGCGCCCACACGATCACCTCCGGCATCCGCTCCGGCGGCAGCACCCCCAGCAGCAGCGCCGCCGACATGCCGAGCTGTCCGGCCAGCGTGGCCAGCTCCTGGCGCGGCGCCAGCAGCCCGAGCGCCGCCCCCAGTCCGGCCAGCGCGGCACCGGCCAGCGGCACCACCGCGGCCAGGATCCACAGCCCGCCCATCGGCAGCCCGAACAGCAGGCATCCGAACACCGCCGTGACCAGCGTGCCCGGCAGCGTGAAGGAGGCGTACGCGGCGGCCGCGCCCAGCACCACCGAGGCGGGCGGCACGGGCAGCGTGGCGTAGTGGTCCAGCCCGCCGCTGGCCCGCAGCTGCCCGAAGTACTGGGCGAGCAGGTTCAGCGCGACGAACGCGACGACCAGGACGGACGAGCCCGCGACGACGGCCCGGGCCTCCGAGCCCCCGTCCACCACGCCCCGCATCAGGATCATGATCCCGACGGACTGGAAGGTGGCCACGAACAGCAGCGGGATACGGGACACCCGGGCCCGGGACAGCTGCGCCCGGTACACGGCGGCCAGCGCGGGGAACAGCCGCGCCTGCGGTGCGAGCACCCCGACAGGGGTGGGACCGGCGACAGCGGCGCCGGCAGCGGTGCCGACGGCAGTCGTGCTCACGACTTCACCAGACCCTTCGCGGTACGCCCGCCCAGCGCGAGGTAGACGTCCTCCAGGCTCGGAGTCGCCAGCGTGAAGTCGTCGAGGGCGGCGAAGGCGGGCCCGCCGGTCACCGCCGCCACCGCCGCGCGCGCTTCGTCGGGCGCCAGCCGCAGCACCCACCGGCGCCCGGCCTCGGCGGCCGCCGGCGCGAGCGCCGCGACCTCCGGCACCTCCAGCGGCGGCGCGGTGCGCCACACCAGCTCCAGCCGGACCTCGCCGGAGACCCGCGCCTTCAGCCCGGCCGGGGAGTCGCAGGCGATGACCCGGCCCTGGTCGATGACGGCGACCCGGTCCAGGACCGTCTCGGCCTCGATGACGTTGTGCGTGACGAGCAGGACGGTGGCCCCGTGCCGGGCGCGCCGCCGGTCCACGGCGGCCCACACGGCCCGCCGGGCCACGGGGTCCATGCCGGTGGTGGGCTCGTCGAGGACCAGCACCGGCCGCTCCCCGACCAGCGCGGCGGCGAAGCAGGCGAGGCGCCGCTGCCCGCCGGAGAGCTTCTTCAGGGGCCGCCCGGCGATCGCGGTCAGCCCGAGTTCCTCCAGTACGGCGTCCCGCTCGGCCCGCGCCGCCCGTACGCCGAGCCCGCGCAGCCGTCCCGTGGTCTCGGCGGCCAGCGCCACCGTGAGCTCGTCGAGGGCGGTGGACTCCTGCCCCAGGTAGGCGAGCAGCCGGGCCGCCCGCTCGGGGTGGCGTACGAGGTCGTGGCCGAGCAGGGTCACGGAGCCGGAGTCGGGCCGCATCAGGCCGGTGAGCTGGCGGACCAGGGTGGACTTGCCGGCGCCGTTGGGGCCGAGCAGGCCGAAGATCTCGCCGCGCCGGACGTCCAGGCAGACCCCGTCGGTGGCCCGGGTCTCGGGCAGGGCGGGGGCCCCGCGCCGGCCCCGTACCGCGGGGTACGTCTTGACCAGGTCACGCACCGCGCAGACCACGTCCGAGGCCGCGTCCGCGGCCACTGCCGTGTTCGGTTGTGCTGATGCTGTGCCCGTACTCACGAGGGAGCAGCCTACGCGGCTTTCGTCCGGCAACCGCCGGGAGGTGCCCCCGACGCCCCGCTCGGCGCCGATGGGCACGCCCTGCCCGCGCCCTGCCGCGCCCTGCCCGCGCTTTACCCGGCCGCCGGCCCCGTCGGTCCCGCGGGCACGGCGGAGGGGGCGCGATCGACGTGCTCGGCGGCCGCGCGGACGTCGATCTCCCGCCAGAACCCGGCCCGGATGGCGTAGCGGTCGTGCTCGTCGATCTGGTCGTCCTTGTGCGCGAGCAGCCCGAACCGGGCGGCGTAGCGCAGCAGCTCCCCGTCGATGCGGTGCGGGATCCGCGGGTACATCGTGGCGAGTTTCTGCAGGTGGACGGTTTCAGGGAGGCGTTCCATCCAGCGCCGGGCGAACACCTGGCCGACCTCGAAGGGGTCGCCGCCGACGGTGGTGATGTCCTCTTCGCGGTCCGCCCAGCGCTGCTCCGCGCTGGTGAGCTGGGCGAGGGTGGGCAGCGAGGCGGTCTCGGCGGGCTCGCCCAGCGGTCCGGCCCGGTCGATCCAGCCCTTGTCGGAGGACCAGCGCAGGGCGCTGCCGGCCGGGGGCTGGGCGCTGACGTGGGCGTGGCCGCCCGCGGGGCCGGGCTGCTGGCCGGGGGCGCGCAGCGAGCCGGCGAGGTCCTTGGGCGTGGGTACGGTCTTGCCGCCGGCGGCGGGGGCGGGCACGGGGGCGCCGCCGCCCTCGGGCTCGGCGGGGGCGGGGGCCGCGGCTCCGTTGGCGCCGGCGCTGCGGGCGGCCTCGGCGAGGGCCGCCTCGGGCAGCGGGGCGGAGAGGATGGCGGCGATCTCGGGGCGCGGCGCGGGCGGCGGCGCGCACAGTCCGGCGAGGTCCTTGGCGCGGACGGCCCGGGTGATCCAGGCCCGGTCCAGGACGCGGCGCTCGTCGGCCTCGGCGACGAGGTCCTCGGACTGGTTGTAGTCGCCGTCGGCGGCCTGTACGGCCCACAGGTGGACGGCGACCCCGTGTTCCTTGGCGGACATCAGGCCGGGCAGCAGGTCCCCGTCGCCCGTGACGAGTACGACGTCGGAGCAGGCGCGGTTGCGGGCCAGCTCGGTGAGCTCGGCGTGCATGGCGGCGTCCACGCCCTTCTGCGCCCAGCGGCCGTCGCTGCGGGTCAGGGCGCCCAGGCGGACGGTGACGCGGGGCATGACGCGCAGCCGCCGGTGCTCGGGCTGGGGTACCCGGTCGGGTGCGCCGTCGAACCAGTAGATGCGCAGCAGGGGCTGCTCGGTGTCGGCCTCGGCGCGCTCGCGCAGGCCCTGGATGAGGGCGGCATGGTCGACGGTGATGCGGGAGCGGGAGGGCTCCCCGGCGAGAAGACTGGCGGCGGCGCCCAGCAGATAGCCGGCGTCCACCAGGACGACGCAGCGGTCCACGCGTACCACCCTCTTCCCTGGGGATCCTCTGTGTGTGTCGCGGGTTCCCCGAGTCTGCCCGACCTCAAGGGTGTTGACGGCCGGAACTCGATCATCGGCGTGGCGGATCTTTCACCCGCACCGGGGGGAGGGGCGGGCGACTACACGCAGTAAAGATCCAAAATGCGCGGTTTGTGGCGCCGTGTGAGGGTGAAGGCGGTCCTGGCCCCTAGACCCTCACGGAGGCTCCACCATGGCCAAGAACAAGAACCGCCAGCACGAACAGAAGCAGCAGCCCCGCTCGTCGGCACAGGATCCGTCGAAGAGCTCGACGGAATCGGTGTCCGAGCCCTCGGGCGGCTCCCCGAGTCCGATGGACATGGCTCGCAAGGGCAAGCAGAAGAAGTTCGGCCACAACTGACGCCTCCGCGAGCACCACGCACGAGGGCGCGCCCAGAGCTCTGGGCGCGCCCTTCTTCACGTCCGGCTACGGGCGGGGGCCGGTACGAGGGCCCCCGCGACCGGCGTCATCCGGCCAGGCAGGACGGCCCGAGGAGCACCTTGAGGTCGCCGAAGAGCGCCGGGTCGGGCTGCACCCGGTGCTTGTCGAGGCGCAGCACGGTGGTGGACCGCGGTCCCTGGAGCTTGATCCGGACCTCGGTGTTGCCCTTGTGGTGCCGCAGGATCTCGCCCAACCGGGTGACCATCGGAGGAGTGACCTTGACCGTCGGGATGGTGAGGACGACGGGTGCGTTCGTCCCGGCCGAGGAGAGGTCGGGAACCATCATCTCCATGGCGACGAGCCGGGGGACGTCCTCGCGCTTGTCGAGGCGGCCCTTGACGAAGACGACGGTGTCCTCGACCAGCTGGGTGGAGACGAGCTGGTACGTCGCGGGGAAGAACATGCACTCGATGGATCCGGCGAGGTCCTCGACGGTGGCGATGGCCCAGGCGTTGCCCTGCTTGGTCATCTTGCGCTGGAGGCCCGAGATGATGCCGCCGATGGTGACGACGGCGCCGTCGGAGTGCTCGCCGCCGGTCAGCTGGGAGATGCCGGCGTCCGTCTTGTCGGACAGGACGTGCTCCAGGCCGAAGAGCGGGTGGTCGGAGACGTACAGGCCGAGCATCTCGCGCTCCTGGGCGAGCAGGTAGGACTTCTCCCACTCCACGTCGGAGAACTCGACGTCGAGGCCGAAGCCGGGCTCGTCGCTCGCGCCCTCGTCACCCATTCCGCCGAAGAGGTCGAACTGGCCCTCGGCCTCCTTGCGCTTGACCGCGACCACGTTGTCGATCATCGATTCGTGGTGGGCGACCAGGCCCTTGCGGGTGTGGCCCATCTCGTCGAAGGCGCCGGCCTTGATCAGCGATTCGACGGTGCGCTTGTTGCAGACGACGGCCTCGACCTTGTCCAGGAAGTCGGGGAAGGTGGAGTACTTCCCCTTCGCCTTCCTGGTCTTGATGATCGACTCGACGACGTTCTGGCCGACGTTGCGCACCGCGGTCAGCCCGAAGAGGATCACGTCGTCGCCCTGGGCCGCGAAGTTCGGCTCGGACTCGTTGACGTTCGGCGGGAGCACCTTGATGCCCATGCGCCGGCACTCGTTCAGGTAGATCGCGGACTTGTCCTTGTCGTCCTTGACCGAGGTGAGCAGGCCCGCCATGTACTCGGCCGGGAAGTTCGCCTTGAGGTAGGCGGTCCAGTAGGAGACCAGGCCGTACGCGGCCGAGTGGGCCTTGTTGAAGGCGTAGCCGGCGAAGGGGACCAGGACGTCCCACAGGGCCTTGATCGCCTGGTCGCTGAAGCCCTTGCTCCTGGCGCCCTCCTCGAAGATGACGAAGTTCTTCGCCAGCTCCTCCGGCTTCTTCTTGCCCATCACGCGGCGCAGGATGTCGGCCTCGCCGAGCGAGTACCCGGCGATGATCTGGGCGGCCTTCTGGACCTGCTCCTGGTAGACGATGAGGCCGTAGGTGACCGCGAGCACCTCTTCGAGCGGCCCCTCCAGCTCCGGGTGGATCGGGGTGATCTCCTGCTGCTTGTTCTTGCGCAGGGCGTAGTTCGTGTGCGAGTTCATGCCCATCGGGCCCGGCCGGTACAGGGCCGAGACGGCGGAGATGTCCTCGAAGTTGTCGGGCTTCATCAGGCGCAGCAGGGAGCGCATGGGCCCGCCGTCGAACTGGAAGACGCCGAGGGTGTCGCCGCGGCCGAGCAGTTCGAAGGTCTTGGGGTCGTCGAGCGGGAGGGCCAGGAGATCGATGTCGATCCCCTTGTTGGCCTTCACCATCTTGACGGCGTCGTCCATGATCGTGAGGTTGCGCAGGCCGAGGAAGTCCATCTTCAGCAGGCCGAGCGATTCGCAGCTCGGGTAGTCCCACTGGGTGATGGTGACGCCGTCGGTGTGCCGCACCCAGACGGGTACGTGGTCGGTGATCGTCTCGCTGGACATGATCACGCCGGCCGCGTGCACGCCCATCTGGCGGACCAGGCCCTCCACACCGCGCGCGGTGTCGATGACCTTCTTGACGTCCGGCTCGTTCTCGTACATCCCGCGGATCTCGCCGGCCTCGCCGTAGCGGGGGTGCTGCGGGTCGAGGATGCCGGAGAGCGGGATGCCCTTGCCGAGGACGTCGGCGGGCATGGCCTTGGTGAGCCGGTCGCCCATGGCGTACGGGTAGCCCAGCACGCGCGCGGAGTCCTTGATCGCGTTCTTGGCCTTGATGGTGCCGTACGTGCCGATCATGGCGACCTTGTCGGCGCCGTACTTCTCGGTCACGTACCTGATCACCTCGACGCGCCGACGCTCGTCGAAGTCGATGTCGACATCGGGCATGGAGACGCGCTCGGGGTTCAGGAACCGCTCGAAGATCAGGCCGTGGGTGAGCGGGTCGAGGTCGGTGATGCCCATGGCGTACGCGACGATCGATCCGGCCGCGGAGCCTCGGCCCGGGCCCACCGCGATGCCCTGGTTCTTGGCCCACATGATGAAGTCGGCGACCACGAGGAAGTAGCCCGGGAAGCCCATCGAGATGATCGTGTCCATCTCGTACTCGGCCTGCTTCATCCGGTCGTCCGGGATGCCCCCGGGGTAGCGGCGGTGCATGCCCCGCATGGTCTCCTCGCGGAACCAGCTGACCTCGGTGTGACCCTCCGGGATGTCGAACTTCGGCATCAGGTTCCGGAACTTGAACATGCCCTCGGTGTCGATCTGGTCCGCGACCAGCTTCGTGTTGGCGCAGCCCTCCTGCCAGGCGTCCGAGGAGTCGATGGCGTACATCTCGTCCGTGGACTTCAGGTAGTAGCCGGTGCCGTCGAAGCGGAAGCGGTCCGGGTCCGAGAGGTTCTTGCCGGTCTGGATGCAGAGCAGGGCGTCGTGGGCGCCGGCCTCGCTGGCGTACGTGTAGTGCGAGTCGTTCGTGACCAGCGGCGGGATGCCGAGCTTCTTGCCGATCTCCAGCAGCCCGTCGCGGACCCGGCGCTCGATCTCGATGCCGTGGTCCATCAGCTCCAGGAAGTACCGGTCCTTGCCGAAGATGTCCTGGTACTCGGCGGCCGACTTCAGGGCCTCGTCGAACTGGCCGAGGCGAAGGCGCGTCTGCAGCTCGCCGGAGGGGCAGCCGGTGGAGGCGATGAGCCCCTCGGACCACTTGGAGATGGTCTCCTTGTCCATGCGCGGCCACTTCGTGAGCCAGCCCTCGGCATAGGCGTCGGAGGACAGCCGGAAGAGGTTGTTCAGCCCGGTGGCGTTCGCCGCCCAGATCGTCTTGTGGGTGTAGCCACCGGAACCGGACACGTCGTCGCGCTTCTGGTGGGGCTGGCCCCACTGGATGCGCCGCTTGTTGCGCCGGGACTCGGGAGCCACGTACGCCTCGATGCCGATGATCGGCGTGACCCCGGCCTTCTGGGCGGTGTGGAAGAAGTCGTACGCACCGTGCAGGTTGCCGTGGTCGGACATGGCGATGTGCGTCATGCCCATCTCATTGCACGCGTTGAACATGTCCTTCAGCCGCGCGGCACCGTCCAGCAGCGAGTACTGGGTGTGGACGTGCAGGTGCGTGAACGGCGGCTTGGTCACGGCGGGAGGCTCCTGACGGTGGGGGCGGCGGCAGCTATGAATCCTACGTCCCGGGAATGACAGATCACGGGCACTGCGGGGTACGGTCGGGCGTTGCAGAACCAGGACGACCCACCCGACGTCCAGTCGGTCAGAACCTGTACCAGCCCGTGCACCAGGAGGCACCCGCCATGGCGGTCCCCGAGACGACGAACGAGCAGCGCGCCGAGCAGATACTCGATGTGTTCGACACCGCATTCGGTGAGCTGCTCGCCGCCGACCCCGCGGCGTTCCAGGTCAAATTCCGCAAGATGGCGGCCTCGGCCTTCGCCTTCTACCGCGGAACGGCCTGCCTCTTCTACGCCGACCTGGAGCGCGACCGGCACGGCGGGCCCTACCTGGACGAGCGGACCGGCCGGGTCTGGATCCACGGCGACCTGCACGCCGAGAACTTCGGCACGTACATGGACGCCACCGGCCGCCTGATCTTCAACGTCAACGACTTCGACGAGGCGTACGTCGGCCCCTTCACCTGGGACCTGAAGCGGTTCGCGGCCTCCGTCGCCCTGATCGGCTACACCAAGGCGCTCAGCGACGAGCAGATCAGCGAGCTGGTGCGGACCTACGCGGGCGCCTACCGGGAGCGGATCCACCGCCTGGCCACCGGCGCCAAGAACGAAGAGGTGCCCTCCTTCACGCTGGACACCGCCGAGGGGCCGCTGCTGGGCGCCCTGCGCTCGGCCCGCTCCCGCACCCGCTTCTCCCTGCTGGACTCGATGACCGAGATCCGGGACTACGAGCGGCGCTTCACCTCCGGGGGCGGCTCGATCGAGCTGGACGCGGCCACCCGCTACAAGGTGCTCGCCGCCTTCGACGGGTACCTGGAGACCCTCCCCGACGAGTCCCTGGTCCGGCCCGACTCCTACCGGGTCAAGGACGTGGTGGGCCGCCGCGGCGTCGGGATCGGCTCGGCCGGCCTGCCCTCGTACAACATCCTGCTGGAGGGGCACAGCGACGCCCTGGAGAACGACGTCGTGATCTACCTCAAGCAGGCGCAGACCCCCGCGGTGTCCCGGCACATCACCGACCGGGCCGTGCGGGACTACTTCCGGCACGAGGGCCACCGCACGGTGATCTCCCAGCGCGCCCTGCAGGCGCACGCCGACCCGTGGCTGGGCTGGACCGAGCTGGACGGCTCCGGCCAGCTGGTGGCCGAGGTCTCGCCGTACGCGGTGGACCTGGACTGGTCGGACCTGGACGAACCGGAGGAGATCGCGGCCGTCGTCGCGGACCTGGGCCGGGCGACGGCGACCATGCACGCGTCGGCCGACGAGGCCGAGAGCGGGCACTCCCTGGTGCCGTTCTCCACCGAGCGGGCCATCGACGCGGCGATCGCCGCCGACGAGGAGGGCTTCTCGGAGCTCCTGGTCGACTTCGCGCACGCGTACGGGGCCCGGGCGCGCGCCGACCACCAGATCTTCGTGGACCTGTTCCGCAACGGCCGCATCATGCATTGAGCATTGTCATGCAGTGAGCACTTTCGGCCGCGGTCCCCGGACTGCACGGGACCGGGGACCCGTTTTCACAGGGACACGTGGCAGACTCGCGGCGATGGACATATCGAGGGCAGGGCTGAGAGGGCTGCGGGCCGCGCTGTTCAGCGCGCTCGTCGTGCTGCTCTCGGCCGGCTCGCACGTCCTGATGTCCCGCGTCCCGCTGCCCCCCGCCCTCGTGGCCGGCGCCTTCGCCGGGGTGTTCCTGCTCACGTACGCGCTGGCCGGCCGCGAGCGGGGCTTCGGCCCCATCGCCGCGCTGCTGGTTCCGCTGGAGCTGGCCGCCGACACGGTCTTCACCGCCGGGCAGCACGTCTGCTACGGCCCGGCCGGCGGGCCCGTCGCCGGGCCGCTGCGGGCGCTCGGCCTCGACGCGCTGTGCGGCGGCCCGCCGCTGGGCGGCCCGCTGGCCGAGGTGCCCGGAGCCGTCCCCGACGCGGTGGCCCTGCTGGCCTCGCCCGGACCCTGGACCCCGTGGCTGCTGCTCGGCGCCCACGTCTCGGTCGGGCTGCTCGCCGCGGCCTGGCTGCGGTACGGGGAGCGCGCGCTGGGCCAGCTGCTGCGCGCGGTGGCGGCCCTCGCCTTCCGGCCGCTGCTGCTGGCCGCGGCCTCGGTGACGGCCGCTTTCGGCCCGGTGCGGCGGATACCGCGCCCGGCCCTTGCGGGCGCGGGGGCCCGTACCCGCTTCCCCGCCCATTCCGTGGGACGCCGGGGACCTCCCGTACGCGGCGCGCTCGTCTGCGCCTGACCACCCCGCGTACGTCGGTCCCCCTTTTCCTCGAGTCACACCCCACGGAGATCACCATGAGTTCACGCAACAGCCAGGCGAACAAGGCGGCGGCCCGCGAGCGGCTGCGCGCCGAGCGCGAGAAGCAGGCCAAGAAGGACAAGGCGCGCCGCCAGGTGCTGGTGGCCGGCGCCGTCGTCGCCGTCCTGGCGCTGGCCGGCGGCGTTGGCTACGCGGTCGTACAGGCCAACCAGCCGGGCGAGTGGGACAAGGCCGCCGACGCGACGCTGGTCGCCCCGAAGAACACCACGGGCGACAACGGCACCACGGTCGTCATAGGCAAGGCCGACGCCAAGAAGACCCTCGAGCTCTACGAGGACGCGCGCTGCCCGATCTGCTCCCAGTTCGAGCAGGCCGTGGGCCCGCAGATCAAGAAGGACGTCGACGCCGGCAAGTACAAGATCCAGTACATCGGCGCCACCTTCCTCGACAAGGGCTTCGGCGGCAGCGGTTCGAAGAACGCGCTGAGCGCGCTGGGCGCGGCCCTGAACGTGAGCCCCGAGGCGTTCCTGGAGTACAAGACCGCCCTGTACACCAAGGAGAACCACCCGGAGGAGCGCGACGACAAGTTCAGCAAGGACGACTACCTGCTGAAGATCGCGGACCAGGTGCCGGCGCTCAAGGGCAACGCCGAGTTCAAGAAGGCCGTCGAGGACGGCACGTACAACCGCTGGGCGATCGAGATGTCGAAGGTCTTCGACAAGAGCGGCCAGAAGGGCACGCCGTCGCTGAAGATGGACGGCAAGACGATCGACATCAAGATGACGCCGGAGGAGTTCACGGCCGGGATCGACAAGGCCATCGCGGGCTGATCGACCCGACCGCGGCATACCGGCCGGAGGAACAGGCAGGCGAACTCCGAGAGTTCGCCTGCCTGTTGCCTTCCCAGGGGTGTACCAGCGGTTATACCCGTCAGTAATATGCCGGTCCGTGACCAGTCATCTCCCCTCCCCCACCGCGGCAACTCCGCGCCGCCGTACGGTCGTCAAGGCCGCTGCGGCCACCGCCGCCCTCGCGCCCTTCGCGACGGCCGCCCTGGGCATCTCGCCCGCGTCCGCGGCCTCGAACGGGCCCGCCTTCCTGCACGGCGTCGCCTCCGGCGACCCGCTGCCCGACGGGATCCTGCTGTGGACCCGCGTCACCCCGACCCCCGAGGCCGTGCCCGGCTCCGGCGTCGGCCCGGCCACCCAGGTGGCCTGGGAGGTGGCCGAGGACAAGGCCTTCTCCCGGATCGCGGCGAGCGGCTCCGTCACGGCGACCGCCGCCACCGACCACACGGTCAAGGCGGACGTCCGCGGACTGCGGCCGCAGACCCCGTACTTCTACCGGTTCACCGCCGGCGGCGCCGTCTCCCCGGTCGGGCGCACCCTGACCGCCCCGGGCCACGACGCGACGACCCCCGGGGTCCGCTTCGGCGTGGTCTCCTGCGCCAACTGGGAGGCCGGCTACTTCTCGGCCTACCGCCACCTGGCCGCCCGCAGCGACCTGCACGCGATCCTGCACCTCGGCGACTACATCTACGAGTACGCGAACGGGGCCTACCCCGAGGCGAAGTACGTCGTACGCGCGCACGAGCCGCGGCACGAGATCCTCACCCTCGCCGACTACCGGACCCGGCACGGCAAGTACAAGACCGACGCCGACCTCCAGGCGCTGCACGCCGCGCACGCGATCGTCGCGATATGGGACGACCACGAGTTCGCCAACGACGCCTGGTCGGGCGGCGCGGAGAACCACACCCCGGGCGCCGAGGGCGACTGGGCGGCCCGCGCGGCCGCCGCCAAGCAGGCGTACTTCGAGTGGATGCCGGTCCGCACCTCCACGGCCGGCACCGTCTACCGGCGGCTGCGCTTCGGCAACCTCGCCGACCTGCACCTGCTGGACCTGCGCACCTTCCGCTCCCAGCAGGCCAAGATAGGCAGCGGCGCGGTCGACGACCCCGAGCGCACCATCACCGGCCGGGCGCAGCTGGACTGGCTCAAGTCGGGCCTCGCGAACTCGAACGCGACCTGGAAGCTGGTCGGGACCTCGGTCATGATCTCGCCGGTGGCCTTCGGCTCGCTGCCCGCGCACCTGCTGGCGCCGCTGGCGAAGCTGCTGGGCCTGCCCGAGGGCGGACTCGCGATCAACGTGGACCAGTGGGACGGCTACACGGACGACCGCAAGGAGCTGCTGACCCACCTGAAGGACCAGAACATCAAGAACACGGTCTTCCTCACCGGTGACATCCACATGGCGTGGGCGAACGAGGTCCCGATGAACATGGCGACGTATCCGGGCTCGGGTACGGCGGCCACCGAGTTCGTCGTGACGTCGGTGACCTCCGACAACATCGACGACCTCCTGCACGTGCCGGCGGACACCGCGTCCCTCGTAGCGGAGGCGGCGATCAAGGCCGCCAACTGGCACGTGAAGTGGCTGGACATGGACGCACACGGCTACGGGGTGCTGGACGTGACGGCCGAGCGTTCGCAGATGGACTACTACGTGGTGTCCGACAAGCGGAATCCGGCCGCCACCACCGCGTGGGCCCGTTCGTACCGCACGCCGAACGGCACGCAGAAGGTGGAGCGGGCGTACCAGCCGGTGGGCTGACGATCTTCTGACTGTATGTCAATTCTGTTGTGCGGAGGGGCGTCCGGTGCAGACCAGGCGCCCCTTCCGCATCAGAAGCAACAAATCTTTTACGTAAAGGGCTTGCTCAGTGCATGACATGGACACATAAGATTCGCGCCAGCGTGAGGAAATCCCTCACCCCCCACCACGCTTCGCGAGGAGTCAACGTGCGCGCCTCCGCCCGCATATCCCCCATGCTCCGCCGCCGCCTCATGGGTACGGCCGTTCTGGCCGGAACCCTGGCGTTCGCCCCGCTCACGGCCCCCACGACCGTGGCTGCGGCGCCCAAGACCGGCGCCGAGGCCTGTGCCGACGCCGGCACCGCCTCCGCCAACGCCCGGGTCGCCCGCCCGAAGGACCAGCACGCGGCCGACCCCAACGAGGTGACGGACGCCCAGGTCAAGGCCATGGACGCCGACCTGGCCAAGAAGAGCGCCGAGCTCGGCCCGCAGCGCCAGATGCGTGCCGCCGAGGTCACCGCCGCGACGACCATCCCGGTCTACGTCCACGTCATCACCTCCGGCACCGCCGGCAAGCTGACCGCCACGGACGTCAACAACCAGATCGCGGTCCTCAACGCCGCGTACAGCGGCAAGGGCACCGGCAACGTCGACTCGGGCTACCAGTTCTCGCTGGTCTCCACCGACTACACCGACAACGCCGCCTGGTACAACGTCTCGGACGGCACCCAGGCCGAGAAGGACATGAAGAACGCCCTGCGCAAGGGCGGCGCGAACGCGCTCAACCTCTACACCGCCAACCTCGGCGGCGGCCTGCTCGGCTGGGCGACCTTCCCGAGCTCCTACGCCTCGCAGCCCAAGATGGACGGCGTGGTCATCCTCAACACCTCGCTGCCGGGCGGCTCCGCCGCCAACTACAACGAGGGCGACACCGGCACCCACGAGGTCGGCCACTGGATGGGCCTCTACCACACCTTCCAGGGCGGCTGCTCGGGCAGCGGTGACTCCGTCTCCGACACCCCTGCCGAGAAGAGCGCCGCGTTCGAGTGCCCGACCGGCCGTGACAGCTGCACCAACAAGACGGGCGTCGACCCGATCCACAACTTCATGGACTACACGTACGACTCCTGCATGTACCAGTTCACCGCGGGCCAGGTGTCCCGCATGAAGAGCATGTGGAGCGCGTACCGCGGCTGATCACCGCGTGAAGCGTCGAGGGGCGGGGCACGCGGTTCGTGCCCCGCCCCTCACCGTTTTCCCCGGGCCCGCGCCCGAGCCCGCTCCTACAGGGAGTCGAGGAAGGCGAGCGCGGCCTTCCAGGTCTGCTCCGCGGCCTCCGCGTCGTAGTCGTCGAGGTCCGGATCCGTGAACAGGTGCCCGGCACCCGGGTAGCGGTGCACCTCCACGTCCGCACCCGCGCGCCGCATCCGCAGGTACCAGGCCGTCAACCAGTCGTGCGGCTCGAACGGGTCCGGATCCGCGATGTGCAGCTGCACCGGCAGTTCGTCGACGGCGGTGTCCTCCTCCAGGTCCGCCGTCCCGTGCAGGAGCAGCAGCCCGCGCGCCTTCTCGTCGGCCAGGGCCAGGTGCTGGGCGACGGAGCCGCCGAAGGAGAAGCCCGCGTAGACCAGGCCCTGGTCGGAGTAGGGGGCGGAAGCCAGCACCGCGCGCTTGAGCAGCTCGTCGCGGCCGATCTCGTCCCGGTGTGCCATGCCCTCCTCGACGGTCTCGAAGGTGCGCCCCTCGAAGAGATCCGGCACCTGGACCTGGTGACCCGCCGCGCGCAGCCGGTCGGCCGCCGCGTGCACCGCGGGCCGCAGCCCGTACGTCGAATGGAAGAGCACGATGTTCATGCACCCCATCGTGCCATTCGTCGAACGGGAGGGGCCGAGGGCTCGTTCCGGTTACGTTGACGTGCATGGACACGGACACCGTTCTGCGCCCGATCGCCGTCGTCGGCGGCGCCCTGGTCGTCACCCTGCTCGCCGGTTGGCTGCTGGACCTGCTGCTGCGCCGCGCCGACGCCCGGCACAGCGAGACCCCGCTGTGGGGGCTGCTGCGCCACTGCCGCCTGCCGTTCCAACTCGTACTGTGCACGACGCTGCTGTACGGATCCCACCGGCGGATGGGAATCGCGCCGCAGTACGTCTTCGCCGTGGGCCGCGCCCTGACCCTCGTACTGATCGGGTCGGCGGCGTGGCTGCTGGTGCGCATCGCGACGGCGGTCGTGGACTCCTCGTACGCCCGTTACGCGGCCCGGAACCCGGACGGCGCCCGGGTGCGGCGGGTCCGCACCCAGGTGACGCTGATCCACCGCGTGGTCACGGCGGTGGTCGTGGTGGTCGCGGTGGCGGCGATGCTGCTCACCTTCCCGCCGATGCGGGCGGTGGGCGCCTCGATGCTGGCGTCGGCGGGCGTGCTCGGCATCGTGGCGGGCATCGCGGCCCAGTCCTCGCTGGGCAACCTGTTCGCCGGACTGCAGATCGCCTTCGGCGACACGGTGCGGATCGGGGACACGGTCGTCGTGGACAAGGAGTGGGGGACGGTCGAGGAGATCACCCTGACCTTCCTGGTCGTCCGCACCTGGGACGAGCGGCGGATCACGATGCCTGTGTCGTATTTCACAGGGAAGCCGTACGAGAACTGGTCGCGCGGCGGCGCCCAGATGACCGGAACGGTCTTCTGGCACCTGGACCACAGCGCACCGCTGGACCTGATGCGGGAGCAGCTCCAGGGGATCCTGGAGGAGATCCCGGAATGGGACGGACGCACCGCGAGCCTCGCGGTCACGGACACGACCCCGCACACCATCCAGGTCCGGGCGGTGGTCACGGCGAAGGACGCGACGGACATCTGGACGGTCCGCTGCCAGGTCCGCGAGCGCCTGATCACCTGGCTCCTGGCCCACCACCCGTACGCCCTGCCCCGCATCGCCACCTCCCCGGCGGACCCGCGCCCGGAAGCGTCCTGACGGCCGGAACCCGGGCCAGGGGCGGGGGCCAGGGGCGGGGGCCAGGGGCAGAGCCAAGGGCAGGGGCAGGGCCAGGGTCAGAACGTCAGGCGGAACAGGGCGCCGCCGCCCGGGGCCGGCTCGGCCACGAGCTCCGCGGCGTGTGCCCGGGCGATCTGGCGGGCCATCGCGAGCCCCAGCCCCGAGCCCGGCAGGGCCCGCGCCGCGCCGGCCCGGTAGAAGCGGTCGAAGACGTACGGCAGGTCCTCGGCCTCGATGCCGGGCCCGTGGTCCCGTACCGTCAGCTCCGCCCGGCCGCCGGCGGAGCCCGGCGACACCAGCTCCACCTCCACCGGAGCCCCCGCGGGGCTGAACTTCGCCGCGTTGTCCAGCAGGTTCGACACCAGCCGGGTCAGCCGCGCCGGCACCCCCGGCACCACCACCGCCTCCGCCCCCCGGACGCGCACCCGCACCGGGACCGACGGCCAGTGCGCCCGGGCCGCCTCCGCGCAGTGCTCCACCAGCGGAGCCAGCCGTACCTGTTCCACCAGCGGCTGCGGCTCCTCGTCCCGGGCCAGCTCGATCAGGTCGTTCACCAGCCCCGTCACCTCCCTCAGCTGCCGCCCCAGCGCGAGCGAAGCCCGCTCGCGCTGCTCCGCCGTCAGCCGCTCCCCGCGCGCCAGCAGCTCCGCGTTGGTCCGCAGGGCCGTCAGCGGGGTCCGCAGCTCGTGCGAGGCGTCGGCGACCAGCCGCCGCTGCGCCGTCACCGACTGCTCCAGCTCGCCCAGCATGGTGTTGAAGCTCCCGGCCAGCCGTGTGATCTCGTCCTCCCTCCCCGGCGGCGGCAGTTCGATCCGGTGCCGCGGGTCCCGCGTCGCCGCGATCCGCTCGGCGGTGGCCGTGAGCCGGGTCACCGGGGCCAGACCGGTCCGCGACACCCAGTACCCGAGCCCGGCGGCGACCAGCACCCCGGCCGCGCCGATCAGCCCCAGCCACCACGCCGCCTCCTCGATCCCGTCCTCGACGGTGTCGGCCCGCAGCGCCACCTGGAGCGCCCGCCCCTTCGCGTAGTCGGTGGTGAGCATCCGCGTCGGGTGCCCCGCGTGCACGATGTCCGTGTAGAACGGCGCGTGCCGCCCCGCCGCCACCGCCCGCGTCGCGCCGTCCACCGGCAGCAGGTAAGCGGTCGCCGGGTCGTTCGCCGGGTCGGCCGGCACCACCTCCGCGCAGGCGGGCGCCGCCAGGAACCGGCACTCCCCGGCCAGGGTGTCCGGTCCGGAGTCCGGGTTGCGCTGCGCCGCGAGCCGCGCGGACTGGGTCAGGCTCAGGTTCAGCTGCTCGTACAGGGCGCTCCGTACGACGAAGAACGCCGCCGTGCACACCCCGACCGCGACCAGCGCCACCGCCGCGGTGACCGCCAGCGCCAGCCGGGTCCGCAGCGGCCGGCGTCTGCGCCAGGGCGCCCCGAGCCGGCGCCGGCCCCGCCCGGCGGCACTCACGCCGGGCCCAGCCGGTAGCCGACCCCGTGGACGGTGTGCACCAGCCGCGGCTCGCCGCCCGCCTCCAGCTTCCGCCGCAGGTAGCCGACGTACACGGCGAGGGAATTGGAGTCCGGTCCGAAGTCCCGCCCCCACACCAGCTCCAGGATCAGCTCCCGCGGCAGCACCTGCCCGGGGTGGCGCAGGAGCAGCTCCAGCAGCGCCGCCTCGGTCCGGCTGAACTCCAGCGGCCGCCCGCCGCGCCTGCCGGTGCGCGTCTCGGGGTCCAGTACGAGGTCCGCGAACCCGAGTACGGCCGTACCGGCGGGATCGGGCGCGGCCCGCCGCAGCAGGGCCCGGACCCGGGCCACCAGCTCGTCCAGCGCGAACGGCTTGACCAGGTAGTCGTCGGCGCCCGCCTCCAGGCCGTCGACCCGCTCGCTCACCGAGTCCAGCGCGGTCAGGACGAGTACGGGCGTACGGTCGCCCAGGGCCCGCAGCCGGCGGCAGACCCCGAGCCCGTCGAGCACGGGCATCATCACGTCGAGCACCACCGCGTCGGGCTGCCAGCCCGCGACCTCCGACAGCGCGGCCAGCCCGTCGCCGGCTCCCCGTACCTCGTACCCCTCGACGGCCAGCCCGTCCTGGACGGCGGCCCGTACCTCGGGCTCGTCGTCCACGACCAGGATCCGCTGCGCACTCGTACCGCTCGTACCGGTCGTGCTGCTCGTGCTGCTCATGGGGCAAAGCCTGCCAAAGAGTTCTGAGAGAACCTCTTAGAGGTCGTTTTAACCTTGACCGTCCTGTTTTGATGTGAATTTCAAGATGGTCGGTCGTGGTGCGGTCGTGGCCACATATGCAGTTGATGACTGTGGGCCGGGTGGGGTGACCGGTGGGGCGGGATGGGTCTTGTTCCCGTCTCATTCCAGGATGTCCGGCCGTTGGTGGCCCGTGCTTCTGGTGTCGCAGCTGTGCGCCTGGGCGCACTCGGTCCGTGGCAGTACGCCGGATTCATGACGACGCGACGTCCGTATCCGAGTGACTTGTCCGATGCGCGCTGGGAGTTGATCGAGCCGGTACTGTCCGCGTGGCGCTTCGAGCGCCGCGGCCGGGCTCTGGACTTCGGCCGGCCACCGCGGCATGACCTGCGCGAGATCATGAACGCG
This sequence comes from Streptomyces sp. NRRL S-244, assembly GCF_000717915.1. GTDB lineage: Bacteria > Actinomycetota > Actinomycetes > Streptomycetales > Streptomycetaceae > Streptomyces. The sequence continues at coordinate 108,453 of NZ_JOCX01000008.1, forward strand.
ATCCTCTACGTGGACCGCACCGGCTGCCAGTGGGCCTACCTCCCGCATGACTTCCCGCCGCACCAAAGCGTCTACGGCTACTTCGCCAGATGGGCGGAGGAGGGGATATTTGCCCAGCTCAACGGCCTTCTACGACAACTTCTCCGCGAGAAGGAAGGACGGGACGCGGAGCCCTCCGCCTGCGTGATCGACGCACAGAGCGTCAAGACCTCCACCAGCGTCCCCGCCGCAAGCCAGGGCATCGACGCCGGCAAGAAAATCGCGGGCCGCAAACGAAGCATCATCACCGATACGCTCGGCCTCCTCCTCACAGTGCTGGTCACCGCGGCCAGCGTCCAGGACTCCGTCGCCGGCACCCGCCTCATCGACCGCGTCGCCGCCGACCACCCCGGCATCCGCAAGGTGTGGGTCGACGGCGGCTACCGCCAGCACCTCGTCGAGCACGCCGCCACCCTCGGCATCGACATGGAAATCACCGCCCGCAAGCCCGGGACCAGGGGCTTCACCCCGATCCCGAAACGCTGGGCGGTCGAGAGAACCTACGGCTGGCTCATGCTCCACCGCCGCCTGGCCCGCGACTACGAAACCCTGCCCACCCGCTCCGAAGCCATCATCCACATCGCCATGACCGACCTCATGGCTCGCCGCCTCACCGGCGAGAACACCATCTCCTGGCGCGACCCAAGAAATCCACGAACCACCCCATAACGGGATGAAACAGCGGGATAAAACGACCTCTTAGAACGTTCTTAGGGCGCACCGGAAGGCTGCGCCCATGACCAGACAAGGCATACGAGGCACACGAGACGCGCAAGGAATTCCGCCCCTGTCCGTCGTGATCGGCGCGGGCGGCACCGGCGGCCACATCTACCCCGGGCTCGCCCTCGCCGAGGCGCTGCGCGCGGCCGTCCCGGATGCCGTGGTCTCGTTCATCGGGACCGAGCGGGGCCTGGAGACCGAGCTGATCCCGGCCGCCGGGTACCGCCTGCACACCGTCGACATGATCCCGTTCGACCCCTCGCTCGGCGCGAAGCGCTACCTGCTGCCCGCCGCGCTGCTGCGCTCCGCCGGGCAGGCGCGCTCGGTGATCCGGGCCCAGGGCGCGCACGCCGTCGTGGGCATGGGCGGCTACCCGAGCGCGCCGGCCGTGCTGGGGGCCCGGATGGCCGGGCTGCCGGCCGTCATCCACGAGTCCAACGCGGTGCCCGGGCGCGCCAACCAGTTCGCGGCCCGGCTCACCCCGCACATGGCCGTGGCCTTCGAGCGCAGCCGGGCCCATCTGGCGGGCGGGGCGCACGCGCTGACCACCGGAATGCCGATCGCGGCGGCCCTCGCGCGGCTGGCCGGGCTGACCCGGCCGGAGCGCGCGGCCCTGCGCGCCGAGGCCCGGCGGGCCCTGCACGTCCCCGACGGGCGCCGCCTGGTCGTCTTCAACGGCGGCAGCCTGGGCGCCGCCCGCCTCACCGCGGCCGCCGTCGGGCTGGCCGGGCTCTGGCAGGGGCGGGACGACGTCCAGCTGCTGATCAAGACGGGGCCGCGGGCGCTGCCCGACACCGCCGCCGATCTCGCCGCCTGCGACGGGCAGCGGATCGCCCGGGCCGTGCCGTACCTGGACCGGATGGACCTCGTGTACGCGGCCGCCGACCTGGTGGTGTGCCGGGCCGGGTCCGCGACGGTCGCGGAGCTGGCGGCGACCGGGGTCCCGGCCGTGCTCGTCCCGTACCCGCACGCCCCCGGCGACCACCAGACCCACAACGCCCGGGTCCTCGTCGACGCGGGCGCGGGCCTGCTGCTGCCGGACGCCGCGACCACCGCCGACCAGCTGACGGTGCTGCTCGGCCCGCTGCTGGCCGACCCGGCCCGGCTGGCCGCGATGGCCGGCGCCGCCGACCCCGGCCCGCACGCCCGGGCCGCCGAACTGCTGGCCGCGGAGGTCCTCCGCGTGGCCGGCTTCGTCCCCTCCCCCACCCTGGAGCACATGTGAACACGCAGACGAACGCCGTGAACCCCTGGGCCGGCCGCACGGTCCTGGTCACCGGAGCCGAGGGGTTCATCGGGTCCACCCTGGTCGACCTGCTGGTGGCGCGCGGCGCCCGGGTCCGCGCCTTCGTCCACTACAAGCCGTACGCGGAGAAGGGCCACCTGGCGCGGTACCTCGCGGATCCCGGGGGACCGGTGGAGATGTGGGCGGGCGACATCCGCGACGCGGGCCGGGTCAGCGACGCGGTGCAGGGCTGCGACACCGTGTTCCACCTGGCGGCGCTGATCGGGATCCCGTACAGCTACGCCTCGCCGGGCGCGTACGTGCAGACGAACGTGACCGGTACGGAGAACATGGCGGAGGCCTGCCGCCGGCACGGGGTGCGGCGGCTGGTGCACACGTCCACGAGCGAGGTCTACGGCACGGCGCTGACGGCCCCGATCGCGGAATCGCATCCGCTCCAGCCGCAGTCCCCGTACTCGGCGTCGAAGATCGGCGCGGACATGATGGCGCTGTCGTTCCACCACGCGTTCGAGCTGCCGGTGACGGTGGTCCGGCCGTTCAACACGTACGGCCCCCGGCAGTCGGCGCGGGCCGTGATCCCGACGATCCTGGCGCAGCTGCACGCGGGCGCGCGGGAGGTCCGCCTGGGCTCGCTCTCCCCGACCCGGGACTTCACGTACGTGACGGACACGGCGGAGGGCTTCCTCGCGGTGGCGGAATGCGACCGGGCGCTGGGCGAGGTGGTCAACCTCGGCACGGGCGAGGAGATCTCGATCGGCGACCTGGCGCGGGCCCTCATCGAGGCTTCGGGCCGGGACGCCGAGGTGGTCGTGGACGCGTCCCGCCTGCGCCCGGCGGGCAGCGAGGTCCACCGCCTGCTGTCGGACAACTCCCGCGCCCGGGACTGGGCGGGCTGGAAGCCGCAGGTCCCGCTGGCGGAGGGGCTGTCCCGCACATCGGACTGGATCGCCTCGAACCTGGACCTCTTCGCCCCGTCCCGCTACCAGGTCTGAGCGGCCGGGCCGGACTCCGCTAACTACTGCGCAGGCTGCGGACGTCCAGGTGGCGCAGGACCCGGTCCACGATCTCCGGGTCCGCGCCGGGCTCGCTGCGCGCGGCCAGCACCTCGTGCCGAGCCGCCGACATCATCTCCCGCTGGATCCGCTGGACGTCCCGGATCCGCTCCACCCGCTTCGCGTACGCCTCCCGCCGCTCCTCGTCCACCATCTCGGGGCTGATCCTGGCCCCCACGTCGTACGCCCGCCGGTAGAGCACCTCCACCAGGTCCTCCGGGAGGTCCTCCACCTCCTCGATCTCCTTCAGCCTCCGCTTCGCGGCCTTCGCCGCGCGGATCGCCAGCTGCCGCTCCGTCTCCCGCTCGGCGTCCTCGTCGGCCTCCACGCCCAGCAGGCGCACCAGCCACGGCAGCGTCAGCCCCTGGCAGACCAGCGTCACCATGATCACGGCGAAGGCGATGAAGATGATCTGGTCCCGCCCCGGGAACGGCGCCCCGCCCTCCACTTTCAGCGGGATGGCCAGCGCCAGCGCCACCGAGGCCACCCCGCGCATCCCGGCCCACCACATCACCACGCTCTCCCGCCAGCTCAGCGGGATCTCCTCGTCGTAGTCGCGCCGCGTGTGCAGCCGCTTGGCCAGCCACCCGGCCGGCAGCAGCCACAGCAGCCGTACGCCGACCACCACCGCGGTCACGGCGGCCGCCCACCCCGCCATCTCCCACTCGCGGCCGGCCGCGACGCCGAACACGTTGTGCAGCTCCAGCCCGATCAGCCCGAACGCCACCCCCGTGACCAGCATGTCCACGACCTCCCAGAACGTGTGCCCGGCGAGCCGTCCCAGCACGTCGTCCGCGTCGGAGGCGTACTCCGCGAGGAACAGGGCCGTCGTCAGCACCGCCAGCACGCCCGACCCCTGGAGCTCCTCGGCCACCACGTACGACACGAACGGCACGAGCAGCGTCAGCCCGATCTGGAGCGTGGCGTCGCCGAGCCGCCCCATGAGCGCGTTGGTCGCCCAGCCCAGACCGAGCCCGACGGCGACGGCGACCACGGCGGAGAGCACGAACTCCCCCAGCGCGTCCGGCCAGGAGAAGCTGCCGCTGACGGCGGCGGAGATGGCCACGTGGTAGAGCACGATCGCGGTGACGTCGTTGAACAGGCCCTCGCCCTCCAGGATCGACACCATGCGGCGCGGCAGCCCGAGCGCTCCGGCGACGGCGGTCGCGGCGACGGGGTCGGGCGGGGCCACGAGCGCGCCGAGCGCGACCGCGGCGGCGAGCGGCAGCCCGGGGACGACGGCGTTCGCGACGGCGGCGACCGCGGCGGTGGTGACGAAGACGAGGGCCACGGCGAGCAGGAAGATGGGCCGGACGTTGGCGGCGAACTGCCGCCAGGAGGTGCGCTGCGCCGAGGCGTAGAGCAGCGGGGGCAGGACGAGCGGCAGGATGAACTCGGGCGGGATGTCGACGTTCGGCACGGCCGGGACCAGCGCGAGCGCGACCCCGCCGATGGTCATCAGGACGGGCGCGGGCAGCCCGAGCCGGTCCCCGAGCGGGACGCTGACCACGGCCCCGAGCAGCAGTACGAACAGCAGAGCAAGCTGATCCACTCCCCCACCCTGCCAGGCCGCTGCCGCTGGGCCGCGCGGTCGGAAGGCCGCATCCGCGTGTCGGCACTCCACCCGGGCGAGCCCGTACCGGACGCTGCCCCGCACGCCGATCGCAGACGGGGCACGATGCGGCCGAAGCCGTCCGCCGGGCAGGAGTCGGGTGCGTCGAGGGGCGCGGAGGCAGGGCCACGGCCGCGCGGCACCGGTCCCCGCCCGGCCAGGGCTACGGCAGGGTGCGCCTCATGGCGCGGTGCGGGATCCCCGCGTCTTCGAACTCCGGGCCGTAGGCCACGTACCCGAGCCGCTCGTAGAAGCCGAGCGCGTGCGTCTGCGCGCCCAGGTCCACGGCGGACAGGCCCAGCCGGCCGGCCTCCGCCTCGATCGCCCGCACCAGCGCCACGCCGACGCCCAGCCCGCGTGCGGCCTTGCGTACGGCGAGGCGCCCCAGCGAGCCGACCGTCGGGTCGCCGCCCGTCTTGCCCAGCGCCGCCGGCCCGTGCAGCAGCCGGCCGGTGCCGAGCGGCTCCCCGTCCGGCGCCACGGCCAGTACGTGCACCGCGACGGCGTCGTACGCGTCGTACTCGATCGATTCCGGCACGGACTGCTCGACCACGAACACCTCGGTCCGCACGGCGAAGCACGCCGCCAGGTCGGCCTCCCCCTCGGCCACCCGGACGGCGAAGGCCGTCACTCGCTCTCCGCCCGGATCACGTCCAGCGCGTGCTGCAGGTCCGCCGGGTAGGTGCTCTCGAACTCCACCCACTGACCGTCCGCCGGGTGCTCGAACCCGAGCCGCACGGCGTGCAGCCACTGCCGGGTCAGGCCCAGCCGCTTCGCCACGGTCGGGTCGGCGCCGTACGTGAGGTCGCCGACGCACGGGTGCCGGTGCGCGGACATGTGCACGCGGATCTGGTGCGTACGCCCGGTCTCCAGCTTGATGTCGAGCAGCGAGGCCGCGCGGAAGGCCTCGATCAGGTCGTAGTGGGTGACGGAGGGCTTGCCCTCCTGGATCACGGCCCACTTGTAGTCCGCGCTGGGGTGGCGGCCGATGGGCGCGTCGATCGTGCCGCTCATCGGGTCCGGGTGGCCCTGTACGAGCGCGTGGTAGCGCTTGTCCACGACCCGCTCGCGGAACTGGTTCTTCAGCGAGGTGTACGCACGCTCCGACTTGGCGACGGCCATCAGGCCGGACGTGCCGACGTCGAGGCGGTGCACGATGCCCTGGCGCTCGGACGCGCCGGAGGTGGAGATCCGGTAGCCGGCGGCGGCGAGGCCGCCGATGACGGTGGTGCCGGTCCAGCCGGGGCTCGGGTGGGCGGCGACGCCCACCGGCTTCATGATGACGACGATGTCGTCGTCGTCATGGACGATCTCCATGCCCGGGACCGGCTCGGCGACGAGCTCGACCGGCCGCGGCGGCGCGGGCATCTCGACTTCGAGCCAGGCGCCACCGTGCACGCGCTCGGACTTCCCGACGACGCTGCCGTCGACCGACACCTTCCCCGCGGCGGCGAGCTCGGCCGCCTTCGTCCGGGAAAAACCGAACATACGGGCGATGGCGGCGTCCACGCGCTCGCCTTCGAGGCCATCGGGAACGGGCAGGGTGCGGATCTCGGGAATCGTACTCACCTGTCGAGTATGCAGGACTCGACGGCGCACCCGTCCCGCGATCAGTCCTTGTGGACCGTACCGTCCGGGTCCAGACCCCGGAACGACAGCAGCACGATCAGGATGCCGCCGCACACGATCGCCGAGTCCGCGAGGTTGAAGACGGCGAAGTGGGCGGGCGCGATGAAGTCGACCACGGCGCCCCGGAACACCCCCGGCGAACGGAAGATCCGGTCGGTGAGGTTGCCCAGCGCACCGCCGAGCAGCAGGCCCAGCGCGATCGCCCACGGCAGGCTGTAGAGCTTGCGGGCCAGCCGCACGATCACGATGATCACGGTGGCCGCGATGCACGTGAAGATGATGGTGAAGGCCTCGCCGAAGCCGAACGCGGCGCCCGGATTGCGGATCGCCTCGAACTTCAGCAGGTCGCCGATGATCCGGATCGGCGGCTGGTGCTCCAGCTTCGCGACGACGAGCATCTTGCTGCCGAAGTCGAGCAGGTAGGCGAGCAGCGCGACGACGAGCAGCGCGACGATCCGCCGGCGCCCCTTGGGCGCGGCGGACTCCGGCTGGGCGTCGTCCCCGACCTCCGGCGTACCGATGATGCTCTCCGCCTCTGCCACGTGAGTCCCTCGACTAGCTCGAACCAGGTTGCCCACGGCACGGCCCTACGGCCCTGCCGGGTCCCTGGACCCCGACGAGACACGAGAGTACGTCAGGGTCCGCCCGCCGCGGCAGCCCGGCCCGTGCCCCCTCAGTGCCTGCGCTCCTGCTTCTGCTTGCAGTCCACGCACAGCGTCGCCCGCGGGAACGCCTGCATCCTGGCCTTGCCGATGGGCCGGCCGCAGTTCTCGCAGAGCCCGTACGTGCCCGCGTCCAGCCGCTCCAGGGCCCGCTCGGTCTGTTCGAGCATCTCGCGGGCGTTCGCGGCGAGGGCCAGCTCGGACTCCCGGGTGATGTTCTTGGTGCCCGTGTCGGCCTGGTCGTCGCCGGCTCCGTCACCGGAGTCGCGCATCAGGCCCGAGATGGCCTCGTCGGAGGCCTGGAGCTCGTCGCGCAGCCGCAGCACCTCGCTCTGGAGCTCGGCACGGGCCTCGGCCACCTCCGCCGGGGTCCAGGGGTCCTCGCCGGGCCGTACGGCCAGCTCGCCCGGCGCCAGGGCCGCTGCTGCGGTGGCCCTGGCCTTCGGCAGACCGCTGGTGGCGGCCGCAGCCGTCTTCCTGGCCGTGCCGGTGCTCTTCTTGGCAACCACTTTCCGGGCTCCCGTCTGTTGCGCGGCCTGCGCCGCCCCCTCGGCCCCGGCCGCCTTGGCCGTGGCCTTCCTCGCGGTCGTCTTCCCGACGCCGGTCGCCTTCTCGGTGGCCGCCTTCGCCGCGGCCGTCGTGTTCACGGCCGAGGCCTTCTTGGCCGAGGTCTTCCCGGCGGCGGTCTTCCCGGCCACCGCCTTCTTGGCGGGCGCCTTCTTGGCCGCCGATTTGGCCGGCGCCTTGGCCGCCGTCTTGGCCGGCGCCTTGGTCGCCGTCTTGGCCGTGGAGTTCAGAGCCGTCTTCTTCCCGGCAGCGGTCGTCTTCTTCCGGGCCGGAGCCGGGTCCTCGGCCGCCGCAGCCTTCCCGGCGGCCTTTCCGACAGCCTTCTCGGCAGTTCTCCCGGCGGTCTTCTTCGCCACCATGGCCGCGGCCCCTTCACATACTGTGATCTTGCTCGCGAATCGTGCCGGAACGATAAATCGACTCCGGCCTCGCGGCAACGGGGCACGCGTCCATCGATGCCAACCTGCATCCGTTGTGCCCAGCAGGGAGCCCGGTAATCCGCCACTCCCGTCACACCCGAGTCCGGACCGGCCCATCGGCCCATTCGGGTCACGCCGCCACCCTCCCGGCCCCGCCCCCCGAGCCCGCCCCCGAGCCCGGCCGAAACCCCTGCCCCGACCCCCCGTAAACCGGTCTGCCGAGCGCGCCCCCGCCCCGTACACTGGGCCCAGCGAAAGGCATGGACGGGGACGAGTAGCGTCGGACGCAGCCATGAGCGACCCGGGGACGGTGAGAGCCCGGGGGCGAGCGCGATGCGAAGGATCACCCCTGAGCCGCCGGAAGAAAGCCCGCACGGATTCCCGTGGGGCCAGTAGAACCGGCTTCGCACCCCAATGAGGGGGCCACCGGATCCGTCCGGTGGCCAAGGAGGGTGGTACCGCGGGAGCAGCGCGTCCTTGAAACGAGGGCGGCTCTCGTCCCTCCGGACGGAAGTGACACCCCGCCGGAGGAAGAGTTCAGCCTCATGACCACACCGCCGCAGTACCGCCCGGTACCCGCCCAGGTCGACCTGCCCGCCCTCGAGCACGCCGTTCTCGACTTCTGGCGCGAGAGCAAGACCTTCGCCAAGACCCTGGAGCAGTCCGAGGGCCGCCCCGAGTGGGTCTTCTACGAGGGCCCGCCCACCGCCAACGGCATGCCCGGCGCGCACCACATCGAGGCCCGCGTCTTCAAGGACGTCTTCCCCCGGTTCCGCACCATGCGCGGCTACCACGTGGCCCGCAAGGCCGGCTGGGACTGCCACGGCCTGCCCGTCGAGCTCGCCGTCGAGAAGGAGCTCGGCTTCAACGGCAAGCAGGACATCGAGGCGTACGGCATCGCCGAGTTCAACGCCAAGTGCCGCGAGTCCGTGACCCGCCACACCGACGCGTTCGCCGACCTCACGACCCGGATGGGCTACTGGGTCGACCTGGACGACGCGTACCGGACCATGGACCCCGAGTACGTCGAGTCCGTGTGGTGGTCGCTGAAGGAGATCTTCAACAAGGGCCTGCTCACCCAGGACCACCGCGTCGCCCCCTGGTGCCCGCGCTGCGGCACCGGCCTCTCCGACCACGAGCTGGCCCAGGGCTACGAGACGGTCGTCGACCCCTCCGTCTACGTCCGCTTCCCGCTCACCTCCGGCCCGCTGGCCGGCGAGGCCGCGCTGCTGGTCTGGACGACGACCCCCTGGACCCTGGTGTCCAACACCGCGGTCGCCGCGCACCCCGAGGTCACCTACGTGGTCGCCACGAACGGTGAGGAGAAGCTGGTCGTCGCCCAGCCGCTGCTGGAGAAGTCCCTGGGCGAGGGCTGGGAGGCCACCGGCCAGAGCTTCACGGGCAAGGAGATGGAGCGCTGGACGTACGAGCGTCCGTTCTCCCTCGTGGAGTTCCCGGCTCCGGCCCACTACGTCGTGAACGCCGAGTACGTCACGACCGAGGACGGCACCGGTCTGGTCCACCAGTCCCCCGCCTTCGGCGCCGACGACCTCGCGGTCTGCCGCGCGTACGGCCTGCCCGTCGTGAACCCGGTCCGCCCCGACGGCACCTTCGAGGAGGAGGTCCCGCTGGTCGGCGGCGTCTTCTTCAAGAAGGCCGACGAGAAGCTGACCGCCGACCTCGACGCGCGCGGCCTGCTCTTCAAGCACATCGCCTATGAGCACAGCTACCCGCACTGCTGGCGCTGCCACACGGCCCTGCTCTACTACGCGCAGCCGTCCTGGTACATCCGCACCACCGCCGTCAAGGACGCGATGCTGCGGGAGAACGAGAAGACGAACTGGTTCCCGGACTCGGTCAAGCAGGGCCGCTTCGGCGACTGGCTGAACAACAACATCGACTGGGCGCTCTCCCGCAACCGCTACTGGGGCACCCCGCTGCCGATCTGGCGCTGCGAGGAGAACCACCTCACCTGCGTCGGCTCCCGCGCCGAGCTGGGCGAGCTGTCCGGGCAGGACCTCTCCGCCCTGGACCCGCACCGCCCGTACATCGACGACGTCACCTTCACCTGCACCGCCGACGGCTGCTCGCTGGAGGCCGTCCGGGTGCCGGAGGTCATCGACGCCTGGTACGACTCGGGCTCGATGCCGTTCGCGCAGTGGGGATACCCGCACAAGAACAAGGAGATCTTCGAGAAGCGCTACCCGGCGCAGTTCATCTCGGAGGCCATCGACCAGACGCGCGGGTGGTTCTACACGCTGATGGCGGTCGGCACCCTCGTCTTCGACAAGTCCTCCTACGAGAACGTGGTCTGCCTGGGCCACATCCTCGCCGAGGACGGCCGCAAGATGTCCAAGCACCTGGGCAACACCCTCGAGCCGATCCAGCTCATGGACCAGCACGGCGCGGACGCGGTGCGCTGGTTCATGGCGGCCGGCGGCTCCCCGTGGGCGGCCCGCCGCGTGGGCCACGGCACGATCCAGGAGGTGGTCCGCAAGACCCTCCTCACGTACTGGAACACGGTCGCCTTCCAGGCGCTGTACGCCCGTACGTCGAACTGGGCCCCGTCGGCGGCCGACCCGGCCCCGGCGGACCGCACGGTCCTGGACCGCTGGCTCCTCTCGGAACTCCACACCCTCACGTCCGAGGTCACGGAGGCGATGGAGTCGTACGACACCCAGCGCGCCGGCAAGCTGCTCTCCTCCTTCGTGGACGACCTGTCCAACTGGTACGTGCGCCGCTCGCGCCGCCGCTTCTGGCAGGGCGACGCCTCGGCGCTGCGCACCCTGCACGACGTGGTCGAGACCGTGACCCGCCTCCTGGCCCCCCTCACCCCCTTCATCACGGAGCGGGTCTGGCAGGACATGATCGTCCCGGTCACCCCGGACGCGCCGGAGTCGGTCCACCTGTCCACGTGGCCGACGGCGGACACCTCGGCGATCGACCCGACCCTCTCCCAGCAGATGCTGCTGGTCCGCCGCCTGGTGGAGCTGGGCCGGGCCACGCGTGCCGAGTCGGGCGTCAAGACCCGCCAGCCGCTGTCCCGGGCCCTGGTCGGCGCGGTGGGCTTCGACGCCCTGTCCCCCGAGCTCCAGGCCCAGATCACGGAGGAGCTGAACGTCTCCTCGCTGGCCTCCCTGTCGGAGGTCGGCGGCTCGCTGGTCGACACCACGGCGAAGGCGAACTTCCGGGCGCTGGGCAAGCGCTTCGGCAAGGGCGTCCAGGACGTGGCGAAGGCGGTGGCCGCGGCCGACGCGGCGGCGCTGTCCCTGGCCCTGCGCTCGGGCGGGGCCGTGGTGGAGGTGAACGGCGAGTCGATCACCCTCACCCCGGAGGAGGTCATCATCACGGAGACCCCGCGTGAGGGCTGGTCGGTGGCGTCCGACTCCGGCGCGACGGTCGCCCTGGACCTGGAGATCACCCCGGAGCTGCGGCTGGCGGGCCTGGCGCGTGACGCGATCCGCCTGATCCAGGAGGCCCGGAAGAACTCCGGCCTGGACGTCGCGGACCGGATCGCCCTGCGCTGGTCCTCGTCGGACCCGGAGGTCGTGACGGCCCTGACGGACCACGCGGCGCTGATCGCGGACGAGGTCCTGTCGACGGACTACGCGTCCGGCGACGCGGACGCCGCGTACGGCGAGCCGTTCACGGACGAGTCCCTCGGCCTGACGTTCCGCCTCCGCAAGGCGTAGCCTCCCGGCCCGAGCGGCCCGCGCCCCCTGCCGGGGGGTGCGGGCCGTTTTGCTTGGCCCACGCCGCGCAGCGGGCCACGGCAGCCACGGCGGCCACGGCGGCCACGGCGGCCGGGTACGGAAACGGGCCGGGCCCGGTGCCCCCGAAGGGGAACCGGGCCCGGCCCGTGACTGCCGACCTACCGGCGGCGCCTAGTTGTCGTCCTCGTCGATCAGGAAGCCGCGCATCGGCGACGGCGTCTGCTGCATCGGCTGCGGAGCGGCCGGCCGCACCGGAGCCATCGGCTGCGTCATCGCGGGAGACATCTGCTGCTGACCACCGTACGAGGGGCCGCCCATCGGGGACGGGCCACCCATCGGCGAGGGACCGCCCATGGGGGACGGAGCGCCCATCGACGGGTTGCTCATGGAGTGGCCCATGGCTCCGGCCGGAGCCATCGACGGGGTCGGCGACGGCGGCAGCGCCGGGCCGGCCGGGTTGCGCGGCGGGGCCAGGGAGTCGTCCGCCTGGGTCTCCAGCTGGCGCAGCTGCGACTCCAGGTAGGACTTCAGGCGCGTACGGTACTCACGCTCGAAGCCCCGCAGGTCCTCGACCTTGCGCTCCAGCGTGGCGCGGGCGGACTCCAGGGAGCCCATCGCGACGCGGTGCTTCTCCTGGGCGTCCCGCTCCAGCGCGTCGGCCTTGGCGCGGGCGTCCCGCTCCAGGCCCTCGGCGCGGCTGCGCGCCTCGCCGACGATCTTGTTGGCCTCGGAGCGGGCCTCCGCGATCGCCTGGTCGGCGGTCTGCTGCGCCAGCGACAGGACGCGGGCGGCGCTGTCGCCACCGGGGCCCTGCTGCGGGAGCTGCGGCTGCTGCTGCATCTGCTGCATCTGCTGACCCATGGGCTGCATCTGCTGGCCCATCGGCTGCATCTGCTGGCCCATGGGCTGCATCTGCTGGCCGAGCGGGTTCTGGCCGCCCATGGACTGCTGGCCCATGCCCTGCTGGCCCATCTGCTGCTGGCCACCCATGGTGTGCATGGGGCCGCCCATCGGACCCGGGCCGCCCGGACCCTGCGGTCCGTGTCCACCGGGGCCGGCCGGAAGCTGCGGCTGGCCGCCCGGCAGCTGCGGCGGGCCCATCTGCGGCGGGCCCTGCTGCGCCGGCGGGCCGGATATGGCGGCGGGCACGGGGGCGCCGGGGCCTCCGGGGCCGCGCTGGTCCTGGGGCTCGGGCTTGCGCATGCCCTGCTGCTGCTGGTTCTGCGCGGCGGCACGCGTGGCGGCGGCCAGCTTGGCGCGCAGGTCCTCGTTCTCGCGCAGCAGGCGCGTCAGTTCGGACTCGACCTCGTCGAGGAAGGCATCGACCTCGTCCTCGTCATAGCCTTCTCGGAGGCGGACGGTCGTGAACTGCTTGTTCCGCACGTCCTCGGGAGTCAGCGGCATGTCTTCTTCACCTCTACGTAGTCGTCGGCAGTCGGCAAGACCGTATCGGGACTGTCCCCGCGCTCGCGGGGAAGCTCATCGTTCACACGCTTCTCGCAGCGGTGCTCACGAAACTGATGAGGATGTAAACGATGATCATCAGAACGAAGAAGGACAGGTCGAGTGCCACGCCCCCGAGACGCAACGGCGGAATGAAACGCCGGAGAAGCTTGAGCGGTGGATCGGTGACAGTGTAGGTGGCCTCAAGGACGACCACCATCGCCTTGCCGGGTGTCCATGAACGTGCGAACTGGAAGACGTAGTCCATCACCAGTCGGAAGATCAGCACGATAAGGAAGCACATCAGCGCGATGTAGACCACCTGCAGTGCGACGCCCATCCCGCGCTTCCCTCTCCCCTGCTCTCGCTCTGTCCCCGGCCCCGTGTCTGACGGATCGGTCTAGCTTTGGTTGAAGAACCCGCCCTCCGCGATGCGGGCCTTGTCCTCCGCCGTGACATCGACGTTAGCAGGCGACAGCAGGAACACCTTCTGTGTCACGCGTTCAATGCTGCCGTGCAGGCCGAAGACGAGGCCGGCGGCAAAGTCGACAAGTCGCTTCGCATCCGTGTCGTCCATCTCCGTGAGGTTCATGATCACCGGAGTGCCCTCACGGAAGTGTTCCCCGATGGTACGGGCCTCGTTGTAGGTCCGGGGGTGCAGCGTCGTGATGCGGTACGGCTCCCGCTCGGAGACGACCTTGGGCATGATCACGGGGGCGTTCTTCTCCAGGTTCGAGCGTTCAGGTGTGATGGATGCCACGGGGGCAATTCGCGCAGGACGTCCGTTTTCCACCGGCAATGGGATGGGTTCCCGTTGCGCCGGAGGCTGGGTAACTCGTACCGGTTCGTCCGTTACGGGCGGTTGGTGCACGGCCTGCTGGCGCCGGCGGTCCCGCTCCGGTTCCGGCTCGGGCTCGAATTCGTCGTCGGGGTCGTACCCCGGGTTGTCGTACCGGTCGTCCTCCACGAGGCCGAGGTAGACCGCCATCTTGCGCATCGCGCCGGCCATTCTCTGAATCCTCCGCTCTGTGGTGGATCGCCCTGTCGCAGGTGTGTCGCTGTGTCACCAAAGTCACCAACTGCCCGCGATCCACGTGGTCTGTCCGCCCGTCAGCGGGAATGACCATATTTTCTGCTGTGGTCCGACTTTCTTCGCGACGTTACCCGAGCCGGGGTCTCGCGCCGAGTACCGCAGTGCCGACGCGTACATGTGTCGCACCGGCCGCAACGGCCTGTTCCAGGTCTGCGCTCATCCCGGCCGACACCATCGTGGCAGTCGGATGGTCCGCGCGCAGGCGGGATGACAATTCCACCAGCCGCTCGAAAGCGGCCTGTTCGCGTCCCGCGTAGGCCCCGGCGAGCGGAGCGACGGTCATCAGACCGTCGAGCCGCAGTCCCGGCGCCCCGGCCACGAGGCCGGCCAGTTCGGCCAGCTGCTCCGGAGCGGCGCCGCCCCGGGTGCCGCGCTCCCCCGACTCCGCGTCGAGGGCGATCTGTACGAGGCAGCCGAGTTCGCGCCCGGCCCCCTGCGCGGCCGCCGAGAGCACCGTGACGAGCTTCGGCCGGTCGACGGACTGAACGACATGCGCGTATCCCGCCACGGAACGGACTTTGTTCGTCTGCAACTGGCCCACGAAGTGCCAGGTGAGCGGCAGATCCGCGCAGGCCGCGGCCTTGGGGGCGGCGTCCTGGTCACGATTCTCCGCCACATGGCGGACCCCGAGGTCCGCCAGCAGTCGTACGTCACTCGCGGGGTAGGTCTTGGTGACGACGATGAGCGTCACCTCGTCCCGTCCCCGCCCCGCGGCCGCGCAGGCGGACGAGATACGTTCCTCCACCCGCGCGAGGTTCTCCGCGAGCTCCGACTTACGGTCCGTCATCAGTCTTTTCCTACCGGGGGTCCGGGGGTCGCCCCCCGGGAAGACACGGTGTCCAGCCAGACATATCCGGCAAGCCGCCCGGTCACCCGGTCACGGCGGTACGAGAAGTGGTCTCGCGACTCCAGTGTGCAGAACGCCGAGCGGTGCAGGTTCACCACCCCCGCCTCCGCGAGCTGGGCGTGCACCCCGGCGACCACGTCGACGGACGGGGTCCCCCAACTCGTCTCGCCGTAGGCGGCCGGTACCACCTCGGCGACCGCGGCCCGCATCTCGGCCGGCACTTCGTAGCAGCGCCCGCAGACCGCCGGGCCGGTACGGGCGACGATCCGCCCGGGCTCGGCCCCGAGGGAGACCATCGCCTCCACGGCGGCGGGCACCACTCCGGCGACCAGTCCGGGCCGCCCCGCGTGGGCCGCGCCCGCGACCCCCGCGACGGGGTCGGCCAGCAGGACCGGGGTGCAGTCCGCGGTGAGCACCGCGAGGGCGAGCCCCCGACGTGCGGTCACCACCGCGTCCACCGCCGGGATGTCGGCGCCGGCGCCCCAGGGACCGGAGACCACCGCCACGTCACGGCCGTGCACCTGGTTCATCCAGACCACCTGGTCCGGCTCGATGCCCAGGGCCACGGCGGCGGCCGCCCGGTTCGCGAGAACGGCGGTGGGGTCGTCTCCGACCGCGCCGCCGAGATTGAGCTCCTCGTACGGAACGGCGCTCACCCCGCCCCACCGGTCGGTGAAGGCGAAGTGGGCGCCGCTCTCGTCGTACTGGTCCAGCGTCACTTCAAGAAGTCCGGGACATCCAGTTCCTCGGCCGGGCTGTCCTGGTACGGCCGGGCCGTCGGGACCTGCGGCGCGGGGGCCGCGGTCTCGATCGGAGCCGCCTCGACCGGGGTCGGGGGCTCTTCGCGCGGGGTGACCGTGCCCAGTCCGCCGAAGGCCGGGCGCACCGGCTCGGCCGCGCGGACCGGCGCCGGGGCCGGCTCCTCGCGCTTGGTGGACGCAGCGCCGATGACGTTGTCCCGGCGGGCCGGGGGCTGTCCGCCGTCGAAGCCGGCGGCGATGACCGTGACCCGTACCTCGTCGCCGAGCGCGTCGTCGATGACGGCGCCGAAGATGATGTTCGCCTCGGGGTGCGCGGCCTCGCTCACCAGCTGCGCGGCCTCGTTGATCTCGAAGAGGCCGAGGTCCGAGCCACCGGAGATGGAGAGGAGGACACCCCTCGCCCCGTCGATGGACGCCTCGAGCAGCGGCGAGGAGATCGCCATCTCGGCGGCGGCCACCGCGCGGTCGTCGCCGCGGGCCGAGCCGATGCCCATGAGGGCCGAGCCGGCCTCGGACATGACGGACTTGACGTCCGCGAAGTCGAGGTTGATCAGACCCGGGGTGGTGATGAGGTCGGTGATGCCCTGGACGCCCGAGAGCAGGACCTGGTCGGCCGACTTGAAGGCGTCCAGGACCGAGACCTGGCGGTCCGAGATGGACAGCAGCCGGTCGTTCGGGATGACGATGAGGGTGTCGACCTCTTCGCGGAGCTCGGCGATGCCGTCCTCCGCCTGGTTCGCGCGGCGCCGGCCCTCGAAGGTGAACGGCCGGGTGACCACACCGATCGTCAGGGCGCCGAGCGAGCGCGCGATGTTGGCGACGACGGGCGCGCCGCCGGTGCCGGTGCCGCCGCCCTCGCCGGCGGTGACGAAGACCATGTCGGCCCCCTTGAGGACCTCCTCGATCTCCTCGCGGTGGTCCTCTGCCGCCTTGCGACCGACTGCCGGGTTGGCGCCGGCGCCGAGGCCCCGGGTGAGTTCACGGCCGACGTCGAGCTTGACGTCGGCGTCGCTCATCAACAGCGCCTGGGCGTCCGTGTTGATGGCGATGAACTCGACGCCCTTGAGACCGACCTCGATCATTCGGTTGATGGCATTGACACCACCGCCGCCGACACCGATGACCTTGATGACTGCGAGGTAGTTCTGCGGTGCTGCCACGTCGAAGGCCTCTCGCCTCGAGTTACGTGTCGCCGCCTCGCGGGCCTGCGTTGCGACGACTGATGCCGAAATGTGGGACGGTCCGAACGCGCCGACCCGAACCCTAACCCTGAAGTTTAGGGTTAAGTATGTGCCTGTTCCCTGGACTCTTCCGAACAGGACACTAAGTCGACAAGTAGCGCGTGTTCAACGAACACGCCGAACCTCCCGTTTTTCTTTTCACCCTATGTGATCACCCGTATCGGTGGCCAACCAGGGTGCGTCGCTGTTCGACCCGACGTCAACTCCCGGACACGGCAGGGGCGGTGGGGACGCTCACGTCAAAGTGGTCAGCCTTGGGCGCGGCTTTCAGCAGAGCCGTCAGCGCGCGTCCCTTCGCCTCGCCCTGCTCGCCGCTGCCCCACACCACGGTCCGGCCGCGGGTCAACTCCAGTACGACCGAGTCGTACGAGCCCACCCTGACCTGCACGGTCTCCTTGGCGACCGCTTCGGGGAGGTCGCCGGCGACGCCCACGGCCTCGTGCAGCAGCCGCTCCTCGTCGAAGCGGCGGCCGCTCGGCGACTGCGCCGCGGACAATTCGAGGACCGGAACGCCCGCGGGAGCTTTCGCGGCCGTGTCGAATCGCACACCCGAAGCGTCCACTTCCACGAACTTGGCGTCCTTTTTGATGAGCAGGACGGGTTTGCGCTCCGTCACTTTCAGCCCGATTCCGTGCGGCCAGGCCCGCACCACCTCGACCGAATCGACGCGGGCCAGCCGGCTGCGGACCCGGCCCGCGATCTCGTCGGTGTCCACGGACACCAGCGGCGCCCCGACCGGTACGGCCGCCGCGGCCAGCACCTGCTCGGGGGTCAGCACCTGCGTTCCGCTCGTGGTCACCTTCTCGACGCGGAGCCAGGAGGAGCCGTAGAGCACCCAGCTGCCGCCCCCGGCGAGGAGGACGGCGGCGAGGAGGGAGAGCAGCACGGGGCCCCGGTGCCGCAGGCGCCGGACGAGGCGCTGAACACCGGGGCTCCGGGGGCCGGATCCCTTCGACGACCTGGGCGGCTTGGGCGGCTTGGGAGAGCCGGAGCCCTTGCCCTTCCGGGCGGACCCGGGGTTGCCGCGCTGTGCGGTCGTCGCTCCGGCCACTCCTGTGCCTCCTGCGCTAGCGGTTCCTGTGTGCGGCGATCGCCTCGTACACCATCGCCACGAGCAGGTCGTCGGCGTCGCGGCGGCCGAACTCGGCGGCGGCGCGGGACATCTCGTACAGGCGGTGCGGGTCGGCGAGCACCGGGAGGACCTGGCTGAGCACCCACTCGGGCGTCAGCTCCGCGTCGTCGACGAGCAGGCCGCCGCCGGCCTTGACCACCGGCTGGGCGTTGAGCCGCTGTTCGCCGTTGCCGATCGGCAGCGGGACGTACGCGGCGGGCAGCCCGACGGCGGAGAGTTCGGCGACGGTCATCGCGCCCGCGCGGCACAGCATCATGTCGGCGGCGGCGTACGCGAGATCCATCCGGTCCACGTACGGTACCGGCACATACGGCGGCATCCCGGGCATGTTGTCGACACGCGGCAGTTCGTTCTTCGGGCCGACCGCGTGCAGGATCTGGATCCCGGAGCGCTGGAGGGTCGGAGCGACCGCCTGGATGGTCTCGTTGAGGCGGCGGGCGCCCTGCGAGCCGCCGGAGACCAGCAGGGTCGGCAGGTTGGGGTCCAGGCCGAAGGCGGCGCGCGCCTCCGGGCGGACCGCGGCCCGGTCCAGGGTGGAGATGCTGCGGCGCAGCGGGATGCCCACGTAGCGGGCGCCGCGCAGCTTGCTGTCGGGGGTGGAGACCGCGACGGCGTGCGCGTAGCGGGAGCCGATCTTGTTGGCCAGTCCCGGACGGGCATTGGCCTCGTGGACGATGATCGGCACCCCGAGCCGCTTGGCCGCGAGGTAGCCGGGCAGGGCCACGTAGCCGCCGAAGCCGACGACGCAGTCGGCCTTGGTGCGCTCCAGGATCTCCTCGGCGGCCTTGATCGTCCCGCGCAGCCGTCCTGGGACGGTGATGAGCTCGGGGGTGGGCTTGCGGGGCAGGGGGACGGCGGGGATCAGCCCCAGCTCATAGCCACGCTCGGGCACGAGGCGGGTTTCGAGCCCGCGCTCCGTGCCGAGGGCGGTGATGCCCACGGAAGGGTCCTGCCTGCGCAGGGCGTCCGCGAGGGCGAGCGCCGGCTCGATGTGGCCGGCGGTCCCCCCACCGGCGAGTACGACATGCACCGAAATTCACCGCTCTCCGGACGGACGCCTCTTGACGCTCCGTCTCATCGACTTCCATCTCTGCCCGGTCCGCTTCCAGCCGGTCTTCGGCTGGCGCATCGCGAGCGCCGCGCGCGCCGCCGGCTCCTCCCGCGCGAAGGCGATGAGCAGTCCGACCGCGAACATCGTCGGCAGCAGCGCGGACCCTCCGTACGAGAACAGCGGGAGCGGGACCCCGGCGATCGGCAGCAGACCGAGCACCGCACCGATGTTGATCACGGCCTGGGCCGTGATCCAGGTGGTCACGCCTCCCGCGGCATACCGTACGAAGGAGTCCTCCGTGCGTCCGGCCACGCGGATACCCGCATAGCCTAGAGCCGCGAACAGGGCGAGTACCGACAGCGTCCCCGCCAGACCCAGTTCCTCCCCGGTGATGGCAAAGATGAAGTCGGTGTGGGCTTCGGGCAGTTGCCCCCATTTTTCCACACTGGCACCCAAACCGGAACCGAACCATCCGCCGGATGCGAGGGCGTAGATCCCGTGCACGGCCTGCCAGCACAGATCGTTGCGGCCGGGTTCCGTCGCGCCGATGCAGGCGAGCCGGTCCATCCGGTGCGGGCTGGTCTTGATCAGCAGTGCGACGATCACACCCGCGAAGGCGAGCACCGCCACGAACATCCGCGTCGGGGCTCCAGCCAGCCACAGCAGGCCGAACAGGATGGCCCCGAGGATCATCGCGGTGCCCATGTCCCCGCCCAGCATGATCAGCCCGAGCAGCAGGAACGCCACCGGGACCAGCGGCACCAGCAGGTGCTTCCACTGGCTCAGCAGCTCCTTCTCGCCCTTGCGGGCCAGCAGGTCGGCGCCCCAGAGGATCAGTGCCAGCTTGCCGAACTCACTGGGCTGGAGCATGAACGGACCACCAAGGGAGATCCAATTCTGGTTGCCGTTGATCGCCACCCCTATCCCGGGGACCTGGACCAGGACCATCAGGAACAGGGTTCCCGCGAGCACCGGGTACGACAGCGCGCGGTGCAGTTTGACCGGCATCCGGGAGGCGACGAGCAGCAGCCCGGTGCCGATCAGGGCGGCCAGGAACTGCTTCTTGAAGAAGTACGCGTCGCCCAGCCCCAGCTGGAGGGCTTTGATCATCGAGGCCGAGTAGACCATCACCAGGCCGAGGACGGTGATGAGCAGCGAGCTGCCGAAGATCAGGTAATACGCGGTGAGGGGCCGGTCCCAGGCCTTGCGCAACTGCCGCTGCGTACGCCGCAGCCGCTCCAGCGGCCCGCGCCCGCCGGGCGGCCGCACGCTCCCCGCCGGACGCCTGCGGCCCTGTGCCTTGACCGTCCGGGCGGACTTGGCCCCGTTCAGGGACTTGGCGGCCTTCACGGCGGACGGCCGCCGCCCCGGCAGCACTTGCTTGGCCGGCATGTGTGACCTTCCCCTCCACTCGTACGAGGCGAGCAGCCGGTCGGGGAGGACTCGCCGACCAGGGAGCGGGCCGGCCGGACCTACGCGCCCTCGGCGGCCAGCTCGCGCACCGCGTCCGCGAATGCGTCCCCGCGCTTGTTGTAGTTCGCGAACATGTCCATCGAGGCACAGGCCGGGGCCAGCAGAACCGTGTCGCCGGGCTCTGCGAGCCGGGCCGCTTCCCGGACCGCTGCGAGCATCGCCCCAGTGTCGGTCCGGTCGAGGTCGACGACCGGGACCTCGGGGGCGTGTCGCGCCAGCGCCTCGGCGATCAGCGCCCGGTCGGCACCGATCAGCACCGCGGCGCGCAGCCGCTTCCGCGACTTCTGGACGAGCTCGTCGAAGGTCGCGCCCTTGGCGAGGCCGCCGGCGATCCACACGACGGGCTCGAAGGCGGCCAGGGAGGCCTCTGCGGCGTGCGTGTTGGTCGCCTTGGAGTCGTCGATGTACGTGACCCCCGCGACCTCGTCCACGTACGCGACGCGGTGCGCGTCGGGGCGGAAGTCGCGCAGGCCGTCGCGGACCGCGCGCGGCGCGACGCCGAAGGCGCGGGCCAGGGCGGCCGCGGCGAGCGCGTTGGCGATGTTGTGCGGGGCCGGCGGGTTGACGTCCTTGACCTCGGCGAGCTCCTGGGCGTTCTTCTGCCGGTTCTCGACGAAGGCGCGGTCCACGAGGATGCCGTCGACGACGCCGAGCATGGAGGGGCCGGGGGCGCCGAGGGTGAAGCCGATCGCCCGGCAGCCCTCCTCGACGTCGGCTTCGACGACCAGGGCCTCGGTGGCCGGGTCGGCGACGTTGTAGACGCAGGCGACCGTGTTGCCCTCGTAGATCCGGCCCTTGTCGGCGGCGTACGCCTCCATGGAGCCGTGCCAGTCGAGGTGGTCGGGGGCCAGGTTGAGCACGGCCGCCGAGTGGGCGCGCAGCGAGGGCGCCCAGTGGAGCTGGTAGCTGGAGAGCTCGACGGCGAGGACGTCGTACGCCTCCTCGCCGAGGACCACGTCGATGATCGGGGTGCCGATGTTGCCGACGGCCGCGGTCTTCAGGCCCGCGGCCTTCAGGATCGAGGCGAGCATCTGGGTGGTCGTGGTCTTGCCGTTGGTGCCGGTGATCGCCAGCCACTCGGCGGGCCCGGCCGGGGCCCGCTCGGCGTCGGCTCCGGCGCCGGTGTCCCCGCCGGCGTCCGCCGCGGCGGCCCGGCGGGCGGCGCGCAGTTCCACGCCGGCCCCGCGCAGCCGCCAGGCGATCTCGACGTCGCCGACGACGTCGACGCCCGCCTCGGCGGCGGCCCGGAAGAGCGGGCTCTCAGGCTGCCAGCCGGGCGAGGTGACGACCAGTTCGGTGCCCTCGGGCAGGGCTTCCCCGGCCCGGACCCCGTCGGGCAGGTGTCCCAGGCGGACCTCGATGCCCAGTTCGGCGAGTTCGGCGGCCTTCGCGCGGTGCGCGTCGCCGTCGCCGTTGTCGACGACGGTCACCTTCGCGCCGAGTCCGGCCAGCGCCCGGGCGGCGCTGATGCCGCTGATGCCGAGGCCGGCCACGGTGATCCGGCCCGGCAGACCGAACCGGCCCAGGGCATCGGGGCCGAGCAGGCCGGCCAGGTCGGTGGTGCTCACTTGTCTGCTGCCCATCCCGCGTAGAAGAGTCCGAGACCCACGATCACGCACATGCCCTGGATGATCCAGAACCGGACCACCACCAGGACCTCGGACCACCCCTTCAGTTCGAAGTGGTGCTGGAGCGGGGCCATCCGGAAGACGCGCTTCCCGGTGAGCTTGAAGGAGCCGACCTGGATGACGACCGACATGGTGATGAGGACGAAGAGGCCGCCGAGGAGGGCGATCAGGAACTCCGTGCGGGAGCAGATCGCGAGACCGGCGAGGGCGCCGCCGAGGGCCAGCGAGCCGGTGTCACCCATGAAGATCTTGGCGGGCGAGGTGTTCCACCACAGGAAGCCGAAGCAGGCGCCCATCAGTGCGGAGGCGACGATCGCGAGGTCCAGCGGATCTCGTACCTCGAAGCAGGCGTTGGGGTTCGTCAGGGTCTGCGCGTTGGCGCACGACTCCTGGAACTGCCAGACGCCGATGAACGTGTACGCGC
This sequence comes from Streptomyces sp. NRRL S-244, assembly GCF_000717915.1. Taxonomy (GTDB): domain Bacteria; phylum Actinomycetota; class Actinomycetes; order Streptomycetales; family Streptomycetaceae; genus Streptomyces. Next base: position 131,205 of record NZ_JOCX01000008.1, read on the forward strand.
CGAAGACCATCACCGCGGCGCCGGTGGCCAGGCCGTCCAGACCGTCCGTCAGGTTCACGCCGTTGGACATCGCCAGGATCATGAACAGCGCCCAGACCACGAACAGCACCGGGCCGATCGACCAGCCGAAGTCCGTGACGAACGACAGCTTGGTGGAGGCCGGGGCGTTGCCGCGGGCGTCCTTGAACTGCAGCGCGAGCACGGCGAAGGCGATGCCGACGATCAGCTGGCCGGCCATCTTGGCCTTGGCCCGCAGACCGAGCGAGCGGCGCTTGACGATCTTGATGTAGTCGTCGAGGTAGCCCACGAGGCCCATGCCGGACATCAGGAAGAGCACCAGCACGCCGGAGAAGGTGGCCGGGCTGCCCGTGATCACCTTCGTCAGGGCGTACGCGATGATCGTCGCCAGGATGAAGGAGATGCCGCCCATGGTGGGCGTGCCCTTCTTCCCGGCGTGGCCGCGCGGGCCGTCGTCGCGGATGAACTGCCCGTAACCCTTCCGGGCCAGCAGCTTGATCAGCAGCGGGGTGCCGACCACGGTCAGGAACATGCCGATGACACCGGCGAAGAGGATCTGCCTCATCGGTCGGCGACCTCGCACTCGCCGGCCAGCAGAGCCAGAGCGACCCGCTCCAGGCCGACCGACCTGGAAGCCTTCACCAGCACGACGTCACCCGGGCGCAGTTCACTGCGCAACAGGTCGATCGCCGCCTGCGCGTCGGACACGACCACCGACTCCTCACCCCACGAACCCTCGTTATATGCGCCCAGTTGCAGCCAGGACGCTTCCCTGCCCCCGACTGCGACGAGCTTGCTCACGTTGAGCCGGACGGCAAGCCGTCCCACCGCGTCGTGCTCGGCCAACGATGCGTCCCCGAGCTCGGCCATGGGACCGAGCACCGCCCACGTACGTCCCCCGTCGGCCCTGGCCGCGCCGCCCATCGCGGCAAGCGCGCGCAGAGCGGCCCGCATGGACTCGGGATTCGCGTTGTAGGCGTCGTTGACGATCGTCACGCCGTCCGCCCGCTCGGTGACCTCCATCCGCCACCGGGACAAGGTGCCCGCCCCGGAGAGCGCGGTGGCGATCTCCTCGACGGACATGCCCAGTACATGGGCGACGGCGGCCGCGGCGAGCGCGTTCGACACGTGGTGCTCACCGTACAGGCGCAAGGTCACTTCGCCGCACCCGGTGGGTGTGTGGAGTGTGAAGGAGGGCTGTCCTGCGGGTGTCATACGGACTTCCGAGGCCCGTACATCGGCGTCGTCGGCCTCGCCGAACAGCACCGTACGGGCCTTCGTCCGGGCGGACATCGCGCGCACCAGCGGATCGTCGGCGTTGAGGACCGCGACTCCGCCGTCGGCTTCGGCCGGCAGGGCCTCGACGAGCTCGCCCTTGGCCTGGGCGATCTGCTCGCGGCCGCCGAACTCGCCGATGTGGGCGGTCCCGACGTTGAGGACGAGTCCGATGCGCGGCGGGGTCAGGCCGGTGAGGTAGTCGATGTGCCCGATGCCGCGGGCGCCCATCTCCAGCACCAGGTGCCGGGTTTCCGCCGTGGCGCGCAGCGCGGTGAGCGGCAGGCCGATCTCGTTGTTGAGGGAGCCCGGGGTCCACACGGTGGGCGCGTGGGCCTGGAGCACCTGGGCGATGAGGTCCTTGGTGGAGGTCTTGCCGGCGGAGCCGGTCAGGGCCACCACGTCGGTGCCGAGGCGTTCGACGACGGCTCGGGCGAGGGCGCCGAGGGCCTTCTCGACATCGGCGACGACGATCGCGGGTACGCCGACGGGCCGGGCGGCGAGGACGGCCGCGGCTCCGGAGGCGACCGCGCGCTCGGCGTAGTCGTGGCCGTCGACGTGCTCGCCGGCGAACGCGGCGAACAGGCTGCCGGCCTCCACCTGGCGGGAGTCGATGACCACGGGCCCGGTGATCCGCACGGACGGATCCGGTATGTCGTGGGGCCGCCCGCCGGTGATGTCGGCGATCTCGGCGAGGGAGAGGTCGATCACTGGTTCACCTCGGCCTGTCGGACGTCGTTGCCTTGCCGGTGCTGCCGGCCCTGCCGGAGTTCGATCGCGGCCCGGAGCACCGCGCGGTCGTCGAAGGGCCGTACGACGCCTGCCGTGTCCTGGCCCTGCTCGTGGCCCTTGCCCGCCACCAGCACGGTGTCCCCGGCCTCGGCGCGCGCGACGGCGGCGGCGATGGCCGCGGCCCGGTCGGCGTCGACGAGGACGGTGCCGCGCTCTTCGGCGGGTACGGAGACGGCGCCCTCGAACATCGCGGCGAGGATCGCGAGGGGGTCCTCGGAGCGCGGATTGTCGGAGGTCAGCACGGCGGTGTCGGCGAACCGGGCGGCGGCGGCGCCCATCGGGGCGCGCTTGGTGGTGTCGCGGTCGCCACCGCACCCGAGCACGATGTGCAGCTTGCCGGTGGTGACTTCGCGCAGCGCGCGGAGCACCGATTCGACGGCGTCCGTCTTGTGCGCGTAGTCGACGACGGCGAGGTACGGCTGGCCCGCGTCCACCCGCTCCAGCCGGCCGGGGACCCCGGGGACCGCGGCGACGCCGTCGGCGGCGGTCTGCGGGTCGAGGCCCGCGGCGGCGAGCGTGACGATCGCGGCGACGGTGTTGGCGACGTTGAACGGGCCGGGCAGCGGGGCCGTGGCCCGTACGCGCTGCCCCTGGGGGCCGACCACGGTCAGCGTGGAGTCCATGTGCCCGAACACGACGTCCTCGGCGCGCCAGTCGGCGGCCGCATCGCCCTCGGCGGAGAAGGTGACCAGCGGGATGGCGGCCTCCTTGGCGAGGCGGCGGCCGTACTCGTCGTCGATGTTGACCACCCCGAGGCGGGCGCGGCGCTCGGTGAAGAGCTGCGCCTTGGCCTGGAAGTAGTCCTCCATGTCCGAGTGGAACTCCATGTGCTCCGGGCTCAGGTTGTTGAAGACGGCGACGTCGAAGACGCATCCGTCGACCCGGCCGAGCACCAGGGCGTGGCTGGAGACCTCCATGGCGACGGCCTCGACCCCGCGTTCGCGCATGACCGCGAACAGGGCCTGGAGGTCGGTGGCCTCGGGGGTGGTGCGCTCCGACTTGATGCGCTCGTCGCCGATGCGCATCTCGACGGTGCCGACCAGCCCGGTGGAGCGTCCGGCACCGCGCAGACCGCCCTCGACGAGGTACGCCGTGGTGGTCTTGCCGGAGGTGCCGGTGATGCCGATCTGGAGCAGGCCCTCGCCGGGACGGCCGTAGATCGTGGCGGCGAGCTCGCCCATCCGGCCGCGCGGATCGGCGACGGCCAGGACCGGCAGGCCGGTCGCGGCCGCGCGCTCGGCGCCCGCGGGGTCGGTCAGCACGGCCGCGGCGCCGAGGGCGGCCGCCTGGGCGGCGAAGTCGGCGCCGTGCAGCTTGGCGCCGGGCAGGGCCGCGTACAGGTCGCCGGGGCGCACGGCACGGGAGTCGTGCGTGATCCCGGTGATCTGCGGGGGCTGCGCCGCGGCGGCCGCGGCGGGGGCTTCGATGCCCAGCAGGGTGGCCAGCTCGCCCAGGGGTGTCGGGCGGGCGGCCAGGGGCCGGGGCGCTCCCGGCGGCGTTGCCGGGGCGTCTTTCTGGGCGTTTCTGGGCTGATCAGCGTGGGACACGGCGGTGAGCGTACCGGGCGCGGCGGGCCGCTCGCGAAGTGAGGGCCCGGCCGCGTTGCCGGCGGCCGACGGGTTCCCGGGTTTCGGGGTGATCGTTGTCACTGATGGTGCCTCACGGATTTCTGGCGGGCCGGCCGGCCCGCCGGGTCACTGGCCGGGCTGCCGGCTGGGCTGTGCGGAGGGCGCTGCGGGGGGCTGGGGAGCGGGTGCGGGGCCGGAGTCGAAGGTGACCGGGAGCCCGGCGGGGGCGGTTCCGGTCGGGGCGACCTGGAGGGTCTTGAGGGCGAACTCCATGACCTTCTTGTAGATCGGGCCGCAGATCTGGCCGCCGAAGTAGCTGCCCTTGGTGGGGTTCTGGATGGCGCAGTACACAGTGATCCGCGGGTTGTCGGCGGGCGCGAATCCGGCGAAGGAGGCGGTGTAGCCCTTGTAGCGGCCGGTGGCCGGATCCACCCGGTTGGACGTGCCGGTCTTGCCGCCGACCCGGTAGCCGGGGATGCGGGCCTTGGTGCCGGTGCCTTCCTGGTCGTCGACGACCGACTCCAGCATCTGGGACAGGGTCTTGGCGGTGTCCTGGCTGATCACGCGGGTCTGCTCGGGCGCCGGGGCCGGGGTGAAGCGGCCGTCGGGGCCCTTGGTGCCGCGGACCAGGGTGGGTGCGATCCGTACCCCGCCGTTGGCGATCGTCGAGTACACGGAGGCCGCCTGCATGGCGTTGAGGGACAGGCCCTGTCCGAAAGGGATCGTGTACTGCTGGGAGGTGGACCAGGCCTCGGGCCGGGCGAGGATGCCGCGGGACTCGCCCGGGTAGTTCAGGCCGGTCGGCTGCCCGATGCCGAACTTGTCCAGGTAGGAGAAGAGGACCCGGTTGGCCTCGGGCTGGGTGGCGCCGAGCTGGCCGGTGGCCAGGATGGTGCCGATGTTGGAGGACTTGGCGAGGACTCCGTTGAGGGTCAGGTACCAGGTCGGGTGGTCGATGTCGTCCTTGAACAGCCGGTCGCCGCGGTGCAGCCGGTTGGGGACCTCGACGTGGGTCTCGGCGGTGGCCTTCTTCTCCTCCAGTACGGCGGCCATCGACATCACCTTGGCGGTGGAGCCGGGCTCGTACACGTCCTGGAGGGCCGCGTTGCCCATGGCGGCGGAGCTGGCCTTCGACAGGTCGTTGGGGTCGAAGCCGGGGGCGTTGGCCATGGCCAGCACCTCGCCGGTGCGGGTGTCCTGGACGATGACGTAGCCGCGGTCGGCCTCGGACTTGGCGACCTGCTCGCTGATGGCGCTCTGCGCCGCCCACTGGATGTCGCGGTCGATGGTCAGCTCGACGTCCTCGCCGGGTACGGCGGGCTTCTCGCTGGAGCCGGCGGTGGGCACGCGGCGGCCGCCGGACTGGGCGTACGTGATCGCGCCGTCCTTGCCGGCCAGCTTCTTGTCGAGGGAGGACTCCAGGCCGCCGGCGCCCTTGCCCTCGGCGTTGACGTAGCCCAGTATCCCGGCGGCCAGGTCCCCGTTGGGGTACACGCGCTTGCTGCTGTCCTCGTTGAACACGCCGGAGAGGACGTTGGCGCCGGGGCCGTTGTTCTTCTTGTCGGCGGCCGCCTTGTCGGCGAAGACCCGCTTGAGGTCCTTGATCTGGTTCCAGACCTGGGGGGTCTGGCGGCGGGCCAGGATGACGTAGCGGGTGTTCTTGGTCTTGAGGCGGGCGGTGAGCTCCTTGGCGTCCTTGCCGAGGATCGGCGCGAGGAGGGCGGCGGCCTGCTCGGGGGCGTCCGGGGCCTTGCTGTCCTGCGGGGTGAACATCTTCGGGTCGGCGGTGATGTCGTACGCGTCGACGCTGGTCGCGAGCGCGACGCCCTTGCGGTCGGTGATCTCGCCGCGCTCGGCGGCGAGGGTGTAGCTGGCGAAGCGGTTCTCGGAGGCCTTGGCGGAGTACGCGGAGGCGTCGACGGCCTGTACCTGGAGCAGCCGTACGACGAAGGCCAGCATGACGAGCGTCAGCCCGACGCTGACCAGCCGCAGCCGGGGCTTGGGGCTGCCGAGCCGGATGGTGTGCGGCTGCCTCGCGGGGCCGGGCCGCCGCGTGGCGGGCCGCGAGGTGGCTCGCGCCCGCCCCGGCCCTGGCCCGGGCACCCGCCGCCCGCCGGGCGCGCTCACGCCCCCACCGCCCCACGAACCCGCCGAGCCCGGATCCCCGCGGCAACCTCGGCCCCGCCGGCGTTCGAGGCGCGGGTCCGGGCGGAGCCCGGTGAAAGGGAGAAGGGCGGGGAGGGACAGGCCCCGCGCAGCGGCGGCCCGGCGGGCGAACCGGTGCGGGGGGAAGGTCCCGCCAGGGGTACCCCCGGCGGGAGCTGGGGGAGGGTCCGCGTCACGACGTCACCTTCCGGAGGTCGGGTTGGACTGGGGGGCACCGCCCGGGGTACCGGCAGGCCCGCCGCCCGCGGCGGGACCCTGCGTGCCGGCCTGGGCGGAGCCGGGGGTGCCTGCCGGAGCGCCGGCTGGGGCGGAACCCGGGGCGGAGCCCTGAGCGCCGCCCGGAGCGGAGCCGGGGGCCGAGCCGGGGGCGGCGGGCTGGGGCGGGCCGGGGGCCGCGGCCGGGGCGGCGGAGCCCGTGGCGGCGGCCGTGGCGGCGGCCGGGGTCGGAGGCGGCGGCGGCGCTTCCGCGGGGGCCGCCGTGCCCGTCACCTTGCCGTCCGGGCCGATGAAGACCGGGCTCCCGCCCGGGACCAGGCCGAGCTCGTGCGCCCGCCGCTGCAAAGCGTCCGGCGCCGAGTACCCGTCCACGTCCCGCTGCAGCGCCTGCTCCTCGTCCGTGAGCGCGGTGGTCTCCTTCTTCAGCCGGCTCAGCTGGAAGGAGCCCTGGTTGAGCGCCGAGTTGAGCAGCAGCAGGCTGATCAGCCCACCGGCCAGCAGCGCCACCACCAGCAGGACGAACGGCATCCGCGCCGCCTGCCCCGAGGGGCCGCCGCGCAGCCGCCCCAGTCCCCCGGCTCTGCTCACAGCCGCGCCTCCCGGATGCGCTCGACCCCGCGGAAGCGGGCCGGCGCGGCCCGCCGGTTCTCGGCGATCTCCTCCTCCGTGGGCAGCTCCGCGCCCCGGGTGAGCAGCTTCAGCTTGGGCTGGTACTTCTCCGGCACCACCGGCAGCCCCGGCGGCGCCGTCGATGCCGCGCCCGCCGCGAAGACCTGCTTGACCAGCCGGTCCTCCAGCGAGTGGTACGAGAGCACCGCGATCCGGCCGCCCACCGCGATCCGCTCCACGGCCGCCGGGATCGCCCGCTCCAGGACCGACAGCTCGCCGTTGACCTCGATGCGCAGCGCCTGGAAGGTCCGCTTGGCCGGGTTGCCGCCGGTCCGCTTCGCCGCCTGCGGCAGCGCGTCGCGGATCAGCTCGACCAGCCGCGCGCTGTTCGTGAACGGCTCCTTCTCCCGCTCGCGGACGACCGCCGAGACGATCCGCTTGGCCTGCTTCTCCTCGCCGTACTGGCGCAGGATCCGTACGAGCTCGCCCGGCGGGTAGGTGTTGAGGACCTCGGCGGCGCTCATCCCGGTCGTCTGGTCCATCCGCATGTCCAGCGGCGCGTCCTGCGCGTACGCGAACCCGCGGTCGGCCTCGTCGAGCTGCATGGACGAGACGCCCAGGTCGAAGAGGACGCCCTGGACGGCGGGGATCCCCAGCCGGTCCAGTACGTCGGGCAGCTCGTCGTACACGGCGTGGACGAGGGTGGCGCGGTCGCCGAAGGGTGCGAGCCGCTCGCCGGAGAGCCGCAGGGCCTCCTTGTCGCGGTCGAGGCCGATCAGGTGCGCCTCGGGGAACCGGGTCAGCAGGGCCTCGCTGTGGCCGCCGAGGCCGAGGGTGCAGTCGACGACGACGGCCCCGGGCCTCTCCAGCGCCGGGGCCAACAGGTCCAGGCACCGCTGGAGCATCACCGGGACATGTCGGGACTCGCTAGTCAAAGCGCCCTCTCAGATAACGGCGCGGCAGGCATACGCCGCGCCGCGCACGCGGAGTGTTACCAGGGGGCCGGGCGGCCGGTCAGGGCCGGGCTCCGGCCGGTTCGCGCCACTTTAGTGCAACGGTCGCCGCGGTCAACGAACCGCCCCGCGCGCCGTGCGCCCCACTCGTACGGAACCCGCAAAAGCCGCGAATCACCCGAACGGCCGCCGCCGCCTCACCCCTGTGGGTTAGCTCACAACAAGGACGGTTGACGTTCTTTGTCCACCCTCGCTCCATGCCTTTACCAGCGGTGACCACTACCGTCGTATGCATGACGACTTCCGCATCCCTGCCCGCAGAGTCCACCCCCCAGGCATCCAGCGGCGGCTCCGTCACGGACCGGCTGGTCGCGGCGAACCGGGAGTACGCCGCGGAGTTCGCCGACCCCGGCATGGACGCCCGCCCCGTCCTGCACGTGGCCGTCGTGGCCTGCATGGACGCCCGCCTCGACCTGCACAAGGCCCTCGGTCTGGAGCTCGGCGACTGCCACACCATCCGCAACGCGGGCGGAGTCGTCACCGACGACACCATCCGGTCGCTCACGATCAGCCAGCGCGCCCTGGGCACCCGCACGGTGATACTGATCCACCACACCGGCTGCGGCCTCGAAAGCCTGACCGAGGACTTCCGGCACGAGCTGGAGGACGAGGTCGGCCAGCGCCCCGCCTGGGCCGTCGAGGCCTTCCGGGACGTGGACCAGGACGTCCGGCAGTCCATGCAGCGGGTCCGGACGAACCCCTTCCTGCCCCACCGCGACGATGTGCGAGGCTTCGTCTTCGACGTGCACACCGGACTCCTGCGGGAGATCGATCCCGCCTCGTGAGTGACACAAGGCCTGGGCGCCGTCAAGAATGCGGGAAGACGCCGCCCGGAAAACCGTCCGGGCCGGCGTCCGTGTCGGGGTGGGCCGGAGTGCGCCGAGAGCGTCGGCCCTGCGGAAAGGGCCGAGGAGAACCAGGTGACGACGTATGACGACCGAGCGAGCCTCGCGGATCTGACGAGCACGGCGGAGCGGGTGCGCCAGTCCGTCGAGAGCGTGATCGAGGGCAAGCCCGAGGTCGTACGCATCGCGCTGACCGTGCTGCTCGCCGAGGGACACCTGCTGATCGAGGACGTCCCCGGAGTCGGCAAGACCATGCTCGCCAAGACGCTGGCGAAGTCCATCGACTGCTCGGTGCAGCGCATCCAGTTCACACCGGACCTGCTGCCCTCCGACATCACCGGTGTCAGCATCTACGACCAGCAGCGCCGCGAGTTCGAGTTCAAGCCGGGCGCGATCTTCGCGCAGATCGTCATCGGCGACGAGATCAACCGCGCCTCGCCGAAGACCCAGTCGGCGCTGCTGGAGTCGATGGAGGAGCGCCAGGTCACCATCGACGGCACGACGTACACGCTGCCGAGCCCGTTCATGGTGGTCGCCACCCAGAACCCGGTGGAGATGGAGGGCACCTACCCCCTCCCCGAGGCCCAGCGCGACCGCTTCATGGCCCGCGTCTCCGTCGGCTACCCGAGCCCCGACGCCGAGCTCCAGATGCTGGACGTACACGGCGGGATCTCCCCGCTCGACGACCTCCAGGCCGTCGCGCACGCCCACGACATCGTCAAGCTGATAGAGGCCGTCCGCGAGGTGTACGTCGCCGATCCCGTCCGGCGCTACGTCGTCGACCTGGTCTCCGCGACCCGCAGCCACCCGGACCTGCGCCTGGGCGCCTCGCCGCGCGCCACCCTCCACCTGCTGCGCGCCGTGAAAGCCTCCGCCGCGCTGTCCGGCCGGGACTACGTACTGCCCGACGACGTGCAGGCGCTGGCCGCGCCCGTCCTCGCGCACCGGCTGCTGCCGACCGCGCAGGCCCAGCTGAACCGGCGCACCGCCGAGCAGGTCGTCCACGACATCCTCCAGCGCACCCCCGTCCCCGCCGCGCACGCCCGCGGCGAGATGCCGCCCGGCGCGGGCATCCGGGGCTTCTGATGAGCGCCGGTGCCCCGAGCGGCGCCGGCGGCGTGAGCCGGGGCGCGGGCGCCGGCGGGCTGCGCGCCTCGCTGGCGGGGCTGACCACCCGCGGCCGGTCCTTCCTGGCCGCCGGGGTCGCCGCCGCGCTGTGCGCGTACGTGCTCGGCCAGGGCGAACTGCTCCGGGTCGGGCTGCTGCTCGCCGTCCTGCCGCTGATCTGCGTCTTCGCGCTGCACCGCACCCGCCACCGGGTCTCCGGCAGCCGCCGGCTGACCCCGATGCGGGTGCCCGCGGGCTCCGAGGCCCGGGTCCAGCTGCGCATGGAGAACGTCTCCCGGCTGCCCACCGGACTGCTGATGCTCCAGGACCGGGTGCCGTACGTCCTCGGCCCCCGGCCCCGCTTCGTCCTGGACCGCGTCGAGCCGGGCGGGCGCCGCGAGGTGTCCTACCGGGTCCGCTCCGACCTGCGCGGCCGCTACCCGCTGGGCCCGCTCCAGCTGCGGCTGACCGACCCCTTCGGCCTGGTCGAGCTGACCCGCTCGTTCAGCGCGTACGACACGCTCACCGTCATCCCGCGCATCGAGGCGCTGGTCCCGGTCCGGCTGACCGGCGAGACCTCCGGCTACGGCGACGGCGGCCGCCGCTCGCTGGCCCTGGCCGGCGACGACGACGTGATCCCGCGGACCTACCGGCGCGGCGACGACCTGCGCCGGGTGCACTGGCGCTCGACCGCCCGCTACGGCGAGCTGATGGTGCGCCGCGAGGAGCAGCCGCAGCGCAGCAAGGCCACGGTCCTGCTGGACACCCGCGGGGCCGCCTTCGAGGGCGCCGGACCGGACTCCGCCTTCGAGTGGGCGGTGTCCGGGGCGGCTTCGACCCTGGTGCACCTGCTCGAACAGGGTTTCTCGGCGCGGCTGCTGACCGACTCGGGCACCTCGGTGCCCGGCAGCGGCGGCAGCGGCGGCTCCGAAAAGTACGGGGCCTCCTCCGGCGGGCAGGAGTCCGCGGAGGCCGCCGGGCTGATGATGGACACCCTCGCGGTCGTCGGGCACTCCGACGGCGCCGGCCTCACGCGCGCGTACGACGCGGTGCGCAGCGGCGGCGGCCACGGCGGCGGGGGCTTCTCCGGAGCCGGCGGTGACGGGCTCCTCATCGCCTTCTTCGGAGACCTGGACGACGTACAGACGGAAGTGGCGGCGAAGATGCGCGGGCGCTGCGGGGCCGCGGTGGCCTTCGTACTCGACTCCGCGCTCTGGGCCGGGCGCCCTTCGCGGGTGGAGGCACGGGTGGGCAGGCTGCGGGACGCGGGCTGGACGGCGCTGGCCGTGCCGCCCGGGGTGGCGTTCGGGGAGCTGTGGCGCCGGGCCGGGAACGCTCCGGTCGGCACGGGTACGTCCGGAGGTTGGGGATGAGCGGGCGGGCGCGCGTGACGCTCTTCGCGATGCTGGCGACGCTGCTGACCTCGTGGTCGCTGGCCGCGCTGGTGGATTCGTCGGGTTGGGTGCTCGAGGCCGGGGTCCTGCTGGCCGTGCAGAGCGCGGTGGGGGCAGGGGTCCGGCGGGTGCCGCTGGGGCGCACGCTCACCGTGGCCTCGCAGGTGCTGGTGTCGCTGCTGGTGCTGATGTTCCTGTTCGCGGGCAAGGGCGAGTCCACCGGGACCGGGCCGATGGCCTATCTGGTGACGGACTTCGGCGCCCTGTTCCAGCGGGGCGTCCAGGACGTCGGCGAGTTCGCGATCCCGGCGCCGCTGACGGACGGCATCCGGCTGCTGCTGCTGGCCGGGGTGCTGCTGATCGGGCTGGTGGTGGACCTGCTGGCGGTGACCCTGCGGACCGCCGCCGCGGCCGGGCTGCCGCTGCTCGCGCTGTACTCGGTCGCCGCGGGGCTCTCCGGCGGCTCCGGGGCCTCCTGGGTCTCCTTCCTGCTGGCCGGCTGCGGCTACCTGTTGCTGCTGCTGGCCGAGGGCCGCGACCGGCTCGCCCAGTGGGGCCGGGTCTTCGGCGCGGCCCCGAGTGCGCGGGTCTCGGCGGGCTCCGGGTACGGGGGCGTCGGCGCGGGCTCCGGCCAGGCGCTGGCCCCCGTACGCACCGGGCGGCGGATCGGCGCGGTGGCGCTGGGCATCGCGCTGGCGGTGCCGGCGGCGCTGCCCGCGCTCGGCGGCGGGCTGCTGGGCGCGCGGGGCGGCGAGAGCGGCGACGGCGGAGTCGGGGTGGGCGGGACGATCTCGGCGGTCAACCCGCTGGTCTCCCTGCAGGGCAGTCTGAACACCCAGGACAACCGGGTGGTGCTGAAGTACCGCACGGACAGCCCGCAGCTCGGCGAGCAGTACCTGCGGATCCTGGCGCTGGACGAGTTCAACGGCGTCAAGTGGGAGGCCTCGGGGCGGGCCCTGACCGACGTGCCGGAGCGGCTGCCGGCCCCGCCGGGGCTGAGCGAGCAGGCCCGGGCGACCGGGACCGAGATACGGACGAGCGTCTCGGCGGCGGACACGTACGCGCAGCGCTACCTGCCGATGCCGTACCCGGCGACGTCCGTGGACATCCCGGGCAAGTGGCGGTTCGAGCCGGCCGGCCGGACGCTGGTCGGCGACCAGCTGGGCCGGGACAGGTTCCAGAACGTCCAGGGCGCGATGTACACGGTGCGGAGCCTGCTGCTGCGGCCGACGTCGGAGCAGTTGCAGGCGGCGCCGGCGCCGGATCCGGCCATCAAGGCCGAGTACACGAAGATTCCGGACAATCTGCCGGCGGTGGTCGGCGATACCGCCCGCCAGGTGACGAAGGGCGCGAAGGACGACTACACGCGGGCGGTGAAGCTCCAGGACTACTTCGCCGTGAACGGCGGCTTCCGCTACGACACGAAGGTGGCCTCGGGTACGGGGCCGCAGGCCATCGCCCGGTTCCTCGCCGACAAGGAGGGGTTCTGCATCCACTTCGCGTTCTCGATGGCGGCGATGTCGCGCTCGCTCGGGATCCCGGCGCGGGTGGCGGTGGGGTTCACGCCCGGCGAGAAGCAGTCGGACGGCAGCGTGAACGTGTCGATGCGGGATGCGCACGCGTGGCCGGAGCTGTACTTCGAGGGCGTGGGCTGGACCCGGTTCGAGCCGACGCCGCGCCAGGGCATCACGATCCCGGACTACTCCCGGGCCGAGGTCCCGGCGGCCCAGCCGTCCGCGCCGACGGCGCTGCCCTCGCAGAGTGCGACGCAGCCGTCGGCGGCGCCGTCGAAGGCCGAGGACTGCCCGCCCGAGGAGAAGAAGCTGGGTGAGTGCGGGGCGTCGGCGCCGCAGCCGAAGGCGGGTTCCGGCAGCGGCGGCCCGTCGGTGCGGGCGGTACTGACCTGGACGCTGTCGGTCCTGGCCCTGCTGGCCCTCCCCCTGCTCCCCCTCCTGTGGCGGACGCGGCTGCGCAAGCGGCGGCTGGCGACGGGACAGGTCCTGGCGGCCTGGCAGGAGTTGGCGGACGCGGCCTGGGACGTGGGCATCGCCCCGGACGAGGCGCTGTCCCCGCGCCGGGCTGCGGCGCGGGTGGTGGAGCTGGGCCGGCTGACGCCGGAGGCGGCGCAGGCGGTGCACCGGGTCGCGGAGGCGGTGGAGCGCTCGCTGTACGCCCCGCCGGGCACCGAGGCGACGTACGCCGCCCTGGCGGCCGACGTCCTGCTGGCCCGCGGCGCGCTCCTGGCCCCGCTGACCCGCGTGGCCCGCGTCCGCGCGGTGCTCCTCCCCCGCTCGGCGGCCCGCCTGCGCTGGTCGGCGGCAGCCCGCTGGTCGGCCGTGACGGCAGCCGTCGCGGCCCGGCTGGCCCCCGTGGCGACGCTGCTGTCCCGTATGCGGGCCCGCAACCGCGGCTGAGCCGCAAGATCCGGCCCCGCCGGCGTTTTGACCGGGATCCGGGGCGGAGCCCCGGTGAACGGGAGAAGGGCGGGGCGGGGAGGAAGCCCGCGCAGCGGCCCGGCACCCGCGGACGCGAAAAGGCGGGGCTCGTTCCCCCCGAGCCCCGCCGTGTCGCGGTGTAGGTACCCGGTCCGCACCGGCCGCCCCGTGTCGGCGGTCCGGACCGGGTCCCCGTCCGTGTCCCCAGTCTGGCGTTCGCCCAGGTGGGAGCCATCCGCGTACGTACTCATTTCCGTGACTAGGTACGCGTACTCACGCGGAGCGGGTCACGCGGAGCGGGTGGCGCCCCCAGTTCTACGCCGTCCCTGCACCCCCGCGGCACCGCCGATCGGGGGTCACCCGGGGCCGCCCGGGGGCCACGCCCGGGGCCGCCCCCTCAGCGGTTCCCGCTGACCCGGCCCCGCAGCAGCAGCGACAGCGCCGAGTGCACGTCGTCCAGCGACCGCTCGCTCTGGAACGACTGCCAGTCCAGCGCGGCCACCAGCACCATGCCCACCATCGCGGCGGCGGTCAGCGGCACGTCGATCTCCGCGCTCAGCTCCCCCCGCTCCACGCCCTCCCGCAGCACCGTCTCCACGACGGCCACCGCCTCCCGCCGGACCACCATCAGCGTGGACTGCCACGCCCGGTTGGTCCGCCACAGCTCGGCGACGTACAGCTGCGTGAAGGCCGGGTACCGGTCGATGAACACCAGCCCCGCCCGGATCATCGCGTCGAGCGCCTCGACCCGGCTGCCGCCGCGCCGCTCCGTCTCCTCCGCCGCGTCGCGCAGCGAGGCCGTCAGCAGCCCGACCCCGTGCCGCAGCAGTTCCTCGAAGAGTTCGTTCTTGCTCGCGAAGTTGTAGTAGACGGTGCCCTTCGCGACCCCCGCCCGCTCGGCGATCTCGTCGACCGTGGTCGCGGAGAAGCCCTGCTCGGCGATGAGGGTGACGGCCGCCTCGTAGAGCTTCTGGCGGGTCGCCTGCCGGCGTCCGCCGCCGGTACCGGTGCTGCTGCGTTCCATGGCGCTGATTCTCACAGGTCAACCGATCTCTACGGGCCCGGTCTCTACAGGCTCAGTTCCGGGTGCAGCCGGTCCATCGTCCACACCTGCTTGCCGCGGGCGGCGAGCGCGGTGAGGACGAGCGATCCCGCGGTGAAGGCCGCCAGGACCGCGCATCCGACCCAGACCCGGGTGAGGTCGCCGCCGGAGATGAGGCGGCGCAGCCCCTCGACGATGTAGGTCATCGGCAGGTACGGGTGGATCCAGTTGAAGAAGGCGGGGCTCGTCTGAACGGGGTACGTACCGCCCGCCGAGGTCAGCTGGAGCATCAGCACGACGAGGACGAGGATCCGGCCGGCGGCCCCGAACTTCGCGTTCAGCCACTGGACCATCGCCGCGAAACAGGCGCTGGCCAGCACGAGGAAGCCGATGGCCGGCGCGGGGCGTGCCATCTCCAGGCCGAGCGACCAGTGGAGTACGGACATCAGCGCGAGCACCTGCAGGACGCCGACGCCCACCACGGGCAGCCAGCCGGCGAAGGCGATCCGCCAGGGCGAGGCGCCCGCGGCCAGGGCGCGCCGGTTCATCGGCGCGATCAGCATGTAGGCGACCATCGCGCCGACCCAGAGGGAGAGCGGGATGAAGTACGGCGCGAAGCCGGTGCCGTAGTTGGGCGCCTTGTGCAGCGACTGGTTGGCGAGCTTGACCGGGTCGGCCATCACCTGGGTGCGGGCGTCGCGCTGCTGCTGGTCGTAGTCCGGGATCTTGCCGGCGCCGTCGTGCAGGCCGCCGGCGAGTTCGACGGTGCCGTCGACGAGCTTGTACATGCCGCCGTCGAGGCTGTGGGCCCCGTCGCCGAGCTTGCCGACGCCGTCGCCGAGGGCCTCGGAGCCGTCGGTGGCCTTGCCGAGGCCGGTGTGCAGCTGGCCCATGCCGGTGGCGACCTTGTGGGCGCCGGTGTTGAGGGCGTTGACCTGGGCGACGGCGGCGTCGAGCTTGGAGGAGAGGCCGGGCGCCTCCGCGGCGAGTTTGCGGGCCTGCTTCTCCAAGTCGGTCAGCTGCCCCTTGAGCGTGCCGAGGTCACCGTTGGTGTCCTTGGCCAGGGTGTTGACGTCGCCGGCGAGCAGAGCGGCCTCGGCGGCGTCGTCCTTGACCCTCTTCAGCTGGGGGCAGGCCGCGGGTACCGGCTGGGTGCCGGCCGTGCAGATCTTCGCGTAGACGTCGGCGGAGCCGGCGGAGACGCGCTGGGTCACGGCGGCGGCTGCCGGGGCCTTCTTGGCGAAGGTGTCCAGGTGGTTCTTGACGACCTTGGCGGTGTCCGCGACGAGGATGGCCGTGTCGGCGATCTGCTGGGGGTCCTTCAGGAACGGTTTGGCCTGGGAGGCGGCGCCGCCGACCTTGTCGGCGAGGGTCTGGGTGCCGTCGGCGATGTCCTTCGTACCGGTCTCCAGCTTGCCCGCGGCCGAGTTGAGCTTCTTCAGCCCGCCGGTGATCTCTCCGTTCTTCTCCTCGACCGTGTCGAGGCCGTCGGCGATCTCCTTGGCGCCCTGCTGGGCCTTGCCGGCTCCGTCCTTGAGCTGGTCGGCTCCGTCGGCGGCTTCGGCGGTCTTGTCGTGGAGGTCGGAGAAGGAGAGGAAGATCTTGTCGAGGAAGCCGCGGGAGGCGTTGGTGGACGCCGCGGAGCGGACCTCGGAGAAGACGGTGCGCGAGATCGACCCGACGATGTAGTTGTTCGCGTCGTTCGTACGGACCTGCAGGGCGCCGGTGGTGGGGTCGTCACCCGCACTTGAGGTGATCTTGGTGCTGAAGTCGGCGGGCATGGTGAGGGAGAGGTAGTACGTCCCCTTCTCCACCCCCTTGGCCGCCTCGTCGGCGCTGACCTCGCGCCAGTCGAAGGTCTTGCTGTCGTGGAGCTTCCTGGCGATCTCGCCGCCGGCATCGACGTGCTTGCCGTCGACGGTGGCGCCCTTGTCGGCGTTGACGAGGGCGACGGGCACCTTGTCCAGGTTCTTGTACGGGTCCCAGAACGAGCACAGGTACAGCGCGCCGTACAGCAGCGGCAGCAGGAGCAGCGCGATGAGAGCGGCGACGGGGAGCTTCCCCCGCCCGAACCGCTTCAGCTCAAGCGCGGCGAGCTTCGGCGAGCGCATCGTCCGCCCCCTTCGTGTCTTCGGTGTCTTCGGTGTCTTCGGTCGTCTCGGCGTGTTCGGCGGGTCCGGTCTTCTTGCCGGGCGCGGGCTCGGCTTCGGCCTTGACCTCCGGCTTGGCCTCCGGCTTGGCCTCCGGCTTGGCCTCCGGCTTGGCCTCGGCCGCCGGCTCGGCCTCGGCGGCGCCCGTGCGCAGGACCGTCGCGTCCTCCGGTGCCTCGCTGCACACCGCGAGGACGGTGGTCCCGCGGGCGGCGATCGAGCGGAGCAGGGTCCAGGCCTCGGCGCGTTCGGCGTCCGAGAGCTTGAGGTCCAGGTCGTCGAGGGCCAGCAGCCGCGGCGCGCCCAGCAGGGCGATGGCCACGGACAGCCGGACCGCTTCCAGGCGCTCCAGGTCCCGTACGGAGGTGCGCGGGCCCTTGGGCAGGGTGGCGAGGTCCAGCCCGGCGGCGGCCAGGGCGTCGTCGATCCGGGCCCGGGCTGCGGTGCGGCGCTCGCCGCGCGGGCGCAGCAGGGCGCGGACGGGGCCCTCGTAGCGGCGCTGGAGCAGCGCGCCCTCGCGCAGTTGCTCGGCGACGGTGAGGGACTGGTCGAGCTCGTTGACGGCGGCGACCGGGCCGAGGGCGGCGATCCGGCGGACCGCGCTCATGTGCCGCGGCAGCCGGTGGCCGGCGATCTCGGCGTGGCCCTCGGTGGCCTTCATGCGTCCGGTGAGGGCCAGGAGGAGGCAGGTCCGGCCGCTGCCGGAGGGACCCTCGACCGCGATGAGCGAACCGGGCTCCGCGTCGAGGCGCACTCCCCGGAACACCCAGCCGCGCGGGCCCTTGAGTCCGAAGTCCTCGGCCTTGACGGCCGCTCCGTGCGGGCTGTCCACGCCGCCCCCCTTCTTTTTGAACTGACTGGTCAGTTCAAAAACTAGCACTTCGGGGAGCACCGTGTGTGCAGAGGGGGGCAGTTGACCGGAAGAAGACCGGAAGGAGGTGGTAAAGCCGCAGGTCAGCGAGATTGTCAGTGGCGGCCGTCACCATGAGGGCAGGCACAAACACAGACACAGCAGTACGCAACGACAGGAGGTTCGTCATGGCCACACCGTCCCCGTCCCCTGTCCACCCCGTCCCGCGCAGGTCGGCAGCACCGCCGGCCGCGCTCGATCTGCTCGCCAAGGCCCGCGCAGGCCTGGCCGAAGCCGCCCGGCTGACCCGGCCCAACGAGCGGTACGCCACCGCCCACCTCGCCGCGCTGCGCACCGCCGCGGCCGTGCTCGCCGCGCGCGGGCGGCCGGAGCCCGTCGGCGCCCGGCGCCGGCCGCGGATCCGCAGCGCGTGGGAAGTACTGCCGGAGATAGCCCCGGAGCTGACGGAGTGGAGCGCGCTGTTCGCCTCCGGCGCCGACCGCCGGGCGCGGGCCGAGGCGGGGATAGCGGACGCGGCGACGGTCCGGGACGCGGACGATCTGGTGCGCGCCGTGGAGATGTTCCTGCGGCTGGTGGAGCGGATGCTCGCGCTCCAGCCGGTGGCGCCGACGCTGCGTCAGCCCCGCCCGGAGCACCCGGAGCATCCGGAAGCGGGCTGAGCAGGCCGGGGTGACCGGCACGGCATCTCCCAGGCAATAGACATCCCACGCGGACAAGGAGTCAAGCTGCTGCAGTGGAAAGCTCTGCCGACGGTGGACTCGGGAAGGCTTTGGTCTCGTCGTAAGTGACTCCAGCCTGGAGGCAGTGGAACAGCATTCCCATGAATCGGTTGAAGAGGTTTCGCTGGGCGGCGACGTGGCGGTCTCCGGCTTCCTTGCGGCGGTCGTAGTGGGCTCGGGCCCCCGGCGACCTTGTGAGGGAGACGAAGGCCCACACGTAGCCGACCGCGGCCAGCCGCTGGTTTTTGACTCTGCGGCTCATGACTACGCAGCTCTTGCCGCTGGCCCGGGTGACGGGTGCGCTTCCGGCGTAGGCCTTCAGGGAGCCGGCGTTCGCGAACCGGGTCCGGTCATCGCCGATCTCCGCGAGGACCCGGGCCCCGGTCAGGGACCCAAGTCCAGGAAAGCTGCGGATAATCGGCGCGTCCGGATGCTTCTCGAAGGCCTCAGCCACGGCCTCTTCCAGCTGGTCGGCGTTGCGGCAGGTGGTGTCGAGCTGTCGCAGCAGGGCGGACGTCTGCTGGCCGAGCGCGGCTTCGACCTGCGGGAGGTGGTGAAGGTACTCGCGCTGGAAGACTTCATGGAGCCGGTCGGCCTCTGCTTCGATTCCACGAAGTCGGCCGGCCTGTCGGAGGAGGGACTGGAGCCGCCGGCGTGTGAGTTTCGCCGCGGTGGTGGGTGTGGGAGCCGCCGCGAGGATGGTGCGGGCTTCGCGTGAACACAGTCCGTTGCGTTTGTCGGCGAAGGCTGCGAGGACGCTCGGGTAGAACTCCCGCAGCTGCGAGCGGAGCTTGTTGTGGGCCTGGCCGCGGTCCCAGACGGCGTCCTGTTGGGCCCGGGCGAGTACTGCGACCGCCTGGGCCAGCTCCGAATCCGCCGGCAGCGGACGGTGGGCGGCCATGTCGACTCGCAGAATGTTCGCCAGGGCCGCGGCGTCGACGGCGTCGGACTTCTTCCGGGCGACAGAATGCCGGTCGCGGTAGCGGGCGACCGCGAGGGGGTTGATCGCGAAGACCTGACGTCCGGTGGCCCGCAGGCAGGCGACGAGCAGTCCGCGGGACGTCTCGATCGCGACGGGGATCGGAGCCTTCTCGTTGTCACCGTGCTCGGCCAGCAGCCCGGTGAGCTGGGCAAACCCTGCAGCGTCGTCACTGATCCGTAGTTTGGCCAGCTGCTTGCCGCCTGCGTCGACCAGTGCGACGTCGTGGTGGTCTTCGGCCCAGTCCACGCCGCAGAAGACAGGTGTCGACAGCCCGATGATCTCCATTCAGCACTCCTTCCATCATGATGACTTTGCAGGCCAGAGCCTGTGCAGGGTGCGCGTGCTCCCTAATGGAAGTGCTCAAGGCACGACATCCCACCAGCCGTTCGCAACCCCAGCGAGCCGCACGGCCCTCGGTCTTCTCAGGGGCTGGGGGCCCGCGATGGGATGAGAGGTGATCCGTGCAGATGGCTCAGGCCACGGACATCGAATCCGCCCTGGTCAGCAGCAGGTGGGCGACGGACGAAACTGTCTCTACTCGGACCGCAGTAGGAGATTTCTGTCATCTGGAGGGAAGGTTCCGGTCGGCTGCATACGGGCAGCCAGGGCGGCACCGGCCAGGGACCAGATCCGTCTCAGTAGAGGGCTGAAGGCCCGAGTGGCGGATAGATCTTGGCCCCTGACCGGAACCACCCTCCCTCGGGAGCGGAGCTGATTCCCGCTCTATTGCTAGCGTTCAAGGCGCCGGGTGGGACCAGGGCTACCAGTCCCGCTCCCGAGATGAAGCAAGGCCCGCGGTCTCTTTCATGGGCCTCAAAGGGCCTGGGTGGGCCTGGCGGTGCCTCGCTTCGCTGCCCATTAGGGTGGGGCACGCATCTCTCACCCTGTCGCGCCGAGGAGTCATCAGCCGTGTCGGACACTTCCCGCCCCCGTGCTTCCCTTCGCACCGCCGTGGTGTGGGAGGTCCTCAAGGAGGCCCTCGACCGCCGGGTGAAGGCGACCGGGCGGGATGTGCTGGACGTGCTGGACACCGGCGGCGGCACCGGCAAGTTCGCCGTGCCGGTGGCCCGGCTGGGCCACCGCGTGACCGTGGTCGACCCCAGCCCGAACGCGCTGTTCGGGCTGGAGCGCCGCGTCGCCGAGGAGGGCGTGGCCGACCTGGTCCGTGGGGTGCAGGGCGATGCCCAGGGACTGCTGGACGTCGTCGAGCGCGACGCGTACGACGTGGTGCTCTGCCACGGCGTGCTGGAGTACGTGGACGACCCGGCCGAGGGCGTGGCCAACGCGGTCGCCGCCCTGCGCTCCGGCGGCACGCTCAGCCTGCTGGCCGCCGGCCTCGGCGGGGCCGTGCTGGCCCGCGCCCTCGCCGGCCACTTCACCGAGGCCCGTACGGCGCTCACCGACCCGGCCGGCCGCTGGGGCGCGGGCGACCCGGTACCGCGCCGCTTCACGGCCGAGCAGCTCACCGAGCTGGTCGGCGGGGCCGGCCTGGAGGTCGGCTCGGTGCACGGGGTCCGCGTCTTCGCCGACCTCGTCCCCGGCGTCCTGGTGGACACCGAGCCGGGCGCGGTCGAGGCGCTGCTGCGCCTGGAAGAGGCCGCCGCCGAGCTGCCCGCCTTCCACGCGGTCGCCACGCAGTTGCACGTCGTTGGCGGCAAGCCCGCCTGATCTGCGGAGTTCCGCTCAAGGAGTACGCCGGACACCCTCCGTTCAGGCCTTGGGCCCCGTATGATCGTGAGCAGTGACCGGCATGGTGGACGGACCAGTGGGGAATAAACGCCTCAGTGACCGCTCACCCGGCGGTACGGTTTCACGCAAGGTTTTGCTCGGGCGGCGCCTTTTAGGGCGGTGCCTTTTTTCGGGCGGTGTTTTCGGAACCTTGCGTAGAGGGCGGGTATCACGGGGGCGATTCCCCGCCTATCCTGAAGGGGACCCCTGGTCGCTACCCCCCGCGACCGACGGATGAGGAGGACTCCCGTGCCGCTCTCGGAGCACGAGCAGCGAATGCTCGAGCAGATGGAGCGAGCGCTGTACGCCGAAGATCCCAAGTTCGCGACAGCGCTTGAGGGAAGCGGACTGCGTACGTACACCCGGCGACGGGTCTACCAGGCAGTCGCAGGCATTGTGGTGGGTATCGCGCTCCTCATGACCGGTGTGATCATTCCGAACGTACTCTGGGTCAGCGTGGTGGGATTCCTCGTCATGCTCGGCTGTACGGTCCTCGTGGTCACCGGTTGGCGCAAGGCACCCAAGCCTGGCGAGCAGCCCGTCTCCGGCAGTGCAGGCGGTTCGGCCCACGGCCGCAACCGGCAGCGTCGGTCGATGATGACCCGCATCGAGGAGCGGTGGCAGCGCCGCCGCGACGAACAGGGGCAGTAGGCCCCCGCAGACATGGGTGAGGGGACGGCCGCCGTACGGCGGCCGTCCCCTCACGGCTCTGCCGCGCCGGTCCGCCCGGTCTCCCCGATAGCCCGTGCCGCGGCCCGGTCCTGCGGCATGATGGCCCGGTGAGTGTGCTCCCCCTGGTCTTCACCAGCGGCTGGGCCAGCGGGATCAACGCCTACGCCGTGGTCCTCCTGCTCGGCATCTTCGGCGCGACCGGAGTGAGCGACGAGGTCCCCGCCTCACTCCAGCGCACCGACGTGATGATCGTCGCCGGCGTGCTGTTCCTGTGCGAGGCCGTCGCCGACAAGATCCCGTACGTGGACTCCGCCTGGGACGCGGTGCACACCGTGATCCGCCCGGTGGCCGGGGCGGTGGTCGGCGCCCTGCTGGCCGGCCAGAGCGGCTCGCTCTCCGACCTGGCCGCCGGTGCGGTCGGCGGCTCCACCGCGCTGGCCAGCCATTTCGTCAAGGCCGGCACCCGGATGGCCGTCAACACCTCGCCCGAGCCGTTCAGCAACATCGCGCTGAGCAGCGCCGAGGACCTGGGCGTGGCCGGCATCGTCACCTTCGCGATGTTCAACCCCCAGGCCGCCGCGATCATCGCGGCCGTCCTGCTGGCGGCCGGTCTGGCCATACTCGTCTTCCTGTGGAGCCGGATCCGCCGCTTCCTGCGCCGCCGGGCCCAGCGCCGCGAGGAGAAGCGGCTCGCCGCCGAGGAACGCGAGGCAGCCGCGCGGGCCGCGGTACCACCCCGCTGACCTCGGCCGACCTCCCGCCGCCCCCTCCTCCTGGCCACCGGCCGCCCCCTCCTGCCGGCCTCCCCCGATCCCGCTCGGTCCGGCTCGATCCCGCTCGATAGGGTCATCCGCATGGCACGAATTGCGGTGATCGGCGCCGGCATGGGCGCGATGGCTACGGCGGCCCGGCTGGCCGTGGCGGGGCACCAGGTGACGGTGTACGAACGCGGGTCCACGTACGGCGGCTCCGTCGGCCGCTACGAGCGCGACGGCTTCGCCTTCGACACCGGGCCCGGTCTGCTGCACCTGCCCGCCGTCTACCGCGACCTGTTCGTCAAGACCGGCAAGCGGCCCCTGGAGGACTGCGTCGAGCTGGTCCAGGTCGACCCGGCCGTCCGGCACGTCCTCGCCGACGGCACCGCCGTCACCCTCCCGGGCGGCTCGCGCGGCGGCGCCGCCGCCGTCCTCGACGAGGCCTTCGGCGCGGGCGCGGGAGAGCGCTGGAACGGGGTCCTGGGCCGCGCCCGCGACGCCTGGAACGCCACCCGCCGCCCCCTGCTGGAGGAGCCGCTGCGCCCCGACTGGCAGGTGCTGGGCGCCGATCCGTACCCGGCGCTGCGCAAGAGCGGCCTGCTGCGCCGCCGCCCCCCGACCCTCGCCGAGGTGGCCGAACGCGAGCTGGGCGGAGAGCTCGGCGAGCTGCTCGCCGCGCGCGTGCGGGCGTACGGGGTCGACCCCGCCACCGCGCCCGCCTCCGCGGCCGTGCTCCCGTACATGGAGCAGACCTTCGGCAGCTGGTACGTGCGCGGCGGGATGCGGGCACTGGCCACCGCCGTGTACGAGCGCTGCCTGGAGCGGAAGGTCACCTTCGTCTTCGACACGCCGGTACGGGAGGTCCTGGAGCAGGGCGGCCGGGCGGCCGGGCTGCTGCTGGCCGACGGCACCGAGACCCCGGCCGACCTCGTGGTCTGCGCGGTCGACCCGCGGCAGCTGCGGACCCCGCTGCCGGCCGACGGCGCCCCCGCCCGCGGGCCGGGGGTGGCCAGTCGGCTCACCCTGCTGCTCGCGCTGCGCGGCGCGCGCCCCGCGGACGCCGTCCACCGCACCCTGGTCCACTCCCCCGGCGCCCAGCTGACCGTGCTGCGCCCCGAGGACCCCGCCGTGCGGCCCGACGCGGACCACGAGGCGGTCACCGTGAGCGCCCTCTGCGGCCCTGGGAGCGCCCCTGCGCCCCGCGCGGAGGAGCTGCTGGACCTCGCGGCCCGGGCCGTGCCCGCACTGCGCGACCGGCTGCTGTGGACGCACGAGCGCACGCCGGCGGACATCGAGGCGGACACCGGCGCACAGGGTGGCGCGGTGCCCCCGCCCGCCCTGGCCGGAGCGGGCGGCGCCATGCTCTACCCCGCCAACACCACCGCCCTGCCCGGGCTGTTCCTCGCGGGCGGCTGGGCGCACCCCGGCGGCGGGCTCGCGCACGCCGGGATGACCGGGGCCCTGGTGGCCGGGCTGATCGTGGAGGGCGCGGGGTTCCGCGGCTCCCAGTGACGGGTGAGCCCCCGGGGAACGTT
The DNA here is from genome assembly GCF_000717915.1 of Streptomyces sp. NRRL S-244. Taxonomy (GTDB): domain Bacteria; phylum Actinomycetota; class Actinomycetes; order Streptomycetales; family Streptomycetaceae; genus Streptomyces. Next base: position 155,097 of record NZ_JOCX01000008.1, read on the forward strand.
CCCCGGGGGCTCACCCGCCTCGGTACCTCCGGTACCCGTCGTACCTCAGTAGCGGTACTGCTCGTACTCGCCGGTGCCCTGGTACGGGTACTGCTGCGGCTGTTGCTGTTGCTGTTGCTGCGGGTACTGGTTCTGGTCGTCCCCGGGGTAGCCCGCGGCCGCCCCCTCGGTGGAGCGCTGCTGCGGCACCCACACCCCGCCGGGCGGGGTGTCCATCGCGTACTGCTGCTGCCCGCCCGCGCTCGCGTACGGGTCTGCGCCGGAGTAGTCGGCGTACGGGGCGTAGTCGTACGGCTGTTGCGGGATCACGGCCCCGCCCGTGCCGATGTACGGGTCCGAGTAGGCGGCGTAGACCTGCTGTTCGCCGCCCGCCGGATAGCCCGCGGAGTAGTCGTAGCCGCCCTGGCCCTGCGGGTCGTAGCCCTGGCCGTCGTAGTAGGCCGCGTACTGGTGGGCGTCCTGCTCGGCCGTGGAGAACGGCGAGGCGAACGCCGCCGTCCGGCCCGCGTCGGCGGTGGGGGCGAAGCTCTGTATCCCGTACGAGCCCGTGTCCTCGGGCAGCGGCTCCGGGCTGTAGAAGTCCTCGGTCGCGGCCTGGAACTGGGGCTCCTGCCGCGCCTGGTCGGGTGCGTCGGCGCGGTCCGCACCCTCGGGGTCCGCCGCCGCCCCGTCGGGCCCGTACTCCAGCGCGGTCACCTGGAGCGCGGGCTCGGGGCGCGCGCCGCCCGCCCGGCGACGCCGGGTCTGCTTGCGTACGGGCTCGCCGCCGCGGCGCAGCGCCCAGCCGGCCTCGAAGCCCTTGCGGAAGGAGAGCGTCACCAGGGTCTGGCCCACGGCGAACGCGGCCGCGCCGATGCCGATGACCGGCACCGACGGCAGCACCACCCCGGCGACCACACCGAGGAACCCGGCGAACGCGAGCAACCGCCAGCGCAGCCGGGCCTTGTACTGCATCAGGACCTCGGCAAGCAGCCACAGCGCGACGAAACCGAACGCGATGTAGAGGACCGTCATTCCCATGCGTGGCACCTCTCGGTACGGCCAACCGCCCAGGAATCGGGGGCCGGCCGATCAGGCCCGCTGGTGCAGGCCCAGGTTCTCGTAGATCTCGAGAGTCGCCGTGGAATTGTTCAGCGTGATGAAGTGCAGCCCCGGGACACCCTCGGACAGCAGCCGCGCGCAGAACTCCGTGGCGAACTCGATCCCAATGGAGCGTACAGCGGCTGCATCGTCCTTGACGGCGAGCATGCGCTCTTTCACGGCTGCGGGGAAGACTGCGTTGCTGAGTTGTGGCAGGCGGTCGAGCTGCTTGATCCCCACAACAGGCATGACCTCGGGGATGATCGGGGTCTCGCAGCCCGCCTTCTGGGCGCTGTCGCGCAGCCTCAGATAATTCTCCGGATCGAAGAACATCTGGGTGATCGCATAGTCGGCGCCCGCGCGGCACTTGTCCACGAAGTGACGGATGTCCGTGTCCCAGTCCTCCGAGCGCGGGTGCATGTCGGGGAAGGCCGCGACGCCCACGCAGAAATCGCCGGACTCCTTGAGGAGCCGGACCAGGTCGGCGGCGTAGTGGACGCCCTCGGGGTGCGCGACCCAGGGACCCATGGGGTCGCCGGGCGGGTCGCCGCGCAGGGCCAGCATGTTGCGGATGCCCGCGTCGGCGAACTGGCCGATCACGTGGCGCAGCTCGGCGATGGAGTGGTCGACCGCGGTGAGGTGCGCGACGGGGGTCAGCGTGGTGTCGGCGGCGATCTCCTGGGTGGCCTTGACGGTGCCGCCGCGGGTGGAGCCGCCGGCCCCGTAGGTCACGGAGACGAAGCTCGGGCCCACCGCTTCGATCCGGCGCAGCGCGTTCCAGAGGTTGCGCTCGCCCTTCTCCGTCTTGGGGGCCCAGAACTCGAAGGAGTACGACGGGCTCCCGGACGCCAGCAGGTCGCGGACCGTGCGTGCACGGTCCGTGCGGGTGGAAGCGGTACCAAGGGCCATACGGGCAGGTTAGACGCGCCTTCGCGCAGGCCGAAGCCGTGTCCGCCTTTTGGACACGTTTTTGGACACCTGCACGGGCGCTGCGAGAAGGGTTAGTCGGAAACGCGCTCGCGGACCCGCTTGGCCAGGTCGGCGGCGGCCGCGCCCGGGTCGGATGCCTCCGTCAGCGCGCGGACGACCACGATGCGGGTGGCTCCGGCGTCGAGGACCTCGTCGAGGTTGCCGGCGTCGATGCCGCCGATGGCGAACCAGGGGCGGGCGGGGGCCAGCGAGGCCGCGTACCGGACGAGCCCGAGGCCGGGGGCGTACCGGCCGGGCTTGGTGGGGGTGGGCCAGCAGGGGCCGGTGCAGAAGTAGTCCACACCCGGCTCGGCGACGGCGGCGTCGACCTCGGACTCGGCGTGGCAGGACCGGCCGATCAGGACGGACTCGCCGAGGATCGCACGGGCGGCGGGCACCGGGATGTCGCCCTGGCCCAGGTGCAGCACGTCGGAGCCGATGGCGTGGGCGACGTCGGCGCGGTCGTTCACCGCGAGGAGCCGGCCGTGCCGGCGCGCGGCGTCGGCGAACACCTGGAGGTGTTCGAGCTCCTCGCCGGCCTCCATGCCCTTGTCCCGGAGCTGGACGATGTCCACGCCGCCGGCCAGGACCGCGTCGAGGAACTCGGGGAGGTCCCCCTGCCGCTTGCGGGCGTCCGTGCACAGGTAGAGCCGGGCGTCGGACAGCTGGGCGCGCGCGGACACGATCGCGGACATGGGTACCCCCCGGGGTGGATGCGGTGCACGGGCCGTCCAGGGCCCGCGCACCGCGGATGGATCAGGCGGCTCGGATCACCCGGGCCGCCGGGTTGCTCCGGTCGCTCGGGTCAGAGGGCGAGCGCCTGAGCGCGGCGCTTCACCTCCGTGCCGCGATTCTCGCTCAGCGCCTGGACGGGCGTGCCGGGCAGGGTCGGGTCCGGGGTGAACAGCCACTCCAGGATCTCCTCGTCGGAGAAGCCGTCGTCGCGGAGCACGGTCAGCAGGCCGACCAGGCCCTTGACGATCTTGTCGCCGTCGATGAAGGGGGCGGGCACCTGGAGCGAACGGTTCTCGCCCCGGCGTACGGCGATCAGCTGACCTTCCTTGACCAGCTGGCGGACCCGGGTCACTTCGATGTCGAGCATCTCGGCGATGTCGGGGACGTACAGCCAGGCGGGGACAAGGGCATCGATCTTTGCGTCAATCTCGGTCACGGGCACAAGCCTGCCACCTCGGACTGACACCCGGTACCCGAGCCGACCCGTCCGGGTCCCCTGAGCCGCTCCGGACCCGCCCCGGACCCGCCCCGGGCCCGGCCCGTACCGGGTTAGACCAGCGCCGATTTCAGCGGGACCGCGGGATCGGCGACCTTGGCCGGATCCACCGGGGCCCCCGCCTCGATCAGCTTCCGCCCCTGCGCCAGGTCCCGCGGCCGGCCCACCGCCAGGACCGCGGCCAGCGCCCCGCCCCGGAGCCAGCACACCGACCACGACGCCTCGGCCGGGTCCCCCCGCCACAGCAGCTCGTCGGCATCCGCGTGGTGCCCCGCGTACTGCACGAAGCGCCCGAACTGCTCCGACCAGAAGTACGGCACCGGGTCGTAGACCTGCGCCGCGGCCCCCGCCACGATGTTCGCCGCGACCACCCGCGGCCCCTGCAGGGCGTTGTCCCAGTGGTGCACCAGCAGCCGCGCCCCGTAGCGGGCCGACGGGAACGAGGCGCAGTCGCCGACCGCGTACACCCCGGGCAGGGAGGTACGCAGGTACTCGTCCGCCGTGACCGCGCCGTCCGGCCCGAGCTCGACCCCCGAGCCCGCCAGCCACCGGGTCGCCGGGCGGGCTCCGATGCCCACGACCACCGCGCCCGCGGGCAGCTCCCGCCCGTCAGCGAGCAGGACCTTCCCCGACTCCACCGAGGACACCTTGGCGCCGGTCAGCAGGGCGGCCCCGGCCTCCTCGTACCAGTGGGCCATGGGGGCGGCGACCTCCGCGGGCAGCGCCCCGGCCAGCACCCGGTCCGCCGCCTCGACCACCGTCACCGCGCAGCCCGCCGTGCGCGCCGCGGTGGCGAACTCGGCGCCGATCCAGCCCGCCCCGACCACCACGGTCGCCGGGGTCCGGGCCAGCACCGGCCGCAGCCGGGCCGCGTCGTCCAGGGTGCGCAGCAGGTGCACGCCTTGGACGCCCTCGGACCCGGGCAGGGTCAGCGGTTCGGCGCCGGTCGCCAGGACCAGCACCTCGTACGGGACCGGACCCGCCTCGGTGTCCAGCTCGCGCTCGGCGGCCCGCAGCCCGGTGACCTCCACGCCGAGCCGGAGCACGACGCCGAGCCCCTCGAAGTCCACGTCGAACGCGGAGTCCTCGGCCTTGCCGAGCAGCACCGCCTTCGACAGCGGGGGCCGGTCGTAGGGCTGGTGGGGCTCGGCGCCCAGCAGGGTCACGGGGCCGCGCCACCCCTGCTCGCGCAGCGCGACCGCGGTCTGCACCCCGGCCATTCCGGCGCCGACGATGACGACGCCGCTCTGAGTCTGTTCCGTCTGCTCGCTCACACCGCCCAGCCTAGCGATCTGACGCTTCGTCAGGAACAGCGGCCCGGCGCGGCGGCCGGGGAGGCAGCCTTACCCGCCCCCGGCGGCGGGGTTAGGCTGGCGCCCGTACCTATCGCGGGAGTCCGGGCGGACCGGGCTGAGAGGGAGGCTGAGCGGCCTCCGACCGTACGAACCTGATCCGGGTCATGCCGGCGAAGGGAGGGGCTGGACGCCCATGCACTCATCTCGGAAGGGATCCGAAGCGGGATCCCCACGTTCCCCACGTTCCCCAGGATCCGCCGGATCCACTGGGTCCACTGGGTCCACCGGCTCCGACGTCCTCGTCATCGGGGGCGGGATCATCGGCCTGGTCACCGCCTGGCGGGCGGCCCGGCGCGGGCTGCGGACCGTACTCGCCGATCCGGCGCCCGGCGGCGGCGCCGCGCAGGTCGCGGCCGGCATGCTCGCCGCCGTCACGGAGCTGCACTACGGCGAGGAGACCCTGCTCGGCCTCAATCTCGCCTCGGCCGCCCGCTACCCCGAGTTCGCCGCCGAGCTGGCCGAGGCCAGCGGCGGGATGGACATCGGCTACCGCGCCTGCGGCACCCTCGCCGTGGCCCTCGACGCCGACGACCGGCTCCACCTGCGCGAACTGCACGCCCTCCAGCGCCGCTGCGGCCTGGAGTCCGAGTGGCTCACCGGCCGCGAGTGCCGCCGCCTGGAGCCGATGCTGGCCCCCGGCGTGCGGGGCGGGCTGCGCGTGGACGGCGACCACCAGGTCGATCCGCGCCGGCTGGCGGCCGCGCTGCTGGCCGCCTGCGAGGGTGCCGGCGTGGAGATCCGCCGGGCGGCCGCGGAGCGGCTGCTGACCGCCGCCGACCGGGCCGTCGGCGTACGGCTCGACGACGGTACGGAGCTGCGCGCCGACCAGGTGGTCCTGGCCGCGGGCTCGCTCAGCGGCCGGCTGGCCGGCGTACCGGCGCAGGTGCTGCCTCCCGTACGGCCGGTGAAGGGGCAGGTACTGCGGCTCGCGGTGCCGGAGGCGTACGCGCCGTTCCTGTCGCGGACGGTACGGGCGGTGGTCCGCGGCAGCCACGTGTACCTGGTGCCGCGCGAGAACGGCGAGCTCGTCATCGGGGCCACCAGCGAGGAACTCGGCTGGGACACCACGGTCACCGCGGGCGGGGTGTACGAACTCCTGCGCGACGCCCATGAGTTGGTGCCCGGCATCACCGAACTGCCACTGACCGAGACCCGGGCCGGACTGCGGCCCGGATCCCCGGACAACGCCCCGCTGCTGGGCCCGACCGACCTGCCCGGCCTGCACCTGGCCACCGGGCACTACCGCAACGGGGTGCTGCTGACCCCGCTCACCGGCGATGTGATGGCGGAGCTGCTGACCACCGGCACGCTGCCGGAAATCGCCCGACCGTTCACCCCGCGCCGGTTCTCCGCCGCACGTCAGGAGTCGTACGCATGACCATCTCCGTCAACGGCGAGCCGCGCGAGATCGCGGCCGGCACCACGCTCGACGCGGTGGTCGCCACCCTGACCGCGGCGCCGTCCGGCGTCGCGGCCGCACTGAACGAGACCGTGGTCCCGCGCGGGCAGTGGCCGCTGACGCCGGTGGGCGAGGGCGACCGGGTCGAGGTCCTCACCGCGGTACAGGGGGGCTGAGCGCGATGGCTGACGACGCTTTCGTGCTGGGCGGCCGGACCTTCTCGTCCCGCCTGATCATGGGGACGGGCGGGGCGCCGAGCCTGGACGTCCTGGAACGGGCGCTGATCGCGTCCGGTACGGAGCTCACGACGGTCGCGATGCGGCGGCTGGACCCGACGGTCCAGGGCTCGGTGCTGTCGGTGCTGACGAAGCTGGGCATCTCCGTGCTCCCCAACACCGCGGGGTGCTTCACGGCGGGCGAGGCGGTGCTGACGGCGCGCCTCGCGCGGGAGGCGCTGGGCACGGACTGGATCAAGCTGGAGGTCGTGGCGGACGAGCGGACCCTGCTGCCGGACGGGGTGGAGCTGCTGGACGCGGCGGAGACGCTGGTGGACGAGGGCTTCACGGTCCTGCCGTACACGAACGACGACCCGGTGCTGGCGCGCAAGCTGGAGGACGTGGGCTGCGCGGCGATCATGCCGCTGGGGTCGCCGATCGGCTCGGGGATGGGGATCCGCAACCCGCACAACTTCGAGCTGATCGCGGAGCGGGCCGGGGTTCCGGTGATCCTGGACGCGGGGGCGGGCACGGCCTCGGACGTGGCGCTGGCGATGGAGCTGGGCTGCGCGGCGGTGATGCTGGCCTCGGCGGTGACCCGGGCCCAGGCGCCGGTCCTGATGGCGGCGGCCATGCGCGACGCCGTCTCGGCGGGCCGCCTGGCGCACCGCGCGGGCCGCATCCCCCAACGCCGCTTCGCGGAACCCTCCTCCCCCACCCAGGGCCGAGCCGCCCTGGACCCGGAACGCCCGGCGTTCTGACGGCACGGGGGTACAGGGCTCCCGGCGCGGGCCCGCCATCTCCCCCTCGGCCCCCCGGGGCGGGTCGGCGGCTGCCCACCCGCCCCCTCGTCTGCGGACCGGTGGGCCGGTGAGCCGCACCCTCCTGAACCGGATCAGAGAGGGTTCGGGGGCTTCCCGTCAGTCCCACCGTCCTTCCGTGTCGGGCCGGCCTGTCAAGGGCGCTCCTTCGTCGCGTCGCTCCGCGATGGCCTTCGGCCACCCTTGACAGACCGTCCCGCCCCGGAAAGCCCGGCCTGACGTTCGGCCCATTCCGGTCGCATTCCGGGCCAAGGGGCGGCCAGACCGCACGAAGCAGCGACCAGGTCACCGGCGGAGCACCGGGCGCGTCAGATCGCTACGCGCTTCGCCCTGCCAAGCGGCCGCGGGCCGCCTTGGGCCGGGCACAACCGCTCCTGGCGCCGTCAGCGGGGGAGGAAGGTCTGGCGCCAGGTCAGGGACGACATGGTCAGCGCCGCCTCCGCCAGGGACTTCGCCGAGGTGGTTTTCAGGGCGCTGAGGCTGGAGTCGATCCAGTTCTGTACGTTCACGTTGCCCTGTTCGCGGTACTCGACGGCTTGGATGAGGCATTCGAGCTTGTCGGCGTCGTGGGCGATGACCACCTCGGGGTCGGTGTTGCTGGACCGGTCGCTTGCCGGCTGGGAACGCTTCATCGACTCCTTCGAGGAGTCGATCGATGGCTGAGCAGTACGAATACGTACGCCATCGGCTCCTGGGCCGTCGCGTGCGTGACATCGCGTCCGGAACCGATGGCGAGCTGATGGCCGTGATCAACGAGAACGTCTCGGACAGCGGGGCCGAGCGATGGACGCGGCTCGCCTACATCCGGGACGCGGCCGGCCTCGAATTCACCACGGCAGTCCGCAACATCGTGCCCGCCGAGTACGTCGAAGCCCTGGAGGGCTGTCTGGACCGACAGTGACCGCCGAGTTGGCTCACGTGCATCGGAGGAGGCACTGGCAATCGACCCCGGACGGCCTGCGGACGCCGAGAGATGAGAGCGCGTAGCGATCTGTTGCGCTTCGATGCTCCGCAGGACGATCTGGTCGCCGTTTCATGTGGGTGCCGTCGCCCTCGGCCTGCATCGCAGGCGCAGCGGCCCAGCAGGGTCAGCTGGCCCGCAGACAGGTCGTCGCTTCCCTGAGGTGCCCGCTCCTGTCGCTCCTGCCCTCTGACCGTCCTTTTGGGGGTTTCCCGGCAGTCCTTGTCTTTCCGGGGCGGGACGGTCTGTCAAGGGTGGCCGAAGGCCATCGCGGAGCGACGCGACGAAGGAGCGCCCTTGACAGGCCGGCCCGACACCCGCCCCCGGGGGCCGAGGGGGAGATGGCGGGCCCGCGCCGGGAGCACCGTATGTCCCCTCCATGTCACGGCTGCGCTGCAAGCGTGGACACCCTGGACGGCCCAAACTCACCGGCTCGTAGAATCGCCGGGTGGATACGACCCTGGATGACCCCCTCGTCGGGCAGACACTCGACGGCCGCTACCGCGTCGACGCCCGCATCGCGGCCGGCGGCATGGCGACGGTCTACCGGGCCGTCGACACCCGCCTCGACCGCGTACTCGCCCTCAAGGTGATGCACCCGGCGCTCGCCGCCGACGCCGGCTTCGTCGACCGCTTCATCCGGGAGGCCAAGTCCGTCGCCCGCCTCGCGCACCCCAACGTCGTCGCCGTCTTCGACCAGGGCACCGACGGGCCGTACACGTACCTCGCCATGGAGTACGTCTCCGGCTGCACCCTGCGCGACGTGCTGCGCGAGCGCGGCGCGCTCCAGCCCCGGGCGGCCCTCGACATCCTGGAGCCGGTGCTCGCCGCCCTCGGCGCCGCGCACCGCGCCGGGTTCGTACACCGCGACATGAAGCCCGAGAACGTCCTGATCGGCGACGACGGCCGGGTCAAGGTCGCGGACTTCGGCCTGGTCCGCAGCGTGGACACCGTCACCAGCACGACCGGAGCCGTCCTCGGCACCGTCTCCTACCTCGCCCCCGAGCAGATCGAGAACGGCGTCACCGACACCCGCGTGGACGTCTACGCCTGCGGTGTCGTCCTGTACGAGATGCTCACCGGCTCCAAGCCGCACACCGGCGGCACCCCCGCCCAGGTGCTCTACCAGCACCTCCACGAGGACGTGCCGCCCCCGTCGGCCGCCGTCCCGGGGCTGCCCGCCATCCTGGACCAGCTCGTGACGTACGCCACCGCCCGCGATCCGGAGCTGCGGCCCACCGACGCCGCCGGACTGCTCGGGCTGGTGCTCGACGCCCGCGCGCTGCTCGGCGACGCCGAGCTGGACGCGGTGCCGCCGCAGGCGCGCGCCGAGGACCGCAGTGCCACCGAGGACCGCACCAGCGTGATCCCGCGGCCCCTCGCGGCCGCGCAGCCGCCCGTGCAGCAGACGTCCCGGCTGGAGCGGCCGGACCGCCCGGAGGCCGCGCCGGCCCATTCCCACTCCCCCTCCCACTCCCCCTCCCACGCCCAGACCCGGGCGGCCGCCTCGCGCAGACCGCGCCGCGGCACGCTGCTCGTCATCGTCGGAGTGCTGCTCGCGCTCGGCATCGGCACCGGGGTCTGGTACATCAACTCGGGCCAGTTCACCAAGGTCCCCAACCTGCTCGGGAAGACCGAGGCGCAGGCCAAGTCCGACCTGTCCGCGGCCGGCCTCGGCGTGAAGCGGGTCGACCGGAAGTTCAGCGACAGCTTCGACCGCGGGACGGTGATGAACTCCGACCCCGAGAGCGGCAAGCGCATCCGCGGCAACGGCGCGGTGGTGCTCACGGTCTCGCGTGGCCCTGAGGTCGTCGTCGTACCGGACGTGAAGGGCAGGCCGCTGGAGGACGCGAAGGCCGAGCTGGCCAAGAGCGGTCTGGCGCCCGGCATGGTCACGCAGGCGTTCAGCCAGGACGTCGCCCAGGGTTCGGTGATCTCCACCGACCCGGCGGGCGGGCAGAAGCGGTCGCCCGACACGGCGGTCGCGCTCGTCGTCAGCAAGGGCCGGCCGGTGCAGGTGGCGAACGTGGTCGGACGCCCCCTGGACCAGGCGCGGGCCGCCCTCCAGGACCTCGGCCTCAAGGTCGAGACGGCCGCCGACCAGGTCAATTCGCCGTTGCCGGCCGGTACGGTCGCCAACCAGTCGATCGGCGCCGGCGCCCAGGCCGCGACCGGTGACACGGTGACGCTCACCGTGTCCAAGGGCCCCCGGCAGATCCCGGTGCCGAACGTGGTCGGCCTGGAGGCGGACGTGGCCCGCAGGACCCTGGAAGCGGCCGGTTTCAAGGTGAAGGTGGAGCGTCCGCTCATCTCCTTCAGCAACACGGTGGACGCCCAGTCGGTGCAGGGCGGCCAGAGCGCCCCCGAGGGCAGCACGATCGTCGTGCGGACCAAGGGGCTGTAGAGGCATGGGTCAGGCAACGCGCAATCCCGTGGGCGGGCACGTCCCCGTCGCCGGCGGGCTCGCCTCGGTGGGGCTGACGTACGCGCGGGAGATGGGCGCCGAGGCCGTCCAGGTCTTCGTCGCCAATCCGCGCGGCTGGGCCACCCCGGTGGGGAACCCGGCGCAGGACGAGCTGTTCCGCAGCCAGTGCGCGCAGGAGTCGATCCCGGCGTACGTCCACGCCCCGTATCTGATCAACTTCGGCTCGCACACCGAGGCGACCGTCGAGAAGTCGGTGGAGTCGCTGCGGCACTCGCTGCGCCGCGGCCGGGAGATCGGCGCGCTCGGGGTCGTCGTGCACACCGGCTCGGCGACCGGAGGGCGCCCGCGCGAGGCGGCGTACGCGCAGGTCAGGGAGCACATGCTGCCGCTGCTGGACGAGCTGACGCACGACGACGACCCGTTCCTGCTGCTGGAGTCCACGGCCGGGCAGGGCTTCTCGCTGTGCTCGCGGACCTGGGACTTCGGTCCGTACTTCGAGGCGCTCGACCACCACCCGAAGCTCGGGATCTGCCTGGACACCTGCCACGTCTTCGCCGCCGGGCACGATCTGGCGGAGCCGGGCGGGACGAAGCAGACGCTGGACCTGCTGGTGGAGACGGTGGGCGAGGGGCGGCTGAAGCTGATCCACGCGAACGACTCGAAGGAGGGCGTGGGCTCCCACAAGGACCGCCACGCCAACATCGGGCAGGGCCACATCGGCCGGGACGCCTTCGCCGAGCTGTTCGCGCACCCCGCGATGGAGGGCGTCCCGCTGATCACCGAAACGCCGGGCGGGAAGGAGGGCCACGCGGCGGACGTGGCCCTGCTGAAGGAACTGCGCGAGCTTCACTGACCGCCGATCGCCGAGCGGAATACCCCTGGGGGGTATACGGTTCTGCTGTACGCAGGACCGTTATCCGGCGTCCCCAGGGGGTTCCGATGGAACACGCACACGACGAGCAGCACGCGGACCACCAGCACCACCAGCACCGGGACAACCACGCCGGCCACACCGGCCACGGCGGGGCGAGCTGGGCCATGGCCGCCAAGGCCACCCTCCACTGCCTCACCGGATGCGCCATCGGCGAGGTGCTCGGCATGGTCATCGGCACGGCACTGGGCTGGGGAAACGTTCCGACGATGATCCTGGCGATCGTCCTGGCGTTCTTCTTCGGCTACGCGCTCACCCTGCGCGGGATCCTCACCGCGGGCGTGGACCTGCGTACGGCCGTCCGGGTGGCGTTGGCGGCGGACACTCTTTCGATCGCCGTCATGGAGCTGATCGACAACGGGGTGATCGCACTCTGGCCGGGAGCGATGGACGCGCAGCTCTCGGAGGCGCTGTTCTGGATCGCGCTGGCGATCTCGCTCGCACTCGCCTTCGTGGTGACGACCCCGGTCAACAAGTGGCTGATCGGCCGCGGCAAGGGCCACGCGGTCGTCCACCAGTACCACTGAGGAGCCCCCGGGCGGACATCCCCTAGAGCTCGGGGCCGTCCCCCGGCTCCTCCTGGTACGAGTAGCGCTGCTCGCGCCAGGGGTCGCCGATGTTGTGGTAGCCGCGCTCCTCCCAGAAGCCGCGGCGGTCGGCGGTCATGTACTCGATGCCGCGGACCCACTTCGGGCCCTTCCACGCGTACAGGTGCGGCACCACGAGCCGTACCGGGAAACCGTGTTCGGCGGTGAGCAGTTCGCCGCCCTCGTGGGTGGCGAAGACGGTCCGGTCGGTGGCGAAGTCGGCCAGCCGCAGATTGGAGCTGAAGCCGTACTCGGCCCACACCATCACGTGCGTGACCTGCGGCGACGGCGGCGCCAGGGCGAGTATGTCGCGGGCGAGGACCCCGCCCCACTCGGCGCCCGGCATGCTGAACTTCGTCACGCAGTGCAGGTCCGCCACGACCGATTCGAACGGCAGGGCCGCGAACTCCTCGTGGTTCCAGCAGTGCTTCTCACCGTCGGCGGTGGCCCCGAAGACGCGGAACTCCCAGCGGTCCGGCTTGAACTTGGGGACCGGGCCGTAATGGGTGACCGGCCAGCCGCGCTGCAGCCGCTGCCCCGGAGGAAGCTCCAGTTGCTCTGCTCCCGGAGATTCCCGGCTTTCCGGCTGACCCATGCCTCCATGGTGACAGACGCGGCAGGGTGGTCACGACCAGGTATGCCCCTATACGGGCAAGTCCTGTCAACTCACACTAAGGAGGCACTTACTGGACGACCCCCTGCGGCGGTGCAAGGATGCGCGCACTCCCCCAGTCACGGCTGGGGCGATACCCCCAGCCCCGTCACGTAGCTGACATTGCCTGGAAGGAGCCTCTGCGATGCAGGGCGACCCCGAGGTCCTCGAGTTTCTGAACGAGCAGTTGACCGGCGAGCTCACGGCGATCAACCAGTACTGGCTCCACTACCGGATCCAGGACAACAAGGGTTGGACGAAGCTCGCGCACTACACCCGTGCCGAGTCCATCGACGAGATGAAGCACGCGGACAAGATCACCGAGCGCATCCTGATGCTGGACGGGCTGCCGAACTACCAGCGGCTCTTCCACGTACGGGTCGGCCAGACCCTGACGGAGATGTTCCAGGCGGACCGGCAGGTCGAGGTCGAGGCCATCGACCGCCTCAAGCGCGGGATCGAGGTGATGCGCGGCAAGGGCGACGTGACCTCGGCGCGGCTCTTCGAGGACATCCTGGCGGACGAGGAGCACCACATCGACTACCTCGACACCCAGCTGGAGCTCATCGAGAGCATCGGGGAGCCGCTCTACATCGCGCAGCAGATCGAGCAGCCGGAGAGCTGAGCCCCGCCCGAACCCGGCCCGGCCCAGCCCCGGCGTACGCGCCTTACGCGGCTTCCGCGAGCTCCGGGTCGGCGGCCAGCACGGCGGCCGCGTTGCCCTTCTCCAGCAGCTCCCGGCGCGGGCAGGCCCCGCGGCCCAGGATGCCCTGGATGGTGCGTACGCAGGATCCGCAGTCTGTGCCGGCCTTGGTGACCGAGGCGATCTGGCGAGGGGTGCAGGCCCCGGCGGCCGCGTGGTCCTTGACCTGCTTGTCGGTGATCCCGAAGCAAGAGCAGACGTACACGCGGTTCACCTCCCTGACAGGAATGGTCTCTACAGCCATCCCGTATTCGGTGAGGCTTACCTAACCGTACCCAAAGCGAGGCTTACCCAAAAGCCCTGGAAACGACTGTGGGGCACGGATCACATCGATCCGTGCCCCACAGTCGTAGGTACCTACGTACTGATCGGCTTACTGGTCGCGGTACATCTCGGCGACCAGGAAGGCCAGGTCCAGGGACTGGCTGCGGTTGAGCCGCGGGTCGCAGGCCGTCTCGTAGCGCTGGTGCAGGTCGTCGACGAAGATCTCGTCGCCGCCGCCCACGCACTCGGTGACGTCGTCACCGGTGAGCTCGACGTGGATGCCGCCCGGGTGGGTGCCCAGGGCCTTGTGCACCTCGAAGAAGCCCTTGACCTCGTCGAGCACGTCGTCGAAGCGGCGCGTCTTGTGGCCGGAGGCCGCCTCGAAGGTGTTGCCGTGCATCGGGTCGGTGACCCAGGCGACGGTCGCGCCCGAGGCCGTGACCTTCTCGACCAGCTCGGGGAGCTTTTCGCGGACCTTGTCGGCGCCCATGCGGACGACGAAGGTCAGCCGGCCCGGCTCGCGCTCGGGGTCCAGGCGGTCGATGTACGTCAGCGCCTCGTCCACGGTGGTGGTCGGGCCGAGCTTGATGCCGAGCGGGTTGGCGATCTGCGAGCAGAACTCGATGTGCGCGTGGTCCAGCTGGCGGGTGCGCTCACCGACCCACACCATGTGGCCCGAGGTGTCGTACAGCTTCCCGGTGCGGGAGTCCGTACGGGTCAGCGCGCCCTCGTAGTCGAGCAGCAGCGCCTCGTGGGAGGCGTAGAACTCGACGGCCTTGAACTCGGCCGGGTCGGTGCCGCACGCCTTCATGAAGTTCAGCGCGTTGTCGATCTCCCGCGCGAGCTGCTCGTAGCGCTGCCCGGAGGGGGAGGACTTCACGAAGTCCTGGTTCCAGGCGTGCACCTGGCGCAGGTCCGCGTAACCACCGGTGGTGAAGGCGCGCACCAGGTTCAGCGTCGACGCGGACGCGTGGTACATGCGCTTCAGCCGCTCGGGGTCCGGGATCCGGGCCTCTTCGGTGAAGGCGAAGCCGTTGACGGAGTCGCCGCGGTAGGTCGGCAGGGTGACGCCGTCGCGGGTCTCGGTGTCCTTGGAGCGCGGCTTGGAGTACTGGCCGGCGATGCGGCCGACCTTGACGACGGGCACGGAGGCCGCGTACGTCAGGACGGCACTCATCTGGAGCAGCGTCTTCAGCTTGGCGCGGATGTGGTCGGCCGACACGGCGTCGAAGGCCTCGGCACAGTCGCCGCCCTGCAGCAGGAACGCCTCGCCCTTGGCGACGGCTCCCAGACGGGCGCGCAGCTGGTCGCACTCGCCCGCGAAAACGAGCGGAGGATACGACTCGAGGTCCGCGACGACAGCGCGCAGTGCCTCGGCATCGGGGTACGAAGGCTGCTGCGCCGCGGGAAGGTCTCGCCAGGTCGCCTTGGCGGCGGGGGCTTGGGTTTCAGCGTTCACGGTCACCTCGTACACATTACGGCGTCTTACGCCACGTCCAGCCCGGTGCCCACTCCGTGAGACGGGTGTCTCTGCGGACGCGTGGCGCTCGCAGGCGGGCTCGCGGGTGGGCTATCGTCGGCGGCATGTACGCGCACTCGAACCAGAACTGGTGGTGGCCCGCTCCCGGCGGCCCACTTCTCGCGCGTACCCACTGACACGCACGACGCGAAGGCCGCCCGAGGGGCGGCCTTCGGCGTTTCCGGGCCCGGCCGCTCCTCCTTCACCCCGCTTCACGGAGAAGGACGCCACCCCATGCAACCCAGCAGCTCCAGCAGTAGCACCAGCAGCACCACGCCCGACCCGCTCCGCCGCCTGCTCGACGACGGGTCCTGCCCGCCGTTCGCCCTGCTGCGCCGCCGGACCCCCGGCCGCGACCACGACACCGTCGAGGTGCTGATCGGCCCGGTGCACGAGGCCGGGCGCCTCGCCGACCTGCCCGTACGGGAGCTGCCCACCCTCGCTCTCGTCCCCTTCCGGCAGATCCGCGAGCGCGGGTTCGACGTACGCGACGACGGCACGCCGCTGGCCGTGCTGACCGCCGAGGAGGCGTACGAGATCCCGCTCGCGCAGGCGCTAGCCGCGCTGCCGGACCACCCGGTGCGGGTCGAGGGCGGCGGCTTCGACGTGCCCGACGAGGAGTACGCGGCCACCGTCGGGCGCGTGATCCGGGACGAGATCGGCCGCGGCGAGGGGGCGAACTTCGTCATCCGGCGCACGTACGAGGGCCGGATCGAGGGCTTCGGGCGGGCCGACGCGCTCGCGCTGTTCCGGCGGCTGCTGGTGGGCGAGCGGGGCGCGTACTGGACGTACGTCGTCCATACCGGGGACCGCACGCTGGTCGGGGCCAGCCCGGAGGTACACGTACGGATGTCCGGCGGCACCGTGGTGATGAACCCGATCAGCGGGACGTACCGCCATCCGGCCGGGGGCCCGACCGCCGAGTCCCTCCTCGCCTTCCTCGGCGACCGCAAGGAGACCGAGGAGCTGTCCATGGTCGTGGACGAGGAGCTCAAGATGATGTGCGCGGTCGGCGACCGGGGCGGGGCCGTCGTCGGGCCCCGGCTGAAGGAGATGGCGCACCTCGCGCACACCGAGTACGAGCTGCGCGGCCGGTCCTCGCTGGACGTGCGCGAGGTACTGCGCGAGACGATGTTCGCGGCGACGGTGACGGGGTCGCCGGTGGAGAACGCCTGCCGGGTGATCGAGCGGTACGAGGCGGGCGGGCGCGGCTACTACGCGGGGGCGCTGGCCCTGCTGGGCGTGGACGCCTCGGGGTCCCAGACGCTGGACTCGCCGATCCTGATCCGGACCGCGGACATCGCCGCGGACGGCGCGCTGCGGGTGCCGGTGGGGGCGACGCTGGTGCGGCACTCGGACCCGGCGGGCGAGGTCGCGGAGACGCACGCGAAGGCGGCGGGGGTGCTGGCGGCGCTCGGGGTCCGTCCGGCGGCGCCGCGGGCGGCCTTCGAGGGGGCGCGGCTCGGGGAGGACCCCCGGGTCCAGGCGGCGCTGGCGGCCCGGCGGGCGGACCTGGCCCCGTTCTGGCTGCGGATGCAGGAGCGGCCGGCGGCCGTGACCGGCCACGCCCTGGTGGTGGACGGCGAGGACACCTTCACGGCGATGCTGGCGCACGTGCTGCGGGTGACGGGGCTGGAGGTGACCGTACGCCGCTACGACGATCCCGGGCTGCGGAAGGCGGCCCGGTCGTGGACCGGCCCGATCGTCCTGGGCCCGGGGCCGGGGAACCCGGCGGACGCCGCCGACCCGAAGAT
Organism: Streptomyces sp. NRRL S-244; assembly: GCF_000717915.1. Taxonomy (GTDB): domain Bacteria; phylum Actinomycetota; class Actinomycetes; order Streptomycetales; family Streptomycetaceae; genus Streptomyces. Next base: position 171,963 of record NZ_JOCX01000008.1, read on the forward strand.
GCGGATGCTGCGCGCACTGGCCGGCGAACTGCTCGCGGGACACCGGCACGGCCTGCTCGGCGTCTGCCTGGGCCACGAGCTGCTGGCGGCCGAACTGGGCCTGCCGCTGATCCGCAAGGCGGAGCCGGCGCAGGGGGCGCAGACCCGGATCGACTTCTTCGGCAGTGAGGAGGTGGTGGGCTTCTACAACACGTACACGGCGCACTGCCCCGACGGGGCGGCCGCCCGCTTGTCCGGCCGGGGCGTGGAGATCTCCCGCGACCCGGCAACGGGTGAGGTCCACGCGCTGCGGGCCCCCGCCTTCGCGGGAGTCCAGTTCCACCCGGAGTCCATCCTGACGCTGAACGGCCCGGCCCTGCTCCGCGACCTCCTGCTCGGCATGGCACCGGCCGCGGTCTAGGCCCGGCCCGGCCGCGCGGAGCCGCCCGGCCCGGCCGTCCGGCGTGGCGGCTCCGCGCAGCGGGGTCGTTACGCCGGGGTCGTCCTACCGGGCTTGCCGCGGCGGGCCGCGAGGCTCCGGACCAGCTGCCAGGTCAGGATCGGGCCCAGGACCGCCAGGCCGGCGAGGAGCGCCGGGAGGTTCCCGAAGGCCAGCGCCAGCGTCACCGGGACGCCCACCGCCGGGTCCGCGAAGGCCAGCCAAGGGTCCACCCGCTCCCCCGGCCGGGATCGGAGCGCGGGCCGCAGGGCCCGTACGGCGTACACGAACTGTGCAGCGGCGGCGGCCAGCAAGAGCCAGCGGGCCGCGGAAGGTATGTCCACAGGGGCGAATCTAGGCCCTGTGACCGCGCCGCGCGCATGGCCGCAGTCTGAACGCGGGGCGAACTCGCGTCACCAGGTCCGCCGACGTGAACGGACCATGGGCCGTTTCGTCACTTTGCGTCCGATACGACCCACGGCCCGCGCACCCGCCCCGGCTCACCCGCTCCGGGTCAGCCGAAGAACACCCCGACCTCCTTGTACAGCGCCGGGTCCACCGTCTTCAGCTTCGCCGTCGCGTCCGCGATCGGCACCCGCACGATGTCCGTCCCCTTCAGCGCGACCATCTTCCCGAAGTCGCCGTCGTGCACGGCGTCGATCGCGTGCAGTCCGAACCGCGTCGCCAGCCACCGGTCGAACGCGCTCGGCGTGCCGCCGCGCTGGATGTGCCCGAGCACCGTGGTCCGGGCCTCCTTGCCGGTCCGCGCCTCGATCTCCTTGGCCAGCCACTCCCCCACTCCCGACAGCCGGACGTGCCCGAACGAGTCGGTGGTGGCGTCCTTCAGCACCATCTCCCCGTCCTTGGGCATGGCCCCCTCCGCGACCACCACGATCGGCGCGTAGCTCGCCTTGAACCGGGAGGTCACCCACGCGCACACCTGGTCCAGGTCGAAGCGCTGCTCCGGGATGAGGATGACGTTGGCGCCGCCCGCCAGCCCCGAGTGCAGGGCGATCCAGCCGGCGTGGCGGCCCATCACCTCCACGACGAGCACCCGCATGTGCGACTCGGCCGTGGTGTGCAGCCGGTCGATGGCCTCCGTGGCGATGCCCACCGCCGTGTCGAAGCCGAAGGTGTAGTCGGTGGCCGACAGGTCGTTGTCGATGGTCTTCGGGACGCCGACGCACGGGATGCCGAACTCCCCGTACAGCTTGGCGGCCACGCCCAGGGTGTCCTCGCCGCCGATCGCGACGAGGGCCTCGACCTCGTACTTGGCGAGGTTCTCCTTGATCTGCCGGACCCCGTTCTCCTGCTTGAACGGGTTGGTCCGCGAGGAGCCGAGGATGGTGCCACCGCGCGGCAGGATGCCGCGGACGGCGGGGATGCCGAGCGGGACCGTGTCGCCCTCGATCGCACCGCGCCAGCCGTCCTTGAACCCGACGAAGTCGCACCCGTACTCCTGTACGCCCTTGCGGACGACGGCCCGGATGACCGCGTTGAGACCGGGGCAGTCGCCGCCGCCCGTCAGCACTCCGACCTTCATGGAATCTCCCTTCGCCACAGGGCCCACCGAGCCCGCATGACGGTCACGCTAGTGGTGACTCAGGTCACAGCAAGGGCCCGGGAAGGGTCAATTCCGGTGGAATCACGGAGCGTTGCCTCTCCCCGTTCACTCGTACGAGGACGTCCGTACGACGCACGAGCGCGACGTACGAGACGGCGGACGTCCCCCGCTACGCGTCGTCGAGGCCGCGCTCTATCGCGTACCGGACGAGCTCGACCCGGTTGTGCAGCTGGAGCTTGCCGAGGGTGTTCTGCACGTGGTTCTGCACCGTGCGGTGCGAGATGACGAGGCGCTCCGCGATCTGCTTGTACGAGAGCCCCTTGGCCACCAGCCGCAGCACCTCGGTCTCCCGGTCGGTCAGCTGGGGGACCTTCGGCTCGTCGGGGGCGGCGGGCGCCGGGTCGGTCGCCAGTCGCCGGTACTCGCCGAGCACCAGCCCGGCCAGGCCCGGGGTGAACACCGGGTCGCCGGCCGCGGTGCGGCGCACGGCGTCGATCAGCTCCTGGGCGCCCGCGGACTTCAGCAGGTACCCGGTGGCCCCGGACTTCACCGCTTCCAGGACGTCGGCGTGCTCCCCGCTCGCGGACAGCACCAGGACGCGCAGCGCGGGGTTGGCGCCGACGAGCTCCTTGCAGACCTGCACGCCGGGCATGCCCGGCAGGTTGAGGTCGAGGACCAGGACGTGCGGGGCGGCCGGGACCGCCCGGCGGACGGCCTCGGGGCCGTCGCCGGCCGTGGCGACCACGTCGAAGCCCGCGGCGGCGAGGTCGCGGGCGACCGCGTCCCGCCACATCGGGTGGTCGTCGACGACCATCACCTTGATCTCGTGCGGCTGCGGCTGCGGCTCGGCGGTCTGGCTCACTGGGTTCTCCCCCTCGGTACTTTCAGTTCCACTTCGGTGCCCTGTCCGGGGACGGACACCAGCTCGGCGCTGCCGCCGAGGTCCCGCAGCCGGCCGCGGATGGACAGAGCCACGCCCATCCGGCCCTCGCCCTCGGCCTGGTCGAGCCGGCCCGCCGGGATGCCCGGGCCGTCGTCGCGGACGGTCACGATCACCTCGTCGCCCCAGTCCTCGACCAGGATCCACGCCCGGGCCCCGTCCCCGGCGTGCTTGCGCACGTTGTCGAGGGCGGCCCCGACGGCCGCGGCCAGCTCCTTCGCCGCGGGCACCGGCAGCGGCACCGGCGTACCCGGCTCGGCGAAGCTGACCCGGGATCCGGCGTGCGGCGCGAGCAGGCACCGCAGGTCCAGCTCGCCCTCGTCGGCGCCGGGCTCCTCCACCTCGTACGTGTCCACCAGCGCGCCGAGCGACTCGTCCCGGGAGATCTGGGAGGTGGGCATCAGCCCGCTGGAGACCAGGGTGCGCAGCGCCACCTCCTGCTCCCCGGCCATCCGGCCGAGCTCGGCGGCCTCGCCGCCCAGCTCGGTGCCGCGCCGCTGGACCATGGCGAGGACCTGGAGGACCCCGTCGTGGATGTCGCGGGCGAGCCGCTCGCGCTCGCGGGTGGCGGCCTCGATCTCCAGGGCCCGTGCCAGGGTGGCCTCACTGGCCCGGGCGACCTCGACGACGTACCCGATGGCTATGGAGGCGACCCAGACCAGCAGCACGTTGTGCAGGGTGTCGCGGGTGGGCTCGCCGCCGTGGACGACGATGTTGGCCACGGCGACGAAGGTCGAGGCGAAGCCCGCCCAGCGCCAGCCGCCCTTGATGGCGAAGGCGAGGACGGAGCCCGCCGTCCAGATGGAGGGGAGGGTGGGGCCGCCGCCGGCGATCCGCGCGTGGGTGTCCGCGAGCGGGGTGAGCAGGATGCCGACGAGCGCGACGGTGAGGTCGGCGCCGAGGAAGCGCTTGGTGCAGCTGGCCGCGTTCGCCACCCGGCGGTGGGTCGCCAGGGTCCAGGCGGCGAGTACGGCGAGGTAGCCGGCCGCGACCCAGGGCCGGTCGAAATGCCGGTACGCCGAGGCGAACAGCAGGCCCGCGTAGACCACGGTGATCAGCCGGTAGGCGGTCAGCGCCCGCCACAGCGGCTGCTCGACCGACATGCGCACGACACGCTCGCGTTTCGCCATCTCCCCCACCCCGTGCGGGCGATGCCGCCCCGATCGTGCTCTACTCCGCGGCCTTGTCGTTCTTGTCGGCGTGCTTCTCGGCGGCGGCCCTGGCGGCCTTCTCGGCCTTCTCCGCGTCGGCGATCTGCCGCTTGGCGGCCGTCGCGTAGATGTCGACGTACTCCTGGCCGGAGAGCTTCATGATCTCGTACATGACCTCGTCGGTCACCGAGCGCAGGATGAAGCGGTCGCCGTCCATGCCGTGGTAGCGGCTGAAGTCCAGCGGCTTGCCGATCCGGATGCCGGGGCGCATCAGCTTGGGGACGACCTTGCCGGGCGGCTGGATCTTCTCCGTGTCGATCATCGCCACGGGGATCACGGGTGCCCCGGTGGCCAGGGCCACGCGGGCCAGTCCGCCGGGCTTGCCGCGGTAGAGGCGGCCGTCGGGTGAACGGGTCCCCTCGGGGTAGATACCGAAGAGCTCCCCGCGCTCGATGACCTCGATGCCGCTCTTGATCGCGGCCTCGCCCGCGCCGCGCGCACCGGAGCGGTCCACGGGGAGCTGGCCGACGCCCTTGAAGAAGGCGGCCGTCAGCTTGCCCTTGACGCCCGGGGAGGTGAAGTACTCCGCCTTCGCGATGAAGGTGACCTTCCGGTCCAGCACGGCCGGCAGGAAGAAGGAGTCCGAGAAGGACAGGTGGTTGCTCGCGAGGATCGCCGGCCCCTCGGCGGGAATGTTCTCGAGGCCCTCCACCCACGGCCTGAAGGCGAGCTTCAGGGACCCCCCGATGGAGAACTTCATTGCGCCGTAGATCAACTCGAAAGCCTTCCTGTGTCTGTCGAACAGACCATATCCCCTGGCTCGGGGCGGAGGGGGCGACGACCCTGGTCGGTGTCACCCCCGTCGCGTACGGTGAAGTCACACAGCGCTACGCACCCCCCACCCGTCGAAGGAGACCCTGGTGCCCGTCCTCCCTGGAGCCGAGCCGTTCCGCCACGAGGGCGGAGAGGTCGGTGTCCTCCTCTGCCACGGCTTCACCAGTACCACTCAGTCCATGCGCCCGTGGGCGGAGTACCTGGCGGGGCGGGGTCTGACGGTCTCCGTGCCGCTGCTGCCCGGGCACGGGACGCGGTGGCAGGACATGCAGCTCACCGGCTGGCAGGACTGGTACGCCGAGGTGGACCGGGCGCTGCGGGAGCTGCTGGAGCGGTGCACGCAGGTGTTCGTCTTCGGGCTGTCGATGGGCGGGGCGCTGACCCTGCGGCTGGCGGCCCGGCACGGGGACGCCGTGCGCGGCATCGTCCTGGTCAACCCGGTCAACAAGATCAACGACCCGATGGCCTTCGCGCTTCCGGTCGCGCAGCACTTCCTGCGGTCCACTCCGGGCATCGCGAGCGACATCGCCAAGCCGGGGGTCGACGAGGTCGGCTACACCCGGGTCCCGACCCGGGCCGCGAACTCGCTGCGGCAGTTCCTGAGGCTGGTCGACACCGAGCTGCCGCAGGTCACGCAGCCGGTACTGCTGCTGCACAGCGTGCAGGACCACGTCGTGAACCCGGCCGACTCCGCGCGGATCCTCTCGCGGATCTCGTCGACGGACGTCACCGAGACCCTGCTGGAACAGAGCTACCACGTCGCGACGTTGGACCACGACGCGGAGCAGATCTTCGCGGACAGTTATGCGTTCGTCGGGCGGCTCGCGGAGAGCGTCGGCAGGGAGGGGGCGGCCAGCGGTGGCTGAGCACGAGGAGTCCCCGGGGGGTGTCCCCCCGCTGGACGAGGAGGCGGCCTGGGCGGCGATCGTCGCCGGGTACGGCCAGGAGCCGCCGGACCCGCCGGGGGCGAGGCCGTTCCGGCCGATCGAGAACCTGATGCTGCCGGAGGAGGACGTGGAGCCGGAGCCTCCGGCTGCGTCGTCCGCGGAGCCGTCCAAGGAGTCGCCGGCGGAGCCTCCGCCGGCGCCGACGGTGCTGGGGAGCTCGGTGGTGTTCGCGCCGGGGGTGGGTGTCGGCGGTACGGGGCCCGGGAGCGGACCCCGCGACCACACGCCGGCGGAGCCGGACGAGAAGGACGAGGGGCACTTCGTCCCCCCGGAGCCGGAGCTGCCGCCCGCGGACACGACGGCGAAGTTCGCGTGGCTGGCGGTGGTGGGCGGGCCGGTGCTGCTGCTGGTGGCAGTGCTGCTCCAGTGGGACATGACCTGGTGGCTCACGACGCTGGGGATCGGCGGGTTCCTGGGCGGGTTCGCGACGCTCGTCGCGCGGATGTCGCAGGGCGATGACGACGATGACGATCCGGGCCGCGGAGCCGTGGTCTGACCCTTCTTGACGCGCCGCTGCCTTCCCGACGCGCCGCTGCGTCGGACTGCGTCCGACGGGCTGGGGGCGGGGCCCCGGTGGGCCCCGCCGTGATCCGCCGTGATCCGCCGTGATCCGCCGGAGGCTAGCGGGGAGCCGGTAGGCGGAGGGTGGCCAGGACCGGGAGGTGGTCCGTGGCGGCGTGCAGGTCCCGGGGGGTGACCCCGGGCAGGCCCTCGGGGACTCCGCAGGCCAGCACCTCCACCCCCGGCGAGGCGAAGACGGCGTCGATCCGCCGGTCCGGCGCCGCCGCCGGGAAGGTGCGCTCACCGCCCCACGGGGACACCGCCCAGCAGTCCCGCAGGCTCTCGGTGAGGCGCCCGTAGGCCGGCCCGCCAGGGGTCTCGTTCACATCCGCCGCCACGATCGCATGCGGCGCCTCCAGCGACGCGGCCCGCTGTGCGAGCAGTCCCGCCTGCACGGTCCGCTCCGCCCGGTCCAGGGACAGGTGCGCGCTGACGACCCCGACCCGCGCGGCCCCGAACCGGACCACCGCCGTGGCGAAGCCCCGCCGGTGCAGACCGGGCGTACGGGGCAGCAGGACGTCCTCCGTCCGCTCCACGAAAGCCCGTAGCGAGCACATGAGCAGCGGGCCCGCGGCCGTGGCGCCCCCGCTCAGCACCACCAGGTCCGTCTTCGCGGCCAGCCGCGCGGCGTGCTTGCGCCAGCGGAAGAACCGCGGGGCCTCCTGGATGAAGACCAGGTCGGGGGCGCAGGCGCGGATCACCCGGGCCAGCGCCTCCTCGTCGTCCCGCATGGAGCGGATGTTGTAGCTGAGGGCTCGGATCACCGCGGAACCGTCGGGTTCCGTCACAGAGTTCGGCAGCATGGACGGCAACATAGCCAGACTGCCCGCCGCGCCACAGAGGGCGCGGCGGGCAGTTCGGACAACAGCCGGTGTCAGCCCTGGCGGGCCAGGTCCGCCGCGCCCACGAGCCCGGCCTTGCCGCCGAGCTGCGCGGCCAGTACCTGCGCGTGCGGGCGCCAGGCGCCGCCGACCAGCCAGCGCTTGAAGGACTTGCGGATCGGGTCGAGGACGAGGTCGCCCTCGTCGGAGACCCCGCCGCCGACGATGAACGCCGACGGGTCGAAGAGCGAGGCCAGGTCGGCCAGGCCCGCGCCCGCCCAGCGGGCCAGCTCGCGGAAGGCGTCGATGGCGACCAGGTCACCGGCCCGCGCCGCCTCGCTGATGTGCTTGCCCTCGATGCCGTCGGGGGTGCCGTCGCCGAGCGCGAGCAGGGCCACCGCGTTCTCGGGGGTGGCGTTGGCGCGCTGCTTCGCGTACCGGACGAGCGCGCGGCCGGAGGCGTACTGCTCCCAGCAGCCCTGGCTCCCGCACCCGCACAGCAGGCCGTCCGGGACCACCCGGATGTGCCCGAACTCGGCGGCCACGCCGAAGCGTCCGCGGCGCAGCTTGTTGCCGATGATGATGCCGCCGCCCAGGCCCGTGCCGAGCGTGATGCAGATGACGTCGTCGTGGCCCTGGCCGGCGCCGAAGCGGTACTCGCCCCAGGCGGCGCAGTTCGCGTCGTTCTCGACGACGACCGGAAGGCCGATGCGCTGCTCGACCTTGTCCTTGAGCGGTTCGTGGCGCCAGTTGATGTTCGGCGCGAAGAGCACGGTCGCGCGCTTGTCGTCCACGTATCCGGCGGCGCCGATGCCGACGGCCTCGATGGTGTGGTTGCTGCTGACTTCGGACACTGCGGCGCAGATCGCGTCCGTCACTCCGTCCGCGGTCGGCGGGGTGGGCACCTTGTACGTCTCAAGGATGGTGCCCTCTTCGTCGACCACGCCGGCCGCGATCTTCGTGCCGCCGATGTCGACGCCGATGGTGAGTCCCATTAGTCCCTCGGTTTCCGGTCAAACCCCGCCACGGCCAACGGTACCCGAGGGCAGCGGGGTCTCAGTCGAGATCGATCCGCTGCGTCGGACCGCTCCCGCCCTCGTCGCGCGGGTCCGAATGGTCGCCGGAGGGGCGGTCGGAGGGAGTGCCGGGGGCGGGCTCGTCGCGGGTCCAGCGGCGCTCGTGGCCCTCGACGGCCGAGCGGTACGCGGCGAGCAGCTCGGAGCCGGCGGCCGCGAGGTGGTCGAAGACCTCGGGGTTGCGCTCGACGACGGGCTTGGCGGCGGCCTTCGCCTGGTTGACGAACTGGCGTACGGCGCCCTGGGCGGCGGCGCCGAGCAGCGGGTTGTTCAGCCCGGACACCTTGTCGGCGACGGCCTCGAACAGCTTGAACAGCTCCTCGGAGGCGGTCCCGGTGCTGCTCCCGGCGCCCGCGCCGCCCTGGCGGGCCCTGCGGCGCTCCTGCTCCGCGGCGAGGTCCTCGGCGCAGGCCTTGGCCCAGGCGTCGTCGTCGGTGGGACGGTCGGTGGCCTCGCTCATGGCGGACTCTCCTGCGGCAGCTGCTGGGCGTGCGGTACGTACTACCTTCGACGGTACCCGAACGGGGGTACCCGGTTCAGGGCCTGCGCGCCGTTCAGGGCCTGCGCGGCCACAGGTCCGGGTCCGGCGTGAAGCGGATCCGGAGCACCCCGTCGGCGAGGGCGGCGCCGGACACCGTGCAGCGGCGCAGCGCCGAGGGCAGCGGAACGATCCTGCGGTACGGGCCCGCCGCGAGCAGCAGCTCGTCGCCGCGCCGGATCAGGTCGAGGTCCCGCTTGTGGGCGCCGGGCAGCGGCACCACCCAGACGAGTACCCCGTCGTCGGCGAGCCTGTCCTCGACCACCCACGCGCGGCGGGAGCGCGCCCGGTCCTCGGAGGCCCCCGGAACGAGCCCCTCCGCCCCGGCCAGGCAGATCAGGTCCTCCGGCCCCGCGGGGTCCCGCCCGAGGTGGCCGAGCGGCAGCACGGGCACGTCCCCGGCCGACCCGGCCCCCGCCGACCCGGCCCCCGCCCACTGGGCGGCGTACTTCTCCTGCTGGGCGGCGAGCCCGGCCAGCCAGGGGTCGGGCGAGCCCTGCGGCAGCATCCGGTTGGCGACGATCGAGCCGACCGGGAGCTGTTCGAGCGCGAGGCCGAGCAGCCCGGTCCGCAGCGCGGCGTCGGCGCCCGGTCCCGGCTCGGCGACGATCCGCAGCGAGGTGGCGGCGTCCTCCACGACGGCCTGGACGGCGGCCAGCTCCTCGTCCCAGCGCGCGGCGGCCTCGTACAGCCACTGCGCGGGCATGGGTACGCCGGCCAGCTGGGCCAGTACGGGCCGCAGGGCGCGGGCCGCCTGCCGCTCGGCCGGGAGCAGCCGGGCCAGGTAGCGGCGCAGCTGGGCGGGGAGGGCGAGGGTGGCCACGGCCTGGTGGAGCGGGGGCAGGTCGACGACGACGAGGTCGGTGCCGGGGGCGGCGGCGGCCCGGCGCAGCGCGCGCAGCAGGGCGAACTGCCCGGCGCCGGGCAGCTCGGTGAGCTCCTCGGCCCCGAGCGGACGGGCCCCGACCATGCCGAGGAGGGCCGATCCGCGCTCCTGGAGGGCGACGAGCTCCTCGCGGAACTCCTCGCCGGAGTCCACGCGGGCCACGAGCACCCCGGCGGCCGGTACGGCGGCCAGCCCGGGCGCGGCTTCGACGGGCTCGCCCGCCGGTTCCCCGACCAGTGCGGCCAGGGGATCCCCGGGGTCTTGCGAGAGCAGCAGCACCCGCTGCCCGGTCCGCGCGGCGGCGACGGCGGTGGCCGCGGCCACGGTGGTCCGGCCGGCCCCGCCGGGACCGGTGATCAGCAGGATGCGCATGGATCAGGCCGACTCGACGCGCTTCTTCAGGCCCGCGAGGGCGCGGTCGATGATGACCTTCTCGGCCTTGCGCTTGATCATGCCGAGCATCGGGATCTTGACGTCGACGGTCAGCTGGTAGGTGACCTCGGTGCGCGTGCCGCCTTCCAGCGGGGCGAGCCGGTAGGAGCCGTCGAGCTGGCGCAGCATCTGCGACTTGTCGAGGGTCCAGCTGACCTCGTCCGCGCCCTTCCAGGTGTAGGCGAGGGTGTGGTCGTCCTTGATCGCGCCCGCGTCGAGCAGCAGCCGGACCTTCTCGGCGCGGCCCTCGGCGTCGGTGGCCAGTACCTCGGCCTCCTTCACCTCGCCGGTCCACTCGGGGTAGCGCGCGAAGTCGGCGATCACGGCCATCACGTCGGCCGGCGCCGCATCGATCGTGATGCTCGAGCTGGTGTGTTCGGCCATGGCGGTCGCCCCTCCAGGGAGTTTTCGAGGAAGTGTGCGGCCTGCGGCCGCCGCGTGCAGGCTACCGTGCGTGCGGAGGTCACCACTCCATGGCCCAGGGCCTTCCGGTGGCGGCGAAGTGCCCGACGTTCACGCACTCCGTGGCGCCGATCCGCATCCGCCGCGCCAGCGGCTGGTGCACGTGCCCGAACAGGGCGTACCGCGGCCTGGTCCGCCGGATCGCCGCGAGCAGGGCCTCGCTGCCCCGCTCGAACCGGCGCGCGACCGTGTCGTAGCAGAGCTCCGGCACCTCCGGCGGGATGTGCGAGCACAGCACGTCGACTTCGCCGAGCGCCTCGACCTTGGCGGCGTACTCCTCCTCGTCCACCTCGTACGGGGTGCGCATCGGGGAGGGCAGTCCGCCGCCGACGAAGCCGAAGACGCGGCCGCCGATCTCCACCCGCTGTCCGTCGAGGACGGTGGTGCCGGGTCCGGCGTACTCGGCCCACAGACCCGGGATGTCGACATTGCCGTAGGTGGCGTACGTGGGCTGCGGGAACGCGGCGAACATCTCGGCGTACTGGCGGCGCACCGCGCCCTCGATCAGCTGTTCCCGGTCCAGCCCGGCCCACAGCCGGCGTCCGAGGTCGCGCGCCTCCTCGAAACGGCGCTCGGTGCGCAGCTCGACGATCCGGTCGGCGTTCTCGATGCCGAACAGGTCGGGGAAGATGCCGCGCGAGTGGTCGGCGTAGTCGAGGAAGAGCACGAGGTCACCGAGGCAGATCAGCGCGTCGGCGCCGTCTCCGGCCCGGGCGAGCGCTTCGGCGTTGCCGTGGACGTCGCTGACGACGTGGACTCTCGTACTGCTCTTCCTGCCACCCATGCGCCCCACCCTAGGGGGGCTTGGGTGCGGCGGGTAGAGGAACCTTCACAGGCTGCCTACCTGCGGTTACTTCCGAGTCGTCAACGGGGTCGACTACTGTCGGCATGGCACGGCCGCGTCATGTGACGCACGGAACATCTGGCCGGTTCCCTCTATCCGGAACCCACTACCGGTGGGTAACGTCCGGTCGGTCCACATGGTGGCGATGGCGCCCAGAGGAGCAGCAGTCTTGCGCGAGTTCAGCCTTCCGGCCCTGTACGAGGTCCCGTCGGACGGGAACCTGACGGATCTCATCCGCCGCAATGCCGCGCAGCATCCCGACACCGCCGTCATGGGCCGCAAGGTCGACGGCGGCTGGCAGGACGTGACGGCGACCGAATTCCTCGCCGAGGTGCGCGCCGCCGCCAAGGGCCTGATCGCGGCCGGCATCCGGCCGGGCGACCGCGTCGCCCTGATCTCGCGCACCCGCTACGAGTGGGTGCTCCTCGACTTCGCGATCTGGAGCGCGGGCGGCGTCACCGTCCCCGTGTACGAGACCAGCTCGCCCGAGCAGATCCAGTGGATCCTCGGCGACTCCGGCGCCGTCGCCGTGATCGTCGAGAGCCCGGCGCACAGCGCGGCCGTGGCCTCGCTGCGCGACCGGCTGCCGGAACTGCGCGAGGTCTGGGAGATCGAGCAGGGCGCGCTCGCGGCGCTGAACGCCGCAGGCGCCGAGGTCACCGACGCCGAGGTCGACGAGCGCAGTTCGCTCGCGAACGCCGACGACCCGGCCACCATCGTCTACACCTCGGGCACCACCGGCCGTCCCAAGGGCTGCGTGCTGACCCACCGCAACTTCTTCGCCGAGTGCGGCAACGTGGTGGAGCGCCTGAGCCCGCTGTTCCGCACCGGCGAGTGCTCCGTGCTGCTCTTCCTGCCCGCCGCGCACGTCTTCGGGCGCCTGGTGGAGGTGGCGGCCGTACTGGCGCCGATCCGCCTGGGCTGCGTACCGGACATCAAGAACCTCACCGACGAGCTGCAGTCCTTCCGGCCCACGCTGATCCTCGGCGTACCGCGCGTCTTCGAGAAGGTCTACAACTCGGCGCGCGCCAAGGCCCAGGCCGACGGCAAGGGCAAGATCTTCGACGCGGCGGCCGAGACGGCCATCGCGTACAGCCGGGCGCTGGACGCCCCGGGCGGCCCGTCCTTCGGCCTGAAGCTGAAGCACAAGGTCTTCTCGAAGCTGGTCTACAGCAAGCTGCACACGGTCCTCGGCGGGCGCGGCGAGTACGCGATCTCCGGCGGCGCCCCGCTGGGCGAGCGGCTCGGCCACTTCTTCCGCGGCATCGGCTTCACGGTCCTGGAGGGCTACGGCCTGACGGAGTCGTGCGCGGCCACCGCGTTCAACCCGTGGGACCGGACGAAGATCGGTACGGTCGGCCAGCCGCTGCCGGGCTCCGTGGTGCGCATCGCCGACGACGGCGAGGTGCTGCTGCACGGCGAGCACATCTTCAAGGAGTACTGGAAGAACGAGACGGCGACCGCCGAGGCGCTGACCGACGGCTGGTTCCACACCGGCGACGTCGGCACCCTCGACGAGGACGGCTACCTCGCGATCACCGGGCGCAAGAAGGAGCTCATCGTCACGGCGGGCGGCAAGAACGTGGCCCCCGCGGTGATCGAGGACCGGATCCGGGCGCACGCGCTGGTCGCGGAGTGCATGGTGGTCGGCGACGCGCGGCCGTTCGTGGCCGCACTGGTCACCATCGACGAGGAGTTCCTGGGCCGCTGGGCCGCGGAGCACGGCAAGCCGGCCGGGGTCACGGCGGCGGAGCTGCGCGAGGACGCGGACCTCATCGCCGCCGTCCAGCAGGCCGTGGACGACGGCAACGCGGCGGTTTCCAAGGCGGAATCGGTGCGGAAATTCCGCATTCTGCCCTCCCAGTTCACGGAGGAGTCGGGTCACATCACGCCTTCGCTGAAGCTGAAGCGGAATGTGGTGGCGAAGGACTTCGCGGACGAGATCGAGGCCCTGTACCGGGGCTGAGGCCGGCCGCCCGGCCGCCGTCTAGCGCGGGTCCTGCGAGAGGATCCGCGCCATGTTCCGCTCGGCGAGCGCGGTGATGGTGACGAACGGGTTCACCCCGAGTGAGCCCGGGACGAGGGAGCCGTCGACCACGTACAGCCCCTGGTAGCCCTTGGCGCGGCCGTAGTTGTCGGTCGCGTCGCCGAGGACGCAGCCGCCGAGCGGGTGGTACGTGAAGTTGTCGGCGAAGTTCCTGTTGTCGCCGAACAGGTCGTACCGGTAGATCGTGAAATTGGCCCGGTTGATCCGGTCGAAGAGGTTCTTGGCGGCCTGGACCGACGGGGTGTTCTGGTCGCGGCGCCAGTTGAGCCGCGCCGAGTCGGTGGCCGCGTCGTACGTGAAGTGCCCGCGCTCGGGGTTCTTGGTGATGGCCAGGTACATCGAGATCCAGTGCTCGAAGCCCATCGGCAGCGGGGCGATCTCGGCGAACACCGGGTTGGCGGCGTTGTCCCAGTCGTCGATGCCCAGGGCGGGCATGGTGGCCTGGTTGCAGCCGACCGTGTCCCACAGGTGGTTGGCCCGGGCGGTCATGATGTTGCCGTTGTGGCCCCAGCCCAGCCCGACCTTCTCGCTGAGCGCGGGCAGGGTGCCCCGCTCGCGGGCGCGCAGCAGGATCTCGGTGGTGCCGAGGCTGCCGGCGCCGAGGAAGAGCTGTTTGCAGCCGAGCTCCCTGACCTGGGTGACCCTTCCCGTCAGATCGCTGGTCTGGACGGTGAGCACGTAGCCGCCGTCCGGGTCCTGGCGCACGCCGACGACGCGCTGCATGGTCTCGATGGTGACGTTGCCGGTGCCGATCGCGGCCGCGAGGTAGGTCTTGTCGACGCTCTTCTTGCCGAAGTTGTTGCCGTAGATGACCTCGCCGGCCAGCGCCGAGCGGGTGGCGGTGCCGGCGGCCTCGCGCTGCATGTACGAGAAGTCGTACACGTTGGGCACGAAGGTGGTCTTCAGGCCGGTGTTCTGGGCGTGCTTGCGGGAGATCCGGGCGAACCTGTACCACTCCGTGGACTCGAACCAGCCCGGGTCGATGTCGTTGACGCCGAGCATCGCGCGGGCGCGCGGGTAGTACGTGCCGTACATCTCGTCGGCGTCGACCTGGGGCAGCACCTCGGAGAAGTAGGAGCGCCGGGGCGTCGGGGCCATGCCGCCGTTGACGAGGGAGCCGCCGCCGACGCCGCGGCCGACGTAGACGGACATGTCGCCGTGGTTCACGCGGTCGAGGACGCCGGGGTAGGGGCTGATGTCGCGGTTGACGACGTCCAGCCACAGGAACTGGGCGAGCGGGGCCTCGGTGCGGGTGCGGAACCACATGGAGCGCTGGTCGGGCGCGGAGGTGGAGGGGAAGACCTTGCCGTCCGGGCCGGGGGTGTTCCAGAGCCGGCCCATCTCCAGGACGACGGTCCGTACGCCGGCCTGCCCGAGCCGGAGGGCGGCGACGGCCGAGCCGTAGCCGGAGCCCACGACGATGGCGGGGGCGTACTGGACGGCGGGGGGCTCGGCCGCGGCGGCCGATGGGAGCCCTATGCGGGTGAAGCCGAGGGCTGCGGCGGTCTGGAGGGCGCCGATACCCAGGAAGTGACGGCGCGTCAGCTGAGGTGTCATGGCCGCATCATGGGCGGAATCGGGCCGTCCACCCAGAGGCGGTGTTGACAGACATCTGAGGAACAGTCAGACGTGGCGGAGGATCACGCGCCCCGCCTCACACCTGTTCGGTCGGCAGGACCACCATCTCCGCCACCGCGACCCGCGACGGCCGCGTGACGCCGTAAACGATCGCGTCCGCGATGTCCTGCGCCTCCAGCCGCTCGATCCCCCCGAACATCTGCTCCAGCGCCTGCTGCATCTCCGGGGAGTTGTGCCCGCGCAGCTCGGTGTCCACGGCGCCGGGCTCGACGACGCAGACCCGCACGTGCTGCGGCGCCAGCTCCTGGCGCAGGGCTTCGCTGAAGGCGGTCACTCCGAATTTGGTGGCGCAGTACGCCGTGGCCGTGGCCACGGCCCGGCGGCCCGCCAGGGAGGACACGTTGACGATGTCGGCCACCTGCCGGCGGCCGTCCCCGGCGGCGCTGACGAGGTGCGGAAGGGCCGCGTGGGTGGTGTGCATCAGGGCGGTCAGATTGACGTCCACCGTCCGCTTCCAGTCGGCGACGGGCGACTCGGAGGCGTACCCGAGGAGCATCAGACCCGCATTGTTGACCAGGGTGTCGAGGCGCCCGAGCTCCTTGACCGTACGCTCCACCACGCGCGCGGCCTCGGCCTCCTCCGCGATGTCGGCGGGCAGGACGAGCGCGGTGCCGCCGCCGGCCTCGATCTGGGCCGCCAGTTCCGTGAGCCGCTCCGCGCGCCGTGCGGTGAGCGCGACGGTGGCGCCCTTTCCGGCGAGCGTCAGGGCGGCAGCCCGGCCGATCCCGCTCGAAGCACCGGTCACCAGGGCCACGGTGCCGCGCAGCACGTCGTCCATCGTCCTCACCACTCCTCGCCGGCGCGCCGCGGTCGGGCACGTCCGCAGACATGCCTTCCGTGTCGGGCGGCGCGTGCACGGCCGCGCCGCCGACCCGCCCGGGTCGGCGTAATGGCGCGGCGGGGGCGGTCGGCGGCGGGCCCGTCCGCCCCTGTCGGTCAGAGCAGCTCGCGCAGGCGGTCGGCCAGCAGGTCCCAGCGCCACTTCTCCTCGACCCAGGCGCGGCCCCGCTCCCCCATGCGGCGGCGCAGCTCCGGGTCCCGGAGCAGGGCGATCACGCGGTCCGCAGCGTCCTCGGGGACTCCGCCCCGGACCACCCAGCCGGTCTCGCCCTCCAGCACCGCGTCCGGCGCCCCGCCCGAGTCGCCCGCGACCACCGGCAGGCCGGTCGCCGAGGCCTCCAGGTAGACGATGCCGAGGCCCTCCACGTCCAGCCCGCCCCGCCGGGTCCGGCACGGCATCGCGAAGACGTCCCCGGCGCCGTAGTGCGCGGGCAGTTCGGACCACGGGACGGCGCCCGTGAAGACCACCGAGTCCGCGACCCCGGCGGAGACGGCCAGCGCCCGCAGGTCCGCCTCGTACGGGCCCCCGCCGACCACCAGCAGTACGGCGTCCGGCACCGCGGCCAGGATCCGCGGCATCGCCTCGATCAGCGTGTCCTGCCCCTTGCGCGGGACCAGCCGCGAGACGCAGACCACCACCGGCCGGTCCGACAGGCCCAGCCGGGCCCGGATCTCCGCGCCGCCCGACCCGGGGTGGAAGGTCTTCTCGTCCACCCCCGGCGGGAGTTGCACCATCCGCGCCGCCGCCCTGTCCGTCAGCGCCGAGGCGATCCGCGAGCGCGTGTACTCGCCCAGGTACGTCAGCGTGTCCGTGCCCTCGCCGATCCGGCGCAGCAGCTGCCGCGCCGCCGGCAGCTGCGCCCAGCCCGCCTCGTGCCCGTGGGTGGTGGCCACGATCCGCCTGGCCCCGGCCCGGCGCAGCGCCGGGCCCATCAGCCCCAGCGGGGCGGCCGCCCCGAACCACACCGACTCGCAGCCGTGCTCGCGCAGCAGCCCGACCGCCCGCCGGGTCACCCGCGGGGTCGGCAGCAGCATCGTCGTACGGTCGCGCACGACCTGGAACGGCTGCTCGGCGTCGAAGGCGGCGGTGGCCTCGCGGCCCTCCGCGCCGTGCTTCCAGGTGGAGGCGTAGACGACGATCCGGTCGGGATCCAGCCGCAGTGCCATGTTGTGCAGGAAGGCCTGGATGCCGCCCGGTCGCGGCGGGAAGTCGTTGGTCACGATCAGCGTCTTGTGCATCGCCTGCCGACAGTACCGGACGCCCCCGCGCGCGCCCCCGCCCCCGGGTGCGGGCGCGGCTACTCCCCGCCCAGCTCCTCGCGGAGCCCGGCCTGCCAGGCCAGCGTCAGGCCGGGCAGATCGCCGCCGATCGTCTCCTCCAGGGCCGTCGCCAGGGGCTCGCGGCCCGCCCGCTCGTAGAGGCGGACCAGCGTGGCGTCGCCCCACTTGGCCGCGATCAGCCGGCAGGCCAGCCACGCGCCCTCGTACGCGCGGGCCAGCGCCTCCGGGTCGCCGCCGAAGGCGAACGCCCCGTCGTCGGGGAGCGCGGCCGGCAGCTCCCCGCGGCGCACCGCCCGGCCCAGCGCCGGCGCGGCCTGCCGCGCGGTGGTGGTCCCGCCGCGGTACGCCGCCCAGTCCGCGAAGCCCTCCGAGAGCCACAGCGGGGTCCGGGCGGTGGTCGCGGCCCGGGTGGCCACGTGCGTGACCTCGTGGGTCAGGACGACGCCCCGGCCCGCCGCGCTGAGCTCCGCCCAGCCCTCCGGGTTGACGACGACCCGGTCGGCGGGGGCCTTCGCGGCGCCCACCCGGCCCGTCGTGACCGCCCCCATGCCCCGGTACTCGGCGGCCGGCCGGCCCAGCAGCTCCGCCATCCGCTCCAGGGAGCCCGGCACCAGCACCACCACCCGGCCCGCCCACGCCCCCGGCCAGGCGGCGCCCGCCGCGGGCACCGCCCGCTCGGCCTCCGCCGCGACCGCGGAGAGGGTCTGCGGGGACTGCCCGACGCCGAGCACCAGCGCGTGGGCGCCCTCGACCGCCTCCACCGGGCCCTGGTCCCACAACTGCGGCGGCGCGCCCGGCGCGGCCCGGTCCCCGGTGACCCGCCACCGGCCGCCGTCCGCGCCGTCCCGGCTCAGCAGCACTTCGCGCGCCGAGCCGGCCGGGGCCGTGTCGTAGCCGGTGAGCCGGTAGCTCAGTTCGGCGCGGGCGGTGGCCCGCTCGCCGTCGCGGCGGACCGCGGAGACCTCGTACGCCCATCCCTCCAGCGGGATCCCGGCGAGCCGTGCGGGCGGCGTCCGCGACCAGGCGGCGACGGCCTCCCGGACGTCCCCCTCGGCGGCGTCCCGCGCCGCGGGCGCCCCGCATCCCGCGAGCAGCGCGCCCAGCAGGAGCGGCAGTACGCGTACGAGGAGGCGGTGGACCGGGGACATCCGACGATCGTACGCACGCCCCGCACCGGCGGCGGGTCGGGGACGGCTCAGGGACGGGTCACGGAGGACACCGGCATCATCCCGACCGGGTCGTAGCGCACCCGCGCGCCCGGGTACGGGGCGTGCACCACCTGGCCGTTGCCGACGTACATGCCGACGTGGCTGGCGTCCGAGCGGTACGTGACCAGGTCGCCCGGCTGCGCCTGCGAGAGCGGGACCCGGCGGCCCGCGTACCGCTGGGCCTGCGAGGTGCGCGGCAGGGAGACGCCCGCCTGCCGGTACGACCACACCATCAGCCCGGAGCAGTCGAACCCGGAGGGCCCGGTCGAGCCCCAGATGTACGGGCGCCCGACGGCGGCCCGGGCGGCCATCACGGCGGTCGCGGCGCGGCCCGAGGAGGGGCCGAGCGAGTTCAG
This sequence comes from Streptomyces sp. NRRL S-244, assembly GCF_000717915.1. Classification (GTDB taxonomy): domain Bacteria; phylum Actinomycetota; class Actinomycetes; order Streptomycetales; family Streptomycetaceae; genus Streptomyces. The sequence goes on from NZ_JOCX01000008.1 coordinate 190,807, forward strand.
CTCGGGCAGGCCTCCGGGGCGCTCGCCGGAGCGCGAGGCCCGCTCGAAGTCGGCCCGCTCCTGGCTGGGCATGGCGTTGAGGAGCCGGCGGGCGGCGGCCAGCTTGGCGGTGACGGCGCGCTTCTGGCGGGCCACGTCGGCCCGTACGGTGTCGAGTTCGGCGAGCTTCTGCGAGGCCTCGTGGCGCTGCTGGCCCAGCCGGCGCTGCTCCTTGCGCAGTTCGTCGAGCCGGCGGGCCTGCCGGTCCGTCAGCCGGTTCAGCTGGGAGGCCTTGTCGAGGTATTCGTCCGGGTCCTCGGAGAGCATCAGCTCGACGGCGGGGTCGATGCCGCCGGAGCGGTACTGGGCTCCGGCGAAGGTGCCGAGGAGGCCGCGCATGGTGTTGATGCGGTCCTGGCCGCGGGCCAGTGCGTCCTGGGCCCGGTCGATCTCGGCGCGGAGCCGGCCGGCCCGCTCGCCCGCCCGGTTGTAGAGCTCGGTGGCCTGTTCGGCCTCCTCGAAGAGCCGGTCTACCTGGGCGCGGACGCCGGGCGCGGGCTCCTGCGGCAGGGCGGGGGCCGCGCTCGCCGTCGCGCCCGTCATGGCTGCCGCGGCAGCGGCCGCGGCGACGGTCAGGACGGTGACCTTGGTGTTCCTGTCGAGGCTGCCGAGCCCGGGCCGACGATGGGACGCCACTGGAACCGCTCCCTTCCGCTGCGTGGGACCGGGTCCGCCCCCGTGGACGGCCGTGTTCCGGGTTCCGCGCTGGCAGACAGTAACCGCGCCGCCACGCACCGGCCAACGACCTCCGGAGGGCGCGCATGACGACGCCCCGCCGGAGACGCAGGTCACCGGCGGGGCGTGTGGTCACAGCGGGGCCGCGGAATTCGCCCGGATGGGCGGTGTGCGGCGCGTCCCGTGGCGGGCGCGCGGTCCCCGGGGCGGGTCAGCCGACGCGGACGCCGAACTGGAACGGCATGTTCTTCATTGCCTCGTAACGGACGCCACCGGTCGGGTTGGAGGCGTGGAAGACCTGGCCGTTGCCCGCGTAGAGGCCGACGTGGTGCAGGTCGTCGTAGAAGAGGACCAGGTCTCCGGGCTGGAGTTCGCTCTGGTTGTAGATGCGCGTGCCGTCGTTGGCCTGCGTGGTGGTGACGCGGCTGATCTTGACGCCGGCCTGGGCGTAGGCCCACTGGGTCAGGCCCGAGCAGTCCCACGAGTCGGGGCCGGTGTCGCCCATGTGGTAGCGGTCGCCCTTCTGGGTGATCGCGGCGGCGAGGGCCGCCCCGGCCCGGCCCGAGCCCTTCACCGCACCCTTGCCGCCGGCGGCGTCCGCGGCGGCCTGGCCGTCCTTGGCCGCGTCACTCTTCAACTGGCCCCGCTCCTCGGCGGTCAGCGTGTTGAGGAGGGCCTGGGCGTCGGCGAGCTTGCTCTGGGCGGCCGCCTTCTTCTCGGCGAGTTCCTTGCGGACGGCTTCGAGGTCGGCGAGCTTGCCGGTGGCTTCCTGACGCTGCTGCGCGAGGCTGCGCTGTTTGGCCTGGATCTTCGTTATCGCCTCGACCTGCTTGCCGCTCACCTGCTGGAGCGTGGAGGCCTTGTCGAGGAAGGCATCCGGGTCGGAGGACAGCAGGAGCAGCATGGACGGGTCGAGGCCGCCGCCGCGGTACTGGGCGGTCGCCATCGAACCGAGCGTGTTGCGCAGGCCGTTGAGCTCGTCCTGGCCGCGCGCGACCTGGTCCTGGAGCTGCGAGATCTCCTTCTCCAGCTTCTCCTGGCGCTCCTTGGCCCCGTTGAACTTCTCGGTGGCCTGCTCGGACTCCTCGTAGAGGGCGTCGACCTTGCTCTTGACCTCGTCCTTGCCCGGCTTGGCCGGGGCGGCCATGGCCGACTGGGAGGAGAGGGCGACGGCCGCGGTCGCGAGGGCGGTGAGCACGCTCACACGGGTGCGGGTCGGCGGCTTGGGTCGACGGTGGGACGCCACGAACGCGAGCTCCTTATGCCTGGAGCCGCCGATTACAGTCGCAGGGCTCGGCAGCGCACCTTCGCCGTCACCCCGAATGAGTGAACTACCGCACGAAGGTTTGAGCCGACCCTAGTGACCTCGCTGTGATCAGTTCAAATCCTGTCGGCAAAAAACTTGGCTGCCGACCAGGTTCTTTACCTACAGCCCACGCTCTGTGCAGGGCACTTGACGGTACGTTCCCTGCCGGCCCTGCGAAATCGGGCATTCCAGCTACGAGTTACGAAACGCGCGAAAGCCGCTTCAGCAACAAAGCGGACGTCACGGGCCGGGCGCCGGCCTTCGCCACGCCGTCGGCCACCTCGCGGTCGGTGGAGACCACGACCACCGGCCGCCCGGGCGGTTCCGCGCGCACCAGCTGGCGGATCAGCTCGTCCGCCGTCACACCGGGCTTGGAGAACAGCACCCGTACCCCGCGCGGCGGCGCGAGCAACACCGGGGCCGCCAGCTCCGCCCCGTCGAAGACACAGGTCATCTCCGCGCCCGTCTGCGCGGCCAGCATCGACAGCCCGCCCAGCAGCCGCAGGCGCTGCTTCTCCAGCGGCATCGTCGGATAGCCGGTCTTCGTCACGTTGTAGCCGTCGACCACCAGATGGGCCTGGGGCAGCGCCAACAACTGGTCCAGCAGCGCCGGATCCGTCTCCGACAGGGCGCGTGCCGCGATGTCCTTCGGGGTCATCCGGCCCGGCTCCACCGCGTCCACGGTGTCGGCCGGCCGCGTCGACACCGGCGGCAGCGCCAGCTCGCGGCGCAGCCCCTGGGCGGCGTCCAGCACCGTGTCCAGCAGCAGCCGCAGCCGCATGTCCTCGACGCTGCGGCCCTCGCGGGTGGCCCGGCGGGAGGTTTCCAGCGCCGTCTCCACCTCCGCGAGGCGGGACTTGAGGCGCCGGGTCTCGCTCTCGGCGGCCGCCACCTGCGCGGCCGCCTCGCCCCGGATCCCGTCGATCTCGGCGGTGACCTTGCGCAGGGCCGCCTCGCCGCGCTTCACATCGCTCTGGGCGCTGCGCAGCTTGCGCTGAAGCGATTCCGCTTCCTTGCGCGCCGCGTCCAGCTCGGCCCGCACCTGCTCGCCGCCGAGGCGCTGCGCGTCCCGTGCCTGGGCCAGTTCCTCGCGCAGCCGGTCCAGTTCGCGCCGGGTCTCCTCGCCGACCCGCTCGGCGTCGGCGCGCTGCGCCTCCTCGCCGGCGGCGGCCACCAGCTTCACCCAGCCGACCGGGCGCAGTACGTACGCGGCGGCCGCCACGTCCAGCGGGTCCGCGGCGGCGGGCGGGGCGCCGGACTCCAGGGCACCGGCCAGCTCGGCCTGGGCCTCGCGCAGCTTCTCGGCGACGCGGCCCCGGAAGACGGCGTCCGTCTCCACCGCCGCGGCCATGGCGTTGCCCGCGAACTTGGCGCGCCGGGTCGGGGTGAACCGGGCGTACTGGCGCAGCTGCGCCGGGAGGTCCGCGACCGTCAGTCCGCCGAAGGCGTCCGAGACGAGCGCGACGACCCGGCGCCGCACGCCTTCCGGCAGCGGGCGGTCGAGCACCTCGGCGGCGTCGCCGGCCGCGTCGGCCGGCTCAGCGCCGCTTGCTGGCTCCACAATCCGTCACCCCTACCGTCATTCACCTGTGGGCGGCTCCGTCAGGAGTCCGCGCCCGGCCTGTCCACGAGCTCGATCTGGTCCACCGCGTTGCACCACCGGCAGCGGACCGACTCGATGGTCTCATTGACCACCTCTCGCTCCTCGACCTTGGGCTCCCCGGCAAGATCCAGGTGGACGTACTCCACGACCTTCGACGAACGAGTGACGTCGAAACGCGTGAGGTTGCCGCACAGCGTGCAGCGCCACCGGGTGGTGTCGGTCGGCAGGGGAACCGTCATCAGGCCGCTCTCTCCTTCGTAGCTGATTCAATTAAAGCCGCCGTCCGCGTCAATCGCCGGACCGCAGCACGTAACCCTACGGCCTGCCGGTGCTCGGGGCGGGTCCCCTTGGGTCATGCTCGATCGCATGATCGTAAAGTGGCAGGCCCTCCGGGAGGCCGCCCGGGGCCCGGTGGTCGTCCACGCGCTGATCGCGGGCTGCTGCGTGGTGTTCCTGCTCGGCCCGGCCTCGGGGCTGGATCCCTCGTACGGGACGGGCGAGCGGTTGGTGGAGACGGGGACCGCGTACTTCCGGCGCTGGGGCGTGGTCCCGGACGAGCTCTTCACCGGCTCGGCGCGGGCCCTGCTGACGCCGCTGACCGCCCTGTTCGTGCACGGCAGCTGGCTGCACCTGCTCGGCAACATGCTGTTCCTGTACGTCTTCGGCGTGATGACGCAGGAGCGGATGGGGCGGCCGGAGTTCCTGTCGTTCTACATCTGTACGGGCTACCTGGCGCTGGCGGCGTACGCGGCGGCCAACGCCTCCTCGGCGCAGACGCTGGTGGGTGCGTCGGGCGCGATCTCGGCGGTGCTCGGAGCCTTCCTGTGCCTGTTCCCGCGGGCGCGGGTGACCAGCCTGTTCCCCTTCCTCCTCTTCCTCCCGCTGCGCTTCCCGGCGTGGATGGTCCTGCTGTTCTGGTTCGCCCTCCAGTGGGTGGCGGCGCACCGCGCGGGCAGCGGCCCGGGGGTGGCGTACCTCGCCCACGTGGTGGGCTTCTCACTGGGCTTCGTCTACGCGTGGGTGCGCTATCGGCGTACGACTAGAGTGAGGCGACCAGCGACGGCGACCGAGGGAGACAGCCAACCGTGATCACCGCGATCGTGCTCATCAAGACCAGCGTGGACCGGATCCCCGAGATCGCCGAGTCGATCGCCGCGCTGGACAGCGTCAGCGAGGTCTACTCCGTCACGGGGACGTACGACCTGATCGCCCTGGTCCGCGTGGCCCGCCACGAGAACCTGGCGGACATCATCCCGGGCCGCATCAGCAAGATCCCGGGCGTCGAGGCGACGGACACCCACGTGGCCTTCCGCACGTACTCCCAGCACGACCTGGAAGCGGCCTTCGCCATCGGCCTCGACGCGTAGCGAGCCCTCACAGCCCGGGCAGGCGGCGCGGGCTCCCCCGGCGGCCGCGCGCTCGTCCGCCCGCGTTGACGGCCGGTATCGGGTCCCGGTAGGTCATGATCGCCGGCGTGTCACACGGCCGGGACGCAGCGGCCTTCCTCGGTGCGGTACTGCCACTTGGCTCCGGAGGTGACCAGTTCCTTCACGGCGCCGACGAAGCGGTCGACGTGCTCGTCCGGGGTGCCGGCGCCGAAGCTGACGCGGATCGCGTTCAGGGAGCGCTCGCCCGGGGCCGCCTCGGGGGCTCCGCATTCGCCCTGGGCCTGCGGCTCGCTGCCCAGCAGGGTGCGGACCAGCGGGTGGGCGCAGAACAGGCCGTCGCGGACGCCGATCCCGTACTCCGCCGACAGCGCCGCCGCGAAGTGCGAGCTGTTCCAGCCGTCCACCACGAAGGAGATGACGCCGACCCGGGGGGCGTCGTCGCCGAAGAGGGACAGGATGCGGACGGCCGGGACCTCCGCCAGGCCGCCCCGGACCTTGGCGATCAGGTGCCGCTCGCGGGCGACGAGGCCGTCGAAGCCCGCCTCGGTCAGGGCCTTGCAGGCCGAGGCGATCGAGTACACGCCGATCACGTTCGGGGAGCCGGCCTCGTGGCGGGCCGCCGTCGTGTGCCACTCGACGTCGACCCCGCCGTCCGCGCGGCGAGCGACCTTGCGGGAGGCGCCGCCGCCGGCCAGGTACGGCTCCGCCTGCTGCAGCCAGTCCGCGCGGCCCGCCAGCACACCCGAGCCGAACGGCGCGTACAGCTTGTGCCCGGAGAAGGCCACCCAGTCCACGTCCAGCTCCTGCACGGAAACGGGGTGGTGCGGGGCCAGCTGGGCGGCGTCCAGGACGATCCGCGCGCCGTGGGCGTGCGCCGCGGCGGCGAGCTCCTTCACCGGCCACAGCTCGCCGGTGACGTTGGACGCCCCGGTGACGCAGACCAGCGCCGGACCGTAGGGCTCGCGCTCGGCCAGCGCCCGCTCCAGGGTCTCCACGGCCTGGGCCGGGGTCCGCGGCGCGTTGAGGTACGTGACCTGCGCGTCCCCCCACGGCAGCAGCGAGGCGTGGTGCTCGGTCTCGAAGACGAACACCTGGCAGTCGGCCGGCAGCACGGCGGCGAGCAGGTTCAGCGAGTCGGTGGTGGACCGGGTGAAGATCACCTGATCGGACGGACGGCAGTCGAGGAACTCGGCGACCGTCACCCGGCTCTGCTCGAAGAGGTCCGTGGACAGCTGGGAGAGGTAGCCCGCGCCGCGGTGCACGCTGCCGTAGTACGGGGCGTAGGCGGCGACGTCGTCCCAGACCCGCTGGAGCGCGGGGGCGCTGGCCGCGTAGTCGAGGGCCGCGTACGTGACCTCGCCGCCGGTGACGAGCGGGACGGTGACGTCCCGGCCGAGGACCGGCAGGGGCTGGGCACAGGCGGGGTCGACGGCGTCGGTGGCGGTCACGACGTCGGTGGCGGCGGCGTTCGGGTACGTGGACATGGCGGTATCTCCCGGCAGGACAGGCTGAATGGCTTCGGAAAGCCCGTACCCGGGTGCACGGAAGCGCGGGTGCGCGACGGCGCATCGGCACATGTGCCGGGGGTACGGGAGTTGCCTCGACGCGCGGACCGCTCGGGACCGCACGGAGGGTGAAGAAGGGGCGGAGTCGCCCTATCGCATTCGCTTGCTCACGGAAAAGCTCCTCGAGAGACCAGGACCCCTGGTGTCGAGGGATCCGCGCTTGCCGCAGGCCTTTCTGCCTACGACCTGGTCATCACCCGGGGCACCCCGCCACGGAAGGAGGGTTGCCGGACAGCAAGCCGGGGCCTAAACGCTGTCACTCGTGACCTGGTCAGCATCCTGCCACAAGATCCCCCGCGCACAAGACCCCGGTCCGCATGCTGGACCGGGGTCTTGGCCGGAAACGATCAGGCGCCGTTCAAGACGCTCACGCGCTACGCGTTGCTCGCCGCCACCCAGCGGTCCAGGGCCGCGCGGGCCGCGCCCGAGTCGATGGACTCGGCGGCACGGGCGATCGCGGTGCGGATCTGGTCCTCCAGGGAACCCGTGCCCGGGTCCAGGGCCACCAGGGCCGCCGCCGCGTTCAGCAGGACCGCTTCGCGCACCGGGCCCGTCTCGCCGGCCAGCAGCCGGCGCGCCACGTCCGCGTTGTACGAGGCGTCCGCGCCCCGCAGCGCCGAGACGTCGACCAGCGGGATCCCGACGTCGCGCGGGTCGAACGACTGCTCGTCCACCCGGCCGTCGCGGACCCACCACACCCGGGAGGTCGCGGTCGTCGTCAGCTCGTCCAGGCCGTCGTCCCCGCGGAACACCAGCGCCGAGGAGCCCCGCTCCGCCAGCACGCCCGCCACGATGGGCGCCACCCGCGCGTCCGCCACGCCCGTGGCCTGCGCCCGTACCCGCGCCGGGTTGGTCAGCGGGCCGAGGAAGTTGAACGTGGTCCGGATGCCCAGCTCCTTGCGGGCCGCCGCCACGTGCCGCAGCGCCGGGTGGAACTTCACCGCGAAGCAGAAGGTGATGCCGGCCTCCTCCGCGACCTCGACCACCCGCGCCGGGGTGAGGTCCAGGTTGACCCCGAGCTTCTCCAGCACGTCCGAGGAACCGCTCGCGGAGGACGCGGCCCGGTTGCCGTGCTTGACCACCTTCGCGCCCGTACCGGCCACGACGATCGAGGACATCGTGGAGATGTTCACCGTTTTGGCCCCGTCGCCGCCCGTGCCGACGATGTCCACCGTCCGGCCCGGCACCTCGATCAGGTTGGCGTGCCCGTACATGGACCGTACGAGGCCGTTGATCTCCGCGACCGTCTCGCCCTTGGCCCGCAGCGCCACCACGAAGCCGGCGATCTGGGCGTCCGTGGCCTCCCCGCGCATGATCCGGTCCATGGCCCAGGCGGTCTCGTCGGCGCGCAGGTCCTGGCCGCTCAGCAGGGCATCGAGGACGCCCGGCCAGCCGCGGGCCGCCACGCTGTCGCCGCCTGCCGGGGTCGCAACGTTCATGGTCCGCTCCTGCTGTTGATCGGCCACCCGATGTCGGGGCCCACTCGTATGGGAAGGGGTTCAGCCTATCCAGCCCCGGGGACGGCAAAGAGCCCCGTCCGGACACTGGACGGGGCTCTCGCCGTGGCGACACCAGGACTGACCTGAATCAGTCCCTCAAGCGGGATCAGTGGTGGCCGTGGCCGCTCTGGATCTCCTTGTACTCCTCCACCGTGGGCTTCGGAATCTGGTTGTTCTCGGCGTAGAAGCCCTTGCTGAGCTTCGCGCGGAGCTTCTCCTTGCGGCCGACCTTGCGCTCGACGCCGTTCTCGTCGACCGTCGGGCCGATCTCGACCGGCTTGTACTGCTCGTGCGCGGTCAGCGTGTGCAGCTTGGCCTGCGAGAGCGGCTCGTGGACCTCGACGAACTCACCGTGCGGCAGGCGCTTGATGATGCCGGTCTCGCGACCGTGCAGCACCTTGTCGTGGTCCCGGCGCTGGAGGCCGAGGCAGATGCGCTTGGTGACGATGAACGCGAGGACCGGGACGACGAAGAAGCCGATCCGGACGAACCACGTGATGTTGTTGATCGAGAGGTGGAAGTACTGCGCGAACATGTCGTTTCCACCGCCGATCAGCAGCACGATGTACTCCGCGATCCAGGCGACACCGAAGGCCGTACGGGTCGGGACGTTGCGCGGGCGGTCCAGGATGTGGTGCTCGCGCTTGTCCCCGGTGACCCAGGACTCGATGAACGGCCAGGCGGCGATCGCGCCCAGCACCACCGGGAAGATGACCAGCGGGATGAACACGCCCAGGACGAGCGTGTGGCCCCACAGGTTGATCTCCCAGCCCGGCATGGCGCGGATCAGGCCTTCCGGCATACCCATGTACCAGTCGGGCTGCGCACCGGTGGACACGTGGTCCGGGCGGTACGGGCCGAGCGCCCAGATCGGGTTGATCGAGGCGATCGCCGCGATGGCCGCGATGACACCGAAGACCAGGAAGAAGAAGCCTCCGGCCTTGGCCATGTAGACCGGCAGCAGCGGCATGCCGACGACGTTGTTGTTCGTCTTGCCGGGACCCGCGAACTGGGTGTGCTTGTGGTAGAAGACCAGGATCAGGTGGGCCACCAGCAGGCCCATCATGATGCCGGGCAGCAGCAGGATGTGGATCGAGTAGAACCGCGCGACGAAGTCGCCGCCGGGGAACTCGCCGCCGAAGAGGAAGAACGAGATGTACGTGCCGACGATCGGCACGGACAGGATCGCGCCCTCCATGAAGCGGACACCGGTGCCCGAGAGCAGGTCGTCCGGCAGGGAGTAACCGGTGAAGCCGGTGAACATGCCGAGGACCAGCAGCAGGAAGCCGAAGATCCAGTTGACCTCGCGCGGCTTGCGGAACGCGCCGGTGAAGAAGACGCGCATCATGTGCACGACCATGCCGGCGACGAAGATCAGCGCCGCCCAGTGGTGGATCTGCCGGATGAGCAGACCACCGCGGACGTCGAAGCTGATGTCCAGCGTCGAGGCGAAGGCCTCGGACATCTGGACGCCCTGCATCGGCACGTACGAGCCGTGGTAGACGACCTCGTTCATGCTCGGGTGGAAGAACAGCGTCAGGTACACACCCGTGAGGATGATGATGATGAAGCTGTAGAGGCAGATCTCACCCAGCATGAAGGACCAGTGGTCCGGGAAGATCTTGCGCATGTTGGACTTGGCCAGGCTGTAGATGCCCAGGCGTCCGTCGGCCCAGTCCGCTACCCGCTCGCCCTTGGAGGGCGCCGGTCGCTTCGTGTCAGTGGCAGTGCTCATCCGCGCTCCCAGAATGCAGGACCGACGGGCTCTTCGAAGTCGCCGAGCGCTTCGAGGAAGCCTTCACCGTTCACGCCGATCCGCAGCTGCGGAAGCGCGTGGCCGGCCGGACCGAAGATGACTCGGGCGCCGTCGGAGAGGTCGAAGGTGGACTGGTGGCACGGGCAGAGCACGTGGTGGGTCTGCTGCTCGTACAGGCTGATCGGGCAGCCGACGTGGGTGCAGATCTTCGAGTAGGCCACGATGCCCTCGTGGGACCACTCGAGTTCCTGCTTGTCCTTGATGTCCTCCGGCTTGATGCGGACGATCATCAGGGCGGCCTTGGCGATCTGCGTCTGGAAGTCGTGCTGCTCCTCCTCCAGGCCCTCGGGCCTGGCGAAGGTCAGCGAACCGACCAGCACGTCCTCGGGACGCAGCGGCTCGTTCGTGTTGTCGTTGATGAGCAGCTTGCCCCTGGCCCACACGGTCTTGCGCAGCTTCTCCTCGGGCAGCGGGCCCAGGTCGCGCATGATCATGAGAGCGGACAGCGGCAGCATCGACAGCGCGCCGAGCATGGTGTTGCGGATCAGCGGGCGGCGGGCGATGCCCGACTCGTTCGCGCCGTCGGCGAAGTCCTGCATGACCTTCGCCTTGAGCTCCGGCGGCGCCGCGATCTCGTGGCGCTCGTCGGCGACCTCGACGTCGGACATCAGGGTACGGGCCCAGTGGACCGCGCCCGCGCCGATGCAGAAGAGGGCGGTGCCCAGGGTCAGACCGAGGGCGAAGTTGAGCCCGCTCACCTTCCCGACCGGGAAGATGTAGACGATCTTGTCGACCGGGATGGTCACGTACGAGGCGATGAAGCCGATCGTGGCCAGCATCGACAGCGTGAACAGCATCGCCACGGTGCGCTCGGAGCGCCTCGCGGCCCGCTCGTCGATGTCCTGGACACGGGGCTTGTGGACCGGCAGGCCCGGGTCGGCGAACGGGTCGTCCGCGACTGCTACGCCACCGTGGTGCGCGTCGCCCTGCTCGCTCGGCAGGTGCTTCTCTTCGGGAATGTCTTGGCTACTCATGACTTCTTGGCCTTAGCGGTGTGGGCCGCGACCCAGACGGCGACAGCGATCAGCGCACCCAAGCCGAAGATCCAGCCGAACAGACCCTCGGAAACGGGGCCGAGGCCACCGAGCTTCAGGCCGCCAGGGCTGACCGACTGCTCGCCGTTCACGTGCTGGAGGTACGCGATGATGTCCTTCTTCTCCTTCGTCGGCATGGTGCTGTCCGGGAAGGAGGGCATGTTCTGCGGGCCGGTGAGCATGGCCTCGTAGATGTGCTTCGGCTCGACGCCCTCGAGGTTGGGGGCGTACTTGCCGTTCGTCAGCGCGCCGCCTTCGCCGGTGAAGTTGTGGCACTGCGCGCAGTTGTTGCGGAAGAGCTCACCACCCCTGGCGATGTCGGCGCCCGCCGGGTCGTACTGCTTCTCGGTCGGCACGATCGGGCCGGCGCCGAGGGAGGCGATGTAGGCGGCGAGCTGGTCGATCTGCGCCTGGTCGTAGATGACCGGCTTCTTCGGCACCTGCACGCCGGGCTGCTGGGCGGGCATGCGGCCCGTGCTCACCTGGAAGTCGACGGCCGCGGAGCCGACGCCTACCAGGCTGGGGCCGTCAGTGGAACCCTGACCGCCGGTTCCGTGGCAGCTTGCGCAACCCACGGCGTAGAGCTTCTTGCCCTCCTCGATGGCGAGGGACTGGGCGGTTTCATCGGCCTGCGCCTTGCCCGCGGGGGCGAAGGCGGCGTACAGCCCCCCAGTGGCCGCCAGCGCGAGGAGTAGAACGACGACCGCCGCCAGCGGATGGCGTCGTCGTGCGGAGAGCTTTTTCACGGATTACCCCGGTGTCAGGATCTTCTGCGTCGGTGTTTCTGGATGGAGTGCCGGGTCTGGCCCGGTGACGTGTTCGCTACTTGATCAGGTAGATCGTCGCGAAGAGGCCGATCCAGACGACATCGACGAAGTGCCAGTAGTAGGACACGACGATGGCCGACGTGGCCTGTTCGTGGGTGAACCTCTTGGCCGCGTACGTCCGGCCGAGGACCAGCAGGAAGGCGATGAGACCGCCCGTCACGTGCAGACCGTGGAAGCCGGTGGTCAGGTAGAAGACCGAGCCGTACGGACCTGACGAGAGAGACATGCCCTCGTGCTTGACCAGCTCGGTGTACTCGAACACCTGGCCGCCAATGAAGATCGCACCCATGACGAATGTGATCATGAACCACGACCGGAGCTTCTTCACGTCACCGCGCTCGGCTGCGAATACGCCGAGCTGGCAGGTGAGGGAGGAAAGCACCAGGATCGTCGTGTTCGTCGCCGAGAAGGGCAGATTCAAGGCCGAAGCCTGCTCTGACCAGTACTCGGCACCTGTCACGGATCGCAGGGTGAAGTACATCGCGAAGAGGGCCGCGAAGAACATCAGCTCGGAACTCAACCAGATGATGGTTCCGACGCTGACGAGGTTCGGCCGGTTGACCGTCGGGTGCGCGTGCCCGGTATCTACTGTCGTTGCTGTCGCCACGACCGACATTATGTCGGTCGCTTATCCCGCCCTCACCCCGGGGGGTGCCGTTCGGAGTGTCAGGGGCGTGTGCAAGGCCCGAACGGCCCATCAGATCGGCCCCGCGGCCTTCATCGGCGAGGCTGTCCGAACCGATGTTGACAGCGGGTCGGACGGAGTAGCATCCCGCGCAACATCAACGTGATTCACGGCACCGTGGAGGAACGAAATGCGGTCGACTGCACGGGTTCTGGTCTACAGCGACGACGCGAGCACCCGCGAGCAGGTGCGGCTGGCGGCCGGGCGCAGGCCGGCCGCGGACCTGCCTCCGGTCGAGTTCGTGGAATGCGCCACGCTCCCGGCCGTCCTGAGCGAGCTGGACGCGGGCGGGATCGACGTGTGCGTGCTGGACGGCGAGGCGGTCCCGGCCGGCGGCATGGGCGTGTGCCGGCAGATCAAGGACGAGATCTTCCAATGCCCGCCGGTACTGCTGCTGATGGGGCGTCCGCAGGACGCCTGGCTGGCCACCTGGAGCCGCGCGGACGCGGCGGTGACCCTTCCGGTCGACCCGGTGGAGTTCGCGGACGTCCTGGCGGGCCTGGTGCGTTCCCGGCTGTCCCGGGCCGCCTAGCGCGGCCGACGCCGGCGCGCCGTAGTCCGTACGAAGGGACTTCGGCGGGCCGGTGTCGGGCCGTGCTGGCCGTGCGGGGCTGCCCGTTCGGCCCGGGTCGCGGGCCGGGCCGGCCGGGCTCAGACCTGCGGGCGCAGCCGGGCCTGGTCCATCGGACTGCGGCCTTCCTGGGTGCCCTTGAGGAGGGCGCTGCCGTCGCGCCACTCCTTCCAGTCCAGGTTCCAGTCGCCGAAGCCGTTGCCGAAGGGCTCCATGTCGTCGCCGATACTGTTGATCACCCGGATGATGTCGCCCTCGGTGATGTTCTCGTAGAACCAGGCGGCGTTGCCTGTGCTCATGCCGGTGCAGCCGTGGCTGACGTTCTCGGAGCCCTGCGAGTCCACGGACCACGGCGCGGCGTGCACGTATTCACCACTCCAGGTGACGCGGGTCGCGTAGTAGACGGGCAGGTTGTAGTACTCGCTGCCGCCGATGCCGACGGTGTCGCCGCGCATCTGGACGAAGTACTGCTTGCCGAGCACCACCTTGACCCCGTTGCGGGTGGAGAAGCCGGGCTTTCCGGTGGTCACCGGAATGGTGTTGATCACTTCTCCGTTGCGCTCGAACGTGAGGTAGTGCGCGGAGGCGTCCGTGGTGACCTCGACGCGGTCCCCGATCTCCAGCGTCAGCGGCTTGGCCGCGGCCCCGTGGAACTCGTCGGAGATCTTGATGCCCTCCAGATTGCTCCGTACGGAGACGGTGGAGTGGGCGGGCCAGTAGTCCTTGGGGCGGAAGTGCAGGTGCTTGTCGTCCACCCAGTGCCAGGCGCCCTCGACGCCCGACGGCATGGAGACGACCAGGCCCCGCTCCACGATCGCCCGGGCGGCCTTGTCCGAGATGGGCTCGTTGAGTTCGGCCGTGAGGGGCTGTCCGACGCCGTACTTGCCCTCGTCCGGCCCGAATTCGACCTTGAGGACCTTATCGGCCGGAGTGGTCTCGAACGTCAGCCTCCGCTGCCCCGGAGCGCCGCGCTCGTCCTCGGTGTTCACCAGGACCGTGTAGTGGACACCGGCGGCCATCGGGGCGGTGCTGTGCCAGCGGTCGCCCTTGGCGCTCAGCTCGCCCGCGAGACGGCGTCCCTGGGAGTCCACGGCGGACACGTCGGTGATCCGGCTGCCGCCGGTGCCCTTGGCGGTGATCTCCAGGGGCTTCTCGGGGTCGACGGGCCGGCCGCCCGGCGGCTGGTTGAGGACGACCTGGTCGCCCGCGTCGTACGGGCGGGCTGACAGCGGGTTGTCTCCGGGCCCGCAAGCGGTGGCGCCGGCCCCGAGGGACGCCACCAGCACGGAGCAGCTGAGTACCGTCCAAAGACGCGGTGAGTGCTTCATGGAGCCCACGCTATGAAGGTATGACCATTGCTGCGCGCGGGGTGACTGCAAACGAGGGGCCCGGACTCCTCCATTGGAGGTGTCCGGGCCCCAGGTCTTGTCTCGGTGCTGCGGTCCTACTGGTTCTGGTTCTCACCGCGGTAGTACTCGTACACCCAGCCCCACAGGCCGATCAGGATGATCGGGGCCGAGAAGTACATGAGCCACCAGCCGAAGATGACGCCCATGAACGCGAGCGCACCGCCGATGCCCAGCGAGAGCGGCTGCCAGCTGTGCGGGGAGAAGAACCCCAGCTCGCCCGCCTCGTCGGCGACGTCGGCCTCCAGGTTGTCCTGGGCCATCTCGTCCACGCGCTTGGCCGTGAAGGCCAGGTAGTAGCCGATCATGACGCTCAGGCCGAAGGCCAGGAAGAGCGCGGTGGTTCCGACGGGCTCCTTCGACCACACGCCGTACACGACGGCCATGATCAGGATGAAGAAGGAGAGCCAGAGGAACATCTTGCCCTGGATCTTCACTTGCCGGCCTCCTTGCCACCGGTGACGGCCTTGGCGGCGACGCTGTGGTCCTCGAGGTGGTCGAGGGCTGCGATCTCAGGGTGGTGCAGGTCGAACGCCGGCGACTCGGAACGGATCCGCGGCAGGGTGAGGAAGTTGTGCCGCGGCGGCGGGCAGGACGTCGCCCACTCGAGCGAACGGCCGTAACCCCACGGGTCGTCGACCTCGACCTTCTTGCCGTACTTCGCCGTCTTCCAGACGTTGTACATGAACGGCAGCATCGACATGCCCAGCAGGAACGAGCTGATCGTCGAGATCGTGTTCAGGGCGGTGAAGCCGTCGGCCGCGAGGTAGTCCGCGTAACGGCGCGGCATGCCCTCGGCGCCCAGCCAGTGCTGCACCAGGAACGTGCCGTGGAAGCCGATGAACAGCGTCCAGAAGGTGATCTTGCCGAGGCGCTCGTCCAGCATCTTGCCCGTGAACTTCGGCCACCAGAAGTGGAAGCCGGCGAACATCGCGAACACCACGGTGCCGAAGACGACGTAGTGGAAGTGCGCGACGACGAAGTACGAGTCGGAGACGTGGAAGTCCATCGGGGGCGAGGCCAGGATGACGCCGGTCAGACCACCGAAGGTGAAGGTGACCAGGAAGCCGATCGTCCAGAGCATCGGGGTCTCGAAGGACAGCGAGCCCTTCCACATGGTGCCGATCCAGTTGAAGAACTTCACACCGGTCGGGACCGCGATCAGGAAGGTCATGAAGGAGAAGAACGGCAGCAGCACACCACCGGTGACGTACATGTGGTGGGCCCACACGGTCACGGAGAGGCCGGCGATCGCGATCGTCGCCGCGATCAGACCGATGTAACCGAACATCGGCTTGCGGGAGAAGACCGGGATGATCTCGGAGACGATTCCGAAGAATGGCAGCGCGATGATGTACACCTCTGGATGTCCGAAGAACCAGAAGAGGTGTTGCCAGAGCAATGCGCCGCCGTTGGAGGCGTCGAATACGTGGGCGCCGAACTTGCGGTCGGCCTCCAGCGCGAAGAGCGCGGCGGCCAGCACCGGGAAGGCGAGCAGGACCAGGACACCGGTCAGCAGCACGTTCCAGGTGAAGATCGGCATGCGGAACATCGTCATGCCGGGGGCGCGCATGCAGATGATCGTGGTGATGAAGTTGACCGAGCCGAGGATCGTGCCGAAGCCGGAGAAGGCCAGACCCATGATCCACATGTCGGCGCCGATGCCCGGCGAACGGACCGCGTCCGACAGCGGGGAGTAGGCGAACCAGCCGAAGTCGGCGGCGCCGTTCGGCGTCACGAAGCCGGCCACCGCGATGGTCGAGCCGAAGAGGTACAGCCAGTACGCGAACATGTTCAGCCGCGGGAACGCCACGTCGGGCGCGCCGATCTGGAGCGGCATGATCCAGTTCGCGAAGCCCGCGAAGAGCGGGGTGGCGAACATCAGCAGCATGATCGTGCCATGCATGGTGAACGCCTGGTTGAACTGCTCGTTCGACATGATCTGCGTGCCCGGACGAGCCAGCTCGGCGCGCATGAAGAGCGCCAGCAGGCCGCCGATGATGAAGAACACGAACGACGTGACCAGGTACATCGTGCCGATGGTCTTGTGGTCGGTAGTGGTCATCCACTTCACGACGACATTGCCCGGCTGCTTGCGCCGCACCGGCAGCTCGTTTTCATACGAGTCGGCGGCGGCACCCTGAGATTCGTTGAGGATGCTCACAGTTTGTTCGTCTCCGCATTCCGGGCCGGGTCAGTCTGCTTGATGCCGGCCGGGAGGAAGCCGGTCTGCCCCTTCTCGGCCAGTTCCTTGAGGTGCGCCCGGTAGACCTCGGGCGAGACGACCTTCACGTTGAAGAGCATCCGGGAGTGGTCGACGCCGCAGAGCTCGGCGCACTTGCCCACGAAGGTGCCCTCCTGGGACGGGGTGACCTCGAAGACGTTGGTGTGGCCCGGGATGACGTCCTGCTTGAACAGGAAGGGGACCACCCAGAAGGAGTGGATGACGTCGTTCGACGACAGGATGAAACGGACCTTCTCGCCCTTGGGCAGCCAGAGCGTGGGGCCGGGGTTGCCGGTCTCCAGGTTCCGGTCGCCGGGAACGCCCTTCTCGTAGACGCCCTCGGCGCCCGCGGGGAATTCCTTGGTGAAGCGGTCCGGGATGTTGGCGAGCTCCTTGGGAACCTCGCCGGCCTTCGGGGTCGCCGCATCGCCGTCGACGTTCTCGATGTAGTTGAAGCCCCAGCTCCACTGGAAGCCGATCACGTTGATCGTGTGGGGCGGCTTCGGGGTGAGGGCGAGCAGCTTCGACTCGTCACGCGCGGTGAAGTAGAAGAGCACCGAGACGATGATGAGCGGGACCACGGTGTACAGCGCCTCGATGGGCATGTTGTACCGGGTCTGCGGGGGGACCTCCACCTTCGTCCGGCTGCGCCGGTGGAAGATGACGCTCCAGATGATCAGGCCCCAGACCAGGATGCCCGTGATGAGGGCAGCTGCCCACGACCCCTGCCACAGGGACAGGATGCGAGGCGCCTCCTCCGTGACCGGATAGGGCATTCCGAGCCGGGGGAAGTCTTGCCAGTTGTACGAGCAACCAGTGGCGGTCGCCAGGACCGCGCCCGCAGTCAGCGCCTGCAGCAGCTTCCGCCGCATCGGGCGCCGCGGCGAGCGGTCGGAGCCGTAGGGACTCACGTAGCGCCTTCCCGAGAGTCTCGGCCCGCGCGGCCGGCCGCGGCCGTATTCGGGTCGGTCGCCGGCCCTGACGCAGGCAGGGGTTTGGATGTTTATGCGGACCAAACCCTACTGGACGCTATTTGGGGTCGCGCGGGGAGGGTGCCCAACGCGCCGCTACTGCCCCCGAAGGGATGGATCCGCCGTACGGGGGACGGCTCAACACCCCCTGAATGGCGGCCTCCGGAGGGCATCTGACGACCCCTGACCTCGAACGTCCCCGGTCGCCGGTTAGCGTGCCCGTATGCCGTACTTCGACACCGCGTCCGCCGCTCCTCTGCACCCCGTGGCCCGGCAGGCGTTGCAGGCCTCCCTGGACGAGGGCTGGGCGGACCCCGCCCGGCTCTACCGGGAGGGCCGGCGCGCCCGGCTGCTGCTGGACGCGGCGCGCGAGGCGACGGCGGAGGCCGTCGGCTGTCGCCCCGACGAGCTCGTCTTCACTCCTTCGGGGACGCACGCGGTTCACACGGGGGTGGCGGGAGCGCTCGCCGGGCGCCGGCGCGTCGGCGGTCATCTGGTCGTATCGGCGGTCGAACACAGTTCTGTACTCCACGCGGCGGCGGCGCACGAGGCGGCCGGGGGGACGGTGACCCGGGTCCCGGTGGACCGCGCGGGCGCGGTCTCCCCCGCCGGATACGCCTCCGTACTGGACGCGACGACGGCCCTGGCCTGCCTCCAGTCGGCCAACCACGAGGTGGGGACGGTCCAGCCGGTGGCGGAGGTGGCCGAGGTCTGCGCGGCGGCCGGGGTTCCGCTGCTGGTGGACGCTGCGCAGTCGCTGGGCTGGGGCCCGGTGGAGGGCGGCTGGTCGCTGCTCACCGCGAGCGCGCACAAATGGGGCGGTCCGGCGGGGGTCGGGCTGCTGGCGGTCCGCAAGGGCGTCCGCTTCTCGCCCCAATTCCCCGCCGACGAGAGGGAGTCGGGCCGCTCCCCCGGCTTCGTGAACCTCCCGGCCGTCGTGGCGGCGGCGGCCTCGCTGCGGGCCGTACGGGCCGAGGCCGACGCGGAGGCGGCCCGGCTGCGGATCCTGGTGGACCGCATCCGGCGGCGCGTGGCCCGGCTGGTACCGGACGTGGAGGTGGTCGGGGACCCGGAGCGGCGGCTGCCGCACCTGGTCACCTTCTCCTGCCTGTACGTCGACGGCGAGACGCTGCTGCACGAGTTGGACCGGGCGGGCTACTCCGTCTCCTCCGGCTCCTCCTGCACCAGCTCCACGCTGACCCCGAGTCACGTGCTCCGGGCGATGGGCGTGCTGTCGGAGGGGAACGTACGGGTCTCCCTGCCGTCGGGGACGACGGCGCAGGAGGTGAACGGCTTCCTGGAGGTGCTGCCGGGGGTGGTGGCGGGGGTCCGCGCCACGCTCGGCGTGGTCGAACCGGCCGCCGTGGCGCCGGTGTCGGACGCGCTGGAGATCGACGCCCTGGGCCTGCGCTGCCCCCAGCCGGTGATCGAGCTGGCCCGCGCCATCGGCACGGTCCCGATCGGCGGCACCGTCACCGTCCTCTCGGACGACGAGGTGGCCCGCCTGGACATCCCGGCCTGGTGCACGATGCGCGGCCACACGTACGTGGGCGAAGCCCCGCGCCCGGCGGGGGTCGCGTACACGGTCCGCCGCCGGGTGTGACCCCGGCGGGGGTCGCGTACACGGTCCGCCGCCGGGATGCGGGGCGGGGGGCTACGCCGCCAGGTGGGCGCGGACCTCGGACGCCGCGTCCTCGCCGTAGGCCTTCGTGAAGCGCTCCATGAAGTGCGCCCGCGCCAGGGTGTACTCCTGCGTGCCCAGCGTCTCGATCACGAGGGTGGCCAGCATGCAGCCGACCTGCGCCGCGCGCTCCAGCCCCACGCCCCACCCGAGACCGGTCAGGAACCCGGCGCGGAACGCGTCGCCGACGCCCGTCGGGTCGACCTTCGCCGTCTCGTCCGGGCAGCCGACCACGATCGGCTCCTCGCCGACCCGCTCGATCCGCACGCCCCGCGAGCCCAGCGTGGTCACGCGCGTGCCGACCTTGCCCAGGATCTCCTCGTCGCTCCAGCCGGACTTCGACTCGATCAGGCCCTTCTCGTACTCGTTCGAGAAGAGGTACGTCGCGCCCTCCATCAGCGTGCGGATGTTCTCGCCGTCCATCCGGGCGATCTGCTGCGAGAAGTCCGCCGCGAACGGGATCCCCCGGGTCCGGCACTCCTCCGTGTGGCGCAGCATCGCCTCGGGGTCGTCGGCGCCGATGAGGACGAGGTCGAGCCCGCCCACCCGGTCCGCGACCGCCTTCAGCTCGATCAGGCGGGCCTCGCTCATCGCGCCCGTGTAGAAGGAGCCGATCTGGTTGTGGTCGGCGTCGGTGGTGCAGACGAAGCGCGCGGTGTGCAGCACCTCGGAGATCCGCACGGACTCGGTGTCGACGCCGTGCCGGTCCAGCCACGCGCGGTACTCGTCGAAGTCGTACCCGGCCGCGCCGACGAGGATCGGGCGGGTGCCGAGCTGGCCCATGCCGAAGCAGATGTTCGGGCCGACGCCGCCCCGGCGCACGTCGAGGTTGTCGACGAGGAAGGAGAGGGAGACCGTGTGCAGCTGGTCCGCGACGAGCTGGTCGGCGAAGCGGCCGGGGAAGGTCATGAGGTGGTCGGTGGCGATGGAGCCGGTGACTGCGATACGCACGGCGTGGACGCTCCTGCGGAGGACGGCGAGGGGGACAGTCAAAACTACCCGGTCGCTGCCCGGGTCGCCGACCGCACGAAACTACCCCGTAGTAGGTCTTTCTTCGCCCGCCGCGCCGTGCCTACCGTGCCCCATGACCTACACCGATGGTTTCGGGTACATGGGTATGCCCAAGGAAGGCGCCGAGAAGGGCGCCGCCGACACGCGGCCCGGGTTCGCGCGGCTGCTGGGTGACTGCGCCAGGATGGCTCCGCACTGGGCGGTCCCGGCGGACCCCCGGCCGGACCGCGTGGCGCCCTCGCAGATCCACGGGATCAGCGTCCCGTCGGCCTCGGCCCGCCTGATCGCCTCGACGGCCGAGTACGGGGACTAGCGACCGGCCGGCGAGGGCCGGGGAACCGGTTCGCCGTCTGTTCCGTCACAGCCGCATCAGCCACTGCGGCGAGGGCGAAGGAGCAAGCGGTGACCAGCGAACAACCCGACACATCACGCGGCACACGGCGGCGGCCGGCCTGGGCCATCGGCTCGATCGCGGCCGCCGTGCTGCTCGCGGGCGGCGGTACGGCGTACTGGGCGTCGGCGGCCTCGGGCGACGGCAAGGACGTCCGTACGGCCGACAGCGCGGCCTCGGCGCCCCGCGTCGCGCCGAACCCCTCCGGGCCGGGCATCGCCCCCGGCGAGCCGGACCCGCACGGCAGCGGGGTGACGTACCGGGCCGACGTGAAGCTCCCGGACGCCCCGGCGACCGCGCCGTCCTTCGCGGCGACCGGCGAGGTCGGTTCGGAGGAGGCGGCGCGGCTCGCGACGGCCCTGGGCATCCCGGGCGCCCCGCGGCTCAGCGGCGAGACCTGGCAGGCCGGGGAGGGCGCCGACGGCTCCGGACCCCGGCTCACGGTGAACCACAAGGCCCCCGGGACCTGGAACTTCTCCCGCTTCCAGGGGACGGGCGGCGCCGGTGACGACTGCAAGCGCGGCAAGGACACCTGCGGCCCGGCCACCCTCCCCCAGGCGGACGGCGCGGACGGCAAGGCCGCGGCGGACGCCAAGGGCGGGACCCCGGTGAGCGAGGAGGCCGCCAAGGCCGCCGCCGCCCCGGTGCTGGCGGCGCTCGGCCAGAGCGCGGCCAAGCTGGACGCCCGGCTCACGCAGGGCTCCGTACGCGTGGTGACGGCCGACCCGGTGATCGACGGGCTGCCCACCCAGGGCTGGGCCACGAAGGTCAGCGTGGGCGCGGATTCCCAGGTGGTGGCGGGCAGCGGTGAGCTGAAGGCCCCCGTACGCGCCGCCGAGCAGCCGGTGGTCGGGGCGGTCGAGGCGCTGGCCCGGCTGAACCGGTCCTCGGCCGGATCCGGCGGTACGGACCCGGGGCCCAGCGGCTGCGCGACCTCGGTCCCGCTGACCCCGGACACCCCGGTCGGCCCCGGGGACACGCCTCCCTGCAACCCGGAACCGCGGCCGATGAAGCCGCCGCGGACCGAGACCGTGAAGGGAGCGGTGCTCGGGCTGGCCCCGGGGACCGTGGACGGGGCGCGCGGCCTGGTGCCGGCCTGGCTGTTCGAGGTGGCGGGCAGCAACGGCGGGCCCGGCCGTACGGTGGTTCAGCCGGCCGGTGAGAACGGCTCCGCGGTGCCGTCCGCCCCCAAGGGCGGGCGGACCGTGCCCGGCGTCTCGTACAACGAGGCCGACCGGAAGCTGACCGTGAACTTCTGGGGCGGGGTGTGCAGCACCTATGCCCTGGAGGCGCGGGAGGAGGCCGGGTCGGTCTCGGTGAGGATCACCGACACCCCGAACGAGCCGGGCCGGGCCTGCATCATGCTCGCCCAGGACATGACGGTGTCGACGACGCTCCGGCAGTCTCTCGGTGAGCGCAAGGTGATCGACGCGACGACGGGCAAGCCGCTCCCCCGGCAGTAGCCCGTCCCGCACGACGGGAGGCCCCCGGCACCATCGGTGCCGGGGGCCTCCCGTGTGTCCGTACTCGCTACAGGCTTAGCTGAAGGAGTCGCCGCAGGCGCAGGAGCCGGTGGCGTTGGGGTTGTCGATCGTGAAGCCCTGCTTCTCGATGGTGTCCACGAAGTCGATCGAGGCACCGTGCAGGTACGGGGAGCTCATCCGGTCCGTGACGACCTTCACGCCGTCGAAGTCCTTGACGACGTCGCCGTCGAGGGAGCGCTCGTCGAAGAAGAGCTGGTAGCGCAGGCCGGAGCAGCCGCCGGGCTGGACGGCGACGCGGAGCGCCAGGTCATCGCGGCCTTCCTGCTCCAGCAGGGTCCTGACCTTCTCGGCGGCGGCGTCGGACAGGAGGATGCCGTCGCTCACAGTGGTCTTGTCGTCCTGTACGGACATCTGCATTCACTCCCGAAGTGGGCGGCTCCCCACCCAAGGCAGGGAAACGTCGGACTCTTGCCGTCGATGGCAACGAGCGGGTCCGCGGATTCATTCCGGACCCGACGCATGTTTCAGATATTCATGCTCGCACACCGTCGCGCGGAGGTGGACCTGACGGACCGCGGGGTTCATCCCGGGCGAATTCGTCACATCGACACTATCGGCATCGTCAAAGTGACGTGAAGCGGCTATCATAGATAGCGTCAAATAGACGAGAAGTCGAAGCTCTGCTTCCGAAGTCCCCGTGTCGCAGAACAGAAAGGGTGCGTGTCGTGACCACCGCCCAGCCTTTGGACGTCCAGCCGACGCCCCTTGCCCTGCTGCTGCTCGGCCGTGAGGCCGACCCGAAGAGCGAGCGCGGGGTGGAGTGCCCCGGCGACCTGCCGTCGCCGTCGGACCCGGACCTGGTCGCGCGCGCCCGCGCGGCCAAGGAGAAGCTCGGGGACAAGGTCTTCATCCTCGGCCACCACTACCAGCGTGACGAGGTGATCGAGTTCGCCGACGTCACCGGCGACTCCTTCAAGCTGGCCAAGGACGCGGCCGCCAAGCCGGAGGCCGAGTACATCGTCTTCTGCGGCGTCCACTTCATGGCGGAGTCCGCGGACATCCTGACCTCGGACGACCAGAAGGTCGTCCTGCCGGACCTGGCCGCCGGCTGCTCGATGGCCGACATGGCCACCGCCGAGCAGGTCGCCGAGTGCTGGGACGTGCTCACCGAGGCCGGCATAGCCGGTGCGACGGTCCCCGTCTCGTACATGAACTCCTCCGCCGACATCAAGGCGTTCACCGGCAAGCACGGCGGCACGATCTGTACGTCGTCCAACGCGAAGAAGGCCCTGGAGTGGGCCTTCGAGCAGGGCGAGAAGGTGCTCTTCCTCCCGGACCAGCACCTGGGCCGCAACACCGCCGTCCGCGACATGGGCATGTCCCTGGACGACTGCGTCCTGTACAACCCGCACAAGCCGAACGGCGGCCTGACCGTCCAGCAGCTGCGGGACGCCAAGATGATCCTGTGGCGCGGCCACTGCTCGGTGCACGGCCGGTTCTCGGTCGACTCGGTCAACGACGTGCGCGCCCGCATCCCCGGTGTGAACGTCCTCGTCCACCCCGAGTGCAAGCACGAGGTCGTCGCGGCCGCGGACTACGTCGGCTCGACGGAGTACATCATCAAGGCGCTGGAGGCGGCCCCGGCCGGCTCCAAGTGGGCCATCGGCACCGAGCTGAACCTCGTCCGCCGCCTGGCGAATCGATTTGCCGCGGAGGACAAGGAGGTCGTCTTCCTCGACAAGACGGTCTGCTTCTGCTCGACGATGAACCGCATCGACCTCCCCCACCTGGTGTGGACCCTGGAGTCCCTGGCCGAGGGCACCCTCGTCAACCAGATCCAGGTCGACAAGGAGACGGAGAGCTTCGCGAAGCTCGCCCTGGAGCGCATGCTCGCCCTCCCGTAGCCGTCCCCTCCCGTACGACCGAAGGGCCGTCCCTCCCCGATCGATCGGGGAGGGACGGCCCTTCGGCGTTCACCGGACCGTGCGTCAGACCCGGACCGGGGACTCCTCGTCGGAGGGCTCCTCCGGGCTCGGGACCACCGTCAGGCGGGCCGTGCGCCTGGCCTCGCGCTTCGCGCGGCGGCGCTCCTTGCGGAGCTCGATCATCGTGTAGAGCGTCGGCACCAGCAGCAGCGTCAGCAGGGTCGAGCTGACCAGGCCGCCGATCACCACCACCGCGAGCGGCTGCGAGATGAACCCGCCCTCGCCGGTGACGCCGAGCGCCATCGGGAGCAGCGCGAAGATCGTCGCGAGGGCCGTCATGAGGATCGGGCGCAGGCGGTGCCGGCCGCCCTCGATGACGGCCTCGACCACGCCGAGACCCTGGGCGCGGTACTGGTTGACCAGGTCGATCAGGACGATCGCGTTGGTCACGACGATGCCGATGAGCATCAGCATGCCGATCATCGCCGGGACGCCCAGCGGGGTGCCGGTCACCAGTAGCAGGCCGAGCGCGCCGGTCGCCGCGAAGGGGATGGAGACCAGCAGGACCAGCGGCTGGATCAGCGACCGGAACGTGGCCACGAGCAGCATGAACACGATCGCGACGGCCGCGAGCATGGCCAGGCCCAGGGAGGCGAACGCGTCGCTCTGGTCCTCGGAGACGCCGCCGATGGTGGCGGTGGCCCCGTCGGGCAGGTCCAGCGCCTTGATCTTCGTCTGGAGTTCGGCGCCGATCGCGCCGGTGTTGTCGCCGACCGGCTTCGCGGTGACGGTGGCGGCGCGGGCGCCGTCGATCCGGGTCATCGAGACCGGGCCGGGGACCTCCTTGACCTCGGCGACGTCGCCGAGCTTGGCCGGGCCGACCGGGAGCGCCTGCAGTTCGGCCAGGGTGGTGGCCGGGTGCGCGGACTTGATGACGATGTCCCGCTCGGTGTTGTCCAGTACGGCCTTGCCCGCCGGGTTGCCCCGTACGGCCTGGGCGACGATCGCCCCGAGGGCGGCCTGGTTCAGGCCCGCCTCGGCGGCCTTCGGGGTGGCGGTCACCGAGATCCGGGGCACGGACTGGGAGAGGTCGCTCTGTACGTCGGTGACGTCGTCGAGCGTGGCCACCTCGGCCCGGACCTGCTCGGCGGCCTTGGCGAGGACGTCCGCGTCGCCCGCCTTGACGACCACGCTCAGGTTCTGGCTGCCGAAGCCGCCGCCCGCCGAGATGCTGGTGTCGCCGATGCCGTCGAGCTTGCCGAGCGCGTCCTCGATGCGCTTCTTGACGCCCTCGGAGTCGCCGGAGTCCTCCAGGGTGACCTGGTACGAGGCCTGGTTGGAGCCCGTGCCGCCGCCGAAGGCGGCCAGGAAGCCGGAGGAGCCGATGGTGACCTGGTAGTCCTTGACTCCCTCGATCTCGGTCAGGGCCTTCTCGACCCGCAGGCTCGCCGCGTCGGAGGCGGCCAGCGAGGTGCCCGGGGGCAGCTGCTGCTTGACCGTCAGGACGCTCTGCTCGCCCTGGTCGAAGAAGTTGGTCTTCAGCAGGGGCGCCATCCCGAAGGTGGCGACGAGGACGACGACCGCGACGACGAGGGTGGCGATCCGGCGGCGGGTGACCAGGCCCAGGGCCCGTACGTAGAAGCGCTGGAGGCGGCTCTTCGCCTCCTTCTCCTCGGCCTCGCGCCGCGCCTTCGCCGGGTTTTCGGCGGCGCCTTCGGGGGCGCGCAGGAACCAGTACGAGAGCACGGGAACGACCGTCAGGGAGACGATCAGCGAGGCCAGCAGGGCCGCGGCGACGGTGAGGGAGAACGGTCCGAAGAACTCGCCGACCATGCCGCCGACGAAGCCGATCGGCAGGAAGACGGCGACGGTGGTGAGCGTGGAGGAGGTGACCGCGCCGGCGACCTCCTTGACCGCGGCGATGATCGCGGCCTCGCGCTCCTCGCCGTAGCCGAGGTGGCGCTTGATGTTCTCCAGGACCACGATCGAGTCGTCGACGACGCGGCCGATGGCGATGGTGAGGGCGCCGAGGGTCAGCATGTTGAGCGACAGGTCGCGGGTCCACAGCACGATCAGCGCGAGGACCACGGACAGCGGGATGGAGACCGCGGTGACCAGCGTCGAGCGCAGCGAGGCCAGGAAGACCAGGATCACGATCACCGCGAAGAGCAGGCCGAGCAGGCCCTCGGTGGTGAGGCTCGAGATGGACTTGGCGACGGGCGGGCCCTGGTCGCTGACGACGGTCAGCTCGGCGCCGGCACCGAGTGCGGAACGCAGCTCGGGCAGCTTGTCCTGCACCGCGTCGGAGATCGCGACGGCGCTGCCGTCCTTGTCCATGGTGAGGACGAGGGCGAGGCTGGGCTTGCCGTTGGTCCGGGTGAGGGAGACGGCCCTGGCGGGCTCCTGCGTGACGGTGGCGACGTCGCCTAGGCGTACGGCCGGCTTGCCGGGGCCGGCGCTCAGGCGCAGGTCCTGGAGCTGCGCGAGGGAGGTGTAGCCGCCGCCGACGCGGACGGTCCGGTTCTTGCCGGCCTCGTCGAAGGAGCCGGCGGGGACGGCCGCGCCGCCCGCCTGGAGGGCCTGCGCGAGGGAGGCGCCGTCGAGGCCGGCCGCCGCGAGCTTGGCGTTGTCGGGGGTGACGGCGACCTGGAGGTCCTGGACCCCGTCGACGCTGACCTGGCCGACGCCCTCGATGTCCTCCAGGACGGGGACGACGGAGCGGCTGAGCTGGTCGGCGAGCGCCTGCTGGTCCTTGTCCGAGGTGACGGCGAGGACGACGGTGGGCATGTCGTCGGTGGAGCCGGCCACGACCTGCGGGTCCACCTCTGCGGGCAGCCGTACGCGGGCGCGGTTCACGGCCTGCTGGACGTCGGCGACGAGCTGCTTGGTGCCGCTGTCGCCGTAGTCGAACTTGGCCATGATGAGGGCGTTGCCCTCGCTGGCGGTGGAGGTGATGCCGGTGATGCCGTCGACGCCCTTGAGGGTGGCCTCGATCGGCTCGATGACCTGCTTCTCCACCACGTCGGGCGAGGCGCCCTGGTACGGCGCGAGCACGGACACCATCGGCAGTTCGATGGACGGCAGCAGCTGCTGCTTGAGCTGCGGGATGGCTATGGCGCCGAAGAGCAGTGCGGTGAGCGACACGAGGCCGACCAGCGCTCTTTGGGCCAGGCTGAAGCGGGACAGCCAGGACATGGGTGTGGGATCTCTCTGCAGTGGCGTGCGCGGGGCTGGGCCTGAAGGCCGCGGGCCTTCAGCCTTCCGTACGCGGGGGCGGCGCTGCGTCGCTCCCAGGTGCCGCGTCTTTATGTCCGGCATACCGCGTCCGCAGTACGCCGCAGTACTCCACGGCTCTGCGCGCGCCCGTGCTCCCGGACCACGGTCCGCCGGACACCCTCTAGTCGGCCCGGGGCCGGACCAGTCCCGATTCGTAGGCGATGACCACCAGTTGGGCCCGGTCGCGGGCGCCCAGCTTGGCCATGGCCCGGTTCACGTGGGTCTTCACGGTGAGCGGGCTGACTTCGAGCCGTCCGGCGATCTCGTCGTTGGACAGGCCCGCGGCGACGTGGACGAGCACCTCGCGCTCGCGGACGGTCAGCGCGGCGAGCCGCTCGGCGTGCGCGGCGGGGGCGCCGGGGTCGGCGCCGCCGCCCTGGGCGAGGAAGGTGGCGATGAGCCCTTTGGTGGCGGCCGGGGAGAGCAGCGCCTCCCCGGCGGCGGCGACGCGGATGGCGTTGAGGAGTTCGTCGGGCTCGGCGCCCTTGCCGAGGAAGCCGGAGGCGCCGGCCCGCAGGGACTGGACGACGTACTCGTCGACCTCGAAGGTCGTCAGCATGACCACGCGGACGGCGGCGAGTCCGGGGTCGGCGCTGATCATGCGGGTGGCGGCGAGCCCGTCCGTGCCGGGCATCCGGATGTCCATGAGGACCACGTCGGGCAGGGTTTCCCGGGCGAGCGCGCAGGCCTGGGCGCCGTCGGAGGCCTCGCCCACGACCTCCATGTCGGGCTCGGAGTCGACCAGCACCTTGAACGCGCTGCGCAGCAGGGCCTGGTCGTCGGCGAGCAGCACCCTGATGGTCGTCGGCGTCTCTTCCACGTCCCGCACCCTACGCGGTCCCCGCCGGGGGCAGCGCGGTCAGCCCAGGGCCAGGACGACGAGGGCGGTGGTCGCCGCGATCTCGGCGAGGGCGCCGAAGACGTCACCCGTGACCCCGTCGAAGCGGCGTACGCACCGGCGGAGCAGCAGCTCCGCCGTCGCCAGGGCGATCAGGACCGCACCCGCGCACTGGACGGCGGCGCCCGGTCCCACCGGCAGGGCGGCGGCCCCGGCCAGGACGGTCACCAGTGCGGCGAGCCCGGCGGCCGAGCCCTTGGGGAGCACCCCGGCGACGGCCGCCCCGAGCCCCTCGGGCCGGGCCGGCGGTACGCCGTCGCGGGAGGCCACCGTCATGGCCAGCCGGGCGGTGACGGCCGCGATGACCGTCGCCAGGGCCCCGTGGACCCAGCTCTCGGCGTAGAGGTCCGCCAGCGCCCCGACCTGGACCAGCAGGACCAGGAGCAGCGCCACCACCCCGAAGGGGCCGATGTCGGACTGCTTCATGATCCGCAGCGCCACCCCGGCCGGTTTCGCGCTGCCCAGCCCGTCGGCGGTGTCGGCGAGCCCGTCGAGGTGCAGGCCCCGCGTCAGGGCGGCCGGTACGGCGACGGTGACGGCCGCCGCGAGCAGCGGGCCGCCGCCCAGGATCAGCAGCAGCACGCCCGGCACGGCCGCGAGGGTGCCCACGACGAGCCCGGCGAGCGGCGCGCAGGCCATGCCGGTGCGGGCCGCGGGCCGGTCCCAGCGGGTGATGCGGGCGGGCAGCACGGTGAGCGTGCCGAAGGCGAAGCGCACGCCGTCGCGCAGCGAGGCGCGCTCGTCGGGCGGCGTCAGCGGCGGCTCGGGCGGCTCGGGCGGCTGGTCGTCGAACGAATCTTTCATCGGCGCGAACGCTACCTGTTCGCCGCGGGCGGTAAATTGCCGCATACGGGAAGAATCGGGGAGCTGCCACAACAGGGGAGGCGACGGTATGGGTCACTGGTGGTACCGGAACATCGTCGAGCCGGGCAAACTCCCGCTGCTCCTGGCCCTGCTCTCGTTCGTCATGTCGTTCCTGGTCACCCGCGTGATCACCCGCCTGATCCGGGCGGGACGGGGGCCGTTCAAGAACATCACCCCGGGCGGCGTGCACATCCACCACGTGGTGCCCGGCGTCATCCTCGTGATCATCGGCGGGTTCGGGGCCGTCGGCAGCGGCCGGCACGGTTTCGGCGCCATGCTGTCGGCCGTGATCTTCGGGCTGGGCGCGGGGCTGGTGCTGGACGAGTTCGCGCTGATCCTGCACCTCGACGACGTCTACTGGAGCGAGCAGGGCCGCAAGAGCGTGGAGATCGTGGTCCTGACGGCCGCGCTGGTGGCGCTGGTGCTGGGCGGGTTCCTGCCCTTCGGCGTCAACGACCTGACCTCCGAGGAGCTGCAGAGCCGCGGGCTCGTCGTCATGAACACCGCGTTCAACTTCTTCCTGGCCCTGATCGCCCTGTGGAAGGGCAAGGCGCGCACCGCGTTCTTCGGCACGGTCATCCCCTTCGTGGCGCTGATCGGGGCGGTCCGGCTGGCCCGGCCCGGCTCCCCGTACGCGAAGAGGTTCTACGCGAAACGCCCGCGGGCCCGCGCCAGGGCCAGGCTGCGCGCGTTCCACCACGACCGGCGCTGGGCGGCCCCGCGCCGCAAGTTCGAGAACTTCATCGGCGGGACGCCGGACCCGGAGCGGGCACAGGTCTCGAAGCCGACGAAGCACTGACGGGACGCCGCCCGGAAAACACGGCGGCGCCCGGCCGCCCCCGCGCAGGGGGGTGGCCGGGCGCCGTCACGTCCGTGTCGGCCCGGGGTCAGCCCGGATCAGCCCGGGATCAGCCCGTCGTCGCTGAGCATCTCCTTGACCTCGTCGAGCGAGGCGTCCTCCGCCGGGAGGATCAGTTCGGACGGCTCCAGCGCATCGTCCGGCAGCGGCTCGCCGAGCCGCCGTACGGCCTCCAGCAGTGCGCCCAGCGTGCGCCGGAAGCCCTCCCCGTCGCCGCTCTCCATCTCCGCGAGCAGCTCGTCGTCCAGCTTGCCGAGCTCGGCGAAGTGGCTGTCGGCCACCTTCACCTGGCCTTCCCCCATGATGCGGACAATCATGACGGACCCCGTCCTACTGCTTGTCGAAGCGGTGCTGGGTCTGGGGGGACTCCTGGGCGTTGCCGGGGGCGCCGCCCTCGATCGCCCCTTGCTGCGCCGACGGGCCACCCGCCAGCTCGGCCTTCATCCGCTGGAGCTCCAGCTCCACGTCCGTACCGCCCGAGAGGCGGTCCAGCTCGGCCTGGATGTCGTCCTTGGAACCGAGGCCGCTCTGGTCGTCGAGCGCGCCGGAGGCCAGCAGCTCGTCGATCGCGCCGGCCCGGGCCTGGAGCTGGGCGGTCTTGTCCTCGGCCCGCTGGATGGCCAGGCCGACGTCGCTCATCTCCTCCGAGATGCCGGAGAAGGACTCCGCGATGCGGGTCTGCGCCTGCGCCGCCGTGTACGTCGCCTTGATGGTCTCCTTCTTCGTACGGAAGGCGTCCACCTTGGCCTGCAGGCGCTGCGCGGCCAGCGTCAGCTTCTCCTCCTCGCCCTGGAGGGTCTGGTGCTGCACCTCCAGGTCGCTGACCTGCTGCTGAAGCGAGGCGCGCCGGGACAGCGCCTCGCGGGCCAGGTCCTCACGGCCCAGGGCGAGGGCCTTGCGGCCCTGGTCCTCCAGCTTGGCGGACTGGCCCTGGAGCTGGTTGAGCTGCAGCTCCAGGCGCTTGCGGGAGGTCGCCACGTCGGCGACGCCGCGGCGCACCTTCTGCAGCAGCTCCAGCTGCTTCTGGTACGAGTAGTCGAGGGTCTCGCGCGGGTCCTCGGCCCGGTCCAGGGCCTTGTTCGCCTTCGCGCGGAAGATCATCCCCATACGCTTCATGACACCGCTCATGGGCTTCGCGCGCCCCCTTCTAGACGGACTGTGCTCCAGGTCACCGACAGAACCCACAGTACGGGCCCTGTCTCCATTACCGCACTGTTCGTGGACGGATGCGCTCCTCCTCCAGGACGACTCCACCCCCGCCCATGTCAGGCGTAGGGAGTAGGTGCTCCCCCGAGCACGCCCGCGTCACGAACCCTGCACAGGGAAGACGCCCGCCGTTGCCGGATCGTTCCCCGGCGGAGTGGGGTACCCGGCCGCGACCACGTAGGCTTGGGTTTTGTGTTTGGTAGCCGTTCCTCCAAGGAAGAGAAGGCCGCCGCCACCGACAAGGTGAGCGCCGACCTCTCGCAGCCCCGTGACCCGCAGGCCCCGAAGGGCCGCCCGACGCCGAAGCGTGCTGTGGCCCAGTCGCAGCGCAAGGCCGTCGTGGCATCGACCGGCAATCGCAAGGAGGATGCAAAGCGCGCCCGCGAGCGCCGTCGCGAAGAGATGGCCAAGCAGCGCGAGGCCCTCGCCAACGGCGACGAGCGCTATCTGCCGGCCCGCGACAAGGGCCCCGTGCGCAAGTTCGTCCGCGACTACGTGGACTCCCGCTTCTCCGTCGCCGAGATGTTCCTGCCGCTGGCAGTGATCATCCTGGTGCTGAGCATGGTGCGGGTGCCGTCCATCCAGAACATCGCCCTGCTGCTGTGGCTCGGCGTGATCGCCCTGATCCTCGTCGACTCCGTCGGCCTCGGCTTCCGCCTCACCAAGGCCCTCGCCCAGCGCTTCCCCGACGAGCCGCGCCGCGGCGCGATGGCGTACGGCCTGATGCGCACCCTCCAGATGCGCCGGCTGCGCCTGCCGAAGCCGCAGGTCAAGCGCGGGGAACGGCCCTGACCGGAGGTAAGCCCGGAGCATCGGGGGACGGCTTCGCGGGGGGCGCCAGGCTGTGGCTCGAGGGACTGGGCGGACTGCGCAACGCCGTCCGCCAGGAACTCGTGGGCCGGCAGGTCGACGAACAGATCGCGCACCGCTTCCCGGTCGGGCAGCGGCTGCGGGTCCTCGACGTCGGCATGGGCCAGGGCACCCAGGCGCTGCGTCTCGCCCGCGCCGGGCACAAGGTCACCGGACTGGAGATGGATCCCGCCATGCTCGCCGTCGCCCAGGAGGCGCTGGCGGCGGAGCCTGCCGGGATCCGGGACCGGGTCGAGTTCCTGGAGGGCGACGGCCGCGAGACCGGCGCGCACTTCCTGCCGGGCAGCTTCGACGTGGTGCTCTGCCACGGCGTACTGATGTACGTGCCCGAGCCTGACGCGATGCTGGCCGGGCTGGCCCGGATGCTGGCGCCCGGCGGACTGCTGTCCCTGCTGGTGCGCAACGGCGACGCCCTCGCGATGCGGCCGGGGCTGGGCGCCGACTGGTCGGCCGCGCTGGCCGCCTTCGACACCGTCGACTACACGAACCGGCTGGGCCTGGACGTACGGGCCGACCGGCTGGCCGGGCTCACGGCCACGCTGTCCGGGATCGGCGCCCCGCTGTCGGCCTGGTACGGCGTACGCGTCTTCACCGACGGCACCGAGGCCGGCGAGACGCTGCCCCCGGACGAGGAGCTGGAGCGGCTGCTGGCCGCCGAGGACCGCGCCGGGCGGACCGACCCGTACCGTGGGGTCGCCGCGCTGCTGCACCTGTGCGGCGTACGGGGCTGACGTCCGCGAAGCGGCCCCCGGACCGACCGAGGCAACCGAAGCAACGGCGGAAGCCCGGACCCCGTACGGGGTCCGGGCTTCTCGCGTCAGCGGCTGCCGCTCAGGCGTCCAGCGCCGCGCGCAGGCTCATCGTGTACAGCTCGGTGCCGTTGTCGTCGGACAGCTTCACCGTCTCGGTGCCGCCGTCCAGCAGCTCCTTCCACACCTCGCCGATCCACGACTCCGCGTCGCCCTGCGTGGTGAACTCCTCCGGCTCGACCGCCGGGCTCGTCTCGGTGCCGTCGGCCTTCTCGAACCGCCACGTCCACGCCATGTCCGCCTCCGTTGCTCGTCCGCTGCTCGCACGTTTCTCACCTTGAGTCTGCCCGCAGAGTAGCCGGGCGCGCAGCAGTCTCGGGGACGCGGGAGGATCTTCCTGTGGAACTCACTCTGCTCGGCACCGGCACACCCGAAGGACTGCCCCGCCCCGGCTGTCCCTGCGCGGCCTGCGCGGTCTCCGTGGGCCCCCGGGCGCGCACCGCGACGTCCCTGCTCATCGACGGGGCGCTGCTGCTCGACCTGACCCCCGGGGCGGTGCTGGCCGGCGCCCGCGCGGGGCATTCGCTGGCCGGCGTACGGCAGGTCCTGCTCACCCATCCGCACGACGGACCGCCGGTCGAGCTGCCCCCGGGGCTGCCGGCCGCCGGGCGGGTGCCGGACGGGCGGGAGCTCGCGGTGATCAGCGGGCACCGGGTGCGGGCGGTGCCGATGGACGCGCCGGGCACGGGGTACGAGGTGACCGGCCCGGACGGGAGCCGGCTGCTGTACCTCCCGCCGGGCGGGGCGCCGGCCGGCTGGGGGTCCCCCCGGACGGAGTCTGGGGTGGGGGCGGTCGGTCAGCGCCCGTACGACATGGTCCTCGCGGACGTGCTGGGCCGGCCGGAGGCGCTGGCCCGGCTGCGGGCGAGCGGCGCCGCCGGGCCGACGACGGACGTGATCGCGGTGCACCTGGACCACGACGTCCCCCCGGGCCGGGAGCTGGAGCGCCGGTGCGCCGCGGCCGGGGCGCGGGCGGTGCCGGACGGCACGACGGTGACGGTCGGCGAGTACCACGCGGTGCCTGACCTGCCGCGCCGGACGCTGGTGCTCGGCGGGGCCCGCTCGGGGAAGTCCGTCGAGGCGGAGCGGCGCCTGGCCGGCTTCCCGGAGGTGGTGTACGTGGCCACCGGCGGCTTGCGGGACGGCGACGCGGAATGGGCGGCGCGGGTCGGCCTGCACCGGGAGCGGCGGCCGGCGAGCTGGCGGACGGTGGAGACCTGCGAGCTGGCGCCGCTGCTGGTGGAGGGAGGGCCGCCGCTGCTGATCGACTGTCTGGCGCTGTGGCTGACGGACGCGATGGACCGGGCGGGGGCCTGGGACGACGCCGTGTGGGCGGGGCAGGGGCAGAAGGAGCTGCGGGAGCGGGTGGCGGAGCTGGTGGCCGCGGTGCGCGCGACCCGCCGCACCGTGGTGGCGGTCAGCAACGAGGTGGGCTCGGGGATCGTTCCGGCGACCGCTTCCGGGCGGCGTTTCCGCGACGAACTGGGGCGCCTGAACAGCCTGGTGGCGGGCGAGTGCGAGCACGTCCTGCTGGTGGTGGCCGGGCAGTCGGTGGTCCTGAAGGAGTGAGTGCGCGCACCGCCCGCCGAGGTCGCGGGACGGGGCTTGGGGAGGGCCTTACCCGCTGTACGCTCTGGCAGATGACCACGCTGAATCTCGACGACTTCTCCGATCTGATCGAGCGCCCCGACGGGGGCGTCCGGCGTGACGCCGAGGAACGCCGTGAACGGCTGGCCGTGCCGGCCGGGGCGCTGGGACGGCTCGACGAGCTCGCCGAGTGGCTCGCCGCCGCGCAGGGGCGGGTGCCCGTCCGCCCGATCGAGCGGCCCCGCGTCGTACTGTTCGCCGCCGACCACGGGATCGCCGCCGCGGGGGTGTCCGCCCGGACCGCCGGCGGCGCGCACGAGCTGGTGCGCTCGGTGCTCGACGGGAACAGCCCGGTGTCGATCCTCGCCGGGCGCCTCGGCGCCGGCGTACGGATCGTGGACGCCGGTCTGGACTGCGAGCCCGGGCTGCTGCCCGAGGACGTGGTCCGCCACCGGGTGCGCCGCGGCAGCGGGCGCATCGACGTCGAGGACGCGCTCACCCTCGAAGAGGCCGACGCGGCCCTGCGGCTCGGCATGCGGATCGCCGACGAGGAGGCCGACTCCGGCACCGACCTCGTGGTCCTGGGCGACTTGAGCGTCGGTGGAACCACGGTCGCGGCGACGCTCGTCGCGGCCCTGTGCGGAACCGATGCCTCCGTGGTCACCGGGCGCGGCGGCCGGCCCATCGACGACCTGACCTGGATGCGCAAGTGCGCGGCGATCCGCGACGCGCTGCGCCGGGCCCGCCCGGTCCTCGGCGACCAGGTGGCCCTGCTCGCGGCGGTCGGCGGTGCGGACGTGGCCGCGATCACCGGCTTCCTGCTCCAGTGCGCGGTGCGCCGTACGCCGGTCATCCTCGACGGGGTCGTTTCCGCAGCGTGCGGGCTCGTGGCCCAGCGCGCCGCGTTCCGGGCGCCCGACTGGTGGCTGGCCGGACAGGCCAGCGGCGAGCCGGGCCAGGCGAAGGCCCTGGACCGGATGGCACTCAACCCCGTGCTCGACCACGGCGTCACTGTGGGAGAAGGAACCGGGGCATTGCTGGCTCTCCCCCTGGTCCAGGCGGCCGCCGCACTCGCGGCGCAGCTCCCGGAGCAGGCGGCGCAGGAGCCGAAGGAGTAGGGGGTCCCCCGAGGGGGAATCCCCCGAGCGCCCGCTCCGGGGCGGCGGCTTGACCGGCTGCGCGCCCCCGGACCGGGCCACCCATGGACGGCGGCGCCCCATATCATCGCGTTTCATGGGAGAGGCCCGCTTGACCAGCGCAGACATCGACCGGACCGCAGTACAGGCCGCCAAGGCGGCCCAGGGATCCGGCAAGAACACGAACAGCAGGAAAGACGAGAAGAAGGACGAAGGGGGCGGCCGGGAGACCGGCCGGGGATCGGCCCGCTCGCGGCGCAGCGCCGCGTTCGCGGTCTGGTACCTGCGCGCCGTCACCTTCGTCAACTTCCTCAGCGCGGTGTGGCTTTCGCTCGGGCAGGACCTGCGCCGGCACAACACCGCCGATTTCTACACCCCGTACCTGCTCACCGCGGGCTTCGCGTCCGGCCTGTTCTCGCTGCTGCTCGCGGTCACCATGGGCCGCCGCAAGCGGGCCGCCTGGATCCTGAACCTGGTGCTCAGCGGCATGCTGCTGCTGGCCTTCGCCACCGCGGCCTTCGCCCCGTGCACCAGCGGTGACTTCAACCTCTGCTACCCGGAGTTCCGCGACCACACCCAGAACTGGGTCTCCCTCGCCCTGACGGCGGCCTTCGTCGGCGCCCTGCTGCTCGGCCGCCGCGAGTTCTACGCCAAGGGCGACCGCTCCAACCCCAAGCTGGCCACCGCGGTCGGCGCCGTCGGCCTGCTGTGCACCTCGCTGCTCGCCGCGCTGATCGTCGGCGCCGCCAACACCGACCCGGACGCCGCCGAGGCCACGTTCCTGGCCCGCTGGCGGTACGGCGTGATGCGGCTGATCACCCTGGAGCCGAACGCCCGCGACTACGCCGCGATCACCACGCCCGGCTGGGTGGACATCGTGATCAACGTCATGTCCACGCTGCTCCTGATCGCCGTGCTCCTCGCCGCCTTCCGCTCGCGCCGCGCCGTCGACCCCCTCACCGCGGAGGACGAGGAGAAGCTGCGCGCGCTCCTCGCCAAGCAGGGCGACCGCGACTCGCTCGGCTACTTCGCGCTGCGCCGCGAGAAGTCCGTCATCTGGTCCCCGACCGGCAAGGCGGCCGTCACGTACCGCGTCGTCGGCGGCGTCTCGCTGGCCTCCGGCGACCCGATCGGCGACCCCGAGGCCTGGCCCGGCGCCATCGAGCCCTGGCTGGCCGAGGCCCGCGAGCACGGCTGGGTGCCGGCCGTCATGGGCGCGAGCGAGGAGGCCGGGCAGATCTACGCGCGCCACGGACTGGACGCGCTGGAGCTGGGTGACGAAGCCATCGTCGAGACCGACGAGTTCACCCTGGAGGGCCGCGCCATGCGGACCGTCCGGCAGGCCTACAACCGCGTCAAGCGCGCCGGTTACACCGTGCGGATCCGCCGCCACGCCGACATCCCGGCCGACGAGATGGACGTACTCCTCACCCGGGCCGACGACTGGCGCGACGGCGCCACCGAGCGCGGCTTCTCGATGGCACTGGGCCGACTGGGCGACCCCGGCGACGGCCAGTGCGTGATGCTGGAGTGCACCGACGGCAACGGTGACCTGCGCGCCGTGCTGTCCTTCGTGCCGTGGGGCCCCAAGGGGCTGTCGCTGGACCTGATGCGCCGCGACCGCGATTCCGAGAACGGTCTGATGGAGTTCATGGTCATCGAACTCCTCGAACGCTCCAAGGAGATCGGCGTCACACAGGTCTCGCTCAACTTCGCGATGTTCCGTTCCGTCTTCGAGCGGGGGTCCAAGCTCGGCGCGGGTCCGGTGCTGCGCATGTGGCGCTCGCTGCTGAGCTTCTTCTCCCGCTGGTGGCAGATCGAGTCCCTCTACCGGGCCAACGCCAAATACCGGCCGATCTGGGAGCCGCGGTTCATGCTCTTCGAGAAGAGCTCCGACCTGCTGCGGATCGGTATCGCGGCGGGCCGGGCCGAGGGCTTCCTGGAGGCTCCCGGGCTGCCGAAGTGGCTGAACCGCAAACATCTGGAGACCAATCGTTGACGGCTTGGACGACCACCCCCCTGCGGCGGTTCGCCCGCCGCGAGTGGGGGCCCCTGTTCCGGACCGTCCGCGACGCCCTCGTCCGCGACAAGTGGCGGGCGGCCCCGATGACCCTGGGGGCCGTCTGCCTGACCTCGGTCTTCCAGATCGTCCAGAACACGTCCTGGGGGTTCCAGCCGGTCCAGAACCTCGGATCGGTGAAAGCCGTCGACCCGCTGTGGCTGGCCGTGCTGCGGACCCCGCTGTCCCTGTTCGTCCCCGCCCTCGACCTGCCCGTGTGGGGGGCGCTCGCCCAGATCCTGCTGGTCTTCGGGATCTCGGAGATCTGCATCGGCTGGTGGCGCACGCTGGCCATCGGCTACGTCGCCACCCTCGCCGGGACCACGTACGCGCGGATCGGGCTCTCGCTGGGCGCCGACCACCCCTTCGGCCTGCCGCTGTCCGACCGCGTCGTCAACGACACCGGGCCCTCGGCGGCGGTGGTCGGCCTCGCGATCTACGTGTGCTGGCGGTACCGGGCGTACCTGACCGGCGCTATCGTGATCGCGGTGATGATCGGCGAGGTGCTGGTCAAGGACAACCTGGCCGGCAAGGAGCACCTCGCGGCCATCGCCGCCGTCATGGCGGTGTGCGTGGTCCGCGCGAAGTGGGGACCGGAGCGCTCCCGCGTCCCGCTCGGCAGGCGCCCGCCTCCGGCGGCCCCGCTGCCCCCGCAGCGTCCCGGCACCTGACGGGCCCGCCCGCCCCGCCCGGAGCAGGCCGTACCGTATCGGGGTGACGACAGACCTCGGGCCGTTCGCCCCCACCCGGCAGTGGATGCGGGCCCATCCGCTCGCCACCGATGCCGTCCTCGCGCTCGGGGCGCTCGTCTCCATGGTCGTCGGCTCCTTCGCCGATCCGCACGGCCCGCACGGGCCCACCTTCGGGACCCAGACCCCCGAGCCGTTCTCCCTGCTGCTGATGGTGCTGGGCGCGGGCACGCTGGTGTTCCGGCGCCGGCACACCCGCACCGTGCTCGCCGTGACCATCGGGCTGTGCCTGCTGGAGCTGACCACCGGCGAGCCGCGGGCCCCCGTCGCCATGTCCACGGTGATCGCCCTGTACACGCTGGCCTCCCGTACCGACCGGCCCACCACCTGGCGGATCGCCCTGCTCACGATGGCGGGGCTGACGGGCGTGGCCATGCTGGCCGGCCCGCTGCCCTGGTACGCGCAGGAGAACATCGGCCTCTTCGCCTGGACGGGGATGGCCGCGGCCGCCGGCGACGCCGTGCGCAGCCGGCGGGCGTTCATCGACGCCATACGGGAGCGGGCCGAACGGGCCGAGCGGACCCGCGAGGAGGAGGCCCGGCGGCGGGTCGCCGAGGAGCGGCTGCGGATCGCCCGGGACCTGCACGACGTGGTGGCCCACCACATCGCCCTGGTCAACGTGCAGGCGGGGGTGGCCGCCCACGTCATGGACAAGCGGCCCGACCAGGCCAAGGAGGCCCTGGCCCACGTACGGGACGCGAGCCGCTCGGCGCTGAACGAGCTGCGGGCCACGGTCGGGCTGCTGCGGCAGTCCGGCGACCCGGAGGCGCCGACCGAACCGGCGCCGGGGCTGGCCGTCCTGGACGAGCTGGTGGACACCTTCCGGCACGCCGGACTGCCGGTGAAGGTGATGGTCGAGCTGGGCCGGGACAAGGATCCGCTGCCGGCCGCCGTGGACCTGGCGGCGTACCGGGTGATCCAGGAGGCGCTGACCAACGTGCGCAAGCATGCCGGGCCGGAGGTCCGGGCGGAGGTCAGCGTGGTCCGGGTCGACGCCTCGGTGGAGGTGACCGTGCTGGACGACGGCGGCACCGCCGCGGCCGGCGAGGACGGCGGCGCCGGCGGCGGCCACGGGCTGCTCGGCATGCGCGAGCGGGCCACGGCCCTGGGCGGCTCCTGCTTCGCCGGGCCCCGCTTCGGCGGCGGCTACCGGGTGCACGCCGTCCTCCCCGTCGCCTAGGGCGGGCCCGCGGGCGGGCAGAACTGCCGCCACGCGCCCAGTTCGTACTTCTTCTGCAGCGAGCTGAGCTTCAGTTCCTGCGACTGCCCGCACCACTGGCCGATCCGGTTCTCGTACTCCACGTGGAAGACGGCCTTGCCCGCCGCGATGAACGGGGTGAGCCGCTCGCACTCGTCGTACTGGGCGCACTGCTCGTTGACGGCGAAGTCGAAGTCCCCCACCAGCTGCGGGATCTGGTCGAGGTCGTTCTTCAGCCCGACCGCCAGCCCCCGGTCGTGCGCCAGCTTCGCGATCAGCCGGTTGTACGCCAGCTGGTCCTCGGCGGTGAGCGGGAAGCCCGACGTGTTGCGGTAGCCGTCCATGTTGTCCGGCTCCACCGCGTCGAAGCCCTTCTCGCGGCACATGTCGATCCGCTTCGCCATCAGCGGCTCCAGCTCGGCGAGCCGCCGGATGTCCAGCCAGCGCTCGCCCTCCCAGCCGTTGCCCTCGCCGAGCAGCGCCTTCGGGAAGGCGTCGGCGTCGGGGCGGAACTCCTCCCAGGCGCCGGTGGACAGGTAGCAGACGGTCCGCCGGTCGGCCTTCTTCAACCCGTCGACCTGCTCCTTGGTGGTGGTGAACCCGTCGACGTCGTACACCGCCGCCCTCACCGAGGTGTCCAGCTTCCCGGTCAGCTGCCACTGCCAGCTGACCCCGGGTTTCGGCTGCCAGCGCTCCCCCGGCGCGGGGGCGGGTGACACGTCGTCCGGCTCCTGCCCCCGGGTGGTGCAGGCGGCCAGCAGGAGCAGCAGGGCGAGCGGCAGGGCGCGGCCGCGGCGGGGGCCGCGGCCCACCGCGCCGTGCGGCGAGCGGGTCGGGGTCATCCGGCGGCCTCCAGGGCGTACGGGAGGGTCCCCCACGGGTGCGCGCCGGTGCCGGGGACCGCGCAGTGCACCCCGGCCCCCCGCTGCCGGGCGAGCTCGGCGGCGGGCGCGCCCGGCGGGACCGCGTACACGAGGTGGCAGAACCGCTGGGCGGGGTGGTCGGCCGTCCAGGGCGGCACCGAGGCGTCCCGGTAGGCGTCCCAGGGTCCCTCGAAAGTGACCAGCAGATCGGCGAGTTCGGCGTAGTCGGGGTGCGGGTGGACGCCGTGGTTGAGGACGACGGTACGGGCGCCCGCGGCCCGGGCGGCGATGCCGAGCCGCCCGTAGTGCGAGAGCAGCGCCGGATCGGCGGAGGCCTGGTCGAGGAAGGCCCCGTCGGCGCCGTACCAGTCGCGGTGGCGCAGCAGGTCCTGCACCACCGCGGAGTGCGGGCGCCGCCCGTAGTCGGTGTCCGTGTACCCGAGGACGGGCACCCCGGCGTCGCGCAGCCGCTGCGCCACGGCGGCGAACCGCTCGTCGGGGGCCTCGCCCGGCCCGTTGGCGGGGTTGAGGACCACGGAGTGCAGCCGGCCGGCGGAGCGGATCAGCCGCTCCCAGTCCTCGGGCCGGTCGGCGGGATGCTCGTAGAGGGGCACCAGCAGCATCAGGACCTTCTTCTTGTACGGGGTCACGTTGTACCAAGTCACGTTGTACGAGGACGTTGTACGCGATCAACGGGATCGGTGGGCGGCGGGATCGGCGGGTCGGCCGGGTCAGCGGTGGGCCGTCGCGCGGCCCAGCAGCAGGCAGACGAGCGCACCCAGTACGGCCGCGGCCGCGCCCGCCACCACCAGCTGGACCAGCCGCGGCTGCCCCAGCTCCAGCAGCAGCGCCAGGCTCTGGGCGAGCGCCGCCGAGGCGCAGACCACGGCCGCGGGCCGGACCGCCCCGAAGGACTGGAGCAGCAGCCCGGTCCACATGACGGCGCCGAGCAGCAGCAGGGTCGCGGCCCGGATCCCGGTCAGCCCGGGGGCGCCCGGCCAGAGCAGGGTGCCGGCCAGCCCGAGGGCCAGCAGCACCGCCAGGTACGCGGCGAGGCAGCGGCCCAGCGTGCCGAGCATCCGCAGCCAGAACTGCCGGGGCGAGCGGGCCGCCCGCAGCCCGGCCAGGCTCCCGCTGCGGAACCGGTGCAGCAGCCATTCGGCGGGACCCATGCTGAGGGTGAGCGCCACCGCCGAGGGGGCGGCGACGGCCTCGGCGGGACCCCCGGCGAGCACCTCCCCCAGGGCGGCGTACAGCACCAGCAGGCCGGTGCCGAGGCCGAACATCCCGTACGGCACGGAGTCCCCGATCCGGGGTCCGCGCGGGCCGTACTCCTCCTCGGCGCCCCGCAGCATCCGCCAGCGCACCGGGCCCTCGCCGGACCGGTGTCCGGCCCGGTCCCGGATCCGGCGCACCCCGGCCCGTACGCCCTCGGCCACCGGCAGCTCCCGTACGGCGAGGGTGCAGGCGGCCAGCAGGGACGCCACCAGCAGGCCCACCCGTACCCGCACGGGCAGGTCGGTGAAGAGCGCGAGCAGCGCCCCCGCGGCCATCGGGCCGAGCGCGGCGAGCAGCACCCGCTCCCGGCCGAGGACCAGCAGCACGGTGGCGGCGCCGACGTACAGGGCCTGGCCGGCGGCGAACGCGTAGCTGAACGGCGGCCCGCCGGGCACGGTCAGCGCGGCGGCGATGCCGAGCAGGGCGCCGACGGGGGCCCCGACGAGCAGGGTCCGCCCGGCGGCGGCCCGGTCGCCGAGGCCCAGCCAGGTGTAGGCGCGGTGGGACAGGGTCTGGTCCCACACCCAGCCGATGAGCGCCCCGGCGAGCAGGGTCAGCGTCCCGGCGGGGAGCCCGAGCCGGTCCTTGGGGCCCTCCAGCAGGGGGGCGCCGAGGACGTAGGCGAGGCCGGGCAGCGCGAAGACGAACCCGCGCAGCAGGCAGGCGGTGAGGGAGACCTTCCAGGGGTCGGGGACGTGTGCGGGCTCCGGGAAGGCACGGGGCACGCGGTCGTAGAGCTCCTCGGCGAGGCCGAAGGAGTCGTGGCGGCCGTAGGTGAGCCGGATGTGCTCGTCGGTCATCCCGTCGGATTCGAGGACGGCGGCGATCTCGTCGGGGTGGACGGCCGCTGCGATCAACCCGTCGAGGCGCTCGGCGAGTTGGTCCATGGGGTCGCCGGCCGGGCCGGGGTCCCCCGGCCCGGTGCGGCGGGGCCGGGGGATGGCGGGGAGGGTGTCCCCGCCGGGGACGCGCAGCCAGAGGGATCCGCTCACCACAGGCTCCCGTCGGCGGCGAGTTCGCGGTACCAGGGGTCGGCGAGCCGCTGCGTCCAGTCGCCGCCCGCTCGGACGGGCACGACGGGCTGGCCGGCGAGTTCGCGGTAGATGTGCCGGAAGCCGTCCACGGACTGGTGGAGCGTGAACTTCTCGACGACCCGTTTGCGGGAGCGCCGGCCCAGTTCGGCCCGGCGTTCGTCGTCGCGGAGCAGGGCGAGGGTGGCGCGGGCCATGGTCTCCGGTTCGCGCGGCGGGACCACGAGCCCGGTGTCGCCGACGGCCTCCCGCACCCCGCCGACGTCGGTGGAGACGGTGGTCCGGCCGCAGGACATGGCCTCGATGATGCTGAAGGGGAAGCCCTCGCTGATGCTGGAGAGCATGACGATGCTGCCCGCCGCGTAGGCCTGCGCGACCTGCTCGATGCGGCCCTCGTACGAGATCCCGTCGGCCACGCCGAGTTCGGCGCCGAGTTCCTCCAGGCGCAGCTTGTACTCCTCGCAGCCGGCCGGGACCGGGCCGAACAGGCGCAGCCGCAGGGCGGGCAGCTCCTCGCGCATGAACGCGTAGGCCCGGATGAGGGTTTCGAGGTCCTTGATCGGGTCGATGCGCCCGCACCAGCTGAGGGTGGGCACCTCCGGCTCGGGTCCTGCGTCGGGGAAGGCGTACGGGTCGACGCCGTTGTAGACCGTGCGGATGCGGTCGGGGGCGGCGCCGCCGCGCTCCTCCCAGCGGCGGTTGTACTGGTTGCACGGGGTGATGAGGTCGGCCTGCCGGTAGCCCTCGGTGTTGAGCTCCCGGTAGAAGCCGAGCAGCAGCGCCTTGACGGGCCAGCGCTGCTCGGCGGTGCGGTAGCCGAGGTAGCGCTCGCGCAGGTAGATGCCGTGCTCGGTGAGGAGGAAGGGCACCTTGTCGAGGTACTTGGCGGCCAGGGCCGGGAGGGTGGCGAGCCCGCTGCTGACCGAGTGCGCGACGCTGTCGGGCGGGATCCGTACGGACAGCGGCCGCAGCGCGTGCTCGATCAGGTCGGTGGCGGTGAGCGCGTCGTGGATGGTGGGCTCGGCCGCGGCGGTGGGCAGGCCCGGCCGGGTCCACACGTTCATCAGCAGGCGCAGGACCGTTTCGGAACGCAGGGCCGCGGCGAGGCGGCCGGCCCGGGCGAGGACGGCGAGTTCGTGCAGGGCTTCGGAGAAGCCGCCGTGGGTGGGGGCACCCCCAGCGGTGGCCGGGGGAGGATCGAGCAGGGAGAGCAGGAAGGTTTCGTACGTTGCCGTGAACCGGCGGTGCGCCTTGCCCCGCAGGGCCGAGCGGCGGCCGCGGCCGGGCACCGGTCCCCAGAGCGGGACGGCAGTGTGCCGGTAGACGTTGCGGGGCAGCTCCCACGTGACCGGCTCGCGTCCGGAGCCGGTCAGGGCTATGACGTTGAAGTCGACCTCCGGCATCCCGCGTACCAGCTGGTCGCACCAGGTGCTGACTCCCCCGTGGACGTGCGGATAGGTGCCTTCGGTGAGCATGGTGACGTGACGCCCATGGCTCATGTGCTGTGTCCCCCCAGGACGGAAAAGGGGCCGGCGCCCGTGTGCGGAGCGCCGGCGCTGGGTGGTACCCGGTGGCGAAGCCGGACAGTGGTCAGCTGGGCAGCTTGAGGGTGACCGCGCTCTGCAGCAGCTCGGGCGCGGTCCACGCCGAGCGGCTGCCCGCGTAGGCGGTGCCGAAGTCGGCGGTGCCCAGCAGGAGCTGCTTCTTGGTGCCCGTGGGCGCGGTCACCGGGGCGACGACTCCGGAGGGCGCCTTGACGGTGACGTCCTTGCCGATGCGGTAGGCGGTCACCTGGTTGTTGGCGACGGCCTTGTCCCAGGCGGCCCGGCGGCTGAGCTCGACGCCGGTGTCCTTCATGCTCTGGTTCACGATCGGGGCGCTGGGCGCGTAGAGCGCGCGGTAGGTGTCGAGGACCTGGTTGAGCACCGGGTAGAGGGTGCGGTCCTCGGCGAGGTTGGACTGGTGGACGTAGTGCGGGCGCGGGTCGTTGGCCAGCACGTGGCG
The DNA here is from genome assembly GCF_000717915.1 of Streptomyces sp. NRRL S-244. Classification (GTDB taxonomy): domain Bacteria; phylum Actinomycetota; class Actinomycetes; order Streptomycetales; family Streptomycetaceae; genus Streptomyces. Next base: position 235,595 of record NZ_JOCX01000008.1, read on the forward strand.
CAGGGCGGTCCGTGCCTCGGCGGGGACGATGTAGTCCAGGTAGCCGGTGCTCGTGTTGAGCGGGGCCGGGAGGCAGGTGGAGGTCCCGGGGTTGTCCTCGCAGACCCCGCTGCCGCCGTTGGCGCGGCTGGTGTAGATCCAGTTGTACTCGTCGGCCATCTCCGCGTTGGTGCCCGTGTTGTAGTACACGTTCATCGGGTAGCGGGGGACGGTCAGGGCGGCGCCCACGGCGCGCTGCGCGGGTTCGCGCGAGCTGTCGCTGCCCGCCCACTTGACCCCGTTGTCGGCGAGCGCGCCCGCCAGGTTGGGGTTGTCCTGGGCCTGCTGCGGCAGGGTCTTGAGGCCGGAGTGCTCGCCGGTGACGAGCTCGGTGCGGTCGGTGGTGATGCCCTTGGCGGCGGCCCAGTTGTTGTTGTCGCGGATCTGGGCGGAGATGTCGGCCCGGCTCATCCAGTTGACGGCGCCCGCGGCGTTCTTCGTACAGGTCCACGGGACGGTGGCGGTGTCCTGGACGCAGCCGAGGAAGGGGTGCGTGTACGTGTGGTTCATCCAGCGGTACTTGGCCCGGTCGGCGACGAGCTGGGCGGTGAGGGCGTCGGTGCCGCCGTTCTCGGTCTTCCACTCCTCGCCGGCGCCGGCGTTGAAGAGGAGGTCGAGTTTGAAGTTCTTGCTCGTCTGCCACTGCGCCGCGTACTGGGCGTCGGCGGCGGTCATCCGGATGGTGCTCTCCTTGCCCTCGCCGCCCGCGCAGGCGTAGTCGCCGGGCGTGCAGTTGAGCTCCTTGCTCCACCGGGCGTCCGGGGCGAAGACGTCGTCGACGTGGACCGCGAAGTAGTTGCGCTCCTGGCCGAGGTGGATCCCCTGGGTGAGCCAGTCGACGATGCCGCGGGCCAGCAGCCGGAACTGCTGCTGGTACTGGTTGTAGCCGAAGGTGACGACCAGTTCGCTGCGCCCGTCGTGGGCGTACTCGCCGACGAGCGAGGCCCGTCCGCCGGCTACGGGCGCGTCGAGGTAGCTGGTGTAGCCGGCCCGCGGCTTGCCCATGAACCCGTAGCTCTCGGGGACCAGGGCGGAGTTGTCCTCGAAGGCGACCTGGCCGCCGAGGTAGTTGAAGGGGCCCGCCTTGCCGGCGGCGGTGACGGCGGCCTGCGTGCCGTCGAGCTGCCCGCTGTAGCCTCCGTTGTCGGTGTACTCCAGGCCGACGCCCGGGTGGGCCCAGGTGTACGCGTCGACCTGGCGGATGCCGTACGTCGTCTCGTACGCGCTGAGCGCGGCCATCTCGGCCGAGCCCTCGCCGAACGGGTTCTCGTTCGGCAGCACGACGCCCTGGTACTTGGCGCGCGGCCGGCCGTCGACGGTGTCGCTGAGGAACCCGGCGTTGATCACCGGGCGTCCGGCGCTGCCCAGGGCAACCCTGGTGAAGGGGACTCCGGTGTCCCGGAGCTCCGCGGTGATGGCCTCGACCGAGCTGCCGCCGTCGTCGACGACCAGCACCTTCAGGTCGATGCGCGGTGTCACGGCCGCGTGCGCGGACGCGGCGGGCAGTGCCACGGACATCAGCGCTGCCACCCCCATTGCGGCGGCAGCCCTGTTCATCCGGTTCTTGTTGACCATTTCGGCCTTTCCCCCCGCAGGCATCACTCGACTACGGCCCTATGGCGGTCGGCCGGGCCGAGGAGGCTCTGTGGAAATCATGCAAAGGGACCCCGCGTCCCCTTGCGAGAGTGGGTCGAGTCTCTCGGACCTCGTCAGGTCTAAGGGGCAAACCTGGTGCGGAAACCACGGATGGGTGAATCTCCCGGCGTCTTGATCGAACAACTTGCCAAACCTTCGAGTGCCGTGCGGACGAGCCGGTACGCGTAGGCTCATTTCTGGCGGCCGTCGGGCCGGAATACGATCGCTGCGGATGGCCGGCCACCCACTCGGCCCACAACACAAACGGAAGCGAGACTTCACCACCGTGACTGCTCTGACTCTCAGCACTGCCGGCGCGGCGACGCTGCGCGCCGACGCCCTCGTGGTCGGCGTGGCGAAGGGCCCCAAGGGCCCGGTCGTCGCCGCGGGCGCCGAGGCCGTGGACAAGGCGTACGACGGAAAGCTCGCCGCCGTGCTCGACGCGCTCGGTGCCTCGGGCGCCGAAGGCGAGACCACCAAGCTGCCGGCGCCGGACGGCCTGAAGGTCCCGGTCGTGCTGGCGGTCGGACTCGGCCCCGTCCCCGAGAAGGACGAGTCGTTCGACGAGGAGGCCCTGCGCCGCGCCGCCGGCGCCGCCGCCCGTGCGCTGCACGGCACCAAGAAGGCCGCCTTCGCCCTCCCGCTGGAGGACGCCTCCGCCGTCACGGCCGTCGCCGAGGGCGCGCTGCTGGGCGCGTACGCCTTCACCGCCTACCAGGGCGGCGAGAAGAAGGCCGGCAAGGGCGGCAAAGACGCCAAGGGCACGGACAAGAACGGCGGCCCGAAGCAGCCGCTCGCCGAGGTGGTCCTGCTGGGTGCCAAGCCCCGCGACAAGGAGCACAAGGCCGCCGTCGAGCGCGCCTCGGTCGTCGCGACCGAGGTCAACATCGCCCGCGACCTGATCAACACCCCGCCGAACGACCTCACCCCCGAGGCCTTCGCCGCCGTCGCGTCCGCGACCGCCAAGGAGCACGGGATCAAGGTCCAGGTCCTGGACGAGAAGGCGCTGACCAAGGGCGGCTTCGGCGGGATCATGGGCGTCGGCAAGGGCTCCGAGAACCCGCCGCGCCTGGTGAAGATCGCCTACACCCACCCCGACGCGGAGAAGCACCTCGCCTTCGTCGGCAAGGGCATCACCTACGACTCGGGCGGCATCTCCCTGAAGCCGGCCGGCCACAACGAGACGATGAAGTGCGACATGTCCGGCGCCGCCGCCGTGTTCACCTCCGTCGTGGCCGTGGCCAAGCTGGGCCTCCGGGTCAACGTCACCGGCTGGCTCGCGCTCGCCGAGAACATGCCGTCGGGTTCCGCCACGCGCCCCGGCGACGTGCTGCGCATGTACAGCGGCAAGACCGTCGAGGTCCTGAACACCGACGCCGAGGGCCGCCTGGTCCTGGGCGACGCCCTGACCAAGGCCTCCGAGGAGAACCCGGACGCGATCGTCGACGTCGCCACCCTGACCGGTGCGATGGTGCTGGCGCTGGGCAACCGGACCTTCGGCATCATGGCCAACGACGACGCCTTCCGCACCTCGATCCACGAGATCGCCGAGGAGGTCGGCGAGGCCTCCTGGCCGATGCCGCTCCCCGCCGACCTGCGCAAGGGCATGGACTCCCCCACCGCGGACATCGCGAACATGGGCGAGCGCATGGGCGGCGGCCTGGTGGCCGGCCTCTTCCTCCAGGAGTTCGTGGGCGAGGGCATCACCTGGGCGCACCTCGACATCGCGGGCCCGGCCTTCCACGAGGGCGCCCCGTACGGCTACACCCCCAAGGGCGGCACCGGCTCGGCCGTGCGCACCCTGGTGCGGCTGGCCGAGCGTACGGCCACCGGCGACCTGGGCTGACCCAGCCCCGGCAGGCCCCGCAGCGCCGTCTGTGACATGTCTCAAGCCTTGATCGCGCACTGGATCAAGGCTTGAGGCATGTTCACTGACAACGAAATCCGTAGGTTTCTACGCACTGGTAACCCTTACTTCGGGCAGAACGACCTGCCACATCCTGGGCCCGGCGTCCCGCGTTCCCCCGACAAATGCGAAGATGGGTTCTCGGCAGGACAGGGCCCCCACCACAGGGCCGAACAACTAGCGGCCGATTACCAGCCGCCGCCCGGTCACAGAGGACCGGTGCCCGGCGCACATGCATGGAGGACGTGACGTGGCGAACGACGCCAGCACCGTTTTCGACCTAGTGATCCTCGGCGGTGGCAGTGGCGGTTACGCCGCGGCTCTGCGCGCATCCCAGCTGGGTCTGGACGTTGCCCTGATCGAGAAGAACAAGCTCGGCGGCACCTGCCTGCACAACGGCTGCATCCCCACGAAGGCACTGCTCCACGCGGGCGAGATCGCGGACCAGGCGCGCGAAGCCGCCCAGTTCGGCGTGAAGGCCACCTTCGAGGGCATCGACATCGCGGGCGTGCAGAAGTACAAGGACGAGGTCATCTCGGGCCTGTACAAGGGCCTGCAGGGCCTGGTCGCCTCCCGCAAGGTGACGTACATCGAGGGTGAGGGCCGCCTTTCCTCGCCGACCTCCGTCGACGTGAACGGCCAACGCATCCAGGGCCGCCACGTCCTGCTGGCGACCGGCTCCGTGCCGAAGTCGCTGCCGGGCCTGCACATCGACGGCAACCGCATCATCTCCTCGGACCACGCGCTGGTCCTGGACCGCGTCCCCGAGTCGGCGATCGTCCTGGGCGGCGGCGTCATCGGCGTCGAGTTCGCCTCGGCGTGGAAGTCCTTCGGCTCCGACATCACCGTGATCGAGGGCCTCAAGCACCTCGTCCCGGTCGAGGACGAGAACAGCTCGAAGCTGCTGGAGCGCGCCTTCCGCAAGCGCGGCATCAAGTTCAACCTGGGCACCTTCTTCGACAAGGCCGAGTACACCGAGAACGGCGTACGGGTCACCCTCGCGGACGGCAAGACCTTCGAGGCCGAGGTGCTGCTGGTCGCCGTCGGCCGCGGCCCGGTCTCGCAGGGCCTGGGCTACGAGGAGCAGGGCGTCGCGATGGACCGCGGCTACGTCCTGGTCGACGAGTACATGCAGACCAACGTGCCGACGATCTCGGCCGTCGGCGACCTCGTCCCGACGCTGCAGCTCGCGCACGTCGGCTTCGCCGAGGGCATCCTCGTCGCGGAGCGTCTGGCCGGTCTGAAGACCGTCCCGATCGACTACGACGGCGTTCCGCGCGTCACGTACTGCCACCCCGAGGTCGCCTCCGTCGGCATCACCGAGGCCAAGGCCAAGGAGATCTACGGCGCGGACAAGGTCGTGGCCCTGAAGTACAACCTGGCGGGCAACGGCAAGAGCAAGATCCTGAAGACCGCGGGCGAGATCAAGCTCGTCCAGGTCAAGGACGGTGCCGTGGTCGGCGTCCACATGGTCGGTGACCGGATGGGCGAGCAGGTCGGCGAGGCCCAGCTGATCTACAACTGGGAGGCTCTGCCGGCCGAGGTCGCGCAGCTCATCCACGCGCACCCGACCCAGAACGAAGCGCTCGGCGAGGCCCACCTGGCCCTGGCCGGCAAGCCGCTTCACTCCCACGACTAATCCACAGTCACGGGCGCGACGACCACTTCCGCACTTTCGTAAGGAGCAACTGAAACCATGTCGGTTTCCGTAACCCTTCCGGCGCTCGGCGAGAGCGTCACCGAGGGAACTGTCACCCGCTGGCTGAAGGCCGAGGGCGAGCGCGTCGAGGCCGACGAGCCGCTGCTCGAGGTCTCGACCGACAAGGTCGACACCGAGATCCCGTCGCCCGTCTCCGGCATCCTGGCCTCCATCAAGGTCGCCGAGGACGAGACCGTCGAGGTCGGCGCCGAGCTGGCCGTCATCGACGACGGCTCCGGCGCGCCGGCTGCCGCCGAGGCCGAGACGGTCGTCGCCGAGGTTCCGGCCGCCGCTCCGGCTCCGGTCGCCGAGGCCCCCGCGGCCCCGGCCCCGGTGGCCGAGGCTCCGGCCGCCGCTGCGCCCGCCGCCTCCGGCACGGACGTCGTTCTCCCCGCCCTGGGCGAGAGCGTCACCGAGGGCACCGTCACCCGCTGGCTGAAGCAGGTCGGCGAGTCCGTCGAGGCCGACGAGCCGCTGCTCGAGGTCTCCACGGACAAGGTCGACACCGAGATCCCCGCGCCGGTCTCCGGCACCCTGCTGGAGATCCGGATCAACGAGGACGAGACCGCCGAGGTCGGCGCCGTCCTGGCCGTCATCGGCGCCGCCGGTGCCGCTCCGGCCGCCGCCCCGGCCCCGGTGGCGGCTGCCCCGGTCGCCGCTCCGGCCCCGGTCGCCGCCGCTCCGGTCGCCGCCCCGGCCCCGGTCGTGGCCGCCCCGGCCGCCGCCGCTCCGGTCGCCCCGGCTCCGGTCGCCGCCCCGGCCCCCGTGGCCGCTCCGGCTCCGGTCGCCCCGGCTCCGGTCGCCGCCCCCGCTGCCCCCGCCGCCGCGGTCTCCGCCGGTGACGAGGGCGCGTACGTGACCCCGCTGGTGCGCAAGCTCGCCTCGGAGTCCGGCGTCAACCTGGCCTCGGTCTCGGGCACCGGCGTCGGTGGCCGTATCCGCAAGCAGGACGTCCTGGCCGCCGCCGAGGCCGCCAAGGCCGCCGCTGCCGCCCCGGCTCCGGCCGCCGCCCCGGCCGCCAAGGCTCCGGCCGCCGCGGTCTCGGAGCTGCGCGGTCAGACCGTCAAGATGACCCGCATGCGCAAGGTCATCGGCGACAACATGATGAAGGCGCTGCACTCGCAGGCTCAGCTCAGCTCCGTGGTCGAGGTGGACATCACCAAGATCATGAAGCTGCGCGAGCAGGCCAAGGGCTCCTTCCTGGCCCGCGAGGGCGTCAAGCTCTCGCCGATGCCGTTCTTCGTCAAGGCCGCCGCCCAGGCGCTGAAGGCCCACGCGGTCGTCAACGCCCGGATCAACGACGACGAGGGCACCATCACCTACTTCGACTCGGAGAACATCGGCATCGCCGTGGACTCCGAGAAGGGCCTGATGACCCCGGTCATCAAGGGTGCCGGTGACCTCAACCTGGCGGGCATCTCCAAGGCCACGGCCGACCTGGCCGCCAAGGTCCGCGGCAACAAGATCACGCCGGACGAGCTGTCGGGCGCGACCTTCACCATCAGCAACACCGGCTCGCGCGGTGCGCTGTTCGACACCGTGATCGTGCCCCCGAACCAGGTCGCCATCCTGGGCATCGGTGCCACGGTCAAGCGCCCGATGGTCATCGAGACCCCCGAGGGCACCGTCATCGGCGTCCGCGACATGACGTACCTGACCCTGTCCTACGACCACCGCCTGGTGGACGGCGCGGACGCGGCCCGGTACCTCTCGGCCGTCAAGGCGATCCTCGAGGCCGGCGAGTTCGAGGTCGAGCTCGGCCTGTAAGGCCCACGCCGCTTCGGCAGCGACTCGTACGGCGCCCCCGCCCGGAACCACTTCGGGCGGGGGCGCCGTCGTCTTACCCTGGTGGGTCCATGTGTGACATCTCGGGGGGCTGCGTATGGCACGGACACAGGTGACGGATCTCGTCGTGGTACTGCCGGGGATCCTGGGCAGCCGGCTGGCGGACGCCGACGGCAGAGCGGTCTGGGACCTGTCCGGTCCGGCCCTCTTACGCGGCCTGCGGGGCTTCGGCCGCTCCGTGGGCGCCCTGCGCCTCCCGAAGGACATCGGTGACGGGGACCCGGGCGACGGGGTCGTCCCCGTGGGCCTGATGCCCGATCTGCACGCCCTGCCGGGCATCTGGCACCCGGTGGACGGCTACACGGACCTGCTGCGCTGGCTGGAACGCCATTTCACCCTGTCCGTATCGGACAACCTCCTCACCTTCCCGTACGACTGGCGGCTGTCCTGCCGCCACGGCGCGGAGAGGCTGAAGGGCCGGATCGACCTGGAGCTGGAGCGCTGGCGGGCCTCGGCCCCCGAGCGCCGCGAGGCCCGGGTGGTCTTCCTCTGCCACGGGATGGGCGGGCTCGTGGCCCGGCACTACGTGGAACGCCTCGGCGGGCACGGGATCACCCGCCGCGTGATCACCCTGGGCACCCCGCACCGGGGCTCCGTACGGGCCCTGGCCGACCTGGTGGAGGGGGAGCACGGGGAGCGCGCCGCGGGCCCCGACCTCGGCCCCTTCGCCCGCAGCCTGCCGTCCCTGCACCAGCTGGCCCCCGACTACGCGTGCGTGGAGGGCCCGGGCGGGCTCGCGTACGTCCGCGACCTGCCGGGGCTGCCGGGCGTGGACGAGGCGCTGCTCGCGGACGCGGCCCGCTTCCACGCCGACCTGCGCAGCGCCCCGCCGCGGGCCGGGCTGTACGCGATCGCCGGCACGGGCCAGCCCACGGCGACGACCGCGAGGTACGCCGGGGACCGCCTGACGCTCCTGACGGGGGCCGACGGCGACGGCACGGTCCCCCGCCTCGGCGGGGGCCCCGGGCCCGGTACCCCGTACGCGTCGTGCACCCCGTACGAGCAGCACGGCTCGCTCCAGAACAACCGGGCCGTACGGGAGGCCCTGCGCGGCCTCCTGGGCGACGGGCCCCCGCTCCCCGGGGACGCCGCCGCCGACCCGGCCGACCGGCTGGGGGTGCGGGTGCTGCCCGTACTGCCCGCGGGGGTCCCGTACGAGGTCACGGTCACGGCCCCCGACGACGCGCGGCTGCTCATGGCGGAGCTCCGCCCGGCCGACGGCGGCCGTCCGGCGTCCCGCGCCCTGCGCAGCCTGGGCGGCGGCCGCTACGGCGTCGCGTTCCCGCCGCCCGAACCGGGCGCGTACCGGCTGTCGGTGGGTCCGGTCACGGCCCTGAGCGTGATCCGGCGCAGCGCCTTGTAACCAGCCTCACCCAACGGCCCTGACCAGGAACGCATCCCCGCGGCCCACTCCGCCGTATTGTCTACGCATCGAAGCGATGCGCGGCCCCACAGGAGATGAAGCCCCGATGATCACCCCACCCGTCGTGCACTCGCTGCGCGAGCAGATCCGCGAGCACATCGTGGAGGGGATCGTCAGCGGACGCTGGAAGCCCGGCGAGCGGATCGTCGAGCGCCGGATCGCCGTGGAGCTGGAGGTCAGCCAGACGCCCGTGCGCGAGGCCCTGCGCGAGCTGGAGACGCTGCGGCTGATCGAGTCGGCGCCGAACAAGGGCGTGCGCGTACGGAACCTGTCGGCTGCCGACCTGGAGGAGATCTACCCGGTCCGGGCCGGCCTGGAGCAGATCGCGGCCGAGCTGGCCGCGCCGCGGCTGGCGGCGGACTGCTCGGCGCTGGAGCCGCACGTGGCGGCGCTGTGGGAGGCCGACCGGACCGAGGACGGGACCGCGCAGGTGCGGCACACCGTCGGCTTCCACCGGGAGCTGGTGCGGGCGGCCGGGAACAGCGTGCTGCTGCACACCTGGGAGAGCCTGGGCATCGAGGTCTTCACGGCCCTGTCCATCCGCTGGCTGGGGACCGTCCAGAAGTCGTACGCGGAGGAGCACGCGGCCCTCGTGGAGGCGTTCCGCAGTCAGGATCCGGACATCGGGGTGCTCGTGAAGCGGCATGTCCTGGGGTGTGCGCCCCGCGCCTGACGGGGTGGTCTGTCCCGTTTCGCCCGGCACCGGGTGCCTGATTCCATGGCACCGGGTGCCGACTTTTGGCCGGATGGCCATTTCAATGTCACATTCGTTTGATCGATCATCGATCAGCGATTTACAGTCGTCGACGGACCCCAACCGGGCCCATCGACCCTGTCCTGCCCGTCAGGGATTTTTCACCACCTCTCCTTTGTCCGGAAGGCGGCGCACACCGATGTCCGACCCCGTAGGAAAGCTTCCGAGCGAGCTCGACCAGCTCCCGGACCGCGACACCGAGGAGACCGCCGAATGGGCGGCCTCCCTGGACGCCGTCGCCAAGGCCGCCGGTACGCGCCGCGCCGAATACCTGCTCCGCCGCACCCTCCAGCACGCCGAGGCCGCCGGCCTCGCCCTGCCGAAGCTGCTGGAGACGGACTACGTCAACACCATCCCCACCTCCGCCGAGCCCGAGTTCCCGGGTGACGAGGAGATGGAAGCCAGGATCACCGCATGGAACCGCTGGAACGCGGCCGCCATGGTGACCCGCGGCTCCAAGTACGGCGTCGGCGGCCACATCGCCACCTTCGCCTCGGCGGCCTGGCTCTACGAGACCGGCTTCCAGCACTTCTTCCGCGGGAAGGAGGCCGACGGATCGGGCGACCAGCTCTACATCCAGGGCCACGCCTCCCCCGGCATCTACGCCCGCGCCTTCCTCGACGGGCGCATCTCCGAGCAGCAGCTCGACAACTTCCGCCAGGAGTCCGGCGGCAACGGCCTGCCGTCCTACCCGCACCCGCGGCGCCTGCCGTGGCTGTGGGAGTTCCCGACGGTCTCCATGGGCCTCGGCCCGCTGTCCGCGATCTACCAGGCGCGCTTCAACCGCTACCTGCAGAACCGCAGCATCAAGGACACCGCGAACTCGCACGTCTGGGCGTTCCTGGGCGACGGCGAGATGGACGAGCCCGAGTCGACCGCCGCCCTGGCCCTGGCCTCCCGCGAGCAGCTCGACAACCTGACCTTCGTCATCAACTGCAACCTGCAGCGCCTCGACGGTCCGGTCCGCGCCAACTTCCGCGTGGTGCAGGAGCTGGAGGCCCAGTTCCGCGGCGCCGGCTGGAACGTCATCAAGTCGCTGTGGGGCTCCGCCTGGGACGAGCTGTTCCGGCTCGACACCACGGGCGCCCTGGTACGCCGCCTGCGCGAGGTACCCGACGCGCAGTTCCAGACGTACGCGACCCGCGACGTGGCCTACATCCGCCAGCACTTCTTCGGCGCCAGCGCCGAGCTCGTGCAGCTGGCCGGCGTGCTCTCGGACGCGAAGATCGCCGAGTGCTTCCACAGCTCCCGCGGCGGCCACGAGCCCCGCAAGGTCTACGCCGCGTACAAGGCCGCCCTGGAGCACAAGGGCGCGCCGACGGTCATCCTCGCGCAGACCGTCAAGGGCTACACGCTGGGTGCCGGGTTCGAGTCGAAGAACGCGAACCACCAGATGAAGAAGCTGACGATCGACGAGTTCAAGGGCATGCGCGACCTGCTCGGGCTCCCGATCCCGGACAGCGCCTTCGCCGACGGCGTCGTCCCGTACGGCCACCCGGGCGCGAACAGCCCCGAGGTGCAGTACCTGAACGAGCGCCGCGCGGCGCTCGGCGGCCCCGCCCCGGCCCGCAAGGTCAAGCACGTGGCTCTGCCGGCTCCGGCCGAGCGCTCCTTCGCCCCGCTGATCAAGGGCTCCGGCAAGCAGGAGATGGCCACCACCATGGCCTTCGTCCGGCTCGTCAAGGACCTGATGCGGGACAAGGAGACCGGCAAGCGCTGGGTGCCGATCGTCCCCGACGAGGCCCGCACCTTCGGCATGGAGTCGCTCTTCCCCTCGGCCGGCATCTACTCGCCGCTGGGCCAGACGTACGAGCCGGTCGACCGCGACCAGCTCATGTACTACAAGGAAGCCAAGGACGGCCAGATCCTCAACGAGGGGATCACCGAGGCCGGCGCCATGGCCGACTTCATCGCCGCCTGCACGTCGTACGCGACGCACGGCGAGCCGATGATCCCGTTCTACATCTTCTACTCGATGTTCGGCTGGCAGCGCACCGCCGACCAGATGTGGCAGCTCGCCGACCAGCTCGGCAAGGGCTTCATCGTCGGCGCCACGGCCGGTCGTACGACCCTGACCGGTGAGGGCCTCCAGCACGCGGACGGCCACTCGCACCTGATCGCGTCCACGAACCCGGCGTCGCTCAACTACGACCCGGCGTTCGCGTACGAGATCGCGGTGATCGTCAAGGACGGTCTGCGCCGCATGTACGGCGAGAAGCCGGAAGACGTCTTCTACTACCTGACGGTCTACAACGAGCCGAAGGTGCAGCCGGCCATGCCGGAGGGCGTGGAAGAGGGCATCCTGCGCGGCCTCTACCGCTTCAACGAGGCTTCCTCGCTGGAGTCCGCACCGGCGGCCGACGCCCCGAAGATCCAGCTGATGGCCTCGGGTACGGCGATCCACTGGGTGCTGGAGGCGCAGAAGCTGCTCGCCGCCGACTGGAACGTGGCCGCCGACGTCTGGTCCGCCACCTCCTGGGGCGAGCTGCGGCGCGACGCGCTGGAGTGCGACGAGGCGCTGCTGCGCGGCGAGGTGCGCACCCCGTACGTCACCCGCGCGCTGGAGGGCGTCACGAGCCCGGTGCTGGCCGTCTCCGACTGGATGCGCCAGGTCCCGGACCAGATCAGCCAGTGGGTGGAGCAGGACTGGACCTCGCTCGGTACGGACGGCTTCGGCCTGTCCGACACCCGCGACGGCGCCCGCCGCCACTTCGGTGTCGACGCGCAGTCGATCGTGGTGGCCGCGCTGGCCCAGCTCGCCCGCCGCGGCGAGGTGCCGGCGTCCGCCATCAAGGAGGCGCGCGAGCGCTACGGCCTGTAAGGCACGTACGCCGCAAGACAGAGGCCACAGGCCGAAGGCCGGTGTCCGACCCCCGATTCCGGGGGCGGACACCGGCCTTTGGCCGTATGAGCGGTGGCGGCGAGGGGGCGCACCCGTGATGCTGGAGCGGTGATGGACGAGACGGAGTTCTGGGAGATCGTCGACCGTACCCGCGAGGCCGCCGAGGGCGACCCCGAGGAACACGCCGAGCTGCTCGTGGAGCGGCTGGCGCAGCTCGATCCGGACTCCGTCCTGGACTTCGCCCGGCACTTCGAGTCCCGGTACAACCGGGCGTACACGTGGGACCTGTGGGGCGCGGCGTGGGTGCTGCTCGACGGGGCGAGCGACGACGCGTTCGACTATTTCCGGTGCTGGCTGATCGGCCAGGGCCGGGAGGTCTTCGAGGGCGGGGTGCACGATCCCGACGCGCTCGCGGAGCTCCTGGACGAGTTCGACGAGGAGATCGACGGGGACGGCGAGGAGCTGGGGTACGCGGCCGACGAGGCGTACGAGCAGCTGACGGGGGCGGTGGCGCCGGATCTGGGCATCCCGTTGCAAGCGGCGGAGCCGGAGGGCACCCCGCTGGACTTCGAGAACGAAGCCGTGCTCGCGGAGCGCTTCCCCCGGCTGTGGGACCGCTTCAGAAGCTGACCGTGCCGTAGGTCTAGTAGTGGGTCCCGCCGTCGATGCGGATCTCGGTGCCGGTGATGAAGGCGCCGTCCTCGGAGCCCAGCATGGCGACGACCCCGGCGACGGTCTGCGGGCCGGCGAAGCCCTGTCCGAGGGCCGGGGCCAGCTTGGCGAACAGGCTCCAGTCGGTGTCCTCGGGCAGGCCGGGGCCGTTGCCCGTGGTCATGCCGCTCTCGATGGAGCCGGGCGCGACGGCGACGAAGCGCAGGCCCTGCTTGCTGTACTCGGCGGCCAGCGCGTGGGTCATGGACTGGATGCCGCCCTTGCTGGCCGCGTACGCGGACATGTAGGGGTGGGCGAAGGACGCCGAGGTGGAGCTGAAGTTCACGACGACCGGCTGGTCGCCCTCCAGCAGCGCCGGGAGCGATTCGCGGATCACCAGGAAGGTGCCGGTGAGGTTGACCGCGATGACCTTGTTCCAGAAGTCGAGCGTGGTCTGGTGGGTGTGCGCGGAGCGCAGGATGCCGGCGGCGTTGACGAGCACGTCGAGCCCGCCGAGGAGGTCCACGGCTGCGGCGACACCGCTCTGCACGGCCGCCTCGTCGGATATGTCGAGTACGGCGGCGGTGAGGCGGTCCGCGTGCCCGTCGGCGGCGGCCTGCGCCGCGGTGCCCCCCAGCCCCTCCTCGTTGACGTCCACGGTGTGGACGCGGCCGCCCTCGGCGAGGATGCGGTGGGCGGTGGCCCGGCCGATGCCGGAGCCGCCGCCGGTGATGAGGACGCGACGTCCTTCGTAACGGTTCATGGCGCGAGCGTACTCGCGGGGTGACACGTTTTGCCAGCCTGTCAGAACACGCACTCAAAAGGGGGCCGGGAAGGTAGGCTTCACGCGTGAGATCCCCTCGTCCGTACTCTCCCCTGGCCGGCCCCGGAGCCCAGTCGCTGACCGAGCGCCGCAAGGCCGCCACCCAGCTCGACATCGCCCGCGCGGCCTGCGAACTGTTCGCCGAACACGGCCCCGACGGCACCACCGCCGAGGACATCGCGCACCGCGCCGGGGTGGCCCTGCGCACGTTCTACCGCTATTTCCGCAACAAGCAGGAGGCCGTGGCCCCGCTGCTCGCGGGAGGCGGTGACGCCTGGCGCGCCCTGCTCGCCGAGGAAGACCCCGCCGCCCCCCTCGCGGAGTCCCTGGAACGCGCGGTGACCCGCTCGCTGAGCGACTCCCAGGCGGTCGAGGAGGGCCTGGAGGTGACCCGCGGCCTGCTGCGCGCGGCCGCGACCGACGAGGCGCTGCGCGCGGTCTGGTACCGCGTGAACCAGGACTCCGAGGAACGCCTGGTCCCGGTGATCGCCCGGCTGGCCGGCGAGGACGCCGACCCCCTGGGCGTCCGCCTCCTCGCGGCGGCCGCGACGGACGCCATCCGCATCGCCCTGGAGCTCTGGTCGACGACGGAAGCCCCGGTCTCGGGCCCCGGCTCCCCGCCCGAACTCGCGATCCGCTGCCTCCGAGACCTGACCTCCGCGATGCCCCTCCTCCGCAAGGCCAAGGCGGCCGTCCCGCCTTCACCCTGAGCCGCACGAGCTGACACCGACGGCCGGCGGCAACAACACAGCGGCCCCGCCGCTCTCCGGAGAGAGCGACGGGGCCGCTGCGCGCGCTGCTTCTTAGATGTCGAAGTACATCTCGAACTCGTGCGGGTGCGGGCGCAGGGCGATCGGGGCGATCTCGTGCGTGCGCTTGTAGTCGATCCAGGTCTCGATCAGGTCCGGGGTGAAGACGCCGCCGGCCAGGAGGTACTCGTGGTCGGCCTCCAGGGCCTTGAGGACGTCCTCCAGGCTGGTCGGGACCTGCGGGACGCTCGCGTGCTCGTCGGGGGAGAGCTCGTAGAGGTCCTTGTCGATCGGCTCCATCGGCTCGATCTTGTTCTTGACGCCGTCGAGGCCGGCCAGCAGGAGGGCCGCGAACGCCAGGTACGGGTTCGAGGACGGGTCCGGGGCGCGGAACTCGACGCGCTTCGCCTTGGGGTTCGAGCCCGTGATCGGGATGCGCATCGCGGCGGAGCGGTTGCGCTGCGAGTACACCATGTTGACCGGCGCCTCGAAGCCCGGGACCAGGCGGTGGTACGAGTTCACCGTCGGGTTGGTGAAGGCGAGCAGCGACGGGGCGTGCTTGAGGATGCCGCCGATGTAGTAGCGGGCGGTGTCCGACAGGCCCGCGTAGCCGGCCTCGTCGTAGAACAGCGGCTCGCCGCCGGCCCACAGGGACTGGTGGACGTGCATGCCCGAGCCGTTGTCACCGAAGATCGGCTTCGGCATGAAGGTCGCGGTCTTGCCGTTGCGCCAGGCGACGTTCTTCACGACGTACTTGAAGAGCATCAGGTCGTCGGCCGCGGCCAGCAGCGTGTTGAACTTGTAGTTGATCTCGGCCTGGCCGCCGGTGCCGACCTCGTGGTGCTGGCGCTCGACCTGGAGGCCCTGGGCGTCCAGCTCGAGGGAGATCTCGGCGCGCAGGTCGGCGAAGTGGTCGACCGGGGCGACCGGGAAGTAACCGCCCTTGTAGCGGACCTTGTAGCCGCGGTTGTTCTCCTCGGAGCCGGTGTTCCAGGCGCCGGCCTCGGAGTCGATGTGGTAGAAGCCCTCGTTCGCGGAAGTCGCGAAGCGCACGCTGTCGAACACGTAGAACTCGGCCTCGGGGCCGAAGTACGCGGTGTCGGCGATGCCGGTGGAGGCGAGGTACGCCTCGGCCTTCTTCGCGATGTTGCGCGGGTCGCGGCTGTAGGCCTCACCCGTGATCGGGTCGTGGATGAAGAAGTTGATGTTGAGCGTCTTGTCCTTGCGGAACGGGTCCAGGCGCGCGGTCGAGATGTCGGCGCGCAGCGCCATGTCCGACTCGTGGATCGCCTGGAAGCCGCGGATCGAGGAGCCGTCGAAGGCGAGCTCCTCCGCCGGGTCGAACGCTCGCGCCGGGATGGTGAAGTGCTGCATCACACCAGGCAGGTCGCAGAAGCGGACGTCGACGAACTTGACGTCGTTCTCCTCGATGTACTGCTTCACTTCGTCGGCGTTCTGGAACATCCAACTCCTCCTACTCCCGGCCCCGGGGCAGGGCGGGCTTTATAGCTCGTGGTGCGTCAGTGCGGTGCCGCACGCTGACCAGACCATAAGCAGGCGGGATTTCTCAAGCATGACCCATTTGTTTCGCTCAAGTTAACCAGGGTCCCGTCGGAACGCTGTCGGACACCACCGGTACCGTGGTCGGGTGGACAACAGACAGGCAATCGGATCCTGGCTCTCCGGCCCCCGCGCGGCCGCCGAGGACATGGGCGTCGACTTCGGCTACCGGGGCCAGCGGCTCGGCCTGCCCCAGGAGGGGCCCGGCTCGGTGGCGCGTTTCGGCCGCCGCCTCGGCGCTCTCGCCATCGACTGGGTCGGCTGCCAGGTGATCGCATACGGGCTGATCACGCACGGCGACGCGAGCGCCACGGGCAACTGGACGCTGGCCATCTTCGTGGTGCTGAGCATCCTCACCGTCGGCACCGTGGGGTTCACTCCCGGGAAGCGGCTCGTGGGCCTGCGCGTCGTCGCGGAGGGCGGCGGCCGCCTCGGCTTCGGCCGGGTCCTGCTGCGTACGGTGCTGCTCGCCCTGGTCATCCCGGCGCTGGTCTGGGACCGGGACGGGCGCGGTCTGCACGACCGCCTCGCGCGCGCCGTCCAGGTCCGCGTCTAGGCCCGCAGAGGCACATGACAGGGGCGCCCCCGAGCCGGTTGGCTCGGGGGCGCCCCTGTCATGTATACGAAATACGAAAAGCGGATCAGCGCATCTTTCCGCCGCGCGGCATCCGCATGCCCTTGGGCATCGGGCCCTTCGGCAGCGGCATGTTGCTCATGAGATCGCCCATGGCCCGCAGCTTGTCGTTGACCTGCGTGATCTGCGGACCGGCCAGTACGCGCGGCAGCTTGAGCAGCGTCGTACGGAGCTTCTTCAGCGGGATCTCGCCCTCGCCGGTGCCCACGATGAAGTCGTGCACCGGGATGTCCGGCATGATCCGGGCCAGCTTCTTCTTCTCGGCGGCGAGCATCGGCTTCAGCCGGTTCGCGTTGCCCTCGGCGATCAGCACGACGCCGGCCTTGCCCACGGCCCGGTGGACGATGTCCTGGCTCCGGTTCATCGCGACGGCCGGGGTGGTCGTCCAGCCCCGTCCCACGTTGTCCAGTACGGCCGCGGCCGCGCCCGGCTGTCCCTCCATCTGCCCGAAGGCAGCCCGCTCGGCCCGTCGTCCGAAGACGATCGCCATCGCGAGGAACGCCACCAGGAAGCCCAGGATGCCCAGGTAGACCGGGTGGTCGATCAGGAAGCCGATCGCAAGAAAGACACCGAAGGTGACGATTCCCACGCCCGCGACGATCAGACCGACCTTCGGGTCGGCCTTGCGCGTCATCTTGTACGTCAGGGCGATCTGCTTCAGTCGCCCGGGGTTCGCAGCAGTCTCTGCGTTTGACTTCCTCGCCATAGACCGAAGTTTACGTGGCCTGTGAGGTCCGGGTCGCCGCGGCCTCGAGTACGTGCTCGGTTTCGACCCGGTCCTTGGCTCTGCGGCGGTCCTCGAGGACGGCGCTCCATGCGTTGCGGCGGGCGCCGCTCATGAGCAGCGACTCGAAGCCCCGGAAGGCGTCGGTGAACGACGGAATGGCAATGGCGCGTACGGGCGCGGCCTGCATGATGTCGATCCCTTTCACGGTGCTGGGCGGTGCTCGGGGACGTTCTGGGGCGCACGGCGGGGTGTGGCAGCGTGTGCGCCGGCGTGCGCGGTGCGTGGAGCCATCGTCACTGACTGGTGTTACCAGGGCATGACCGGTCGGTCAAACGGTGATGAAACATTTACGCGGCCCGCCGGACTCTCGTTACGAAGAGCCTAGGGGCCGCGTCGATGCGGTGTTACCCGTTGGTAAGACTTTGTGCGTGAGTTCACACAGTCCGGATGGTAGCGCGCGTCACACCGTGGCGCGCTTCTCCGTGCCCTTGGTCGAGCTCCGCCTCGTCAACGCTCCGGCCGAGTGCCCGCCCTCGTACCTCGGACGAGCCCTCAACCTGCGCTCAGACTCGGCTGCGCTTCTCCATCGCCTGCTGGTACAGCCGTCCCGCCCGGTACGAGGAGCGGACCAGCGGGCCCGACATCACGCCGGAGAAGCCGATCTCCTCGGCCTCCTTCGCCAGCTCCACGAACTCGGCCGGCTTCACCCAGCGCTCGACGGGGTGGTGCCGCGGCGAGGGCCGCAGGTACTGGGTGATGGTGATGAGCTCGCAGCCGGCCTCGTGGAGGTCCTTCAGCGCCTGCGAGACCTCCTCGCGCTCCTCGCCCATGCCGAGGATCAGGTTCGACTTGGTGACCAGGCCGTAGGCGCGCGCCCGGGTGATCACGTCGAGCGAGCGCTCGTAGCGGAAGCCGGGGCGGATCCGCTTGAAGATCCGCGGCACCGTCTCCACGTTGTGCGCGAAGACCTCGGGGCGGGAGGCGAAGACCTCCTCCAGCAGCTCCGGGACCGCGTTGAAGTCGGGGGCCAGCAGCTCGACCTTGGTGTGGCCGGCCTCGCGGCCCGCCGTCTGCTCGTGGATCTGGCGCACGGTCTCCGCGTACAGCCAGGCACCGCCGTCGGCCAGGTCGTCGCGCGCGACGCCGGTGATGGTGGCGTAGTTCAGGTCCATCGTGACGACCGACTCGCCGACGCGGCGCGGCTCGTCCCGGTCCAGGGCCTCGGGCTTGCCCGTGTCGATCTGGCAGAAGTCACAGCGCCGGGTGCACTGGTCGCCGCCGATGAGGAAGGTGGCCTCGCGGTCCTCCCAGCATTCGTAGATGTTGGGGCAACCGGCCTCCTGGCACACGGTGTGCAGTCCTTCGCCCTTCACCAGGGCCTGCATCTTCGTGTACTCGGGACCCATCTTCGCCCGGGTCTTGATCCACTCGGGCTTGCGCTCGATGGGCGTCTGGGCGTTACGGACCTCGAGGCGCAGCATCTTGCGTCCGTCGGGTGCGACTGCGGACACGACCGGCTCCCTGTGACTTCGATTCTTCGGCGCCCACCAGGGTACGCCCGTAATTTCATACGCTCTTACGTCGGCCAACCTGGCGGTGACCGGCCGCATTCCCCCCGGTCGTCAGCCCGCGGCGGGCTCTGTCTCCCTCGGCCGCAGCTCCGCCTGCTCCAGTACGTCCTTCAGGTGGCGTTCGACGACCGGCAGCACGTCGGCGATGGGGATCTCGCGGCCCAGTTCGTACGAGAGCGAGGTCACACCGGCGTCGCGGATCCCGCAGGGCACGATCCGGTCGAACCAGGTGTTGTCCGGATTCACGTTGATCGCGAAGCCGTGCATGGTGACGCCCTTGGCGACGCGGATGCCGATCGCCGCCAGCTTGCGGTCCTCGCGGCGCTGGCCGGCGTTGGAGGGGGCGTACTCGGGGCCGTTCAGGCGCGGGTCGAACTCCTCGTCCGTCAGCCGCGGGTCGAGGTCGAGGGAGAGCCCGCCCGTCTTCGGACGGTCCTCGATCGGGTCGCCCAGGACCCAGACCCCGGACCGGCCCTCGACCCGGGTGGTCTCCAGGCCGAACTCGGCGGCGGTGCGGATCAGCGCCTCCTCCAGCCGGCGCACGTGCGCGACGACGTCGACCGGGCGGGGCAGCTTCATGATCGGGTAGCCGACGAGCTGGCCCGGGCCGTGCCAAGTGATCTTGCCGCCGCGGTCCACGTCCACGACGGGGGTGCCGTCCAGCGGGCGCTCGCTGTCGGCGGTGCGCCGGCCCGCGGTGTACACGGGCTCGTGCTCCAGCAGGAGGCAGGTGTCGCCGATCTCGTCCGCGAAGCGCGCGGCGTGGACCCGTCGCTGCTCCTCCCAGGCCCGGGTGTACTCGACGTAATCGGGTCCGAAGCCCAGATGGACAAACCCAAGCTCAGCCACCGCAGCGCCTCCTCGTTGAACCTGCCGTGTGCACGTATCGCACCAGCCAAGGGTACGGCGGCCGGTTTCCGCCCCCTCAGTGGCCCGTCCGCGCGGGCCCCGCGGGGCCGGACGGGCCCTCCTGCGGGCCCGGCGGGAGCGGCCTCGGCCGCCGGGACCGGCCCCGGGCCGCGGGCCGGTCCGGGTCCTCGTCGGCCGTCGGCAGCCGCCGGTGGCCCTCCGAGTGGTCGTTGACCCAGCCGCACACGCCGCACGCGTACCGCCCGTCCAGCCCCGCGATGTACGTGCCGCACCGCCGGCACTCGGCCTCGGTCAGCTCGGGCGCGGGCAGCGGTGCGGGCAGTCGTGCGGTGGCGTCGGCGGAGGGCTCCGCCGCGGAGGGCCTGGTCCTGCGGGTCATGTCGCGCAGCGTACGCGGACGGAGGGGGTCAGTCCGTAAAGGGCCCTACCGGTTCTGCACACGATCGGATGAATGTGGGACAGAGGGGGCGGCATGAGCGGAGTTCGCCGCTACATTCACGCCGTTCACAGGGCCGGGACTCCGGTCCGTCACGTCAGGAAACCGTGGAGCCGATGACGGAACGACCTGCCCAGCGCGTCCCCAACCGGCAGCTCGCGGCGCTGATCGCGGAAGCCGGGTTCTCCAACGCCGGTCTGGCCCGCCGCGTCGACCAGCTCGGCCTGGAGCACGGTCTCGATCTGCGGTACGACAAGACCTCCGTGACCCGATGGCTGCGCGGGCAGCAGCCGCGCGGGACCACCCCGGCGCTGATCGCCGAGGTGTTCACCCGGCGCCTGGGCCGACGGCTCTCCGCACAGGACCTGGGACTGGACGCCTGCGCGCCCGTCTACGCGGGTCTGGAGTTCGCGGCCACCCCGGAGGAGGCCGTCGACATCGCCAGCGGGCTCTGGCGCAAGGACTCCGGCTCCCACGCCGAGCTGCGGAAGATCGCGTTCACCCCGGCCGGGCTGGTCGTCCCCAGCCGGGACTGGCTCATCGGGCGCGCCGACGAGCGCGTGGGCCGCGGCGCGGATCCGGCGGCCGCCGCCGCTGCCGCCGCGGCCGCCGCCCGCGTCCCGGTCCAGGGGCGCGGCTCGGTGCCCCGGCAGCGGCAGATCGACCGGGGGCCCGGCCAGCGGGTGACCAGTGGGGACATCGCGGCGCTGCGCTCGGTCAGCGAGCTGTTCCGGACCCTGGACCACACGTACGGCGGCGGGCACGCCCGGCAGGCCCTGGTGCGCTACCTGGAGCACGAGGCCGAGCCGATGCTGCGCGGCACGTACGGGGAGACCACCGGGCGGCGGCTCTTCGCGGCCGCGGCCGACCTGACCCGGCTCGCGGGCTGGACCTCGTACGACATCGCCGCGCACGGGCTCGCCCAGCGCTACTTCGTGCAGGCCCTGCGGCTGGCGCAGGCCGCCGGGGACCGGCCGTACGGCTCGTACGTGCTGGTGACCATGAGCCGGCAGGCGGTCTACCTCGGCCACGGCAGGGAGGCGGTGCAGCTGGCCCGCGTCGCGCAGCAGGGCGTCGGCTCGGGGCCGCCGCCCGTGGTGCAGGCGCTCCTGCACTCGGCGGAGGCGCGCGGGCACGCGGTGCTGGGCGAGGTCCGGGCGGCGACGGCCTCGCTGGTGCGGGCCGAGCGGGCGCTGGGCGCGGCCCGGGCGGGGGACGACGTACCGCACTGGGCCCGGCTGTTCGACGAGGGGCAGCTGGCGGACGAGTTCGGGCACTGCCACCGGGACCTCCAGCAGTACCGCGCCTCGGCGCAGCACGCGGAGCGGTCGCTCCAGCTGAGGGCGCCCGGGTTCGCCCGCTCTCGGCTGTTCTGCCGGGTGGTGCTGGCGACGGCGCGGCTGGGGCTGGGCGAGCTGGACCAGGCGTGCGCGCTGGGCGCGGAGGCGGCGCAGCAGGCGATGGAGATGCGGTCGGTGCGCGCGGTGGAGTACGTACGGGACTTCGAGCGGCGGCTGGAGCCGTACCGGGACGCCTCGGCGGTGCGGACGTACCGGGACCGGGTGGCGGCGCTGTCGTGAGCGCGTGAGGGGACGGGCGTGGGCCCGGTTCCGCGGGGGAACCGGGCCCGGTCCGTGGTGGTTCTCAGGCCACCGCCCGGACGGCCGGCTCCGCGCTCGCCGGGAGCCGGATGCCGAAGTCGCGCAGGACGGCGGTGGCGGCGCGGCGGGCCGAGTGCAGCGCCCCCTGGACGGTGTTGGAGTCGCGGTGGTCGCCGCACACGTACAGCCCGGCCAGGACCCGGACCGGCCTGCGCAGGTCGTACGGCGGCGGCATCGCGGGGACGGCCTCCGGGGCGTGGTGGACGGCCAGCAGCTCCCAGTCCCGGGTGCCGGTCTCGTACAGCCGGGCCAGGCGCGAGGCGACCGTACGGACGGGCGGCGGCGGGCCGAGCACGGTGGTGGTGACCAGGCTCCGGCCGGCCGGGGCCCGCGTCGGGTCGACCGCGCTCATCACGGCGGTGTGGGCGACGGGCCACCTGGGATCGCCGTCGAGCAGGAGCGAGCCGTCCCACGGCAGCGGGGCCGCGGTGGCGTGGTGGATGACGGTGACCTCGTGGAACGCCGGCACCCGCAGCCCCGGCAGGAGCTCGGCGGCGGCCCGCGCGCCGGTGGCCAGGACGGCGGAGCGGCAGCTGAAGTCGCCGTGCTCCTCGGTGGTGACCAGTTTGGTCGCCACCGACCGGACCCGGACCCCGGTGCGCACCGTGCCGGGCGGCAGGGTGGCGGCGAGGAGTTCGGGCAGGGCCGCGGCCCCGCCCTCGGGCACGGCGAGCCGGCCGCGGGCGAAGGTGCGCAGGGCCAGGTCGGCGACCCGGCTGGAGGTGGTGAGCTCCGGATCGCGCAGCAGCGCGGTGAGCAGGGGGCGCAGGGTCGCGCCGAGGGCCCGGGAGCGCAGGGCGGCGAGCGCGGTGCGCTCGGGGCGGGCCAGTACGCGTTCCACCGGCAGGGCGGCGAGCCGGCCGAGGTACGCGCTGAGCCGGGCCTGGTCGAAGGATCCGCTGGCCAGCGCGCGGGCAGGGGTCAGCGCCCCGGCCCGGGACTGCCGGCCGTCGGTGTGGACGAGCACCCCCGGCGCGAAGGGCTTCAGGACCAGGCCGGCCAGGCCGGGGGTGCGGTCGAGCTCCGTGTACGAGGTGTTGAGCAACTGTCCGATCCGGTCCAGCCGGAATCCGTCGACGTGCTCGGTGGCCATGCGGCCGCCGGGATCGCCTGCGGCCTCCAGGACGGTGACCGTGACCCCTGCGGCGATCAGGTGGTGCGCCGCCGCGAGTCCTGAGACTCCGGCTCCTACGATGACGACGTCCGCGTGCTGTGCGGTGCGGTGCGAGTTGGTGAGCACGTGCCCCTCCCCGAGGTCGGCGCGGCTGTGTGGGAATCCTCCTTCCCCCAACGGGCTCCATGGGAACCCGAGTTCGGTGGGGTATTACGGCCAACTCCGGTCGCACACCGGTCGCATCCGGGTCACGAACGGTCGCACGGGGGCAGGGGCGTGCCGTGGGGCGGTCCGGGCGGGTACGGGCCGGCGGCGGGTACGGGCTAGCGGGCGAGCGCGGCTCGGATCGACTCGTCGATGCCCGGGTACCGGAAGGTGAAGCCGGACTCCAGCAGCCGGGCGGGGCGCACCCGCTGACTGCCGAGCACGTCCCCGGCGAACTCTCCGAGTACGACGCGCAGGGCGGGGGCCGGTACGGCGAACAGCGTCGGCCGGTGCAGTACGCGGCCCATCGCGGCGGTGACCTCGCGGTTGGTCAGCGGCTCGGGGGCGGTCAGGTTGAGGGGGCCGGACAGCCAGGGGGTGTCGATGGCGTGCCGCAGGGCCGCGATCTCGTCGTGCAGGGAGATGAACGACCAGTACTGGCGGCCGTTGCCGAGCCGGCCGCCGATCCCCGCCTTGAACAGCGGGAACAGCTTGCCCCAGGCCCCGCCCTCGGCGGCGACGACCAGTCCGGTCCGGGCGAAGACCGTCCGTACGCCGGCCAGCTGTGCGGGGGCGGCGGCCGCCTCCCACTCGATGCAGACCTCGGGCAGGAAGCCCCGTCCGGCGGGGGCGTGCTCGTCGACGGCGCGGTCGCCGGTGTCGCCGTAGTAGCCGACGGCGGTGCCGCAGACGAACACGGCGGGCGGCACGTCGAGCGCGGCGATCGCACGGGCCATGGCCGCCGTCCCCGCGACCCGGCTGTCGCGGATCTCCTTCTTGTACGCGGCGTTCCACCGGTGTTCGCCGACCCCGGCCCCGGCGAGGTGGACGACGGCCCCGCAGCCGGCGAGCCCGGCGGGGTCGACGTATCCGCGCCGCGGATCCCACTCGGCCTCGTCGGGTGCGGAGGGCCTACGCCGTACGAACCGCACCACCTCGTGCCCGTCCGCCCGCAGGGACCGTACGAGGGCCTGGCCGATGAGCCCGCTGGAACCGGTGATGGCGATACGCATGCCCCCATGATGCCGGTCCGCCCCGCGGCGCATCCGCCGCCGCCGCACCGATTCCGCCCGGAGGAGGGCCCTCCTCCGGACCGGGGCCCGGTCAGGACGTGCCCAGCCAGGTGCCCACCGCGTAGGTGACGGCCATCGCCAGGGCGCCGCCGGTGACGTTGCGCAGGATCGCCCGGGCGGCCGGGGCTCCGCCCAGGCGGGCGCTGATCACCCCGCACAGCGTCAGCGCCGCCAGCACCGCCGCCGCCGTCACCGGCACCCGCTGCGACGGCCCCGGCAGCGCGATCGCCAGCAGCGGCAGCAGCGCCCCCACCGTGAACGCGACCAGGCTCGCGAACGCCGCGTGCCAGGGGTTCACCAGCTCGTCGGGGTTGATCCCGAGCTCCACCCGCGCGTGCGCCCTCAGCGCGTCCCGCTCCGTCAGCTGCACCGCCGCCTCCCGCGCGAGCTCGCGGCTCAGCCCCCTGGCCTCCAGCAGCCCGGCCAGTTCCGCCAGCTCCTCCTCCGGCTCCTCCGCCAGCTCCCGCCGCTCCGTCTCCAGCTCGGCCCGTTCCGAATCCCGCTGGGAGCTCACCGAGACGTACTCCCCCGCCGCCATCGACAGCGCCCCCGCCAGCAGTCCGGCCACCCCCGCCGCCAGGATCGACACCCGCGAGGTGGTGGCCCCGGCCACGCCCACCACCAGGCCGGCGGTGGAGATGATCCCGTCGTTCGCGCCGAGCACGCCGGCCCGCAGCCAGTTCAGCCGCGAGCCGATCACCGCGCTCTGCTCCGCCCCGTCCGCTCCCGCGCCGCCCGCTCCGGCGCCGCCCGTTCCCGCCCCGCCCGCATCCGCATCCGTCACGGGACCACTGTCGGCGTCCGGACCCCGCACGGCCACCCGGCGGGCCGGTCCGGCGTGCGCGCCCCCCGCCCGCGTACCAGGGTGGAGGGGTGAGACGCCGACGGGAGGAGCCTGGCTGGCTGCACGGGAAGCCGCCACCGCGCTGGGCGCGGCTCGCGCCCCCCGTGGCCCTGGTGGTGCTGGTGTTCGCACAGGCGGCCACCCCGGGCGACATCGAGCTGGGCTACTTCCTGGCAGGGCTGCCCCCGGTCGCGGCTTTCGCGTACGGGGCGGCCGGCACCGCCGTCTTCGCCGGGATCGTGCTGCTGCTGCTCGGCGTGTCGTCCCTCGGGGTCGGGCACGCCCAGGGCGCCGACCTGGCCACGGTGGCCGTGGTCGCGCTGCTGAGCGTGGTCATCGCCTGGGTCCGGCGGCGCCGCGACGCGCAGCTGGTCAGCGTACGGACCGTCGCGGAGGCGGCCCAGCTGGCGGTGTTGCCGCCGGTACCGGACCGGGTCGGTCCGGTGCGCTGCGCCGGGCTGTACCGGGCCGCCCAGCGCGGCACTCTGGTCGGCGGCGACCTGTACGACGTACGGGTCGGGCCGTACGGGGTGCGGGCGCTGGTCGGGGACGTACAGGGGCACGGCCTGGCGGCGGTCGGCACGGTGGCCGCGCTGCTCGGCGCCTTCCGGGAGGCGGTGCTGGACGACCCGGAGCTGGTGGGGGTGGCGGCCCGGCTGGACCGCCGGCTCCTGGCGGACACCGTGGGCTCGGCGGCCCCGGCCGGATCGACGGGATCGGCCGGATCGCCGGGATCGGCAGACTCGGCCGGATCGGCAGACTCCGCAGACGGGTCCGCCTCGGCAGACGGGTCCGGGAAGCATCCGGAGTTGTTCGCGACGGCGCTGCTGCTGGAGTTCCCGCCCGGGCTGGACCTCGTACGGATCCTCTCGTGCGGGCATCCGCCGGCGCTGCTGCTCCGGGCTTCCACGGTCTCGGAGGTGGCGGTGGAACCGGGCCCTCCGCTGGGGCTCGGGCTCGCCGGCCCGGACCTGGCGGTGGTGGCCGACGTACCGCTGCTGCCGGGGGACCGGCTGCTGGCACACACGGACGGGGTGACCGAGGCCCGGGACACGGCGGGTGATTTCTACCCGCTGGCGGCCCGGGTCCCGGCCCTGGAGCGGGACCCGGCGGGGCTGGTCGAGGCGGTGTGGCAGGACCTGGTGGAGTTCACCGACGGCGGCCCCCGCGACGACGTGGCCCTCCTGGTCCTGTCCCTCCCGGAGGCCTGATCCGCGGGCGCGGATCAGGCGGCGCGGATCATCGGGCGCGGGGGCGTACACCCCCGGCCGGTGTCCGGCCGGACACCGGTCGGGAGCAGGGGCGGGGCTCAGGCTCCGTTGCTGACGATGAAGGCGCGGACCAGCTTGCACGTGACGTTCGACGGGCGGTGGATGCCCGTGCGGACCGCCATCGTGCGGATCTTCCGGTTGGTGGCGCGGCGGGCGTCGTACGTCCCCGAGTCGAGCAGGGATATCGCCAGCCGCATCGCCTTCAGACGGCGGTTGTGGCTCTCGTACCACTCGCGGGGCAGGCCCGCCGGCAGCGGCTTCTTCTTGACGGGCTCAATGGTCGTGGCAGTGGCCATCTACAGCCTCCCAAACGGTAGTTGGCTTCCTGTCGTTCTCCCTCGATTTTACCGGGGACCACTGACAAAAGCCCCTGGCCAGGATGGCTCTGACTAGGCTGGGAGCCATGGAGATCTGGATCAATCCCGCCTGTTCGAAGTGCCGAGCCGCGCTGACCCTGCTGGACGCCGAGGGGGCCGAGTACACGGTGCGCCGCTACCTGGAGGACGTGCCGTCCGAGGCCGAGATCCGCGAGGTCCTGGGCCGGCTCGGCCTGGAGCCGTGGGACATCACGCGGACCTCGGACCCGCTCGCGAAGGAGACCGGCGTACGGGACCTGCCGCGCGAGGGGACGGACGCGGCCCGGGGTCGCTGGATCGCCCACCTGGCGGCGCATCCGAAGCTGATCCAGCGCCCCATCATCACGGCGGAGGACGGCACGGCGGTGGTCGCCCGCTCCGAGGAAGCGGTCCGCGAGGCCCTGTCCCGCCGGCCCTGAGCCGCGCCGAAGGGTCCGTACGGCGCCGCTCCTCATCTCGGCCTCACCCCCTCACCCCCTAGGGTGTGAAACCGGGCAAAGGGGTTGTACCGCACCAGAAGGACCACGCCGAAGGACAGCGATGACCGACGAGCAGACCGGACAGGACCAGCCGGACCCGCAGGACGCGCCGGACCCGCAGGACGCGCAGGACCCCCGGGGCGCACCGCACCCGCAGCAGCTCCCGCGGCCCCACCTGCCCCCGCCGCGCCGGGGTGCCGACTGGATGTTCGGCGGGGTCTACGGGACCGTGCTCGCGTCCGGCCTGCTGGCCGCGCTCGATCAGGCGGGCGGCGAGTACACCCCGTTCTACGACGCCAGCTGGGTACTGGTCACCGCCGGGGCGGCCGCGCTCGCGCACGGCTACTCGCACCACATGACCAGCCATCAGGCCGGCTCCGCCGCCCACCGGTGGCGGGTGCTCTCGCGGGCGCTGTGGAACGAGTGGCCGATGATCGTGGGCACTGTGCCCACCGTCCTGCTGCTGGTCATCGCCGGGGTCGCCCACTTGGACTCCCCCACGGTGACCGCCGTCGGACTCGGTCTGAACACCGCGCTGCTGTTCGCGTGGGGCTCCTTCGTAGCGCTGCGCGTCGGCTACCGGCTCGGCTCCGCCCTGCTCATCGGCATGGCGGACGCCACCATCGGCCTCGCCATCATCGTGGCCAACGCGGTCATCAAATAGCCGGCCGGCGAGCGGCCCCGCCGGGGCCCCCGCCCCTCAGGCCGGGAGTTGGGACTCCGCCTCCGACAGGATTTCCGTCAGGCGGGCGGCGAACCGCGCGTCGCGGGGGTCCGCCACACCGGTGCGGGCGGCGGTGAGCAGGGCGTCCAGGGCGCGGCCGTACGCGCCCGGCACATCGGTCCAGTTGGGCAGTGAGAAGACGCCCTCGGCCCCGCGCAGCTCCAGCCCCACCCCGGCCGCCGCCGTCGGCGCGCCCAGGCTGAGTACGGCCGTGCTCGCGGCGCCCGAGGCGTGGCGCAGGGCGAGCTGGACCACGTCGGAGGGCCCGCGGGTGGCGGAGACCGACGTGACGTCGCCGAGGACCGGGATCAGGACGGACAGGGCGTGCGGGCCGACGTCCCACAGCCCGCCCTTGGCCTTGCGCCAGGGCGAGTCGGCGTAGGCGCTGGGCGTGCCGTCGGGCGGGAACACGGCGCCGAGCCAGTGGGCGCTCGCCGTGAACCACCCCGAGCGGCCGGCCTGCTCGGCGACCCAGCCGGCGGCCGGCTCGGCGAAGCGGAGGGTGAGGAAGACGACGGCGGCGACGCCGTGCCGGGCGACGGCGTCGGCCACGGCGCGGGCCTCCTCGACGGTCGTGGCGACGGGCTTGTCGAGCAGCAGCTGGCAGCCCGCGGCGGCGGCGCGTACGGCCAGCGGGGCCTGTACGTCCGGCGGCAGGGCGAAGGCCACGACGTCACAGTCGGCGAACAGCGCGTCGGGGTCTTCGTACACCTTCACGCCGTACGCCTCGGCCAGCTCGGCGGCGGCTTCGGGGCGACGGCCCCACACTCCGGCGAACTCGGAGCCGGCGTGCGCGGCGAGGGCGGGGGCGTGGGTGCGGTGGGCCCAGGGGCCGGTGCCCAGCAGGCCGACCCGGGGGCGGGCCGGCGGGCGGGGGGAGTCGGTGGGATCGTCGGCCGAGGTCAAATCGTACGAAATGCTCACCTGCTCAGTCTGCCCCACTCGGACGGGTGTGCTGCCACCAACCCGCACAACCCACCCGACCTGCGGCGTAAACCCCGGTAACACGGGGTTCACACACGGGCAACGGATGAGAAATCGCGAACGGGCACGCTGCGGTCTACACCGCAACGCACCGCAGTACGACAAACACAGCAGCACGAACGCAGCACCCGCAGAGTCTGCGCCGGAGCGACGCACCGAAGGATGGGGCCCGTGAGCTACAAGGCTGAGTACATCTGGATCGACGGCACCGCGCCGACGGCGAAGCTGCGCTCCAAGACGAAGATCCTGGCCGACGGCGAGGCGCTGTCGATCTGGGGCTTCGACGGATCGAGCACCAACCAGGCCGAGGGCCACGCCTCCGACCGCGTGCTCCAGCCGGTGTTCTCCTGCCCGGACCCGATCCGCGGCGGCGACAACGTCCTCGTGCTGTGCGAGGTCATGAACATCGACATGACCCCGCACGAGTCGAACACCCGCGCGCTGCTGCGTCCGGTCGCCGAGCAGTTCGGCGACCAGGAGCCGATCTTCGGCATCGAGCAGGAGTACACCTTCTTCGACGGCATCCGGCCGCTCGGCTTCCCCGTGGGCGGCTTCCCGGCCGCGCAGGGCGGCTACTACTGCGGTGTCGGCTCGGACGAGATCTTCGGCCGCGAGATCGTCGAGAAGCACCTGGACCACTGCCTCGCGGCGGGCCTGAGCATCTCCGGCATCAACGCCGAGGTCATGCCCGGCCAGTGGGAGTTCCAGGTCGGCCCGGTCGGCCCGCTGGAGGTCTCGGACCAGCTGTGGATCGCGCGCTGGCTGCTGTACCGCACCGCCGAGGACTTCAACGTCTCGGCGACGCTGAACCCGAAGCCGGTGAAGGGCGACTGGAACGGCGCGGGCGCGCACACCAACTTCTCCACGAAGGCGATGCGCGAGGACTACCGCGCCATCATCACGGCGTGCGAGGCGCTGGGCGAGGGCTCGAAGCCGCTGGACCACGTCAAGAACTACGGCGCCGGCATCGACGAGCGCCTGACGGGCCTGCACGAGACCGCCCCGTGGAACGAGTTCAGCTACGGCGTCTCCGACCGCGGCGCCTCGGTCCGCATCCCGTGGCAGGTGGAGAAGGACGGCAAGGGCTACATCGAGGACCGCCGCCCGAACGCGAACGTGGACCCGTACGTGGTGACCCGCCTCATCGTGGACACCTGCTGCACGAGCCTGAAGAAGGAGGGCCTGGTCTGAGAGACCGGCCCGCCCCGCCCCTGCGACACGACGCCCGCCGAGCCCCTGTGGCCCGGCGGGCGTTGTGCGTTGTGTGTTGTGCGTCCACGGTCGTGGTTACCGGAGGTCCACTCGAGAGCGCATCGCGGAATTTGAGATTCCGCTCCACCAGGTGAGACGGGAACTGCCCCGGGCCCCCCACATCTGCTTCAATGGCGCTCATGGCCAGCCACTCACACACCTCGAACGGTCGCAGCGACCTCGAGCCGTTCTGGCCCTCCCGTCAGGATCACGATTTCGACCGGGTGTGTTGCCGCACGGAGAACGCGCCGGCCCTCTAAAGCCTTTCGGGATCCGCCAAGAGAGCTCCCCCGAGGCCTTCGGTCTGCGCGGTACGCGATGACGTACGTACGTCTCCTGCCGACCACTTCGCGTGAAAGAGCTGACCACTCATGTCTCACACCCGTTCCCTGACCTCTGCCGCCTCCGCCGCGACCGCTGCGACCGTGCCCCTCGCCTATCCGCCCAGTACCCGCCCCCGGCTGCGCGCCGTGGAGCGGAGCGAGGCCGCCCGCGTGGTCGACTTCCTGCCGCCCGGCGCCACCTGGCTGCCCGCGCCGCAGCACGCCGTGCCGACGCTGCCGGGCCAGCCGCCGATGGTCGGTTACCTGGTCCTCGTACCGGCCGGGCCGGACGACCTGCAGCCGCCGATCGCCTTCGCCCCGCAGTCCGTTCCCCGGCCCCCGGCCCCCGCCCCTGCCCCCGCGCCCACCCCCTCGGCCCCGGCCTCCGCCGGGGACGGGATCGTCCGTATCGACGCGGCCCAGCGCACAGCCGAGGTCGACGGCCGGGTACTCGACCTCACGTACCTGGAGTTCGAGCTGCTGGCCCACCTGGTGGCGCACCCGCACCGGGTGCACAGCCGGGACCAGCTCGTGACCACCGTCTGGGGCTACGGCCACGTCGGCGACGGCCGGACCGTGGACGTCCACGTCGCCCGCCTGCGCCGCAAGCTGGGCGCGGCGCACCGCTCCGCGATCCAGACCGTGCGCCGCGTGGGCTACAAGTACGCGCCCTGAGCGGACGGACGGTGGGCCCGTACTCCCGCACGGAGTACGGGAGTACGGGCCCACCAGCCTCCGGACTAAGCCGCTGCGCGGCGCGCCGCGACCGCCCCCAGCAGCACGTCGACCGCCAGGAACGCGACCAGGCTGATGCCGAGCAGCGGTACGAACCAGCCGACCACGGCGGTCACGGCGGCGAGCGGGAGCAGCATCGTCAGCGGCACCTTGCGCCAGGCGCCGCGCGGCTGGGCGCGGCCGGCCGACAGGGCCCGGTCCTTGGTGGGACGGCGCAGCCACCACATCCGGTAGCCCCAGAAGACCAGGAACATCACCGCGACCGCGAGCGCGCCGAGCGCGATCTGGTTGGCGAGGCCGAAGGTCTTCCCCATGTGCAGGTCGATGCCGAAGCGCGTCAGCTGCGCGAGGACGGGGTAGTCGGCGAAGCGCAGTTCGTCCATGATCCGGCCGTCGGCCGGGTCGACGGCGACCGAGTCGAGGTGGACCGGCAGCTGCTTGTCCTGCTCCTTGATCACGTAGCCCTTGCCCTTGGCGGGCAGGGTGACGCGCAGCTCGTGGGTGACCCCGGCGGCGCGGGCGGCGGCCACCGCCTTGTCGACGCCGATGTCCGCGGTGGCCGGGATCGCGGGCATCTCCGTTCCGTCGGGCATGGTGTGCCCGGTGTGGCCGGCGTGCGCGTCGGAGCCGGCGTCCGAACCGGGGGCGAGGGCCGCGGACACCGAGGGGGTGGCGCCGCCGAGTCCGTCCTGGAGCTTGCCGATGTTCTCGCCCGCGTACTTCGACCAGGTCAGGCCGGTGGCGGAGAGTCCGACGAGTCCGACGACGGCC
Source organism: Streptomyces sp. NRRL S-244 (assembly GCF_000717915.1). Classification (GTDB taxonomy): domain Bacteria; phylum Actinomycetota; class Actinomycetes; order Streptomycetales; family Streptomycetaceae; genus Streptomyces. The sequence continues at coordinate 267,549 of NZ_JOCX01000008.1, forward strand.
CAGAGGCCGACCGTCCCGTGCCAGGACAGGGTCTTGCGGCGGCCGGTGGCGGCGCGGTCGGGCAGGACGAGCAGGGCCTTGCGGGAGCGGCGGCGGCCGATCCACAGGGCGAGTCCGCCGAGTGCGACGACCCACAGCCAGCTCGCGGCGAGCTCGCTGTAGTTCCGGCCGAACTCGCCCAGCTGGAGGCTGGAGTGGAACTCGCTGAGCCAGGCGCGCAGCGGCAGCGCGTCGCCTTCGGTGGTCAGCTGGCCGTTGACGTGGGCCGTGTAGGGATCCACGAACACGGTGCGGGTCTGGCCCTCCTCCAGCCCCGGAACCTCCATGATCACGCGGGTGGTCGCCTCGCGGTCGGGCGCGGGCCATACGCCCACGACCTTCCCGTCCGGGACGGTGGCCCGGGCGGCCGTGAGCTGGGCGCTGAGCGGCACGGTGCTCTCGCCGACCCTGGTGACGGTCAGTTCATCGGCGTAGATGATCTTCTCGGCCTGCCAGGAGCCCGCGTACAGCAGGCCGGTGGCGGCCGCGAGGAAGAGCAGCGGGGCTATCAGGATTCCGGCGTAGAAGTGCATGCGCAGGAGCAGCGGCCGCAGGGCGGCCCAGGCTCCGGGCTTCGAGGACGCGTCGGATGTGGCGGGTGCGTCGGGCGTGGCGGGTGCGTCGGTGTGTGCGGCGGCGTCCGGGGTGCGGACGTCCTGAACCTCGTCAAGGGACATGTGGGTCCTAGGTATTGGCGCGTTGGCGAAGACATGGGTGATCGGGCCCCGGGTCTCGCCCCTCGCCAATGCGGGAGGTGCGCCGGTCAGTCAGGCGGCGCGGGCAAGACGGCCGGGGGCCGTGGCGTGGGTGTCCCGCCACCGGGGCGGACCGCGGCGCACCAGGGCGTGGGCGGGCACCGCTCCGCGCAGCCCGCGCGGGGGTTCGTACGAAGGCCGGGGCGCGGCCGGCGCCGGTACGGGGGCCACCCGGGCCCGGAGCAGCGCGAACGCGCGGGCGAGCGGCCGGGCGGCCAGCAGCGCGGCGGCACCGAGGACCGGGGCCAGCCGGAACACGGCGGCCTCGCCCCATGCCAGCCAGGCGGCGCAGAACAGGCCGGCGAGCACGTGCGCGACGATCATGCCGAGGCCGCCGTGCCCGGCCATGTCGGCCATCCCGCTCGTTCCGGCCATGCCGTGCATGCCGGCCATCCCGGCCATCTCATGCATTCCGGCCATGCCGTCCATGGCGCCGGTACCGGCGGCTCCGGCCGCGTCCGGCATCGCCGTGCCCGCCATGTGGGGGTGCCCGGGCACGGGCGTGCCGAGCGGGGTGCTCTTCGCGGCGTGGCCGCCGTGCCCCGCCTGGCTGCCCGAGAAGACCAGGTGCAGCACCCCCTGCACGGCGAGCAGCGCCGCGCTGATCCCGACGGGCCCGCGGCGGCGCCCGGCGCCGAGCCATGCGAGCCCGCCCGTCACCCCGAAAGCACCCAGAAGGCCCATCAGGGGAATGCCTACGCCAGACATGTACGAATGCCCCACAGCACCCAATGCGGTGCACACCGCCGCGAACATCGCGGCCCGTGTGGCGCGCAGCGGCGCGGGAGTTCCTGACATGGCTGAAACATGCTCGCACGGGCCCCGGTTCCGCCAGCCCGAGGGTCGTGTCCGATCATGATCGGATGAATTCACTGCTCTGGCCGCCACCGGCCATCGGCGTGGTGTATGCGGGCGGGGTCCAGCTCGGCGCGTACGCCCTGGAACGACGGGGGACGGCGGAGCGGGACCGGGTACTGCGGGGCTGCTCGACGAATGTCGACAATCTCGCCGCCGGCCGCTGGGAGACCCTGCTGAGCAGCGCCTTCGTCGTCGAGGAGCCCATGCCGCTGCCGTACGCGCTGCTGCTCGTCGCGGTCCTCGGGTACGCCGAGTACGCGTACGGGGCCTGGTGGACGGTCGGGGTGTTCCTCTTCGGGCACGCCACGGCCACGCTCCTCGTGTTCGGCGCCCTGCGCGGGAGCGCCGACGCGCCCACCCGGCGGGCCCTGGACGTGGGCAGCAGCTACGGCTTCAACGCCGTGCTCGGCGCGCTGACCTCCGTACTGCCGCGCGGCCCGGTCCGTACGGCCGCACGGGTGGGGCTGCTGGCGCTCGCCGTACGGCCGGTGCTCAAGCGCGAGCGGACGTTCACCGACGCCGGGCATCTGGCGGCACTGGGGATCGGGGTCGGCATCTCCCTCGCCCTCGATTGCCTATCCGGGACTAAGCATCCGAAAATCGGATGAATGCACACCGCTCACACCGTCTGAACCCCTCGCACCACCCGAACCACCCACGCCGTACGCACACCGCTGGAGCCGCCACGATGACCACGACCACCCCCTCCACCACCGTCGCCAACCTCCGCGACCTCGGCGGCACCCCCCTCTCCGGCGGCCGCACCGTCCGCCCCGGCCTGGTCCTGCGCTCCGGCCAGCTCGACCGCCTGGACGTGGCCGCCGACCCGGTCGTGGCCGCGCTGGGCCTGCGTACGGTCATCGACTTCCGCACCGACGCCGAGCGCGCCGCCCACCCGGACCGGATACCGGAGGGCGTCCGCCTCCTGGTCGGCGACGTCCTCGCCGACAAGCTGAGCTCCGGGAAGATGCCGGCCGCCACGCAGCTCAAGGACCTGCTGTCCGACCCGGCGATGGCGGAGGAGCACCTGGGCGGCGGCAAGGTCCAGGTCCTGTTCGCCGACACCTACCGGTCCTTCGTGTCCACCGCTTCGGCGCAGGCCGCGTACCGGACCCTGCTCACCGAGCTCGCGGACCCGCAGGCCGGCCCCCTGCTGTTCCACTGCACCGCCGGCAAGGACCGCACGGGCTGGGGCGCGACCGTCGTCCTGTCGCTGCTCGGCGCGGACGACGAGACCCTGATGGCCGAATACCTCTCGGTCAATCCGGCGGTCAAGCAGGCGTTCGCACCGATGATCGAGGGCTTCACCGTCGCCGGGGGCAACCCGGACATCGCGCTGGGCCTGATCGGGGTGTTCCCCGAGTACCTGGAGGCGGCGCTCGACGAGGTGAGCACGCGCTACGGCTCGATGGAGAAGTACGTGCGCGAGGGTCTCGGCGTCCCCGACGAGGCGGTCGAGGCGCTCCGCGCCCGCCTGACGGCGTGACGCTCCGACCTCGGTCCGACCCGCGTCCGACCCGGGTCCGGACCACGTCCGGCCCGCGCCTGCCCCGGGTCTGACCCGAACGTGCGACCTGGGGACGGGTGACCATCCGACGATTCGCTCGTTCTGCTGAACGTGACTGCGCCGGACACCGCCACCCGCCCCCCGTCTCCCGTGCCGCCCGACGTCGAGCTGGCCGAGGCCGCCATCGTCGAGCACTACCCGCGGCTGGTGCGGCTCGCCTACCTGGTGCTGCCGCCCGCCCTCGGCCGCAACCGGCGGGTGCTCACCGCCCATTCGCTGGCCCAGCGGGCGCTCCCGCGCGGGCGGCGCGGCTCCGGGACGGAAGCCGCCGCCGCAGCCGCCGTGCAGGGCGGGGTCCCGGGCCAGCGCGGGACCCCTGGGGCCGATTCGGGGTACGCGTACGTACGGCTGAGGGTGCTGCGCGCCGCCCTGGAGGCCGGGATTCCGCTGACCTTCCGGGCGCTGCCCCGGCGGGCGCAGCTGCCTCCACTGCTCCCCCAGGTGTGGGGGCTGCGGCTGTTCCCCCGCTCCGGCGGGGCCGAGGAGCTGGCCCTGGACCAGTGGCTGGCCACTCTCGACGGGCCCGGCCGGGCGGCCTGCGTACTGCGCGCCCTGGAACGGCTGCCGGAGCCGGAAGTGCTCCGGGTGCTCACCGAGGCCGGGGTCACGAACCCCGCCGCGGCCGTCGCGGAATCGGGGGACCCGGCCAACGACTCCCTGTTCGCGTCCCCCGAGTTCGATCCCTGCGTACTCCAGGCGCGCCCCACCGACCTGCTGCGCCGGCGCCGGTTCACACGGGCCGCGCTGGCCGCCGCGGCCGCCCTCGCCGTGTGCGGGGCGCTGCTCGCGCTGCCCGGCGGCGGCTGGGGCGCGGACGGGGCCGCGGCCCCGCCGTACGCCCTCAACGCGGCGGCTGAGCAGGCCCTGGATCCGGGCAAGCTGGTCCGGGTCGCGCCCGCCGCCTGGCGTACGTCGTCCCGTACGGGCTTCTCCACCTGGCCCGCCCGCGGCAACCGCACCGACGACGCCGAACTGCTGCGCCGGGCGCTGGCGGTGTGGGCCCGGCCCGGCCGGGCGGTGGTCGCCTCGGCCACCCCCGGCACCCCGCCCGGACCTCCGATGGGCCCGCCGCAGCTGCTGTTCGCGGGCACCGTCGACCAGGCGGTCGTGGTCCTGCTGTACGACGGCCTGCGCGTGGTCCGGTACGCCGAACCCCGCACCGGGACCTCGGTCGCCGCCCTCGACTTCGCCCGGACCGACGCCGCCTCGGCGGAGAGCGCGACCGCGCTGGTGCTGAGCCGGGTCGACGGCAACGTCCGCTACCTGACCGCGCCGTGGGTCACCGGCGCGGGGCTGCGGGACCTGCTCAAGCCCGGCGAGGCCCCGGCGGTGCTGAAGCTGGGCCAGGACGGGATCACCCCGCCGGTGGCGAGCCCGGCCCCGGCGGGCAACTGCACCGGCTGGAACGCCCTGGCCCTGACCGGCGGCGGTGCCACCCGGCTGGTCACCGACCTCGGCGAGCTGACCCCGGCCCGGCTGACCTCGGGCGCGCCGGGCGCGGAGCGCGACGTGGCGGAGGGGGCGGAGCTCGGCGACTGGTCGCGGATCGCGTGCCTGCTGCCGTCGGTCCGCTCGCACGGCGTCCGCAGCGTCAACGCCTGGACGTACGCGAAGCAGCCGCTGCCCGAGGGCGACGGTACGGCGACCTGGCTGTGCACCCGGGCCGAGACCTGGGCGGGTACGGAGGACCGGGTGCAGGCGCAGTTCCTGGCTCCGGGCGCGCCGCTGGCGGCGCAGGCGGCGAAGGCGGAGGGTTCGCCCGCGTGCGGGGCGCGGGAGCCGCGGGTGCTGGCGGGCGTGCTGTGGAAGTCGAAGGCCGGCCAGTGGTACGTGCTGGCGGCGGGCAGTGCGCAGTTCGCCTCGCTGTCGGTGTCGGGCGGCGGGGTGAACGGGGCGGCGAACGGCAACCGGCTGGCGGTGAAGGCACCGGAGGGCGCGCAGGTGGAGCTGGCGGGCAAGCTGACGGACGGTACGAAGGCGGGGGTGCTCCGGTAGCCCCACCGGCACGTGGGTGAATCTTCAACCGTCAAGAGTCGTCGGGGAGTTGGCGGGATCCGGACATGACTGCCACCGGGCACACATGGCATGATCGGATTCCGGTTACCACGCGGTAACCCACTCACACCCCTCACGTACTGAAGGTTCCCCCACGTGCGCATGCTCGCCCGACGGCTCCTGCTCCCCGGCTTGACCACACTCGCGCTCACCGCCACCGGCTGCTCCTCGACCCCGCACACCGGCGCCGCCGACGCGGCCGCCCCCGCCACCCTCGCGCCCTCGGGCGACGGCACGTCGCAGCAGCTCGACGTCGCCGCGGCGCCGCAGGGTACGCCGACACCGGCGGCCGTGGCCCGCGCCGGCGGGAAGGGCAGGACGGAGCAGTCCTCGCTGAAGGTCGCCTCGTACGACCAGGCGACCGGACGGGCCGTCATAGCCAAGGCCCCGCAGGGGCCCGCCCCGTCCTCCTCGCCGAGCAAGAAGCCCGAGCCGGGCAAGAACCCCGGCACCGGCAAGTCCCCCGACACGGGCAAGTCCCCGGAGCCGGGGAAGTCCCCCGAGGCCGACAAGCCCGTCGCGGTCGGCGACGTCATCGCCAGCGCACCGGCGCCCGGCGCCCCCAACGGCCTGCTGGCCAAGGTCACCGAGGTCATCGGGAAGACCGACCGCGGCACCGAGGTCAAGACCGCCTCCACGACGCTGGCCTCCGTCCTGAACGACGACAAGGCCGGCGGCAAGGTCCCCGTCGACCCGTCCTCGGTCACCGTCGAGCCCCTGATGAAGGGCGTCACCTTCTCCTGGGCCAAGACCGGCGGCGTGAAGTTCGGCCCCGAGGGCGCGAAGCTGCCCCTGGGCAACCTGCGGCTCGACGTGAACGCCGCCGTGGACACCGCCCCCGACGCCCCCGCCTCGGCCGGCGCCTCGGTCTCCGGCTTCGTCCAGCTCGCCCCCCAGGTGGAGTTCTCGTACGACGGCACCCCGGGCGGCGGCTCCGGGCCGCGCGGCGCCTTCCTCGGCATGAGCGGCGACTGGTCCTCGCAGTGGAAGCTCCAGGGCCGCGCCGCGGCGAGCACCGGGGCGCCCAAGCGGATCCCGTTCGCCAAGCTGCACACCGCTCCGGTCATCCAGGTCGGCCCGGTGCCGGTCGTGGTCAACCTCGACCTGACCTGCTACGTGCAGGTGGAGGCCGACGGCCGCGTGACCCTCGACGTCCAGCAGGACGTCAAGGGCGACTTCAAGATCGGCGGCAGCTACGCGCTGGGCAAGGGCTGGACGCCGGTCAGCCAGTCCAACGTCAAGAGCACGCCGGTCACCGCGACCGTCACCGCCTCCGGCAAGGTCAAGGGCGCCCTCGGCGCCGAGGCCTCCGTCGGCCTGTACGGGGCCGTCGGCGTCAGCGCGGACTTCGCCCCGTACCTGCGCGGCGAGGCCGACGCCAAGGCGAGCGCGTCCAGCGACGGCAAGACCTCCCTCAGCGGCTCGTGGGCGCTGTACGGCGGCTTCGACCTGAGCGGGAACCTGCACCTGCAGCTCTCCCTGTTCGGCACGCCGCTCTTCGAGCGCAAGATCCCGCTCGGCGCCCTCAACCGCGAGTGGGCGCTCGCGAGCGGGCACGCCGAGCGGTAACCGGACCCTGAAGTCCCCCGGGCGCGGCATGCCCGCCCGGGGGACTTCTGCATGCCCGGGGGACTTCTGCACGCCCAGGGCCCTCGGGCCGGAACTTGATGGCCGCAGAGGGCTTTTCCTCTCCCCTACCCCTCAGTACATTGACGCCATGTCTAATACGCCGCACGCGCCCGCCCCCGTGGCGGCGGAACACATCGCGCTCAAGGCCCGGAACGTGTCCTTCGGCTGGGAGGACACCCCGCTCCACTGGCTGCCCGGCGACCCGTTCGCCACGCACACCATCAACGTGCTGCACCTGCTGCTGCCCGCGGGCGAGCGCTGGTTCGTGCACGTGTACAAGCAGGTGCTCCCGTACATCAAGGACGAGCAACTGCGCGCCGACGTCGTCGGGTTCATCGGCCAGGAGGCCATGCACGCCGCCGCCCACGACGACGTGCTCCCCCACCTCAAGCGGCTGGGCCTGGACCCCACCCCCTACACGGCGCAGGTGGACTGGCTCTTCGAGAAGCTGCTCGGCGACCGGACCCTGCCCCCGGGCAAGGCCCGCCACTGGTGGCTCATGGAGCGGGTCGCGCTGATCGCGGCGATCGAGCACTACACGGCGTTCCTCGGGAACTGGGTGCTCAACGCCGACGAACTGGACCGCCGGGGCGCGGACCCCGTGATGCTGGACCTGCTGCGCTGGCACGGAGCGGAGGAGGTGGAGCACCGCTCGGTGGCCTTCGACCTCTTCATGCACGTGGACGGCGGCTACCACCGGCGGGCCCGGACCTGGGCCACCGCGTTCACGGCGCTCGTCTTCCTGTGGCAGCGGGGCGCCCGCTTCTTCATGGAGAACGACCCGGAGCTGCCCGCCGCCAAGGCCTCCCTCGGCCAGTTCTTCCGGGCGGGCCGGCAGGGCACGCTGCCCTCGGCGGGCGCGATGCTCAAGTCGATCCCGACGTACCTGTCCCGTACGTACCACCCCTCCCAGGAGGGATCGACGGCCCAGGCCGTGGCCTACCTGGCCTCCTCCCCCGGCGCGAACGGCGGTGCCACGGCATGAGCCGCGCCCTGAAGCTGGCGGCGGTGGCGGGCGCGGCGCTGCTGACCCGGCGCGCCCTGCGGGGGCGCATCGCCCGTTCCCCCCTGTGGCCCCTGCCTGCGCTGGAGACCCCGGTCTCGGGCCACTCCCCGCGCCGTTGGCTGCCCGCACTGATCGTGTCCCGTACGGAGCCGGCGGACGGGGTCCTGATGCTGACCCTCGAATCGGCGGAACTCCCGCCGTGGAGCCCGGGCGCGCACGTGGACGTACAGCTCCCCTCGGGCCTGGTCCGCCAGTACAGCCTCTGCGGCGACCCGGCGGACGCGGGCCGCTACACGATCGCGGTCCGGCTGGTCGAGGACGGCCGCGGCGGCTCCCGCGAGGCGCACGCGCAGCTGACGGAGGGCGCGGAGCTCCCCGTACGCCCGCCCCGCAACCGCTTCGTGCTGGAGCCGTCCTCCTCGTACCTCTTCGTGGCGGGCGGAATCGGCATCACGCCCGTCCTCCCGATGCTGCGGGCGGCCACGGCGGCCGGCGCGGACTGGACCCTCCTCTACGGCGGCCGCAGCCGCGCCTCGATGCCGTTCCTCGCCGAACTGGAGCCGTACGGCTCCCGGGTCACCGTCACCCCGCAGGACGAGGCGGGCCTCCCCGACCTTGCCGCACTCACGGCGGCGGGCCCGGACACCCTGGTCTACTGCTGCGGCCCGGCCCCCCTGATGGCGGCGGTCGAAGCGGCGGCCCCGCCCGGCACCCCGGTCCACCTGGAGCGCTTCACCGCGACCCCCGCGGCCGGCACCTCCCGCCCCTTCACGGTCGAACTCCACCGCTCGGGCCGCACGATCGAGGTCGCGGCGGAGGAATCCGCCCTGGCCGCGGTCCGCCGGGAGCTCCCCGACACCCCGTACTCCTGCGAACAGGGCTTCTGCGGCACCTGCCAACACCGCGTCCTCGCAGGCGGGGTCGACCACCGCGACACCCTCCTCACGGACCGGGAGCGCGAGGACTCGATGCTCCTGTGCGTCTCCCGCGCCCAGGACGACCACCTGGTCCTCGATCTCTGAGCGTTGCCGCAGGCCCAGTAGGGTGTGGCGCATGACTACCGGGACGCGGCGCAGGATGGGTGTCGAGGAGCGGCGGCAGCAGCTGATCGGGGTGGCCCTGGAGCTGTTCAGCCTCAGGTCGCCCGACGACGTGTCGATCGACGAGATCGCGGCGGCCGCGGGGATATCGCGGCCGCTCGTCTACCACTATTTTCCGGGCAAGTTGAGCCTGTACGAGGCCGCGCTGCGGCGGGCCGCCGACGAGCTCGCGCAGCGGTTCGTGGAGCCTCGGGAGGGGCCGCTCGGGGCGCGGTTGCTGCGCGTCATGGGCCGGTTCTTCGCGTTCGTCGACGACCACGGGCCCGGTTTCTCGGCGCTGATGCGCGGCGGCCCGGCCGTCGGGAGCAACCGGACCAACGCGATGATCGACGAGGTCCGGCAGGCCGCGTACCTGCAGATCGTCACGCACATCGGCATCGAGAACCCGCCCGCGCGGCTGGAGCTCGTGGTGCGGTCCTGGGTGTCGCTCGCGGAATCCACGGCGCTGATCTGGCTGGAGGGGCGGAAGATCCCGCGGGCCGAGCTGGAGCTCCAGCTCGTGCACGACTTCGCCGCGCTGGCCGCCGTGAGCGCCGCGTACGACGCGGAGATGGCCGCCATCCTCGGCCGGATCCTCGCGGACGAGCCGGCCGACGGGCCGTTCGGGGAGCTGGTCGGGCGGCTCGTGGGGCTCGTGCCCCCGACGGTGGAGCCCGTCGTTCCCAACGCCCGGTGATCATCCGCGTGATAATGCGCCCGTGATCATTAATGACGGGATCTTGTTCCGGCGTGCCGTGGAGAGGGACGCCGCCACGCTGGTGGCGCTGTACGACCAGGCCGCCCGGTGGATGCGCAAGCACGGGATCGACCAGTGGAAGCCCGGGGACAAGGACGCGGCGCACTTCCTGGCGAAGATGCGCGAGGGCGAGGTGTGGCTCGCCGGGGACGCCGACGGGCGGATCATCGGCGCGTACGAGCTGTGGTGGTCCGACGAGGAGGCCTGGGGCGTGCAGCCGCCGGTCGCCGGCTACGTGCACCGGCTGATGGTGGACCGCGAGAGCGCGCCCGCGGCGGCCGGACGGCGGATACTCGAACATGCCGAGCGCCGGATCGCCGGTTCCGGACTGCCGCGGGCGCGGCTGGACTGCGTCTCCACCAACCCCCGGCTGCTCGCGTACTACCGGGGTGCGGGCTACCGGGTGGTCGGGGAGTTCCCCCACAAGGAGGGCAAGGACGGTCGCGTGTACGGGGTGATCCTGCTCGAGAAGCGGCTCGATCAGCTCACCGTCGTCTGAGCTACCGGTTCCGGGTGAAGACCGCGACCGTGCGGGGCGGCGTCGTGAACTCTCCCGTCCTCGCGTCGTACGCCGCCTGCTTGACCGCGGGGTCAGAGCCGGCCGCCTGGACCGGGTGCAGGGCGTAGGCGGTGCCCGCGAGGGCCGGGATGCGCTGGGTCCGGGCCGCGGGGGTGGCGTTGAAGACCACCACCAGGTCGCCGAGGGTCATGGTGATCACCCCCGGGGTCTCGTCCGTGCCGGAGAGCGGGAAGGCCAGCGCCGCCTGGACCGCCTCGGGCGTGGTGAGGGCGAAGGCCGGTTCCGTCGTACGGATCCGCAGCAGGTCGCGGTAGGCGGCCGAGGCGCCCGTGATCTCGGCGCAGCCCGGTGCCTTGGCGCCGGCCAGCAGCGGCTTCGCGTAGAGCCACTTGGAGCCGTTGTCGGCGGCCGGGGGCAGACCGCGCCCGAAGCCGTTGCCCTCGCGGCAGTCCCAGTGGATGGCGTTGAACCAGTCGCCGCTGTCGTACGAGTTGCGGTCGAGGGACTTCGAGCGGAGCAGGTCCGTACCGGCCTGGGACAGCGAGGGGCCCTGCGAGAGGGTGCCGACGGCCATCGCCAGGACCTGCATCCGGGCCTGGTCCGCGGCCGAGGTGCCCTGCGGCAGCTTGTAGGCCAGGGCGTCGGCCAGGGTCTCGTTGTCGTGGGCGTCCGCGTAGGCGAGGGCGTCGCCGGGAGCCGCCGCGTACCCGGCCGGGGAGCCGTTGTAGTCCACCTCGGACCCCTTGGTGCGCCGCCCCGCGCTGTCCGTGAAGGCGTACGAGGCGAGGTTGCCGGACAGTCCGACCTTGATCAGGTCCTGGGCGTGCAGCAGCCGCGCCCGCTGCTGGTCCGCGGTGCCGTTCGCGGGCGAGGCGTTCGGGGCCGTGAACAGGCCGGAGGCGAAGCCCTGGACGCGCGGGTCCTCGTCGAAGGGGCCGCCGCCGCGGACCGCGTCGCGCGAGCGGTCCGAGAAGGTGGCGATGCCGGTGCCGGCCATGTTCTTCTGCGTGGCCTGGACGAAGCGGGCGTCGTCGGCGACCTCGCCGAAGTTCCAGCCCTCCCCGTACAGGATGATCTTCTTGCCGTCGACGCCGTCCTTGGCGACGGTCAGCGCGTCGAGGGCCTGGCGGACGGCCAGGATGTTCGCCTTCGGGTGGTGGCCCATCAGGTCGAAGCGGAAGCCGTCGACCTTGTACTCCCTCGCCCAGGTGACGATCGAGTCCACGACGAGCCGGCCCATCATGGCGTTCTCGGGAGCCGTGTTGGCGCAGCAGGTGGAGTTGGCGACCGAGCCGTCCGCCAGCAGCCGCTGGTAGTAGCCCGGCACGATGCGGTCCAGGACCGATGTGCCGGACTGGCCGGACGCCACGGTGTGGTTGTAGACCACGTCCATGACGGTCCGCAGTCCGGCGCCGTTCAGCGACTGGACCATCCTGCGGAACTCGACCGTACGGGCCGTGCCGTTCGGGTCGCTCGCGTACGAGCCCTCCGGGACGGTGTAGTGCAGCGGGTCGTAGCCCCAGTTGTACGCGCCCTTCGCGGCGGCCGCGGCCACGCAGGCCTGCTGCTCGGGCGAGTCCGGCGCGTACACCTTCAGGTCGCAGGCGGGTTCGGTGCGGTCGGAGGCCTTCTCCGGGATCGTGCCGATGTCGAAGGCGGGCAGGAGGTGTACGTAGGAGGTGCCGGACGCGGCCAGCGCGCGCAGGTGCTGCATGCCCGCCGAGCCGGTGTCCGTGAACGCCAGGTACTGGCCGGGGTGGGTGCTCGTACGGTCCGCGACCGAGAAGTCGCGGATGTGGAGCTCCTGGATCTGCGCCGAGGTGAAGGGGACGGGCGCGGGCTTGCGCAGGGCGCGCCAGCCGGGCGGGGCCAGCTTCGGGTCGGCCAGGTCGACGGCCAGGCTGTACGTGGAATCCGTGGTCAGGGCGGTGGAGTACGGGTCGGTGACGAGGTTGCGGACCATCTGGCGGGCGCTCGGGGCCCACACGGTCACGTCGTAGCGGTAGGGCTTGCCGGTCCAGCCGCGCTCGCCGCGCACCGACCAGACGCCGGTGGTGTCGTCGCGGCGCATGGGGACGGTGCGGCCGTCGAGTTCGAGGGCGACCTGGCGGGCGGTGGGGGCCCAGACGGAGAGGGTGGGGCGGCCGTCCTTGAAGACCGGGCCGAGGGCCGCGGTGTTCGCGTACAGGTCGTCGAGTACGCCGGCGAGCTGGACGCCGGTCGCGGCCAGCACGGCGCCGTTGGCGGCGCGGGCGCTCGCGACGAGCTGGCCGCGCAGGGCCTCGCGTACGCGGTCGCGGTCGCGGGGGTCGACGGAGTAGGCGGAGTACGTCGCCAGGTGCGGGAACTTCTGCTTCTGGGCGGCGGTGAGCTCGGTCTTGGCCAGGCGCAGCCAGGCGGCGCCGTCCGCGTGCAGGACACCGTTCCCGGCGGTGACGGTGCCTTCGCGGGAGGCGAGGAGCTGGACGGAGGCGGCGGCCGCGGGGGCGTTCCAGGCGAGGGTGGAGCGGTCGATCCAGATGGCCTCGGACTTGGTGAGGTCGAGGGCGGCGGAGGAGCCGGCGGGCTGCGGCAGGAGGTAGGGGGCCCGGCCGCCCAGCATCCAGACCTCGTGGCCGGTGGCCTTCAGGTCGAGGGACTGGTCGGAGGGGAGGTCCTTCTCGTCGCCCTTGTGGAGGATGTAGCTGAGGCTGGTCGCCCCGGCCGCGAGCGGGACCTCGTACACGGCGCCGTAGGAGTCGGTGCGGGTGGGCGGCAGCGGCTTGGACCAGTCGGTGGGGGTCGCGGCGCCGGTCCAGACGTGCAGGCCCCAGCCCTCGTAGGCGCCGTCGGCGCGCTGGTGGTGCAGGACGGCCTTGGCCTGGTCCTGGGGCGGGTAGGCGGGGCGGTCGGTGGTGGCCGCTTCCTTGCCCTGCTCCAGCCAGACCTCGCCGCTCTTCGTCACGTCGAGGGTGCGGTCGGTGGCGACGTCCTTGTTGCCGTCCTTGTCGATGACGAGGTAGCCGATCGAGGAGGCGCCGGGCTTGAGCTTGACGTAGGCGAAGGCGCCGTACGCGTCGCGGCCGGTGAAATCGTGCCCGGCGGGCCACGGCGTGGCTTCGCCGTCCGCGAGGTCGCCCCAGGCGTAGAGCCGCCAGTTGGTGTAGTCGCCGTCGGGGCGGCGGTAGTGGACGACCGCGATGTCGCGCTGGGTGGCGGTGGGGACCGGGGTGGGCGGGACCTGGCCGGAGACGGACTCGGCGAGGGCGCTCGCGGTGCGGCCGGAGGCGTCCACGGCGACGGCCTTGTAGCGCAGGGCGGTGCCGGCCGGGGCCGTGACGTGCTGGGTGACCTTGTACGGGGCGTGGTCGGCGGATCCGAGGACCTGCCACTTGCCGGTGCCGGTCTGGGCGGCGAAGACGACCCGGTTCAGGCCGCCGCCGGTGACGTCGGCGGAGAGCTCGACGGTCCCGGTGGCGCCGGGGGCCGGGGCCCTGAGGGTCAGGGCGGGCTTGGCGGCGGGGGCGGCGAGGGGGGCGGCGCCCTGGAGGACCACGGAGCCGAGGGCGGGGACGGTGACGGTGAGCTTGCCGGCGGCGGAGGCGCGCAGCAGCGCGGTGCCGCCGTACAGGGTGCGGTACTGGGCGCCGGCCGGGGCGTCGAGTTCGACGGTCCGCGCCTCGGCGGCGTTGTTGGCGGCGACCAGGTACTCGGTGCGGGATCGGCGGTCGGTCCGGGCGAAGGCGTAGACGGAGCCGTCGGCGAATCGTTCGCTCTGGACGCCGTCCCGCAGGGCCGGGTGGTCCTTCGTCAGCTTCGAGAGAGCACTGATCTGCTGGTAGAGCGGGTGTCCCGGATCGTAGGCATCGCTCGCGTGGGTGCGCACCGTTCCGAGCTGGTCGTCGTCCAGGTAGTCGGCGACCCGCGTGCCGAACAGCGGCTGCCGGGCGTCCTTGTCGCCGCCCGCGCCCGTGAAGCCCTGCTCGTCGCCGGAGTACACCACCGGGTTGCCCCGGGAGAAGAACATCAGCTCGTTGGCGAGCCGGTACCGGTCCAGCAGCTCCTGCTCCCCCGCCCCCGGCCGGTCCTGCTTCAGGAAGCTCCCGAAGCGGCCCATGTCGTGGTTGCCGAGGAAGGTGACCTGCTCGTACGCGTTCGCCTTGTCCGTCGTGTACCGGTAGTCGTCGGCCAGTACGGAGCCCAGCCGCGGGGCCCCCGCGCCCTGGGAGGCGTACGCGCGGATCGCGTCCTGGAGCGGGAAGTCGAGGGTGGCGTCGAGGCGGCCCTGCGTCACGTACGGGGAGGTGACGGCGGTGTCGGCGGAGTAGACCTCGCCGAACATGAAGAAGTTCTTCCGGCCGCGCTGGGCCGCGTACTTGTCGAGGGCGGTGGCCCACTGCGTCCAGAACCCGGTGTTGACGTGCTTGACCGTGTCGATGCGGAAGCCGTCGATCGAGAAGTCCTTGACCCACTTCTCGTAGATCTTCTCCATCCCGCTGACGACCTCGGGCCGCTCGGTCCACAGGTCGTCGAGGCCGAAGAAGTCACCCTGGTCGGAGGATTCCCCGGCGAAGGTGGAATCGCCCCGGTTGTGGTACATCGCCGGGTCGTTGAGCCAGGCGGGAGCCTTCAGGTTCTTCTTCGCGTCGGGCACGAAGGGGGTCCGCGGGAAGGACTCGGCGTCGACGCCCGGGAACTTCTGCTTCCCGTCCGCGTAGTCGGAGTCCTCGAAGGGCACCCCGTCCTTCGTCAGGTAGGGGAAGGCGCCCTTCGACAGGTAGGAGTACGACTGCTCCCGGTAGTCGACGACATCGGCGGTGTGGTTGGTGATGACGTCGAAGAAGACCTTCATCCCCTTCGCGTGCGCCTTGTCGATCAGCCGCTCCAGGTCGGCGTTGGTGCCGAAGTGCGGGTCGACCTGCGTGAAGTCGGTGATCCAGTACCCGTGGTACCCGGCGGAGACATCGGCCCCCTTCCCCTGCACCGGCTGGTTCTTGAAGATCGGAGCCATCCAGATGGCGGTGGTTCCGAGCCCCTTGATGTAGTCGAGCCGGTCGGTCAGCCCCTTGAGGTCGCCGCCCTGGTAGAAGCCCTTGTCCGTCGGGTCCAGCCCGGTCTCCAGCCGGCTGCCGGTCAGGCCGCCGGTGTCGTTGCGCGGATCACCGTTCGCGAACCGGTCCGGGAGGACGAAGTAGAACTGCTCCCGGGTCAGGTCGTGCCGCGCGGGCTCGGCGGCCAGCTTCGCGTCCGACGGCGGGGCGGGCGGCGCGGCGGCCGCGGCCGGGAGGGCGGGCAGGAGCGTCACGGCCAGGGCGGCGGCGAGCACTCCTGCGGCGGGGCGTATCAAGGCGGGTCTCCTTGGTTACGTGTCGCGTGGATGAGGGCCGCCCGGCGGATGGCGGGGTTTCTGGACGCCGGGCGGCCCTGGTCGGTGGGGGCGGGTGTGCGGGTGTACGGGGTGTGCGGGGCGTGCGGGGTCAGTTGCGCCAGGTGTCGCTGAGCACGGCCCTGCCGCTCGCCGGGACGGTCGCGGTGCGGTTGGCGCCGCTCTCCCAGGTGACGTTCCCGGCGGCGTCCTTGCGTACGTACTTGTACGAGAACGCGGTCCCGGCCGGGAGCGGGACGTCCAGCTTCCAGACGGGGTAGGCCGCCGGGTCGAGCTTGAGGGCTCCGGCGGTGTTCCAGCCGCCGAGCTCCGCGCGGTCCCCGGTGACGTAGATGTTCTGCCCGGGGACGGTGGTGGCGTTGACGGCGAACGAGGCGCCCGCGGCCGCCGGCGGGGGCGTGGTCCCACCACCGGTGCAGGTACGGGCGTTGACGTGCAGGGCGAGGGCGGTACCGGCTCCCAGGGTGGCGGTGAACTGCCCGGCGGAGTTCACGCTGACGGTGCGCCCGCTCTGGACGTCGCAGTAGTCGTCGGCCGGGAGCGAGCTCTGGAAGGTCCGGGTGAGGGCCGCGCCCTCGTGGTTGATGGCGACGTACGCCTTGGCCCCGCGCCCGAAGGCGATCTGGTCGGCGCCGTTGTCCCACCAGTTGGTGACGGCCTGGCCGCGGGCCGCGTTGCGGAAGCCGACCATGGAGGAGATCTCCCGCCAGGCGTGCTGGCACTTCCACCCGTCGGCGTAACAGGCGCTCACCGAGCCGCCGTTCGGCGGGCCGGCGTCCTTGTCGGTCCACTCGTACCCGGAGTGCACGTCGGGGGATCCGTACGGCCAGGCCAGCATGAAGACGCCGGCGAGGGTGTAGGCGGAGCCGTCCTTGTAGTTGAGGGTGTCGCCGACGCGCTCGGTGTCGTGGTTGTCGACGAAGACGGCGGACTGCCCGCTCGGCATGTACCCCCAGGCCTCGCCGAAGTTCTTGAGGTGGGCGAGGCTCTCGTTCTGGAAGACCCGCTTGAGGTCCCGGGCGTAGCGGAACTCCTGCACGTCGCCGTTGCCGAGGTACTCGGAGGGCGAGACGGCCTCGCCCGCGCCGTATATCGCCTCCTGCTTCCAGTAGGCGGAAGGATTCGTCAGGCGGGACTTGATGTTGGCGAGGTCGGCGGCGGGCATGTGCTTGGCGGCGTCGATCCGGAAGCCGTCGACGCCGAGGGAGAGCAGGTCGTTCAGGTATCCGGCGATGCGCCCGCGTACGTAGTCCTCGCCGGTGTCCAGGTCGGCGAGCTGCACGAGCTCGCAGTTCTGGACGTTGGCCCGGTCCTGGTAGTTGGAGATGGTGGCCCGGCAGTCGTCCATGTCGGAGCCCGAGTAGGTCCCCGGGTACCCGTACTTCGTGTACGAAGAACCCCCGGTTCCCACACCGTCGCCGGCGGCCATGTGGTTGATCACGGAGTCGGCGACGACCTTCACCCCGGCGGCGTGGCAGGTGTCGACCATGGTCTTGAAAGCGGCGCGGTCGCCGAGCCGCCCGGCGATCTTGTAGCTGACGGGCTGGTACGAGGTCCACCACTGGGGGCCCTGGATGTGCTCCTGGGGCGGCGAGACCTGGACGTACCCGTACCCGGCGGGCCCGAGCGCATCGGTGCAGGCCCGGGCGACGGACTCGAAGCGCCACTCGAAGAGGACGGCGGTGACGTCCTTGTCGCCGGGCGCCGCCGCGGCGGCCTGCGGGGCCGGGCCGGTGAGGGCGGCCGCGGCAAGTGCGGTGCTGGCGAAAAGAGTTGCAGCTCTGACTGCTCTGGCAGGCATGCGGGGGGGGCCTCCTGGCGGGAGAGGTGGGGATTCCAGCGACCGTAGGGGCCAGGTAAGGGCGCTGCAAGAGTTTGCGCAAGAGATTGCAGAATTGTTTCCGGGGCGTGTCCTGCCGGACAGGTGGGACTGCCAGGCCGGACGGCCCGGCCAACTCCGCCGCGCTACGGCCGACTCCGGCCCGCGCCGGACACGCTCCCCCGGCAGCGGCACATCCCCGCCACTTCCCGACCGCCCCGGCCCCGTACGCGGTCCGGGACCGCGGATCCGGCCACACCGGACGTCCCGCGCCGCCGGGGTACGGGCCGGTCCGGCCCTTGCCGGAAGGGTGATCCCCGCAGGTGGAACGGGGGTTGTCCGGTTTTCACCCCATGACCATTTTCGCTCGATGATCATCTTGCACCGGCCGCGTAGTTTCACCATGCACCGGAAAGATCATTCATTTCCGCGACTCAGGGAGACCTCAGGTACATGTCGGAGAAAAGCGCGAAGAGTGATGTGGGCAAGGCCTATATCAACGACGTGTTCATGCGCCACCCGCTCACCACGCGGAACCAGGACGAGCTCGAAATCCCGGCCAAGGCCGAAGCCATCCTGGAGCGGAACAAGCAGCGGGGCGCGCTGAAGAGGACCCCCGAAGGAGGGGGCGAGCCGGTCAGCCCCATCGGGTTCTCGTTGAACAAGAAGCGCTACGGCGAGTTCCCCGAGGACGAGAAGACGGCGCAGGAGCGCGGGTGGCGCGCGTTCATGAACATGGGCGTACCGGTCGTCGAGGAGCGGAGCGACATCGCGCAGCCCCCGCCGGACATGATCTCCAAGCAGACGTACGTCAACGGAACCGACCCCGTCAAAATAACCGTGACGGACACGGTCGAGTTCTCCGTCTCGAACACCGTCAGCTGGTCGCTCCAGGGCGAGGTGAAGCTCACCTTCGGGGCGAAATCCATCGCATCGCTCCAGCAGGAAATGCAGAAGAGCATGGCGATGCAGCAGTACCAGAAGACCACCCTGAAGAACAGCAAGGACAACCAGGGCGTCGACCAGGAGTCCCAGACGGAGGCGACGAGCACGACGCAGGCCACGACCACCGCCACGGGCACCGGTGAGCTGTGGGCGGACCTGCTGCTCGGCGTCACCGCCTCCGTCAGCGGTTCGCTGACCACCGAATGGAAACACCAGTCGTCGGTCAGCCTGGAAGTGATGAGCCGGGCGGACGTCATGGCCACGACCCGCCGCCAGGTGAGGCAGTTCGACTACGAATTCCCGGTCACCTTCGGTGGTTGGGTCGCCTTGTACTACCCGAAGCCGGTGGAGGTCAGGGGAACTCCCCCGCAGGCCAAGGAGCCGAAGTACTCCCGGGTCGTCGCATGGAAACTCGGCGACTCCGTCGAGGACGGCGGCAACTTCGATCTGGCCGATGAGGGCAAGAGGTTCATGCAGAAGGGGTCGGCCGAAATCGTGGCCGTCCGCACCGGGGAACACCGGGTCTTCCAGCCCGAGACACTCGATTACGAGAGCCAGAAGCAGCCTCTCTGAAAAGGCGACCACCCACCGGTCAGGCCAGAACAGCCACATCAGGAGGAACTCTCGTGTCATTCGGAAACATCTTCGACGGCGGCGGCAGCGGAGCCGACTCCGCCAAACAGTCCGCTGAATCTCTCGGCAAGGACAC
Organism: Streptomyces sp. NRRL S-244; assembly: GCF_000717915.1. Lineage (GTDB taxonomy): Bacteria > Actinomycetota > Actinomycetes > Streptomycetales > Streptomycetaceae > Streptomyces. The sequence goes on from NZ_JOCX01000008.1 coordinate 286,652, forward strand.
CCCCGGAGCCGGCGACGTCTCGGAAGCCGTCCGCAAAATGGAGAGCGAGCGCGACCCGTGGATCGTGCGCCAGACGGCGCACGGGGCGTTCGACGTCATGGGCTTTCTCAATCCCCTCTTCCAGAAATTCCATGACGCGTCCGCCGATCAGCGTCAGGTCGCCGAGAACCCCGGTTCGACGTCCGCCATGGCCTCGTCGACCCTGAAGGCGGCCGGACCGCCGAAGGTGAGCATCGGCGAGGACGACATGCCGAAGCTCGAAGACCTGTCGAAGCTCATGGCCACCCGGCGGAGCTTCGCCCTCATCGCGACGGGTCTGGGCAATTCCGAGGGCCTCGCGGTGGACCCGTCGCAGAACACGGCGTACGTCGCCGACCGGGGCGGCCAGAAGCTGTCCGCGGTGAAGCTCGCCACCGGCGCGCAGCGCGTCGTCGCGAGCGGCCTGGGCGACATCTGCGATGTGAAGCTGGACCGCAAGGGCAAGGTCTACGCCGCCGACTACGGCAACGGGCGCCTGACCGCCGTGGACCTGTCCACCGGCACCTTCAGCACGGTCGCCAGTGTCCCGGGCGCGTACGGGCTCGCGCTGGACGGGGCGGGCAAGGCCTACGTCGTCAGCCACAGCGAGGGGAAGCTGACGGCGGTCGACCTGCAGAGCGGGCAGAAGACCACGGTCGCCACCGGCCTGCCGGTCGGCGTCTCCGCGGTGGCGCTGGACGGCAAGGGCAAGGCGTACGTCGGCCAGAAGGACCACGGCTACAACCTGTACGAGGTCAACCTGGCCGACGGCGCCAAGCGCCTCGTGACCACCCTCCCCACGGCGAGCACCATCCGCGTGGAACTCACCGGCGACGGCAAGGCGTTCACCCTCGACCACGTGAACGGCCGCCTGTACGAGATCACCCTGGCCGACGGCTCGCACCGCGTGGTGGCCAGCGGCCTGGCGAGCTGCGAAGGCCTCGCGCTGGACACCGCGGGCGGCCAGATCTACGTCAGCAACCGTGAGAGCCAGCTCTGGCAGATCACCCAACGCGACACGCAGCCCATGGGCGGCGTCGGCAAGGTCTCGGCGTAGGACGTCCCTCACGGCCGGGCGGGCATGGGCAAGACGTTGCCCATGCCCGCCCCTTGGTCCCCTGACCCTCTGGCCCCCTAGTCCTCCGGGACCTGGGCCGTCGAGCCCCTCACCACCAGTTCCGGCTGGAAGACGTACTCCGTGCGCTGGACCGGGGTGCCGGCGACCGCCTCCAGGAGGGCTCCCACCGCCGCCGTGGCCATGGCGCGGACCGGCTGGCGGATCGTCGTCAGCGGGGGGTCCGTGAAGGCGATCAGCGGGGAGTCGTCGAAGCCGACCACCGAGACGTCCTCGGGGACGCGCAGGCCCCGCTCGCGGGCCGCGCGGATCACGCCGAGCGCCATCGGGTCGCTGCCGCACACGATGCCCGTGCAGCCGCGGTCCAGCAGGGCGCCGCCCGCCGCGTGGCCGCCTTCCACCGTGAACAGCGTCCGCTGGATCCGGCCTTCGGCCAGGGCCTGCGGCACCGCGGCGATGAACCCCGCCTCCTTGCGGGCCGACGGGACGTACCGCGTCGGCCCTATGGCCAGGCCGATCCGCCGGTGGCCCAGGTCCGCCAGGTGACGTACCGCCATGTCCGCCGCCGCCCGGTCGTCCGGCGAGATGAACGGCGCGTTGACGTGTTCGTTGAAGCCGTTGATCAGGACGAAGGGGATGCCCCGCGACGACAGCCGCTGGTAGCGGGAAGGGTCCAGCGACGAGTCCGCGTGCAGGCCCGACAGGAAGACGATCCCCGTGACCCCCCGCTCCTCCAGCTGCTCCACCAGCTCGTCCTCGGTGGCCCCGCCCGGCGTCTGCGTGCACAGCACCGGCGTGTACCCGTGGCCGGCCAGCGCCTGCTCGATGACCTGCGCGAACGCCGGGAAGATGGGGTTGGTCAGCTCCGGGATCAACAGCCCCACCAGCCCGTTGCTGCGGCGGCGCAGCCGTACGGGCCGCTCGTAGCCGAGCAGGTCCATGGCGGCCAGCACCTTGTGCCGGGTGCCGGCCGCCACGCCCGCCTTGCCGTTGAGCACACGGCTGACCGTCGCCTCGCTGACCTGGGCCTGCGCGGCGATGTCCGTCAGCCGGAGCGGGGAGGTCACCCCTGCCACCACACCGCCGTGTCGGCGCCCAGGACTCCCGGGTCCGCCGGGTCCGCCGCGTCGCCGCTGGCCAGCAGCACCGTCCCGGGCGGGGACATCCGTACGGGCTCCCCGGTCGTGTTCACCGTGCAGACGAAGTCGCCGCGCCGGAACGCCAGCACGCCCTCCGGCGCCTCCAGCCACTCCACCGCGTCGCCGGCGCCCAGGTCGCCGCGCTCCCGGCGGATCCGCAGCGCCGCCCGGTACAGCTCCAGGGTGGAGGCCGGGTCGCCCGTCTGGGCCTCGACGCTCAGCCCCGCCCACTCGGCCGGCTGCGGCAGCCAGCTGCCGCCGTCGCCGAAGCCGTACGGCGCCTGGTCGCCCGACCACGGGATCGGCACGCGGCAGCCGTCGCGCAGCCCCTCCTGGCCGTTCTCCTTGAAGAAGGAGGGGTCCTGGCGCACCTCGTCCGGGAGGTCGGTCACCTCCGGCAGGCCGAGCTCCTCGCCCTGGTAGACGTACGCCGACCCCGGCAGCGCCAGCATCAGCAGCGCGGCGGCCCGCGCCCGCTCCAGGCTGCCGAAGCGCGTGCGGTGGCGTACGACGTCGTGGTTGGACAGCACCCACGTCGTCGGCGCCCCCACCGGACGCATCGAGTCGAGCGAGTCGTCGATGGCGGCGCGCAGCGCGGCGGCGTCCCATCCCGTGCTCAGGTAGTGGAAGTTGAACGCCTGGTGCAGCTCGTCGGGGCGCAGGTACAGGGCGGTCCGGTCCGCGCTCGGGGTCCAGGCCTCCGCGACGCCGATGCGGTCGCCGGCGTACTCGTCCAGCACCTTGCGCCAGGAACGGTAGATCTCGTGGACCCCGTCCTGGTCGAAGAAGGGCAGCACCTGGTTGCCGAGCAGCTTGAGCTGCTCGTCGCGGCCGAGGTCGGGCAGCCCGGGGGCCTTGACCAGGCCGTGGGCGACGTCGATCCGGAAGCCGTCCGCCCCCAGGTCGAGCCAGAAGCGCAGGATCGAGCGGAACTCGTCCTGGACGGCGGGGTGTTCCCAGTTGAAGTCGGGCTGCTCGGGGGCGAAGAGGTGCAGGTACCACTCCCCGTCCGCCACCCGGGTCCACGCCGGGCCGCCGAAGATCGACTCCCAGTCGTTCGGCGGCTCCGAGCCGTCGGCCCCCTGCCCCGGGCGGAAGTGGAAGCGCTCGCGCAGCGGGGTGCCGGGTCCTTCCCGCAGCGCCTGCTTGAACCATTCGTGCTGGTCGGAGCAGTGGTTCGGGACGAGGTCCACGATGATGCGCAGGCCCAGCCCGTGCGCCTCGCGGATCACGGCGTCGGCGTCGTGCAGGGTGCCGAACATGGGGTCGATGGCCCGGTAGTCGGCGACGTCGTAGCCGGCGTCGGCCTGCGGGGAGGCGTAGAAGGGGCTGAGCCAGACGGCGTCGACGCCCAGCTCCTTGAGGTAGGGCAGGCGGCTGCGGATGCCTTCGAGGTCCCCCATGCCGTCCCCGTTGGAGTCGGCGAAACTGCGCGGATAGACCTGGTAGATCACCGCTTCTCTCCACCAGCCGGGCCGGGTGCCGGTGGTGGTGGGAAGGCCACTGTCCGAAGTCAGTGCGTCGGCGAGGTGCTGGGTCATGTCGTCCTTGGAGAGATCGGGCCGGGGGTGAGAGGGGGCAGGCAGGGAGGTCAGCCCTGGGTCGCGGAAGGGGCGTCAGCCCTTGGTCGCGCCTGCCGTCATCCCGGCGACGAGGTGACGCTGGGCGAAGAGGAAGAAGATGGCCGCCGGAATGGCGATGAGCACGGAAGCGGCGCTCATCGCACCCCAGTTGGAGGTGTACTGCGTGACGAAGGTCTGCAGGCCGCCGGCGAGGGTGAGGTGTTCGTCGCCGACCATGAAGGCGGAGGCGTACGCGACCTCGCCCCAGGCGGTGATGAACGAGTAGAAGCCGGTGACGGCGAGGCCGGGCTTGGCCAGCGGCAGGATCAGGCGCCAGAAGGTGCCGAAGGGGTTGAGCCCGTCGACGCGGCCGGATTCGTCGATCTCGACCGGGATGGTGTCGAAGAACCCCTTCATCATCCAGGCGCAGAACGGCACGGCGATGGTGAGGTACGTGATGATCAGACCGAGCGGCTGGTTGAGCAGTCCGAGCTGTCCCATGAGGTTGTAGAGCGGGACGATCAGGATGGCCATCGGGAACATCTGCGTGATGAGCAGGGTCCACATCAGCGGCTTCATGCCGGGGAACTTGAACCGGCTGACGGCGTAGCCGGTCGTGGCGGCGATGAACACGCCGAGCACGGTGGTGATGCCCGCCACGAGCACGGAGTTGCCGAACCACGTGAAGAAGGAGGTCGACTCCACCAGGTAGCGGTAGTTCTCCAGGGTCGGTTCCTTCACGAAGTCCGTGGAGATGGCGTGCTTCGCGGGCTTGATCGAGGTCAGCAGGACCCACAGCACCGGGAAGACGGCGATCACGGACGCCACGATCAGGGTGACGTGCAGTCCGGCGGAGGCGAGCGGGGAGCGCTCGCCCCGCTTGCGTACGGAAACGTTGGTCGTCGTCACGGTCACCACACCTCTCCCTGCTTGCGCAGCGAGCGCCGGTAGACCAGCGCGAAGATCATGAGCAGGGCGAGGATGAGCACGCCCCAGGTGGCGGAGCCCGCGAAATCGCGCGGGCTGGACACGAAGGCCTCCCGGAAGGCCTGGGTCACCAGGATCTCGGTGGAGTCTCCCGGTCCGCCCCGCGTGAGCAGGAAGATCACCGGGAACATGTTGAAGGTCCAGATGGTGGAGAGCAGGATCACCGTCATGCTCACCGACCGCAGCCCGGGCAGGGTGATGTGCCGGAACCGCTGCCAGGCCGTGGCCCCGTCCATCTCGGCGGCCTCGTACAGCTCGCCCGGGATCGACTGCAGCCCGCCGAGCAGGGCGACCATCATGAAGGGGACGCCGAGCCAGACGTTGACAGCGACGACCGAGAACTTCGCCCACGTCGGGTCGTCGAGCCACGGAATCGCCGAAATGCCGCCTCCGTCGAGGATCTTGTTCAGGATGCCGCTGTCGCGGTTGAACAGGAACCGCCAGGCGAAGACGGAGACGAAGCCGGGGACGGCCCAGGGCAGGATGAGCGCCATCCGGTAGGCGGCGCGGCCCCGGAACTCCCGGTTCAGCATGTTGGCCAGGGCCAGTCCGAGCGTGAAGGTGATCGACACGCACAGGACGGTCCACACCACCGTCCACACCAGCCGCTGCAGGAACACCGGGTCGGCCAGGACGTCCGCGTAGTTGTCGAGGCCGACGAACGTGTACGTGGCCTCGATGTGATTGGCGCCGATGGTACGGGCGACGTTGCGCTCGTTGGCGTCGGTCAGCGACAGGTAGATGCCGCGTGCGAGCGGCCAGCCGATGATCACGCCGAGGACGAGCACCACCGGGGCGATCATGGCCCAGGCGTACCAATGGGTGGCGAGGGCGCGCCCCAGGCCACCGTGCTTCGCGCTGTCAGTCCTGCGGCTCCGGCCGCGGGCCGCGACGGAGTCTTCCCCGTCGCCGCCCGCGGCCTTCGCCACCGACTGGCTGGTGTGAGCAGCCATCGTCTTGTCTACTTCCAGCCCTTGAGGATCTTGCGGAACTCGACGCCGGCCGCCTTGGCCGCGTCCTCCGGGCTGGAGGCCCCGGTGATCGCCTTGGTGTATTCGACCTTCAGCGGCTCGAAGAGGGAGCCGTTCTCCGGGATCCAGGCGCGCTCGACGGCCTTGTCCACGGCCGGCTTGAAGAACTGGACCATCTCGCTGGACTTGACGTCCGGCTGCTCGTACGCGGCGGTCCGGGTCGGGAGCAGGCTGAGCTCCTTGGTGGACTGCACCTGCACGTCCTGCGAGGTCATGTACTCGACGAAGGCGTGCGCGGCGGCGCGGTTCTTGGACCCGGCGTAGACGGCGAGGTCGTGGCCGCCCTGCGGGGCACCGGCCTTGGCGGAGCCGGCCGGGACGGCGGCGACGCCGAGGTTGGCCTTGTCCTTGAACTGGTCGCCGGCGTAGGTGTCGGCGACGGCCCACGGACCGTTGATCATCATCGCGGCCTCGCCCGACTTGAAGGCGGTCTGCATGTTGGTCCAGCCGTCGGTGGCGTTGGTGATCGCCGCACCCGAGGTGACCAGGTCGCGGGCGGTCTTGAACGCCTTGACGCCGGCCGGGTTGTCGACGGTGACCGTCTTGTTCTTCGCGTCGACGAGGTCGCCGCCCTCGCCGTAGATGAGCGGCAGGAACCAGTACGAGTCGTCGCCGCGCAGGTAGAGGCCGGCCTTGCCGCTCTTCGCCTTGATCGCGGCGGAGGCGGTCTTCAGCTCCTCCAGGGTCTTGGGGGGCTGGACGCCGGCGTCGGCGAGCATCTTCTTGTTGTAGAAGAGGCCGAGGGTGTCGATGACCTGCGGGACGGCGTAGGTCTTGCCCTCGTACTTGCCGCTGGCCGCGGCCTGCGGCAGGAACTCGGCGTCGACCTTCTTGGCCGTCTCGGCCGGGACCTCGTCGAGGTAGCCCAGCGAGGCGAAGTCGGCGACCCAGCCGACGTCGGCGCGGATCACGTCGGGGGCCTCGGAACCGCTGCTGAAGGCGTTCTTGACCTTGTTCTGCGCGTCGCCGTACGGGACGTTGACGTACTTGACGGTGACCTTCGGGTGCTTCGCGGTGAACGCCTCGGCGATCTTCTGGAAGCTGGCCTTCTCGGCGTCGTTCGAGGTGTCCCACCACGTGACCGTGCCGGAGAGCTCCCCGCCGGCCTTGGTCTCGCCGCCGCCGTCCTTGGTGTCACCGCCGCAAGCCGTCGCCGCGAGCGCCAGGGTCGCGACCAGCGCGGTGGCCGCTATGCCACGCCGCATATGAACTCCTTCGATGATCCCGGCCGCGCCCTCGCGGTCCCGAGTTGCAGGGAACGTAACAAGCCTGAAAGCTGACCGAAAGACCTTGCGGCAATTTTCTGCAAGAGACGGTGATCGTTACATCCGTGTGTCCGGACGGTTGCCGCAGCTTGCTGTTCGTTCGAACGTCCTTCGGGTGAGCAGGCCTGCAACCAGGCCGCAACCAGGGGGCATGTACGCGCGTTGACCCCGATATGACCCATGAGCTGACCGCCTCACGGCTTGCAAGCGCTTCCAGCAACGCCACCGCAAGCGGCCGCTGGTGGCGCGATGCCGTCATCTACCAGGTGTACGTACGGTCCTTCGCGGACAGCGACGGCGACGGCGTCGGCGACCTCCGCGGGGTGCGCTCGCGCCTGCCCCACCTGGCCCGGCTCGGGGTCGACGCCGTGTGGCTCACCCCCTTCTACGTCTCCCCCCAGGCCGACGGCGGCTACGACGTCGCCGACTACCGCGCCGTCGACCCGCTCTTCGGGGACCTCTCCGACGCCGACGAGCTCGTCCGGGCCGCCCACGCGCTGGGCCTGCGGGTCATCGTGGACGTGGTGCCCAACCACACCTCCGACCGGCACGCCTGGTTCCGGGAGGCCCTCGCCCACCCCGCGGCCGGGGCCCGGGCCCGGTACCACTTCCGCCCCGGCCGCGGACCCGGCGGGGAGCGCCCGCCCAACGACTGGGAGTCCGTCTTCGGCGGCCCCGCCTGGACCCGCACCCCCGACGGCGCCTGGTACCTGCACCTCTTCGCACCCGAGCAGCCGGACCTGAACTGGGAGCACCCCGAGGTCGCGGAGGAGTTCGCCTCCGTCCTGCGCTTCTGGCTCGACCTCGGTGTCGACGGGTTCCGCATCGACGTCGCCCACGGCATGGTCAAGGCCCCCGGCATGCCCGACATCGGCCGCGGCGCCCAGGCCACCCTGATCGGCACCGAGCCGCTCCCCTTCTTCGACCAGGACGGGGTCCACGCGATCCACCGCTCCTGGCGGCGCCTGCTCGACTCCTACGACGGCCCGCGCATCGGCGTCGCCGAGGCCTGGGCGCCGACCTCCGAGCGGCTCGCGCTCTACGTCCGGCCCGACGAGCTGCACCAGGCCTTCAACTTCCGCTTCCTGAACTGCCCGTGGGACACCCGCGCGATGCGGACCGTCATCGACGAGTCCCTGGCCGCCACCGCCTCCGTCGGAGCCCCCACCACCTGGGTGCTGTCCAACCACGACGTCGTACGCCATGTCACGCGGTACGGCGGCGGCGCACAGGGCCTGGCCCGTGCCCGGGCCGCCGCGCTGCTGATGCTCGCCCTGCCCGGGTCCGCGTACCTCTACCAGGGCGAGGAGCTCGGCCTGCCCGAGGTCGCCGACCTCCCCGACGCCGTGCGCCAGGACCCCGCCTTCCTCCGCTCCGCCGGACAGGACGGGCTGCGCGACGGGTGCCGGATCCCGCTGCCCTGGTCCGGCGAGCAGCCCCCGTACGGGTTCGGGCCGGCCGGCAGCTGGCTCCCGCAGCCCGCCGACTGGGCCCCCCTCAGCGTCGCCGCCCAGACCGGCGACCCGCACTCCACCCTGGAGCTGTACCGCGCCGCCCTGGAGCTGCGCCGGGCGCTGCCCGGCCTCGGCTCCCCCGACGCGGGCCCGCTGACCTGGCTGCCCGCGCCCGAGGGCGTGCTCCTCTTCACCCGGCCCGGGTTCGCCTGCACCCTCAACAGCCGCTCCGAGCCGCTGGAACTCCCCTCGCCGGGGCGCCCCGTACTGTCCAGCGCCCCGGTGGAGACGGACGGCCGGACCGTGCTCCTGCCGCCCGATGCGTGCACGTGGTGGGCGTTGTGAGCCGGGGACCGGTACAGTCCAATCCCGTGACCGCACGGCTAGCCGACATCGCAGCCCAGGCGGGGGTCAGCGAAGCCACAGTCAGCCGCGTGCTCAACGGCAAGCCCGGTGTGGCCGCGGGCACCCGCGAATCGGTGCTGGCCGCCCTCGACGTGCTCGGCTACGAACGCCCGGTGCGGCTGCGCCAGCGCAGCGCGGGGCTCGTCGGCCTGATAACCCCCGAGCTGGACAACCCCATCTTCCCGGCGCTCGCGCAGGTCATCGGCCAGGCGCTGACCCGGCAGGGGTACACCCCGGTGCTGGCCACGCAGACGCCCGGCGGGTCCACCGAGGACGAGCTCACCGAGATGCTGGTCGACCGCGGGGTCTCCGGCATCATCTTCGTCTCCGGGCTGCACGCCGACACCACCGCCGACATGGGCCGCTACGACCAACTCCGCGGGCAGGGCGTCCCCTACGTCCTCATCAACGGGTTCTCCGACAAGGTGCAGGCCCCCTTCGTCTCCCCCGACGACCGCGCCGCGATGCAGCTCGCCGTGACCCACCTGACCGCGCTCGGGCACACCCGGATCGGACTCGCGGTCGGACCCAAGCGGTTCGTGCCCGTCCTGCGGAAGATCGAGGGCTTCCGGCTCGGGATGAAGGAGCGGCTCGGTCTCGACGAGGCCGAGGTCGAGGAACTCATCCAGCACTCGCTGTACACCCTGGAGGGCGGGCAGGCCGCGGCCGCCGCGCTCATCGCGCGCGGCTGCACCGCCATCGTGTGCGCCAGCGACATGATGGCGCTCGGGGCGATCCGGGCGGCCCGGCAGCAGGGGCTGCGCGTGCCGCAGGACGTCTCCGTCGTCGGCTTCGACGACTCCCCCCTCATAGCGTTCACCGATCCGCCGCTCACCACCATCCGGCAGCCGGTGCAGGCCATGGGGCAGGCGGCGGTCCGTACGCTCCTGGAGGAGATCGGCGGTACGCCGGCCCCGCACAGCGAGTTCGTCTTCCTGCCCGAGCTGGTGGTCCGCGGATCCACCGCCTCCGGTCCGCAGCAACGTAGGGGACCGTCTACACCTCAGGGGTGAGCGGCTGCGCCCGAGACCCTCCCGAGGGATGATCGAAGGCGAGATCGCATCTGGCAGACTCTTTCCCCATGGGTGAATCGAGCGTGAAGACACTGGAAACCCGGACGGAAGTCTCGTCACCCCACGTGACCGAGGGTGAGGCCCGTCCGGGGGCTCAGCGCGCTCTCCTGTCCCGGCTGCGCGCCCCGCGCCGGCCGCGGATCTGGTTCGAGATCCTGCTCATCGGGGTCAGTTACTGGACCTACTCGCTCATCCGCAACGCCGTGCCCGAGCAGAAGGCGGACGCCCTCGCGAACGCCGACTGGCTGTGGGACCTGGAACGGACCCTCGGCATCGCGGTCGAGCAGTCGGTCAACCACGCCGTCAACTCGGTGACGTGGCTGATCGTCGGCATGAACTACTACTACGCCACGCTCCACTTCGTCGTGACCATCGGCGTCCTGGTGTGGATCTACCGTTTCCATCCGGGGCGTTACGCGGCCACGCGGATGGTCCTCTTCGCCACCACGGGCGTGGCCCTGCTCGGCTACTACTTCTTCCCGCTCGCGCCGCCCCGGCTGATGAACGGGCAGAGCTTCGTCGACACCGTGCTGGTCCACCACACCTGGGGCTCCATGGCCTCCGGCAACCTCAAGCACATGTCGAACCAGTACGCGGCCATGCCCTCCATGCACATAGGGTGGTCGCTCTGGTGCGGACTGACGATCTTCGCGGTCGCCTCCGCCCCCTGGGCCCGGATCCTGGGCCTGCTCTACCCGGTGGCCACCCTCGTGGTCATCGTGGCCACCGCCAACCACTTCTGGCTGGACGCCGCGGGCGGCATGCTCTGCCTCGCGTTCGGATACACGGTCTCGCGCGGCTGGTACGGCTCGCTGCCGCACCGGCTGCCGCGCGAGCCCGAGGAGACGGGCCCGCATCCGGCCTCGGCCGCCCTGCTGAACCGGTTCCGCAAGGCCTAGAACTCCCTGCCGTACGTGATCCGGCCGCCCGACATCGTGAGCCGGATCGGGGCCTCGGCCAGCTCGTCCGGGGCGGTGTCCACGGGGTCGAGCGCGAACGCCGTCAGGTCCGCCCGGAAGCCGGCCGCGATCCGGCCCGCCACCCGCTGCTCCCCCGCCGCGAGCGCGGCGTGCGAGGTCATGCCCTCCAGGGCCATCAGCCCCGTCAGGGCGGGCCCGCCGGAGGCCGCGCCCAGCGGGCTGCGGGCGATGGCCAGGACCCGGCGGGCGTCGTGGTGGGCGATGGGCCAGTCGGAGCCCAGTGCCAGCACGGCCCCCGCGTCGCGCAGGTCCCGGCAGCGCCAGGCCCGGGCCGCCCGGTCCGCGCCCAGCCGCTTCGACCACTCGTCGCTGTGGTCGGCCCGGGTGTACGCGGTGTGCGGCGGCTGCATCGAGGCGATCACCCCGAGCTCCGCGAACCGCTTCAACTGGCCGTCGGGGACGGTCTCGATGTGCTCGATCCGGTGCCGCATCCGGGCGCGGGCGCCCAGCGAGGCCACCGTGTCCAGGACGTGGCGGACCGCCGCGTCGCCGATGGCGTGGGTCGCGGTGCGCACCCCGGCCGCGTCGAGGGTCCGTACGGCCGCCGAGTAGGCCTCGGGATCGGGCCAGAAGGCGTCCGTGCCCCGGCCGTGGCAGTCGGCGTGCTCCAGCCAGGCGGTGCCTCCCTCGACGGTGCCGTCCATGAAGAACTTCACGCCGCCGACCTGCCAGTGGCGGCCGCGCAGCCCCTGGAGCCCGATCAGCTCCGCCAGCTCCTGCGGGGTCGCGCCCGGCATGCACCAGGGCGCCAGGTTCAGCCGCAGCGGCAGGTCGCCGTCGTACTCGACGCCGGAGAGCAGGGCCGGTACGTCGCCGTCGCCGAGGTCCATGACGTGGGCCCCGGTGAGGCCGGTGGCGGCCATCTCGCCGAGCAGGGCGGTGAGCCGGCCGCGCCGCTCGGCCGCCGAGGGCTTCGGGGCGAGGACGCCGACCAGGGCCATCGCCGCGTGCTCGACGAGGTGGCCGGTCGGGCGGCCGTCCGGATCGCAGACGATCTCCGAGCGCTGGTCGAACGTACGCGGGCCGGTGATGCCCGCGGCGTCCAGGGCCGCGCCGGAGGCGAGGGCGGAGTGGCCGTCGTACAGGCGCAGGAAGGCGGGGGCTCCGGCCAGGGCCTCCTCGATCAGCGCCTTGTCGACGGGGCGGCCGCCGAAGGCGTTGTGGTCGAGGCCGTGGCCGAGGACCCAGCCGGCCGGGCGCGGGGCGGTGCGCAGGGCGGCCCGGAGCTGGTCGAGGTCCCGGACGGCCGAGAGGTCGGTTCCGGTGGCCATCTCGATGCCCCAGACGGGGTGGCTGTGGGCGTCGGTCAGGCCGGGGGTGAGGGTGGCGCCGCCGAGGTCGAGCACCTCGGTGGCGGGGCCGCGCCAGTCGCGTACGTCGGCCTCGTCGCCGACGGCGAGGATCTCGCCGCCGCGGACGGCTACCGCGCGGGCCTCGGGGCGGCCGGGGTCGAGGGTACGGACGCGGGCTCCGGTGAGGACGGTGTCGGCAGCGGGCACGGCTCTTCTCCTTGGGAGGCTTCGGCGGGTCCTTGAGGGGCTTCGGCGGGCTCGGCGGCGAATCGGGCGTAGGTCTCGGGGCGGCGGGTCTTCAGGCGCTGCGCGAGCCCGAGCCCGGCCAGGAACACGGCGGGGACGAGGGCGACGAGGACGGTGTTCACGGTGGTGGAGGCCATGGTGAACAGGTCCACCTTGGAGACGACGAGGCAGATCGCGAGGGCCAGCAGGGCGGCTGCGGTCACGGGCGCGACCACGGTCCGCCAGGGGCCCTCGGCGTGCGCGATGCGCCGGAAGTAGACGGGTACGGCGATCGCGGCGAGCAGCATCAGCGCCATGAGCCCGATCATGCCGGGCGTGTTCACCCAGAGCAGCAGTTGCTGGTACGGGTCGGCCCCGGCCAGCGCGAAGGCGAGGACGATCACGAATCCGAGGGCGGTCTGGGCGAGCCCTGCGAGGTACGGGGAGCGGTGGCGCGGGTGGACCCGGCCGAGGGCGGCGGGCAGTACGCCCTCCTCGGCGAGGGCGAGCGCGTAGCGGTTGATGGCGTTGTGGAAGGCGAGGAGGGAGGCGATGACGCTGGTGACGATGAACAGGTGCATGAGGTCGGCCGCCCAGGGGCCGACGTACGTGGTGATCGCGGCGAAGAAGAGGCCGCCGGGGTCCGCGCCTGCGGCGGCGACCACTTCCTCGGCGCCGAAGGCCTGGATGACGGTCCAGACGATGAAGGCGTAGAAGAGGCCGAGGAAGGCGACGGCGATGTAGGTGGCGCGCGGGATGGTCCGGTCGGGGTCGCGGGCCTCGCGGCGGTAGATGACGGTGGACTCGAAGCCGGTGAACGCGGCGAAGGCGAAGGCCAGGACGGCCGCGGTACCGGGGACGAGGACCGCGCCGGGGGCGAAGGAGCCGGCGGACAGCCCGTGCGCGCCGCCCTTGATCAGGACTCCGGCGGCGAGCAGGACGAGTATCCCGGTCTCGGCGACGAGCAGGACGCCGAGCACCTTGGCGCCGAAGTCGATGGAGCGGAAGCCGCCGTACCAGATGAGGGCGAGGCCGGCGAGGGAGACGGGCAGCCAGGGGACGTCGAGGCCGCCGAGGGCGTGGGCGGTGTCGGCGGTGGTGGTGCCGAGGAGGCCGTAGACCCCGATCTCCATGCCGTTGTAGCCGACGAGGGCGAGCAGGGCGGCGCCGATGCCGACGCGCTTGCCGAGGCCGCGGGTGATGTACGCGTAGAAGGCGCCGGCGCTGCGGACGTGGCGGCTCATGGTGGTGAACCCGACGGCGAAGACGGCGAGGGTCAGCCCGGCGAGCAGGTACCCGGCGGGGGCGCCGATCCCGCCGAGCAGGATCGCGACGGGGGCCACTCCGGCCATGACGGTGAGCGGGGCGGCGGCGGAGACGACGAAGAAGGAGATGTCGGCGGTACCGAGCGCCGCGCTGTGCAGGGCGGGTCTGTCCGTCGGCGGTTCCGGCGTTTCGGGCATGCGGAGGCACCCTTCGGGGAGACCGAAACCTAAAGGCTTTCGGTTCTTCGGTTCGCGGCAATGTAGCCTCCGGTTTTGGCGTACGGGAAGACCTCACGGCGGGAGAAACCGATGGCACGGCCGCGCACCCCACTCCTCGACCGGGAGCGGATCGCCGCGACCGCACTGCAACTGGTCGAGGAGCAGGGCGAGTTCAGCGTCCCTCAGATCGCCCGGGCGCTCGGCGTGCAGACCGGGTCGGTGTACCACCACGTGGACGGCCGGGCGGGGGTGGTGGAGCTGGTGCGGGAGCTCGTGTGCGACCGGATCGCGGGCGAGACGCTGGACCTGGAGCCGTGGGACCGGGCCCTGGAGGCGTGGGCGCGCTCGTACCGGGCCGCCTTCGCGGCCTCGCCGCAGGTCATCCCGCTGCTGATGACCACGCCGGTGCGGGCCCCGCGGGTGCTGGCGCAGTACGAGCGCGCGGTCGCCATGCTGCTGGCGGCGGGTTTCGCCCGTGGCCGGGTCATGCCGCTGCTGACGGCGCTGGAGAACCTGGTCCTCGGCTCGGCCCTGGACCTGGCAGCCCCCGAGGCCATGTGGGAGCCGTCACCGGACACCCCGCTGCTCGCGCAGGCCCTGACGGCCGTCGGCCCGGGCCGCGCGGACGCCGCGTTCGACCTGGGCCTGGCCGCCTTCCTGACGTACGCCCGCACCCTGCGGGGCGAACCGGCCTGAGGAGTCGGCCGGCGGGGACGGCCGAACCCGGTGTTCTCAGGCGGTCGCGTACGTGACGAAGCCGTCCCAGGCGGCCGGGGTGACGGCCAGGCGGGCGCCCTCGGGCCGCTTGGAGTCCCGGACGAGGACAGTCCCGGGGGTCCGGGCGACCTCGATGCAGTCGGCTCCGTCGGCGGTGCTGTAGCTGCTCTTGGTCCAGGCGACCTCGATGCAGTCGTTGCTGCTGCTCGCACTGTAGCTACTCTTCACCCACTCCAGTGCGGAAAGGTCGCCGACCGAGGGCTTGATGCTCATGTCTCTCCCAGCACTTTCTCGATGAAGGCTCTCGACTGCCGCGGGTTGAGAGCCTGTGAACGGATGATCCCATACCGGAGTTCGAGGATCTGGATCTCCTTCGCACTGGTGATCAGGCGACTCATCAGCTGCGCCTCGACGTACCCGATCGTAGAACCGTTCCTGAGCTTCAAGACATCGATCTGTCCGCCCATCCCTGCGTGATCCTCGCAGTCCATCGGCATCACCTGGATCTCAACGTTGCGGAGTCGACCGACGTCGAGCAGGTGCTCCAACTGCCTTCGCAGGACGTCCCGTCCGCCGATCCTCCGCTCCAGCGTGACCTGCTCCAGCACGAAGGTCAGCGCGGGTGACGGCCGCCGGTGGAAGATCTCCTGTCGTGCCATGCGGGCGGCCACATAGCGCTCCACTTCGTCCGACGAGAAGGCCGGCCGTCGGATCTCGTACAGCGCCCGCGCGTACTCCTCGGTCTGTAGCAGTCCGTGGAGGTTGTGGTTCCCGTACGCGCCAAGCTCAACCGCCTCGGATTCCAACTTGGCCAGATCCCGAACCTTCTTGGGGTAATGCGCCTTTTCGACGTCCTCCTTCATCGCGGCGATCTTTCCGCCCGCGCCAAGGACCTCATCCGCCTTCTCCAGGTACTCCGGACGCGGAATGCGGGTGCCACTCTCGATCTTGCGGGTCAGATCCGCCCCGTAGCCCATCTGTTCAGCGAAAGTGGATCGGTCGAGTCCGGCCGCCTCCCGCCAAATTTTCACCTGGCGTCCCACCGCCGCGACGACTGCTCCTGATTCGTCCTCCGGGTCGAGTGCCCAGCTCGACTCATCGGTGCCCTCTGCGCTCACTGCCACCTCCGTTGGCCTGCAACTCCCGTCAGGCTACGCACGGATGACAGCAACAAGGCGCGAGAACGGGAAAGTCCGATTTCACCGGATCGAGGGTTCCACGACCCGGTGGAGCGATAACCGGTGACGCTCGACATCTAAAGACAAACAACCGGGGGAAATGACCTCTCCTCACCTCCCCCTCCCCTCTCACTCGGACGGGTGAATCACCCCAACCCGACTGGCGCATATGCCAATCCGTCGGGCACGCTGGCCCCCGACAACCCCATAAACGCAATTCGGCCCTCGCACGGGACGCCAATCCCGCCGAGGGCCTGACCAAGAGAAGGCTAGAGCCCCTTCCCATGGCTGATCAGCAGTTTAGCGCGCCCACGCGCGCCTCGTCGGGCATCCGACACATCAACCACGACCACCGCCGCGGCTACGTCAAGATCGGCAACCACCTCGCCCAGCACCGCGAGTTGAGCATGTCGGCAATCGGTCTGGCCACGCACATCCAGTCCCTCCCGACGGGCGCGAAGGTCACCATCAAGGCCCTCGCCGATCGCTTCCCCGAGGGCGAGGTCCGCATCGCCGCCACCCTGCGCGAGCTGGAGGAACACGGTTACCTGGCCCGCTACCGCGAAAGGCTCCCCACCGGTCAGATCGTGACCTGCACGGTCTCGTACAACAACCCGCCCGCGAGGTCGACGCAGGAAATCCGCGAGCCGTACGTCCCGGCAACCGCCGCACCCGAGCCGGAGTCGGCCGACACCCCGGAACCGGCCCCCGAAACCGCCCCGGCCGCCTCCGGAGCCGAGCTCCAAGCCCGGGAACTGCTGGCCCGGTTGCGGCTGCGCGATCCGCGGCTGGTGCTGTCCGAGCGGGACACCGTACGGCTGGCGCCCGCCGCGGCGGTGTGGCTGGAGCGGGGGCTGGCCCCGAGCGCCGTCGCCGCCGCCCTGACCCGCTCGCTGCCGGTGGTGCCGGTCCATTCCCCCGCTGCGCTGCTCGCCCACCGCCTGCGCGAGCTGGTGCCGCCCCGGCTGCCGGAGCCCGGGGCGGCAGGCTCCGTACCCCCGGACCGCGAAGTGCATCCGCTGCGCACGTGCGACGGCTGCGACCGCGCGTTCCGCTCCCCCGTCCCGGGCCGCTGCCGCGGCTGCCGCCCGCCGACGGGATCGGCGGCGGCAGCCGCTTAGGCAGCGGCCGGCCTCACCTCAGGTGTCGGGTGAAGAACTGGGCCGCCGCTTCCCCCGCGAACTGCGGGACGCCGCTGTGCCCGCCGAGATGGGCGTGCAGGGACTTCTCCTCGGAGCCGAAGGCGTCGAACAGGTCCAGGGCCGCCTGCCGCTCGTTCCCTTCGTCGTCCCACTGCAGCAGGACGTGCAGCGGAATGGTGACCTGCCGGGCCTCCTCGAACATGGCGCGAGGCACGAAACTCCCGGCGAACAGAACGGCCGCCGAGATGCGGGGCTCGACCACCGCCAGCCGGATGCCGATGGAGATCACTCCCCCCGAGTACCCGACCGGTCCGCCGATCTCGGGCAGCGAAAGGAGGGCGTCCAGGGCGGCCTGCCATTCCGGGACCGCCTTGTCGACCAGCGGGAGGACGAGGGCGTCGACGATCTCGTCGCCGACCGGCTCGCCGGCCTCCATCGCCCGGCGCAAGTCGGCGCGGGCCTGGTCGACGGCGGGCCAGCGGGGCCGATCGCCGCTTCCGGGGAGCTCGATGGTGGCCGTGGCGAAGCCCTCCGCCGCGGAGTGCCGGGCCCGGGCCACCAGTCGGGGGTGCATCCTTCGCAGCCCGAGGGGAGGGTGGCCGAGCAGGATCAGTGGCGCCGGTGCGGATGCGGATGCCGATGCGGGTGTCCACAGGATGCCGGGGATCTCGCCGAGGGCGAATTCGCGTTCGAGGACGCCGTCGTCGAGGCGCTGCTCTGAAGTGAAATGCATGGTCGTGCCTTTCGGGAGTGCACTGGAACGGCGCTCCCGGACGACCTGCCTATCGCCCGACCGTGACCCCGGAGGGGAGCACCCATGTCGATACTGCGTTCACGGGTACCACCTCCTCGTTCTCTCGCACGGCCTCCGGAAAGGTAACAGCGGCCGCGGTGGCCCGCCAAACGAATTTCCCCGTTCTCAGGCTCCGTAGAAGAGGTCGTCCACGACCGCTCGGGCGCGGCGCGTGATGCGGCGGTAGTCGTCGAGCAGTTCGCCGACCGTGCCCTCCGCGTAGCCGAGGTAGCGGCCGACGGCGGCCAGTTCCCGGGCCTCCGAGGGGAAGGTGTCCCCGGCGCGGCCGCGGACCAGCATCACCGCGTTGCGGACCCGGGTGGCCAGTACCCAGGCCTCGTCCAGGATCTGCGCCTCCTCGGTCGGGATCAGCCCGGCCGCGTGGGCGGCGGCCAGAGCCTCGCGGGTCCGGGTGGTGCGCAGGCCGGGCTCCGACCAGGCGTGCCGCATCTGGATCAGCTGGACGGTCCACTCGACGTCGCTGAGGCCGCCGCGGCCCAGCTTGGTGTGGAGCGTGGGGTCGGCGCCGCGCGGGAGGCGCTCGGACTCCATGCGGGCCTTCAGGCGGCGGATCTCGCGGACCGCGTCCTCGCCGAGGCCCTCCATCGGGTAGCGCAGCGGGTCGATCAGCTCGATGAAGCGGGCGCCGATCTCGGCGTCGCCCGCGACCGGTTCGGCGCGCAGCAGGGCCTGGCTCTCCCAGGTCAGGGACCAGCGCCGGTAGTACGCGGCGTACGAGGACAGCGTACGGACCAGGGGGCCGGAGCGGCCCTCCGGGCGCAGGTCGGCGTCGATGAGCAGCGGCGGGTCGGCGGTGGGGAGTTGGAGGAGCCTGCGCATTTCGGCGATGACGGTCTGGGCGGCCTTCGCGGCCTCCTGTTCGTCGACGCCCTCGCGGGGTTCGTGGACGAACAGGACGTCGGCGTCGGATCCGTAGCCGAGCTCGTGGCCGCCGAACCGGCCGACGCCGATGATCGCGAAGCGGGTGGGCAGGACCTCGCCCCAGTGGTGGCGGACTGCGGCGCGCAGGGCTCCGGCGATGGTGGCGGCGGTGAGGTCGGAGACGGCGCTGCCGACCCGGTCCACGAGGGCTCCGGGGTCCTCCTCGGCCGGGCTGTCCTCCGTACCGTACGAGCGGATGATGTCGGCGGCGGCCGTACGGAACAGCTCGCGGCGGCGGACCCCGCGGGCGGCGGCGACGCCGGCCTCGGCGCTTTCGGCGCGCCCGACGGCGGCGAGCACCTCCTGCTCCAGGGCCTCGTGCGTACGGGGTCCGAGGCCTTCGGGGTCGCCGAGCAGGGCGACGGCCTCGGGGGCGCGCATCAGCAGGTCGGGGGCGAGCCGGCCGGCGGACAGGACGCGGGCCAGGTTCTCGGCGGCGGCGCCCTCGTCGCGCAGGAGGCGCAGGTACCAGGGGGTCTTGCCGAGGGCGTCGGAGACCTTGCGGAAGTTCAGCAGGCCGGCGTCCGGGTCGGCGGAGTCGGCGAACCAGCCGAGCATGACCGGGAGCAGGGTGCGCTGGATGGCGGCCTTGCGGGTGACGCCGGAGGCGAGGGCTTCGAGGTGGCGCAGGGCCGAGGCCGGGTCGGCGTAGCCGAGGGCTTCGAGGCGCTGGCCGGCGGCGCGCGGGGAGAGCCGGGCCTCGCCGGGGGCGAGCTGGGCGACGGCGTCGAGGAGCGGCCGGTAGAAGAGCTTCTCGTGCAGGCGCCGGACCACGGAGGCGTGGCGGCGCCAGGCCTTGTTGAGCTCGACGACGGGCTCGGTGCGCAGGCCCAGGGAGCGGCCGAGGCGGCGCAGGTCGGCCTCGTCCTCGGGGACGAGGTGGGTGCGGCGCAGCCGGTGGAGCTGGATGCGGTGCTCCATGGCGCGCAGGAACCGGTACGCGTCGTTCAGCTGGGCGGCGTCGGTACGGCCCACGTATCCGCCGGCGGCGAGGGCGTGCAGGGCGTCGAGGGTGGAGCCGGAGTGCAGGCCTGCGTCGCTGCGGCCGTGGACGAGCTGGAGCAGCTGGACGGCGAACTCGACGTCGCGCAGGCCGCCGGGGCCGAGCTTGAGCTCGCGGTCGACCTGGGCGGCGGGGATGTTGTCGACGACGCGGCGGCGCATCTTCTGGACGTCGGCGACGAAGTTCTCGCGTTCGGCGGCCTGCCAGACGAGGGGCGTTATGGCGTCGATGTACTGGGCGCCGAGGTCCGGGTCGCCGGCGACGGCGCGGGCCTTGAGGAGGGCCTGGAACTCCCAGGTCTTGGCCCAGCGCTGGTAGTAGGCGAGGTGGGAGGCGAGGGTGCGGACGAGGGGGCCGTTGCGGCCCTCGGGGCGCAGGTTGGCGTCGACGGGCCAGATGGTGCCCTCGATGGTGGTCTCGGAGCAGATCCGCATGAGGTGGGAGGCGAGGCGGGTGGCGGCCTGGACGGCCTTGCCCTCGTCGGCGCCGCCGGGTCCGGCCGGTGCGTCCCCGACGAAGATGACGTCGACGTCGGAGACGTAATTGAGCTCGTTGCCGCCGCACTTGCCCATCGCGATGACGGCGAGCCGGCAGGCGGCGGCGTCCTCGGGGGCGGCGGCCGAGGCGATGCGCAGGGCGGCACGGAGGGTGGCGGTGGCGAGGTCGGCGAGCTCGGCGGCGGTCTGGGCGACGTCGATGGTGCCGCAGACGTCGCGGGCGGCGATGGAGAGCAGGCAGCGGCGGTAGGCGACGCGCAGGGCGATAGGGTCGTGGGCCTGCGCGAGCCCCTGCTCGAACTCGGCGAGCCCGGGGTGCAGATCGGCGGCCTCGTACGTCACCAGCGCGTGCCAGTCGCGGGGGTGGCGGGCGAGGTGGTCGGCGAGCGCCTCGGAGGCGCCGAGCACGCCGAGGAGGCGGTCGCGCAGCGGCTTGGCGCTGACCAGGGTGTCGAGGAGTACGGGCCGCTCGTCCCCGCTCTGCGCCTCGGCGAGCCGGACGAGCCCGAGGAGGGCGAGATCGGGATCGGCGGTGGCCCCGAGGGCGTCGAGGAGCACCGGATCGGTGCGTACGGAGGCCAGCGCGTCGGAGTCGAGCAGCCGGGCGGCGGCCGAGGGGTCGGTGAAGCCGCTGCGCAGCAGCCGCATGAAGGTACTGCTCCTGCGTCCCGGGACTGTCATCCCGCCGCCTCCCGCGTACGTCGCCGTCGCCGCCACTGGCGGAGCGTGCCTGGGGTGAGCCTATCCGGAGCAGGCGTTCGACTCACGGCGTGGCCGAGCACGTACCATGATCCCGCTTATCGGATTATCTGTATACATTCGGACCCTGTGCCCTCCCTCCGGGCCGCTCCCGCCCAACGGCCCGAAGGACCCGCATGCCCGAAGGACACCCCACGCCGCCGGACGGGCCGTGGCCGGGCGGCCCGGGTGGCCCGGGCGGGGGCCCGTCGCAGCCGTGGTCAGGGGCGCCGGGCGGGGACCTGTCGCAGCCGTGGCACGGCGCCCAGGGCGGGGGCCCGTCGCAGCCGTGGCCGGAGGCGCCGGGCGGGGGCCCGGACCGGCCTTCGTCGGGGGCGCCCGGCGGGGGGCGCGCCTCCCGCCGTTCCGGCGCCGCCCAAGCCCCGGCACCCGGCGGCCGCCGCGCCGCGCGGCGTGCGCGTACCGCCGAGGCCTCGGGGCGCCGGGGCGCACGGAGCGCGCGGGCTCGGGGCCGGGTCGGCCGGTTCGGCCGGTTCGTGAAAGGGGTCGCCGGCCTTGCCGCCGTCGCGGCGGGCTGCATGCTCGTACTCCGCGGGAACGAGGCCCTCAGCGGCATCGGCGACCGCCACGGCCCCGTACCCACGGCCGCCGTCGACGCGCCCGACCCCGGCCGGGTGCTCCAGATCGTCGCCCACCCCGACGACGACCTGTACTTCATGAACCCGGACCTGCGGTACTCCATAGCCGCCGGGCACCCCGTCACCACCGTCTACCTCACCGCCGGCGAGGCGGACGGCATCAACGCCACCGAGGGCAAGCAGGCCTCCACCCCTCCCAACAAGCCCGCCTACGCCGAAGCCCGCCAGAACGGCATCCGCGCCGCCTACGCCAAGATGGCCACCGGCGACCGCGGCAGCGCCTGGAAGCGCACCGTCGTCCCCACCAAGGGCGGCGGCCACGCCGAGGTCGACGTCCTCGTCGCCAAGCCCGAGGTCAACCTCGTCTGGCTGCAACTGCGCGAGGCCGGCACCGTCTACGACAGCGCCCCCGACAGCCTGCACGGCCTGTGGGACGGCAAGACATCCGCGCTCGGCTCCCAGCTCGCCTCCGGCACCCCCGTCAAGCAGCGCTTCTCCTACTCCAAGGACCAGGTCGTCCGCACCCTCGTCGGCGTCCTGGAGCAGTACGAGCCGACCACCGTCCGCGCCCAGGACCCCACCCCCGGCCGCTTCCCCGACACCAGGAAGTACACCGACCACCAGGACCACTTCTACGGCGCCCGCTTCGTGCAGGCCGCCCTCGCCGCGTACGCGAAGGACGTCGACGCGAAGGACCGCCCGCACTTCGCGGTGCAGAACTACGTCGGCTACTTCAACGGCTCCCTGCCCAGCGCCCTGGACCCGGACGAGGCCAAGGAGAAGCTGGACATCCTTGACACCTACGCCTGGCTCGACAAGCAGAACCACTGCGGCAGCGACGCCGGCTGCGGAGACCTCAAGGTCGCCGACCACCCCGCCGGCAACGGCTGGACCTCGACCGTCAACTACGCCCGCGGCACCGGCACGTCCTGGCTGACCTCCGACAAGGAGCACGGCCTGTGGGCCTTCAAGGTGCTCGACGGCCAGGTCGCGCTCTGGCACCGGTCCGGCCCCATCGGCGCCTGGAGCGGTCCGCGCCTGCTGCCCGGCACCGGCATGGACCCGGGCGTGGCCACCGTCACCCTGCCGGACGGCCGGATCGCCGCCTTCGGCACCCGTACCTCCTTCGGCGCGCGGCCCGCGGACTACCGGCGCGAGGTCGTGTACGCCGTCCAGAAGGGCCCGGGCACCGAGGAGTTCGGGGACTGGCAGTCGCTCGGCACGCCCGAGACCGCCGACGAGAACTGGACCTCCGACATCAGCGCCCCCGCCGTCGCGGTCGACGGCACCGGGCAGTTGGCGGCGTACGTCCGCGACGGCGCGGGCTCCCTGCGCGGGCGGGTGCAGTCGGCTAACGGCGGCTGGGGCCCGTGGACCCCGTACGGCGGCGCCGACCTGCACGGCACCCCGGTCGCCGCCACCGACGGCGCCGGGCGGCGCATGGTGTTCGCGGCGACCGCCAAATCGGTGGTGGGCTGGACCCAGCCGAAGCCGGGCGCCCCGCTGGGGCCGGCCACCCCCACCGGGCTGCCGGACACGACGCTCCCGCTCACCGCGGAGGGGCGCGAGGGCGGGGTGCGGCTGTGGTTCCGCAAGCCGGGGTCGGGCAATGTCCGTACCGCCCTGGTGACGGGCGACGGCGGGCTGAAGGTGAACCACCTCACCGACCTCGGCGGGCTCCAGGGCTTCGGCTCGGTGACGGCGAGCGGGCACGTGCTGGCCGGCCGCTCGGCGGGCGGGCTGCTGGGCTCGGGCCTCGGGTCGGGGCGGCCGTGGGAGCGGTCGCCGCTGATGTTCGTCGGGGCGCCGTCGTCCACGATGACCGGCAGGAACACGGTCAGCCTGGCGGTGGTGGGGCTCGACGCGCGGCTGTACGTGACCTCGTCGGCGGACGACGCGGACGCGCACCTGGCGCCCTGGCTGCCGGTGGGCCCGCGCAACGCGGGCCGCTGACGCCCCCACCCCCACCCCCCCCAACGCGCCCGGGCGGAAGGTCCTTTCCGAAAAGCAGGAGTGATCGGGCACAACGGTGAACCAAGTCCCCCGATTTGGCCTCTCAGTGGATGAACTGACTGAGCTGACTGAACTGACTGAACCGCCGTTCTTCCCGCCCGGAACGACCCCAAGGCGTGACCGATGCCGATTGCCCGCCGCCGCTTCCTCCTCGCTGCCCTCCTTCCCGTACTCACCGTCGGTGCCACCGGCGTGCTCGCCGTGGCGACCGGCCAGCAGACGTCGGCAGAGGCCACCGCCTCCCAGGAGCAGAGCCCGGACGTCGCGCTGACCGCGAGCACCACCTCCGGATCGGTCGTCCAGATCGTCGCCCACCCCGACGACGACCTGTTCTTCATGAACCCGGACCTCAGCCGCTCGCTGTCCGCCGGCCTCCAACTCACCACCGTGTACCTGACCTCGGGCGAGGCCGACGGCCGCAACGAGGCCAACGGGGCCGGCGCCAAGGACCCGGAGCAGCCCGCCGACCGCGCCCACTACGCCGAGGCCCGCCAGAACGGCATACGCTGCGCGTACGCCCAGATGGTCACCGGCGACCGCACCAGCGCCTGGAAGCGCACGGTCATACCCACCGCGGGCGGCGGCCAGGCCGAACTCGACGTGCTCATGGCCCGGCCGCAGGTCAACCTGGTCTGGCTGCAGATGCGCGAGGCCCGCAATCCCACCGCCGAGAACCCGGACAGCCTGCGCGGGCTGTGGAACGGCAAGATACCGGCGCTCGGCGCCCAGCTGACCTCCGCGACCCCGGTCAAGCAGCAGTCCACGTACACCAAGGACCAGGTGGTCCGGTCGATAGCCGGGCTGCTCGCGCTCTACAAGCCGACGACGATACGCATGCAGGACCCGACGCCGGGCCGGTACCACGACACCGGCAAGTACACCGACCACCAGGACCACATGTACGGCGCCCGCTTCGTACAGGCCGCCATCGCCGCGTACGCCGCCCAGGTCACGGACCGCCCGCGGTTCTCGGTGCAGAACTACCTCGGCTACCACAACGGCACCCTCCCGCACGCGCTGGACCCGCAGACGGCCGAGACGAAGATCGGATTCCTCAAGACGTACGCCTGGCTCGACCACGAGAACTACTGCGGCAGCCCCTCGGGTTGCGGCGACCGCAAGGTGGCGAGCAGCCCCACCGGCCGCAACTGGGCCCAGTCGCTGCGCTACGCCCGCGCCGACAACACCTCCTGGCTGGCGGCGGGGACCGGCGGCCGGCTGTACGCCTTCGCGGCCCTGGACGGACAGATGGCCGTCTGGACCCGGCCGGGCGCGGGCGGCACGGGCGGCGGCGCGGCCGCCGGCAGCCCGGGCGCCGCCTGGACCGGCCCCGACCTGCTCCCCGGCACCGGCATCGACCCGGGCGCGAGCACCGCCCGCCTCCCCGACGGCCGCATCGCGGTCCTCGCCACCCGTACGGTCCTCGGCCCGGGACCCGCGGACTACCGGCGCGAGATCGTGTACGCCGTCCAGTCCGCGCCCGGCGGCCCGTTCGGGCCGTGGCAGTCGCTCGGCACCCCCGAGGGCACCGACGACGAGGGCACCTCCTCGATCAGCGCGCCCTCGGCGGCCGTGTCCCCGGACGGCCGGCTGACCGTCTACGTCCGCGACTCCCGCCGCACCCTGCGCGCCCGCGAGCAGCAGCCGGACGGCGTCTTCGGCGCCTGGCAGCACCTGGGCGGCGAGGACCTGCAGAGCGACCCGGTGACGGCGGTCGACGCGTCGGGGCGCCGCCAGGTGTACGCCACCACCACCAAGTCGGTCCTGGCCTGGACCCAGCCCACCCCGGGCGCCCCGCTCCAGGGGCCGTTCCCGACGGGCCTGCCGGCCACCACGGTCCCGCTGTCGGCGGCCGCGGAGGGCGCGGGCGTGCGGCTCTACTTCCGGCGCCCCGACTCGGGGGTCGTCCGTACGGCCCTGGTCACGGCGGGCACCGGCAAGCCGCAGGTCTCCAGCGTCGCGGAGGCCGGCGGCCGTGCGGGCTACGGCGCGGTCGGCGTCGCGGGCCGCCTCCTGTCGGGCCGCGCGGACACGGGCACGGTCGGCACGACGGGCCTCGGCGGCCCGCCGGCGTGGACGGAGTCGCAGATGCTCTACGCGGGCGCCCCGGCCGGCATCCTCGAACCGTCGGGCGCAACAACAACGGCGGTCCTGGGCCTGGACGCGGACCTCCACATCACCACAACCCCACCCAACACCCCCACCCCCCGAACCCCCTGGCACCGAGCACTCCCCCCGAAGTAACCCGCCCCCGCCACGCCAACGGCCCCGTTCCTCCTTGAGGTTCCTTGCCCGTCCCACCTCTTTCGCCGGGAAGCCCTTGCGGTGTGGCGGGCTTTCTTGTGGCCAAATCTTTTGCCGGGGCCAGGTCGGGGACGAGCCGCGCATAAACATGCTGGCGGCACCGGTGCAGTTTGCCGGCAAAGCGGCAATCTCGAATGGCTCCGAAGGCTCACCGCGAACTGCTGCAGCGGTCCTTCGAGTTGCACCCGCTCTTTATGCGACCGACAATGGGCGCATGGCCTTTGAGGTCCCACGACGAAGGGCTCACCGCGGCGAGGCGCTGGCGCGCCTATAGCACACGCGGGAATGCGTAACTTCACCACCAAACCTCCCTTAGGTCAGCAACCGCCGTTGAGGTACACGTGCCCCGTTGACCTTTCATGAAGTGGAGCGCAGCGATGGGGAAAAATGCATCCGGGCTGGCCTTGCTGACCGCACTTCTGATGGGACTCGGCCTATTGACTCCCGACCCGACTAAAGCCGATACCCCCGGCGGCGAATTTATCTACAATCAAAGTTCCGGGTTGGTGGTAAACGTCATGAACGCGCGTCCAGAAGATGGCCAGTACATCAACCTCTGGCCGCGGAATGACGACGCAAAAAACGAGCAGTTCGACTTCGTGGATGCGGGCGGCGGGAAAGGCTATAAGATCGTCGCGCGCCATTCAGGCAAGTGTCTGGGACTCTACGGTGATTCCAAGGCCAACGGGGTTCAGGTCGTTCAATGGGCATGCAATGGCGGCACCAACCAGCTTTGGGAGTTCGTGGACATAGGGGACCCGGGCTGCATTCCCAGCTCCGACGGTGGTTGCGGTGAAAACGTTGTGGGATACCTCATCCAGTCAGTACACAGCGGAAAGTGTCTCGACGTGGACAACGATAATTTCCCCAACCCGCCCCAGCGAGGCGGGTTGCTGCAACAGTGGAAATGCGCCAGAACCACTGGTGACCCTTGGTGGGTCAATCAAGCGTGGGGATTGGAGACGAGTGGACAGGTTCATCCTGGCACAGCCGTTGAACCTCGCCCCCTTCCGCCGATGCCTCCTGACTCGAAACAGATGGTCGACCAGATCATTCAGGCGCGACATGATGAGGGTAACTGCGGTGATCCGAGCGTGCGTCTTGACCCCCGACTCAGCGAGGTATCGCGCAAACACAGCGAAGATCTGGCCGCCAACTATGCGACACTCATCGACGCCTACCCCAGAAGCGATCCCAAGCGAGGCCACATAGGCTCGGGCAACACGATGCCCGTGGATCGGATAAAAGCGGAGGGCTTCACCCCCGCACAGCGTTCTGAGAACTGGAGCTACGGCACCAACCAGACTTTCGCTCAGGCGATGGATAATTGGTTGCATCACGATGAGGCATCCAATTGGGGGCATCGCGCGGCGATCCTTGACTGCAACTACAAGGTGCTCGGTGTGGGCAAGGCCAACGGCCATAATTCACGCGTCTACTGGACACAAAACTTCGCCCTCAGGTGAATAGTGATGGCGGATGCCGCGGCTGACGGCCCACAGACGGCCCAGGAGCGGTGAAACGGGTCCGGGCCGGCGGCCGAGTGCCGCCGGCCCGGGGTGCCGTGTGACTGGGGTATCGCCGCTGACCTGCGGTTACAGGACGGGCAGGTTCTTGCGGAGTTCGAAGGCCGTTACCTCCGAGCGGTATTCCTCCCACTCCTGCTTCTTGTTGCGGAGGAAGAAGTCGAAGACGTGCTCGCCCAGGGTTTCCGCCACCAGTTCGCTGCGTTCCATCAGGGAGATGGCCTCGCCGAGGTTCTGGGGGAGGGGTTCGATGCCCATCGCGCGGCGTTCGGCGTCGGAGAGGGCCCAGACGTCGTCGTCGGCGCCCGCCGGGAGTTCGTAGCCCTCCTCGATGCCCTTGAGGCCGGCCGCGAGGAGGACGGCGTACGTCAGGTACGGGTTGGCGCCCGAGTCGATCGAGCGGACCTCGACGCGCGAGGAGCCCGTCTTGCCCGGCTTGTACATCGGGACGCGGATCAGGGCCGAGCGGTTGTTGTGGCCCCAGCAGATGTACGAGGGTGCCTCGCCGCCGGAGCCGGCCGTGCGGGAGGAGCCGCCCCAGATGCGCTTGTAGGAGTTCACCCACTGGTTCGTCACCGCCGCCGTTTCCGCCGCGTGGCGAAGAAGGCCCGCGATGAACGAGCGGCCGACCTTCGAGAGCTGGTACTCGGCACCCGACTCGTAGAAGGCGTTGCGGTCCCCCTCGAAGAGGGAGAGGTGGGTGTGCATGCCCGAGCCCGGGTACTCCGAGAACGGCTTCGGCATGAAGGTGGCCTGGACGCCCTGTTCGAGGGCCACCTGCTTCATGACCAGGCGGAAGGTCATGATGTTGTCGGCCGTCGAGAGGGCGTCCGCGTAGCGGAGGTCGATCTCCTGCTGGCCCGGGGCGCCCTCGTGGTGGCTGAACTCGACCGAGATGCCCATGGATTCGAGCATGGTGATCGCCTGGCGGCGGAAGTCCATGCCGACGTTCTGCGGAGTGTGGTCGAAATAGCCGGAGTTGTCGGCCGGGACCGGGCGGGTCCCGTCCAGCGGCTTGTCCTTCAGCAGGAAGAACTCGATCTCCGGGTGGGTGTAGAAGGTGAAGCCCAGGTCGGAGGTCTTGTTCAGGATGCGCTTGAGGACGAAGCGCGGGTCCGCGAAGGAGGGGGAGCCGTCCGGCATGAGGATGTCGCAGAACATCCGGGCGGTCCCGGGGGCCTCGGCGCGCCACGGCAGTATCTGGAACGTGCTGGGGTCCGGCTTGGCGATCATGTCGGACTCGTAGACCCGGGCGAAGCCCTCGATGGCCGAGCCGTCGAAGCCGATGCCCTCGTCGAAGGCCTGCTCCAGCTCGGCGGGGGCGACCGCGACGGACTTCAGGAAGCCCAGTACGTCGGTGAACCACAGGCGCACGAACCGGATGTCGCGCTCCTCGAGCGTCCGGAGGACGAATTCCTGCTGCTTGTCCATGCCTTCATCCTCGCAGTTCAGACGGCCTGTGCACCACTCCCCCGAGGGTGTGGGCACGGTCGGGCGGGCCCAGTATCGCCAGCCGCGGTTTCCGCCACATTACGCACCCTTGAAAGCTCGTGGCACCCCCGCACTGACCTCGGGGCCGTCATGAGCATTACCATCTGCGCCCATGGGGGGCCGGGAGCACGTACGGGGCGGGCGCACAGGGCGCCGCGTACGTCGGCATGCCGTCATCGTGGTCGCCCTCTCCGTGCTGTTCGCGGCGCTGTTCCTGTGCGTACGGCCGGGCGAGCCGCACGGAGGGACCGCCGGGGCCGCCATCACCCCCGCGACCGCGCCGCGCGCCGTCTGCGTGGCCCCCGACGAGGCGCCCGGCTGCTCCCCCTTCTCGCACGTGGCCCCCGGGGTGCTGCCCGCCCCGCCGCCCGCCGTGACCGTGCCGGGCTCCGCCCCCGATCCCGTCGCGCGCGCCGCCGACGGCGGGCCGGCCCGGCCGCACGGGACGCTCGCGCGCGCCCCCGACCTCCATGCCCTCCAAGTGCTGCGGACCTGACGGGTCCGGGCGCCGTACGCGCTCCACCGGATCCATCCCTCCACCCCCCTCAGCAGAAGGATTCAGGGCACATGGCCAGCAGGACCCCGTACGACCAGAACTCCCCCCAGGCCCGCATAGCCGAGATGCGCCGCGCCGAGCGGTCCCGCGACCGGCGCAACGCGGCCATCGCGATCACCGCCTCCGTGGCGGTCGCCGCCGCGCTCATCGGATTCGGCGCCTGGGTGATGATCGACAAGAAGGAGAAGAAGGACGCCGCGGCGGTGGCCGCCAAGGCCCCGGTGAACGGCGAGCAGACCTGGGACGCGAAGACGCTGGGCCGCAACCACGTCGAGACCCCGGTGAAGTACCCGATGAACCCGCCGGTCGGCGGCGACCACAGCCCGCGCTGGATGAACTGCAACGGCGACGTCTACAAGAACGCGATCCCCGAGGTCAACGCCGTCCACTCGCTGGAGCACGGCGCGGTCTGGGTGACGTACAACGAGAAGGCCGCCAAGGGCGACGTCGACGCGCTCGCCGGGACCGTGGCCAAGACCCCGTACACGCTGATGAGCCCGGACAAGGAGCAGGCCGGCACGATCATGCTGAGCGCCTGGGGCAAGCAGCTGACGGTGGACAAGGCGGACGACCCGCGGGTCGCGCAGTTCTTCACCAAGTACGTGCAGGGCCCGCAGACCCCCGAGCCGGGCGCGGCCTGCACCAACGGGCTGGCCGAGAAGTGACCCGTACGTACTGGGCGGCCGGGACGGCCGTCCTGCTCGCGCTCCTGTTCGCGGTGGCGGCCACGGTCGCCTCCGCGAGCGGGGGCGAGGGGGACGGGGACGGCTCCCGTACGTCGTCCCGCGCGCCGGGCCTCTACTCGCCGGACGCGGGCTTCGCCCGGGACATGGCCGTGCACCACCAGCAGGCGGTGGAGATGTCGTTCGTCGTGCGGGACCGCACCAAGGACGAGCCGGTGCGCTCCCTCGCGTACGACATCGCCAACACCCAGGCCAACCAGCGGGGCATGCTGCTGGGCTGGCTGGACCTGTGGGGGCTGCCGAAGGTGGTGGCCGACGAGCCGCCGATGTCCTGGATGGGGACCGCGGATCAGCACGGCGGGCAGGACGCGAGCGGGCACGCCGGGCACGAGATGGGCGGGCACGACATGGGCGGCGTCACCGCCAAGCCCGGCGCGCTCATGCCCGGCATGGCCACCAAGGAGGAGCTCGCGCGGCTCGGCGCCGCCGAGGGCCGGGACGCGGAGGTGCTCTACCTCCAGCTGATGACCGACCACCACAAGGGCGGCGTCGCGATGGCCCAGGGCTGCGCGGCGCAGTGCGAGACCCCCGCCGAGCGGGCGCTGGCCCAGGGCATGGTCGAGGCGCAGCAGTCGGAGCTCACCCTCATGGCGGACATGCTGAAACAGCGCGGGGCTGCGCCGCGCGGGTGACGGGACACGCTCGTACGGTGGTGAGAGGCGTCCTTTCACCCGTACGGGCGTGTGCTCCGCCGCGTGGGGAACGCCGCGGCCGAGCGCGTCCGCGACCGGCTGTGAACGCGTTCAGGGAGGTTCAGCGATGACGACCGCCGCAGACATCATGCACCCCGGGGCCCAGTGGATCCCGGCCACCGAGACCCTCGACCGGGCCGCCCAGCTGATGGCCCGGCTCAATGTGGGCGCCCTGCCCATCAGCGACACCGACGAGCGGCTGTGCGGCATCCTCACCGACCGCGACATCGTCGTGAACTGTGTGGCCAAGGGGCACGACCCGGCGAAGGTCACCTGCGGTGACATGGCCCAGGGCACCCCGCGCTGGATCGACGCGGGCGCGGACGTCTCCGACGTCCTGGAGGAGATGGAGAGCCACCAGATCAAGCGCCTGCCGGTCATCAGGAACAAGAAGCTGGTCGGCATGATCAGCGAGGCCGACCTGGCCCAGCACCTCTCCGAGGAGCAGCTGGCGGGCTTCGTGGAGAAGGTCTACGCGAGGCGCTGACCGGCCCCACCCGACTGATCCGCCCCCCCCCGGCCCACCCGCCCCACCCGATTCCCGCACCCCCGCGTCCAGGACCGCCCGCGCCACCTCGCCCGGGCGGTCCAGCATGACCAGGTGCCCCGACGGTTCGACGACCTCGAAGCGGGCGCCGAGCCGCTCGGCCAGCTCCGCCTGGCGCTCGCACCACCGCAGGGCCCCCCGCCCCGCCGAGCCGTCGTACCCCGCGAGGACGGTGACGGGCACGGCCGGCGGGCGCCCGGTCCGCAGCGCGAGCAGATCGGCGGCGGTGTCCTGGTAGCGGGCGTTCTCCAGCAGGGCCCCGCGCCAGACCCGCCCGGTGCGGTAGACGCGGCGTACGAGGTCCCGCGCGGCCGGGTCGGAGCCGCCGGTGCGGGAGGCCCGTACGGCGGCGCGCCGCGCGAGCGGACCCAGCGCGGCGGGCAGCCCGGCGGCGGTCAGGGCCCGGCCGAGCAGCCCGGCGGCGCCGGTGCGCAGCCCGGCGGGCAGCACCGTACGGGGGTCCTCCTCGATGCTGCTGTCGACGAGGACCAGGGCTGCGGTGCGCTCGGGGTACAGGCGGGCGAAGGCCTCGGCGTGGAACCCGGCGATCGAGTGCCCGGCGACCGTGGCGGGGCGGCCGCCGAGGCCGAGCGCGTCGAGCAGCCCGGCGATCCGGCGGGCCTCCCCGGCGGCGGTCGGCGGGGCGGTGGCGGGGCCGCTCAGCCCGTGCCCGGGGCGGTCGAAGCGGACCACGGTACGGCCCTGCGCGACGAGCAGCGCGGCCACGGGGTCCCAGTCGAACCAGGCCATCGCGAGCCCGGCGCTCAGCACCACGGGCGGCCCGCTCCCCTCGACGACGACGTGCAGGGGAACCCCGTCCGCCCCGTCCGCCCCGTGCACCCCGTCCACCCCGTGCACCCGTACGAAGCGCTCGCCCCGGGGCCCGTACGAGGTCGTGTGCGCCGCCGCCGTCACGTGCGCCGCTCCTTGTGGACGGAGTACGCGAGCAGGCCCAGCCAGAGCGCCACGAACAGCACCTGCAACCGCTGCCCGGCGCCGAGCGCCCAAGTCCCGCGCCCGGCGGTGAACAGCGCGATGGCGGACAGGGTCCAGACGGTGGCCAGCAGCTCCAGCGCCACCAGGGCCGGTCCGTAGCGGGCCAGCGGGGCGAGCCGGCGGTAGCGGCGGGCGGCGACGGTGAGGGCGACGATCCCGACGAGGGCGCCGGTCATGGCGAGACTGCTGCTGACGGCATGCGCCTGATGGGTGGCCGGGACCAGGCCGGCGGTCTCCCGGGCGGCGCACACGGGGTCCACGGTGGGCGTGCAGCTGAGCGGGAGCCAGGCGTCGGCGGCGGTGGCCGCGCCGAAGAGGGTGATGCCGGCCCAGCCGACGACCGACCACGGGCGCCGGGATCCGCCGCCCCGCAGCAGCCCGGCGAGCCCCAGCAGGCCGCCCGCGAAGGCGAGCAGGCCGGCGGTGAAGTCGGTGGCCCGGAAGAGCCCGCCGAGCGGCTGGTCCTGGGCGGCCAGCTCGCTGACGTAGGTCTCGATGGGGTTCAGGCCGGTCGAGAGGACGACCTCGAGCACCCAGGCGGTGTACGCGGCGGCTCCCAAGCCGATGAGGAGGGCGACCGGCCACGGGTTCCTCGTGGACACTCCCTCTTCGCCTCTTGTCGGAATACGGCTCGTGGACATACTGCGCATCATCCTCAACACGGCGGACCCGGTCCTACGATCAGATACCCACCCGGGGTAGGGTTCCGCCCATGACGCGCCCTGCCCAGCGCACCGCACAGCGAGCCGCCCGGTGGCCCCGGCTGCTGCTGCTCGCTGCGCTGCTCCTGGGCATCGTCACCATGCACACCCTGGGCCATCCGAGTCGGTCCCACACCATGGAGGACGCGGCTCCGGTCGCCGCCGTTGCCTCGGCCGCGCGTGCGGCGGACCACACCTCGGGCCACGTCTCGGGCCCTGCCTCCGGCCACACCTCGGACCACGCCCGGGGCGACCGGGGCCCGGGGCCCGCCGCCGAGGCTCCGCCGGCCGGCTCAGGCATGGACCCCATGTCGGTGTGCCTGGCCGTGCTCGGCGGGCTCACCCTGCTGATCCTGGGCGCCGGACCGGCCGGCCTCCGCGACGCCGCGCCGCTCGGGGGCGCGGCCCGCGGGCCGGGCCGGTCCGGCGGACCCGACCCGCCCTCGCCCCGCGAACTCCTCACCCGGCTGGCGGTACTGCGCGTATAGCGACGGGCCCGCTGCCGCCCCCGCATGCCCGCGCGGCGGCAGCAGACGGCGCCCATCCGCTCGTACGACACACGCCACGAGGTGCTTCCATGCGCTCTCTTCCCACCCACCCCATCCGCCCCACCCGCCGCGCCGTGCTCGGCGCCACCGCCGCCCTCGCCGGCTCCGGGCTGCTCGCCGCCTGCTCCGACGGCTCCGGCACGTCCGACGGCTCCGGCATGGACCACGGCTCCATGAACCACGGCGGCCCCTCCCCCGCCGCCTCGCCGGGCGGCTACGTCGACCCCGCCGGGCCCGAGGTGCAGGCCGCCGAGGCCGCCCGCAAGGCCACCGGGCCGGTCTCCGAGGTCAGGCTGACCGCCACCGCCACCCCGCTCGACCTCGGCGGCGGGCTCACCGTCCGCTCCTGGGCGTACGGGGACCGGCTGCCCGGCCAGGAGGTACGGGTCACCGCGGGCGGCACCCTCGCCCTGACCCTGGCCAACAACCTCCCGCAGGCCACCTCCCTGCACTGGCACGGCCTCGCCCTGCGCAACGACATGGACGGCGTCCCGGGCCTGACCCAGCGGGACATCGCGCCGGGCGGGTCCTTCACGTACCGCTTCGCCGTCCCGCACCCGGGGACGTACTGGTTCCACCCGCACTCCGGGGTCCAGCAGGACCGCGGCCTGTACGCGCCGCTCATCGTCGAGGACCCGAAGGAGCCCCTCGCGTACGACAAGGAGTGGGTGGTGGTCCTGGACGACTGGGTCGACGGAGTGGACGGCTCCACCCCGGACGCGGTCCTCGCCGAACTCCGCAAGGGCATGGACATGAGGGCGGGCGGCGGACACGCGGGCCACGGCGGCGCCGCGACGGCCCCGCAGACACCCGCCCCGCAGACCCCGGCCGCGGGCGGCGCGCCCTCGCGGCTGCTCATGGGCGGGGAGAGCGACGTCCTCGGCAAGGACCCGGGCGACGTCGCGTACCCGTACTACCTGGTCAACGGCCGGACGGCGCAGGACCCGTCGGTCTTCACCGCGAGGCCCGGCGACCGGATCCGGCTGCGGATCGTCAACGCGGGCGGGGACACGGCCTTCCGGATCGCTCTCGGCGGCCACGAACTGACGGTCACCCACACCGACGGCTACCCGGTGGAGCACGCGAGGACCGGCTCCCTGCTGCTGGGCATGGGTGAGCGGTACGACGTCCTGGTCACCGCGCGGGACGGGGTGTTCCCGCTGACCGCGCTCGCCGAGGGCAAGGGCGGGTCGGCGTCGGCGCTCGCCCTGCTGCGCACCGGGCCGGGTACGGCGCCCACGGCCGCGACCCGGCCGGCCGAGCTGGCCGGGACACCGCTGACGGCGGGCGCGCTGCGGGCGGCGGAGCCCGCCGTACTGGCGGCCCGTACGCCGGACCGCACGATCGGGATCGAACTGACCGGCGGGATGGCGAAGTACGACTGGGCCTTCGACGGCAAGCCGTACACCCCGGACCAGCGGCATCCGGTGAAGGCGGGCGAGCGGGTCCGGCTGGAGTTCAACAACTCCACAACGATGTGGCACCCGCTCCACCTGCACGGGCACACCTTCGCCCTCGGCGGCGGTGCGGGCGGCGCGCGCAAGGACACCGCGCTGGTCCTGCCGAAGGGGAAGCTGACGGTGGACTTCGACGCCGACAACCCCGGGCTGTGGATGGCGCATTGCCACAACGTGTACCACGCGGAGGCCGGGATGATGACGGTGCTCGGCTACCAGCGGTAGCCCTCCGCCGGGGAGTTCGGCCCCCGGTCCCCGGCCCTCCCGGCCCGCCCCCGGCCCGCTGACCGGGGGCGGGCCGGGGGCCAAACCCCTTTGGAGCCGTACGGGGCGCATGGCAGGCTTGGCGATCACCGCGCACACCACCCCCGTGAGGACTCCCGCCAGGTATGAGCACGCCCCCGAACCAGCCCGACAGCCCGTCCGGTCCGCCGACGGAGCCCGCGGGCACGCCCATACCGGAGCCGGCCTCGCAGGCGCCCTCCGCGCCCGAGCCGGCACAGCCGCTCTCACTCCAGAAGACCCCGGAGCCGGCCCCGGAGCCCGCGCCCGAGCCCGCCCCGGCTCCGGCTCCCGAAGCGCAGGCGGCCGAACCGCAGCCCGCCCCGCCCTCCGAGCCGGCCCCGGCTCCGGCCCCCGCTCCGGCCCCCGCGCCCCAGCCCGAGCCCGCGACCGCAGCCGCGCCCCCGCAGGCCGGCGCCGCCGCGCCCGCCTCGGCCTTCGCGCCGCCCGCGCCCATGCCCCCGGCCCCCTCCTTCGGCGCGCCGGCAGCCCCGGTACCGCCCGGGGGCGCCTGGGGCGCCCACCCCGGCGCCACCCCCGGCAACCCGTGGGGCACGCCCCCGCCGTCCACCACCAACGGCTTGGCGGTCGCCGCCCTCATCCTCGGCATCGCCGCCGTGCTCATCGGGATCATCCCGTTCATCTTCTGGGCGGGCGCCCTCCTCGCCCTGATCGGCATCGGCATCGGCATCGGCGCCCTCGTCCGCGCCTCGAAGGGCGCCGGCCGCAAGTCGATGGCCGTCACCGGCACGGTCCTCGCCGTACTCGGCCTCGGCTCCTCGGTCGGCGGCCTCTTCCTCACCGGCCTCGTCGTCACGAACGTGGCCGACGGCAAGCTCAGGGAGGGCTGGGAGGTCCCGGACGACATCGGCTCCAGCCGGCCGCCGCTCCCGAGGTTCTCGCCGACACCGATGCCGTCGCCTTCGCCCACGCAGGTCCCCGGCATCACTTCCCCGCTGCCGTTCGGCGAGACGTACACGTACCCGAACGGCATCAAGGTGACCCTCTCGAAGCCGAAGAAGTACGTCACCAAGAACAAGTACTCGACGGTCGAGAACGCGGTGGAGTTCACGCTCACCATCACCAACAACTCCACCGAGACCCACAACGTCATCTACGCGGTGCCCAACGTCCGCGACGACAAGGGCATGACCGCCAAGCTCGCCTTCGACGGCGGCGACGTCCCGAAGATGATCAGGGGCGACATCCTGCCGGGCGAGTCCGCCAGCGGGATCCTGGCGTACGAGGTCCCCGAGGGAACCGACCACCTCTCGGCCGACATCTCCCCCGGCATCCGGCTGCCCAGCGCGAAGTTCAGCGGCTCGATCGGCTGACCGGAACGCGGCGGAAAACACGGCAACAGGCACGGGCCCCAGGACATCGCGTCAGAAAGACGATTACACTGGGCCCGTGCCTCAACTTCGCCTCGCTCTGAATCAGATCGACTCGCAGGTCGGCAACATCGCCGCCAACGCCGACTCGGTCGTCCACTGGACCCGGCACTCCGCCGAGCAGGGCGCCCACCTGGTGGCGTTCCCGGAGATGATGCTGACCGGGTACCCCGTCGAGGACCTCGCCCTGCGCGCCTCCTTCGTCGAGGCCTCCCGTACCGCGCTGCGCGAACTCGCGGAGCGGCTGGCGGCCGAGGGCTTCGGCGGCCTGCCGGTCGTCGTCGGCTACCTCGACCGTACGGAGCAGGCCGCCCCGCGGCTCGGCCGTCCCGCCGGGTCCCCGGAGAACGCGGCCGCCGTGCTGTACGGCGGCAAGGTCGCCCTCAGGTTCGCCAAGCACCACCTCCCCAACTACGGCGTGTTCGACGAATTCCGGTACTTCGTGCCGGGCGACACCCAGCCGGTCATCCGGGTGCACGGCGTCGACGTGGCCCTGGCCATCTGCGAGGACCTCTGGCAGGAGGGCGGCCGCGTCCCGGCCACCCGCTCCGCCGGGGCCGGCCTGCTGATCTCCGTCAACGCCTCCCCCTACGAGCGCAACAAGGACGACCTGCGCCTCGAACTGGTGCGCAGGCGCGCCAAGGAGGCCGGCTGCACCCTCGCCTATCTGGCGATGATCGGCGGCCAGGACGAGCTGGTCTTCGACGGGGACTCGATCGTCGTCGACGCCGACGGCGAGGTCATCGCCCGCGCCCCGCAGTTCTCCGAGGGCTGCGTCCTCGTCGACCTCGACCTGCCGGCCGCCCGCGCCGACGCCCCCGAGGGCCTCGTCGACGACGGGCTGCGGATCGACCGCGTGATCCTCTCCGAGGAGCCGGTGGAACCGTACGAGCCCGTGGTCACCGGCGGGTACGCCGACCGCCTGGACGACGACGAGGAGGTCTACGACGCGCTGGTCGTGGGCCTGCGCGCGTACGTCAAGAAGAACGGATTCCGCTCCGTCCTGATCGGGCTCTCCGGCGGCATCGACTCCGCGCTCGTCGCCGCCATCGCCTGCGACGCGATCGGCGCGCAGAACGTGTACGGCATCTCGATGCCCTCGAAGTACTCCTCGGACCACTCCAGGGGCGACGCCGCCGATCTGGCCGACCGGACCGGCCTGAACTTCCGGACCGTGCCGATCGAGCCGATGTTCGACGCGTACATGGGCTCGCTCGGCCTGACCGGCCTGGCGGAGGAGAACCTCCAGTCCCGGCTGCGCGGCACCATGCTGATGGCGGTCTCCAACCAGGAGGGCCACATCGTGCTGGCCCCGGGCAACAAGTCGGAGCTGGCCGTCGGCTACTCCACCCTGTACGGCGACTCGGTGGGCGCGTACGGCCCGATCAAGGACGTCTACAAGACGGACGTCTTCCGGCTCGCGCGGTACCGCAACCGGGCCGCGGCCGAGCGCGGCGAGACCCCGCCGATCCCGGAGAACTCCATCGTGAAGCCGCCGAGCGCCGAGCTGCGCCCGGGCCAGGTGGACACGGACTCGCTGCCGGACTACCCGGTGCTCGACGCGGTCCTGGAGCTGTACGTGGACCGCGACCAGGGCATCGACGCGATCGTCGAAGCCGGCTTCGACCGCGCGCTGGTCGCCAAGACCCTGCGGATGGTGGACACGGCGGAGTACAAGCGGCGCCAGTACCCGCCGGGTACGAAGATCTCCGCGAAGGGCTTCGGCAAGGACCGCCGGCTGCCCATCACGAACGGCTGGCGCGAGCACGCGTAGCCGCTGCCGCCGGGTCTCACCCGTACGGGCGTACGGGCTACTGCTTCACGGTCAGCCGCGCGGCGACCGGCAGGTGGTCGCTGCCGGTGCGCGGCAGGCTCCAGGAGCCTTCCGGGGTGATGCCGCGGACCATGATCTGGTCGATCCGGGCCATCGGGAACTGGGCCGGCCAGCTGAATCCGAAGCCGTCGCCCGCCGCGCCCTGCGTGGACCGCATCTGCGAGGTGATGTCGGACAGGGACCGGTCGTTCATGGTGCCGTTGAGGTCGCCGAGCAGGATGACCTTCTTCAACGGTTCGGCGGCGAGCGCGTTGCCCAGGGCCGCGGCGCTGTTGTCGCGCTGGTTGGCGGTGAAGCCGGCGTTGAGCTTGACCCGCACGGAGGGCAGGTGGGCGACGAAGACGGCGATCTTGCCGTACGGGCTGTCCACGGTGGTGCGCATGGCGCGGGTCCAGCCCATCTTGATGTCGACGGGAGTGCTGGAGCTCAGCGGGTACTTGCTCCACACGCCGACCGTGCCCTCGACGGAGTGGTACTTGTACCCGCCGGCCAGGGCCTGCTCGTAGACGGGGACGGCGCTGCCCTTGAGCTCGGTCAGGGCCAGCACGTCGGCGCCGGACCTGGCGATCTGGACGGCGGTGCCGTGCGGGTCGGGGTTGTCGGCGTCGACGTTGTGGGTGGCGACCATCAGGTTGCCGCCGGATCCGGACTTGTCGAGGACCAGGCTGCCGAAGAGGTTCACCCAGACGACGGCCGTCAGCAGTATCGCGATCAGCGCGGTGGCGGACTTGCGCACGACGGCGGCGGCCAGCAGGAGCGGCACGGCCAGGCCCAGCCAGGGCAGGAAGGTCTCGGTGAGGCTGCCGAGGTTGCCCACGTCGTTCGGCAGCTCGGCGTGGAAGATCATGATCAGTGAGATCAGGGCGGCCACGGCAGCGGTGACGATCCCGCGCCGCCAGATGCCCCGGTCCCGGCGCAGCCCGGCCAGTCGGCGCCGGAGGCGGGATCCGGAGGGCTCGGGCTCCGAGCCGCCGTTCCCCGTCTCCGTCATGTACGCCTGTGCCATGCCACTGCCCTCGCTGCCGTGCTCGCGCTCCGTCCCCGCACCTTGACCCTAGGCGATCGACGGAGCCTTCCGTGCCGTTGTTCCGGCCGTACGTCCGGGAGGACGAACGGCCGTGTGGCCGAGGTTCCGCTTGTCACGAAACGCGTACATTGCCTCCCGCGCGCGCCGAACCGCCGGTGAGGGGACCATGAGAGGTCCAAGAGGGGGCCATGAGGGTGCAGGGAGTGGCCCTCGCGTGCGTCAGGAGTGTGACGTACGGGTCCCCCCACCACTTTCGCCACGGCCCTGGCAGGTGCCACCATGGTGGGTGAGTCCGGGGACGCCGTGAGGGCGCCTCGAGATGACATCAAGGAGCAGTTGCAATGACGCATGCCGTTTCGCCTGCCCGCGAAGCCGCCTCCCCCACCCTGTACGGAGGCACGGGCACCCGGCGGATCACCGTCCGCGACCTCACCCTCGCCAAGGAGCGCGGCGAGAAGTGGCCCATGCTCACCGCCTACGACGCGATGACCGCGTCCGTCTTCGACGAGGCCGGCATCCCGGTCATCCTCGTCGGCGACTCCATGGGCAACTGTCACCTCGGCTACGAGAACACCGTCCCCGTGACGATGGACGAGATGACCATGCTGTCGGCGGCCGTCGTACGCGGCACCGGCCGGGCCCTGGTCGTCGGCGACCTGCCGTTCGGCTCGTACCAGGAAGGCGCCGTGCAGGCGCTGCGCAGCGCCACCCGCCTCGTGAAGGAGGCCGGTGTCGGAGCCGTGAAGCTGGAGGGCGGCGAGCGCTCGCTGCACCAGACCGAGCTGATCGTGCAGTCCGGCATCCCCGTCATGTCCCACCTGGGCCTGACCCCGCAGTCCGTGAACGCCATGGGCTACCGGGTGCAGGGCCGCGGCGACGAGGCCGCGCACCAGCTGCTGCGCGACGCCAAGGCGGCGCAGGACGCGGGCGCGTTCGCGGTGGTGCTGGAGCTGGTCCCGGCCGAGCTGGCCGCCGAGGTCACCCGGTCCCTGCACATCCCGACGGTCGGCATCGGGGCCGGCGCGGAGTGCGACGCGCAGGTGCTGGTGTGGACCGACATGATGGGCCTGACCGGCGGGAAGATGCCGAAGTTCGTGAAGCAGTACGCGAACCTGCGCGCGACCATGGGCGACGCGGCGAAGGCCTTCGCCGAGGACGTGGTCGGCGGAACGTTCCCGCAGGCCGAGCACAGCTTCCACTGATCGCGTAGTCCCGTAACGACGGCCCGCCGACGCCTCGTCGGCGGGCCGTCGGCGTCCGTCCGCCTTCCGGCCGGCTGCCTGTCGCCTTCCTGTCGGTCGGCTGTCGGTCGGCTGTCGGTGCGTTGTCGGTGGCTGATGGTCCCATGGTGGACATGACGCGAAACGACAAGAATCCCGTGAACGGCTCGCACGCCGTCGAGGTACGGGGGCTGGTCAAGCACTACGGCGACACGAAGGCCCTGGACGGGGTCGACCTGGACGTCCGGGAGGGCACGGTCCTCGGTGTCCTCGGCCCCAACGGCGCCGGCAAGACCACCCTCGTACGCTGCCTCTCCACCCTGATCGTCCCGGACGCCGGGACCGCGACCGTCGCCGGCTACGACGTGGTCCGCCAGCCGCGGCAGCTGCGCCGCACCATAGGCCTCACCGGCCAGTACGCCTCGGTCGACGAGAAGCTCTCCGGCTGGGAGAACCTCTACATGATCGGCCGGCTGCTCGACCTGTCCCGCAAGGACGCCCGGTCCCGTGCCGACGAGCTGCTGGAGCGGTTCTCGCTCACCGACGCCGCCAAGAAGGCCGCGATGAACTACTCCGGCGGCATGCGCCGCCGGCTCGACCTGGCCGCCTCGATGATCGGCCGCCCGGCCGTGCTCTACCTGGACGAGCCGACCACCGGCCTCGACCCCCGCACCCGCAACGAGGTGTGGGACGAGGTGCAGCGGATGGTCGCCGAGGGGGCCACCGTCCTGCTCACCACGCAGTACATGGAGGAGGCCGAGCAGCTCGCGAACGAGCTGACGGTCATCGACAAGGGCAAGGTCATCGCCAAGGGCAAGGTCGACGAGCTGAAGGCCCGGGTCGGCGGCCGGACCCTGAAGATCCGCCCCGTCGCCGCCTCCGACCTGCCGGGCATGGCCCGTTCGCTGGCCGAGGCCGGGCTCGACGGGGTCGCCGGTTCGCAGGCCGTCCCGGACGAGGGCGTGCTGCTGGTCCCGATCCTGAGCGACGAGCAGCTGACCGCCGTGGTCGGCCTGCTGGCCGCCCGCGGGTACGCGATCGCCGACCTCGGCACCTACCTGCCCAGCCTGGACGAGGTGTTCCTGGCCATCACCGGCCAGCGGCCCACCTCCGTCGAGGACTCCGTCCCCACCGAGAAGACCGAGGAGGTCGCGGCATGAGCACCGTAACCACGACGAAGCCCGCCCCCACCGCGCCCGCTCCGGCCCCGGTGGACGGCCACGGCGAGGGCCGGATCGGCCTGCGCGCCAATCTGCGGCACATCGGCGCCCTGGTGCGCCGCAACGCCCTCCAGATCAAGCAGGACCCCGAGTCGATGTTCGACGTCCTGTTCATGCCGATCATCTTCACGCTGCTGTTCGTGTTCGTCTTCGGCGGCGCGATTTCCGGCAAGGGCCAGCAGGA
Organism: Streptomyces sp. NRRL S-244; assembly: GCF_000717915.1. GTDB lineage: Bacteria > Actinomycetota > Actinomycetes > Streptomycetales > Streptomycetaceae > Streptomyces. Next base: position 328,983 of record NZ_JOCX01000008.1, read on the forward strand.
GGCGTACGTCAACTACGTCGTCCCGGGCCTGATGGCCATGATGGGCATGAACATCGCCATGGGTGTCGGCACCGGCGTCAACGACGACTTCAAGAAGGGCGTGATGGACCGGTTCCGGTCCATGCCGATCGCCCGCTCGTCCGTCCTCATCGCCAAGATCGTCGTCGAGCTCGGCCGGATGATGGTCGCCATCGCGATCCTGCTCACCGTCGGCTTCATGCTCGGCCTGTCGATCAAGACCTCGGTGTTCGACCTGCTGCTGTCCATCGGCCTGTCGGCGGTCTTCGGCGCCTCGCTGATGTGGATCTTCATCCTGCTCGGTCTCACCATGAAGACCGCGCAGGCCGTGCAGGGCATGGCGATGCTGGTCCTGATGCCCCTGCAGTTCGGCAGCTCGATCTTCGCCCCGCCGTCGACCATGCCCGGCTGGCTGCAGACCTTCACGGACTACAACCCGCTGTCCAACCTGGCCGACGCGGCCCGCGGCCTGATCAACGGCGGTGCGGTCGCCCACCCGGTGACGGTGACGCTGATCTGGTCGGTGGCCATCACGGCGGTCACCATGCCGCTCGCGGTCCGCAAGTTCCGCCAGAAGACCTGATCCGGGCCGGCCGGTCCGTTCCGGATCGCGTCCCGGACGGACCCCGCACGGGGGCCGGGTCAGATGAGGGCGGTGGCTTCCTCCAGGGTGAGGCCGCCGCCTTCGGCGTACGCCGACGCGTACGCGGCCTCGCCGAGCGCGGCCCGCGTCAGCTTCTCGGCGCGGGCCGCGTCCTCGCGTTCCGTGCTGACCGGGAAGTGCTGGGCCGGCAGGTGGGCCCGGTAGGCGCCGAGCAGCCGCGCGGCGTCGTACGCGTGCCGCCCGCCGCCGAGGCCGACGTGCGAGACGGCCGCCGTCAGCAGGTACACGGCGGGCATCTGCGGGGCGACCATGAGGGCGAGGGTGTCCCGGGCGGTGCCCATGGCCTTCCGGAGGTGGGCGAGGGCGTCCGCGTACGCGCCGCACTGGTTGTCCAGCCAGGCCATCGTGCCGAGCAGGAACCCGTCGAAGATGGCGAAGGCGCCGAGCGCGAACTCCTCGCGCAGCATCCGGAGCTGCCGGCGGGCCTCGGTGATGCGGCCGGTGCGGCCGTAGACGCCCGCGAGGAACATCCGGGCGGCCGGCAGGGCCTCGTTGCCGTAGGTGAGCGGGGTCTCCAGGATCCCGGTGAGGATCTCCTCGGCCTCGACGAGTTCACCGTTCTCGACGAGGGCCCCGGCCATCCGCACGCGCAGGACCGTGACCTGGGACAGGGCGCCGAGCCGCTCGGCGTGCTCGATCGCGGACCGGAAGTCCTGCGTCGCCGCCGCGTACTCGCCCCGCTTCTCGCGGGCTTCGGCGCGGGCGGACAGGGCCTCGGCGCAGCCCCAGTCGTCGCCCAGCGACTCGAAGAGGGCGTGGCTCTCGTCGGCGTCGCGGGTGGCGTCCCCGGACCAGTCGGCCCGGTTGGCCAGCACGTTGGCCCGTACCTGGAGGGCGGCGGCCAGCTCCCAGCGGTAGTCCAGCTCCCGGGCGGTGTCGACGGTGGCGTCGAGGACCTGCCGGAGCAGGGCGGGGTCGCCGGCGATCATCACGGCGTAGATCCACAGGCCGCCGGGGGTCCGGCAGGTCTGCGGCAGGCCGGGACGGTAGGCGGCGACGACCTGCTCGATCTGGTCCCGGATCTCGGGCGCGTTCCAGCTCTCGTTGGTCTGGTCGCGGGAGGCGAGCTGGATCAGCCGGATGCCGCGCCAGGCCTCGGTGAGCAGTTCCCCGGCGTACGGCGGGGGCGTGTCCACGAGCTGTGCGTACACCGGCTCTGCGGGGGCGACGGGCGCGCGGAAGGGGTCGGGGATGAGCGCGCCGGCGGCGTTGGACCAGTGCCGGGACTCGGTGCGCAGGTCGTGCATCGACCAGTACCAGGCGAGGGAGTGGACGAGGCAGAGCACCTCGTCGGTGTCGCGGGCGGCGATGGCACGGCGCAGCGCGGTACGGAGGTTCTCGTACTCGGTGGCGAACCGCTCGGTGGCCTTGCGCTGGCGGCGGCCGCGCAGCAGCGGCTCGGTGGTGCGGGCGAGTTCGCGGTAGTACGTGAGGTGGCGGCGCTCGGTGGCGGCGCGGTCCCCGGCGGCCTCGCCGAGCCGCTCGGCGGCGTACTCGGCGACGGTCTCCAGCAGCCGGTAGCGCATTTCGGCGCCGTCGGGGCCGGGGGCGGCGACGACGAGGGACTTGTCGACGAGGGAGCCGAGGAGGTCCAGGACGTCGGGGGCGCCGGGGGCGGCGGGGTCGGCGCAGACGGCTTCGGCGGCGGCCACGTCGCAGCCGCCGGCGAAGACGGACAGGCGGCGCAGGACGGCGCGTTCGGACGCGTCGAGCAGGTCCCAGGACCAGTCGACGACGGCGCGCAGGGTCTGCTGGCGGGGCAGGTGGGTACGGGCGCCGCCGGTCAGGAGCCGGAAGCGGTCGTCGAGCCGGTCGGCGATCTGGCGCGGGGTGAGCAGCCGCAGCCGGGCCGCGGCCAGCTCGATGGCGAGCGGCAGCCCGTCGAGGCGGCGGCAGATCTCGGCAGCGGCCTCGGGGTCGTCGTCGGTGCGGAACCCCGGCCGGGCGGCGGCCCCCCGGTCTCCCAGGAGCCGGAGCGCCACGGGGTCGGGCAGCGGCTCCACCGGGCGCAGGAACTCTCCCGGCACACCGAGGGGTTCGCGGCTGGTGGCCAGGATCCGGACGCCGGGACAGCGGGCGAGGAGCTCCTCGGCGAGCTCGGCGGAGGCGCCGATGACGTGCTCGCAGTTGTCCAGGATCAGCAGCATCCGCCGCCGGGCGCAGTGCTCCGCGAGCCGGTCGAGGGGCTGGTCCCCGGCGCGGTCGGTCAGCGCCCGCAGCTCCTCGGCGGCGCCGCCGCGCAGCTTGGTCTCGCGTGCACCGAGCGCGGTGAGGGCGGCCTCGGCGACGTCCTCGGGGTCGTCCACGGGGGCCAGCTCCACGAACCACACCCCGTCGGGCCAGGCCTGGGCGGCGTGCTCGGCGGCCTCTTGGGACAGCCGTGTCTTGCCGGCTCCGCCGGGCCCGAGCAGGGTGACGAGCCGCGCGCGCCCGAGATCCGCGCCGATGACCCGGATGTCCCCCTCGCGCCCCACGAAGCTGGTCACCCGCGCCCGCAGATTCCCCGCGCGGGCAACCCCGACCCCGACCGCCGGCTGCGGCCCACCGTCCGCCGAGGCCGGCCGCGCGGGCGCGCCGGAAGCCGGAGGGACGTCCGCGTCCTGCCCCTGCCCCGGCTGCTCTGGATGCCAGCCCGGGGCGGCGCCCGGCGACCCGGCCGAGCCGGAGCCCGAGGCCGACTGCCCGGGGGCGCCCGGTCCGGAGGCCGGGGCCCGCCCCGGCTGCGCCGGATGCCCACCGGAGGCGCTGCCCTGCCCGGGGGCGGCCGGGTCGGGGTGCGGGGTCAGGAGTTGGGCGTGGAGGGTGCGCAGGGCCGGGCCCGGGTCCGTGCCCAGGCGGGCGGCCAGGTCCTGCCGGACGGCTTCGTAGGCGGCCAGCGCCTCCGCCGGGCGGCCCGTGTCCCGCAGGGCCCGGATCCGCAGGGCCTGGAGCGGCTCGTCCAGCGGGCGCTCCCCGCACAGGACGGTCAGCTCCGGCAGGGCCCGCTCGGCCTGGCCCAGCGCCAGGGCCGCCGCGAGCCGGCCCCGGCGCGCGTCCAGACGTACGGCCTCCCAGCGGGCGGACTCGGCCGCCGCGTCCGGCAGGTCGGCCAGCGCCGGACCGCGCCACAGCCCCAGGGCCTCCTCGTACAGGGCGGCCGCCTCGGCCGGGTCCTGCGCCGCCGCGCCCGCCCGGGCGAGCCGCTCGAAGCGGTACAGGTCGACGTCCTCGCCCGCCGCGACCAGCAGGTACCCGCCCTCCACCGAACGCACCGCCCCGTGCCCCAGCGCCCTGCGCAGCCGGCCCACCAGCGCCTGGAGCGCGGCCGGCGCATCCGCCGGGCGGTCGCCGTCCCACACCTGCTCCACCAGCAGGTGCACCGGCACGGCCCGCCCCGGGCGCAGCGCGAGCGCGGTCAGCAGCGCCCGCAGGCGCGCTCCGCCGACGGCGACGGGGCTCCCGTCGTCGCGGCTGGCCTGGGCAGTGCCGAGAATCGCGTAACGCACCGGCCCATTGTCGCTGGCCCGGGGCCCGGCCCCGTACTCCTTTTGGCCCCCTGCGCGGGGTAGGTTTCGCCGCATGGGTCATCAGGGCAGCCGCAGCGAGCGGCAGATCAGTTCCGTATTCCTCGGCATCTTCGCCGTCATGGCGGTCACCGGTTGGGCCGTGTGGACGGGTTACTCGACGAGCACCGGGCTCGCCGTGTTCCTCTTCGTCACCTCGGCCTGGATCGTCTCCCTCTGCCTGCACGAGTACGCGCACGCCCGCACGGCCCTGCACAGCGGCGACCTCTCGGTCGGGGCCAAGGGCTACCTGACGCTGAACCCCCTGAAGTACACGCACGCGCTGCTCAGCATCGTCCTGCCGGTGATCTTCGTGATCATGGGCGGACTGGGCCTGCCCGGCGGCGCGGTGTACATCGAGCGCGACCGGATCCGGGGCCGCTGGAAGCACAGCCTCATCTCGGCGGCGGGCCCGCTGACCAACGTGGCCTTCGCGATAGTCTGCACGGCGCCGTTCTGGCTGAACGCCCTCGACGGGGTCCCGATGGCGTTCCGCTTCGCGCTCGCCTTCCTCGCGCTGCTCCAGGTATCGGCGGCCATCTTGAACTTCCTGCCGGTGCCGGGCCTGGACGGCTACGGGATCATCGAGCCCTGGCTCTCGTACCGGATCCGCCGCGAGGTGGCGCCGCTGGCGCCGTTCGGACTGATCGCCGTGTTCGCGCTGCTGTGGATCCCGGAGGTCAACGGGTTCTTCTTCGACGCGGTGCGCAACCTGCTGTCCACGCTGGGCGTGTCCGACCTGGAGACCTTCTGCGGCCGCGACCTCTACCGCTTCTGGCAGGACACGAACGGCTTCTGCGCGGCCCCGCAGTAGGCCCTGGCAGGCCCTATCCCGCGGAGCGCGCGGCCTTCTCCGCCTTCGCCTTGCGCAGGTAGTACCAGGCCATGTTCGACGTGAGCCCGGCCAGCAGCACCCACACGATCCCCACGAAGCTGCCCTCCACGAAGGCGACCACGGCCGCGGCCACGGACAGCACGCAGACGACGATGGCGAACACGGCAAGGCGGGGCATGGGGAACAGCTCCTCGGCAACACGGAACGGGGTCGAACCCCACCAGTGTCCCCCATGCCCCGCAGTGCTCCCGTAAAGCCGCCCCACGAGCCCCGCACTCCGCTTCCGCCCCGTTTTCGCCGTTTCCCGATCTTCCGCGCGGCACGCCGCTACGGTTCGCCGGATACGGAAGAACGACAGTCCGGCCTGCACGGTCCGCCACGGCCGAAGCCGGGCGACTGGGGGGATGGACATGCAGGAGATCTCAAAGGGCGCGAACGTCAGCCTGACGGCCCTCAGCGAAGACGCCGGGGCCGTGGTGGTGAGCCTGAGCTGGAGCAGCGTGTCGGGGGCCGGCGACGCCGACGTCTCGGTGCTCCTCGTCGACGCGGACGGCAAGGTCCGCAGCGAGAACGACTTCTACTTCTACAACAACCCGGCGGCCGCCGACGGAAGCGTGCAGCTGCTGGGGAAGACGCCGACCGGGAGCGGGGACGAGGACCGCATCGGCGTCGACCTCACCGCCGTGCCCGCGGGGGTGGAGCGGATCGTGGTGGCGGCCAGCCAGTACGGGGGCGCCCGGTTCGGCGACCTGGACGACCTGCGGATGACGGTCGCGGACCGGTCCGGCGAACCGCTGGTCGGGTTCTCCATCCACGACGCGAGCGTGGAGACCGCGTTCATCTTCGGTGAGCTGTACCGGCGCGGCGAGGAGTGGAAGTTCCGCGCGGTCGGGCAGGGCTACGAGACGGGGCTGGCCGGTCTGGCCACCGATTTCGGCATCGCCGTCAGCGAGGAGGCGGAGGAGGCCGAAGAGGCCCAAGAGGCCGAGGGCCCGGGCGGGGCCGCCGACGCCGTCACCATGGATAAGGCGCCCGGCGCGGAACCCGAGCCGGTCGCCCCGGCCCCGGCCCCGGCGCCGGCCCCGGCCCCAGACGAGCCCGTCGCCGTGCCCGCCCAGACCCGCGGCCGGGGCCCCCGTACGACCAAGAAGAAGGTCACCCTGCCCAAGGTGGCCAAGAGCTCGCTCGCCGAGAACGACTCCTGGCGCCCGGCCCGGCTGTTCCCCGTGCCGACGCTGAAGAGCGACAAGGAGCGGGAGGTGCGCGCCACCTCGGTGCTGCTGTCCGTCATGGCGCAAGTGCCGGAGTTCGGCCGCCGCCTCACCGCCGCGTTCGGCGCCCCCGCGGGCCGCATGCAGACCTTCACCGAGGTGTCCCTCCCCCACGGCGACACCCCGCGCCGCCCGGACGGCGTGATCCGCGTGGAGCGCGCCGGGAAGCTCTGGACGGCCCTGGTCGAGACGAAGACGAACGGCAACCCGCTCAAGCCCGAGCAGGTGCAGCAGTACATGGACATCGCCGCCCGCCGCGGCTACGAGGCCGTGATCACGCTCTCCAACGACGTCGCCCTCGAAGGCACGGCCATGGTGGACGTCAAGATCGACGGCCGGCGCAAGCACAAGGTCAGCCTCTGGCACCTGTCCTGGGCCGAGGTGGCCCACCAGGCCCAGATGCTGATCCGCCACGAGGGCGTGGGCAACGCCGCGCACGCCTGGCTGCTCCAGGAGCTGCTGGAGTACCTCCAGCACGAGCAGTCGGGCTGCCACGGATTCCAGAACATGGGCGCCGCCTGGGTGCCCGTACGCAAGGGGATCGAGGACGAGACCCTCGCCTGCGACGACGCGCGCGCCGTCGAGGTCGTCGAGAGCTGGGAGCGGCTGATCCGCCAGGTCTGCCTGCGCCTGGGCGGAGAGCTCGGGCAGAAGGCGCTCCCGGTCCAGCGCGTGCGGCGCGGCAGCGATCCCCAGGCGCGCCGCACGGCCGCGGCGCAGAAGCTCTGCCAGGACGGGCGGCTCACGGCGGAGCTGCGCATCGACGGGACGAACAGCGTCATCGCGGTGACCGCCGATCTGCGGACGGGCAAGGTCCGCACCTGCGTGGACGTCCCGGCGCCGGAGGGCTCGTACCCGCTGACCACGGTGAAGCGGCTGGTGCGGCTGCTGGCCGAGGCGCCCGCGGACCTGCACGTGGAGAGCCTCGTCGAGGGCGGCAACGGGCCGCGCGGCACCCTGGAGCGGCTGCGCCCCGAGCCGGGCGACCTGCTGCCCAAGGGCGGCGCCGCCCTCACCGGGTTCCGGCTGTCGCTGATCAAGGGCATGGGCAACACCCGCGGCAATACGGAGTCCGGTTTCATCCGCAGCGTCGACGAGGCCGTGGACCGCTTCCACCAGGGGGTCGTGGCGCATCTGGGCCCCCTGGAGGCGCGCGCCGACCGCCGGGCCTGACACCGGCCGAGGGGCCGCTGCGCCCGTCGGGGCGCAGCGGTACCCCTCGGCGGATCAGACGTCCGTGACGCGCAGGCCGGTGTGGGCCTTGTAGCGGCGGTTGGTGGAGATGAGGTTGGCCACCAGGGACTCGACCTGGTGGGCGTTGCGCAGACGGCCCGCGAAGACCCCGCGCATGCCCGGGATACGGGCGGCCAGCGCCTGGACGATGTCCGTGTCGGCGCGGGATTCGCCGAGGACCATCACGTCGGTGTCGATCTCCTCGACCGACTCGTCCTGGAGCAGGACCGCCGAGAGGTGGTGGAAGGCCGCCGTCACGCGGGAGTCGGGGAGCAGGGCCGCGGCCTGCTGGGCCGCGCTGCCCTCTTCGACACGGAGGGCGTACGCGCCCTGCTTGTCGAAGCCCAGCGGGTTGACGCAGTCCACCACGAGCTTGCCCGCGAGGTCCTCGCGCAGGGCTTCGAGGGTCTTGGCGTGGCCCTCCCACGGCACGGCGATGATCACGATGTCGCTGCGGCGCGCGCACTCGGCGTTGTCCGCGCCCTCCACGCCGAGGCCCAGCTCGTCGGCGGCGCTCTGCGCGCGCTCGGCGGCACGGGAGCCGATGATCACCTTCTGGCCGGCCCGGGCGAGCCGGTAGGCCAGGCCCCGGCCCTGGTCACCGGTGCCGCCGAGGACGCCGACGACGAGGCCGGAGACGTCCGGCAGGTCCCACGGGTCCTTGGCGGGCGCCTTCGCCGCGGCCTGGGCGGGCGGATTCTGAGTGCTGTCTGTGGAGGTCATGGGGGCGAGGGTAATGCCGTGATCCCGAGAGGCGAACGGCCGCGAACCTGCGCCGTCGGGCGAACCGGGGCGAAGTGCTCCCCTAGGTCCCTTTCCTGCGGCAGGATGCCGATATGGACGCCGTGAGGGTCGCGCTGCTGCGCGAGGTGCTCGCCGGTACGCAGTGGCCCGGCGCCGCGCGCCGCTTCGCCGGATCGCTGCGGCACTCGGTCGTGCCGGCCGGCGGGAACCTGCTGCTGGTGGGGACCGAGCAGTACGAGCCCTGGCATCTTGCGGCGCACCTGGTGGACGAGGCCGCCTGGTCCGGGCTGCCGGAGCTGGCGCCCACGCTCGTACGGCACCGGGTGCGGCCCGGGCAGCCGGCGCACCTGTCGGTGGGGCTGGGCCGGCTGGAGGCGGCCCGGCGCGGGCACACGCTGCTGGTGGTGGCCCCGGAGCAGCCCGGGACGGAGCTGCTGGAGCGGGTGCACGACGCCCGGCGCGCGGGGGCGACCGTACTGTCGCTGCACGGCGGGGACCCGGATCTCGCCGCGCTCGCGCACGACGCCCTGTCGGTACGGGAGGGCGCCGGCGAGCTGGACCTGGACACGGTGCAGCACCTGGTCAGTGCGGCGGCCGGGGAGAACAGCCTGCCGGTGCAGCGCGGGCCGCGGCGGCTGCGGGACCGGCTGGCGCGGCTGGCCGACCAGCTGACCGCGCCGCCGCCCAGCCCCTGGTAGGCCGCGAGGCCCGGTAGCCCGGAGGCCCGGTAGCCCGGAGGCCCGGAGGCGCCGTGGCCCTACAGCCGTACCGCCCTACAGCCGTACCGCCCTACGGCCCTACGGCGCGCTCGTACCCTCGCCCTCTTCGCGGGACTTGTCGTTCCACTTGGGGTCGTTCTGCCATTCGAGGTTGCGCTCCTGCGCGGTCTCCATGGCGTGGGCCGCCTCCTCCGGCGTGGAGTACGGGCCGAAACGGTCCTTCGCCGGGCACTCCGGGCCTTCCTCTACCTTGTGATGGACCAGGCAGTAGTACCATTCGCCGGGTTTGCCCACCTGGCGCTTCTTGAACAGGGCCATCGTCCTCGGGCTCCTCTCGATACCACTCTCTGCCGCCATGCTGCCCCATCCCCGCTGGATACACTCGCTTGCATGTCTGGCCAGTCGCTGCTCGTACCAGGCGAGCTCTCTCCCGCCCGTTCCGTTCCCGGAAACATCCGCCGGCCCGAGTACGTGGGCAAGCCCGCGCCCACTCCGTACACCGGACCGGAGGTGCAGTCCGCCGCGACCATCGAGGCCATGCGCATCGCCGGCCGGATCGCCGCACAGGCGATGGAAGAGGCCGCCAAGCTGATCGCCCCGGGGGTGACCACCGACGAGCTGGACCGGGTCGCGCACGAGTACATGTGCGACCACGGCGCCTACCCGTCGACGCTGGGCTACCGGGGCTTCCCGAAGTCCCTGTGCTCCTCGGTGAACGAGGTCATCTGCCACGGCATCCCCGACTCCACCGTCCTGCGCGACGGCGACATCGTGAACCTCGACGTCACCGCGTTCATCGGCGGAGTGCACGGCGACAACAACGCCACGTACCTGTGCGGGGAGGTGGACGAGGAGTCGCGGCTGCTGGTGGAGCGCACCCGCGAGGCCCTGAACCGGGCCGTCAAGGCCGTCAAGCCGGGCCGCCAGATCAACGTGATCGGCCGGGTCATCGAGTCGTACGCGAAGCGCTTCGGCTACGGCGTGGTCCGGGACTTCACCGGGCACGGCATCAACTCGTCCTTCCACTCCGGCCTGATCATCCCGCACTACGACAGCCCGCACGCCACGACCGTCATCGAGCCCGGGATGACCTTCACCATCGAGCCGATGCTGACCCTGGGCACGCACGAGTACGACATGTGGGCGGACGGCTGGACCGTCGTCACGAAGGACCGGAAGCGCACCGCGCAGTTCGAGCACACACTGGTGGTGACGGACACGGGCGCCGAGATCCTCACCCTTCCGTAGCGGCTCACCGGAAAAGCTCTCCCCAAAAACCGTCCGGGGGAGTTTTACCGACAAGGCGTCGGGAAGACATTGACTTAGGTAACCCTAAGCGCGAGGATCGGGCGTGGCGGCGGTGCCGTCACGCCCGCCGGGCTCCGTTGTTCCTCGCCCCGTCTTCGGAGGATTGTCTTGGACGCCTTCTCTACGGTCATCCGTGTCGCGTCGCACGAGCAGCACACCGAGGCAGAGACCTCGACGTTCATGAGCGACCTGCTCGGCGGCCGTCTCGGGGTGGACGCGTACGCGCGCTACACCGAGCAGCTGTGGTTCGTGTACCGGGCCCTGGAGGACGCGGCCGAGTCCCTGAGGGACGATCCGGTGGCGGGCCCGTTCATACGGCCCGAGCTGATGCGCGTGGCCGAGATCGAGCGGGACCTGGCCCACCTGCGCGGCCCGTCGTGGCGCGAGACGCTGGTCGCGCTGCCCGCGACCGAGGCCTATGCGGACCGCGTGGCGCAGTGCGCGGCCACTTGGCCCGGCGGGTACGTCGCCCACCACTACACCCGCTACCTGGGCGACCTCTCGGGCGGCCAGATCATCCGCGACAAGGCGGAGCGGACCTGGGGCTTCACGCGCAAGGGCGACGGCGTGCGGTTCTACGTCTTCGCGGACATCTCCAACCCCGCCGCCTTCAAGCGGACCTACCGCGAGCTGCTGGACGCGATCGCCGCGGACGACCTGGAGAAGCAGCGCATCATCGACGAGTGCAAGCGCGCCTTCGACTTCAACGGCGCGGTCTTCCGGGAGCTGGGCGCGGAGTTCCCGCTGAGCGCCTGACGCTCCCCCGTACGGACGACACCCCCGCCGCCGCTCGGTGCCGGGGGTGTCGCGGCTGCCCCGCCACGCGCCCGCCGCACCCCGCGCCGCCACACCCCGCGCGGTCAGTCGCCGTGGATGAGCCAGAAGGCCAGGGCGACGCAGATGAACACGACGTCGATGACCTTGGCGCAGACGAGGGCGAGTCCGACGCCGATGCTGCCCGCCACGATGCGGTTCGTACGCTGCGCCGGGGTCCGGGGCCGCCGCCAGGTGAGGGCTGCCAGGCCCAGCGGGATCAGGTACGGGAACGAGCACCACAGCGGGTAGCGCGGCAGGTAGGAGGTCGCGTAGCTCAGGCCGCCGGCCGCCAGCGTCAGCGCGGTGAAGAGCGCGGGGACCAGCAGCCACGGCTGCGGCGGGGCGGGCGGCGGGGCGTCCGGCGCGGCATTCGGCGGCCGGACGGCACTCGGTGGCGTGTTCATGCGGCCATGGAACCGCGGTACGGCATCCCGCCCCCAGCGCGTACGTACTCAATCGCGGGTGCGTACCTACTCAGTTCGCGGCGGCGGCAGCTTCGCGAAGCGGACGCGGCCGCCGATCTCGACGGTGCCGTCCGGGCCGGGCGCGGTGAGGATCTGGGAGCCCGCGCCCTGGGTGATGTTCAGGGCCCGGTTCAGCTCGGCGGTCAGCAGGATCGCGGCCGATCCTGTGGCCTCGTCCTCGGCGATGACCCCGTCGGGGCGGCGCGGGAAGCCGCGGGCCCTGATGCGGCCGGCGGTCTCGTCCTCCCAGGCCCAGGCGTACAGCCAGCCCTCGCCGGGCGGCGGCGCGGGCAGCGCGTCGACCTCGGCGGGGCTGGCGTACTGCTCGGTGCGCTTGCCCTCGACCCACTCGGGGAGGGCCGTGATCCACGTGAACTCCCCGTCGTCACGCGCCCATACGGAGCCGGCCGGCGGCTGGAGCTCCTCGATGTCCAGCAGCCAGGCGACCCCGACCAGCGGATGTCCCGCGAAGGACATCCGCGTGCCGGGGGTGCGGATGTCGACGACCCCGCGCTCGGGGTCGTCGACGAACACCGTCTCGCTGTAGCCGAGTTCGGCGGCCAGCGCCTGCCGCGACGCGTCGTCGGGGCAGGTCCGGCCGTCACGGACGACGCCGAGCAGGTTGCCGTGCCGTCCGTCGCCCGCGCAGAAGACCTTGAGCACATCGAGATCGTTCACGCGGAAATTGAAACACGGTTCAGATCCGTACCGCGCGACGCCTGCGGGCGAGGAAGACGGCGCCGGCACCCGCCGCGACGACCGCGCCGGAGGTGGCGAGCAGGGCTCCGGCCGGGACTTCGGCGCCGGTGCTGGCGAGGTTGCCGCCGACACTGCCGCCCCCGCCCACGGTGCCACCCGTCCCGCCGGTCCCGCCGGTGGTGGACGTGGGGGCGGTGGTGGGCGCCGCGGTGGGGACGACCACGTCCTTGTCGACGGAGACCGAGAGGGTGACGGGGTCGGTCGGCTTGCCCTCGGCGTAGTCCGGGCTCGGGGCGCCGATGGCGGCCGCGCCCTCGGCGGTGAAGGCGGCCGGGACGGCGTTCAGGGTGAGCAGGCCGCCCGAGGTCCGGTACTCGGCCTTCGACAGGTCGAGCGTGGCGAAGGGCACGTTCACCTTGGTGGCGGTGGGCGACTTGACGTCCAGGACGAGGGTGCCCTTCTTGCCCTCGGCGTTGATGCGGACGTTCGCGAAGGTCATGTCGACGCCGTGGTCGGCCCGCTGGAAGCGCAGGTTGCCCGCGAAGGTGGCGCTCAGCTTCTGCTTCTTGACGTCGAGCTCGCCCTTGCCGAGGGCGAAGGCGAAGGTGTCGCCGCTCGCGACGGCCCCGTCGGCCGGGGTGACCGAGCCGCCGCCCTTCACCACGTACGAGCGGAAACCTTCCTTCACGCCCCAGGTGAGCCGGCCGCCGAGGAGCTGCTGCGGGCCGTCGGCGGCGGGGGAGCTCGCGCCCTGGGAGGGGCTCGCGGAGTTCGACGGGCTCGACGAGCCCGACGGGGATGGGGAGGCGGAGGCCGACGGCGACGGGCTCACGGACTGGGACGGGGAGGGGGAGGGGGACGGCTGCCCGAACTCCAGGGCGGCCGTGAGCGGGTCGCCGGCCAGGCCGACGTACTTGTCCGAACCCAGCTGCGCCGCCGCCTCCTTGGTGAGGGTGGTGCCGAGCTTCTCCATGGACTGCCCGCCGAAGGCCACGTCGGCCATGGGGACGGCCGGCGTGAGGGTGCCGTTCTTGGTGACGTCGGCGGTCAGCTTCTTCGTGCCCGTGTCGAAGCGGACGTTGGCGAGGGTCAGCTTGAAGCCGTGCGCGGGTGCGTCGAAGGTGACGCTCCCCTTGAAGGCGGCGGTCACGATGTGCCCGCCGTCCTTGTCGTACTGGCCGGTCGCCGAGCTGAAGCGGAAGGTGCCGTCGGCGTTCAGGGTGGCCCCGTCCGCCGGGGTGATCGTGCCCTTCGCGATGTTCAGGACGTACGAGCGGTAGCTCGCCAGGACTCCCCAGTCGAGGGTGCCGTTCACGATCGGCATCGGCGCGGAGGCGACGGCCGCGGAGGCCTGCCCGCCGCCCACCGCCGTGGCGGGCAGGACGAAGGCGGTGGCGCCGAGCGCGGCTGCGGTGGCGACGGCAGCCGCGAGGGCGAGCGAACGGCGGTGGGACGACGACATGACGAGGGCCTCCTGAAAGGCGACGGGGGTGACGGTCGGGGACGGAGAGGAGGTGCGGGAGGGGGTCAGGGCTGCGGCATCGGCGCGTCGGTGGCATCCGCGGCATCCGCGGCGCGCTTGCGGCGCAGGACGAGGAAGACGGCGCCCGCGGCCAGGACCAGGACGGCCACGCCGAAGGCGGCGTACAGCCCGGTGTGCGAGGACTCCTCGGCCTTCGCGGCCGGCGCGGGCGAGGAGGCGGACGGCGACGGCGCGCCGGGCGGGGCCGTCGAGCCCAGGTCGGGCAGGGCCGGCAGCTTCGCGGTGGCGTCGAGCGCGATGGAGAGCGAGACGGGGTCCATCTCGGTGCCGGCCGCGTACAGAGAAGAAATGTCCGTGGATCCGAAGGCCTGCGAGCCGCCCTCGGTGAGGGTGGCGGGGGCTTCGGTGAGGGTGGCGAGCGCGCCCTCGGTCTTCAGCCCCTTGGCGTCGAACTCGACGAGCGCGACCGCGCTCTTCGTCTCGGAGCCCGTGGTGACGTCGGCGGACAGGACGCCCTTGCCGTTCTCCACCTTGACGCTCAGCTTGCCGAGCTTCAGGTCCAGATGGGCGCCGGTGAAGTGGACCGTGCCCGCGAAGGCGGCGTCAAGGGTGCCCTTCCGGCCGTCGTACGCGCCCTTGCCCTGCGGGAAGCGGAACAGGGCGCCGCCGTCCTGGGCCCCCTCGGAAAGGGTCCACTTGCCCTGGCCGACGGAACCGGTGACGTACTCGCGGAACGTACGCCGCACGCCCCAGTCGACGGCGGCGTCGGCGAACGCCCCCTGGGGGACCTGCGGGTCCTGCGAGGGCTGCGCCGGGGTGCTCGCGGACGGCACGGACGACGAGGGCTCGGCGGCCGGGGCCAGGACGTCGGCGGAGAGCGAGACGGGGTCGAGCTGCGCGCCCGCCGAGTAGTAGCCGGCGAAGGCCTTGGCGCCCTGGTCGGTGAGGGTGGCCGGGATGTTGGTCAGGGCGACGGGACTGCCGCCGCCCTTCATGTCGACCCCGCCGAGGCCGAGGGTGGCGAAGGGCACCTGGGTCTGGGTGGTGACCGCGCCGGTGTCCTTGGCCTTGCCGGAGACGTCCGCGTAGAGGGTGCCGCGGCCGCCGCTGATCTTGACGGTGGGGCGGCTGACCGTCAGGTCCAGCTCGTACGTGCCGTCCGGCTTCCGGTGGCCCTGGAAGCTGACGCCGCCGCTGAAGGCCGCCTCGAAAACGCCGGAGTCCGGATCGTAGGAGCCGGTGGCCGAGTGGAAGCGGAACAGGCTGCCGCCGACCGTGGCGGCTCCGTTCTTCAGCTTGAAAGCACCTTTCGCGACGGGACCGGTGACATAACTCTGGAAAGACGATTTGATGCCCCAATCCAGCCGGCCCCCTTGTACGGTGCGGCCGGCCGCATGAGCGGCCGTGGCTGGGAGCAGGGCGCCCAGCAAGGCCGCCAGGGTTGCCAACAGGGCGACTGCCGACGCGCGGGCGGGTCTTGCAGGCATGGTTGTCCCCTCCCAGGGCTGATTAATAAGGTTAGGCTAACCTAAGCTACCTCCAGTCAGAGAGGAACCCCCGGTTCCCCGGAACCTCAACACCCCAGCCGGACGATCAGGACGGTGCCTTCGTGCCTACGCCCGCCGCGTCAACCCGCTTCCCCCGCCGCGCCCTTGCCCTTGCGGTCACCTTCACCGCAGTGGCCGTGGCCGCCCTGACGGGATGCGCAGGCACGTCCGCCACCGGTGCCGGGCCCGGCACCGCCGCCCGCCCGGCCGCCGCGCCGGACCGGGTGGAGCCGCTCGCCCCGGCGCCGCTGCCCGCCCTCCCGGTCACCGCGGCGTCGGCGGACGGCCGCCGGGTGACCGTCACGTCCGCGGACCGGATCGTCCCGCTGAGCGGCAGCCTGAACGAGATCGTCCAGACGCTGGGCCTCGGCCCGCAGGTCATCGCCCGCGACATCACGGCCACCTTCGAACAGGCCGCGCAGCTGCCGGTGGTGACCCGGGGCCATGACGTCTCTGCGGAGAGCGTGCTGTCGCTGCGCCCGACGCTGGTGCTGGCCGAGACCACCTCCGGACCGGCCGAGGCCGTCCGCCAGATCCGCGACGCGGGCATCCCGCTGCTGGTGGTGGACCCGGCCAAGTCGCTGGAGGACGTGCCGAAACGGATCGAGGCGGTCGCCGCCGCGCTGGGCGTCAAGGACGCCGGGGCGCGGCTGAACGAGCGCACGGCCGAGCGGATCGCCGCCGCCCGCAAGGGCATCCCCGCCTCCGCGGCCTCCGGGAAGAAGCCGCGGGTGGCCTTCCTGTACCTGCGCGGCACCGCGTCCGTGTACCTGCTGGGCGGCTCCGACTCGGGCGCGGCCTCGCTGCTCGAAGCGGCCGGCGCGGTGGACACGGGCAAGGAGTCGGGGCTCGGCAAGGACTTCACCCCGATCACGAGCGAGGCGCTGGCGGCCGCCGCGCCGGACGCGATCCTGGTCATGTCCAAGGGGCTGGAGTCCGTGGGCGGTACGGACGGCCTGGTGAAGATCCCGGGCGTGGCCCAGACCCCGGCGGGGATGGACCGGCGGGTCGTCACCGTCGACGACGGGGTCCTGCTGAACTACGGCCCGCGCACCGACCAGGTGCTGAGCTCGCTGATCTCCCAGCTGTACGGAAAGAACGCGTGACGTGACGGAACAGAACACGGGCGCGGCCACCTTGCCGGGGGCCGGCCCCCGAACGCCCGCGCCCGGAACACCGACGGGGCCGGACGCGCCGTCGCAGGACGCAGCACCCGGGGCCCGGACGGGCTCCCTGCTGGCCGTGGGGCTCGTCGTCGTCCTCGCCGGGCTGGCCCTGGTCTCCGCCGGGGTCGGGGCCTACGGGATACCCGTCGGCGACGTCCTCGGCTCGGTGCAGCACCGCCTCGGGCTCGGCGGGGCCGCCCTCGACCGGGTCGGCGAGAGCGTGCTGTGGAACGTACGGCTCCCCCGGGTCGTGCTCGCGCTGCTCGTCGGCGCCAGCCTGGGCTGCGCGGGGGCCCTGATGCAGGGGGTGTTCGGGAACCCGCTCGCGGAGCCCGGAGTCATCGGGATCTCCGCGGGCGCCGCCGTCGGCGCGGTGGCCGCCATCGGGCTCGGGCTCAGCTTCTTCGGCAACTGGACGATCACCGCCTGCGCATTCGTCTCCGGGCTGGTCACCGTCGGCTCCGTCTACCTCCTCTCCCGCAACGGCGGCAGGACCGAGGTCGTCACCCTGATCCTCACCGGCATCGCCGTCAACGCCTTCGCCGGCGCCCTGATCGGCCTGTTCGTCTTCTTCGCGGACAGCGGCCAGGTCAACCAGATCACCTTCTGGCAGCTCGGCTCCCTCGCCCAGGCCACCTGGCCCAAGGTGCTCGCCGTCCTGCCCTGCGCGCTCGCCGGTCTGCTGATCGCCCCCTTCCACTCCCGCAAGCTGGACCTGCTCTCCCTCGGCGAGCGCCCCGCCCGCCACCTCGGCGTGGACGTGGAGCGGCTGCGCCTCGCGCTCATCCTCGTCGTCGCGCTGCTCACCGCGGCCGCCGTCGCCGTGGCCGGCATCATCACCTTCGTCGGGCTGCTCGTCCCGCACCTGCTGCGCATGGCGAACGGCCCCGGCCACCGCTTCCTGGTCCCGGGCAGCGCGCTGGCCGGGGCCGTGGTCCTGCTCGCGGGCGATCTGGCCGCCCGGACCATCGCCCGGCCCGCCGAGCTGCCGCTCGGGGTGCTGACCGCGCTGATCGGCAGCCCCTTCTTCTTCTGGCTGCTGCGCCGCACCCGCCGCAAGCAGGGAGGCTGGGCGTGAGCATCCCGTTCCCGCGGCGCGGCCGGCGCTGCGTCCCCGCCCGGCCGGCCCCCGGCGCCGCCTTCGCCGAAGCCGTCGGCCTGCGCGTGCGGCTCGGCGAGCGCGAGGTGCTGGCCGGGATCGACCTGACCGCCCGGGCCGGCGAGGTGCTGGCCCTGGTCGGCCCGAACGGCGCCGGCAAGTCCACGCTGCTGGCCGCCCTCTCGGCCGATCTGCCCGCGGCCGAGGGGCTCGTACGGATCGACGGGCGCCCGGTGGGCGACTGGGCGGCTGCGGATCTGGCCCTGCGCCGGTCCGTGCTCCCCCAGTCGGCCGAGATGTCCTTCCCGTTCCCGGTCGGGGACGTCGTACGGATGGGCCGCGCCCCCTGGGCCGGCACCCCGTTCGCCGACTCCGACGAGGAGGCGGTGGCCGCGGCCATGGCCGCCACGGAGCTGGCCGGCTTCGCCGCCCGCCCCTTCTCGGCGCTCTCCGGCGGCGAACGGGCCCGGGTCGCGCTGGCCCGCGTACTGGCCCAGCAGGCCCCGCTGCTGCTGCTCGACGAACCCACCGCGGCCCTGGACCTGCGCCACCAGGAGCTGGTGCTGCGGATCTGCCGGGAGCGGGCCGCGGCCGGGGACGCGGTGGTGGTCGTCCTGCACGACCTGGGGCTGGCCGCCGCGTACGCCGACCGGGCCGCCGTACTGCACGACGGGCGGATCGCGGTGGACGGACCGCCGGCCGAGGTGTTCGAGGACGGTCTGCTCAGCCGGGTCTACCGACAACCGGTGGAAGTGCTGCCCCATCCGCGGACCGGGGTTCCGCTCGTGGTCCCCGTACGGGACGACCAAGCCGGTTTTACCTCCGCTTGACCCTCTCATGGGTTGGCCCTGGAGGCCTCGTGACGGCCCCGTGTCCGGCGGCCCGTCGTGTGGGCTGAATCACTGGACGTACGGGTATGGGTCAGGTAAGCCTCGGTTAAGTTAGGTCCGCCTCACCGGCCGTCCCTCCTGATCGGGGCGGCCGTCTGCCGAACGCCAGACAGCCAGGAGCCCGCATGCGTCCCGCCCGCCTCACCGTCCTCACCGCGGTCGCCGCCGTGACCGCGCTCACCGCCGTCACCGGCTGCGCCGAGAAGAGCGGCAGCGGCGACGGGGCCGTCAAGATCGCCGCCTCCGACAGCGCGTGCGAGGTCTCCAAGACCGAGTTCCCGGCCGGCAAGGTCACCCTCGAGGTCGAGAACAAGGGCTCCAAGGTCACCGAGGTCTACGTCCTCTTCCCGGACGACCGCATCGTCGCCGAGCGCGAGAACATCGGCCCCGGCACCAAGGCCTCCATCACCGCGGAGATCAAGGCCGGCGACTACGAGATCGCCTGCAAGCCCGGCATGAAGGGCGACGGCATCCGCCAGAAGGTCAAGGCCACGGGCGGCGGCGCCGCCGAGAAGCGCAGCCCCGAGCTGGACGCCGCGGTCGCCGAGTACCGCAAGTACGTGCAGGCGCAGGCCGACGAGACCCTCCCCAAGGCGCAGGCCTTCGCGGACGCGGTCAAGGCCGGCGACCTGGAGGCCGCCAAGAAGGCGTACGCCGCCTCCCGCATCGGCTGGGAGCGCACCGAGCCGGTCGCCGAGTCCTTCGGCGACATCGACCCGAAGGTCGACGTCCGCGAGGACGGCCTGGAGGCCGGCCAGGACCCGGCGAAGGACTGGACCGGCTGGCACCGCCTGGAGAAGTCCCTGTTCGCCGACAAGAAGATCGGCGACGACGAGAAGAAGCTCGCCGACCAGCTGATGACCGACCTCACCGACTGGCAGAAGAAGGTCGGCCAGGCGGAGATCACCCCCACCTCGATGGCCAACGGTGCCAAGGAGCTGCTGGACGAGGTCGCCAGCGGCAAGGTCACCGGTGAGGAAGAGCGCTACAGCCACACCGACCTGGTCGACTTCAAGGCCAACGTCGAGGGCGCCCAGAAGGCGTACGAGCTGCTCAAGCCGGTCGCCGCGAAGAACGACCCGGCCCTGTCCGCGGAGCTGGACAAGCAGTTCGCCGCGATGAACACGCTGCTCGACAAGTACCGCGCCGACAAGAACGGCTACGACTTCACGGCGTACGACACGGTCGCCCAGGAGCAGCGCAAGGAGCTCTCGGACGCCGTCAGCGCGCTCGGGGAGCCGCTGTCGAAGCTCGCCGCAGCCGTCGCCAAGTAACGCGTATCAGGGGTACGGACATGTCTGAGGACACCAGCACCACCGACTCGGCCGCCGAGTCCGCCACGTCCGGCGAAGCCGCCGCGTCCGCCGCCGGCAGCGACGGCGCCGGCGGGCCGTCGCGCCGGTCCGTGCTCGGCTGGGGCGGTGCCGGGCTCGCGCTCGGCGCCGCCGCGGCCGGCGGCACCGTCGCCGCGCTGACCGGGAGCGACGACCCGGTGCCGGCCGCGCTCAGCGGCTCCTCCGTGCCCTTCCACGGCGCGCACCAGGCCGGCATCGCCTCCGCCGTCCAGGACCGGCTGCACTTCGCCGCGTTCGACGTGAAGACGAAGGACCGCGCCGAGCTCGTCCAGCTCCTCAAGGACTGGACGCGGGCCGCCGAGCGGATGACCGCCGGACTCCCCGTCGGCGAGGGCGCCGTCGGCGGACTCCCCGAGGCCCCGCCGGACGACACCGGCGAGGCCCTCGGCCTCAAGCCGTCCCGGCTGACGCTGACCATCGGCTTCGGCGCCTCGCTCTTCGCCAAGGACCGGTTCGGCCTGGAGGGCAGGCGCCCCGAGGCCCTGGTCGACCTGGAGCAATTCCCCGGCGACAACCTCGACCCCGCCAAGAGCGGCGGCGACCTCTGCGTGCAGGCCTGCGCGGACGACCCGCAGGTCGCGGTGCACGCGATCCGCCAGCTCGCCCGGATCGGCTTCGGCAAGACGGCGGTGCGCTGGTCGCAGCTCGGCTTCGGCAAGACCTCGTCCACCACCCCGGACGAGCAGACCCCGCGCAACATGATGGGCTTCAAGGACGGCACCCGGAACGTCGCCGGCACCGACACCGCCGCCCTCGACAAGCACGTCTGGGTCGGGGACGAGGCCAAGGACGGCTCGGCGTGGATGGCCGGCGGCTCGTACCTGGTCGCCCGCCGGATCCGCATGCACATCGAGACCTGGGACCGCACTCCGCTCCAGGAGCAGGAGGACATCTTCGGCCGCGACAAGGCCGAGGGCGCCCCGGTCGGGAAGTCGAAGGAGCGCGACGAGCCGTTCCTGAAGGCGATGAAGCCGGAGGCGCACGTCCGCCTCGCGCACCCGGACACCAACAGCGGTGCCACGATCCTGCGCCGCGGCTATTCCTTCACCGACGGTTCGGACGGTCTGGGCCGGCTCGACGCGGGCCTGTTCTTCCTGGCCTACCAGCGGGACGTCCGCAAGGGCTTCATCCCGATCCAGCGCAACCTGTCCAAGAACGACGGGCTCAACGAGTACATCCAGCACGTGAGCTCGGCCCTCTTCGCCGTCCCGCCGGGCGTCCGCGACAAGGACGACTGGTGGGGCCGGGCGCTGTTCGCGTAGTTCCGCGGACCCGAAAGGAACCTACGTGTTCAGCAACTATCTGATCGGCCTGCGCGAGGGGCTGGAGGCCAGTCTGGTCGTCTGCATCCTCATCGCGTACCTGGTGAAGACCGGGAACAAGAACAAGCTGGGACCGCTGTGGCTCGGCGTCGGCCTCGCGGCCGCGCTCAGCCTGGCCTTCGGCGCGGGGCTCGAATTCGGCACCTCGGAGCTGACGTTCCAGGCGCAGGAGGCGATCGGCGGCAGCCTGTCGATCGTCTCGGTGGGCCTGGTGACGTGGATGGTCTTCTGGATGAAGCGCACCGCGCGGCACATGAAGGCCGAACTGCAGGACAAGCTCGACGCGGCCCTCGCGATGGGCACGGGCGCCCTGGTGACGACGGCGTTCCTGGCCGTCGGCCGGGAGGGCCTGGAGACCTCGCTGTTCGTGTGGCGCTCGGTGCACGCGGCCGGCGACGGCGCTGGCCCGCTGGTGGGCGTACTGCTCGGCATCGGCTCGTCGATCCTGCTGGGCTGGCTGTTCTACCGCGGCGCACTGAAGATCAACCTGTCCAAGTTCTTCACCTGGACCGGCGGGATGCTGGTCGTGGTCGCCGCGGGCGTGCTCGCCTACGGGGTGCACGACCTCCAGGAGGCCGAGTTCCTGCCGGGCCTGATGAACAAGGCCTTCGACGTCAGCACGACCGTCCCGCCGGACAGCTGGTACGGGACCCTGCTGAAGGGCACGTTCAACTTCCAGCCGGACCCGACCTGGCTCCAGGTCGGGGTGTGGGTGGCCTACCTGGTCCCGACGCTGCTGCTGTTCTTCGGGGTCTTCGCCCGTACGGCGGTCCCGGCGCCGGCCGCGCCCGCGCGGACCGAGAGCGGCTCGTAAGACAGGGGGAAGGGGCCCGGATCGAGACGATCCGGGCCCCTTCCGCACGTCCGGGTCACCACAACCGGTCGACGAGCCCCGGGTACAGGGCGATCCGCGCACCGGAGAACGCGGCGGCATCGCCGTCCGCGCCGGGGAAGTCGGCCAGGACCTCCTTGTCGAACCCGGGTGCGTCCGTGGCCAGCGGCTGCTCGGGCGTTCCGCCGACCAGCACGGTCCCGGGCAGCCGGGTGAAGCCGGCCGCCTCGTAGAAGGGGACGAGCGGCCGGTCGCAGCTGAACAGGACGAGGTCCACGGCCGGGTCGGCGGCCAGCGCCGTGCGGGCCGCCGCCACCAGCCGCCCGCCGTACCCGCGCCCCCGCGCGGCGTCCCGGGTCACCACGGCGCTCAGCCCCGCGGCCCGGTACGTCCGCCCGCCGTGCCGGAGCGGCTTGTGCAGCAGCGCCAGCGAGGCGACCACGGTCCCCTCGTCGTCGCACAGCAGCATCACCTCGGGCGCGAGGTCCGGGTCGTGCCCGGCGCGGGACCCGGGCCAGGCCTGCGCCTCCAGGTCCGCGACCTGCTCCGCGAGCCGCGGCGGCAGCTCGGCCTCCGCGTACGTCAGCACCCTCACCCGATGCGGACCGCGTTGCCGCCCACCCGGATCCGGGCGTCGCCCGGGCGCAGTTCCACCGTCAGGACTCCGGGGCGGCCCATGTCCTGGCCCTGGTGGAGGGTGAGCACGGCGTCCTCCGCGGCCAGGCCGAGCTCGCGCGCGTACGCGCCGAAGGCGGCCGCGGCGGCTCCGGTCGCGGGGTCCTCTACGACGCCGCCGACCGGGAAGGGGTCCCGTACGTCGAACAGCGCCGGGCCCGTCCGGTGCACCAGCTGGACCGTGGTCAGCTCCAGGCGCCGCATCAGCGCCTCCAGCCGGGGGAAGTCGTACGCGAGGTCCGCGAGCCGGGCCCGGGTGGCTGCGCCGAGCACCAGGTGGCGGGCTCCGGCGTAGGCGATCCGGGGCGGGATGCCCGGGTCCAGATCGGCCTCCGGCCAGTCCAGGGCGGCCAGTGCCTCGGCGAGGTCGGCCGGGGCGACGTCCTCGACGTACGGCTCGACGCTGGTCAGCACGGCCCGCAGGCCCCCGTCGGATGCGGTGACCGAGACGGGCACCCTACCGGCCGGGGTCGCGAACACCAGCTCGCCCGGACCGATCCGCTCCGCCAGCGCCACGGAGGCGGCCACGGTGGCGTGCCCGCAGAAGGACACCTCCGCCTTGGGGCTGAAGAACCGCAGCGTGAAGGCCCGGCCCGGCTCCCCGCCGAGGCCCTGCGGCGGCGCGGTGAGGAAGGCGGTCTCGCTGTAGCCCAGGCCGGCCGCGATCTCCAGCATCCGGGCGTCGTCCAGGCCGCTCGCGTCGAGCACGACCCCGGCGGGGTTGCCTCCGGCCGGGTCCTCCGAGAAGGCGGTGTAACGCAGTACGTCAGTCATGATCACCCCAACTCCCGGTCCCACGCCCGCATTCCCGTCCGATCCCGGCCGGGGGATCAGCCGCGCCCGATGTACGGCATCGTCGTCGCCATCACCGTCGCGAACTGCACGTTCGCCTCCAGCGGCAGCTCCGCCATGTGCAGCACCGTGCGCGCCACGTCCGCCGCGTCCATCACCGGCTCCACCGCCAGCTGCCCGTTCGCCTGGAGGATCCCGGTCTGCATCCGCTCGGTCATCTCGGTGGCCGCGTTGCCGATGTCGATCTGCCCGCAGGCGATCCGGTGCGGGCGCCCGTCCAGCGAGAGCGACTTCGTCAGGCCCGTCATCGCGTGCTTGGTCGCGGTGTAGGCGATCGAGTTCGGCCGCGGCACGTGCGCGGAGATCGAGCCGTTGTTGATGATCCGGCCGCCCCGCGGGTCCTGCGCCTTCATCTGCCGGAAGGCGGCCTGCGCGCACAGGAAGGCCCCGGTCAGGTTGACGTCCACCACCTGGCGCCAGGCCTCGTACGCGAGGTCCTCCAGCGGGACCCCGCCCGGGCCGAAGGTCCCGGCGTTGTTGAAGAGGAGGTCGAGGCGCCCGTACCGCTCCCGTACCGCGGCGAACAGCGCGGCCACGTCGTCCGGATCGCTCACGTCCGCCCGTACGCACAGCACGTCCGCCCCGGGCCCGGCCGCCTTCGCCGTCTCCTCCAGCGGTTCGGTCCGGCGGCCGGCCACGGCCACCGACCAGCCGGCGGCGGCCAGGGTCAGGGCGACGGAGCGGCCGATGCCGGAGCCCGCACCGGTCACGACGGCGATCTTCTTCCCACTTGCGCTCATGGGGCCGCAGGGTACGTCACATGTCGCATCGGTCCACGGACGTTCCGATAGCTGAGAGCATGGGTCGGTCGGGGGTGTGAAAAGACGACGAAAAGACTGGAGTTCCGCATGTCGGAGAGAGGCCCCGCGACGGCCCCCTCGCACGAGCCGCCGCCCGAAACGCCCTCCGCACCGCAGACCGCTTCCGCACCGCAGACCGCTTCCACGCCGGCGGGGGCCGCTTCCGCCCCGCTCACGGCTGCCCGCCGTACCGGACTGCTCGTCACTTTCATACTCGGCGGGCTCAGTGCCCTCCCCCCGCTGTCCATGGACATGTACCTGCCGGCCCTGCCTCAGGTCACCGGCGCCCTGCACAGCCCGGCCGCCACGATCCAGCTCACCCTCACCGCCTGCCTCGCCGGCATGGCGCTGGGCCAGCTCGTCATCGGCCCGATGAGCGACAAGTGGGGCCGCCGCAGGCCCCTGCTGATGGGCATGGTCGTCTACGTCCTCGCCACCGCGATCTGCGCCCTCGCGCCGACCGCCGAACTGCTGATCGGCTTCCGGCTGCTCCAGGGCCTGGCCGGGTCGGCCGCGATCGTCATCGCGCGGGCCGTCGTACGCGACCTGTACGAAGGCGTCGAGATGGCCCGGTTCTTCTCCACGCTGATGCTGATCTCCGGCGTGGCCCCGGTCATCGCCCCGCTCATCGGCGGCCAGATCCTGCGCTTCGCCGACTGGCGCGGGGTGTTCGTCGTCCTCACCGGCGTCGGCGCCGTGCTCACCCTCGTCGTCTGGCGCAGCCTCGGCGAGACCCTGCCGCCCGAGCAGCGGCAGACCGGCGGCGTGGGCTCCGCGCTGCGGACCATGCGGGGGCTGCTGGCCGACCGCGTCTTCGCCGGGTACACGCTCGCCGGCGGCTTCGCCTTCGCCACGCTGTTCTCGTACATCTCGGCCTCGCCCTTCGTGGTGCAGGAGATCTACGGGGCCTCGCCGCAGGCCTTCAGCCTGCTGTTCGGCCTCAACTCCGTCGGCCTGATCACCGCCGGGCAGGTCAACGGCAAGCTGCTGGTCGGCCGGGTCCGCCTGGACAAGGTGCTGGGCGGCGGGCTCACCGTCATCACGGCGGCCTCGCTCTCGCTGCTGCTGATGTCCACCGGGGTGTTCGGGGAGGTCGGGCTGGTCCCGATCGCGGCGGCGCTGTTCGTGCTGATGTCGGCGATGGGCGTGGTCCTGCCGAACACCAACGCGCTGGCGCTGATGCGCACCCCGCACGCGGCCGGCTCGGCCTCGGCCCTGCTGGGCACCTCCTCCTTCCTGGTCGGGGCGATCGCCTCGCCGCTGGTCGGGATCGCCGGCGAGCACACGGCCGTGCCGATGGCCCTGGTCCAGCTGGTGTGCTCGCTGCTGGCGGTGGCCTGCTTCGCCGGCATGTGCCGGCCCTGGCAGAACCGGGACTCCGCCGTCTGATCCGGGCTTCCGGGACGCCCCAGGGGGTCGTCGAAGTGGCGTCGGCCGCCCGTGAGGCCGGCCAGACGGGACTTCGACGACACCCCCTGGCGGCGTCCCGGACCCCGCGGGCGCCGTAAACTTCGCTGGTGAACGCCTCCGCCTCCGCCTCCGTGCCCACCACCGCCGAAACGCTGCGGTCCGCGCTGGGCGGGCTGCTCGACGGGATCCCGCCGAAGCAGGCCACGGCCGCCGTCGACCGGCTGATCGCCAACTACCGCGGCCGGACCCCGACCGACGCGCCCATCCTGCGCGACCGCTCCGACGTGGCGGCGTACGCGGCGTACCGGATGCCGGCCACCTTCGAGGCCGTACGGTCCGCCCTGGACGCCCTCGCCGAGGCCGCCCCGCAGTGGTCCCCGGGCTCCCACGTGGACGTGGGCGGCGGCACGGGCGCGGCGGCCTGGGCGGTGGACGCCACCTGGGACGGCCCGCGCGACACCGCGGTCCTGGACTGGGCGGAGCCGGCGCTGGCCCTCGGCAAGGAGCTCGCGGCCTCCTCCGGTTCGCCGGTGCTGCGCGCCGCCGAGTGGCGCCGGGCCGTCATCGGGTCCGGGCTGGCGCTCCCCGAGACGGACCTCGTGACGGTGTCGTACGTACTCGGCGAGCTGACGCCGGAGGCCCGCCGGGCCGTGGTCGCCGAGGCGGCCCGCGCCGGGCAGGCCGTGGTGCTGATCGAGCCGGGCACGCCCGAGGGGTACCTGCGCATCCGCGAGGCCCGCGACCAGCTGATCGAGGCGGGGCTGAAGGTCGCGGCCCCCTGCCCGCACGACGGCACCTGCCCGATCGAGGTCGGCCAGGACTGGTGCCACTTCTCGGCGCGGGTCAGCCGGTCCTCCCTGCACCGCAAGGTCAAGGGCGGCTCCCTCCCGTACGAGGACGAGAAGTTCAGCTACGTGGCCGCGACCCGCTTCCCGGTGGAGCCGGCCCCGTCCCGGATCACGCGGAGGCCGCAGATCCGGAAGGGGCTCGTCCTGCTGGAACTGTGCGGTCCCGAGGGCGAGGGCCTGACCCGGGTCAACGTGACCAAGCGCCACGGTGACCTCTACAAGGCGGCGCGGGACGCCGACTGGGGGCAGGAGTGGCCGCCGGCCACCTCGTAGCCGCGCGGCCGCGGCGCGCGGCGGGCGCTACATCCGCAGCTCCTGGGTGCAGCACTTCACGCTGCCGCCGCCCTTGAGCAGCTCGCCCAGGTCCATCGGGACGGGCTCGAAGCCCCGCTCCCGCAGGGGCTGGAACAGTCCGGCCGCCGCCTGCGGGAGCAGCACGTTGCGGCCGTCCGAGACCGCGTTGAGGCCGAGGGCCGCCGCGTCCTCGTCGCCGGCGATCAGCGCGTCCGGGAACAGTCGCTCCAGTACGGCCCGGCTGCCGGGAGAGAACGCGGGCGGGTAGTACATGACCTCGTCGCCGTCGAGCACGCACAGCGCGGTGTCCAGGTGGTAGTAGCGCGGGTCCACCAGGTCGAGGCCGATGACCGGGCGGCCGAAGAACTCCTGGGCCTCGTCGTGCGAGAGCGGGCTGGAGCGGAAGCCCCGGCCGGCCAGGATGTAGGTGGCGGTGACGGCGAAATCGCCCTCGCCCTCGTTGACGTGGGACGGCTCGTGGACGTGCTCGAAGCCGTGGGACCGGAACCAGTCGAGGTGGATCTCGGCTTCGGCGGTGCGCTCCGGGTAGGCGAACCGGGCGCCGAGCACCCGGCCGTCGACGACGAGGGCGCCGTTGGCGGCGAAGACCATGTCGGGCAGCTCGGGGTCCGGTACGAGCGTCTCGACGGTGTGGCCGAGCGAGCGGTAGCGGTCCCGGAGGTCTTCCCACTGGGCGTGTGCGAGGGGCAGGTCCACCGGTTTCGTGGGGTCCATCCACGGGTTGATGGAGTACGTGACCTTGAAGTGTGCGGGTGGGCACATCAAGTAGCGCCGGGGTGTGGCGACTCTGCGCAAAGAAGGCTCCTCACGGCTCACGAGGGATGTCGAGAGAATCGTCTCTCCTCAAGGGAAACCGCGCAGTGAACTGATTGGGTGGTTTACGGAATGACACAAAGACGAGACGTCGCGCGTTGATAATTTGTCCGAATGAGCAGCAGATCGCCTGACGCGAAGGCCCCCGACCCCGCCCGCCGCAACGACCGCTCCCGGCGGGCCATCCTCGACGCGGCGCTCGCGCTCGTCACGGAGGTCGGCTACAACAAGCTGACCATCGAGGCCATCGCCGCCCGCGCGGGCGTCGGCAAGCAGACGATCTACCGCTGGTGGCCCTCGAAGGCGGCGGTCCTGCTGGACGCCTCGCTCGCGCTCTTCGGGGACGCGGAGGCGGAAGCCGACTGGACGGGCTTCCCGGACACCGGCGACCTCGCCGCGGACCTCAAGCGGGTGCTGCGGGTGACGGTGGACCAGTTCAACGACGAGAAGTACGCGGCCCCCACGCGCGCCCTGACCGCCGCCGGGGCGACCGACCCCGAGCTGAGCGCCCGTTTCACCGAGCGGCTGCTGGAGCCGCAGCTCGCCCTGTACGAGACGCGGTTGCGGGCGGCCCGGGAGGCCGGACAGCTCGCGCCGGACGCGGACCTGCGCCTGGCGGTGGAGATGCTGGTGGGCCCGCTGACGTACCGCTGGCTGATGCGGACGGGACCGC
Organism: Streptomyces sp. NRRL S-244; assembly: GCF_000717915.1. Classification (GTDB taxonomy): domain Bacteria; phylum Actinomycetota; class Actinomycetes; order Streptomycetales; family Streptomycetaceae; genus Streptomyces. Next base: position 357,376 of record NZ_JOCX01000008.1, read on the forward strand.
TGACGCACGCGTTCGCGGACGGGCTGGTGGACCGGGTACTGGGCGGGGTGGCGCGGTGACCGGGGTGTCGAAGGTCACCGAGGGCTGACGGGGCGGTGGCCGGCCGGGGACAATTGGCCGAATTTCACGGGTATGTGACGGTATTCCGCCTGCTGTTGTGCGCTCTCCGTGCACCTGTCCCCCACCCCCCGGTGGGGGAGAGCGGTCACCCGGACCCCAGGATGGTGGGACCATGTGAGGGTCTGCCGGGGAAACGGTGAGGTGAGGGGATAGATGGGGTCTGAGTCCGGCCGCGTCAAACGCGGCGAGCAGAGCAGGATTTCCCAGTGGCTGCGCCGGCGGCCCAAACCCTCCCCCGAAGATCCCGAGCGCGCACGCGAGGCCCTTCTGCTGTCCGCGGCCGCCGCGGGCCTGCCGCTCGCCCCCGCCGCCCATCCCGCCGGCTACCGATGTTCGTGCGACCGGATCGGCTGTCCCACCCCCGCACGCCACCCCCTCTCCTTCGCCTGGCAGACGCAGTCGACGACCGACCGCGCACAGATCGAACGCTGGGCACGCAACCAGCCGCAGGCGAACTTCATCACCGCGACGGGCATGGTCCACGACGTACTGGACGTCCCCCTCGAAGCCGGGGCGAGCGCGCTGGACCGCCTCCTGGCGGCCGGCGTCGAGGTCGGCCCGGTCGCCGAATCGGGCGGAACGGGCGACCAGGCCCGGATGCTCTTCTTCACCGCGACGCGCGGAACCCCCGAGGACGAGGACGAGTGGTGGCCCTGCGAACTGGACTGCCACCCCGAGACGATGGACGAACACCCGGGCCTGCGCTGGCACTGCCGCGGCAGCTACGTCCTCATCCCCCCGGCCGCGCTCCCCGGTGACCTTGCGGTGACCTGGATCCGCGGCACGGAACACCCCCTGCCGGACCCCCTCACCCTCCTCGAAACCCTGACCGACGCCTGCGCCACGTACGCGGTCGCGGCCACCGAAACCCCCTCGGCGGCCTGGCCCCTGAACCGCTGAAGGGGCCGCCCCGGCCCGGGGGCGGTCAGTGGATCTGGGTGACCACCACGTCCAGGGACCAGGCCTTGGCCGGCTTCGCGGGGGCTTCGGCCTCCACCGTGTAGCCCAGGTCGCGCAGCGTCGTGACCAGCTCGGCCGGGGTCGCGGGGACGGCCCCGGCGACGAGCAGGTCCCGTACCAGCCGACCCTTCGTGGCCTTGTTGAAGTGGCTCACCACCGACCGCTTCTCCACCCCGTCCACGACCTGCGAGTGCAGCACCCGCACCGTCGCCGTGCGCCCCGCCACCTCGCCCTTGGGCTTCCACGCCGACGCATAGGCCGAGGAGCGCAGGTCCAGGACCAGCCCGTCCCCCGCCGCGGCCGGCAGCACCGCCGCCATGGGCTCCCGCCAGTACGCCCCCAGCGCGCCCAGCCCCGGCAGCTTCACCCCCATCGAGCAGCGGTACGAGGGGATCCGGTCCGTCACCCGGACCGCGCCCCACAGGCCCGAGAACACCATCAGCGACCGCTCCGCCCGCGTCCGCGCCGCCGCCGGCAGGTCGGCCAGGCCCAGCGCGTCGTACAGGACGCCGGTGTAGATCTCCCCGGCCGGCCGGGCCACCGCGGACCGCAGCCCGGCGTTCTTCGCCACCTCGCCGCGCAGCCCCTCGCTCAGGCCGAGCACCTCGCGGGCCTTCGTCTCGTCCCCGGCGCACAGCTCGACCAGTTCCCCCAGCACGGCCGCCCGCGCCTCGGCCAGTCCCGGCAGCGACAGCGTCTCCGGCTCCAGGGGCGCGCCGGAACCGCCGACGGCCTTTCCCTCGGACGGCGGCAGCAGCACGAGCACGGTGGTTCTCCTTCAGTACGACACGGCGCAGGGGGTGCGGCCCCCGAGCCAGGGTAAACGGCTCGCCGCGCCACGGGCGCCCACCCGCAATACGCTCGACCCATGCCACGCCGTCATATGCACATGACCGGCGCAGACGGGGCTGCCCTGCGGGCCGCGCTGCGTGAACTGCGCACGGAGCTGGGCGTGCCCACGCAATTCCCGGCTCCGGTGCTCGCCGAGGCCGAGCAGGCGGTCCGCGCCCCGCGGCTCCCCGACCTCGACGCCACCGACCTCCCCCTGTTCACCATCGACCCGCCCGCCTCCCGCGACCTGGACCAGGCCATGCACCTGGCGAAGCGCGCCGGCGGCGGCGGCTACCGCGTGCACTACGCCATCGCCGACGTCGCCGCCTTCGTCACCCCCGGCGGCGCCCTCGACGCCGAGGCCCACCGCCGCGTCACCACCCTCTACTTCCCCGACGGCCGGATCCCCCTCCATCCGCCCGTCCTCTCCGAGGGCGCGGCCAGCCTGCTGCCCGGCCAGACCTGCCCGGCGCTGCTGTGGCGCTTCGACCTGGACTCCGCCGGACGCGTGGAGACCACCGAGGTCCGCCGCGCCCTGGTCCGCAGCCGGGCCAAACTGGACTACGACGGCGTCCAGCAGACCATCGACTCCCGGACCGCCGAGGAGCCCGTCGCCCTCCTCCGGGACATCGGCCGGCTCCGCGAGACCCTGGAGCAGGAACGCGGCGGGGTCTCGTTGAACGTGCCCGAGCAGGAGATCGTCGCGCAGAACGGCTCCTACACCCTCGCCTACCGGGCCCCGCTCCCCGCGGACGGCTGGAACGCCCAGATCTCCCTCATGGCCGGCATGGCCGCCGCCGAGCTGATGCTCGCCGCCGGCACCGGCGTCCTGCGCACCCTCCCCAGCGCCCCCGACGGGGCCGTCGGCCGGCTCCGGCGCACCGCCGCCGCCCTGCGGATCGACTGGCCGCACCACATGCCGTACGCCGAACTCGTCCGCTCCCTCGACCCGCACCTGCCCGCCCACGCCGCGTTCCTCCAGGAGTGCACGGCCCTGCTGCGCGGCGCGGGCTACACGGTGTTCACCGGCGGCCGGGCCCCGGACCCCCTCCTGCACGCCGCGGTGGCGGCCCCGTACGCGCACTGCACCGCCCCGCTGCGCCGGCTCGTCGACCGGTACGCGGGCGAGCTGTGCGTGGCGGCTGCGGCCGGGGTCGCGCCCCCGGAGTGGGCGACGGACGCGCTGGACGCGCTCCCGCAGCGGATGGCGGACGGGAGCAGGCTGGCCAACACCGCCGAGCGGGAGTGCGTGGACCTCGTCGAGGCGGCCCTGCTGAAGGACCACGTCGGGGAGACCTTCGAGGCGACCGTGATCGACGTCAAGGAGCACGAGCCGCTCGTGGGCACGGTCCACCTGGAGGAGCCGGCCGTCGTCGGCAGGGTCGAATCTCCGTCCGCGCGGCTGCCGCTGGGCGACCGCATCCGGGTCCGGCTGACGGAGGCCGACCCGGGCACCTCGAAGATCCTCTTCGCCCCGGCGTGAGCAACCCGGCCGTGCGCTCGCACCGCCCCTCGGCACGCCCCTCCGCACGCCCTCGGCACGCCCCCGCCCGCGACCGGGGCCCTTCGGCCCGCGCCGCCCCTGGCTCCGGAAGCCTGCGGCTGTCATCATCTGCGCACCGACACCCCGGGGAGGCAGCGGAGATGGCCCACGTCGACACGCCCGCCCGGCCGCCCGCCCAGCCCGGCGGCGCGCCCGCGAACGGGGCACGGCGGCGGCCGGCTCCCGTGCTGCGGCCCCACGTGGTCGGCTACACCGGCTTCCACACCCGCTTCCCCGCGCCCCGGCGCCGCCTGGAGCTGCCCACCGGCTTCGTCACGCTCGTCTTCACCTTCAGCGAGGGCCTCTGGGTGACCCGCACCGGCGGGCTCGCCGCCGCCCGTCCGCGCCCCGCCGCCGTCTCCCGCACCCTGATCGCCGGGCCGCGCACGGTCCCCGCGATCGGGGTGCACGCGGGTGCGGTGCACGGGCTGGAGGTGAACATGAGCCCGCTCGGCGCGTACCGGCTGTTCGGGGTGCCGATGGTGCACTTCGAGGACGGCCTCGTGGACCTCGGCGAGGTGCTCGGGCCCGTCGGCCGCCACCTGCCCGAGCGGCTGCGGTCCCTGGGCGGCTGGGACGAGCGCTTCGACCTCCTCGACTCCGTCCTCGCCGCCCGCCTCGACCGGGGCCCGGCCGTCACCCCGGGCGTGCGCGGGGCACTGGCCCGGCTGTGGACGGACAGCGGCCCGGGCTCGCTGGCGCGGGCCACCGCCGACACCGGCTGGAGCGCCCGTCACCTGCGCGCCCGTTTCCGTGAGGAGATCGGGCTGCCGCCCAAGGCGATGGCCCGGGTGTTCCGGCTCCAGCACGCGCTGCGCGCCCTCGCGGCCGGGGTGGCCCCCGCCGAGGTCGCGGCCGCCCGCGGCTACCACGACCAGGCCCACTTCAGCCGGGACGTGAAGGCCATGACGGGACTGCCGCCCGCCCGGTTCGCGGCCCTGCGCGGCGGCCTGCCGCCGTGTTCGGCGCTGGACCGGATGCCGGGCCGGATCACCAGCGTGCTGCTCCCGCCCGAGGCGGAGTGACCGACCGGCTCCCGTCGCCGTTTTCTGCAAGACAGGCCGGTTTCCGCTTGTCAGGCTCGGCCTACGACTCCTCCTCCCCCCGGAGAGTCCCCACGCAGTGCGGCAGCCCGTCACGGGGGTGCGGGTTGCCGTACCGCGCCGACCAGCGCGCGGGGGTCGTCCGCGTGGAAGCGGATCGTACGGGCCGACGCGCGGGCCCCGAGCGGCCTGCGGAAGTCCAGCGGCCGGTTCAGCTCAACGGTCACCGTGGTCTGGCTGCCCACGATCAGGTCGAGGACCCCCTCGTCGGAGAGGCTGACGAGCCGGCCCTCCGGGTAGCGCCGGTCCACCCGGACCGAGGCGACCGCGTCCGGCGGGACGGTCAGGTCGAACAGCGCCCCGTACCGGATCCGCAGCGTCCCGTCGGGCCGCACCACGTGCGGCCGGGTCACGCACGCGGCGTGCAGGGCCAGTACCGCCAGCACCCCGTACACGTCGAGGACGAGCAGCACCCGGTGCACGGCCGGCCAGGGGATCAGCACGGCCAGCCCGACCGTCTCGATGACCGACACGAAGAGCAGCCCGTACATCATGGCCGTCTGCGGTCCGGTGTACGCGGCGGCGAGGTCCCCCGGGCGCACCCCGTGCCTGCGGCGCCCCACCCAGCGGCCCAAGGAGACGAAGGCCCGCAGCTCGTGCAGCAGGAGGCGCCGTACGGGCTCCGGGACGGCGGCGCCGACCGCGTCCCGGCGGGCCGCCGGGGGCGCCAGGCCCCGCGCACGGGCGGCCGCGTACAGGGACCACAGCACCCGCGCCTCCAGCAGCAGCACCCCGAGCACCAGCACCTCGGCGCCCGCCAGGAGCCACCCGGGCGGCCGGAGCCCGGCGGCGAGGCAGAGCACGAGGACCAGCTCGCCCGGGATCACCGCGGCGGCCGCGATCCGGGCCGCGCGCAGCGCGCTCACGCCCGGCCCCGGTCCGCGAAGGCCGCCATCAGACGGCGGACGACCTCCGCCTGGGCGGGCGCGAAGTCGGCGAGCAGCGCCTCCTGGAAGCCGGGCACCACCGGGCCGCCGGCCGGGACCGCCTCGAAGACCCCGGCGGGGACGGCCGCGATCAGCGCGTCGGCGAGCGGGCCGATGCGGGGGTCGTCGACGCGGGCCGCGGCGAGCTCGTCGAGCCGCTCGTACAGGGCGAGGACGGCCGGGTCGGCGGCCACGGGGGCGAGCGCGGCGTAGAGCTCCTCGCCGGCCGCGCCGGTGGCGTCGAGCAGGGTGAGGTGGTCGCGGTCCTTGGCGGCGGCCGGGGAGGCGGTGGGCGGCGCCTTCGCCAACAGCGCGGCGAGCCCGGGCGAGACGGGCTCGCCGTCCCCCGGCCCGGCGGCGAGCAGCGCCGCGAGCCGCTGCCGGCGGGAGGCGAGTTCGGCCTCCTGGCGGGCGAGGTCGGCGTCGAGTTCCGCCAGTACGTCGGCCAGCTCGCGCCCCTCGTCGTCCGCGAGGACGTCCCGCACCTCGTCGAGGCTCAGCCCGAGCTCGGTGAGCCGGCGCACCCGCGCCAGCAGGACGGCGTCGCGCACGCTGTACGCGCGATAGCCGTTGGGGCGCCGCTCCGGCTCCGGGAGCAGCCCGACATGGTGGTAGTGCCGGATCGCCCGGGTCGTGACCCCGACGAGCGCGGCGATCTCTCCGATCCGCATGCCCTCCAGTAGAAACCCTGCCGCTGCGTCAAGGTCAAGCGCGGCGCCCGGCGCGGGTAGCATGGTCACTCGCAGAACAACCGGAGCGGGCGGCCGCGTCGGGATCCCCGGATCCCGCCGAGGAACGTCCGGGCTCCACAGGGCAGGGTGGTGGCTAACGGCCACCCGGGGTGACCCGCGGGACAGTGCCACAGAAAACAGACCGCCGGGGCTTCGGCCCTCGGTAAGGGTGAAACGGTGGTGTAAGAGACCACCAGCGCCTGGGGTGACCCAGGCGGCTAGGTAAACCCCACCCGGAGCAAGGTCAAGAGGGGCCGGCCGTTTTCGGACGGCGGGCCCTGCGCGAACGTTCGAGGGCTGCCCGCCCGAGTTCGCGGGTAGACCGCAGGAGGCCGGCGGCAACGCCGGTCCTAGATGGATGGCCGTCTCCCCGGCGACCGCGAGGTCACCGGGCGACAGAACCCGGCGTACAGCTCCGGTTGTTCTGCACTCGACGAAGCCGAAGGGCCCGTTCCCGTCAGGGGGCGGGCCCTTCGCCGTACGTCGCTTCTACCGCAGGTGCGAGGTGTCGTTCAGCAGGCGCACCGAGGCGTTGCCGTCGGCGTAGTAGGCCACCGCCGAGAGGGAGGCCGCGGACAGCTCCATCTTGAACAGCGCCTCCGGCGGGGCCCCCAGCGCGAGCCGGACCAGGATCTTGACCGGGGTCACGTGCGTGACCAGCAGCACCGTGCGGCCCGCGTGCGCGGCCAGCAGCCGGTCCCGGGTCGCCGAGATGCGGCGGGTGGCGGCCGTGAAGCTCTCGCCGCCGCCCGTCGGGGCCGCCTTCGGGGAGTCCAGCCAGGCCTGGAGGTCGTCCGGGAAGCGCTCGCGCACCTCGCCGAAGGTCAGACCCTCCCAGGCGCCGAAGTCCACCTCGCGCAGGCCCTCCTCGACGGTGACCGTGAGGCCGAGCCGGTCCGCGACGGCCTGCGCGGTCTCCCGGCAGCGGCGCAGCGGGGAGCTGACGATCGTCTGGACGGTGCCGCGCGCGGCCAGGGCCTCGGCCACCGCCGATGCCTGGCGGCGGCCGGCCTCGGACAGCTCCGGGTCGGTGCCGCCGCTGCCGGAGAAGCGCTTCTGCGGGGTGAGGGCCGTCTCCCCGTGGCGCAGCAGGACGAAGGTCGCCGGGGTCCCCATGTCGGGGCCCCAGCCCGGCGTGGCGGACGGGGCCTGGGCCGGGCCCGGCGCCGGGGCGGGGATGCGTCCCGATGCGGTGGCGCCGTGCTCCGCGAACAGGGTGTCGGCCCCTGCCTCCTCGCGTGCCGGCGCGGTGGCCGACGTACCGGAAGCAGTGGCGAGGGCGGCCCGTACGGCCGCGGCCCCCTTCGCGGCATCCCCCGGAGGGCCGGCCGGCGGGGTCGCCAGGGCGCGGGCCGCCGAGGTGTCCAGGGCCGCCGAAGAGGCCGACGGCTCCCACTGCTCGCCGCGCTTGCCCGCGTCCATCGCCTCGTTGGCGAGCCGGTCCGCGTGCTTGTTGCGCTCGCGCGGGATCCACTCGTACGTCACCTGCGCGCGCGGCAGGATCTTCGCCGCCTCCGCGGCGAGGGGCTTCATGTCGGGGTGCTTGATCTTCCAGCGGCCCGACATCTGCTCGACGACCAGCTTGGAGTCCATGCGGACCTGGACCACGGCGTCGGGGGACAGCTCGCGGGCCGCCCTGAGCCCGGCGATCAGGCCCTTGTACTCGGCCACGTTGTTCGTCGCGACGCCGATGTACTCGGCGCGCTCGGCCAGCGTCTCGCCCGTCGCCGGGTCGAGGACGACCGCGCCGTAGCCGGCGGGCCCCGGGTTGCCCCGGGAGCCGCCGTCCGCCTCCACGACGAACCGGACAGGCCTCTGCATCAGATGCCCGAGTCGGCCGTACGGACCAGGATGCGGCCGCAGTTCTCGTGACGCACGACCTGGTCGCGGGCCGCGGCCTTGATCTCGTTGACCTCGGCCATGTCGAGCTCCAGGCGGCAGCCCTCGCAGCGGCGCTGGTACAGGCGGGCGGCGCCGACGCCGCCCTGCTTGACGCGGATCTTCTCGTACAGGGCCATCAGGTCGGCCGGCATCGAGGCGACGATGACCTCGCGGTCCTTGGCGATCTTCGCGGCCTCGGCGTCGAGCTCGCCGGTGGCCGCGTCGCGGCGGGCGGTGGCGTCCGTCAGCTTGGCTTCGAGGGCGGCGACCCGCTCCGTCAGCTCGGTGACCCGCTCCTGCGCGCCCTCCAGGCGCTCCATGACCTCCAGGACCACGTCCTCCAGATCGGCCTGGCGCTTGGCGAGGGAGACGACCTCGCTCTGCAGGTTCGCCAGGTCGCGGGCGGAGATGCCCGCGCCGGAGTCGAGCCGCTGCTGGTCGCGGGCCGCGCGCTGGCGCACCTGGTCGACGTCCTGCTCCGCCTTGGTCTGCTCGCGGGCGGCGTCGCTCGCCTGCGTCTGGGCCGCCACGAGCAGGTCGCGCTGCTGCGTCAGGTCCTTGGCCAGGGACTCGACCTCGGTGTGCTCCGGCAGCGACTTGCGCTTGTGGGCGAGCTGAGACAGCCGGACGTCCAGGGCCTGGACGTCGAGAAGTCGGATCTGGTCGGCGGGCTCGGCGTTCAGTTGGGGGCTCCTGAGATAGAAGAGGGAGATGAAGGAACGTCGGACGGCGCGTGCACCGTCCACGGGTCGGTGACCGTGCGCGAGACGTGGGTGCGCAGACCCCAGCCGTGGCGCTCGGAGATCGCGTCGAGCTGCGTGGCCGCCTGCTCGCACCAGGGCCACTCGGTGGCCCAGTGCGCGGCGTCGACGAGGGCGAGCGGGCTCTGCTCGCGGGCCTCGGACACGGGGTGGTGGCGCAGGTCGGCGGTGAGGAACACGTCCACGCCGGCGGCCCGGACCTGGTCGAAGAGGCTGTCCCCGGAGCCGCCGCTGACGGCGACGGTACGGACGAGCAGTTCGGGGTCGCCGGCGACGCGGATGCCCTGCGCGGTCCGCGGCAGCCGGGCGGCGGCGCGGGCGGCGAACGCGCGCAGGGTCTCGGGGTGGTCCAGCTCGCAGATCCGGCCGAGGCCGCGGCGGCCCTCGGGGTCGGTGGGATCGGGGACCAGCGGGCCGGTGATGCGCAGGTCGAGGGCGCCGGCGAGGGCGTCGGAGACGCCGGGGTCGGCGGTGTCCGCGTTGGTGTGGGCGACGTGCAGCGCGATGTCGTTCTTGATCAGCGTGTGCACGACGCGGCCCTTGAAGGTGCCGGCCTCGACGGTGGTGGTGCCGCGCAGGTAGAGGGGATGGTGGGTGACGACCAGGTCGGCGCCCAGCTTCACGGCTTCGTCGACGATGTCCTGCACGGGGTCGACGGCGAACAGGACGCGGGAGACCTCGGCGTCGGGATCGCCGCAGACGGTTCCGACGGCGTCCCACTGCTCGGCCCGCGAGGGGGGCCAGAGGGCGTCCAGCGCGGCGATGACTTCGGAGAGACGGGGCACAGGCCAAGGCTACCGTCCGTACGGGAGCGGGTCCGTCCCCACGGGGTGGCGGGCGTAGGGGTCCCGGCGGGCGTAGGGGTCCCGGCGGGCGTGCGGGGTCCCGGGCGGCCGGGACCCCTGCGGGCACTCCGTACTCACTGCTTACTTGACGAGGAAGGTGCGCAGGTCGTCCAGGACCTTGTCGGCGGCGGTCACGCCGAGGCCCAGGTACCAGGTCTCGTCCGGGACGTCCTTGGCGCGGCCCTGCTGCACGGCCTCCAGGTTCTTCCACAGCGGGTTGGCCTCGGCGGAGTCCCGCTTGGTCTTGTCCTTCTTCCCGTACACGCCGGTGAAGATCCAGTCGGCGGCGGCCTCGTCCATCCGCTCCGGGCTGATCTCGACGGCGAGGTCCTCGACCTGCTGGTTCTGCGGGCGCGGGATGCCGGTGTCCTTGAGGATGGTGCCGATGAAGGAGGCGCCCGCGTAGAGGCGGGTCTTGCCCGGCATGTAGCGGAGCATGGTGACGGTCGGCTTCTTCTCGCCGAGGTCGTCGCCGAGCTTCGCGGCCTTGGCCTGGTAGGCGTCGAGCTTGGTCCTGGCCTCGGCGGTCTTGTCCAGGGCGGCCGCGTTCAGGAGGTAGTTCTCCTTCCACGGGAAGCCCGGGCGGATGGAGAACACGGTCGGGGCGATCTTCGAGAGCGCCTCGTACTTGTCCGCGGAGCGCAGCTGGCTGCCGAGGATCAGGTCGGGCTTGAGGGCGTTGATCGCCTCGAGGTTGAGGTTGTTGATGGTGCCGACGGACTTGGGCTCGCCGGCCTCCTTCTTCAGGTAGCCCGGAATGCCGTCGTCGCCCTCGGTGGGGGCGTAGCCGACGGGCTGGAGGCCGAGCGAGACAACGTTGTCCAGTTCACCGACGTCGAGGACGACGACGCGCTTGGGCGCGGCTGTGATCTCGGTGGCGCCCATGGCGTGGGTGATCGTGCGCGGGAACTGACCGGCCGGGGACGTGGTTCCGAAGGCGGCCGTCTTCCGCGCGGCCTCGGAGAACTCCTTGCCGCCCTGGGCGACGGCCTTCCCGCCCCCGGCCGGGGCGGTGTCCTTGCCGTTCCCGTCCTTGCCGGCCTTCGCGTCCTGGCCGCCGCAGGCGGTGAGGGCGAGCGCGGCGGCTGCGGCGAGGGCGACGGCGGCTGTTCCGCGGCGTCGGAAGGACATGTCGGATCTCCTGGAGTGGGGGGGGGCACGAGCGAGTTAGGTAAACCTAACCAACCCGGCTCACCCTAAACGCCCCGCCATGGCACAGCACAGTCGCCCCCGCCGGCAGACCTGAACCGCCTGGCGGCCACCCGTACGTGTGAAGCGGGGAAGGTCGTGTTGTTCGGCCCGAAGGGCGAAAACTAGCTTCCTCCCCGGAGGTGACGCACGGATGACTGTCTGTGCCATCGAGATCACGACGACGGCCCCGTTCACCATCGCGGCGGACGGGTCGTACGCGGCCCGGCTGGCCGGGGACGGGGAGGCCCGCTACCCGGAGCGCTGGACCCTGGCCGGGCCCGAGCCGTATGCGGTGCCGCTGCCGCTCGCGCAGCCCGAGGAGGCCGACAGCGAGGTGCTGGCGCTGGCCGACGGCCGGGTGCTGATCCACCGGCGGGTCGCGCAGCGGCACGCCTTCGCGCTGCTGTACCCGACGGGCGGCGCCGCGGCCGGGCCGCGGACCGGGGAGCTCCCGCTGGGCTCGGTGGACCCCGGGGGCGAAGAGGTACGGGTGTCCCTGCTGCCCCCGTCCCCGGACGGATGCGGCGCCTTCGCCCTGGCCGCGTCGGCCGCCGGGACCACGGTCTGGCAGGTGGCCGGGGGCCCCTTCGGGCCGGTCGCCCGGATCCCGGGCCGCTGCTCCGGCGGCGTCTGGCTGGACCGGGCGGGCCGGATGCTGGCGCTGGACCGCGAGCTGGACGGCACCACCAAGGCCGTCGCGGTGGACCTGGGCCGGGGCGGCGAGGTCTCCCCGCTGCTCCAGATCGCGGAGGGCAGCGACGACCGGCTCCTGCTGGCCGACCCCGACAGCGGGCTGCTGCTGATCCGCTCGGACGCCCCGGGCGAACCGCGCCTGGGCTGGGGGGTGCTGGGCAGCTCGCTCCCGGTGCGCTTCCCCGAGTGCCTGCGGGGGGAGGCGGGGACCCCGTTCGCCGTGCAGCCGGGCCAGGCCCTGATGCCGGAGACCTGCGGGGTCGCGCTCCGGCTGGAGGGCGGTGGGATCGGCCTGTGGCGGCCCGCCGACCGGCACGTGTTCCGGCTCGCCGCGCCCGAAGGCTGGCTCGGCACCGGGCTGTGGAGCCCGCAGGGCCGCCTGCACCTCCCGTACGCGACCCCCGGGACCCCCTGCGGGATCGCGGGGCTGACCCTGCCGGTGTCCCCGCCGCCCCCGGTCCGGCTGGACCCGCCGCCGCCGGCCGCGCCGCGCCCCGTACCCCTGCAACAGGCCCCGCTGTAGCGGGGCCCGCGACAAGAGCCCGCCGCCGGACACTCCCCCCTAGTCGTGCTTGAGGCCCAGGACCTCCGCCGCGGCGAACGTTTCGCCCGCCGGGCGGGAGTCGTAGTGAGGGGTGAGCAGTCCGTCCAGTTCCTCGTAGGAGAAGGCCTCCTTCGCGGTGTCGAACTTCGCGGCCACCTTCGGGCGTTCCATCACGACGACGATCCCGCCGTGCACGACGAACAGCTGCCCGTTGGCCTTCGCCGAGGCCGGCGAGGCCAGGTAGCCGACCAGCGGGGCCACGTGCTCGGGGGCCAGCGGGTCGAGCTTGCCGTCCTCCGGGAGCTGGAAGCCGGCGAAGACGTCCTCCGTCATGCGGGTCCGGGCGCGCGGGCAGATGGCGTTGGCCGTCACCCCGTACTTGGCGAGGGCCAGGGCGGTCGAGGTGGTCAGGCCCACGATGCCGCCCTTGGCCGCCGCGTAGTTCGGCTGGCCGGCCGAGCCGCCGAGGAAGGCCTCGGAGGAGGTGTTGACGATCCGGCCGTAGACCGGTCCGCCCGCCGCCTTCGACCGCTCGCGCCAGTGGACGGAGGCGAAGTGCGTCGTGTTGAAGTGGCCCTTGAGGTGGACCCGGATCACCGAGTCCCACTCCTCCTCCGACATGGAGAAGACCATCCGGTCGCGCAGGATGCCCGCGTTGTTGACCAGGACGTCGAGCTTCCCGAAGCTGGTGACCGCCAGCTCGACCAGCTCGCGCGCCTGCTCGAAGTCGGCCACGTCGCCGAGGTGCGCCACCGCCTGCCCGCCCGCGGCGCGGATCTCCGCGGCCACCTCCTCCGCAGGGGCGGCCGAGGCCTCTCCGGAGCCGTCCCGTCCGCTCTGGCCGAAGTCGTTGACGACCACGCTCGCGCCGAGCCGCGCGAGCTCGATCGCCTCGGCCCGGCCGAGCCCGCGGCCGGCGCCGGTGACGATGGCGGACAGGCCCTCAAGTGGGAGTGACATCTACCGGATTCCTCTCAGAGCTCTTGGATCGGTCGGGATGCTCAGAGTTCGATGCAGGTGCGCAGGGCCACACCCGTACGCATCTGGTCGAGGGCGTCGTTGATCTCGCCGAGGTGCACCCGGTGCGTGATCAGGCCCGCCAGGTCCACCCGGCCCGCCCGCCACAGCGCGATGGTGCGCTCGTACGAGCGGAGCACGTCCCCGCCCCCGTACATCGACGGCAGGATCTTCTTCTCGTCGAAGAACAGCGAGAACATGTTGACCGAGTAGTTGTCGTCGAGCGCGCCCGCGCCGACCACGACGACGGATCCGCCGCGCCGGGTCATCTCGTACGCGGTGTGCGTGGTCGCGGACTTGCCGACGACCTCGAAGACGTAGTCGAAGCCCTCGCCGGCCGTGATCCGGTTCTTGGCGTCGCCGAAGGCCTCCGGTGCGACCGCCTCGGTGGCGCCGAAGCGGAGCGCCGCCTCGCGCCGGGAGGCCACCGGGTCCACGGCGATGATCTGCGCCGCGCCCTGCACCTTGGCGCCCTGGATGACGGAGATGCCGACGCCGCCGCAGCCGATGACGGCGACCGAGGACCCGGCCTCCACCTTGGCGGTGTTGATGGCGGCGCCGAGGCCCGTGGTCACCCCGCAGCCGATCAGCGCGGCGATGTCGTACGGCAGGTCGTCGGGGATCGGCACGGCGCACGCGGCGGGCACGACCATCTCCTCGGCGAAGGTGCCGGTGCCGGCGAAGCCGAAGATGTCCCCGCCGCCCGCGCGGCGGAAGTTGGGCGTGGCCACGTTCGCGAAGGACTCCAGGCACAGGTGGCCCTGGCCGCGCTTGCAGGCGGGGCAGTGTCCGCACGGCGGCAGCCAGCAGACGAGGACCCGGTCGCCGATGGCGTGGGTCGTGACCCCGTCGCCGACGTCGACGATCTCGCCCGAGCCCTCGTGGCCGGGTATGAAGGGCGCGGGCTGCGGCAGCACGCCGCTCATCGCGGACAGGTCCGAGTGGCACAGGCCGGTGGCCTTGATGCGGATCTTGACCTTGCCGGGGCCGAAGCCCGCGGTCTCCATGTCGTCGACGACCTCGAGCTTGTCCTGGCCTATCTCGCTCTGCAGTGCTGCGCGCACGGTGCGGCTCCTTGTGTGTCGCGAAGGTCGGGCGTTACGCGTGTTCGACGACGGTGTCGGCGAGGACCGGCGCGTCGTCCCGTTCGACGGCGGTCACCGCGACCCGGACCTGCCCGGGCTCCTCCCACATCCGGATCCGCAGGGTCTCGCCCGGGAAGACGATCCCGGCGAACCGCGTGCGGTAGGCGCGCACCCGCGAGACGTCCCCGCCGAGCGCCGTGTCGACGACGGCCTTGAGGGTCATCCCGTACGAGCACAGGCCGTGGAGGATCGGCCGGTCGAAGCCGGCCAGCTTGGCGAACTCGGGGTCCGCGTGCAGGGGGTTCCAGTCGCCGGACAGCCGGTACAGGAGCGCCTGCTCCTCGCGGATGTGCCGCTCCTCGACCCGGTCGGGCGCCCGCTCGGGCAGCTCGGACGTGACGGAGGGGCCGCGCTCTCCGCCGAAGCCGCCCTCGCCCCGTACGAAGATCTGCGCGTCGCTGGTCCAGAGCGGCCCGTCGGCGTCCGCGACCTCGGTGCGCAGCACGATCACGGCGGCCTTGCCCTTGTCGTAGAGGGCGGCGACCTTGGCAGAGGAGGTGGCGCTGCCCTTGACCGGGATGGGCCGGTGCAGCTCGATGGACTGGCCGCCGTGCAGGACGTTGGCGAGGTTGACCTCGATCCCGGGGGCGGCGAGGCCGCCCAGCATGGCCATGCCGGCGCCGGCGACGGTCGCGAAGCTGGGGAGTACGTGGAGCTTGGACTCCAGGGTGTAGCGCAGTTCGTCGGGGTCGGTGGCAGGGCGGCCGGCGCCGAGGCCGAGGTGGTAGAGCTGGATGTCCTTGTGGTCCCAGGCGATGTCCCCCCGGCGGGGGTCTGCGGCGAGGGCCCTGGCGGCATCGATCGGCATTGAGGATGCTGCTCCTTGTTCGGTTCTTCGGCTTCGGTTCTTCGGCTGTTCGGTTCTTCGGTTCCCATTGCGTGGAAGACCTCGGTGCGGCCGTCCGCACCGTCGGCCGCACCGAGGTCGTTTGCGGGACCGGTTCGGTTCTAGAACGCGTTCTAGGGCCGAGCGGTGAGGAATGTATAACGCACGCCCCAGCAGTTGGGAAGACTCCTGACTCCACGTCAGGATGAGCTTGGCCGAGGCGTGTTGCCGGGCCCGCGCAAGGCGCCGCCCCTAGGCTGGCCGCGTGGACGAGATGCCGGTGAACCACCGCCCCGCCAGGTCCCTGCGGGTGCTGCTGTTCCCGCCGGACCCGGCGCTGGCGCTGCGGCTGGGGCTGCAGCCGGACATCGAGGTGGTGGCCTCGGCGCTGGCGCGGCCGGCCGTGGCCCTGGTGGAGGAGCTCGCGTCGGTGACGGCGCTGCTGGCGGAGGACCCGGAGTGCCGGGTGCTGGTGCTGACCGGTTCGGCGCATCCGGGGCTGCGGGACGCGGCGCTGGCGGCGGGCGCGGCGGGCCTGGTCCTGCGCGACGGCCCCCTGGAGGACCTGGCGGAATCCATCCGCGCCGCCTCCCGCGGCGAAACGGTCGTCGACCCGTCCCTGACGGACCCGTAGCCGCGCCCGGCCGCCACCCCGTGGCCCCTGCCACCACCCCGCGGCCCCCTGCCACCACCCCCGCGGCCCCGCCCGGCCGCTACCTCCGCAGCAGGGTCACCACCGCCGCTCCGCCCAGGCCTATGTTGTGGGCCAGCCCGACCCGGGCCCGCGGGACCTGGCGGGGGCCGGCCTGGCCCCGTAGCTGCCAGACCAGCTCCGCCGCCTGCGCCAGCCCCGTCGCTCCCAGCGGGTGGCCCTTCGAGATCAGGCCCCCGGAGGGGTTCACCACCCACCGCCCGCCGTACGTGGTCGCCCCCGCCTCCACCAGCTTCCCGGCGGCGCCCTCCTCGCACATGCCCAGCGCCTCGTACGTCAGCAGCTCGTTGATCGAGAAGCAGTCGTGCAGCTCGATCACGTCCACGTCCTCGATCCCGAGTCCGGACGCCGAGAACACCCGCCGCCCCGCCGCCTGCGTCATCGGCTTGCCGACCACGTCGATGCACGAGCCGGAGGCGAACGAGGCCTCCGTGTCCGTCGTCATCGCCTGCGCGACGATCTCCACCGCCTTGTCGTGCAGCCCGTGCCGCACCACGAACCGCTCCGACACCACCACCGCGGCCGCCGCCCCGTCCGAGGTCGGCGAGCACTGCAGCTTCGTCAGCGGCGCGTGGATCGGCTTGGCCCCGAGGATCTCGTCCACCGTGTACACGTCCTGGAACTGGGCGTTCGGGTTGTTCGCCGAGTGCCGGTGGTTCTTCGCCCCGACCATCGCCAGCTGCGCCGCCGTGGTCCCGTACCGCTCCATGTGCTCGCGGGCCGCGTTCCCGAAGATCTGCGCGGTCGGCGGGGACATCTCGAAGCCGTGCCCGGCGGCCATGATCCCGTAGTGCCGGGCGACCGGCGAGGTCTTGAAGTCGGAGCCCGCGTCGGCGCCGCCGCCCAGCGCGCCCTTCTTCATCTTCTCGAAGCCCAGCGCCAGCACGCAGTCGCTGATCCCGCCCTCCACGAACTGGCGCGCCATCATCAGCGCCGTCGACCCCGTCGCGCAGTTGTTGTTCACGTTGTAGACCGGGACCCCGGTCAGCCCCAGTTCGTACGCGGCCCGCTGGCCGGCCGTGGAAGCCTGGAAGCAGTACCCCACCGGCACCTGTTCCACCTGGTCGTACGCGATCCCCGCGTCCGCCAGCGCCGCCGTCCCCGCCTCCTTCGCCATGTCCCAGTACTGCCAGTCCCGCGACTCCGGCTTCTCGAACTTCGTCATGCCGACGCCCACGATGTACGACTTCATCACTGATGCCCTTCAGTCCCTGGGAAGGCCGAGGATCCGCTCGGCGACGACGTTGAGCTGGACCTGTGTGGTGCCCCCGGCGATGGTCAGGCAGCGGGACATGAGCATCCCGTGCACCGCCCGCTCCCCCGCCCCCTCCCGCACCGCGCCCGCCGGGCCCAGCAGTTCGAGCGCGAGCTCGGCGGTCCGCTGCTGGTGCGGGGTCTGGACGAGCTTGCGCACGGAAGCACCGGCGCCCGGCTCCAGCCCCGACACCTGCTGGAGCGTGGTGCGCAGCCCGATGCAGGCCAGGGCGTGCGCCTCGGCGGTGAGCGCCCCGATCCGCGCCCGGTACGCGCCGTCCAGTCCGGCCGAGCGGGCGATCAGCGCCTCCAGCCCCGTGTCGAAGGTCATCTGGTCGGCCATGTGGACCCGCTCGTTGCCGAGCGTGTTGCGGGCGATCTTCCAGCCGTCATCGGGCGCGCCGACGAGCGCGTCCGCGGGCAGCAGGACGTCGTCGAACCAGACCTCGTTGAACAGGGCCTCGCCGGTGATCTCCTTGAGCGGGCGCACGTCGATGCCGGGGGTGCCCCGCATGTCGACCACGAAGTAGCCCAGCCCCTTGTGCTTGGGGGCGGCCGGGTCGGTCCGGGCCAACAGGATCCCGAAGTCGGCGCTGTGCGCGGAACTCGTCCAGACCTTCTGGCCGTTGACCCTCCAGGAGCCGTCCTCCGTGCGCTCCGCCCTGGTCCGCAGCGAGGCCAGGTCCGAGCCCGCCCCCGGCTCGGAGAAGAGCTGGCACCAGGTGACGTCCCCGCGCAGGGTCGCCCGTACGTACTCCTCCCGCTGCGCCTCCGTGCCGTACGCGAGCAGTGAGGGCACGACCCAGGTGGCGATCCCGAGGTCGGCGACCTTGACCCCGGCCGCCGCCAGTTCCTGCTGGACGACTAGCTGTTCGACGGGGCCGGCGCCGAGCCCGTACGGGGGCGGCAGGTACGGCGCCGCGTACCCGGTGGGGGCCAGGATCCGGCGGGCGGCGGCCGGATCGAGGCCGCGCGCGTCCTCGATGGCGGTGCGCGCCCGGCTCCGGTACGCCTCCGCCCGCGCCGGGAGTTCGAGGCGCAGCTCCCGCCGCGCGCCGTCGGCCGCGAGCCGCACCGCCCGTACGCGGTGCCCGTCCCCGGCGCCGAGCAGCTGGCGGGCGACGATCGCCCGGCGCAGGTGGATGTGGGCGTCGTGCTCCCAGGTGAAGCCGATGCCTCCGAGGATCTGGATGCAGTCCTTGGCGCAGGAGTAGGCGGCGTCGAGGGCGCTCCCGGCGGCGAGCGCGGCCACGAGCGAGCGCACCTGCGGCGGCTCGTCCGCCGCCTGGGCGGCGTCCCAGGCCAGGGCCCTGGCCTGTTCGAGGCGTACCAGCATGTCGGCGCACAGGTGCTTGACGCCCTGGAACTGCCCGATGGGGCGGCCGAACTGCTCGCGGACCTTGGCGTACTCGGCGGCGGTGTGCAGCGCCCAGGCGGCGGTGCCGCAGGCGTCGGCGGCGAACAGCGCGCAGGCCAGGTCCCGGACGAGGGCCGCGTCGAGGCCGAGGAGGCGGCCGGGTGCCACGGTGACCCCGCGGGCCCGGACCTCGGCGGTGGGCCGGGTGGGGTCGGCGCTGTCGTGCGTACGGATGTCCAGCGCGGCGGCGTCCACGGCGAACCAGCACGTGCCGTGCGCGGCTTCGGCGGCGAGCAGGACGAGGTCGGCCTCCCCGGCGCCGAGCACCGGGGGCGCGAGCCCGTCGAGCAGGTGCCCGCCGCCCTCGACGGCGACGGCGGTCAGGCTTCCGGGGCCGAGGGCGACGGCCGCGACGCGGGTGCCGTCGGCCAGGGCCGCGGTGAGCTCGTCCGCGCCGGCGCGGTCCAGCAGTACGGAGGCCAGCGCGCTGGGCAGGTAGGGCCCGGGCAGCGCCGCCCGGGCGGCTTCCTCGACGGCGACGGCGAGGTCGAGGAGGGTGCCGCCCTCCAGGTGCGGTGCGAGGAGCCCGGCGGCGGCGAGCCCGTCCCAGTACGCGGGCCGTACGCCGGTCCGCGGCGGGGTCTCCAGCAGTTTGCGCACTTCCTCGGGTGGCACGGCGCGCGCTGCCCAGCCGCGCACGGCTTCGGCCAACTCCCGCTGTTCCTGCGTGATTCCGATGCCCATACGGATCCCTGCCGCCTCTCCGACGCCCCGGCCGGCGCCGGGCGGTCCCCCTGATCGCGGGCCAGAGTAGAACACGTTCCATTCTGACGGAAGGTCAGACGCAGGGCGGCCGGAAGGGCGTCGCGGAACCGGCCATGTCCGGAAATCGCTCTAGATCCCTCCGCGCCAAATGACCGAATCTGGGGCGTTGACGCCGACCCCAATTCATTTCAGGAAGGAAATGGCCGTGAATTGCATCACGTATGTGGACCTGCACCGGAGCGTCGCCCAGGACATCCAGGCGGAATTGGAGGCGGCCGTCTCGAGCCTCACCCCCGCTTCGGGCAGCGGCGCCGCCAGGAACGCCGTGGGCAAACTCCTCAGGCATCAGAAAATGCGGCATCCCCTCTCGGTGCTGCCGATGATGGTGCACGCCATCGAGACGGGAAATCCCGGACCGGCCGCCCCGCTGGCCGCCGTGCACGTGCTCTGGTGGACCTCGGCCTGCTACCTCGACGACCTCGCCGACGGGCACGGCACGACCGCGTCCGACAGCATGAGCCAGGACGAAGCGCTGCTGGCCTCGGTACTCAGCGGCACGGTGCTGCCGATCCGGATCATCCGGTCGCTCCCGGTGCCGCCCGCGGTCCAGGTCGCCCTGACGGCCGAGGTCGCGACGGGCTGGGCGGTGGGCACCGAGGGCCAGCTGACGGATATCGACGCCGACGCCGACCTCGCCACCCGGAACTCGGTGATCGAGACCTACCGCGGGAAATCCGGCGGACCCTACTCGATGGTCACGGCGATGGCGGCGATATTGTCGGGCGCGAGTGACGAAAGAGTCGAACTGTGGCGGGAGTTCGGATACATATTCGGCATCCTGTGGCAGTTGTTCAACGACCAGGAAGACATCCTGACCGGCCGCAATGAAGACCTCCGCAACGGGACGGTCACCTATCTGCTCACGTGCGCCCTCGACGACGCGCCCACACCGCGGGCCCGGGAGGACATCCTGGGCCGGAGCGCGGCGGCACGCGGCTGCGGGCGGGAGCGCGCGGAGCTCGGCCGCCTCCTCCTCGCCCCGGACGTGCTCGACCGGTACGCCGCGGACCTCGACTCCTTCCGCACCGAGGCCCACCGCCTGCTCGGCGCGCTCGGCGGCGACGAGCGCCACCTGCCGGGCATGCGGCACCTCGTGGACCACGCGGCGCGGATGCTCCTGCAGGCACCCCTCGTCCCGGCCGCCGTATAGGGCCCGTCAGTCGGCGCAGCCGGTGAACACGCCGGGGGCGCGGTCGGTGGGGTGGCTGTCCGCCACGGTGGTGGCGGTCAGCGAGACGGTGCCCGCGTCGTTGAAGACGCCGCCCGGCGCCCCGGCCGGCGTGACGGCCGGCACCCCGACCCACCGGTAACACCGCCGGCGGCGTACGGCACGATGGACCGCCACACCCGCGTACCCGCCGGAGGAACCCCATGGCCCCCGCCACCCCCAAGCCGGAGACCCTCGCCGCCTTCGAGGCCGCCAAGGGGTTCATGCCCGTACCCGAGGGCCTCGCCCTGTACGAGGCCGCCGCCGCGGCGGCCGCGCTCGGGCTGCCGCTGCTGGAGGTCGGCACGTACTGCGGGCGCTCCACGATCCTGCTGGCCGACGCCGCCCGCGAGGCCGGGGTGGCCGCGATCACGGTCGACCACCACCGGGGCAGCGAGGAGCAGCAGCCGGGCTGGGAGTACCACGACCCGACCGTCGTGGACCCGGAGGTCGGGCTGATGGACACCCTCCCGGCCTTCCGCCGCACCCTCCACAAGGCGGGTCTCGAAGACCACGTCATCGCGATCGTGGGCCGCTCCCCGCAGGTCGCGGCGGCCTGGGGAGGCAAGCTGGGCTTCGTCTTCATCGACGGCGGCCACACCGACGAGCACGCCGCCGGCGACTACGAGGGCTGGGCCCCGCACGTCGCCGAGGGCGGGACGCTCGCCATCCACGACGTGTTCCCCGACCCGGCCGACGGCGGCCAGGCCCCGTACCGGATCTACCTCCGCGCCCTGGCCTCCGGCGCCTTCGAGGAGATCTCGGTCACCGACTCCCTGCGCGTCCTGCGCCGCACCGCCCCCGGCATCTAGGCATCGCCGACCCACGCCCAGCAGCGCACGTATAAGCAGATAAGCGCACCACGCCCCCATATGGCCCACGGTCCGCGCCGACGGCGGGCCGCCGGTCTAGCATCGCGACGTGCGCTACGACGACAGTCCCCCATCCCCCGAGTCCGCCTCCTCGGTCAGCCCGGAGCGGCGGTGGTTCGCGCGCCGCTCCGGCCTCGCCGTCGGGGCCGCCGTACTCGCCCCGACCCTCCTGGCCGGGTGGGTCCTCGTCCAGGTGACCACCGGGGCGGGGGCGGACGACGCCCGCCCGCCCCGGATCGTGATGCCGGCCGCCTCCCCCACGACCACCGCGAGCGCGAGCGCGACCGCGACCCCGAGCGCGAGCGCCCCGCAGGCCAAGGGCCCGCTCGCCGGCAAGACCGTGGTCATCGACCCCGGCCACAACACCGGCAACTTCCAGCACACCTCCGAGATCGACAAGAAGGTCGACATCGGCACCACCCGCAAGGAGTGCGACACCACCGGCACCACCACCAACGCCGGTTACAAGGAAGCCGAGTTCACCCTCGACGTGTCCCGCCGGCTGCGCACCGTCCTGGAGGCCAAGGGCCTCAAGGTGGTCCTCACCCACGAAGCCGACCGCGCCTGGGGCCCGTGCATCAACGAGCGCGCCCGCATCGGCAACGAGGCCGCCGCCGACGCCGTGGTCTCGGTCCACGCGGACGGGGTCTCCGAGGGCAGCCGCGGCTACCACGTCATCCTCCCGGCCAAGGTCAAGGGCGGCGCCGCAGACACCGCAAAGATCGTCGGCCCCTCTCGGGACCTCGGCGAGAGGATCGGCTCGAACTTCGCCCGGACCACCGGCTCCGCCCCCGCCAACTACCTCGGCAGCGGCACCGGCTTGGTCGTCCGCGACGATCTCGGCGGACTCAATCTCTCGACACAGCCCAAGGTGTTCATCGAATGCGGCAACATGCGTGACGCCAAGGACGCGGCGCTGCTGACGAGTCCGGAGTGGCGGCAGAAGGCCGCCCAGGGCATCGCGGACGGCATCGTCGGCTTCTTGGGCGGGTAGTCCCCCGGGGACAGCCTGCCGCCCCGATCCTCTCGGTTGCCGGGAACCTCCGTACCATGGTCCCGCCCGCCCCGCTCCTGCACGTGCGCGACCGCGGCACCACGAGACGACCGAGACCGAGAAGGACACCTAACACGTGAACATCCGCTCCCTCACTCGAGGCGACGGCGTGGTGATCGGAGCAGCGGCGCTGCTGTTCATCGCCTCGTTCCTCGACTTCTACTCCGCAACCGGCCTCGACCTGCCGAGCGTGTGGGACACCGACGTCTACCGTCTGGCGCTTCCCTCGATCTTCCTGCTCGGCTTCATCGCGGCCGGTCTGCTCATCGCGGCCCGCTTCCAGCCGGAGACCCGCAAGCTCGCGGGCCTCCCGCTGGCCGCGTGGGGGACGGTGCTCGCGGTCGCGGCCGCCTGGTCCTCCCTCTGGTCCCTGATCACCAGCCCGAGCGGCGCCGACCTCGGCGCGGGCTGCATCATCGCCTTCCTCGCCACCCTCGCGCTGGCCGGCGTGGCCGTCGCGGGCGCGAAGATCCCCGCGCTCGCCGGCGGGCTGGTGCCCGAGCCCAAGCCCGTCGCCCCCGCGCCGTACGGGGCCCAGCCCCAGCCCGGCACCGGGTACGGCTACCCGGGCGCCCAGCAGGGCCAGCCGTACGGGGCCACCCCGCAGCCGGTCCCGCCGTACGGCGGCACCCCGAACCCGACGCCCGCTCCGGGTCCGGGTCCGCAGGACTCGGCGCCCGCCCCGGCGGCGGACTTCACCCCGTTCTGGTTCGCGGTCCCGGTGGCCCGCCCCCTCTTCCCCGAGGACGGCTCCCCCACCCCGATCGCCGAGCTCGCGCCGGGCACCTGGTACCTGGCCGTGGACCAGAGCGGCCCGGCCACGCTGATCGCCCAGACCCAGGACGGCCGCCGCGGCGTCCTGAACGACACCTCGGGCATCCAGCGCGGCTGACCCCGCCCCCCGTACGGCGGCTGACCCCGCCCCCCGTACGGCCGACGGCCCCCCGCCCTTCCGGGCGGGGGGCCGTTGCCCTACAGTCACCTGACGCAGCGTCATATACGGCTGGAGGGGACGTACATGCGCCTCGGACTCGCACTCGGCTACTGGGGCCGCGGCCCCGACCGGACCCACCTCGACCTCGCCACCGAGGCCGAGGACCTCGGCTACGACTCGGTGTGGACCGCCGAAGCCTGGGGCTCGGACGCCTTCACCCCGCTCACCTGGATCGCCGCGCACACCTCGCGGATCCGCCTCGGCACCGCCATCGCCCAGATGGCCGCCCGCACCCCCACCGCCACCGCCATGCACGCCCTCACCCTGGACCACCTCTCCGGCGGCCGGATGATGCTCGGCCTGGGGCTGTCCGGCCCCCAGGTGGTCGAGGGCTGGTACGGGCGCCCCTTCCCCGCGAGCCCGCTCACCGCCACCCGCGAGTACGTGGACGTCGTCCGCCAGGTGCTGCGCCGCGAGGGGCCCGTCGCGCTCGACGGCCGCTTCCACCAGCACCCGTACCGCGGGGAGGACGGCACCGGCATCGGCAAACCGCTCAAGCCCATCACCCACCCGCTGCGCGCGGACCTGCCGCTCCTGCTGGGCGCCGAGGGCCCGAAGAACATCGCCCAGACCACCCGCATCGCGGACGGCTGGCTCCCCCTCTACTGGTCGCCGACCCGCACCGACGTCTACCAGGCCTCGCTGGCCGACCTCCCCGAGGGCTTCATGATCGCCCCGATGGCCCGGGCGAAGGTCTGCGACGACGTCGCCGAGGGGCTGCTGCCGGTCAAGGCGATGCTCGGCTTCTACATCGGCGGGATGGGGCACGCGGCCCGCAACTTCCACGCGGACCTGATGGCGCGCATGGGCTACGAGGAGGAGGCCCGCCGCATCCAGGAGCTGTTCCTCGCCGGGCGCAGGCAGGAGGCGGTCCTCGCCGTCCCGGACGCCTTCGCCGACGAGATCTCCCTGATCGGACCGCGCGAGCGGATCGCCGAACGCCTGGACCTGTGGCGCAAGGGCCCGGTCACCGACCTCCTCCTGACGGCCCCCGACCCCCACACCCTGCGCGTCCTGGCCGAACTCAACGGCTAAGCAGCGGCGTCCGGCCCGGCGGCCTGCGGGACGGCCTCCAGGAGTTCGCGCAGGTCCAGCGGCATGACGGCGATCTCGATGGTCCCGGCGGCCGCGCCGGCCCCGTCAGCCGCGCCGGTCTCGTCAGCCGCGCCGGTCTCGTACGTGCAGGCCACGATCCGCGACCCGGGGTTGATGGAGATCCCCTCCTTCACGGACGGCGCCCGCACACCGGTGGCCCGAGCGCCGGGCAGCGGTACGGGCTCGCCCCTGCGCGGCACCCAGCTCGCCCCGCCGGGGCCGGCGAACACCCGGCCCATCCGCCAGCGGCCCGCTCCGGCCGGATGCCGGGCCATGCACGGGATCCCGTCCGGGATCCCGGCGGCGAGGCGCTCACGCCGCTTGCGCCGCAGAAAATCGATCATCCGCCCATTGAAACAGGCGAGCGGCAAGCGTACGAACATGCCGACGGGCCGGCCGGGCGACGCTGCCCGGCCGGCCCGCGGCGCACGAAGGCCTATCCGCCGCTCAGCTGGGACAGGCTCGGGACCTTGTCGGTCACCGTGGCGCCGGCGCCCTGGCCCGCGTCCTTGACTCCGGTGATGACGTCCTGGATCGAGTTCAGGTCGGCGTCGTTCGCATCGCCCTTGCGCAGCTTGGTTCCCAGGCCCTTGAGGGACTCGATGCCCGCCGTCAGCGGGGCCACCGCCTTCGACAGCAGCGGGTCCGCCTTGGCGTTCTCCGCCGCCGCCTTCAGCCGGTTGTACGCGAACGCGCCCGCGAGGCCCGCCTTGATGAGGGCGAACGTACGGCCCTTGGCGCCCTTCTTGAACTTGCCCGCGCGGTACGGCTTGATGATCCACTGGTACGTCGCCCCGGCCGCGAGCCCCGCGTTGGCGACGAAGCGCGCCTTCGCGAACTTCTGCTTCTCCGCAGTGGTACTGGGCGTGGGCTCGGCGAGGGCCGCGACCTCCGCCGCTTCCGCCGCCCGCCACGCTTCGGGCGCCCCCACCTCGGCGGCCGGAGCCGCCGGCACCGACAGGGCCACGTCCTCGCCCCTGCCTCCCCTGCTGCCGGCTCCACTGCCGCAGGCGGTGGCGCCGGCGAGCAGCGCACCGGACAGGAGCAGGGCGGTGAAGGCGCGGCGGACTCGGGTGGTACCGGGTATGGACACGCTGGGTTTCGACACGGTGGCCTCCGGGGAGTGAGGTGTCTCCCGCAGCGTCACCCGGGCCCCGGCGTTGCGCCACTTGGATGACCCATTCGGGTTTGCTTCACACCGACGGGGCAAGACGCGGTGCATGCGCACACACACCGGAGTACACGCCCGAGGAGGCGTTCAAGCCGGCCGGGTCGTCGCCGCGGTGGCGGACGTGCTGGCCTTCACGATCGGCTTGTGGGTCCTGCTCTACTTCCTCGACGCCAACCGGGGCAACGGCCTGGTGGAGTTCATCCACGACGCCGCCACCTGGCTGGCCGGCTGGTCCTACGACCTGTTCACCTTCGACCGGGAATGGGTCCAGGTGGTGGTGGGCTACGGCGTGGCGGCCGTGGCGTACCTCGTCCTGGGCCACCTCATCGCGGGCCGGCTCTACCGCCGCTGACCGCGGGCCACGTACGGGCAGGCCGCCTCCGGGGCGGCCTGCCCCGCCCGCGTCCACCGGGCTCCGGGCTCCGGGCTCCGGGCTCCGGGCTCCGGGCTAACCGCAGCAGTCGGGCTCCAGTCCGGACGGCAGCTCCAGCCCCCCGAACACCGCCCCGGTGGCCTCGTCCCCGCCCAGCGCGGCCACGGCGAGCAGCAGCGACCCGGCCGTCCAGGTCGTCTGCTCGACCGGCCACACCGCCTTGTCGTCGAAGACGTAGCCCGTCCAGTACATGCCGTTGTCCGCGCGCAGGTGGGTGATGGAGCGCAGGATCTCCAGCGCCCGGTCCGACTCGCCCATCGCCCACAGGGCCAGGGCGAGCTCGCACGACTCCCCGCCCGTCACCCACGGGTTCGGCAGGACGCAGCGCACACCGAGCCCGGGGACCACGAACTCGTCCCAGCGCTCCTCGATCCGCGCCTTCGCCTCCGCGCCGCCCAGCGCGCCGCCCAGCACCGGGTAGTACCAGTCCATCGAGTACCGGGACTTGTCCAGGAACCGCTCCGGGTGCCGCCGGATCGCGTGCCCGAGGGCCCCCGCCGCCAGCTCCCAGTCCGGCTGCGGCTCCTCGCGGTGCTCGGCGATCGCCAGCGCGCACCGCAGCGCCTGGTGGATCGAGGAGGAACCGGTGAGCAGCGCGTCCGTCACCGCACCGCCGTCGGCCTCCCGCTTCCAGCCGATCTCGCCGCCCGGCTGCTGGAGTCCGAGGACGAACTCGGTCGCCGCGAAGACGACGGGCCACATGCGGTCCAGGAACGGGTCGTCGCCGGTGGCCAGGTAGTGGTGCCAGACCCCGACGGCTATGTACGCGACGAAGTTGCTCTCCCGGCTCGCGTCCTGCGGCTCGGCGGTGTCCACCCCGTCCGGCCGGTCCGCGTACGCCGCGTACCAGGAGCCGTCGGCGTTCTGGTGCCGGGCCAGCCAGTCGTACGCCCGCTCCGCGGCCTCGTGCTCGCCCGCCGCGTCCAGGGCCATCGCGGCCTCGGTGTGGTCCCACGGGTCCAGGTGGTGGCCGCGGAACCACGGGATGGCCCCGTCGGAGCGCTGCGCGGCGAGGATGCCGGCCACCGTCCCGGCGGCCTCCTCGGCGGTCAGCACGCCGTCCAGGACCAGGCGTTCGGTGCGCCCGGGCGAGCTCACTTCGCCGCGCCGACGGGCAGGTGCGGCTTCGTCGCGTACGCCACGAAACTCTTGCCGATGACCGGGTTGAGCGCCTGCTCCGCGAGCCGCGTGGCCAGCGGCTTCTTCATGATGTCCCAGACCAGCAGCTTGTGGTACGCCTTCACCGGCAGCGCCTTGTCGTTGTCGACGCCGAACGCGCACTTGAGCCACCAGTACGGGGAGTGCAGCCCGTGGGCGTGGTGCGTGCCGTACGGCTTGAGGCCCGCGGCCTCCATCTTCCCCAGCAGCTCGTCCGCCTTGTAGATGCGGATGTGGCCGCCCTCGACCTCGTGGTACGCGTCGCTCAGCGCCCAGCAGATCTTCTCCGGGCCGTAGCGCGGGACGGTGATGGCGATGCGGCCGCCGGGCTTGAGGACCCGGACCATCTCGGCGAGCACGCCCTTGTCGTCGGGGATGTGCTCCATCACCTCGGAGATGATGACGACGTCGAAGGACTCGTCGGGGAAGGGCAGGGCCAGCGCGTCGCCCTCCATGGCGGTGGCGGTGGCGCCGGCCGGGGCCTCGCCGGCCTCCTTCATGGCGGCGAACCACTTGGCGACCTCGCGGATCTCCTCGCCGTTGCGGTCGACTGCGACCACCTGGGCGCCGCGCCGGTAGCACTCGAAGGCGTGCCGGCCGGCGCCGCAGCCCAGATCGAGCACACGGTCGCCTGCGGCGAGCGGGAACCGGGAGAAATCGACGGTCAGCACGGGGTCCTGCCTTCGCGGTCGCGGGGGTGTACGGGGGTGGTGTGGAAAAGGCGGAAGGTCACCGCGCGCGGCGGCTGCGGGCGGCCTGCTCGACGGCGGCGCGGTAGTGCGCGGCGGTACCCTCGGCGGCTCTGGCCCACGTGAACCGGGACAGCACCCGCTCGCGCCCGGCGGCGCCGAGGCGGGCCCGCAGCTGCGCGTCGCCCAGCAGCCGGCCCAGCGCGGCGGCCAGCGCGCCCGCGTCGCCGGGCGGCACCGCGAGGCAGGTCTCGCCGTCCGGGCCCGCGACCTCGGGAATCGCACCGCCGGTGGTCGCCACCAGCGGGGTGCCGGTGGCCATGGCCTCGGCGGCGGGCAGCGAGAAGCCCTCGTACAGCGAGGGCACGCAGGAGACCTGCGCGCTGCGCACCAGGTCGACGAGCTCGGCGTCGGTGATGCCCTTGACGAAGCGGACCGCGTCCTGGAGCCCGTACGTCTCGATCGCGCGGGCGACCGGACCCTGCTCGGCGCGCTTGCCGACGACGACGAGGTGCGCCTCGGGCTGCTCGGTGCGCAGCTTCGCGAGCGCCTCGACGAGGTGCACGAGGCCCTTGAGCGGGACGTCGGCGCTGGAGGTGGTGACGATCCGTCCGGGCACCTCGGCGACGGAGGCGTCGGGCGACCACAGGTCGGTGTCGGCGCCGATGTGGACGACGTGGATGCGCTCGTCGCGCACGCCCAGGTGCTCGGCGATCTCCTGCTTGGAGGAGCCGGAGACGGTCAGCACGGAGGGCAGCCGGCGGGCGACGCGCCCCTGCATGCGCGTGAAGCCGTACCAGCGCCGCACGGAGGCCCGCTTGCGGCGGTCCTTGGCGGCGGCCAGGTCCAGCTTGCGGTCGACGGTGATGGGGTGGTGGATGGTGGTGACCAGCGGGGCGCCGAGGTCGGCGAGAAGGCCGTAGCCGAGCGTCTGGTTGTCGTGGATGACGTCGAACTCGCCGGCGCGGGCGGCGAGATGGCGCCGGGCCCGCAGCGAGAAGGTCAGCGGCTCGGGGAATCCGCCGGTCCACATGGTGGCGACCTCGACGGCGTCGATCCAGTCCCGGTACTCGTCGCGCTTCGGGGTACGGAACGGGTCGGGCTGCCGGTACAGGTCCAGGCTCGGCAGTTCGGTGAGCGTGGCGCCGGTGTCGAGGACCGGGTAGGGCTGCGCGCCGATGACCTCGACGGAGTGCCCCAGCCTCACGAGCTCCCGCGAGAGGTGCCGGACGTAGACGCCCTGGCCGCCGCAGAACGGGTTCCCCTTATAGGTGAGGAGTGCGATGCGCAACGGGCGGTCGCCGTCGGTGGCGGAACCCACGAAAGGGCTCGTCACCATGGCCTCAGCGGTCACTCTCGGCCCCCTTCTCCCTGCACTTTCGCCGGAGCGTAACCGCTCGCATAATGTAGAACAAGTTTCAGACTTGATCCGTCGAAGAGCATTGAATCTACCGGCCGGAAACCACACCGTAAGAGGCGGAGCAGGTGATTCGCGCCACGGCTCGGACGCCTGAGATGCTGGCCGCCGATCACGACGCGAACAGCCCGGAAATCAGCACCGCAACGACACGGAACGCCATGGAACGGGACAGATGACAGCGGACGCGAAAGCCGTCGCCACGACGGCGTCCCCTCCCCTGACGGAGCGCCAGGAGGCGCGCCGCCGCCGAATCCTGCACGCCAGCGCACAGCTGGCCAGCCGGGGCGGCTTCGACGCCGTCCAGATGCGGGAGGTCGCCGAGGCGGCCGGGGTCGCGCTGGGCACCCTGTACCGGTACTTCCCGTCGAAGGTGCACCTGCTCGTCGCCACCATGCAGGACCAGCTCCAGCACATGCACACGACGCTCCGCAAACGGCCCCCGGCGGGCGAGGACCCGGCGGCCCGGGTCGCGGAGACGCTGATGCGCGCCTTCCGCGCCCTGCAGCGGGAACCGCACCTCGCCGACGCAATGGTCCGCGCACTGACGTTCGCGGACCGCAGCGTGAGCCCCGAGGTGGACACGGTGTCCCGGCTGACCACGGCGATCATCCTGGACGCGATGGGCCTGGACGCCCCGCCGACGGCGGAGCAGCTCTCGGCGGTCCGGGTGATCGAGCACACCTGGCACTCGGCGCTGATCACCTGGCTCTCGGGCCGCGCCTCGATCGCCCAGGTCAAGATCGACATCGAAACGGTCTGCCGCCTGATCACACTGACGGCGCCGCCGAAAGATTCGGCCTGAAGGAAGCGGCGCGCAGGGCGGGGCGGGGGCTTCGGGGG
>NZ_JOCX01000009.1 GCF_000717915.1 Streptomyces sp. NRRL S-244
ACCCTCTCGGGCTTTCCTCCGGGCTTTCGTTCTTCGTTCTTGCGTTTCCGACTCTATCAGAGTCAGTTCCGCTTGCTTTCCGGGGTCTTCGCTTTCGCGCTTTCCCTTTCCGGCGATTCCGACTCTATCAGAAGTTTTCCACCGGATTTCCCGGCTTCGGATTCCTGAATGAGGAGTCGATTGTGCCCCACGGGAATTCAATTCCTTTGGGGGCGAGAGAGACTTCAAACCATCGCTGCCGAACTTGTCCAGTTCGAGGCAACCGTTCGAATCTACCTCCCCACGGCGACGGTGTCAACAGTCGCTGCGGGACGACCAGGAGACTAGCAGCTGAACGGGGTGCTACGCACATCAGGCCGCCGTCGGCAGCGTGGCCGTCTGGTCGGCTGCCTCCACGTCCCCCACCTCGCCGGCGCGCGCGGCCCGGCCGCCCAGGACGTAGACGTACGCCAGGAACAGGGCCTCGGCGGCGACGCCGATCGTGATGCGGGCCCAGGTCGGGAGGCCGGACGGGGTCACGAAGCCCTCGATCAGGCCCGATACGAACAGGACCACCGCAAGGCCGATCGCCATGCCCAGCGCGGCCCGCCCCTGCTCGGCGAGGGCGGCGCGGCGCGTGCGCGGGCCCGGGTCGACGACCGTCCAGCCGAGGCGCAGGCCGGTGCCCGCCGCCACGAAGACGGCGGTCAGTTCGAGCAGGCCGTGCGGCAGGATCAGGCCGAGGAAGACGTCGAGGCGGCCCGCCGAGGCCATCAGGCCGATGCCCGTGCCGAGGTTGAGCATGTTCACGAAGAGGATCCAGAGCACCGGTATCCCCAGGAACGCGCCCAGGACCAGGCAGATCGCGGCCGCCTGGGCGTTGTTCGTCCAGACCTGGGCGGCGAAGGAGCCCGCCGGGTTGCTGGAGTAGTACGTCTCGTACCCGCCACCCGGCTTCGTGAGCGCCTTCAGGTCCTCCGGGGCCGCGATGGCGCCCTGCACCTCCGGATGCGTGGCTATCCACCAGCCGAGGAGGATGCCGACGGCCGTGGAGATCAGCGCCGTCGGTATCCACCAGCGGCGGCTGCGGTACACGGCGGCCGGGAAGCCCGCGGTGAAGAAGCGGGCCGCGTCGCGCCAGCCGGCGCGGCGGGCGCCCGTCACGGTGGCGCGGGCGCGGGCGACGAGCTGGGTCAGGCGGCCCGTGAGCATCGGGTCCGGGGTGCTGGACTGGATCAGCGAGAGGTGTGTGGAGGCCCGCTGGTACAGAGCGACCAGTTCGTCCGCCTCGGCGCCGGTCAGCCGGCGGCCGCGGCCGAGCAGCTGTTCCAGGCGGTCCCATTCCGCCCGGTGGGCCGTCACGAAGACGTCGAGATCCATCCGGTTACCGCTCCCCTGCCCCAGGACCCTCTGCTTCTGCTTACTTCTACCGTGGTCAGCTTGGCAGACTGGGTGGCCAAGGGGCGGGTCCGGTCACGGGAAAGGTGTGCAGGGTGAGCGATCTGGTGACGGGGGACGCGGTCGTCTTGGGGCTGAGGCCGGCGAGGCTGCCGAGCCGGGCGCTGGCGATCTTCCTCGACCTGCTCGTGTACCTCACCGGGTACCTGCTCATCTCGATCGGGCTGACCCTCGCGACCGCCTCGCTGGACACGGCCGCACAGGCCGCGGTGTCGGTGGCGAGCTTCGTCCTGGTGCTGGTCGGCGTGCCGATCGCGGTGGAGACGCTGTCCCACGGGCGTTCGCTCGGCAAGCTCGCCTGCGGGCTGCGCGTCGTGCGCGACGACGGCGGGCCGATCCGCTTCCGGCACGCGCTGGTGCGCGGGGCGATGGGGGTCGTGGAGCTGCTGGGCACCTTCGGTGCCATCGCCTGTATCGCGTCGCTCGTCTCTGCGCGGGGCCGGCGGCTGGGGGACGTGTTCGCGGGGGCGCTGGTCATACGGGAACGGGTGCCGGGGGCGCGGGTCATGCCGGTGCCCGCGCCGCCGCCGTGGCTGGCCGGGCGGTTCTCCGGGCTGGACCTGTCGGCCGTACCGGACGGGCTGTGGCTGGCGATACGGCAGTACCTGACGCGGATGAACCAGCTGGACCCGCAGGTGGGCGCCGCCATGGCGGTGCGGCTCGCCGATGATCTGGTGGCGCGTACGGGAGCGCCGGCGCCGGTGGGGGTGCCGGCCGCCGCGTTCCTGATGGCGGTCGTGCACGAGCGGCAGTCCCGGGACGCGGCCCGCGCCTTCGGTCCCGGTGGGCCCTCGTACGCTCCGCCCGTCTACGCTCCGCCCGTCTACGCTCCGCCCGTCGCGCCCGCGATGCCCGCGGGGATGCCGGCCGTGTCGGGGCACCCGGCTCCCGGGGCGTACGCACCGCCGGCCGTACCGCCCGCGACTGCGCCGGTCCCGGTTCCGGTCCCGGGCGAGGTGCCCGCGGCTCCCGCGCCGCCGCGGCCCGCGACGGGGTTCGCGCCCCCGGCGTGATCGCCTAACGTGCGCGGCATGTCAGCGAACATCGCATTCACCTTCCGCGTCACGGGCATCGCGGACGAGGCCCGGGCGCAAGCCGTCGTCGAGGAGCTCCGGGAGCTGATGCGGGACGAGAGCATGGGCGGACAGGTCACGATCGGCGTCCGGCGGGAGGGCGGCGTGCACGTCGTCACCGGCGGGACCGATTTCCCGGTCTCCGTCAGCCGCGCCCACCTGTGGTGCCCGGAGTTCGAGAAGTCCGTCGCCTGGTACGCGAAGGAGGCCGCGCCCTCGGCGACGTGCACGGTCGAGTGGAGCCACCCCGACGAGCAGTGCTGACGCGGGGGCGGGGCGCCGGACGGGGCCGTCAGTCCTCGGGGAACGTCGACGGCGGGGTCTCCAGGTGCTCCAGCTCGATGCCGGGGGCGGCGAGGACGACGTCCCCGGCGATGTGGACCGTGTGGACCTCGCCCGTGTCCAGGGCGGTGACCTGGTACTCGTCCACCACGAGCGGTCCGCTGTCCGTCGCGTGCCCGGCGCGCCCCCGCAGCGCCCACGCCTGGTCGACCGTACGGGGCGCCAGCACCGGGTCGGTGAGCGCGACGAGCCGGACCCGGGTCGCGGGGGCGCCGGGGGTCAGCCGCAGCAGGCGGGCCGTCGCGACGAGGAAGGCCGGCGAGGTGCCGGTGAAGCCCGCGGCGGGGACGTTGCCCTCGGTGGCCTCGGTTCCGGCCGGGTCGGAGCGCACCCAGGTGACCCCGTCGATGGCGGCGCCGCGGACCTGCCAGCTCGAAGCGTTGGCTTCGAGGCGGATCGGGCGGCCGAGTTCGTCGATGGCGAGGTCGACCGAGCCGCGGTGTTCGCCGTCCGGGCCGGTGAGCTGGGAGACGTAGCGCCAGCCGGAGGGGCCGGGCGCGCAGTGGAAGTGCTCCTCGCCGAGGGGCGTGTGGTCGTGCGGGTCGTGGAGCGAGTAGCGGCCGCGGGGCATGGGGTGCCGTCCTTGCGTACGTCGTACGGGGTCGTGCGGGTCGGGCCCACGGGGCAGGCCCCCGGCGTACGTGCCGGGGGCCTGCTCGGTGCTGTGCATCCGCGGGGATCGGCCGGGGACCAACCGGGGATCAGTAGCGGTAGTGGTCCGGCTTGTACGGGCCCTCGACCTTGACGCCGATGTAGTCGGCCTGCTCCTGGCGGAGCGTCGTGAGCCTGACGCCGAGGGCGTCGAGGTGGAGGCGGGCGACCTTCTCGTCGAGGTGCTTGGGCAGCACGTAGACGTCGGTCGGGTACTCCGAGGGCTTGGTGAAGAGCTCGATCTGGGCCAGGGTCTGGTCCGCGAAGGAGTTCGACATCACGAACGACGGGTGGCCGGTCGCGTTGCCCAGGTTCAGCAGGCGGCCCTCGGAGAGGACGATCAGGACCTTGCCGTCGGGGAACGTCCAGGTGTGAACCTGCGGCTTGACCTCGTCCTTGACGATGCCCTCGACCTTGGCCAGGCCGGCCATGTCGATCTCGTTGTCGAAGTGGCCGATGTTGCCCACGATCGCCTGGTGCTTCATCTTGGCCATGTCCCCGGCCATGATGATGTCCTTGTTGCCCGTGGTCGTGATGAAGATGTCGGCCGTCTCGACGACGTCGTCCAGGGTCGCGACCTGGAAGCCGTCCATGGCCGCCTGGAGCGCGCAGATCGGGTCGATCTCGGTGACGATGACGCGGGCGCCCTGGCCGCGCAGCGACTCGGCGCAGCCCTTGCCGACGTCGCCGTAGCCGAAGACGACCGCGACCTTGCCGCCGATGAGGACGTCGGTGGCGCGGTTGATGCCGTCGATGAGGGAGTGGCGGCAGCCGTACTTGTTGTCGAACTTCGACTTCGTGACGGCGTCGTTCACGTTGATCGCCGGGAAGAGCAGGGTGCCCTCGGCCATCATCTCGTACAGGCGGTGGACACCGGTGGTGGTCTCCTCGGTGACGCCGCGGATCTCGGACGCGAGCTGCGTCCACTTCTGCGGGGTCTCGCCGAGGGTGCGGTTCAGCAGGGTGAGGATGTGGCCGTACTCCTCGGAGTCCGCCGTGGACGGGTCCGGGGCGGAGCCGGCCTTCTCGAACTCGACGCCCTTGTGGACGAGGAGGGTGGCGTCACCACCGTCGTCGAGGATCATGTTCGGGCCGCCGGTGGGGGTGTTCGGCCAGGTCAGCGCCTGCTCCGTGCACCACCAGTACTCCTCCAGCGTCTCGCCCTTCCAGGCGAAGACGGGGACGCCCTGCGGGTTCTCCGGGGTGCCGTTCGGGCCGACGGCGATGGCGGCGGCCGCGTGGTCCTGGGTGGAGAAGATGTTGCAGGAGGCCCAGCGGACGTCGGCGCCGAGCGCGACCAGCGTCTCGATCAGGACGGCCGTCTGCACGGTCATGTGCAGCGAGCCGGTGATGCGGGCGCCGGCCAGCGGCTGGGTCTCGGCGTACTCGCGGCGGATCGACATCAGGCCGGGCATCTCGTGCTCGGCGAGGGTGATCTCCTTGCGGCCGAAGGCGGCGAGGGAAAGGTCGGCGACCTTGAAGTCCATGGGTGCTGCTCCTCATGGGTCGAGAGGGTGGGTACGGCTGAGCCGCGCATCGCCTGTGGGGGCGGTGCACCGGGCACTCAGTCCGTCGGGGGTCCTCTCTCCCCTCGGCCGGTCGCGAGGACCGCCCGACCGCCATCAGCAGCGACGCCTGACACTGATGACGAATCTACACCGATCGGCCGAGCGCGCCCCAGTGGGCCGGGGAAGAAGTCGCCGCGGAACCGGGGCCGTCCGGCCGACCCGATTCAGGCCTTTCGGTCTATTGATCAGACCCTTACGTGATGGACGATGCCGGAGGACCGTTCGTTCGTACGCGCGTGAAGGAGATTGCAGTGACCACTCCGGCCGACTCTCCCGGTGGCGGGACCGCGAGCGGGCGCACGCGCCTGAAGCTGCTCGCCGTCACCGCGTGCCCCACCGGGATCGCGCACACGTACATGGCCGCGGAGAAGCTCCAGCAGGCCGCCGCCCGCCTCGGCGTCGACATGAAGGTGGAGACGCAGGGCTCCATCGGGGCCGAGAACGTGTTCACTGACAACGATGTCAGAGAGGCGGACGGCATCATCATCGCCGCCGACAAGGAGGTCGACCGCGAGCGGTTCGCCGGCAAGCGGGTGCTGTCCACCTCAGTCGCCGACGGCGTCCACCGGCCGGAGGAGCTGATCGAGCGCGTGCGGAGCGCGCCGGTGCAGACCGGGACCGCGGCGGGTGCGGGCGGCGGCGGTGCGGGTGACAGCGGCGGAGCGGGTGGCGGTGGTGGCGGTGGCGGTGGCAAGGAGCGCAGCCTCGCGTACAAGGCCCTGATGAACGGCGTCAGCTACATGATCCCGTTCGTGGTGGTCGGCGGCCTGCTGATCGCCGTCTCCCTCGCACTCGGCGGGCACGCGACGGCCGAGGGGTACGTGATCCCCGAAGGCACCTTCTGGGCCCATGTGAACGCCATCGGCGGCATCGGCTTCCAGCTGATGATCCCGATCCTGTCCGGCTACATCGCGTACGCCATCGGCGACCGGCCGGCCCTCGTGCCGGGCATGATCGGCGGTTTCATCGCGAACACCGGGTCGCTGTACGACTCGAAGGCGGGCGCGGGCTTCATCGGCGCCATCGTGACGGGCTTCCTGGCCGGCCACCTGGTCCTGTGGATCAAGAAGGTCAAGGTCCCCAAGGCCGTCCGGCCGATCATGCCGGTCATCGTGATCCCGGTCGTCGCGACGACGACGCTGGGCCTGTTCTTCGTCTACGTCATCGGCAAGCCCATCGCCTGGGTCTTCGAGAACCTGACGAGCCGGCTGTCCGGCATGACCGGGACCAGCGCGATCCTGCTCGGCGCGATCCTCGGCCTGATGATCGCCTTCGACATGGGCGGCCCGGTCAACAAGACGGCGTTCCTCTTCGGTGCGGGGCTCATCGCCTCCGGGAACCACGCGGTCATGGGCATGTGCGCGGCGGCCATTCCGGTCATGCCGCTGGGCCAGGGCCTGGCGACGCTGCTGCGCCGCAAGCTGTACTCCGACCAGGAGCGCGAGACCGGCATGGCGGCGCTGTTCATGGGGATGTTCGGCATCTCGGAGGGCGCGATCCCGTTCGCGGCGGCGCGGCCGGCGATCGTCATCCCGGCGAACATGCTCGGTGGCGCGGTGGCCGGTGCGATCGCCGGTGTGGCGGGCGTGGGCGACCACGTGCCGCACGGCGGTCCGGTCGTGGCCGCGCTGGGTGCCGTCAGCGGCTGGGCCGGGTTCCTGATCGCCATCGCCGCCGGCACCGTCGTCACCGCCCTGACCACCAACGCCCTCATCGACCTCAAGGTGCGCCGGGGCGGGGCCGCCGCCGTGGCGCCCGCGGGTGTCGGTGTCCCCGAGCCGGTGCTCGTGGGGGTCGGTGCGGGCACGGGTGTCGGTACGGGTAGGGGTACGGGTACGGGCACCGCGACGGCGGTCGGCGCCGCCCCCGGCGGCGACCGGGCCGGTGCGCCCGAGGTGCTCTCCGGGTACCTCACCGCGCGGACCGTGAGGACCGAGCTGGCCTCCGGCACGAAGGAGGCGGCCATCCGCGAGATGGCCGAGATGCTGGCCACGACCGGGAACGTACGGGACGTGGACGAGCTCGTACGGGTCGCCCTCGCCCGCGAGGCGCAGGGCACGACGGGTCTCGGCGAGTCCATCGCCATCCCGCACGCCAAGACGGACGCGGTGTCCCGGCCGACGGTGGGCTTCGCCCGGTCCGGGGCGGGCATCGAATGGGGCGCGCTGGACGGGACCAAGGCCCGGCTGGTCTTCATGATCTCGGTGCCGGAGGCCGCCTCCGGCGACGAGCACCTGCGGATCCTCGCGCTGCTGTCCCGGGGGCTCATGGACGCGGACTTCCGGGACCGGCTCCTGTCGGCCCCGGACGCCCCGGCGGTGCTGGACGTGCTCCGCGAGATCCGGTAGCCGATACCCCTGACAACCGGGCAACCGGTCACCTGCGTACGAAGGCCCCCGCGGCGCATCTCGCGCGGCGGGGGCCTTCGTACGTGTGCAGGTACCGCGTCAGCCCTTCGCGGCGGCTTCCGCCTTGTAGATGTCCGGCTCCAGGTAGATCACGCGGGCGATGGGGACCGCCTCGCGGATCCGGGCCTCGGCGGCGTTGATCGCGTCCGCCACCTGCGTCGCGGTGTCGTCGCCCTCGACGGCGATCTTCGCGGCGACCAGGAGCTCCTCCGGGCCGAGGTGCAGGGTGCGCATGTGGATGATGCGGGTGACGACGTCGCCGTCGACGAGCGCGGCCTTGATCTTCTCGATGTCCTCCGTGCCCGCGGCCTCGCCGAGCAGCAGGGACTTCGTCTCGGCGGCCAGCACGACCGCGATGACGAGCAGCAGGGTGCCGATGCAGAGGGTGCCGATGCCGTCCCAGACGCCGTCGCCGGTCGCGAGGGCGAGGCCGACGCCGCCGAGGGCCAGGACCAGGCCGACGAGTGCGCCGAAGTCCTCCAGCAGGACCACCGGGAGCTCCGGGGCCTTGGCGCGCCGGATGAACTGGCTCCAGGTGAGGGTGCCGCGGATCTCGTTCGACTCCTTGATCGCCGTACGGAAGGAGAAGCTCTCGGCGATGATCGCGAAGACGAGCACGCCGATCGGCCAGTACCAGGCCTCGATGGGGTGCGGGTGGTTGACCTTCTCGATGCCCTCGTAGATGGCGAACATGCCGCCGACGGTGAAGAGCACGATGGAGACGAGGAAGGCGTAGATGTAGCGTTCGCGCCCGTATCCGAAGGGGTGTTGCGGCGTTGCCTCGCGCTGGGCCTTCTTCCCGCCGAGGAGCAGCAGCCCCTGGTTCCCGGAGTCGGCCAGCGAGTGGACGCTTTCCGCGAGCATCGACGACGAGCCGCTGAAGACGAAGGCCACGAACTTGGCTACAGCGATGGCGAGGTTGGCGGCGAGTGCCGCCACGATCGCCCTGGTACCGCCCGACGCGCTCATGGGTTTCCGGAGTCCCTTCCTCGGTACGGCGCCCCTGCCCGGGGCGCCGCTCTACGGCGGCACATTGTTGCAGCCGTGGCCGCGGACGCCACGTCAGACCGACACGGTGGCACGGAAAACAGTGCCGATACCGGACAGTTCGACCTTTTCGCCGGCCGGGACGAAGACCGTCTCCCCGGGCGACAGCGTCACTTCGCCGGCCTTCGCGCGGCCCGCCGTGCAGAGCAGGATCTGCGGGGCGGCGTCCGGCAGGAGGTGGGGGGCGGCGCCGGGGGCCAGGGCGAAGCGGGAGAGCCGGAATTCGTCGATGGGGGTCTCGTAGACCTCCTCGCCGTTGCCCTCGGGGCGCTGTACGGCCGGGTCGCCGGGCTCGAACCGCACGATCTTCAAGAGCTCGGGCACGTCCACGTGTTTGGGGGTGAGTCCTGCGCGCAGCACGTTGTCGGAGTTGGCGAGCAGCTCGACGCCGAGGCCGTCGAGGTAGGCGTGCGGGACGCCGGCGCCGAGGAACATCGCCTCGCCGGGCTGGAGTCGTACGTGGTTGAGGAGCATGGCCGCGATCACGCCCGGGTCGCCCGGGTAGTGGTGGACGAGCGGGGCGTACGGGGCGTACGGGCCTCCGAGCCGCTCGATCGCGGCGCCCGCCTCGGCGACCGTACGGGCCATCTCGGCGCGGTCCGCGGTCAGTACGGCGGTGAGCATCTCGCGCAGGGCCGCCTCCTCGGGGTGGGCCCGCAGCAGGTCGGCGTACGGCTTGAGCGAGTCCACCCCGAGGCCTTCGAGCAGTTCGGCGGCCTCCAGCGGCGGGCGGAACCCGCACAGGCCGTCGAAGTGGGTGAGCGCGCAGATCATCTCGGGCTTGTGGTTGGGGTCCTTGTAGTTGCGGTGGGCCGCGTCGGCCGGGATCCCGCGGCGCTCCTCGTCGGCGTAGCCCGCCTTGGCCTGCTCCAGATCGGGGTGGACCTGGAGGGACAGCGGGGCGCCGGCCGCGAGGAGTTTGAGGAGGAAGGGCAGCCGGGGGCCGAACTTGGTGACGGCGGCCGCGCCGAGCTCGCGCTCGGGGTCGGCGGCGATGACGTCCGCGAGGGTGGTCTCGCCGGCGCCGCGGTCGAGGCGGGAGGGGGCGCCGGGGTGGGCGCCCATCCACATCTCGGCCTGGGGCTCCCCGGTGGGTTCGACGCCGAGGAGCCCTGGGATCGCGGTGGTCGATCCCCAGGCGTAGGGGCGGATCGTGTTCGTCAGGCGGTCCATCTTCGTCCGTCTTCCTGGATGAAGGGCCGGCACGGTGGTGTGCTCAGCCGTGTCCCCTGGTCGCCAGCGCCAGGTAGGCGGTGGCGAAGTCCGTGACGGCGAGGAGTTCGGCGAGCTGTTCCAGTTCGCTGCCTTCCTCAGGTTCGAGCTCGCTGATGGCCGTGTC
Organism: Streptomyces sp. NRRL S-244; assembly: GCF_000717915.1. Lineage (GTDB taxonomy): Bacteria > Actinomycetota > Actinomycetes > Streptomycetales > Streptomycetaceae > Streptomyces. The sequence goes on from NZ_JOCX01000009.1 coordinate 9,866, forward strand.
GTGGCTGAGGGCGAGCTCGCGCGCGGCCGGGGCGGCGGTGAGGCCGCCCGTGGGCCGGTCGCGCAGCAGGACGATGCGGGCACGGAGGGCCTGGGGCTCCTCCACCCGGTCACGGAAGAAGTCTTCGGGGTCGGCGCCGGCGGCGAAGGAGCCGGCGAGCAGGACCCCGTGGGCGGGCAGTGCCTCGGGCAGCTCGGCGGCCAGTGCGGGGCGGCCGGCGAGTTCGGCGAGGGTGGCGGCGAAGCGGCGGCCGGCCGGTCCGGCGCCGGCGCCCTCGCTCCAGATGAGCGGGAGGGTGTCGGCGAGCTCGGCGGCGAGGGTCTTGGCCGGGTTGGAGTACGTGGCGATGGCCGGTCCGCAGCGCTCGGCGGTGCGGTCGAGCCGGTCGGCGACGCCCTGCAGGGTCTCGGGGGCGGCGGTGATCAGCCCGACCTTGTCGAGGAGCAGGAGCAGCGGGATCAGCAGGGCCCACAGGGCGCCGGGTCCGGCCGCGGCCGACTCGTCGTACTCCTGGTACGGGGCCTTGGCCATCGGTACGAGGAGCCCGTGCGCGCCGTCCACGGCCTCGCTCAGCGGGGACCGCTCGGGCGCGACGGCGACGACGGTGCAGCCGCGCCGGTACGCCTGCTCGGCGAGGAGGGCGAGCCCGGGCTCGGAGCCGTCCGTGGTGGCGAGGAGCAGCAGGTCGACGGAGCCGGCCCAGCCGGGCAGCGCCCAGCGCAGGGCGCCCGCGGCGTGGGCGACGCCGGTGGGGTGCAGGCGGGTGACGGGTGCGGAGGCTCCGGCGAGGGCGCCGAGCAGGTCGGCGACTCCGGTGGCGGCGGTGCCGGACCCGGCGATGAGGACGGCGCGGGGCCGGCCGTCGGGGCGCAGGTCGGCGAGGCCCGCCTCGGTCGCGTGCCGGGCCGCGGTGCGGACTCTGGCCCCGGCCTCGGCGGCGCCGCGGAGCAGGCCGCGGCGGTCGGCGCGGGCGAGCTCGTCCGGTGCGTCGAGGAGCGACTCGTCGAGCATTGCGGCCTCCGGCTGATTTCAGAAGGGCGGGCGACTCGGTTGCTCGGGCGCCCGGCGCTGCGACGGGCGCCCCTTGGTGCCTGTGCGGCCCGGGACTCGCGGCCCGGGCCGGCGGCCTCAGGCGGGGCGGCGGGCCTCGTCGACGAGGAGGACCGGGATGCCGTCGCGGACCGGGTAGGCGAGGCCGCAGTCCTGGCCGGTGCAGATCAGCTCGGGAGCCGCTTCGTCGGCCGACTTGTCCTCGAGGGGCGAGTGGCAGGCGGGGCAGGCGAGGATCTCCAGAAGGCCGGCTTCGAGCGGCATGGGGCGGTTCCCTTCGAACATGCGGATTGGGCGAGGTCAGCGTACCGCCGGGCCGCACGTCGCGCGGCCCGGCCGTGACAGGGCGTTTATGCCCGGACGAGGGCGAGGACCTCGTCGCGGACCCTGGCGAGGGTCCCGGGGTCGCGGGCCTCGACGTTGAGGCGCAGCAGCGGCTCGGTGTTGGAGGCCCGCAGGTTGAACCACCAGTCGTCCGAGGTCGCGGTTAGGCCGTCGAGCTCGTCGAGGGTGATCCCCTCGGCGGAGCCGTACGCCTCCTTGACGGCGGCGAGCCGGCCGGCCTGGTCGGCGACGGTGGAGTTGATCTCGCCGGAGCCCGCGTAGCGGTCGTAGGAGGCGACGAGCTCGGAGAGCGGGCCGTCCTGGCCGCCGAGGGCCGCGAGGACGTGGAGCGCGGCGAGCATGCCGGTGTCCGCGTTCCAGAAGTCCTTGAAGTAGTAGTGCGCCGAGTGCTCGCCGCCGAAGATGGCGCCGGACTTGGCCATCTGCTCCTTGATGAAGGAGTGGCCGACGCGGGTGCGGACGGGGGTGCCGCCGTGCTCGCGGACGACCTCGGGCACGGACCAGGAGGTGATCAGGTTGTGGATCACCGTGCCGGTGCCGCCGTTGCGGGCCAGCTCGCGGGCCGCGACCAGGGCGGTGACGGCGGACGGGGAGACGCCCTCGCCGCGCTCGTCGACGACGAAGCAGCGGTCGGCGTCGCCGTCGAAGGCGAGGCCGAGGTCGGCGCCCTCGGCCTTCACTCGGGCCTGGAGGTCGACGATGTTCTTAGGGTCGAGGGGGTTGGCCTCGTGGTTGGGGAAGGTGCCGTCGAGCTCGAAGTACATCGGGACGACGTCCAGCGGCAGGCCCTCGAACACGGTCGGGACGGTGTGGCCGCCCATGCCGTTGCCCGCGTCGACGACGACCTTGAGCGGGCGGATGGCGCTGAGGTCGACCAGGCCCTTGAGGTGCTCGGCGTAGCCGGCGAGGGTGTCCTGCTCGGTGATCTTGCCGGGGGCGGTGCCTTCGGCGACGGCAGGGGCGCCCTGATCGGACCACTGCTCGGCGAGCTCGCGGATGGTGGAGAGGCCGGAGTCCTGGCCGACGGGGGCGGCGCCGGCCCGGCAGAGCTTGATGCCGTTGTAGCGGGCCGGGTTGTGCGAGGCCGTGAACATGGCGCCGGGCAGGTCCAGCGTGCCGGAGGCGTAGTACAGCTGGTCGGTGGAGCACAGCCCGATCAGGGTGACGTCCACGCCGCGGGCGGCCGCGCCGCGCGCGAAGGCGCCGGACAGGGCGGGCGAGGAGGGCCGCATGTCGTGGCCGACGACGATCGCGCTCGCACCGGTGACCTCGACGAAGGCAGCCCCGAACAGTTCGGCCAGCGACTCGTCCCACTCGTCGGGTACGACACCGCGTACGTCGTACGCCTTGACGATGTTCGAAAGATCTGCGGCCACTGCCTGCCCTCCTGAGGTGCTGTGCGGTGGAGCAAACCTACCTGCACGCGGAGCGGCTTTTCAGACCGTGTGATGTCAGGAGTCGGGCGAACGCAGGACGCGCAGGTGTCCGCGGCGCGTCTCCCCGGTGCCGCTGCCTCCGCTGCCCGGGCCGGATCCGCCCGCCTGCGCGGCGCGGTCGTGCGGACGGGCCGCTTCGCGGACGGCGTTGGCCAGCGCTTCGAGGTCGTCGCCGCTCGGGCGGGAGGGCGCGGACCCGTCGGTCAGGCGCACGACGTCCCAGCCGCGCGGGGCGGTCAGGCGCTCGGAGTGCTCGGCGCACAGGTCGTAGCAGTGGGGTTCCGCGTAGGTGGCGAGCGGGCCGAGGACTGCGGTCGAATCGGCGTAGACGTACGTCAGTGTCGCGACGGCAGGGCGGCCGCACGCGGTGCGCGAACAGCGACGTACAAGGCTCACGACGTTGGACGGTACCGCACTCTTGACCGGGCCGCGACGACTCACCCCCGGCCCACTCCCCCGTGTCGTGCCTGCGGAGGGGCGCGGCGGGTCCGGAAACGCCCGGGTGGCAGGGGCCGCGAGGGCTACCCTGCGGGGGTGACCGACAGCCCCCTGCCCCCTGGCCCGCCCCGCTCCGCCGAACCTCCCGCCGAGCCGCGGCCGCGCCGACGCGACCGGCACGGGCGGGGGATGCGGGGGCCGCTGGCCCCGCCGCAGGTGCCGTTGTCGGCGAGCCGGGCGGAGCTGTTCGGGGACCTCGTACGGGACTCGGTCGAGCGGCTGGAGCGGCGCTTCCCGCAGCTGGCGGAGGTGGAGTTCGTGGTCGCGGACGTGCCGGGGCCGCCGGGCGGTCCGGACGCCGGCTGGAACGACGAGGCGGTGCCGCTCGGGGCGCTGTCGGAGGCGGACGGGGCGGGACGGCCGGCGCGGGTCGTGGTGTTCCGGCGGCCGGTGGAGATCCGGACGAAGAGCCGGGACGAGCGCGCCCTGCTCGTGCACGAGATCGTGGTGGAGCAGGTGGCGGAGCTGCTGGGGCTGTCCCCGGAGACGGTGGACCCGCGGTACGGCCAGGACTGACGGGCGGTCCGGCCGTACCTCTCGTACGAGTCGCTAGTCGGTCAGGACCGTGAGGTCCTGGGCGGCCTTGGGGACCGAGACCATCGCGTGGTCGTCCGACAGCGGCTGGATCGTGAACATCGGGATCCCCTCGTGCGGCAGGGTCAGCGTGCGGGCCGCGTACACGGGCCCGCCGGAGACCGTCTCGACCGTCAGCGCGTAGGAGCCCTTGGCCCCCGCCGGGGCCAGCGACACCGCCTGCGTCGTGCCCGCCTTGACCGTGAACTCCTTCGAGGCCGGCTCCCCGGCCTCCGTGCCCGCCGAGGCCGTCACCTTGACCTTCGCGTCCGTGCCTCCCGCCACCGTCAGCGAGAGCACCGTCGCGTTCTCGTCGGCCCGGTTGTCGGCGACCGTGGCGCGCGTCCCGACCGGCCCGGTCGCCGGGACGAAGCCCAGCTCCTGCTTGGCGCCGCTGCCGCGGACCACGCGTACGGCGGCCACCACGGGTACGGCCTTCTTGCCGTTCGCCGGGACCAGCACCAGCGAGCCCGCCTCGCCGCGGGTCACGTCCTTGAGGTCGACGCTCGCGGTCATACCGCCCTTGAGGTGCAGCTGCTCGTTGTCCGCCGGGCTGATCGAGCCGTTCGGCCCGGCCAGCTTGAGGGTGAGGTCCGCGTCCTCCTCGCCCGGCGCGAAGGCCACCAGCCGTACGGAGGTGGCGTCCGCCGGGATCCCGGGCAGCACCAGCGAGCCCGCCGGGTCGGCGGAGGCAGGCAGCCAGTCGGCGCCCACCCCCTCCTCGCCGACCTGCACGGAGGCGCCGACCCGGCCCGCACGGGTCGTCACATGGGCGGTGACGTCCGGGAGCTGCATGCCGGGGGCCAGGGAGGCCAGCGAGACGGCCTTGGTGGACTTGGGGTCGATCCGGATGTTCTCGCCGGTGCCGCCGTCGGACTTGACCGCCCCGTCCGGGCCGAACATCTTGATGTCGATCACGGCCGCGGTGTCGTCCGGGTTGGTGAGGTGCACGTAGTCCTCGCGCCCCTTGGCCGTGCTCGCGCCGGGGAACCAGAAGTCGGTGCCGGGCGTGGTGCAGCCGACGCCCAGGACGCCGCGCGCCCGGCCGACCGTGACCTTCGTGGTCTGCTGCGCGGTCCAGCCGGGGGCCAGGATCCCGTCGGCGACGCCCGTCAGCGCGGGCGCCCCGGCGCCGGAGGCGGTCGCTCCGGCGGGCTTGCCGCGCTCTTTGAGCTCCAGCACCGGCTTGGCCTCCTTGGTCGCGCCGAGGAGGCGGGCCGCGCCCTTGCCCGCGGCGCCGGCCGCGCCGGGCGTGACCGCCGTGTACGTGGTCTCCGCGATGTCCGATGAGCTGGGCGCCGGGCAGACCAGCGCGGAGCGCTCCACCGGCATCCGGGCGGCGGCCGCCGGCTTGGCGTCGGCGGCAGGGGAGGCGGGGGCGGTGAGGTAGCCGACGCCGGTGACGGCCGCCAGGGCCGCGGCCACCGCCGCCAGCGTCAGGGGTGCGCGCTGCTTCACTGCTGGGGGCTCCCGTCCGGACGCGGTTCGTGCTGTCCGTAGGTGTCGTACGGCTGCTCGTACGGCGGGTAGGGGTACGGCTGCTGGGGCTGCTGCGGGTACGCCTGCGGGTCTTCGTAGCCCTGCTGCGGGTACGGGTACTGCTCGTACCCGGGGGCCTGGGCGGGCGCCGGCACGTACGGCTGCTGGGGCTGCTGGGGCTGCTGCTCGTACGCGTAGCCCTGGTCGCCGTACGCCTGGTACGCGTACGCGTCATCCCCGTACACCGGCTGCGCCGGGATCTGCGCGTACGGGTCGGCGACCGCGCCCGAGGGCTCCTCGGCGGCGGCCGGCGCGGCGGCCGGCGACTGCGCCTCCGCGCGCAGCCGGCGGGCGCGGCGGCCCTCGCCGGCCTCGCCCGCGGCGGACCGGTCGGCGGCCTCGGCCTCCTCCTCCGGCAGGTCGTCGTCGAGGCGCGCCCGGCGGCCCGGCAGGGCCATCACGAGCAGGACGAGCGCGAGCAGGCCCTGGGCCCAGTGCCAGGCGGTGCGGGTGAACGCGTCTGCGTGGACGAGGTCGAGGCGGCCTCCGTCGGCGGGCAGTTCGAAGCCCTGGGCCCAGCCGTCGAGGGTCTTGGACTTGAGGGGCTTGCCGTCGAGGGTGGCCTGCCAGCCGGGGGCCGCCCGGTCGGCGATGCGCAGCACGCGTCCCGACTCGCCCGCCGGGATCTTGGTGTGGACCTCGACGGGGCCGGAGGCGACCGGGATGGGCGCCTCGCCCGGCTTGCCGGAGACGATGGCGGCGCGGGCGACCTGGCGGTCCACCCGCCACAGGGCGCTGCCGTCGAGCTGGCTGAGGCGGCTGAGGCCCGGGGTGGCGTCGAGGACCTTGCGCATCTGCTGCGGGGCGCCGTCGCGGACCAGGATGTAGCGGATCGCGAACCCGCTGAGCTGGTCGCTCTGGTCGGCGCCGGAGCCGGCGACGAGGCTGGAGACGACCTTGTCGAGCTGGGGGCTGCTGCCGGCCGCGGCGGCGAGTTCGGCGTCGCCGAGGCGGCCGCCGGAGCCGCGGACCAGGGTGTAGGAGACGGTGGCGGGCGAGGTGCCGCCAAGGACGAGGGTGCGGGCCTGGTCGCGGGTGCCGCTCTCCTCGGCGACGAACGCCGGGACCTGGACGGGGTCGCGCCGCTCCAGCGGGCCGTCGGCGCCGCTGATCATCCAGCCGGCCGCGCCGAGCAGCGGGCCGGCGGCCGCGGCGAGCGCGATCAGCGCGGCGAGCGGCTGGCGCCAGCCGAAGCTGCTGGCGGCGACCCGCTCCTTGGCGCCGTCGGCGCCGACGACGGCGGCGGCGAGCAGGGCCAGTCCGTAGACGAGGGTGGCGGGCCCGGCCCAGCCGGTGCGGTTGACGACGACGGCCAGCAGCAGCGCGGCGAGGGCGGCGGCCCAGGCGCTGCGGACGGCGAACTGCCGCTCCCCGCGCAGCAGGGCCGCCAGGGCGGCGAGCACGATGCCGATGAGCAGCAGGCCGCCGGCGGTCCGGGGGCCGCCGGGGCTGATGCCGAGCAGGTCCAGGGCGGTGGCCGAGCCGGATCCGTACGGCAGGCCGGCCTCGCGCAGGAGCCGGTCGGGGTGCGTGAGCAGGCTCAGCGACCAGGGGGCGAGCACGAGGAGCGGGACGGCGAGCGTGGCGAGCAGCCGCAGGCCGTACGCCTTCCACTCGGCGCGGCGCAGCACCAGGGCGGCGGTCCCGAGGACGGCGGCCAGCGGCCAGACGACGGGGGTGAAGGCGGTGGCCAGGGTCAGCAGGAGGGTGTACGTCCACACCGGGCGCCAGCCGCCCCGCTCATCGCCCGCTGCGCCGAACCCGAAGGCGGCGACGGCCGAGCGGGCGATGAGCGGCAGCAGGATCGCGAGGACGGCGGTGCCGAGGCGGCCGCCGGCCAGGGCGCCGGTGACGGCGGGCAGGAAGGCGTAGGCGATGGCGGCCCAGGCGCGCAGCAGCCGGGATTCGACGAGCGGCCGGGAGGCGAAGTACGCGGTGAGCCCGGCGAGCGGGACCGAGCAGACGAGCAGCAGGGTCAGCGCGGCGCTGGTGGAGCCGAACAGCAGGACGGCGACGGAGCCGAGGACGGCGAGGTAGGGGGGCGCTCCGGCGGTGGAGCCGGCGGCGACGGGCTGCCAGTCGTCGGTGTAGGCCCGCCAGAGGGCGAGTCCGCTGTCGGGGGCGGGCAGCAGGGCGCCGCCCATGAGGGAGCCGCCGCCGAGCAGGGCGCGGCAGGCGATGACGGAGACGAGCAGGAGGAGGGCGAACAGGACGGGCGCGGGGTTGCGGGCGATCCGCTTGAGGCGCGCGAACTGTTCGATCTCCAGGTAGTCGGCGTCGTCGCCGCCGGGGCCGGATTCGACGGCTCCGCCGTGCCGGCCGACGGCGGCCGTGTCGGTGTCGCGGTCGGCGCCGAAGTAGCCGGCGAGCTGTTCGGCGTTGGCCCGCAGGCTCGCGCCCGGGGGCGGGAACAGGGGGCGCAGTTCCTTGGCGGGGACGGCGGGGCGGCCGCGTCTGCGGCGGGCGCCGAGGATCCGGCCGGGGCGCAGCAGGGTGGCGAGGAGGCCGGTGATCTCGTCGACGGCCTGGCCGGGGGCCTTGCCGACGAGGTAGGCGAGGGTGCGCAGCACGGTGCCGACGAGCAGGCGCAGCAGGACGTACGGCAGGGCGCGGCCGGTGCTGTTGGCGAGGACCGTGTAGACGGCGCCGGCCTTGTCGACGCGGTGCGGGCTGGAGCTCGTACGTCCGGCGCAGTCGACGGTGCGGCGCTCGCGGGCGGCGGCCTCGGCGTGGCGCAGGACGGCGTCGGGGGCGACGAGGACGGTGTGGCCGGCGCTCTGGGCGCGCCAGCAGAGGTCGACGTCGTCGCGCATGAGCGGCAGGCGGCGGTCGAAGCCGCCGAGGGCTTCGTAGACGTCGCGGCGTACGAGCATGCCGGCGGTGGAGACGGAGAGGACGGGGCGGACCTGGTCGTGCTGGCCCTGGTCCTGTTCGCGGCGGTCGAGGCCGGTCCAGCGGCGGCCGCTGCGGGCGATGGTGACGCCGGCTTCGAGGAGCTGCTTCTTGTCGTACCAGCCGCGCAGCTTGGGGCCGATGACGGCGGCGTCGGGGTTCTCGTCGGCGACGCGGAGCAGTTCGGTGAGGGCGTCGGGCTCGGGGGCGCTGTCGTCGTGGAGCAGCCAGAGCCACTGGACGGGTTCGCCGTGGGGGAGTTCGGGGAGGTCGTAGGCGTCGTCGCGCCAGGTGCGGCTGACGGGGTCCCAGCCGCTGGGGCGCTTGAGGTACGGGAGGTCCTCGGGGGTCAGGGCGGCGGCGCTGCGGGTGGCTTCGTCGACGGCGGCGCCGAAGCCGGTGCGGCGGGCGAGGTGGAGGACGCGGTCCTCGCCGAGGGCCTCGCCGAGCAAGCGCGCGGAGTCGTCGGCGCTGCCGGTGTCGGCGGCGACGTGGCTCTGGGCGGGGCGTTCCTGGCCGAGGAGGCCGGCGAGCGTTTTGGGCAGCCAGCGGGCGCCGTCGTGGGCGACGAGGACCGCGGTGACGACGTGCCGGGGGAACTCGGGTGTGGCGGCAGCCTGGTGGGAGGCCGTCGACTGGCTGTGCAGGGACATCGCTCTACTGGCCCTCCGGCCTGGGGGTCCCCCCGGACGCGGTCCGGGGAGTGGATCCGGGGGTGGTGTGCTCCCGGAGGCTGCTGGACAGCGCCCCACACTAACGGCTGGAAACACAGCGGTCCGCCTCCTGCGGGGAAGGTGCAGGAGGCGGACCGTTTGCTCTGCTCGTTGCTCTGTTCTGCGCGATGTTCCGCGCTACGTGCCGCGCGATGTTCCGTGTACCGCCGCGCGTTGCCGTGCGTTGCGCCGTGTTGCGCTGCGTGCTCAGACGGCGGCTTTTTTCAGCCGTCGGCGTTCGCGCTCGGAGAGGCCGCCCCAGATGCCGAATCGCTCGTCGTTGGCGAGTGCGTACTCAAGGCATTCGGAGCGGACTTCGCAGGCGAGGCAGACCTTCTTGGCCTCGCGGGTGGAGCCGCCCTTCTCGGGAAAGAAGGACTCGGGGTCGGTCTGGGCGCACAGAGCGCGCTCCTGCCATCCGAGCTCTTCGTCCGCCTCCTCGACCAGCAGTTCCTGAAACAGCTCGGTCATGTGCGCCCCTCGCTCTGTCTGTGCGTCCCCGTGGTGTTGTCGTCACTCATCGCTACGTAACGACACGAGTGAAATTACAAGTGGGCCGCTCCCGGCCAGTCAAGCCGAGATCTGCTATTGGGCCCCTTATTCACTCTGCGGAACCAAGCGTATGCAGAAAGTGTTCATATCGCCAAAAATCGTGACACATGCAACCGGTGCTCCACGGACCCCGTGCTCACCCGCAATCGACGTGCCGCTCCGCGGTGCGGTTGCGATCAAGCCAAAGAAGCGGCGCAGATCACATTTCGATCACGGGGCGGCGCGTCGGGTTTGGGCCGGGCCGGTGTGGCATCGGCGGGATGTGGAGCGCCACCTCCCCTCCATCGGTTTGCACAAACCTTTCTCCCAGCACGGCAACCGGATCAGATGAAACTTTTGCGGCCATACGTGGCATTGGGTTGACAGTCGGGCCCTCGACCCGGTCTCCTTGTCCCCATGTCAGTGACCTCGGCCGCCACCCGGACCCCCATTCGTGGGTTCCTGAGTGCTGCCCAGGTTCGCTGTTGCTGTTGCAGCTGTTGATGCCTCCGGAGCTTCGGCTCCCTTGAGCTCCGGCCACCCCCACAGCGACCGCCAGCACGACTGACATCCGTCGAGGACACCCCCACGATGAACAGCACGCCGCTCAGCACCCCCCTCACCGCTCCCGCCACGGCTCCCGTCGCCGTCGAGAGCGACCTCCAGATCGCCGGCGACATCCTCTCCGTCCAGCACCTCCTCCAGCCCGCCCGCGAACACCCGGCCACCGTCGCCGAGTTCGCCGGCCTCGCCCGCTCCATCGCCGCGAACCGCGCCGAGTGGGAGCACCTGGTCGAGTACGACGCCACCACCCGCTGGTACCACCGGCTGCGCACGGGCCCGGGCTACGAGGTCTGGCTGCTCAGCTGGGTCCCCGGCCAGGGAAGCGGCCGCCACGACCACGGCGCCTCCTCCGGCGTCATGACCGTCCTCGACGGCGAGCTCACCGAGCACGGCTCGCGCGGACCGCTCACCCTCGGCTCCGGCGCCCAGCGCGTTTTCGCCCCCGGCTACGCCCACGAGGTCGTCAACGACACCCTCGACGGAGCCGTCAGCCTGCACGTCTACTTCCCGGGCCTGACCGAGATGCCGATGCACAGCTGCTCCCCGGCCCGGTCCGAGGCCCTCTCCGTCTGATCCCGCGCGGCTGACCGACCGTCCCGCCCGTCGCCCGACCGCCACCCCTCCACGACAGCCTGCGGCTGACTGACACACTGTCCGCATGCGCATTGTTGTTCTGGCCGGCGGCATCGGCGGCGCCCGTTTCCTGCGCGGCCTGGGGGCCGCCGTCCCCGACGCGGACATCACGGTCATCGGCAACACCGGTGACGACATCCACCTGTTCGGACTGAAGGTGTGCCCCGATCTGGACACGGTGATGTACACCCTCGGCGGTGGCATCAACGAGGACCAGGGCTGGGGCCGCACCGACGAGTCCTTCACCGTCAAGGAGGAGCTCGCGGCGTACGGGGTCGGACCGGACTGGTTCGGCCTCGGCGACCGCGACTTCGCCACCCACATCGTCCGTACGCAGATGCTCGGCGCGGGCTACCCGCTGAGCGCCGTCACCGAGGCGCTCTGCGACCGCTGGCAGCCCGGGGTCCGGCTGCTGCCCATGTCCGACGACCGCGTCGAGACGCACGTCGCGGTCACCGACCCCGAGACCGGCGAACGCCGCGTCATCCACTTCCAGGAGTACTGGGTCCGGCTGCGCGCCTCGCTCGACGCCGAGGCCGTCGTACCCGTCGGCGCCGAGCAGGCCAAGCCCGCGCCCGGCGTACTGGAGGCCATCGCGGCCGCCGACCTGATCGTCTTCCCCCCGTCCAACCCGGTCGTCTCGATCGGCACCATCCTCGCCGTGCCCGGCATCCGCGAGGCCGTGGCCGCCGCCGAGGCGCCCGTCGTCGGCCTCTCCCCCATCGTCGGGGGCGCGCCCGTGCGCGGGATGGCCGACAAGGTGCTCGCCGCCGTCGGCGTCGAGTCCACGGCCGCGGCCGTCGCCCGGCACTACGGCGCCGGACTGCTCGACGGCTGGCTCGTGGACACCTCCGACGCCGACGCGGTCGCCGAGGTGGAGGCCGCCGGGATCGCCTGCCGCGCGGTGCCGCTGATGATGACCGACCTGGCCGCGACCGCCGAGATGGCCCGGGCCGCGCTGGCGCTGGCGGAGGCCTCCCGGTGAGCGTCCCCTCCGTCCCTCCGGCCGCTCCGGCCCATCCGGTCCCGCCGGTCCCCTCGTACGAGGTGCGCGCCGTCGCCGGGATCCCGGAGGTCCGCCCCGGCGACGACCTCGCGCGGCTGATCGCGGCGGCCGGTCCCGCACTGCGGGACGGGGACGTGCTGCTGGTCACCTCGAAGATCGTCTCCAAGGCGGAGGGCCGGATCGTCCACGCCGAGTCCCGCGAGGACGCCATCGACGCCGAGACCGTACGGGTCGTCGCGCGCCGCGGCGCCCTGCGGATCGTCGAGAACCGGCAGGGGCTCGTCATGGCGGCGGCCGGCGTCGACGCCTCGAACACCGAGCCCGGCACCGTACTGCTGCTGCCCGAGGACCCCGACGCCTCGGCCGCCGCGATCCGCGCCGGGCTGCGCGAGCTGCTGTCCGTCGACGTCGGCGTCATCGTGACCGACACCTTCGGACGGCCCTGGCGCTCCGGGCTCACGGACGTGGCGATCGGCTCGGCCGGGGTGCGCGTCCTGGACGACCTGCGCGGCGGTACGGACGCCCACGGCAATCCGCTGAGCGCGACGATAGTGGCGACGGCGGACGAGCTGGCCGCGGCCGGAGACCTGGTCAAGGGCAAGGCGACCGGGCTGCCGGTGGCCGTCGTACGCGGTCTGGGGCACCTGCTCGGCGAGGGTTCGACTGCGGCCGACCTGGTGCGCGCGCCGGCCGACGACATGTTCCGGCTGGGCACCTCGGAGGCGGTACGGGAAGCCGTGACGCAGCGGCGTACCGTACGGGCCTTCACCGACGAGCCGGTGGACCCGGGCGCGGTCCGCCGCGCGGTGGCCGCGGCGGTGACGGCCCCGGCTCCGCACCACACGACGCCGTGGCGGTTCGTCCTGCTGGAGTCGGCCGCGGCGCGGCTGGAGCTGCTGGACGCGATGCGCGACGCCTGGGTCGAGGACCTGCGGCGGGACGGCAAGTCCGAGGAGTCCATCGCGAAGCGGGTCCGGCGGGGCGATGTCCTGCGGGGTGCCCCGTACCTGGTGGTGCCGTGCATGGTGACGGACGGGGCGCACGACTACGGGCACGCCCGGCGCGATGCGGCGGAGCGGGAGATGTTCGTGGTCGCGATGGGCGCGGGCGTGCAGAACTTCCTGGTCGCGCTGGCCGGGGAGCGGCTGGGCTCGGCGTGGGTGTCCTCGACGATGTTCTGCCGGGACGTGGTGCGCAAGGTGCTCGGGCTGCCCGAGGGCTGGGATCCGATGGGGGCGGTGGCGGTGGGCCATGCCGCGGCGGCTGCGGCTCAGCGCCCGGCGCGGTCGGCGGAGGAGTTCATCGAGCTCCGCTGACCGGCCTGTTCGCCGGCCGGGTCAGAGCTTTCCGATGTCCGTCTTGCGCATCTTCGGGGCGCGGCGGGGCGGTACGTGGCCCGCGAGGAGGACGAGGCGGGCCGCGCGGTGGCGCTGGCCGGCGTACGGGGCGAGCAGCTCCAGCATCTCGGCGTCGTCGGCGTCCCGGTTCCCGGCGAGGGCGTAGCCGATGATGCCGGGCAGGTGCAGGTCGCCGGTGGTGACGGCGTCGGCGGCGCCGTTGCTGCGCTGGAGGGTCTCGGCGGAGGTCCACGGGCCGATGCCGGGGACGGCCTCCAGCCGGGCGGCGGCCTGCGGGAGCTCCATCGCGGCGGCCTCCTCCAGGCGCTTCGCCACGCGGGCGCTCCGGACGATCGCGGCGGAGCGCTTGGCGTCGACGCCGGCCTTGTGCCAGTCCCAGGACGGGATCAGCGCCCAGGTCCGGGCTTCGGGCATGACGTACAGGCCCTGCGGGAGGCCGCCGCGGGGACCGGGGGCGGGCTCCCCGTACTGGCACACCAGGCGGCGCCAGGCGCGGTACGCCTCGTCGGTGGTGACCTTCTGTTCCAGGACGATCGGGATCAGGGACTCCAGGACCAGTCCGGTACGGGTGAGGCGCAGCCCCGGGCGGCGGCGGTGGCTGGCGTGCACGAGGCGGTGGCGGGGGACGAAGGCGGCGGGGTCGTCGCCTTCGCCGAGGAGGGCGGGCAGGCCGTCGAGCATCCACTCGGCGCCGGGGCCCCAGGCCTCGGCGTGGGCGGTTCCGGTACGGGGGCCCAGGGCCACGCGGAGGGTGGCCGGGCCCTGGGGGGTCCGGCTGGTCTTCCAGACGGAGCCGTCGGGGGTGGTGCGGAACGTGGGGTCGCCGGGGCCGCGCCGCAGGGGCCCGAGCGTGAGCCCGAGATCGACCGCCCGGCCGGGATCCCACTCCCGGGTCCGGGCGCCTGCGGTGGCCGCGGCGGGTGCGCCGGCCGCGGTGGGTGCGCCGGCCGCGGTGGGTGCGCCGGCCGCGGTGGGTGCGGGCACGCTGGTGCGGCCGCCGCGGACGGCGGTGCGGGTGAGGGGGTCGAAGCGGCCGGCCATGCCTTGAGCGTAGCCCCGCGACGTCCCCCTACGGGCGGCCCTGGAGCTTCGCGGACGAAGTGCGGGTGGGCGGGAGCTGCGCGTAGAGGAGCTTGCCCGGGCATTCCGTGGCGAAGCCGTCGCGGTGGCCGGAGATCACGTTCAGCTTGACGTTCGTGCCCTTCTTGAAGCGGTTGCCGCCGCCCGACTTCAGGGTGGTCTTCGCCCGCGGGTCCCTGTTGAACAGCCCCAGCTTCCACGCCGTGAGCTGCGCCACCGCCTTCACCGCGGCCGCGGGCGGGTTGGTGCTCGTGTAGGTGCCGAGCACCGCGACGCCCATGCTGTCCGTGTTGAACCCCATGGTGTGCGCGCCGAGCACCGCCTTGGCGACTCCGCCCGCCCGGCCCTCGTACACCGTGCCGCACTTGTCGACGGCAAAGTTGTAGCCGAGGTCGCGCCAGCCGCTGCTGACCACGTGGTAGCGGTACAGGCTGCGCAGCACCGCCGGGGCGTCCTTGCAGGCGTAGTTGTTCCCGGAGGCGGTGTGGTGGACGAAGGCCGCCTTGACCGTGCTCGTGTAGACGAAGCCCGGCTCGCGCAGGGACTCGTCCGCGCCCCAGCCCAGCCGTGTCACGATCCGCGGTCGCGGGCCGATGTACGGGCGGGCGGCCGCGCTGAGGGTGCCCTCGCTGGCGAGGACGGCGTCGGCGGTGGAGTCGGCCTTGTCGAGCGCGCTGATCTCCTTCGCGCCGAGCGCGGCCAGCGGGACGTTGGCTGACGAGGACTCCGCCGTCTCCATGGTCATGCCCGGCAGGGCCACCACGTCGCCCTTGTCGTCGCCCTCGGGCTCGTCGGCGGTGCCCGTCGCGCCGTTCTTGGCGTCGACCACCGTCACCGGGTCCGTCGCGCCCGGGTCGACGAGCTCGATCCGCATGCCCGACGGGAGCCGGGCGCCCGCGCGGGTGGCCGGGGCTCCGGCTCCGGGTTCCGCCCGGACGCGGACCTCGATGCCGTCGGAGTCGCCGACCCACAGCGGGGCGGTGCTGCCGCGGACCCGGCCGGAGCCGCTCTCCCGGGTGTCGAGGTCGGGGGCGTGTTCGCTGTTGTGGGTCTCGATGTCCTGCCAGTCGGACCAGGTCCCGGTCGCCACCGTGCGGGTGCGGACCTGGACCCGGCCGGACAGCTGGGTGCTCGCGTCGTCCCAGACGACGCCGACCAGCGAGAACCGCTTGACCTCGCGCGGCGGCAGCCCCCGGCTCTCGGGCAGCCGCGGCGAGGTGCTCATGCCGGGGACGCCGGGCGACCGGTCGGCCGCGGGACCCAGGGGGCCGAGCGGCAGCGACTGGGTGGACCCGGCGGGGGCGACGGGGGTGGCGGCCGCGCCCTGCGAAGGCGCGGCCAGGGCCGGAGTGGAGAGCGCGAGCGGCAGGGCCGCCAGGGCGGCAGCCGTCGCGACACCGATCGAGGAAGCAAGGAATCCACGCATGAAAGCGATGCTGAGCACAGTCACCTCGAAGCGCCATCGGAGAACTGACGGTCCGTCCGATCCGGCCCGCGCGTCCCTCGCCCGTACGGAGGAGCCGATGCCCGCCGTACGGGCGAGGGGCCCGCGTAGGCTGGGGCGGGTGAACGCCACTGACCGCACCCCTGCCGACCTGCTGCGATCCGCGCTCGCCGCCGATCCGGGCCGCCCGCTCGTCACGTTCTACGACGACGCCACGGGCGAACGCGTCGAATTGTCCGTCGCCACCTTCGCCAATTGGGTGGCCAAGACCGCCAATCTGCTCCAGGGCGACCTGGGCGCCGAGCCCGGCGACCGGCTCGCGCTGCTGCTCCCCGCGCACTGGCAGAGCGCCGTGTGGCTGCTCGCCTGCGACTCGGTCGGGGTCGTGGCCTCGGTGGGCGGACGCCCGGACGACGCCGATCTCGTCGTCAGCGGGCCGGACACCCTGGAGGAGGCCCTGGCCTGCGGCGGCGAGCGCGTGGCGCTCGCGCTGCGTCCGCTGGGCGGGCGCTTCCCGCAGCCGCCCGCCGGATTCGCGGACTACGCGGTGGAGGTACCGGGCCAGGGCGACCGCTTCGCCCCCTTCGTCCCGGTGGAAGCCGACGGTCCGGCACTGATCGTCGACGGCGAGGAGTTCACGCACGCGCAGCTCGTCGACCGCGCCCGCGAGGACGCGGCGAAGCGCGGCCTCGCCGCCGGCTCCCGACTGCTGTCCGGCCTGGACTACGACACGTGGGACGGCCTCTCGGCCGGCCTGTTCGCCTCCCTGGCCACGGGCGGCTCCGTGGTCCTGTGCCGCAACCTGGACCGCCTCGCCCCGGAAGCCCTGACCCAGCGCATCGAATCCGAACGCGTCACCCACACCGCCGAGTAGGACGGGGCCGGGAGGAGCCGAGTGGTGTGGGTCTCGTCTCGTTCGGGCGTCGGGCGGGCGCTGACGCGGATGGGCTAACTTGGGACCCTCATAGGGCCCGAACCGGGTGGGGAGAAACAATTTTGGAAGCCATCCTGCTGGTCGGGGGGCAGGGGACGCGGCTGCGCCCCGTCACGGTCAACACCCCCAAGCCGATGGTGCGCGCGGCCGGTGTTCCGTTCCTCGCCCACCAGATAGCCAGGGCCGCCGCCGCCGGTGTCACGCACATCGTGATGGCCACCTGCTACCTCGCCGAGGTCTTCGAGCCGTACTTCGGCGACGGCTCCGCCTTCGGCGTCTCGCTGGAGTACGTCGTCGAGGACGAGCCGCTCGGCACCGGCGGAGCCATCCGCAACGCCGCGCAGCGGCTGACCGGCGGGCCGGACTCGCCCGTCCTCGTCTTCAACGGCGACATCCTCACGGGCCTCGACATCGCCGGGCTCGTCGACTCCCACCGGGCGGCCGCCGCCGACGTCTCCCTGCACCTGGTGCGGGTCGAGGACCCGCGCGCGTTCGGCCTGGTCCCCACCGACTCCGAGGGGCGGGTGCTGGCCTTCACCGAGAAGCCGCAGACCCCCGAGGAGATCATCACGGACCAGATCAACGCCGGCTGCTACGTCTTCCGCCGCAGCGTGATCGACTCCATCCCGGCCGGGCGCCCCGTCTCCGTCGAACGCGAGACCTTCCCCGGCCTGCTCGCCTCCGGGGCCCTGCTCCACGGCGTCACCGAGAACACGTACTGGCTGGACCTCGGCAAGCCCGAGTCCTTCGTCCAGGCCTCCGCCGACCTCGTACGCGGAGTCGTCCCCTCCCCGGCCGTCCCGGGCCCGCGCGGCGAGTCCCTGGTGCTCCCGGGCGCCGAGGTGGCGGCCGGAGCCAAGCTGTCCGGGGGCACCGTCGTGGGCGCCGGAGCCCGTATCGCGGCGGGCGCGGTCGTCGACGGCTCCATCGTGCTCGACGGCGCGGTCATCGCCGCGGACACCCAGGTGCGCGCCAGCCTGATCGGCGTCGGCGCCTCGGTGGGCACGCGGACCGTCCTGGACGGCGCGGTCGTCGGCGACGGGGCCGTCGTCGGCTCGGACAACGAACTGCGCGCGGGCGCGCGGGTGTGGTGCGGGGCCGAACTGCCCTCCGCCGCCGTCCGCTTCTCCTCCGACCGGTAACACCGCCGACGGCATACGACACGACGATGCCGCCGGCCCCGCGGGGCCGGCGGCATCGTCGTGTCCGGCTAGTTGGCCGTGACCGTGACCTTCTCGTCGTTCTGGATCTGCTTGACGAGCTGCTGCACCTTGGCCTTGTCCCAGAGCAGGTTGCCGCCGCGCTCGCCCGCGATCGGCATGTTCATCGACACGCCCTCGCCGCCGCTGATGCCCTTCATCGCGAAGAACATGTCGGCCAGGTCCCACAGGGACATGTCCTTGTCCACGACCAGCGTGTCCAGGCCCGCACCCAGCACCGGGTACAGCTTGAACGGGTTGAGGATCGTGCCCGGCGTCGCCGCCTGGTTGGCCAGCGTCGACAGGAACTTCTGCTGGTTCTTCGTACGCGCCAGGTCCGACTCGGCGAACGCGTACCGGGTCCGGACGAAGGCCAGCGCCTGGCTGCCATTGAGGGTCTGCTCGCCGGCCTTGAAGTCGGCGCCCGACTTCTCGTCCTTGAAGCCCTTCTCGATGTTCATGTCGACACCGCCGAGGGCGTCCACGATGTTCGCGAACCCGGCGAAGCCGATCTCCGCGTAGTGGTCGATGCGCAGGCCCGTGTTGAACTCCACGGTGCGCACCAGCAGTTCCGGGCCGTCGTCCGCGTACGTCGCGTTGAGCTTGGTGTGCTTGCCCGTGCCCGCGAACTTCTTCCCGGACTCGGAGCCGACGAAGGAGGGGACCTCCACGTCCGAGTCGCGCGGCAGCGAGACCATCGTGTTCCCGCTGGAGCAGGCCGCCAGGATCATCATCGAGTCGGTGCGCTTGCCCTCGGCCGAGCCCGTGTGGAGCTGCTTCTTCTGCTCGTCGGACAGGCCCTCGCGGCTGTCCGAGCCCACGACCAGGTACGTCGTGCAGTCGCCCTCCTTCGGGCGCTCGATGACCTTGGAGAGGTCGACCTCGCGGCGCACCTTGGAGTCGGCCCAGAAGTACGTGCCGATGGTGGTCGCGAGCAGCGCCGTGACGAGCACGATGGAGCCGATCTTGATCCGCTTGCGCCAGTCCGGGGCGGGTCCGGCCGGCCGCCCCGGCCGCCCGCCGGGACCCCCCGGGCCGCCGGGGCCGCCGGGACCGGTGGGCGAACCCGGGCCGCCCGGACCCGCCGGGGTGCTCTGCGGCCGCCCGTAGACCTGGCCGGTGTTGTAGCCGCTGTCGTAGCCGCCGTACGTGTCGTGGCTCGGGGCCTGCTGCGGAGGCACCCCGTACGCGGGCGGCTGCCCGGGCCGGGCCGGCGGCTGCGCCGGTCGCTGCGGTTGCTGCTGCGGCGGCACCGGCCGCTGCTGCCGGCGCTGGACATGCGGCATACGCCGGGCACCCTCGGGCTGCGCCTGTGCGCTGCCGTGTCCGTACCGGTCGTCCCCGCTGTCGTTGCGCCCCTCGGGCCACTCACTCATGCCGCCTAGGATGCCTGGCCGGATACGGTGCCCGACAGTCCGGGCGGAGCTTCGTTCCGGTGCTGTTGCAGAGCTGATGCCTGCATGTCGGGTTTCGCGTCGGCTTTAAGGTAGGCGCATGACAGAGATACCGGGCCGGGCGGCCGGCGAACCCCAGGGCAAGCCGATCTCGGCCTCGCGGACCACGCTCAGCCACATCATGACGGCCAACGACACCAACCTCCTCGGCACCGTGCACGGCGGCGTGATCATGAAGCTGGTGGACGACGCGGCGGGCGCCGTCGCCGGGCGCCACTCCGGCGGCCCCGCCGTCACCGCGTCCATGGACGAGATGGCCTTCCTCGCCCCGGTCCGCGTGGGTGACCTGGTCCACGTGAAGGCCCAGTGCAACTGGACCGGCCGCTCCTCCATGGAGATCGGCGTACGGGTCCTGGCGGAGCGGTGGAACGAGTCCACCCCCGCCACCCAGGTCGGCAGCGCCTACCTCGTCTTCACCGCCGTGGACGCCGAGGGCAAGCCGCGCACGGTCCCGCCGGTGCTCCCCGAGACCGACCAGGACCGGCGCCGCAACCAGGAGGCCCAGATCCGGCGCACGCACCGGCTCGCCCGGCGCCGGGCGATCATGGCGCTGCGCGAGGAGCGCGCGGCCCAGGGCTTCGACGACGACTGAGACCGGTCACCGGCGGCCGGGACCCGTCACCCGGGGCGGGGACGACCCGTCACCGGCGACCGAGACCCCTCACTTCCCGCAGATCACCTGGTCGCCCGTGACCACCCCGTACTGGCCCTGGTTCGGATCCTCGGGCCGGACCGGCACCACCTTCCGGTAGTCCGCCCCGGCGATCACCAGCACCGTCCGCCCCTGGCCCGCCACCGCCCGCAGCTCGCTGCCGGGCAGCGCGGTGGACACCGTACGGGCCGAGCGGTCCCAGCGCGGGTCGTACGCGACCACCGTGCGCTTGACGTCGCGGCTCGCGCCGTTGCCCGGGGCCCGGGTGGTGTCGAAGCCGGTGGCGCGCAGCGCCGCGTCCACGCGCCCGCCGAGCCCGTCGATCCGGGTGCCGTTCTCCACCTGCACCCGGATCTGCTGCGGCGGCACGTCCACCGGCACCGCCGGCTGCTGCTGCGGCCGGCGCGCAGGCCGGCGCCCCGGCTCTGCGGGGACGAGCGGCCGGTCCAGGCGCAGCGCCTCGAAGAGCTTCGCGGCCTTCGGCTCGTCCCACTTCACCGTCGAGCCGATGCCCTTGACGGGGTACGAGGGGTCCCCGATCGGCACCGACGCGAACTCCGACGACGCCGGGGTGAAATCGCGCAGGGCCTGCCCCAGGGCCAGCATCTGCTCGGAGCCGAAGCCCCGGTCGGCCCGGACCGAGCCCAGCAGGGTGGAGCTGACCTCCTTGAACTTCACCGGGTTCAGCAGCACCCCGCCGCCGGTGGCCTGCTTGATCAGGGCCGCGACGAACCGCTGCTGGCGCTGCATCCGGCCGAGGTCGGCGGCTCCGTCCACATGGCGCGAGCGCACGTACTGCAGGGCCTGTCCGCCGCTGAGCCGGTGGCTGCCCGGCTGCAGGTCCAGCCCGGTGTTCTGGTCGCGCAGGGCCTTGGCGGTGCAGATCTCCACGCCGCCCATCGCGTCGACCGTTTTCATGAAGCTGGTGAAGTCGACCTCCAGGTAGTGGTCGATCTTCACCCGGGTCATGCTCTCGACGGTCCGCACGGTCAGCTGAGGCCCGCCCTCCGCGTACGCAGCGTTCAGCTTGACGGGGTGCGGCCCGTGCTGCTTCCCGCTGGACTCGTCGCGGTGCTCGGGCAGCTCGGCGTAGCTGTCGCGGGGCAGGCTGACCACGCTGGCCCGCTGCCGGTCGGCGGAGAGGTGCACCAGCATGACGGTGTCGGTGCAGTGACAGGGGGCGCCGCCGAGGCGGTACTCGCGCTTGTCCTCGCGGGTGATCTTGTCCCGTCCGTCGGTGCCGACCAGCAGGAAGTTCAGTCCGTGTCCGGCCTGGGGCCGGTTCTTCATGTCCTTGAACGGGTCCACCCGCTCGATCCCGGTGTCCAAGCCGGTCATCACCGCGTGCCCGATCGCCCCGGAGCCCAGTACCGCCACCGCCAGCCCGGCCGCCAGCCGTACCCCCCACCGGGGCCGGTCGTCCCCCCGGCGCCGGTCCGGAGCACCGCCGCGCCGCGCGCGCTGCGGCCCCGGGGGCCGGGCGGGTCGGGTGGGACGGTGCGGTTGGGGCACGGGGGACACCTCCGCGGGGGCAGCAGGGCCGACAGGAACGAACCGGACACACCGGAGTCGGGTACATCAGGGACAGACACATCGGGCAGATCGTCAGAACAGTAGGCCCATACGATCAGCTGCTGTCCCTACCGATCATGCGGCGCGCACCCGTTTCCCCCGTACGCGGTAACGTGACACCGATACCCGACCTTGAAGGACCACATGCCCGCCCAGCAGCCCGCAGTCTCGGTGATCATGCCGGTGCTCAACGAGGAGCGCCATCTGCGTGACTCCGTCCGCCACATCCTCGGACAGGAGTACGCCGGCGAGATGGAGGTGGTGATCGCACTCGGGCCGTCCAAGGACCGCACCGACGAGATCGCCGCCGAGCTCGTACGCGAGGACCCCCGCGTCGTCACCGTTCCGAACCCCTCCGGCCGCACCCCGGCCGCTCTCAACGCCGCCATCAAGGCCTCGCGTCACCCGATCGTGGTACGCGTCGACGGCCACGGCATGCTCTCGCCGAACTACATCGCCACCGCGGTCCGTCTCCTGGAGGAGACCGGTGCGCAGAACGTCGGCGGCATCATGCACGCCGAGGGCGAGAACGCCTGGGAGGACGCCGTCGCCGCGGCGATGACCTCCAAGATCGGCGTCGGCAACGCGGCCTTCCACACCGGAGGCAAGGCCGGCCCCGCCGACACCGTCTACCTGGGTGTCTTCCGCCGCGAGGCGCTGGAGCGGGCGGGCGGCTACAACGAGGAGTTCATCCGCGCCCAGGACTGGGAGCTGAACTTCCGCATCCGCGAGGCCGGCGGGCTCATCTGGTTCTCGCCCGAGCTGAAGGTCCAGTACCGGCCGCGGCCCTCCGTACGGGCG
The DNA here is from genome assembly GCF_000717915.1 of Streptomyces sp. NRRL S-244. GTDB lineage: Bacteria > Actinomycetota > Actinomycetes > Streptomycetales > Streptomycetaceae > Streptomyces. The sequence goes on from NZ_JOCX01000009.1 coordinate 32,140, forward strand.
CTCGCCAAGCAGTACAAGGACTACGGCCGCTGGCGTCACGTGGTGGCCCGCTACCACTCGGGCTCGATCAACCTGCGCTACCTCGCCTCGCCGACCGCCCTGTGCGCCATCGCCGCCGGTGTCGTGGTCGGCGCGGCCGTCAGCCCGTGGGGGTTCCTGGTCCCGGCCGGCTACCTCGCGGCGATCACCGTGGGCTCGGTCCCGGCCGGCAAGGGGCTCTCCCTCAAGGCGCGGGCGCAGATCCCGGTGGCCATGGCCACCATGCACATGTCCTGGGGCTTCGGCTTCCTGACCAGCCCGCGCTCGCTCGCGGACAAGGTCATCGCGAGCCGCCGCCCGGCGGTGCGCCGGGACCTGGCCAGCGAGGTCTGAGCAGGCCGCGTACGTACATGTGAAGGGGCCCGGTGGCGACAGCGCCACCGGGCCCCTTCGTTGCGTACGGGTCCTACCAGGTGAAGCCCGGCTGGATCGCCATGCACTCCTTGTCGTCGTCGCCGTTGAGCGGACGGGCGGAGTCCGGGGCCTTGGTCGGGGCGGGCGGCGGCGGGGTCGGCGCGTTGCCGGTCCGCCAGTCCTTGCCGACGAACAGCACGATCCCGGTGACGTCCTCGGTCTTCTCCACGGCGCTCGCCGGCAGGCCGAGCGCGGTGGCCACGGCCGCCGCGTCACCCGCCTGGTCGGGGCTGGAGAAGCGGATCACGGTGGTGTCCTCCGCCCCGGTCTGCGTGGTGGACAGGGCCTTGGTGAAGCCCTTGCCGACCAAGATCGCGGCGACGTCGTCGGCCCGGCCCTTGACCCGGGTCTGGGCGCCGTCCTTGCCTCCGGTCGCATTGCGCACGCTGACCGCGATCTTCGCCGGGGGCGCGGCCGGATCGGCGGCCGGCTGGGACGGGACCGCGGTCGAGGGGGAGGCGGCGGGCTGGGACGCGGCGGCGTCCGGGTTCGGGGTCCCGGAGCCCTTGCCGTCGAGGGCGATGTCCTCGCGGACCATCCGGAACAGGGCCTCGGCCTCGACCGGCTTGGGCTCGACCCGGCCCTCCTCGCGGGTGCTGTAGACCCACGGCATGGTGGTCATCGTGATCCGCCCGGTGGGGACCTTCTTGAGCTCCGTGCTGAGGTCGTACAGCTTGTCGATCTTGTTCAGGCCGGGGTCCACGACCATGGCCTTGATGGCCGCCTGCGCCAGGCTGTTCAGCTTCATCGGGTTGCTGAGCTTGGCGTTCTTGCGGAACTCGCGGGCCATCGAGTTCATGTACATGTGCTGGGCGTGGGTGCGGCCGAGGTCGGTGCCGTCCTCGAAGCCGTAGCGGGTGCGCAGCCACTGGAGGGCCTGCTCGCCCTGGATGGTGTTCGTCCCGGCGGGCAGCTTCAGGCCGGAGCCCTTGCCGTCGCGGGTGCGCGACTCCACGTTCTGCTGGACGCAGACCGGGACGCCGCCGATGGCGTCCGCCATCGTCACCACGCCCTTGAAGTCGATCATCATGAAGTGGTCGATCGGGATGTGCGTGAGCTCCGTCCAGGCGGCGACGGTGCAGCCCGGCCCGCCCCGGCCGAGGGACTCGTTGGTCTGCACGAGGCCCCGGCTGGCCGGGTGGACCTTGCCGCCCGGGCCCGGCTCGGTGCACTTCGGCATCATCAGCATCGTGTCGCGCGGCATGGACACGACCGACATGTTGCTGCGGTCGGCCGACAGGTGCAGCAGCATCTGCACGTCCGCGAGGGGCGGGCCGTCGAAGGTGTCCCTGGCCCCGCCGAGGGCCTGGTTGGCCGCGTCGTCACGGGCGTCGGAGCCGATGAGGAGGATGTTCAGCGGGGTCTGACCGAAGGCGTTGGGCTTGGAGCCGCCCAGCTTGTTCTCGCCGAGGTTCAGGACGTCCGTCTTGATGCTGCCGTTGAGGTGGCGGTAGTAGAGGTAGCCGCCCGCCGCCGTCGCGAGTATGAGGAGCGCCAGTACGGAGGACACCCAGCGCAGCACCCGCCGCCGGCCGCGCCGCTGGGGGGCGCCGCCGCCGGCGCCGCCTCTCGGTCGGGGGACGGTGCCGGACGCGCCGGATCCGCCGCCGGATATCTCACCGGACTGGGCGGGCGCCCCCTCCCCTCGCACGCTGCTGTGCCTCACGCGTCCCCCTCAAGATTCACTTCGTGTCGTGGTGTGCCGGTGCAGTTCCACCGGCACGGGCCGGCCTGCTTGCCTTGCTCGGTCGTGCTCGGCTTGCCTGCCTTGCGGCCTTGCTGTGATGCGGCGCCCCGGCCGGCCTACTTGGCGCAGATCGCCTTGTCGGCCTCGACCCGCTGAATGTCCTCCGGAGCCTTCTGCGGCGCCGTCAGCGAGACCCCCGCCCCCTTGAAGTCGGCGCCGAGCGTCAGCTTCATCGGCGTCTTGGGTCCGGCGTCCGCCGAGCCCATCTTCAGTGCCGTGGCCGGCAGCCCCATCAGGTCGGCCAGCGCCCGGGCCTGGTCGGCCTGGTTGGGCGCGTACTCCAGCTGCGTCGCGTCGAGCTTGGCGGGCGCGTTGCCGCGGTTGCTGGACTTGTTGACGCCCTTGCTGTTCTGCAGCCAGTTCACGGTGGCGGAGGCCGCACCCCCGGGCCCGCCGCCGTTGTAGACGTCCACCCGGACGTCGCCGGCGGGCGCGCGGTTGCCCTGGAGCAGGGCGTCCGCCTTGCCCTTGGCCTCCGCGTCGGCCGCGTCCTTCGCCGCCTGCTCCTTCTTCTCGACCTCCGTCAGCGAGACGTCGCCCTGGATCATCTTCAGCAGCGGGTCGGCCAGGCGCTGGTCGACGACGACGGTCGCCTTCTTGCCCTCGGGCTCGGCCGGGTTGTCGAGCACCGGGAGCGTGGTGAAGGTGATGTTCTTGAGGTCCATGTCCTTCAACTCACCGGCGAGATTGGTGAGTTTGTCGATGGACCCTATGCCCGAGTCGACGGTCAGCGACTTGGTGGCCGCCTCCGCGAGGGAGAAGAACTTCTTCGGACTGGTCAGCGTCTCCTTCGACTTCATCTCGCGCATCATCGAGCCCAGGAACTGCTGCTGGGTCTTGATCCGGTCGAGGTCGCCGTGGTTGCCGAACGAGTGCCTGGTGCGTACGAAGGCCAGGGCCTGCTCGCCCTGCAGCCGGTGCTCGCCGGCGTCCAGCTTCAGCTTGGAGTCCTTGTCGTCCACGGGCTTCGCGAGGCAGACCGGAACGCCGCCGACCGCCGTGCTCAGCACCTTCACCGCGTTGAAGTCGACCATCATGAAGTTGTCGACGGTGATCCCGGTGATCTCCTTCACCGTACGCATGGTGCAGCCCGGGTCGCGGCCCTCCTGGCCGAGGCTGATGTTGAACCGGGTCCCCTTCTCGCCGGGGATCGTCTTCGTCGAACCGTCGGGCTGCTTCGTCGGGCAGGCCGGGATGTTCGTGATCAGGTCGCGCGGGATGGACAGCGCGGTGGCATTGCTGCGGTCCTTGGAGACGTGGAAGAGGATCGTGGTGTCGGCGTGGCCGACGCTGTCCGCGTCCCCGTAGCCCTCGTTGCCGGCGCCGCTGCGCTTGTCGGTGCCGATGACCAGGATGTTGATGGGCTGGTCCTTCTTGAACCCGCCCGTGCCCGCGTCACCGACGTCGGTGACGTTGAGGTTGTTGTTCAGGTGGTCGTAGTAGAGGTACGCGCCCACCGAAGCGCCGACCAGCAGGAAGGCCAGGGTGCCGCCGGTGACGACCAGGATCCGCTTGCGCCGGCCGCCGCCTCCGCCGCCCTTGCGCGGCCGGCCGCCGCGCCGCCCGGGCGGACCCTCGCCGCGCCGCGGTCCGGGCACCGCCGGAGACGGGGCCTTGGGGGTCTTGGGGGTCTTGGGGGCCGTCGGCGCTCCGGGCGCACCGGCCCGGGCCGAAGACGGTCTGCGAGGTGCGGCGACGGAGGGCTGCTGCTGCGCAGCGGAACGGTCCAGTCGCAGTTCGTAGTTGCCAGTGCGGGGGTTGAGCACCCACTGGTCTGCGGGGTCGATCTCGTCTGCCCGCCCACGGCTTTGCGCATCCACGGTTGCTCGAATCCTCCGTCGGTGCCTCGCGACGCGTCTCCCCCAAGACGCCCGGTCAACGATCCGGCTGCTGGTGCACGGCCTCTTTTCTGGCCGGGGCACCGGATCGCTCACCCTATCCGCCCTGGTCAACTGCAAACCATGGTGGTGACAAATTCCACTCCCCTTATAACGGGTCAAACCCCGCAAGGCCTTCGGTTCGGACACCGCCTTTGGGGATTGCTTTACCGGCAATCGGCCGTGCCCGCCGTCGTTCCCGTGAAGGTGGGGACGGGCGCGGGGGTGGATCCGGTTCCCTTCGGGGCCGCCGAGGCCTCGCCTTCGGCGGCCCGGGCGGTCTCCGGGGCCTGTTCGGTTTCGGCCTTCGCCGGGGTCGTCGGGGGCGGCGGGGTCACCGTGAGCGGCCTGTCCATCCGCAGCTGCTCGAAGAGTTGGGCCGCGTCCGGCTGCACCAGCTCGTCACGGTTCGGGTCGGCGGCGTACGGGCGGCGGGGCACCGTCAGGAACTTGACCTGCTCGGCCGGTATGTCCCGGATGCCCCGCACCAGTTCGTACAGGCCGCGCAGCGAGGCCAGTCCCGGGTCCGTGGTCACCGAGGAGGTCGCCGCGTCCAGCAGCGGGTACAGCCGGCCCGGGTTCAGCAGCACCCCGGTGCTCTGCACCTTCTCGACCAGCGAGCCGAGGAACTGCTGCTGGCGCTCCATCCGTTCGGTGTCGCTGCCGTTGCCCAGGCTGTAGCGGGCGCGGACGAAGCCGAGGGCCTGCTCGCCGTGCAGGGTCTGCCGGCCGGCCGGGAGCTTCAGCTTCGCCTCGGAGTCGTTCATCGGCTGCTTGAGGCAGATCTCCACCCCGCCGACCGCGTCGACCATCTTCTTGAACCCGTCGAAATCCACCACCATGTGGTGGTCGATCCGGATTGCGGTGAGTTTCTCGACCGTACGGATCGTGCAGGCGGCCCCGCCCCACTGGTACGCCCAGTTGAACTGCGCGAGCCGCTCGGCGGTGCGGCTCCCGTCCGCCGTCAGGCAGGCCGGGATCCGCGTCATCAGGTCCCGGGGTATCGAGACCGCGGTCGCGCTCCTGCGGTCCGCGGGCAGGTGCAGCAGGATCGCGGTGTCCGAGCGCTCGGTGCCGCGGTCCTGCCCGTAGCGGGCGTTCTCCTTGCCGGAGCGCGAGTCCGAGCCGATCAGCAGGATGTTCTGCGAACCGCCCACGGCGTGCGTGGGGCGCTCGCGCTCGTAGCGCCCCAGCTCGGCCGCCGCGGAGGTGTCCTCGGTGATGTTCCCGTCGAGCTTGCGGTAGAGCCACCAGCCGACCGCGGCCCCGCACAGGACCAGCAGGGCCAGCCCGAGCGCGATCCAGCGCAGCAGGCGGCGCCGGCGGCCGCGCGGAGGCTTCGAGGAGCCTCCGGCCGCTTCGGTGCCGCCCGGTATGCCTGCGCTGTCCGTCACTGGCGTTCCGTCCCCTCACCACACGTGCGGGCCGTACGGCTGAAACCACGACCCCAGCCGATCGTGCCCCCGCCCCACCGCCCCGGCCCGGGGACAGCCCCCTGTCTAGACCCATGTGGGTGACAAATCGTGGCAACGCGAACGGCCCCCGGCGGAATGCCGGGGGCCGTTCGCGGTACTGCGGGCCGGGCGGGGTTACGGCAGGTTGCGGGCCATCACGATGCGCTGGACCTGGTTCGTGCCCTCGTAGATCTGCGTGATCTTCGCGTCGCGCATCATGCGCTCGACCGGGTAGTCGCGGGTGTAGCCGTAGCCGCCGAGGAGCTGGACGGCGTCCGTGGTGACCTCCATGGCGATGTCGGAGGCGAAGCACTTGGCCGCGGCGCCCAGGTACGTCAGGTCGGCGTCACCGCGCTCGGAGGCGGCGGCCGCCTGGTAGGTCAGGGCGCGGGCGGCCGAGACCTTCATGGCCATGTCCGCGAGCATGAACTGCACGCCCTGGAAGTCGCCGATCGGCTTGCCGAACTGCTTGCGCTCCTGGACGTAGCCCTTGGCGTAGTCCAGGGCGCCCTGGGCGATGCCGAGCGCCTGGGCGGCGATGGTGATGCGGGTGTGGTCGAGGGTCTTCATCGCCGTGGCGAAGCCGGTGCCCTCGGCGCCGATCATGCGGTCGGCCGGGATCCGCACGTTGTCGAGGTAGACCTCGCGGGTCGGGGAGCCCTTGATGCCGAGCTTCTTCTCCGGGGCGCCGAAGGAGACGCCCTCGTCGGACTTCTCGACGACGAAGGCGCTGATGCCCTTCGAGCGCTTCTCCGGGTCCGTCACGGCCATGACCGTGTAGTACTCGGAGACGCCCGCGTTGGTGATCCAGCGCTTGACGCCGTTGAGGACCCAGAAGTCCCCGTCGCGCACGGCGCGGGTCTTCATGCCGGCGGCGTCCGAGCCCGCGTCGGGCTCGGAGAGGCAGTACGAGAACATGCCGTCGCCCTTGGCCAGCGGGCCGAGGTACTTCTTCTTGAGGTCCTCGGAGCCGGAGAGGATCACCGGGAGCGAGCCGAGCTTGTTCACGGCCGGGATCAGGGAGGAGGACGCGCAGACGCGGGCCACCTCCTCGATCACGATCACGGTGGCCAGCGCGTCCGCGCCGGCGCCGCCGTAGATCTCGGGGACGTGGACGGCGTGCAGGTCGTTGGCGACGAGCGCGTCGTGGGCCTCCTGCGGGAAGCGGGCCTCCTCGTCGACCGCGGCGGCGAACGGCAGGATCTTCGCCTCGGCGAGCGAGCGGACGGACTCGCGGAGCATGTCGTGCTCCTCGGCCGGGCGGTACAGGTCGAAGTCGGCAGAACCCGCCAAGACTCTCACTCCCCAAGTGTGATGCGTGATGCTAACTACCGTTAAGTAACCCAAATCTTAGTGTCCGGCGTCCCGGCAGCGATATGTACGGGGCACGTGAGCTGCGTGACAGCCGGGTCTCCTGGGGAACGTCCCCCCGGACCGGCCCGACTATGCTCAGTGGCCGCAAACGGCCCCGCACCTCTGGAGCACCCATGGCCCCCCTCAGGATCACTGTGATCGGCACCGGCTACCTCGGCGCCACCCACGCCGCGGCGATGGCCGAGCTGGGCTTCGAGGTGCTCGGGCTGGACGTGGTCCCGGAGAAGATCGAGATGCTGTCCGCGGGCCGGGTGCCGATGTACGAGCCCGGGCTGGAGGAACTCCTCGCCGCGCACGTCGAGGGACTGCCGGGCTCCACCGGGCGGCTGCGCTTCACGCAGTCCTGGGAGGAGGTCGGCGCCTTCGGCGACGTCCACTTCGTCTGCGTGAACACCCCGCAGAAGCACGGCGAGTACGCCTGCGACATGAGTTACGTCGACTCCGCGATCGAGTCCCTCGCCCCGCACCTGACCCGGCCGGTCCTGGTCGTCGGCAAGTCCACCGTGCCCGTGGGCTCGGCGGAGCGGCTCGCCGCGAAGCTGGCCGGGCTGGCCCCGGCGGGCGACGAGGTCGAGCTGGCGTGGAACCCGGAGTTCCTGCGGGAGGGCTTCGCCGTACAGGACACCCTGCACCCCGACCGGATCGTGATCGGCGTCCAGGGCGAGCGCGGCGAGAAGGTGCTGCGCGAGGTGTACGGGACGCCCATGGCGGAGGGCACCCCGCTGGTGGTGACCGACTTCCCGACCGCCGAGCTCGTCAAGACCGCCGCCAACTCCTTCCTCGCCACCAAGATCTCCTTCATCAACGCGATGGCGGAGGTCTGCGAGGCGGCCGGCGGCGACGTGGTCAAGCTCGCCGAGGCCATCGGCCACGACGACCGCATCGGCAGGAAGTTCCTGCGCGCCGGCATCGGCTTCGGCGGCGGCTGCCTGCCCAAGGACATCCGGGCCTTCATGGCGCGCGCCGGCGAGCTCGGCGCGGACCAGGCGCTGACCTTCCTGCGCGAGGTCGACTCCATCAACATGCGCCGCCGCGGCCACATGGTCGAGCTGGCCCGCGAGGCCGTGGGCGGGTCCTTCCTCGGCAAGCGCGTCGCGGTGCTCGGCGCCACCTTCAAGCCGGACTCCGACGACGTCCGCGACTCCCCCGCGCTGAACGTGGCCGGGCAGATCCACCTCCAGGGCGGCCAGGTCACCGTCTACGACCCGAAGGGCATGGACAACGCCCGCCGCGTCTTCCCGACGCTCGGGTACGCGGACTCGGCGCTGGAGGCGGCCCGCGGCGCGGAGGTCGTCCTGCACCTCACCGAGTGGCGCGAGTTCCGCGACCTCGACCCGGTGGAGCTGGGCGCGGTCGTCACCGACCGCCTGATCCTCGACGGCCGCAACGCCCTGGACACCGACCGCTGGCGCGCGGCCGGCTGGACCTACCGCGCGATGGGCCGCCCGCGGGCCTGAGCCCCGGGCCGGGACCTGGACCTGCGCCTGGACCTGGGCCGGGACCTGGGCACTGGGCCTGGACCTGGGCCGAGCCCGGACCGAGTACCCGGACCGGGGACCCGGATCACGCCGGTCTGCGGTGCTGGGCGGCGCGGGCCGTGAATTCCGCGTCGCGCAGCACCCGCTGGGCGTTGCCCCAGGTCAGCAGGGCCAGGTCGGTCTCCGACCAGCCGCGCTCCAGCAGTTCCGCGATCAGCCGCGGATAGCCCGAGGGGTCGGTCAGGCCCGTCGGCCGGGGGACGCCCGGCTCGGTGCCGAAGGTGGCGCCGAGGCCGACGCAGTCCGGGCCGGCGACGGCCCGTACGTGTTCCACGTGGTCGGCCACCGCGTGCAGGGAGTCCCCGGTCTGCGCGGCGTCGAAGGTGACCATCGCCAGCCCCTGCGCGGCCCGCAGGGCCAGCAGCACCTCGTCGGTCACGTTCCCCGGATGCGGGTTCAGCGCCGCGGCCGCGGTGTGCGAGACGATCACCGGGGCCTTGGAGGCCCCCGCGAGCTGGCAGGCCACCTCCGGAGTGCACCCGGTCAGGTCCACCAGCATCGCCAGCCGGTTCATCTCCTTGACCACCTCGTGGCCGAAGGGCGACAGGTCCTCCCGGGCCCACGGCGCTCCCGCGGGGGCGAGGATCCGTACGCCCAGTGCGTGGAAGGCGCGCAGCGCGCCCAGCGAATCGGTCAGCGCACGTCCGGGTACCGGGCCCAGGAACGAGGCGATCCGGCCCCGGTTGCGGGCATCGGCCATGTCGTCCGCGGTCAGCGCGAGGCACAGGCCGTCCGGGTACCGGCGCATCAGGGCCAGCGCCACGTCGATCTGGTCGAGGGTGTCGGCCACCACCTGGTCGGCGGCCGCGGCCTCGCGCGGCGGCAGCAGCGACCAGAACTGGGCGCCGACCCCGCCGGCGCGCAGCCGAGGGATGTCGGTGTCGACACCGCTGTCGGGCGTTTCGATGTCGTGGTACGGGCTCTGGCGCAGGGTCCAGACGAGGGTGTTGTGCCCGTCGGCGACGGGATGTACGGACAGCAGCGCGACGGCCCGTTCCAGGGCGCTGCCCGCCACCGGGGCGGGCGTGTCCTCGGCCCCTTCGGAGCCGGGACCCACGGGGACCGTTTCGGCGGTGCTCGCGGTGGTCGCGGTGTACGCGGTGTGCGCCGCAAAGGCGGCTTGAGGTTCATCCTGCAGGTCGGCCATGGCGTTCGGCTCCGGTCTCGGCGGCAGCAGGGAGAGAGATGCTGCCACCGTGACACGCCAGGGGCCCGGGTCGCCCGGCGGATGTGGCGTTCGGGTGTCACCCGCAGGTCACACCCCTCGCCGCAGCCGCCGGGCAGGCCCGCCGCCGTGGCGCCGACGCGGCTACAGCACCGCGTTGGACGGGCCGCGGGACGCCGAGAGCTCGCGCGCCACCGCCTCCGCGTCGCGCAGCGCCCGTACGGCGTTGGACCAGGTCAGCTTGGCCAGGTCGGCCCGGGACCAGCCGCGCGTGAGCAGCTCCGCGATCAGGTTCGGGTAGCCGGCCACGTCGTCCAGCCCGGACGGGGTGAAGGCCGTGCCGTCGTAGTCCCCGCCGATGCCGATGTGGTCGACGCCGGCCACCTCGCGCATGTGGTCCAGGTGGTCGGCGACCGTGGCGGCCGTGGCCACCGGGCGCGGGCGCTCGGCCTCGAAGGCCCGGTGCAGGGCCATCGCCTCGGGCCTGGTGTCGAGGTGGTGGAAGCCGTGCGCGCGCAGGTTCTCGTCAGCGGCCAGGGTCCACTCGACGGCCGCCGGGAGGATGAACTTCGGTACGAACGTGGCCATCGCGACGCCGCCGTTGGCGGGCAGCAGCTCCAGCACGTCGTCCGGGATGTTGCGCGGGTGGTCGCAGACCGCCAGCGAGGACGAGTGCGAGAAGATCACCGGCGCGGCCGAGACGGCGAGCGCGTCGCGCATCGTCGTCGCGGCGACGTGCGAGAGGTCGACGAGCATGCCGACGCGGTTCATCTCGCGGACGACCTCGCGGCCGAAGTCGCTCAGGCCGCCGTGGCGCGGCTCGTCGGTCGCCGAGTCCGCCCAGTCGATCGTGTCGTTGTGCGTGAGCGTCATGTACCGCACGCCCAGCCGGTGCAGGGCGCGCAGCGTGGCGAGCGAGTTGTTGATGGAGTGGCCGCCCTCGGCGCCCATCAGCGAGGCGATCCGGCCGTCGGCGCGGGCCGCCTCCATGTCGTCGGCCGTCAGCGCCCGTACGAGGTCCGCCGGGTAACGCTCGATCAGCTGGGCGACGGCGTCGATCTGCTCCAGGGTGGCGCTGACCGCCGTGTCGCCCGCGTAGTCGGAGCGCACGTACACCGACCAGAACTGCGCGCCGACCCCGCCGGCGCGCAGCCGGGGGAGGTCGGTGTGCAGCCGGCCGCGCTGGTCGCCGGCGATGTCGCGCTGTGCCAGGTCGTAGCGGACCTGCTCGCGCAGCGCCCACGGCAGGTCGTTGTGCCCGTCGACCACCGGGTGCTCGGCGAGCAGCTCCCGCGCCTCGCTCAGGCGCTGCGCGGCGCTCACTTGCCGAATCCGAAGGAGTCCGCGCCCGTGACCTTCGCCCGCAGCCGCTTGCCCTTCTCGGTGGCCTGGTCGTTCAGCTCCTGCTGGAAGTCCTTCATGCGGGCGAGCAGCTCCGGGTCGTGGGCGGCCAGCATCCGTACGGCCAGCAGCCCGGCGTTGCGCGCCCCGGCGACGGAGACGGTGGCGACGGGAACCCCTGCGGGCATCTGGACGATCGACAGCAGGGAGTCCATGCCGTCGAGGTACTTCAGCGGCACCGGGACGCCGATGACCGGCAGCGGGGTGACGGAGGCGAGCATGCCGGGCAGGTGGGCGGCGCCGCCGGCCCCGGCGATGATCGCCTTGAGGCCGCGCCCGGCGGCCTGCTCCCCGTACGCGACCATCTCGCGCGGCATCCGGTGCGCCGAGACCACGTCGACCTCGTAGGGGATCTCGAACTCGTCCAGGGCCTGCGCGGCGGCCTCCATGACGGGCCAGTCGGAGTCCGAGCCCATGACGATGCCGATGACGGGACCTGCGGTGGAGCTGCTCATGTGGTGATCGTTCCCCTGAGGTAGCCGGCTGCGTGGCGTGCGCGTTCCAGCACATCGTCCAGGTCGTCGCCGTAGGTGTTGACGTGGCCGACCTTGCGGCCGTGTTTCACGTCCTTGCCGTACATGTGGATCTTGAGCTGCGGGTCGTGGGCCATGCAGTGGAGGTACGCCGCGTACATGTCGGGGTAGTCCCCGCCGAGCACGTTCGCCATGACCGTCCAGCGGACCCGGGGGCGCGGGTCGCCCAGGGGGAGGTCCAGGACCGCCCGTACGTGGTTGGCGAACTGGGAGGTGATCGCGCCGTCCTGGGTCCAGTGGCCGCTGTTGTGCGGGCGCATCGCCAGCTCGTTGACGAGGATCCGGCCGTCGGTGGTCTCGAACAGCTCCACGGCCAGGTGGCCGGTCACGCCGAGCTCCTTGGCGATGCGCAGGGCGAGGGCCTGGGCCTCGCCCGCGAGGGCCTCGGAGAGGTTCGGGGCGGGGGCGATCACCGTGTCGCACACGCCGTCGACCTGGATGGACTCGACCACGGGGTAGGCCACGGCCTGGCCGTGCGGGGAGCGGACGATGTTCGCCGCGAGCTCGCGGACGAAGTCGACCTTCTCCTCCGCGAGGACCGGGACGCCCGCCTTGAAGGGGGCCTCCGCGTCCTCGGGGGTGCGCACGAACCACACGCCCTTGCCGTCGTAGCCGCCGCGCACGGTCTTGAGGATGACCGGGAAGCCGCCGACCTCGGCCGCGAAGGCCGCCGCGTCCGCCGGATCGCTCACGATCCGGTGGCGGGGGCTCGGGGCGCCGATCTCGTCGAGCTTCGCGCGCATCACCCCCTTGTCGGCGGCGTGCATCAACGCGTCGGGCCCCGGGCGGACGGGGATGCCGTCCGCTTCCAGGGCCCGGAGGTGCTCGATGGGCACGTGCTCGTGGTCGAAAGTGATCACATCGCAGCCGCGCGCGAAGGCGCGCAACGTCTCCAGATCGCGATAGTCGCCGATGACGACGTCGCTCACGACCTGGGCCGCCGAGTCCTGTGGGGTGTCACTGAGGAGCTTGAATCTGATGCCGAGGGGGATACCCGCCTCGTGGGTCATGCGGGCGAGCTGACCGCCGCCGACCATGCCGACTACCGGGAACGTCACCTCTCCAGGGTATCCGCCGGTATTCCGCCATCCGGACGTGACCCTGGCCCGTTCTGGTCGACGCGCGTAGCATTCGCGCCCCGTGTGCCGTGCGTCGCACGGTGTGCGAAGGCACAGACGGGCCCCTGGGGCGACACTTAGCATGGGCGGGTTGACCGAAGGCGGCAGACGCCTCCACGGACGCCCCCGACCGGGGCGGTGACGACAGGACTGATCGATCACATGAGCACGCCGCAGCAGGGTTCCGCGCTCGAACGCGTACGGGGCCTCGCCCGCGAGGTCGCGAAGTTCGGGGCCGTCGGCGGCGTCGGTGTGCTCGTCAACCTGGGCGTCTTCAACCTGATCCGCCACACGACCGACCTCCAGGTCGTCCGGGCCAGCGTCATAGCCACCGTCGTGGCCATCATCACCAACTACCTGGGCTTCCGGTACTTCACCTACCGCGACCGCGCCCGCACCGGCGGGTCCCGCGAGCTGCCGCTGTTCGTGGCCTTCAGCGTGATCGGCCTGGTGATCGAGAACGGCGTGCTGTACACCGCCACCTACGGGTTCGGCTGGGACGGCCCGCTCGCCACGAACGTGTTCAAGTTCATCGGCATCGGCACGGCCACCGTGTTCCGCTTCTGGTCGTACCGGACCTGGGTCTTCAAGGCCCTGCCGGAAGCGGAGCCCGTTCAGGCCCCCGCCTCCGTGGTCGCCTCGCCGCGCGGCGGTGCGGCCGGGACCCGAGCCCCCGAGCCCGCCCGCAAGTAGCGCGGGGACCGCCCGCTCAGCGGACCGTCTGCTCCGGCGCCGGCCGCTCCGGCGCCGTCCGGCTCAGGAACAGCGCGAACACCGGCGGCTGCGTCTGCAGCAGCTCCAGGCGCCCCCCGTCGGCCTCCGCGAGGTCCCGGGCCACCGCCAGACCGATCCCGGTGGAATTGCGTCCGCTGATCGCCCGCTCGAAGATCCGGTTGCCGAGGTCCGGCGGAACCCCCGGCCCCTCGTCCGTGACCTCCAGCACCGCCTGGTTCCCGATCACCCGGGTACGCAGCGCGACCGTGCCGCCACCGTGCATCAGCGCGTTCTCCACGAGCGTCGCCAGCACCTGCGAGACCGCGCCCGGGGTGCCGACGGCCCGCATGCCCGTCTTGCCGGAGCGCACGATGGCCCGCCCCGCACTGCGGTAGGCCGGCCGCCACTCCTCCACCTGCTGCTTGACGACCTCGTCCAGGTCGAAGGGGACCGCCGAGCCCGTCCGCGGGTCCCGCGAGTTCGTCAGCAGCCGCTCGACCACATCCGTGAGCCGCTCCACCTGGGTCAGGGCGATGGTCGCCTCTTCCCGTACGGTCTCCAGGTCGTCGGTGACCGTGATCTCCTCCAGCCGCATCGACAGCGCCGTGAGCGGGGTGCGCAGCTGGTGCGAGGCGTCCGCGGCCAGGCGCCGCTCGGCGGTCAGCATCCGGCCGATCCGCTCCGCGCTGGAGTCCAGTACGTCCGCGACCCGGTCCAGCTCGGGGACCCCGTACCGCTTGTGCCGGGGCCGCGGGTCGCCCGATCCCAGCCGCTCGGCGGTCTCGGCCAGGTCGGTGAGCGGGGACGCCAGCCGGTTGGCCTGCCGTACGGCGAGCAGTACGGCCGCCACGACGGCGAGCAGCGCCACCGCCCCGACCACGGCCAGGGTCCGCCCGACCTCCCGGGTCACCGTGGAGCGGGACTCCTCTACGACCACGGTCTCGCCCTGCTCACCCTTGGCGGTGCCGCGGATGACGCTGTCGGGGATCCGGTCCCCGACCTCCACGGGCGGCTGCCCGGGGACGGTGATCCGGGCGTGGCTGCCCATGTCCAGCTGCTCGGCGAGGGCCTGGGCGTCGATGGGCTTGTGCTCCAGGACGCTCGCCTCGACGATGCCCACCAGGCGCAGCGCCTCGGACTCGATGCGGTCCTGGGCGCTGCTGGTGATCGTCCGGGTCTCCACGATCACCAGGGAGACCCCGAAGACGGCGATGACGACGAGCACCACGGCGAGCGTGGAGTTGATCAGGCGGCGGCGCATGGTCCCGGAGGCCGCTCAGCTCTTCTCGAAGCGGAAGCCGACCCCGCGGACGGTGGCGATGTAGCGGGGGTTCGCGGCGTCGTCGCCGAGCTTCTTGCGCAGCCAGGAGATGTGCATGTCGAGGGTCTTGGTGGAGGACCACCAGGTGGTGTCCCAGACCTCGCGCATCAGCTGGTCGCGGGTGACGACCCGGCCGGCGTCGCGGACCAGGACCCGCAGCAGGTCGAACTCCTTGGCCGTGAGCTGGAGCTCCTCCTCCCCCATCCACGCGCGGTGCGATTCGACGTCGATCCGCACGCCGTGGGTGGCGGGGGCCTGGGCGGCGTCGTTGGCGCCGCGCCGCAGCAGGGCCCGGACCCGGGCCAGCAGCTCGGCGAGGCGGAAGGGCTTGGTCACGTAGTCGTCGGCGCCGGCGTCCAGGCCGACGACCGTGTCGACCTCGTCCGCGCGGGCGGTGAGCACAAGAATGGGGAAGCCGTGGCCCTCGGCGCGCAGCCGGCGGGCGACCTCGAGGCCGTCCATGCCCGGCAGGCCCAGATCCAGGACGACGAGGTCGACTCCGCCCTGAAGTCCCGCGTCCAGGGCGGTGGGGCCGTCCTCCCGGACCTCGACCTCGTACCCCTCCCGGCGCAGGGCGCGGGCCAGGGGCTCCGAGATGGATGCGTCGTCCTCGGCGAGCAGTACACGCGTCATGTGGGTGATGGTAGTCCGCGGCGGGTGCGCGCAGGGGCGTGCCTGCACACCCCTGCCGATCTGGTCTTATGAAGGAGGGGGGCCTTCGAATGTGGCGAAACGGTTCCCGGCTCGCCTTGTGATCCATCTCTCAAGTCCTTTCATACGCCACAGTGTCGTGTCGTATGGTGGCGAGACGCCTTATGCACTACCTCTGAGACCTTTGTGCCGAAAAGCGCGCCGAAGGTCTCGATTCTGTCCGGATCGATCAGGGGGTCTTGACGACCTGCCTCATCGCGTTCGGTGACAGTGAATGACCTGTGGGCCGGGCCCCGCGCGCGAAGGATGCGCGACGGGGCGTGGATCCCGGTTACGGATGTCCCCTGCCCCCTTCCTCAAGGACGGGGGCAGACCCCTGGGCGTGGGGTGGGACACCCCGTCGCCGGTGCCGGCCACCCCCCACCCGGGCGCTGTTCCGCTCACGAAGCGAAGCGTCCCGAGCAAGCAAGGATCGACCATGGCTTCCAGCCTGACGAGGGGCTCGGCGGACCCGTCCACCGAGAAGACCTTCTTCGGCCACCCCCGTGGCCTGGCCACTCTGTTCATGACCGAGATGTGGGAGCGCTTCTCCTACTACGGCATGCGTGCACTCCTGGTGTACTACCTGGTCTCGGGCGGCGCCGACGCCGCCACGGGCAGCCAGGGTGGCGGTCTGGCCATGACCGCGGCCACCACCACGGCCATCTATTCCGTGTACGTCTCGATGGTCTACCTGATGGCCATGCCGGGCGGCTGGTTCGGTGACCGTGTCTGGGGCGCCCGCAAGACGGTCGCCATCGCCGGCTTCGTGATCATGGCCGGCCACCTCTCGCTGGCCCTCCCCGGCCAGGCGATGTTCTTCGTCGGTCTGATCCTCGTCGCGGCGGGCTCCGGTCTGCTGAAGGCCAACATCTCCACGATGGTCGGCCACCTGTACAACGGCCCGGAGGACCCGCGCCGTGACGGTGGCTTCACGCTGTTCTACATCGGCATCAACCTCGGTGCCTTCGTGGCCCCGCTCGTCGTCGGCACCGTCGGCAAGGAGCACAACTGGCACCTGGGCTTCGCCCTCGCCGCCGTCGGCATGGGCCTGGGTCTGACCCAGTTCCTGCTCGGCACCAAGCACCTGAGCCCGAAGAGCAGCGTGGTCCCGAACCCGCTGTCGCCCGAGGAGCGCAAGGCCGTCCTCACCAAGGTCGCGTTCGCGGTGCTGGGGATCGCCGTCTTCTACGGTGCCGTGGTCGCCCTCGGTGCCTACACCCTGAACTGGGCCCTGGTCCCGCTGACCCTGGCCGGCCTGTTCATCCCGATCGCCGTCCTGACGCGCATCAAGCGCGACAAGGACCTGTCGGGCGCCGAGCAGTCGAAGATGACCGCGTACATCTGGTTCTTCATCGCCGCCGCCGTCTTCTGGATGATCTACGACCAGGGTGGCTCCACGCTGTCCCTGTTCGCGGACGACAAGACCGCCGGCACCGTCTTCGGCTTCGACTTCTCCGCCACCTGGTACCAGTCGCTGAACCCGCTGTTCGTGATGGCCCTGGCCCCGGTCTTCGCCTGGCTGTGGGTGTGGCTGGCGCGCAAGAACCAGGAGCCGAACACCATCGTGAAGTTCGCGATGGGCCTGGTCCTGATCGGTGCCTCGTTCTTCGTCTTCATCGTCCCGATGGGCATGGCCGGCGACGGCACCAAGGTCTCCCCGATGTGGCTGGTCTCGATCTACATGATCCAGACCATCGGCGAGCTGTGCGTCTCCCCGGTCGGCCTCTCCGTCACCACGAAGATGGCCCCGCAGAAGTACGCCTCCCAGATGATGGGTGTCTGGTTCCTCGCGGTCACCGCCGGTGACTGCATCACCAGCCTCCTGTCCATCGGCGGTGTCGACCTCAACGGCACCTGGGTGATCGCCTTCCAGGCGCTCGCCGCGGCCCTGGCCGGCTTCGCGGTCTACGCGTACCGCAAGAAGGTCCAGGTTCTGATGGGCGACGTGCACTGACGCACTCCCTCTGACGCGCGCGGCGGCCCGGCACACCTCCTGGTGTGCCGGGCCGCCGTGTTGTCGGCTGCGTCGTTCCCTCGTACGGGTTACCGCGTGCCGCGCAGGCGGCGCCAGGGGGTGAACGTGAAGACCGCGCCGCCGAGCAGGATCACCGTGCCGGCGACCAGGGCCAGGGCCTTGATCCCGCCCTCGTCCTCGGCGCCCGTCTCGGCGAGGCCGCCCGAGGCGCCGGCGGAGCCGGTGGATCCGGTGGTGGCCGGCGAGCCGGAGCCGCCCTCCTGGGCCGTGGTGTCGAGCTCCAGCGAGACGCCGCTGCTGGCCGCCTTGCAGGGCACGTTGATCGGCGTGGCCCCCGGGGCCATCGTGACGTCGATCGTCAGCTGGTCCGGGCTCAGCGTGACCTTGCCGGTCTTTCCGGGCTTGTAGGTGCCGGTCATGTCGCTGAGGCTGACCGGGGCCTTGTCCGGGATCGGCTCGGCGTTGGCCGGGCCGGAGACCTTGACCATGCCGCTGTCGGCGCCGCCGAGCTTGATGTTCATCGAGGGCTTGAGGGCGCCGGCCGGCAGGGCCATCGGGCTGGCCATCGCGCCCTTGGCGGTCTTGACGGTCAGGTCGTAGCTGCCGCCGTTCTTCTTGGCGTTGATCGTGACCGGGGTCTTGATGCCGCCGGGGACGACCGGGCCGCAGTCGAAGGCGACCTCGACGGGCTTGCCGGGGAAGTCGGTCTGGCCGCCGCCCCCGGCGGTGGTGCCGCCGCTGGTGGCCCCGCCGTTCGTGGCACCACCGTTGGTGGCACCCCCGGTCGTGGCACCGCCATTGGTGGCACCGCCATTGGTCGCTCCGCCGTTCGTGGCACCGCCGTTCGTGGCACCGCCGTTCGTCGTGCCGCCGCTGGTCCCGGCCGCCACGTCGATGGTGGCCCCGACGCCCACGTCACCCGTGGGCGCGCACTTGGTGACGAAGGTGCCGAAGGAGAAGGTGACCGCGACGTCGTACTTGCCGGGGGTCAGCGTGATCTTGCCCGCCTTGGTGAGCTTCAGCTTCCCCTTCATCGTGGACATCTGCATGGGGGCCTTCTTGGGGATCGGCGGGTTCTTCTTCTCCCCGACGACCTTCAGCTCGCCGCCCCCGCCGCCCACCGTGATCCAGCCGGTGGGCTGGACCGAGTCCTGCGGGATGTCCATCAGGTCCGTGTTGTTCGAGGCCGGCTTCACGGTCTCCCAGGACACGTCGACCTCGTCACCGACCTTCGCCGACGCCGGAGCGGTGACCTTGGCGGTGGTCTCGCCCTCCACCGGGTCGCCGCCGCCCGCCGGCGGCACGCACTTGACGTTGAACTTGGTCTCCGCCGCCTGGGCGGGAGTGGCCCCGATGGCTATCCCGGCGCCGCCGAGCAGCAGCGCGATCACGGCCGCGCTCACCCTCCGTTGGGTCTTCACAAAGGTCCTTTCGTCGTCGGACTGTTCTCAGACGGTGCGGACGCCTGTGGTGCGTGTGGGGATCTCGGCCCCGGCGCGCTGTCCGGGGTGAACCACGGCAGGACCGCCGCGGTGGTGTGGGGGGAGTCCGGCGCGGCCGCCGGCCCGGCGTCGAATACGCCCTGCTGCTCCGGGGACTTCGCGCCCCGGTGGCGGCCGGCGCCCTGCCCCGGGCCGCGCGGCCGGACCTTGTCGACGACGGCCATGCCGATACGGAAGACCGCGGCCGGGATCACCAGCAGGAGCAGGCCCCAGAACAGCAGCACCCCGTACGGGCGGTCCACACCCCAGGGCTGGGTGGCCACGACCGTGTCGCCGTACTTGAGGGAGACGGTGTAGTCCCCGTGCGCCCCCGCCGCGAGGCTGACGTCCAGCCGCACCTCCGCCTTGCCGCCCGGCGGGATCGTGCCCTTCCACCGGACCTCGTCCCACAGTGGCGCGAACACCCCGTGGGCGGTGCCGAGCTGGAAGACCGGGTCCTTGACCGGGGCCGAGCCGAGGTTGCCGACGGTGACCGTGAACTTCCGGGCGGGCGGGGCGCCGAACCAGGTCAGCACCCCGTCCTCGCCCTCCAGCCGGACCCCGGTGAGCATCGCGAGACGCGCCGTGCCGGACTCGGCCGGCAGCTCGGCCACCGGGTGGTCGGTGATCTTCAGCGGGGCGGCGACGGTGGACTGGTCCCCGTTGACGGAGGTCACGTTGACGACGCAGGGGCAGGGCTTGGGGGGTGCCACCACGGCCAGCCGGGCGGTGAAGCGCCCGTCGTCGCCGACCGAGACCGCGGCCCCGTCGGCGTTGGCGCAGCTGTTGGTGCCGCCGATCATGTTCTGCCCGCAGACCAGCAGCATCACCAGCGTCCTGGCGCGCCAGCCGGTGCCGGTGACGGTGATCTCGGTGCCCTTCGCGGCCTCCTGGAGCGAGAGCGCCACGGCGGGCTTGCCCTCGTCGGCGGCGGCCGCCGCGGCCGGGGCGGAGGCCGGGAACAGGATCAGAGCGCACAGCGCCAGCCCCGTCGCGATGAGGGCCATGGCCTTGCCGCCGACCGCTGCGCTCACCTGGATGCTCCCGTCAGCTCGTGTTCCGGTGCCCGGTTCCCCGCGGGTACGGGCTCCTCGTCCGCCGGCGGTCCGCCGCGGGCCCGCCTGCCGCGTACGAGGAGCAGCGCGGCCAGGACGACCCCGCCGAGGCCGAGCAGCCCGGCGCCGACCCCGGCCGCGATCCCCCAGGGCACGAACCACGCCGATGCGGTGGCGGTGGCCGGGGCCGCGCCGGGGGCGGTGACCCTGAGGGTGAGGGCGACGTCGTCGAGGACCGGGGCTCCGGGCCAGGGCTCGGTCAGCGACACCCGCTGGCCCGGGAGCAGTTCCACGGGCAGGGCGCGGGCGGTGCGGCCGGGGACCTCGCCGAAGAGCCCCTCGGCGCGCAGGGCCAGTTCGGGGGCGAGGGCCACGTTGCCCCGGTTGACCAGGGTGTACGCGACGACCGCGCGGGCGCCCTTGCCGCGTACGGAGACGTCCTCGACGGTGAGGGCGGCCAGCGTCGGGCCGCCGACGCGCAGGTGGACCCGTACGCCCGCCTCGCGGCCGTCCTCGGTGGCGATCACGGCGGCCGGGTGGTCGCCGGGGAGGGAGGCGGGCGGCAGGGTGACCGTGAAGGGGACCACCGCGCGGGTGCGGGGCGGGATCTTCACGGTGGCGGCGGCCCCGAAGCTGATCCAGGAGCCGGCGCCGGGAGCCTCGCTGTTCTGGCGGCCTCCGGCCGCGGGGGTGGCCGGGCGGACGGCGAGGGCCCCGTCGGCCGTGTTGTAGGCGTCGGCCCCGCGCAGGGTGACGGTGCGCTCCCGGTCGGAGGTGTTCGTCAGGGCCAGCCGGTCCTCCAGGACGGTGCCGGCGGGGCCCGCGAGGTAGAAGTACGGGCGCGTCGGCCCGGCCCCGCCCGCGGCGGGCTCGGCGGTCCAGCCGGGCTCGTCGGCGGCGGCGGGCGTGGCGGTGGCGGCGGGCGTGGCTGCGGCGGGCGTGGCGGCGCCCGCGGCCCCGAGCAGCAGGGCCGCGGCGAGCAACGCGGTGCACAGGCGCCGGACCGGGGTGGGGATGGGGGTGGAGGTGGGGGTGTGGAGCACGGGCATGGCCGGGGGTGCTCCGTTCAGGACCGGGCCCGCTGGCCGCGCCGGGTCAGCCAGAGCACGCCGGCGGCGCCGGTGAGCAGCACCGTGCCGCCGAGGGTGCCGAGGGCGAGAGCGGAGTCGGTGGGTCCGGTCTGCGGGAGGGTGTCTTCCGTACCGCCGCCGCCGGAGCCCCCGGACGCGGCCGGCGCGGAGCCGGTCACGTCCAGCTCCAGGGAGGGCTTGGGGCTGTTGCCGGGGGTGCAGGTGGTGGTGGTCCCCAGCGCCTTGATGGTGAGCACGCCCGCGGTGAAGGTGACCTTGCCGCTCTTCTTGGGGGTGTAGGTGCCCGAGAGGTCGGTGATCTTGATGGGGGTGTTGGCGGGCACGGCCTCGGGGTTGGGCGGTCCCGAGACCGGCACGGACGCCTTCTCGGCGCCGCCGACGAGGATGACGGCGCTGGGGCTCATGGCGCCCTTGCCGAGTTCGACGGGGCTGGACGAGACGCCCTTCTGGAAGGACATCGTCAGCTTGTACCCGTCGCCCTCCTTGACGGCCTTGATGTCGATGGGCGAGACCGCCGACTTGTCCCCGATGGGGGTCTTGCAGTCGTACGCGACGTCGACGACGTCGGCATGGGCTGCGGGGGCGGCCAGCAGGACCGCCGTTCCGGCCAGCGCGGAGGCCAGCGCAAGCGCGGTGGAGCGTTTCCGGTCGGACACCTTCGTCTTCCCCTCGGGCCACGGATTTCTGACGGAACATCAGATCGGTGGCTCAAGGTACGCCCGGGGCCTTACGGAGGGAAGACAAAGGACAGGCCCGGATTGACCGTTCGTCAGTGCGCGCGCAGGCCCTTCTGCCAGACCGCCGAAACCAGCGGAACGCCCGGCCGGTAGGCCAGGTGGACGTGGCTCGGGGCATCCAGGAGGGCCAGGTCGGCGCGGGCCCCGGGGGCGATCCGGCCGATGTCGGTGCGGCGCAGGGCGCGGGCCCCGCCGGCGGTGGCGGACCAGAGCGCCTCGTCCGGGGTCATCCGCATGTCGCGTACGGCGAGGGCGATGCAGAAGGGCATGGAGCTGGTGTACGAGGAGCCCGGGTTGCAGTCCGTGGACAGCGCGACGGTGGCGCCCGCGTCGATCAGGCGGCGGGCGTCGGGCCACTGGGCGCGGGTGGAGAACTCCGCGCCGGGCAGCAGGGTGGCGACGGTGGTGTCCGCGGCCTGGACGAGCGCGTCGACGTCGGCGTCGGTGAGGTGGGTGCAGTGGTCGGCGGAGGCGGCCTCCAGCTCGACGGCGAGCTGCACGCCGGGGCCGTAGGACAGCTGGTTGGCGTGGACGCGCGGGATCAGCCCGGCGGCGGCGCCGGCGGTGAGGATCGCGCGGGCCTGGTCGCCGTCGAAGGCGCCCTTCTCGCAGAACACGTCCACCCAGCGGGCGTACGGGGCGCAGGCCGCCAGCATCTCGCCGGTGACGAGGTCGACGTAGCCCGCCGGGTCCTCGGCGTAGTCGGGGGAGACGATGTGGGCGCCGAGGTAGGTGACCTCCTCGGTGTGCGCGGCGGCGATGCGCAGGGCGCGGGCCTCGTCCTCGACGGTGAGGCCGTAGCCGGACTTGGTCTCGAAGGTGGTGGTGCCCTGGCGGCGGGCCTCGTCGAGGTGCCGTACGAGGCCGGCCTCCAGCTCCGCGTCGGTGGCGGCGCGGGTGGCGGCGACGGTGGTGCGGATGCCGCCGGCGGAGTAGCTCCGCCCGGACATGCGGGCGTTGAACTCGGCGGTGCGGTCGCCGGCGAAGACGAGGTGGGAGTGCGAGTCGACGAAGCCGGGGATCAGCGCCCTGCCGTTCGCGTCGAACGCGGAGTCGGCGGCCGGGGCCTGGCCGGCCGGACCGACCCAGGCGATCTTGTCGTCCTCGATGACGACGGCCGCGTCCTGGAGGAGGCCGAGGGGGGAACCGTCGCCGAGGGCGGGGTCGTTGGTGACGAGACTGCCGATGTTGGTGATGGCCGTGGTGGTCATGGGTTCCTCTCAGGGCTTGCTTGTCCCCCGCCCCGCCCCTTCCCGAAACCGGGCTCTGCCCGGACCCGAGGCGGGGTCTGGGGCGGAGCCCCGGTTTCGGGAAGGGGCGGGGCGGGGGAAAGACGGCGTCAGCCGCGGAGGGCTGCGATCGATTCGGCCAGGGCCGACGGGACGTCAGGGACCAGGGTGTGGGCGCCGTCGCGGACGATGTGGCGGCCGCCGACCACCGTGTGACGGACGTCCGACGCGGTGGCGGCGAAGACCGCGGTCTCGGCACCCAGCCGCGGCAGCGGACCCGCCGTACGGACGGAGTCCAGGGCGATGGTGGTGAAGTCCGCGAGCGCCCCCGCCTCCAGGCGCCCCGCGTCCGCGAGCCCCAGCGCCGCGTGCCCGTCCGCCGTGGCGGCGGTGAGCAGCGCGTTCGCCGTCCAGTGCCCCCGGGTCCGGCTCCGCAGCCGCTCGTTGAGCTCCATCGCGCGGGCCTCCTCCAGGAGGTCGATCACCGCGTGGCTGTCGCTGCCGAGCGAGAGCGGGCTGCCCGCCTGCTGGAGGCGGGTCGCCGGGCCGATGCCGTCGGCGAGGTCGCGCTCCGTCGTGGGGCACATGCACGTACCGGTCGTCGTGCCGCCCAGCAGGGCGATGTCCACGTCCGTCAGGTGCGTGTTGTGGACCCCGGTGGTCCGCGGGCCGAGCACCCCGTGGTCGGCCAGCAGCTGGGTCGGGGTGCGCCCGTGCGCGGCCAGGCAGGCCTCGTTCTCGGCGGTCTGCTCGGAGAGGTGGACGTGCAGCGGGGCCTGCCGCTCGTCCGCCCAGCGGGCGACGGTGGCCAGCTGCTCCGCCGGCACGGCGCGTACGGAGTGGATCGCCGCCCCGATCAGCGCGTGCCCGCGCGGCTTGAGGGCCGAGACCCGCTCGGCCCAGGCGTCGGCCGTCCCGTCCGAGAACCGCAGCTGGTGCGGGTTCGGGGCCTCGCCGAAGCCCGACGACAGGTACGCCGTGTCCAGCAGCGTGATCCTGATGCCGGCCGCCGCGGCCGCCTCGATCAGCGCCTCGCCCATGGCGTTGGGGTCGGCGTACGGGGCGCCGCCCGGCGCGTGGTGCACGTAGTGGAACTCGCCGACGTTGGTGATGCCGGCCAGCGCCATCTCCGCGTACACCGCGCGCGCGAGCGCGAAGTACGTGTCGGGGGTGAGGTTCTGGGCGACCTGGTACATGAACTCGCGCCAGGTCCAGAAGGTCCCGGAGCCCACCTGCACCAGCGAGCGCAGCGCCCGGTGGAAGGCGTGGGAGTGCGCGTTCGCGAGCCCCGGGACGGTCAGGCCGCGCAGCACCTCGGCCCCCGGCGGCGGGGTCTCGGCCCCGGTCCGCAGGGCGCCGATCCGGCCGTCCGCGGTGACCTCCAGGGCCACGCCCGGCTCGACGTGCGTGCCGAGCCAGGCGTGTTCCAACCAGTACGTCTTCACCGGCAGGCCAGTCCTTCCAGTACGTCGGCCAGCGCGAGGACACCGGCCACGCAGTCGTCCTCGGGGGCGAACTCCCGCGGGGAGTGGGAGACCCCGGTGGGGTTCCGTACGAACAGCATCGCGGTCGGGACGGCGGCGGAGAGGATTCCGGCGTCGTGTCCCGCCCCGGTGCCCAGGACGGGGACGGAGCCGCCGAGGATGCGGTTCATCTCGTCGCGCAGGGCGTGCTCGAACTCGACGACCGGGGTGAAGGACTCCCGTACGACGGCCAGGTCGATGCCGTCCTGGTCGGCGCGCTCGCGGGCGGCCTTCTCGATGGCGGTGACCACGGTGTCCAGCGTCGCCTGGTCGGCGGCGCGGGAGTCGAGCCAGCCGCGCACGAGGGACGGGATGGCGTTGACGCCGTTCGGCTCGACCGAGATC
Organism: Streptomyces sp. NRRL S-244; assembly: GCF_000717915.1. Classification (GTDB taxonomy): domain Bacteria; phylum Actinomycetota; class Actinomycetes; order Streptomycetales; family Streptomycetaceae; genus Streptomyces. The sequence continues at coordinate 56,964 of NZ_JOCX01000009.1, forward strand.
TTGCCGAAGGTCGCGACGGCGCCGGCCAGGGCCGCCTCGGTACGGGCGGCCAGGACGGTCGACGCGTACGTGAGCATCGGGTCGCGCCGGTCCACGAGACGGGTGGTGCCGGCGTGGTTGGCCTCGCCGCGGAAGTCGAACCGCCAGCGGCCGTGCGGCCAGATCGCGGACGCGATGCCGACGGCGTCGCCGGAGAGGTCCAGGGCCCGGCCCTGCTCCACGTGGAGCTCGACGAAGGCGCCGATGCGGGCGAGGCGCTCGGGGTCGGCCCCGATGGCCTCGGGGTCGTACCCGGCGGCCTCCATGGCCCGGGGCAGGCTGATCCCGTCGGCGTCGCGGAGCTCGTACGCCTTCTCCTTGGTCAGCTGCCCGGCGGCGAGCCGGGAGCCGACGCAGGCGAGGCCGAAGCGGGCCCCCTCCTCGTCGCCGAAGTTGGTGATGGCCAGTGGCCTGGCGAGCTCCGCGCCCCTCCTGCGGAGTTCGTCCAGGGCCGCGAAGGAGGACACCACGCCGAGGGGGCCGTCGAAGGCGCCGCCGTCGGGCACGGAGTCCAGGTGGGAGCCGGTGACGACGGCGTCACCGGCGAGGGGGTCGCCGAGCCAGGCCCACTGGTTGCCGTTGCGGTCGGTCTCGTACGCGAGGCCGCGGGCCTCGGCCTGGGCCTGGAACCAGGTCCGGCAGTCGGCGTCGGCCCCGGTCCACGCGTAGCGGCGGTAGCCGCCGGATTCGGCGTTGCGACCGATGGGGGCGAGCTCGTTCCACATGCTGTGGAACGAGGCCGCCCCGGCGGGGTTGTCGCTCACGCGTCGTCGCCCTCGCGCATGGGGACGCGGACGCCGCGCTCGTCCGCCACGGACTCGGCGATGTCGTAGCCCGCGTCGACGTGGCGGATGACGCCCATGCCGGGGTCGTTGGTGAGCACGCGGCGGATCTTCTCGCCCGCGAGCTTGGTGCCGTCGGCGACGGTGACCTGGCCGGCGTGGATCGAGCGGCCCATGCCGACGCCGCCGCCGTGGTGGATCGAGACCCAGGAGGCGCCGGAGGCGACGTTGACCATGGCGTTGAGCAGCGGCCAGTCGGCGATCGCGTCGGAGCCGTCGAGCATGGCCTCGGTCTCGCGGTACGGGGAGGCGACGGAGCCGCAGTCGAGGTGGTCGCGGCCGATGGCCAGCGGGGCGGCGAGGGTGCCGTCGGCCACCATCTCGTTGAAGCGCTCGCCGGCCTTGTCGCGCTCGCCGTAGCCCAGCCAGCAGATGCGCGCCGGCAGGCCCTGGAAGTGGACGCGCTCGCCGGCCATCTTGATCCAGCGGTGGAGGGACTCGTTCTCGGGGAAGAGCTCCAGCATCGCCTTGTCGGTCTTGTGGATGTCCGAGGCCTCGCCGGACAGCGCCGCCCAGCGGAAGGGGCCCTTGCCCTCGCAGAAGAGGGGCCGGATGTAGGCCGGGACGAAGCCGGGGAAGGCGAACGCGCGGTCGTAGCCGGCGATCTGGGCCTCGCCGCGGATGGAGTTGCCGTAGTCGAAGACCTCGGCGCCCGCGTCCATGAAGCCGACCATGGCCTCGACGTGCTTCGCCATGGACTCGCGGGCGCGGGTGGTGAACCCGGCCGGGTCCTTGGCCGCGTACGCCGCCATGTCGTCGAAGTCGACGCCCACGGGGAGGTACGCGAGCGGGTCGTGGGCGCTCGTCTGGTCCGTCACGATGTCGATCGGGGCGCCCTCGGCGAGCATCTGCGGGAGCAGCTCGGCGGCGTTGCCGAGGAGGCCGATGGAGAGCGGCTTGCGGGCGTCGCGGGCCTCGACGGCCAGCTGGAGGGCGTGGCGGAGGTTGTCGGCCTTGACGTCGAGGTAGCGGTGCTCGATGCGGCGCTCGATGGCGCGCGGGTCGACGTCGATGCAGATCGCGACGCCGTCGTTCATCGTCACGGCCAGGGGCTGGGCGCCGCCCATGCCGCCGAGGCCGGCGGTGAGGGTGATGGTGCCGGCGAGGGTCCCGTCGAACTTCTTCGCCGCGACGGCCGCGAAGGTCTCGTACGTGCCCTGGAGGATGCCCTGGGTGCCGATGTAGATCCAGGATCCGGCGGTCATCTGGCCGTACATGGTCAGGCCGAGGGACTCCAGGCGGCGGAACTCCTCCCAGTTGGCCCAGTCGCCGACCAGGTTGGAGTTGGCGAGCAGGACGCGCGGCGCCCACTCGTGGGTCTGCATCACGCCGACCGGGCGGCCGGACTGGACGAGCATCGTCTCGTCCTGCTTGAGGGTGCGCAGGGTGCGGACCATCGCGTCGTATGAGCGCCAGTCGCGGGCCGCCTTGCCGGTGCCGCCGTAGACGACGAGCTTGTCGGGGTGCTCGGCGACCTCGGGGTCGAGGTTGTTCTGGAGCATCCGGAGGGCGGCTTCCTGCTGCCATCCCAGGGTGCTGAGCTCGGTGCCTCGCGCAGCACGTACGGGGCGGGGTCCTGACATGGCGGTGCCTCCTCCGATGTTGGGAAATCTATTCACATCCTGACTTCCTGAATAGATTCAGTCAACAGCTGCGGGCCGACCCGCCGGATGATTGGCTGGCGGACATGTCTGCCGAGACGCACGCGCAGGGCGCCGTCGCGCGCCGGGACCTGGCCGTACGGGCCGCGGTGGAGCAGGGCCTGGTGGGCGGGGCCGACGACGCGCCGCCGCTGGTCTGCCTGCTGGACACGGCCGGGATCCGGGCCTCCGCCGCCGCCCTGACCGACGCCTTCGCGGCCGCGCTGCCACCCGGTACCCCCGTCCTGCACGCCTTCGCCGTGAAGGCCTGCCCGCTGGTGCCGGTGCTGCGGCTGCTGGCGGACGCCGGGATCGGCTGCGAGGTGGCCGGCCCGGGCGAGCTGGCGCTGGCCCGGGCGGCGGGGGTGGAGCCGGAGCGCACGGTCCTGGACTCCCCCGCCAAGACGGCGGCCGAGCTGCGCGAGGCCCTGGCGCTGGGCGTCGCCGTCAACGCCGACAACCTCCAGGAACTGGAACGGCTCGACGCACTGGTCGGCGCGGGCCCGGCCCGGTCCCCGATCGGCGTACGGATCAACCCCCAGACCGGGGCCGGCGCCATCGGCGCCCTGTCCACGGCCACCGCGACCTCGAAGTTCGGCATCGCCCTGCGCGACCCGGGAGCCCGTGCCCGGCTGGTGCGGGCCTACCTCGACCGCCCGTGGCTGACCCGGCTGCACGTCCACTCGGGCTCCCAGGGCGTCCCCCTCGCCCTGATCGCGGAGGGGGTCCGCGACCTCCACGCCCTGGCCGAGGAGATCAACGCGGCGGCCGGGCGCCGCCAGGTCGACACCCTCGACATCGGCGGGGGCCTGCCGGTGAACTTCGCCTCGGACGAGCCGAGTCCGACGTACGCGCAGTACGTCGGCGCGCTGCGCGAGGCGGTGCCCGCGCTCTTCGACGGCGGGTACGGGCTGGTGACGGAGTTCGGCCGGTCGCTGCTGGCCAAGCACGGGCTGGTGCTGGCGCGGGTCGAGTACACCAAGAGCACGGGGGCCCGGCCGATCGCGCTCACCCACGCGGGGGTGCAGCTGGCGACCCGCACGGTGTACGCCCCGGCCCAGTGGCCGCTGCGGATCCTGCCGTACGACGCGAAGGGCGCCCCGAAGGACGGCGACCCGGTCGCCCAGGACGTGGCCGGGCCGGCCTGCTTCGCGGGGGACCTCCTGGCTACGGCCCGGGAGCTGCCGCCGCTGGCCCCGGGCGACCTGATCGGCGTCCCGGACACCGGCGCGTACTTCTTCACCGCCCACTACGGCTACAACAGCCTCCCGCGCCCGGCGGTGCACGGCTTCACGGTCACCCCCGAGGGCCGGGTCCGCTTCGCGGAGGTCCGCCCCGCCCAGTCCCTCGCGGAGATCGTTTCCGAATCCGGCGGCCCCCTGCGCGACGCCCTGCTGTAGGGGCCGGGGGCCGGGGGTCACTCCACGAACAGGCCGCGGGCCGCCGCCCGGGCGTCGAAGGCTTCCAGGCGGGCCTGGGCGTCGGGGAGGGCGTCCGCCATTGCCTCCAGGAGGACCCGGCCCAGCAGCATCGGCGCGCACGCCGTGTCGAAGGCCAGGCCCGTGCCGACCGGCGCCGGGATCAGCAGGTCCGAGGAGCGGGCCACGGGCGCGAAGGCCGAGTCGGCGACCGTCACCACCTTCAGCCCCGCCCCCCGCGCGTGGTCCAGCGCCTCCGCCACCTCCCGCGGGTACCGCGGCAGCGCGAAGCACAGCAGCGCCGAAGCCCCCGCCCCCGCGGCCGCGTCGATCCGGTCGGCGAGCATCGAGCCGCCCTCGTCGAGGAGCCGTACGTCCGGATGCACCTTGGCGGCGAAGTACGCGAACCCGCGCGCCTGCGAGGACGCCGCCCGCAGCCCCAGTACGGGCAGCGGGCTGGAGGCGGCCAGCACCCGTCCCGCCTCCTCGACCGGCGACGGGTCGGCGAGCATGGCCGACAGCTGGCGAAGGTTCTCGATCTCGCCCTGGACGGCCTGCTGGTACTCGTTGTACGCGTCCTCCTGCGCGGCCGCGGCGGCGCGCTCGGCGGGCGCCACCTCGCGCAGGTGCCGGCGCAGCGCCGGATAGCCGTCGAAGCCGAGCGCCACCGCGAACCGGGTCACCGAGGGCTGGCTCACCCCGGCCAGGTCGGCGAGCTCCACGCTCGACAGGAACGGCACGTCCGCGGCGCCGCGCACCATGCAGTGGGCGATCCGGCGCTGGGTGGGCGTCAGCCGGTGCCCCTCGAACAGCTTCTGCAGCCGCGCCGCCGGGCTGTCACTCATCCCGACCCCTCCGTCCCCGTGGTTATTCAGTCACCGAGCACTCTGCATGCGGTTATGCAGCACGGCAAGCCGCGGACCGCTCCGCGAGACGCCCCGGGGCCGTACGGCGACGCGGATACGGGGGCTAACCCCAGTGCCGGCGGCCGCGGGACGTTCCTACGCTGGGCGCATGGAGTCCCAGGAGCTGAAGAAGGAACTCGACGCGACGTTGGACGCCCGGCGCGAGCTGGGGCCGGAGTACGAGGCCGCGCTCGTGGACTCCTTCGTGGAGAAGGTCGACACGCAGGTCCGGCGCCGGCTGGCCGAGGAGCGCCTCGCCGCCGCCCGGGGCGGCGGCCGGGCCACCGGGCCGTCCCCGATCGAGGGCGGCTTCGGCGAACGCTTCGGCTTCGCCATCATCACGCTCGTCCTGGCGATCCCGCTGTCGGCCATCGGCGCCACGCAGGCGGGGTTCAGCGGGCTGCTGGTCGCCTGGGCGGGCGTGCTCGGCGTGAACTTCGTCCACGCGACGAAGCACCTGCGTCCCCGCGACCGGGCCGAGTAGCGCCTCAAGGCGCCTGGCGCCGCAAGAAGTGTGCGCGGGGACCGCCGCACCCTCGCGAAGTGCGAGGGGCGGGACGACGGCGGTCCCCGCGAAGGACACGGGCCGGGTCAGGGCCGTCCGCGTCCGTGGCGTTCGCGCGGTCCGGGAGCCGCTCCGGAAGTACGCCAACGCCGTTCGGTGGTGCCGGCCGGGACGTTTCCGTTCCCTGCCGACAACCACCACTGTGCCGGAGGCGTGTTAAGCCGGTGCTGCCGTCACATGACGGGCCCGTACCTTTTGTGCGACAGGCACTTCGGCCATTCCTTCCGGTACTTCGGCCACTTCGGCTGCCTCGGCGGCTACTTCGCGCCCTTCGCGAGGAACGCCAGCAGGTCCTGACGGCTCACCACACCGGTCGGCTTGCCCTCGACCAGCACGATCGCCGCGTCCGCCTCGCCCAGTACGGCCATCAGCTCCGACACCGGCTCGCCCGAACCGACCTGCGGCAGCGGCCGGCTCATGTGCTTCTCCAGCGGGTCCGACAGCGAGGCCTGCTTCGCGAACAGCGCCGCCAGCAGCTCCTTCTCCACGACCGAGCCGATGACCTCGGCGGCCATCACGTCCGGGTGGCCGGCGCCGGGCTTGACGATCGGCATCTGGGAGACGCCGTACTCGCGCAGCACCTCGATGGCCTCGCCCACGGTCTCCTCGGGGTGCATGTGGACCAGGGACGGCATGGCGCCCTCCTTGTCCGCGAGCACGTCGCCGATGCGCGCCGCCGGGCCGGCCTCCTCCAGGAAGCCGTGACCGGCCATCCACTCGTCGCTGAAGATCTTGCTGAGGTAGCCGCGGCCGCTGTCCGGCAGCAGGACGACGACCACGTCGTCCGGGCCGAGCCCCTCGGCGGCCTTCAGCGCCGCGACGACCGCCATGCCGCAGGAGCCGCCGACGAGCAGGCCCTCCTCCTTGGCGAGGCGGCGGGTCATCTGGAAGGAGTCCTTGTCGGACACCGCGATGATCTCGTCCGTCACGTTCGGGTCGTACGCGGTCGGCCAGAAGTCCTCGCCGACGCCCTCGACCAGGTACGGACGGCCCGAGCCGCCGGAGTAGACCGAGCCCTCGGGGTCGGCGCCGATGACCTTGACCTTCCCGCCGCTGACCTCCTTGAGGTAGTTGCCGGTACCGGAAATCGTGCCGCCCGTGCCGACACCGGCGACGAAGTGGGTGATCTTCCCGTCCGTCTGGTCCCACAGCTCGGGACCGGTGGTCTCGTAGTGCGAACGGGGGTTGTTCGGGTTGCTGTACTGGTCGGGCTTCCAGGCGCCGGGCTCGCGCGCGAGGCGGTCGGACACGTTGTAGTACGAGTCCGGGTGCTCGGGGTCGACGGCGGTCGGGCAGACCACGACCTCCGCGCCGTACGCGCGCATCACGTTGATCTTGTCCATGGACACCTTGTCAGGGCAGACGAAGATGCACTTGTAGCCCTTCTGCTGGGCCACGATGGCGAGTCCTACACCGGTGTTGCCGCTGGTGGGCTCCACGATGGTGCCGCCGGGCTTGAGGGCACCGCTCTGCTCGGCGGCCTCGATCATCCGGACGGCGATCCGGTCCTTCACGGATCCACCGGGATTGAAGTACTCGACCTTGGCAAGGACGGTGGCCTGCAGGCCTTCGGTCACACGGTTGAGCTTCACCAGCGGGGTGTTGCCGACGAGGCTGATCATCGAGTCGTGGAATTGCACCATGTTCTCCAGGGAGGGGACTCCACGGGTTCTCCGGGAGGTCCCGCCAGACTAAGCGGAAAGGGATTGGCCGACCGGCACTACGGGGCAGGAAGGTCATCGGGACCGGACGGGAAAGGGAGGTGGCTCGAGGGGTGTCCAGAGCGAGGACGGCCCGCCGGATCGCGGCGGGCGCGGCGTACGGCGGAGGCGGGCTCGGGCTGGTCGGAGCCGCCGCCGTGGGGCTGGTGCTGGCGGAGGTCCAGTTCGCGAAGCGGACGGTGGGCACCGGGCTCGGCGATCCGCCGCGGGCGGACGGGCTGTACGGGAGCGAGTTCGCGGCGCCGGCCGCCGCCGGTCCGCAGCCGGGCCAGGCGCCGCTGCGGCTCGGCATGCTGGGCGACTCCACGGCCGCCGGGCTCGGCGTGCGCCGGGCCAGACAGACCCCGGCCGCGCTGCTGGCCTCGGGGCTGGCGGCGGTGGCCGAGCGGCCGGTGGAGCTGCGCAACGTGGCCCTCTCCGGGGCCATGTCCGACGACCTCGACCGCCAGGCGGGGCTGCTCCTGGACGGGGAGCTGCCGCCGCCGGACGTGTGCGTGATCATGATCGGCGCGAACGACGTCACGCGGCGCATGCCGCCGACGCAGTCGGTGCGCCACCTGACCTCGGCCGTACGCCGGCTGCGGCTCGCGGGCTCCGAAGTGGTGGTCGGCACCTGCCCCGACCTGGGCACCATCGAGCCGGTGTACCAGCCGCTGCGCTGGCTGGCCCGGCGCGTCTCGCGCCAGCTGGCCGCCGCCCAGACCATAGGGGTCCTCGCCCTGGGAGCCCGTACGGTCTCCATGGGGGACCTGCTGGGCCCGGAATTCGCGGCGAACCCGCGCGAGATGTTCGGCCCGGACTCGTACCACCCGTCGGCGGAGGGCTACGCGACGGCGGCCATGGCCGTGCTGCCCACCCTGTGCGCGACCCTGTCCCTGTGGCCGGAGTCGGACCGGCTGGAGGTGGCGCGGAACGAGGACATGCTGCCGGTGGCGAAGGCCGCGTCGGCCGCCGCCGGGCAGGCGGGCACCGAGGTCACCCAGGCCCGCGGCCCGTGGGCCCTGCTGAAGCACCGCCGCCGCAGGCGGGTCCCGGCGGAGGACCTCGCGGCCCCCTCGACCCCCCGGCCGGCGGACACGGCCCTGCCGCCCCGGGCCGACTCCCCGTCCCCCAGCTGACACCGGACCCCCGCCGGCGCTTGAGGCGCGGGTCCGGGCAGAGCCCGGCGGCCGGGGTCCCAGGGCCCGGGGCCCGGGGCCCGGGGCCCGGGGCCTGCCGCGGGGCGGCGGGGCCGGGCCAGGGGCCCGGAACAGATGCACGGCCCCACGCGTTCCACCCGCGGAGCGACCGGCATCACATGCCCAAGTCGGTGACCTCGACCGTACGGGCCGGTAACTTCGCTTGCGGTCCAGCAACGAGCCGCAACTCACCCCCCTTGGAGCCCCGATGCCCGAAGCAGTCATCGTTTCCACCGCCCGCTCCCCCATCGGGCGCGCCTTCAAGGGGTCCCTCAAGGACGTGCGCCCGGACGACCTGACCGCCACGATCATCCAGGCCGCCCTCGCCAAGGTTCCCGAGCTGGACCCGCGCCAGATCGACGACCTGATGCTGGGCTGCGGCCTCCCGGGCGGCGAGCAGGGCAACAACCTCGGCCGGATCGTCGCCGTGCAGATGGGCATGGACTTCCTGCCCGGCACCACGATCACCCGCTACTGCTCCTCCTCCCTCCAGACCTCCCGCATGGCGCTGCACGCCATCAAGGCGGGCGAGGGCGACGTCTTCATCTCGGCCGGCGTCGAGATGGTCTCGCGGTTCGCCAAGGGCAACTCCGACTCCTGGCCCGACACCCACAACCCGCTCTTCGCCGACGCGGAGGCCCGTACGGCCGCCGTCGCGCAGAGCGAGGGCTCCTCCTGGCACGACCCGCGCGAGGACGGCCTCGTCCCCGACGCCTACATCGCGATGGGGCAGACCGCCGAGAACCTGGCCCGGATCAAGGGCGTGACCCGTCAGGACATGGACGAGTTCGGCGTCCGCTCGCAGAACCTCGCCGAGGCCGCCATCAAGAACGGCTTCTGGGAGCGGGAGATCACCCCGGTCACCACCCCGGACGGCACGGTCGTCTCCACGGACGACGGCCCGCGCGCCGGCGTCACCCTGGAGGGCGTCCAGGGCCTCAAGCCCGTCTTCCGCCCCGACGGCCTGGTCACGGCCGCCAACTGCTGCCCGCTCAACGACGGCGCCGCCGCGCTGGTCATCATGAGCGACACCAAGGCGCGGGAGCTGGGCCTGACCCCGCTGGCCCGGATCGTCTCCACCGGTGTCACCGGCCTCTCCCCCGAGATCATGGGCCTCGGCCCGGTCGAGGCGTCGAAGCAGGCCCTGAAGCGCGCGGGCCTGACCGTCGGCGACATCGACCTGTTCGAGATCAACGAGGCCTTCGCGGCCCAGGTCATCCCGTCGTACCGGGACCTGGAGATCCCGCTGGAGAAGCTGAACGTCAACGGTGGCGGCATCGCCGTCGGTCACCCGTTCGGGATGACCGGCGCCCGCATCACCGGCACGCTGATCAACAGCCTCCAGTTCCACGACAAGCAGTTCGGCCTCGAGACCATGTGCGTGGGCGGCGGCCAGGGCATGGCCATGGTCATCGAGCGGCTGAGCTAGGGATCCCGTCCAGACGCCGCAAGGGATCCGCTTGATCCCTTGCGGCGTACTGACGCCGAATCTAATCCCGTCGCGGCCGACCTGTGACCGAATCTCCCCCAGGATGTGACCTTTGTCCTGGGGGTTTGGCATTTCCGCAGGTCAGGGCACATTTGCAGGGCCCGTATGTGACCAAAGCCCTGTCCAATTCGTGACGTAATGCACTGCACGCCATTCCCAGGTCAGGACACTCTGATGTAGGAAGTCGGGGGATCGAATCAATCAGGAGTTAGTCAGTGAGCGCCATGTCTCTTGCCCTGCTGCTGACCACGGCCGCCGCCGCGACCGTGGGCGCTGCTGCGCTGCACGCCGTACACGGCCTGCGCAAGCAGGTGACGGCCCTCCGCGGTGAGCTGGCGACGCCCGCCCACACCCGCGGTACGACCGTCCCGCACGCCCGCAGTGCCGTGCATTCCCCCGCCGCCGAGATACGAGCCGCCGTGGCCGAGGCCCTGGCCGAGGAGCGCGAGCGCGAGCTCGCCGAGGCGCGGGCCTTCTGGGCCGCGCAGGAGGCCCGTGACGCCGCCGACGCGCCTTCTCTGCTCGGCGGCCTGCCCGGCCTCGGCGAGGACGGCCCGGCCGTCTTCCTGCCCCGTCAGGCCGACCTGGTGGGTCTGGAGCCGGTGCTCGGCGACGAAGCCGCCGACGACTACCCCGAGGATTCGGCCGAGCTGGCCGCCGCGCGCCGGCGCCACCCCTCGCACCCCGACTTCGTACCGGTCCAGGCCCAGGCCCCCGGCGCCGACCACGAGCGCACCGTCTCGCGCCTGGAGGAGCTCGCGGAGGCCCGTACGGCCCTCGCGGACGTCCGCCCGGGCCCGCTGGGCACGCTCGACGTGTACGTCTTCACCGACGGCACCACGCTGTGCATGACCCCGGGCCACCGGGAGACGGCGGAGCGCCTCGCCGAGGCACTGCGCTCGGGCACCGCGCCGGTCCTGCTGGGCGGCTCCGGCATCTCGGGCGCCTACGCGCTGACCTTCTCCTGCGGCGACGCCCAGGACCCGGACAACAACGTCTACATCCTCGCGGACCGCGTCATCGCGTCTCTCTGATCAACGCGCCGCCCTGATTCACCGCGTCGCTCCGGCTTCCGCCTGCTCCACCAGCCGTACGGCCTCGTCCAGCATCCCGGACGGGGCCTTCGCGGTTTCCGGGAGCCCCGACGGCCCCTCGGCAGCGGCGGCGCGCAGCGCCTCCGCGAGGTCCAGCCCGGCCACCGCCACCTGGTCCCCGACCACGAACACCCCCGCGTCGGGAATCTCCCGCGCCGGAGCCGCCCCCGCACCCTGCCGCGGCGCCTCCAGCGCCTGGGCCCGTACGGAGAGCTCCCGGGCCAGCTCCAGCGCCACGGCGGCGGCCCCCTGCTGGAGACGGCTCTGCGGCATGGCCCGCAGCCGGTCGGCGAAACGTTCCACGGCGGCGGTCAGGGGCGAAGTATCAAGCACCCGGCCGACCTTACGCGCCGCTGCGGCGCCATTGCCAACGGGCGAACTCTCCGGCACGGTGGCGTGAAGAGAACAGCACAGCACGGCGATACCTCCGGAGGCGCCCATGTCCGTAGAGTTCTCCGAGCAGACCCACCGCAACATGATCGACAGAATCCCCCAGACCACCGGTCGTGAAGTGTCCGACTGGCTCCGCACCGTGGACGACGGCCCCTCCCTCGTCCGGTTCGAGGAGAAGGTCAGCTGGCTGCGCGGCGCGCACGAACTCTCGTACGGCCAGGCCAAGGCGATCATCCACGAGTACGACCTGCGCAGGGCGGCCCGCAAATTCGGCTGATCCCTCCCCCGATCCGATCCGACCCCTCGATCCCTCGATCCCCCGACCTTTCGTCCCCGACCCCGTACCCCCTCCGAGACGCGGGAAGGCCCCGCGAGCGGTGAGCTCGCGGGGCCTTCCCCTTGCCATGTGCGCCGGTACGACGGCCGGTACGACTAGTCGTCGCCGGAGAGGATCTGGAACAGGCGCAGCAACTCCAGGTAGATCCACACCAGGGTCAGCGTGAGGCCGAAGGCCGCCAGCCAGGCCTCGTCGCGCGGGGCGCCGTAGGTGATGCCGTCCTCGACCTGCTTGAAGTCCAGGGCGAGGAAGCACGCGCCGAGGACGACGCCGATGATGCCGAACAGGATGCCGAGGCCGCCGCTGCGGAAGCCGAGGCCGTCACCGCCCGCGAAGACCGAGAACAGCAGGTTCGCGACCATGAGCAGCATGAAGCCCATGGCGGCCGCCATCACGAAGCCGTAGAAGCGGCGGGTGACGCGGATCCAGCGCATCTTGTACGCGAACAGCACGGAGGCGAAGACGCACATCGTGCCGAGCACGGCCTGGATGACCACGCCGGCACCGAAGTAGGTGCTGGTGGCCGCGCTGAGGACGCCGAGGAAGAAGCCCTCGAAGGCCGCGTAGGCGAGGATGATCGGCGGGGAGGCCTTGCGCTTGAAGGACTGGACGAGCCCGAGGACCATCGCGACGAGCGCGGCGCCGACGGCGATGCCGTACGACTTGTTGACGTTCGCCGGGTCGACCGGCATGGCGATCCACGCGATCGTCGCCGTGAGGATGACCGTGCCGAGCGTCATGGCCGTACGGCTCACGACGTCGTCCATGGTCATCACGTCGGCGCGCGCGGGCGCCTGCGGCATGCCGGTGGTCGTGTCCGTGGCGTAAGGATTCGTCGCGTACGGGTTGGTCCCGGCCTGCTGGTGCTGCGCGTCAAAGCCCGCGTAGCCCCCGCTGTCGCGGCTGAACCCCCGTCGCGAGAAGACCGGGTTGCTGCTCCTCATCTCACTCCTCCATGGCCACCGTGCGCGGCCTTGCAACAAGAGTAATGCGTTAGCAAAAATCTGACTCTACTGCTCAGGGAGGATCTTTGCCCGGCATCCGTGGGCGCCGGGATGTCCCTCCAGGCCAGCCTATGGGTGGCGGCGGCGGAGACCGCGGCCGGACATGTGCCGCCTTCGCGCGCGCCCGCAATGGATCTTTTCGCAGAACTGCCGACATTCGGCCGGATTCATCGCGGAGAAACCGCCTCCGCGTATTCGCCAACCCACGGGCCGTACGACATTCGCGCAGGTCACGCGGGTCGCGCAACCGATTTCCGGCGATCTCGGCACTTGCCCCGACGGGGGGCTCCCACCTCCCCGGCTCCGGCTCAATCCCCTTCGTTCGAGCGGGTGTTCGTTACCGGCCTGCGACGCCCATCCCACATGTGGAGATCACGAAGCGAAGGGTCAGTCGTGCCGATTTCCTGCGTGCGCGCACTCGCGGCGGCCATTTCCGGCACGGCCGCAGACCGCAACCTCGGCCGGTGGGTGGCGCCCACGGGCGACCTCGACGTGACGCTCGACGCCGGCGGAGACCAGAAGGCGGAACGGCTCCACTTCACCTAGTCGCGAAGGGGCGGGAAAACAGGACGGCGGGGGCGCCTCGTGGGCGCCCCCGCCGGTCGTGTGTCGTGCGGTGTGGACAGAGCGTGTCGTGCCCGGAGCCGGACTTGAACCGGCACGGCCTAGGCCAGCGAGGTTTAAGCTCGCCGTGTCTGCATTCCACCATCCGGGCAGGGCGTAGCGGCTCCCGTACAAAAAGCACTGAACGCTGTGCCGAGCCTATCCGGATCACCCTGGTCAGCAGTGGGCCGTCTATCCGATGTTGTCTGATTTTATTGGCGCTTGAGGGGTCGTCAGGGCCCAGAACACGCGGTGGGCCCGTTACGGGCGGCGATCACCCGTGATGCGGGATTGACGGGATTTCGATGGCCTCCGCCACCCCGGGCCACCCCCTCCGCCACCCTCCCCGCCACCCCGGGCCACCCCGGCCTCCGGAAGCCGTCCCCGGACACCGGCCAGGGGCGGCCGTCATACCAGAGGAGGAGGCGGCCCGCCCCGTGATCAGACTCCAGTGGGCCAGGGAACGGGCACCTCGGCTGATCCCCCGCGGGGGTGCGCACGGCGACGATGGGAGCGTCCCGCCGATCCGCAGACCGCACCCCGGTCCGCAGCCCGAGGAGTCGCTTCCGTGACCACCATGAACTACGCCCCGCACACCACCCAGGCCGTGGCCGCCCGGGCCACCGGCCTCTCCAAGGTGTACGGCCAGGGCGAGACCCAGGTGGTCGCCCTGGACAACGTCTCCGTGGACTTCGGCCAGGGCCAGTTCACCGCGATCATGGGCCCCTCGGGCTCCGGCAAGTCCACCCTGATGCACTGCGTCGCCGGTCTGGACACCTTCTCCGCCGGCTCCGTCCGCATCGGCGAGACCGAGCTCGGCACCCTCAAGGACAAGCAGCTGACCCAGCTGCGCCGGGACAAGATCGGCTTCATCTTCCAGGCGTTCAACCTGCTGCCGACGCTGACGGCGCTGGAGAACATCACCCTGCCGATGGACATCGCGGGCCGCAAGCCCGACAAGCAGTGGCTGGACACCGTCATCGAGATGGTCGGCCTCTCCGGCCGCCTCGGCCACCGCCCCACCCAGCTCTCCGGCGGCCAGCAGCAGCGCGTGGCCGTGGCCCGCGCCCTGGCCTCCCGCCCCGAGATCATCTTCGGTGACGAGCCCACCGGAAACCTGGACTCGCGCTCCGGCGCCGAGGTCCTCGGCTTCCTGCGCAACTCCGTCCGCGAGCTCGGCCAGACCGTCGTCATGGTCACCCACGACCCGGTCGCCGCCTCCTACGCGGACCGCGTCATCTTCCTCGCCGACGGCCGCATAGTCGACGAGGTGCTGAGCCCCACCGCCGACGGGGTGCTCGACCGCATGAAGGCCTTCGACGCCAAGGGCCGCACCAGCTGAGGGACGTTCCCTCCCCGTCCCCGCTGACCCCTTACCACCTGGACTCCTCCACCATGTTCCGTACCGCGCTGCGCAACGTGCTCGCGCACAAGGCCAGGCTGCTGATGACGGTGCTCGCCGTCGTCCTCGGCGTCGCCTTCGTCTCCGGCACCCTCGTCTTCACCGACACCCTCAGCAAGGCCCTCTCCAGCCAGTCCGCCAAGAGCTACGACGGCGTCGCCGTCTCCGTGACCTCGTACGGCCAGGGCCGGGGCGATGACGGCCAGAAGGAGGGCGAGGTCGGCCTCAGCCAGCAGACCCTCGACAAGGTCAAGGCCCTCAAGGGCGTCGACTCCGTCTCCGGCCGCGTCTCCGGCTTCGCCGGCGTCGGTGACGAGAAGGGCGAGCTGATCGGCTCCGGCTGGTCCAACAAGGGCTCCAACTTCGCCCCCGTCAAGGACGGCAAGGACCCGCGCTACACCTTCACCCAGGGCGCCGGCCCGGCCAAGGCCGACCAGATCGCCCTCGACAAGGCGACCGCCGACACCGGCAAGTACAAGGTCGGCGACAAGGTCCGCGTCGCCACCAACGGCCCGGTGAAGGAGTACGCCCTCTCCGGCGTCTTCACCACCGAGGACGGCGCGGTCAGCGCGGGCGGCAGCCTGGTCCTCTTCGACACCGCCGTCGCCCAGGAGCTGTACCTCAAGCCCGGCTTCTACCAGGAGCTGTCCGTCGCCGCCCAGGCCGGGACCTCCGCCGACCAGCTGCTCGCCGACATCAAGCCGCTGCTCGACACCAAGCACACCAAGGCCCAGACGGGCGCCGCCCTCGCCGCCGAGCAGGCGAAGGACGTCGAGCGGGGCATGGCCAACATGAACCAGATGCTGCTCGCGTTCGCCGGCATCGCGCTCTTCGTCGGCATCTTCCTGATCTACAACACCTTCACCATGCTGGTCACCCAGCGCACCAAGGAGCTGGCCCTGCTGCGCGCCGTCGGCGCCAACCGCGGCCAGGTCATGCGCTCGGTCCTCACCGAGGCGCTGGTCGTCGGCGTCGTCTCCGCCGTCGTCGGCCTGGTCGCCGGCACCGGCCTGGCGGTCGCCATGCGCTCCGCGATCGAGGCCTTCGGCGCCAAGCTCCCGGCCGGCGACCTCGTGATCGCCCCGGGCACCGTCATCGCGGCCGTGGTCATCGGCGTCCTCGTCACCACCCTGGCCGCCCTGCTGCCGGCCTGGCGCACCGGCCGGATCGCCCCGGTCGCGGCCATGGGCAGCGCCCACCTGCCGGCCACCGCGAAGTCCCTGGTCGTACGGAACGTCCTCGGCTCGGTCATCAGCCTCGGCGGCATCGGCCTGGTCCTGCTCGGCGTGAACCAGGGCGGCTCGAACGGCCGCATGATCCTCGGCGCCGGCGCGTTCTTCATGCTCATCGGCCTGATCGTGGTGCTCCCGCTGCTCTCCAAGCCGGTGATCGGGGCCGTGCGCCCCGCGCTGCAGAAGGTGTTCGGCATCCCCGGCAAGCTGGCCGCGCAGAACGCCGTGCGCAACCCGCGCCGCACCGCCGTCACCGCCGCCTCCCTGTCGATCGGCCTGACCCTGGTCACCACCCTGTCGGTGCTCGGCATCACCATGGGCACGGCCGTCGACAAGATGAGCACGGACAAGCTGAAGGCCGACTACAAGGTCTCCATGGCCGCCGAGGGCATGAGCCTGGACAAGTCGGTCGCCGAGACCCTGGCCAAGGCCCCCGGCATCAAGGCGGTCTCCCCCCAGGCCGACGGCTACCTGAGGATCGGCGGCGAGTTCCGCTCCGCCTCCGGAGTCACCCCCTCCGCCATCGGCCAGATGCTCAACATCGACACCGTCGGCGGCTCGATGGACAGCCTCGCCAAGGGCGAGGTGGCCGTCGCCGAGACCGTCGCGAAGAAGCAGAACCTCTCCGTCGGCTCCGCGCTGGAAGTCCAGTACGACGACGGCCAGAAGGGCACGCTCAAGGTCGGCGCGGTCTACAAGGACCTGGAGGGCCTGCTCTCCCCGTACGTGCTCGACAACAAGATCCTCGCCTCGCACAGCGAGGAGCAGTACATCCGCGAGGTGTACGTCAACACCACCGACGGCGCCTCCAAGGCCGCGCAGCAGACGGTCGTCGACGCCCTCGGCAAGAACCCGGCGATCAAGGTCGCCACCCAGGAGGACATGCGCAACGAGATGGGCGGCATCATCAACACGATGCTGAACATCATGTACGGGCTGCTCGGCATGGCCCTGATCATCTCGGTGCTCGGCGTGGTCAACACCCTGGCGATGTCCGTCTTCGAGCGGACCCAGGAGATCGGCATGCTGCGGGCGATCGGTCTCGACCGCAGCCGGGTCAAGAACATGATCCGCCTGGAAGCCGTGGTCATCTCGCTCTTCGGCGCGGTGCTCGGTGTCGGCATCGGCGTCTTCCTCGCCTGGGCGGTGGGCACCACCATCGCCAAGGGGGTCCCGAACTACACCCTGGTCCTTCCGTGGGACCGGATCGGCATCTTCCTCCTGCTGGCCGGCGTGGTCGGCGTCCTGGCGGCCATGTGGCCCGCCCGCAGCGCGGCCCGGCTGAACATGCTGACCGCCATCAAGACCGAGTAGGGCACGCCGTTCACGGCAGGGACACGGAAGGGCCCCGGGGCACACGCCCCGGGGCCCTTCCCGCTGTCGTACGCGGCCGTACGAGGGACGCCCGTACGAGGGCTGCCGTACGGGGTCACGCGCCCCAGGTGCGCAGCCGCAGCGGCAGCCCCGAGCGGCCGCCCGCCGCGGGCTTCACGGCGAGGACCTGGTTGACGCCGAGCCGGCCGTGCTCGAAGCCCAGCGCCGAGGCCGCCATGTACAGCCGCCAGACCCGGGCCCGCCCCGGCGAGGTCAGCCGTACGGCCTCCTCCCAGCGCTCCTCCAGCCGCGCCACCCAGGCCCGCAGGGTCAGCGCGTAGTGCTCGCGCAGCGCCTCCACGTCGCGGACCTCGAACCCGGCCCGCTCCAGCTCGCCCACCGTCGTGCCCAGCGGGGAGAGTTCGCCGTCGGGGAAGACGTAGGCGTCGATGAACTCGTCGACCCGGTACGCCTCTTCGTCCGGCTCCGGCGGGCGCGCGATCTGGTGGTTCAGCAGCCGGCCGCCGGGCGCCAGCAGGGCGTGCAGGGTGCGGGCGTACTCGCGGTAGCGCTCCGCGCCGACGTGCTCGGCCATGCCGATGGACGAAATGGCGTCGTACGGGCCGTCCTTGACGTCCCGGTAGTCCTGGATCCGGATGTCGAGCCGGTCGGCCAGGCCCTCCTCCGCGGCCCGCTTGCGGGCGTACACGGCCTGCTCGCGCGAGAGGGTGATGCCGGTGACGCGGACCCCGTACTCCCGGGCGGCGTGCAGGGCCATGGAGCCCCAGCCGCAGCCGACGTCGAGGAGCCGCTGGCCGGGCTGGAGGCCCAGCTTCCGGCAGACCAGGTCGAGTTTGTCCCGCTGGGC
Source organism: Streptomyces sp. NRRL S-244 (assembly GCF_000717915.1). Lineage (GTDB taxonomy): Bacteria > Actinomycetota > Actinomycetes > Streptomycetales > Streptomycetaceae > Streptomyces. The sequence continues at coordinate 75,008 of NZ_JOCX01000009.1, forward strand.
CTCCTCCAGGGTGGAGCCGGGGCTCCAGTAGGCGCAGGAGTACACCATCGAGGGACCCAGGACGTGCTCGTAGAACTCGTTGCCGACGTCGTAGTGGTGACTGATCGCCTGCCGGTCCCGGTTCTTGGTGTGCGTCGGGCCGCCGCGGCGGGGGGCCTCCTCCGGCGGCGGCGCGGGCGCCGGCCACGGCCGGGCCAGGGCGACGAGGTCGCGCAGGGCGGCCCGGGCGTCCGGATCGCGCAGCAGCGCGGCGGTCCCGGCGGCGCCCGCGGCCCGCTCCGGCAGCTGCGGCAGCTGGGAGCGCAGGGCGGCGAGCTTGCCGAGGCCGGAGCGGCGGACCGCCGGCGGGGCCTCGGGGACGGCGGCGGGCCCGCGCTCCCAGAGCAGCCCGGCCACCCGGTCCAGCAGTTCGAAGAGGTCGCCCTCCACGGTCAGGTCCCCGGCCACCCAGGCCCGGGCCAGGCCCAGTTCACCCGGCCGCCACAGCACGCGGCGCAGGGCGCGCCGGTTGGCCAGCACCAGGGTGGGTCCGGCGGGCGGCCCGGCCTCGCTGCCGTCCCAGGCACGAATCCGGACGGGCAGGGGGGCGCCCAGCAGGGTCTCGGCAAGAGCGGCCAGCCGCGGCGCGGCTTCGGTCATCGTAGGCACCTCCGGTAATGATCCGACCGAACGGCCTACCCACTTCGGGCGGCGCTCAATCGGACGACACTCCGAACAGGGCTACGGGGGCACGCCGAAGGGGCCGCCCGCACCACGGATGGCGGACGGCCCCTTCGGGGACGTGCTGGAGGAGTTGCCGGTCAGGCCCGGGTCAGGAGGCCTTGGCCTTGGCGGCCGGGGCGGCGGTGGCGGCCGGAGCCGGCGCCGGCTTGGCGGCCTCGTAGAACTCCTCGCGCGGGGTCTCCAGCGCACCGAGGGAGACGACCTCGCGCTTGAGGAACATGGCGAGGGTCCAGTCGGCGAAGACGCGGATCTTGCGGTTCCAGGTCGGCATGGCCATGCCGTGGTAGCCACGGTGCATGTACCAGGCGAGCCGGCCCTTGAGCTTGATCTTCGTCTTGCCCATGACGATCATCGCGACGCCCTTGTGGAGGCCGAGGCCCGCCACCGCACCCTTGTTGGAGTGCGAGTACTCGGCCTGCGGGAAGCCCCGCATGCCCGAGATGACGTTGTCGCCGAGGACCTTGGCCTGGCGCAGCGCGTGCTGGGCGTTCGGCGGGCACCAGGCGTTCTCGACGCCGGCCTTGCGGGCGGCGACGTCCGGGACCTGGGCGTTGTCGCCCGCGGCCCAGATGTAGTCGGTGCCCTGGACCTGGAGGGTCGGGGCGGTGTCGACGTGGCCGCGCGGGCCCAGCGGCAGGCCGTAGCGGGCCAGCACCGGGTTGGGCTTGACGCCGGCGGTCCACACGAGGGTGTCGGAGTCGACCTCGAGGCCGTTCTTCAGCACCACGTGGCCGTCCACACAGGAGTCCATCGAGGTGTTGAGGTAGATCTCGATGCCGCGGGACTCGAGGTGCTCCTTGCCCCAGGTGCCGAGCTTGGGCCCGACCTCGGGGAGGATCTTGTCGGCCGCGTCCACCAGGATGAAGCGCATGTCCTCGCGCTTGATGGTGGTGTAGTACTTCGCGGCGTCGCGGGCCATGTCCTCGACCTCGCCGATCGTCTCGGCACCGGCGAAGCCACCGCCGACGAAGACGAAGGTGAGGGCCTTGCGGCGGACGTTCTCGTCCGTCGTGGACTCGGCCTTGTCGAGCTGCTCGAGGACGTGGTTGCGCAGGCCGATGCCCTCTTCGACGCCCTTCATACCGATGCCCTGTTCGGCGAGGCCGGGGATCGGGAAGGTGCGGGAGACGGCGCCGAGCGCGATCACCAGGTAGTCGAAAGGCAGCTCGTACGCCTCGCCGACCAGCGGCGTGACGACGGCGACCTTGCGGTCCTGGTCGATGCTGGTGACCCGGCCGGTGAGAACCTCTGCCTTGGGCAGCACGCGTCGCAGCGGGACGACGACGTGCCGAGGCGAGATGCTGCCTGCGGCCACTTCGGGGAGGAAGGGCTGGTAGGTCATGTACGACCGCGGGTCGACGACCGTGACGGTCGCCTCGCCATAGCGCATCTTCTTCATGATCCGCTTGGCCGCGTACAGGCCTACGTACCCACCTCCTACAACGAGGATCCTGGGACGCTCCGTGGTGCTCATGGAACGAGTATCCAGCACCCCAAGGGGTGACGCTCGTGAGCCCCTTCACAAGGTGCCGGAGGGCCTCTGCTACACTGCGCGGCCCACGTGACGGAGGTCATGGCGCGAAACGGGAACCAGGGTGTAACAGGATTCGTTGTTCACCCGTCCTGAACTGGCCTCCAGGCCTGTAAGCGGAGTAGACCACCGGGTTGGTGGATACCTACCGACGCGCCTGGACCGCACCCTCGTTTCGCACGAACGCTCGGACAAAAGAGGCCTGATGGCCCCCGGAGCGCCCCGAAGGACCCTTCCCGCGGCCCATCAGGCCCCTTTTCCTTGTGAAGAACTTCACGAACTTTCTGTGGAGGAGGGGACCTAAGGCCCCCGTAAAGCCCTCCGAAGGTCCCCGAAGCCCCCACGAGCCCTCGCGCGAAGCCCCGGCACGTGTACACGGCCACGCGTACACTGCTCTCATGAGTGAGAACGCTGTGACCGTGCGCGAAGCCCGCGCCCACCTCGCGGACCACATCAACCGTGCCGAGCAGGGCGCCTCGACCATCATCACCCGCAACGGTGCCCCGGTGGCCGCTCTCGTACCCATCGCCGATTTCAACGCGCTGGAGGAAGCGGCCGACGAACTGCTCTCGCGCGAAGCCGAAGCCGTTCTGGCCGAGGGCGGCCCGACCGTGACGATGGCCGAGCTCTTGGCCGACCTGTTCACCGAGCACGGCGAAGGGACGGCGTGAAGTACGCGCTCCGCTTCACCGCGGCGGCGCAACGACAGCTTCGCGCCATCGACCGGCCTGCGGCGATGCGCATCCTGGCCGCGCTGACCGCGCTCGGTGACGATCCGTACCGCGAGGACGCCGACGTCAAGAAACTCAGCGGCCCGTCCGGCCTCTACCGGCTGCGGGTCGGCAGCTACCGGATCGCCTACCAAGTCCTTGACGGCGAGCTCGTCATCCTCGTCGTCAAAGTCGGCGACCGCCGCGACGTGTACCGCGACATCTGAGCGGCTGAACGCGGCGGCGGTGGTGGTGTTCCGGTGAGCTCACCAGAACACCACCACCGGTCAGGCGATGGACCAGGCGATGCCGTCGAGGATGTCGTGCTCCGAGACGACGACCTCCCGGGCTCCGGTGCGCTCCATGATGGCGAGGAGGACCAGGGCGCCCGCGCCGATCACGTCCACGCGGCCCGGGTGGAGGACCGGGATCGCCGCGCGCTCTGCGTGCACCGAGGTCAGCATGCGCTCGGTGATCTCGCGGACCTGCTCGTACGGGATCCGGGCGTGGTGGATCGCGGAGGAGATGTACTCCGGCAGCCCGAGGGCGATCCCGGCGACCGTGGTCACCGAGCCGGCCAGGCCCACCAGCGTGCGCGCCTCGGTCAGCGGGACCGTCTGCTCGACCAGGTCCAGCGCCGCCTCGATGTCGGCCCGTATGGCCGCGATCTGCTCCGCGGTCGGCGGGTCGGTGACCGCCCCGTCCACCACCAGGTGGCGCTCGGTCATCCGGACGCAGCCCACGTCGACCGAGCGGGCCGCCCGTACGTGCTCCTCGCCGACCACGAACTCGGTCGAGCCGCCGCCGATGTCCACCACCAGGAACGGCCGTTCCAGGTGCTCGTGGCCGACCAGTTCCTTCGTGGCTCCGATGAAGGAGAACTCCGCCTCCTGGTCGCCGGAGATCACCTCGGGCTCGACGCCCAGGATGCCGCGGACGCCCTGGACGAACTCCTCTCGGTTCTCGGCGTCGCGGGAGGCCGAGGTGGCCACGAAGCGCAGGCGCTCCGCGCCCAGCTCCTTGATGACCGCCGCGTACTCGCGGCAGGCCGCGAAGGTGCGCTCCAGCGCCTCCGGGGCCAGCCGGCCCGTCTTGTCCACGCCCTGGCCCAGGCGGACGATCGTCATCCGCCGGTCCAGCTCGACCAGCTCGCCGGTCTGCGGGTCGCAGTCCGCGACGAGCAGGCGGATGGAGTTCGTACCGCAGTCGATTCCGGCGACCCGGGTCACCCGTCCGACTCCTTCTTCTCCGCCTGCTCCGCCTTCTCCGCGCACGGCGTCACGCACGCGCCCTTGGCCCACCACTCGGGCAGCATCGCCAGCGCCTCGTCGCCGAACGGGTTCACCCCGGGCCCGGCGGCCAGCGAGTGGCCGACCAGCACGTGAAGGCACTTCACCCGGTCCGGCATCCCGCCGGCGCTCGGGAAGCCCTGGAGCACCTCGATGGCGTCGCGGCGCCGGATGTAGTCCTCGTGCGCGGCCTGGTAGGCGGCGGCCAGCTCGGGGTCCTCGGCGAGCCGGGCCTGCATCTCCTTCATCACGCCGTTGGCCTCCAGCGTGCCGATCGCGGAGGCCGCGCGCGGGCAGGTGAGGTAGTACAGCGTCGGGAAGGGCGTTCCGTCGGGGAGGCGCGGGGCGGTCTCCACCACGTCCGGCTGGCCGCAGGGGCAGCGGTGGGCGATGGCGCGCAGCCCGCGCGGCGGGCGGCCGAGCTGCTGCTGGAACGCGTCGATGTCCGCGTCGGTCGGCTCGGTCCGGTCGGTCTGGGGCGGGGGCGTCTGCATGCCTGGAGGAAGTCTCTTCGTTCTCGTGGATGGGTGCGGTGCTGCGGTTCAGCGGTGCTCGTACGTCGTACGCGTACGCGTCACTCGCCGGGGCGGTCGGCCTTGTCGACGCCGTCCCAGACGTTCGAGTACCAGGGCCGGTCGGATCCGGCCGTTCCGGTGCGGTGCCGCTCGGCGGCCCCGGCCCCGGGGTCGGTCATGATGTAGCTGATCTCGCCCGGGCGGACGAAGTGCAGGTGCTTGCGCGCCTGCTGTTCCGCGTACGCGTTGTCCTGCCAGCGGGCCTTCTCGTCGCGGAGGCGTTCGAGGCGCCGGCCCGCGGCCTCGGCGGCCCGCCGCTGCTCCGCGATCTCCGAGCGCTGGGAGACGTACTGGCGCATCGGATACGCGAGGGCGACGACCAGCGTACAGAGGACGAGCACCAGGAGCGCGGCGCGGCCGGTGAGCCGGCTGCGGCGGACCTGACGGCGCGTCTGCGAGCGGTAGACGTGGGCGGCGGTCCGCTCGCCGAGCTGCTTGAGCCTGGTCGCGGTGGAGAAGGTGGAGAACCGATCCCGGTTCCCGGCCATTGACCCCGCCTCCCCTATGTACGCGCTACGCAATACGTCCCCGCACACGGTACGGGACCGAGTGCGGGGACGTACGGAAGCAAGAGCGTGATTAGCCCTTGAAGCGCGGGAACGCGCTGCGGCCCGCGTACACGGCGGCGTCGTCGAGGATCTCCTCGATGCGCAGCAGCTGGTTGTACTTGGCGACGCGGTCCGAGCGGGCCGGGGCGCCGGTCTTGATCTGGCCGCAGTTCACGGCGACGGCGAGGTCGGCGATGGTGACGTCCTCGGTCTCGCCGGAGCGGTGCGACATCATGCACTTGAAGCCGTTGCGCTGGGCCATCTCGACGGCGTCGAGGGTCTCGGTCAGCGAACCGATCTGGTTCACCTTCACGAGCAGGGCGTTCGCGGAGCCCTCCTCGATGCCGCGGGCCAGGCGCTCGGGGTTGGTGACGAAGAGGTCGTCACCGACGATCTGGACCTTGGCGCCGAGGCGGTCGGTGATGACCTTCCAGCCGGCCCAGTCGTCCTCGTACAGCGGGTCCTCGATGGAGACGAGCGGGTACGCGGAGACGAGCTCCTCGTAGTACTCGGTCATCTCGGCGGCCGAGCGGGACTGGCCCTCGAACTCGTACTTGCCGTCCTTGTAGAACTCGGACGCGGCGACGTCGAGCGCGAGCGCGATGTCCTTGCCCGGGGTGTAGCCGGCCTGCTTGATGGCCTCGACGATGAGGTCGAGCGCGGCGCGGTTGGACTCCAGGTTCGGGGCGAAGCCGCCCTCGTCGCCCAGGCCGGTGGAGAGGCCCTTGGTGTGCAGGACCTTCTTGAGGGTGTGGTAGACCTCGGCACCCCAGCGCAGCGCCTCGGAGAAGGACTCCGCGCCGATCGGGGCGATCATGAACTCCTGGATGTCCACGTTGGAGTCGGCGTGCGACCCGCCGTTCAGGATGTTCATCATCGGAACGGGCAGCAGGTGCGCGTTCGGGCCGCCGAGGTAGCGGAAGAGCGGGAGGTCCGAGGCCTCGGACGCGGCGTGCGCGACGGCGAGGGACACGCCGAGGATGGCGTTGGCGCCGAGCGAGCCCTTGTTGTCGGTGGCGTCCAGGTCGAACATGGCCTGGTCGATCAGGCGCTGCTCGGTGGCGTCGTAGCCGACGAGCTCCGGGCCGATCTGCTCGATGACCGCGAGGACGGCCTTCTCGACACCCTTGCCCATGTAGCGGTTGGGGTCACCGTCGCGGAGCTCAATGGCCTCGAAGGCACCGGTGGAGGCACCGGACGGAACTGCAGCACGGCCGGTGCTGCCATCGTCGAGGCCCACCTCGACCTCGACCGTGGGGTTGCCTCGGGAGTCCAGGATTTCCCGGGCTACGACGACGTCGATGGACGGCACGAGCATCTCCTTCTGGGATGTGACGCTGGGTGTGCGGTGGCATGTCGGGCCGTGGGACGGCCCCGCCGACTAGAGCCTAACCGGCTCCGGGCACTGGGCCGGCCGACCGCCCGCCTCCTGGGACGAAAAAGGGCCCGAATACCCGTCTTCCGGGACATAGGGCTCTCGCCCACCGGCACATCGGAGCAGGCGGGGGCCGGTCCTGGCCCGGTCGGGGGCCGGGAAACGCCGCCGCCCGGCGCGTGAGGGGAAGACGCGCCGGGCGGTCGGGCTGCCGCGGCGCCGCTCGGGCGGCCGCGGTTGTTACTGCAGGATTCAGCTGAGCTTCAGCATCTGACCCGGGAAGATCAGGTCGGCGTCCGAGACGATGTCCTTGTTGAGCTCGAAGAGCTTCTCCCAGCCGCCCTTGACGCCGTTCGCCTCGGCGATGGTGCCCAGGGTGTCGCCGGGCTTGACCTCGTACGAGCCGTTGCCGGTCTTCGGGGCCGGGGTCTCGGAGCGCTCGGAGCGGGTGACCGGGGCGGGGGTCTCGCGCTTCGTCTCCTTCTTCGGCTCGGTCTTCTTCGGCTGGGTCTTCTTGGTCTCGGTCTTCGTCTCCGTCTTCTTCGGGGTGTCGGTCGTACCACCACCGGTGTAAGAGGAGTTGGAGAGGCCGACGCCGCAGGACGGCCACGCGCCCTTGCCCTGGCCCTTGAGGACCTTCTCGGCGATGGCTATCTGCTGCGACTTGGAGGCCTGGTTGGCCTGCGCGGCGTATGCCTTGCCGCCGTACGCGGCCCACGTGGAGGACGAGAACTGCAGGCCGCCGTAGTAGCCGTTGCCCGTGTTGATGGACCAGTTGCCACCGGACTCGCACTGCGCGACGCGGTCCCACTCGCCCGCGGTGGCGGCGGAGGCCGAGCCGGCCGCCATCAGGGGGGCGGCGACGGCGACGCCGGCGACACCGGCGAGCGTGACGATGCGAGCCGTCCGCTCAATGGCCGAGGCGCGGCGGTGCTTTCCCTTGCCGGAATTCAGCATGGAGTTCTCCTCACCGACGCCTGCGAGGTGAGCTGTCGGGTTCGGGCTGATGAGTGCCCGGCCGTGCGACTGGCGCACGACTTAACCCCTAGCCGGTTCCCCGGCCGTCTCTCAACGGCCGCTCCCGGCGCCTACCTTGGTTCCCCCGCTCCTGCCTTCGGCGCTTGACGCGACGACTGTTCCCCCCGTCCGCCGGCAGGATTCGGCGATGCGGTCGAAGGAGCCCGCGGTGGCGGGCGACTCAGAAGGTAGACAGGTCTCTCCCCGATGTTCAACGAGGAACACCGGGGAGAAACGGCCCCTACTTGCGTCCCCTTCAGGGGCGTTTGCGCAGGTGAGGGCGGGGTTTGCGGAAGCCTCCCGGCGGGACACGCCAGTTGACCGGAAGAGACACATGTCTCACTTGCAGATAACGGACATTCAGCCTTTTCTGGGTGTCCGAAGTGCCGCTATTTCTAACTTAGATCCAGATTCTGACCGGGCTTGATCAGATTGGCGTCATCGCCGATGACCTGCTCGTTGGCCTGGTAGAGCGCGTTCCAGCCGCCCTTGACCCCCTTGGCAGACGCGATGGCGGCCAGACTGTCGCCCGCCTGGACCGTGTACGAGGGGTCCGACGCCGCGTCAGACTTGACGGGCACCTCAAGAGCGGGCGTACCACGGTGCTTGCCGGTGCCGGAGGGGTCCGGGATGCCGGCCGGGTCGGTGGTGGCACCCGGGATGCCCGGGGCCGAGGGGGCGCCGGGAGCCGTCGGGTCGGCCGGGTTGACCGGAGCGGTCGGGTCCGTGGGGCTGCCGGGCGTGGTCGGGCTTCCCGGGGCCGTCGGGTCGGCGGGCGCCGTCGGGGTGCCCGGGGTCGTCGGGTCGCCGGGGGTGCCCGGGAGCACCGGGGCGCTCGGCGAGGTGGACGGCTCGTCCGGGTCGGGCATGACGGGCAGTCCGCTGTTCGGCGCGAGCGGCGCCGGCGGAAGCGTGAAGACCGGGGCCGGAGTCGGGGTCGGGGCGCCGAAGTCCCGCGCCTTCGCACCGGAGCCGCCGGCCGGGACCGAGGCGTCGGGGCGCGCGGCGCTCGGGGCGATCGGGCCGAGCGTGCCGGGCAGGCCCGGGTCCACGGCCGCCGCGGGGCCCTGCTGGGTCAGTCCGGCCGACTCCGAGCAGTGCCCGAAGGCCTGGGCGCCCTGGGTGCCCAGCACGCGCTCGGCGACGGCGATCTGCTGCGAGCGGCTCGCGAGGTCGGGGCGCTCGGCGAACTCGAGGCCGCCCGAGCCGTTCCACTGTTCCTGCGTGAACGAAAGTCCGCCGTAGGACCCGCTGCCGGAGTTGGCGCTCCAGGAGCCGCCGCTCTCGCACTCGGCGACCTTGTCCCACGTGGAGGCGTCTGCTGCGCTCGCGCCGGTGGCGGCGAGCAGCGGCAGGGCCAACGCGGAACCGGTGACTCCGGCGGTGACGACTATCGCGGGTACCTGGCGGGGGCGTCTGTGGCGGCCGTTCCCGGAACGCATGAGCTGCACCTTTCGCATAACGGCTGGGTAACGGCAGAACCTAGCCGTCTTAGCACGTCAGTAACAACTCTTGACGGGGGCTGACTTACGGTCAGTGGGCGTTCAAGGGTTTCGGGGTGTGAACCTGACGGGAAGAGTGCGCAGGCCACGCATGATCAGACCCCCGCGCCAGCGAAGCTCGTTGGGCGGAACTGCGAGTTCCAGATCAGGTAGACGCGTCAGCAAAGTCGCAAGCGCCGTCTGTCCCTCAAGTCGTGCGAGCGGAGCACCCAGGCAGTAGTGGATGCCGTGCCCGTAACCGAGGTGCTGGTTGTCGGTGCGGGAGAGGTCGAGGGTGTCCGGATCGGCGAACCGCTCGGGGTCCCGGTCGGCCGCGGCGAGGACGACGAGCACCGGATCGCCGGCCGCGACGTCCTGGCCGCCGAGGGTCAGCGGCTCGGTGGCGAACCGCCAGGTGGCCAGCTCCACGGGCCCGTCGTAGCGCAGCAGTTCCTCGATGCCGGTCTCCAGCAGGCCGCTCTCGCCGGCGGCGAGGGAGTCCTGGAGGCGGGTGCGCTGACCGGGGTTCATGAAGAGGGAGTGGACGCCGTTGCCGATGAGGTTGACGGTCGTCTCAAATCCGGCAAAAAGCAGGATGAAGGCCATCGCCGTGGCCTCGGCCTCGGTCAGGTGGTCGCCGTGATCGCTCGCGCGGATCAGGTCCGAAATCAGGTCATTGCCCAGATCATCCCGTTTGCGGTGGATGAGTTCACCGAGATAGGTCCGCATCTGCTTCACGGAACGGGCGACCCCGCCGCGCGGACCGCCGCCGTGCCGGATCATCATCCCGGCCCAGTCGCGGAAGTCGTCCTGGTCCTCGCGCGGTACGCCGAGCATCTCGCAGATGGCGTAGATGGGGAGCGGGAAGGCGAACTCGTGGATGAGGTCCGCTTCCCCCCTGCTCGCGAACTGCTCGATGAGGTGGTCGGTCAGCTCCTGCACCCGCGGGGTGAACTCGGCCACCCTGCGCGGGGTGAACGCCTTCGACACCAGCCGCCGCAGCCGCGTGTGGTCCGGCGGGTCGATGTTGAGCAGGTGCGTCATCAGCTCCGCCTTGCGCTCCCCCGGGATCCCGGTCTTGCCCTTGGCGTGCGCCGGCTCCGCGTGGTGCGCCGGGTTCTTGCTGAGCCGCTGGTCGGCGAGGGCCTGGCGGGCGTCGGCGTACCGGGTGACCAGCCAGGCCTCGACCCCGCTCGGGAGCTTGGTGCGGTGCACCGGGGAGTGCTCGCGCAGCCAGGCGTACGCCGGGTACGGGTCGGTCGCGAACTCCCAGTCGAACAGGGTCGGGCCCTGGAGAGGAGTGCTGTCTTCGGGGGCTGCGGAGGCTGCGGAGGTCGGCTCATGCACCCGCTGACCGTATCCCGCGCGCCCGCGGCCATCCCATATGGGTGGTTCGCCGCGGCTGTCCGTAGATCCGCCATCGCTTGACCTCGCGTTCCCCTGCGTTCCTACTTTCGGTTTTGTGGATGTGAGGATCTTGAAGAGCAGCTTCGCGGTGGTGGAGAGAAGGGCCGAGCACGCGGTCAAGTACTTCTACTCCCACCTCTTCTGGCACAACCCCGGGATCCGTGAGCTCTTCCCGGCCTCCGCCGAGGACATGGAACGCCAGCGCGACCGGCTCTTCGCCGTGCTGACCCACGTGGTCGCCCACCTCGACGACGAGAGCCTGCTCCCCTATCTCCACGACCTCGGCCGCGACCACCGCAAGTTCCTCGCCGGCCCCGAGCACTACGCGGCCCTCGGCGCCAGCCTGCTCGCCGCGCTCGCCCGCACCTGTGGCGAGTCCTGGACCCCGACCGTGGAGAAGGCCTGGTCCGAGGCGTACCAGGTGATCGCCGACGCCATGATGGCCGGGGCCGCCGCGAGCGAGGACCCGGCGTGGTGGGACGCCGAGATCGTGCGCCACCTCCAGTACGGGCAGGACATAGGGGTGCTGACCCTGCGCCCGCACGCCCCCTTCCCCCACCTCCCCGGCCAGTACGCGAGCGTGAGCAGCGAACGGGTCCCGAGGACCTGGCGCACGTACTCCATCGGAAACGCCCCGCGCCCGGACGGCACCCTCGACCTCCACGTCAGCCGTATCGAGGGCGGCCGGCTCAGCACCGCCCTGGTCCGCGAGACCCGGCCCGGCGAGATGCTGCGGCTCGGCGCGGCCGGCGGGCAGCTGACGCTGCGCCGCGCCGACCGCCCGGTCAGCCTCATCGCGGCGGGCACCGGATGGGCGCCGATCCGGGCCATGGTGGAGGAGCTCGCCGGGCAGCCTCCCGACAGGGACGTACGGCTCTTCGTCGTCGCCCGGGACTCCGCGTACCTGTACGACCGCCCGCTGATCGACGAGTACGCCGCCGCCTTCGGCTGGCTCGGCGTCACCTACATCACGCCCGCCCCCGGTCAGCACCGCAACCAGGCCACCGGGCGGCTCGCGACCGCCCTCGGCCACCGGGCCATGTGGCCCGAGCAGGACGTCTACCTCAGCGGGCCGGCGCCGTTCATCGAGCAGACCGTGCACGTGCTGGAGGAGCTGGGCGCCCTGCCGGGCCGGATCTTCCACGACACCGTGCCCGCCGCCGGCACCGGCCACGGCCCGAACGGCCGGCCCCTGGGCTTCGGCGAGTGGTTCCTCAGCCGCCCCGAGCCGCACTGGCACAACCCGTCGGGCCGCGCCCCCCGGTAGGGGGTGTCTACGCGCCGACGCCCTCGGCGGCCCGGATCGCGTCCCGGTAGGCCCGGGCCGCCGCGCGCAGCGCGGTCTCGGGGTCGACGCCCGCCGCCTCGGCGCGCGCGGCCAGTTCCAGCAGCTCGTACCCGATGCCCTCGCCGCGCGGCAGTTCCACGGCCACGCCGCCCGCGCGGACCCGGCCGGCGAGCTTGGCCGCGAGCGCGAGTCCGGGCTGGCCCAGCGGGATCCCGTCGGTGACCGAGTCCCGCTGCTTCTCGACCGCCTTGGTGCGCTGCCAGTGCGCGCTGACGTCCTCCGGGGTCTGCGCGTCCGCGTCCCCGAACACGTGCGGGTGCCGGTGGATCAGCTTCTCGACGAGGCCGCCGGCCACGTCGTCGATGGAGAACGGCTCGTCGGGGTGCTCCTCGGCGATCCGCGCGTGGAAGACCACCTGGAGCAGTACGTCGCCGAGCTCCTCGCGCAGCGCGTCCCGGTCCCCGTCCTCGATGGCCTCGACGAGTTCGTACGCCTCCTCCGTGGCGTACTTGACCAGTGCCTCGTGGGTCTGGCGCGAGGTCCAGGGGCATTCGCGGCGGACCCGGTCCATCACCTGCACGAGGTCGAGCAGGCGGGCGCCGGGCAGGTCGTACGAGCCGGGCAGCAGTTCGAGGTCGGGCATGTCGACGCGGCCGGAGCCGGCGAGGCGGGCCAGTCCGTCGGTGAGCCGCCGGTCGCCCTCGCCGGACGGGATCACCACGACCGTGCGGCCGCCGGCGCAGGCCTCGACCAGCGCGTGCGCGTCCGGGGCCTCGTGCGCGACCTCGACGCCCGCCTCGCGCAGGTACGGCAGCTGCGGGTGGCCCGGGTCGGCGCACAGCACCCGGTCCGCGGCGTGCAGGGTCTGCCAGGCCGGCCAGGACAGCAGGCCGGGGGCGACCCGGTGGCTCGCGGTCAGCAGGACGATCCGGCCGGTGGCCGTGGCGTCGGCGGGGGCGGCCGGGGCGGGCACGGCGGGGGCGGGTTCGGCGGCGTGGTCGGTCACCCTCCGAACCTACCTCCGGTCGGGCGGCTCAGGCTCCGGCGGGGGCCTGCTCGGGCCGGGTGCGCTGGACGATCCAGGGGGTGTCCTGGTCACCGAGCACGATCTGCTGCGCGTCCCAGACGCCGTAGCGCGGGTTCACCTCGATGTGCAGGGTCTTCGCGGCGGACGCGAGCTTGCCGACGGCCTTGTCCTGGCTGCCGTAGTGGTCGAAGAGCTTGTCGCGCAGCAGCTTGAAGCGGGCGTCGGCGTCGAGCTGCCCGGGCGCCAGCTGGGCCTGCTCCAGGGCCGCCGCGGTCAGCTTCTCGGCTCCGCCCGCCTTCTCCAGCTGGGCCTTGCGGAAGTCCTGGACCTCCTTCTCGCTGACGCTCACGCCCGCGTCCTCGGCGGCGCGCTCCAGGACGACGGTCTGGATCATCTTGTTGAGCTTGACGCGCTCCAGGCCGGGCGAGGACTGGATCAGCTGGGCGGCGGTGGACCCGGTTTCGTTCTGCGCCGCGCGGACGTCGTTCACCTGGGCCTGGAGCGCGGAGGTGGTGATGCGTTCGCCGCCGACGACGGCCGCGGTGCCGGGCCGGGCCTGGCCCGAGCAGGCGGTCAGCAGGGGGGCCGCCACGAGCAGGGCGGCGGAGACGGAGAGCGCAGTGCGACGGTGCAAAGGAGCCTCCAGGGCCGGGAGATTGTGCGTCGGTGCACAAGGGGCCGTGCGGTGATCGATGGTATGCAGTCAAGCTGATCCGGGCCACTGCTTCGACCAACGATTCCCCGGGTGTTGGGGTACGCGTCTGTTGATGTCGCAGCCACCCGGTGGCAACCCTGTGGTCGACCGGCGGTGCCAAGGTCGGCCCACCATGTCGACACCGCACCGCTCGCCGCGCCGCCTGAGCCTGCGCGGCTCGGCCCTCGCCGCCCTGATCACGGTGGTGGCCGTCTGCGCCGGGGACGCGGTCGCCCGCGTGTTCCCGTACGGACACCGCCACCGCAGCATCAACGACCTCGGCAACCAGTTCGTCCCCTTCCACGCGCACCTGTGGGACCTCCTGCACGGGCGGGCGGAGGGCGGGCTGCTGTTCAACTGGCAGTCCGGCTTCGGGACGAGTTTCCTGCCCGACTTCGGCACGTACCTCTCCAGCCCGTTCGCGGTGCTCGTCGGCCTCTTCCCGCGCGAGGACATCGACCTCGCGGTGTACGTGGTCACCGTGCTGAAGATGGCCGCGGCCGCGGCGGCGATGGCCTGGCTGCTGCGCACGCAGCGGCGCGGGCCGTGGTGGGCGGCGGGCCTGCTGGGGGCCTCGTACGCGCTGTGCGGCTGGTCGGTGATCGAGGCCTCGTACAACCCGATGTGGCTGGACGGGCTGATCGCGTTCCCGCTCCTGTGTCTGACGGGTGAATGGGCGCTGCGCAGGCGCCGGCCCGCCGCCGCCGTCCTCGTGGTGGCGCTCTGCTGGACGGCGAACTTCTACACGGCGTACATGGCGACACTGGGCGCGGCGCTGGTGCTCCTGGTACGGGTGGTGCTGACGCGCGAGGGCGTACGGGGGCGGCTGCCGGTGCTCGTCCGGGGTGCCGGAACGACCCTGCTGGGCATCGCGGTGTCCGCGCCGGTGCTGGTGCCGCTCTTCCTGAGCTCGAAGCAGGCGTACCCGGGGTGGACGCGGCAGTTCGACCCGGTGTCCTGGCCGGACCTGTTCGCGCGGATCCTGCCCGCGACGTACTCCTTCTCCTCGCCGGCGCTGTTCGTGGGCACGGGGACGCTGCTGCTGGTGGCGGCCCTGCCGTTCCACGCGGCGGTGCCCGTGCGCACCCGCCTGTGGTGGGCGGGGCTGACCGCGGCCGTGCTGGTCTCCTTCCAGTGGACACCCACGCATCTGGCCTGGCACGTCTTCGCGACCCCGAACGGCAGCCCGTACCGGCAGACGTTCGTGCTGGCCGGGGTGGCCGTGATCGCCGCGTGGACCGGGCTGGCGGCCGGGCCGCCGAAGCCGCGGGCGCTGGCGGCGGGGGCGGCGGTGCTGGCCGCGGCGGCCGCGGCGGCGAGCGCCAGCACGCTGGCGACGACGTGGGGCTTGGGGCTGTTCTGCGGCGGCCTGGCACTGGCGGCGGGGGCCTGGTGGTCCCTGCGCCACCGCAGGCTGGTGCTCCCGGCGGCCGGGGTGCTGGCGCTCGTACTGATCGGGCAGGCGGCCGCGACGACGGCGTTCGGGCACAAGGGCAAGCTGGGCGGGCTGGACGACTACCCCTCGTGGGGCGCGGCGCACACGGCCCGCTCCGCGGCGCTGGCCGGCGCCGAGGGCTGGCCCGCGTACCGCACGGACCCGAGCCGGCCGGCGCTGACGGGCAACGATCCGCTGCTGCTGGGCGGGGAGGGCGGCGCGTACTACAGCAGCCACACCCCGGACGTGTTCACGCGGACGATGGTGGCGCTCGGTGCGGGCTGGACCTCGCGCGGGCGCAACGTGCAGAGCATCGACAACCCGGTGACGGACGCGGTCTTCGCGGTCGGCGCCCGCTTGCGGCCCGACGGCACGATCAGCCGCGCGCAGGCCGTCCCGCCGCTGGTCACGATCCGCCCGCCGGGGCCCGTGCCCTCGTACGGCGCGGCCGACGGGCCCCCGTTCGCCAACCAGGAGCTGCTGCTGGGCGCCAAGGTGTACGAGGACCCCGTCGCGCCCGGGGTGTGCCGCGCGGGCACGGAGGCGTACTTGTGGGCCCCGGAGTACAACGCGACGGCCCGCCTCGCGGACGGCCGCGCCTTCCGGCTGAACGGCAACGCCCCGCGCAACCGGGCGGCCCTCCAGCCGCTGGGCGCCTCCCGGGGAGCCTCCTCGGCGCTGGTCTTCGACGCTCCCGCACCGCCGCGCTGGGCCCTGTCCTGCCTGGACCGCACCCGCCTGGACCCGGCGGTGGCCGCCCTGAGGGCGAGCGCGCCGACGGCGCTGCGGGTCGGCTCCTCGACGGTCAGCGCCACCGTCCCGGCGGGCACCGCGGGCACGGCGGTCCTCTCCTCCCCGGCGATCGCGGGCTGGACCTGCAACGGCCGGCCCGCCACGTCCTACCTGGGCCTGGTCTCCGTCCCGCTGACCCCCGACACGACCACCGTCTCCTGCTCCTTCCGCCCCCCGGGCCTCGTCCCGGGCACGGCGGTCGCGGCCGCGTCCCTGCTGCTCCTGGCCGGGCTGCTCGTGGCGGAGCGCCGCCGCAGGCCCCGGACCGGCCGCCCCGCCGGTCCGGACGCCCCGGAGGCCGGCGCACCCGCGGAGCTCGCCGCGGCCAGGGCCTGAGCGGGGAGCCTCAGCGGACCTGGCTGAGCCATTGGAGGGTGCGGCGGACCTCCGTGGAGAAGGGGTGCGACGGGCCGTGGACGCGGTCCGCGTCGAACAGCAGCCGGACCAGGGTGTCGTGGGCCGCCGGCCGGTCGCCCAGGGAGAGCAGCAGCTGGGCTATCCGGCGGCGGACCTCCAGCGGGAGGCCGGGGTCCGGGTTCGCGTAGTGGTTCTCGAACAGCGGGAGCAGCGAGCGGTATTCGGCCAGGGCCGCCCCCGGCGCGTCGAGCTGTTCCAGGCACTGCGCCGCGTCGTAGCGGAAGCGCAGGGACTGCGGGTCGCCCGCCGGGAACTCGTCGGCGAGGCGGCGCAGCTCGGGCAGGGCGCGGCGGTACTGGCCGTCGTCCATCAGCGTGGCCGCGTACTGCTTGCGCAGCGAGCGGACCACCGTGGAGTGCTCGCCGTGCTCGGCCGCCGCGGCCGGCAGGATCCCGCCGAGGATGTCCACGGCCTGGGTGAGCCGGCCCTGTTCCAGGAGGCTGCGGGCCTCGTCCACCGCGGCCGGGATGTCCGGCTTGGGCGGCGTCTGCGGCGTGGGCGGTGTCGTCGGCTGCGGCGGGATGGTGGCGGCGCGGTCCGGCCAGGGGGCCTGCGGGCGCAGGAAGGGGCGGGTCGGGTCGAGCGCGGCCGCCGGGATGCCCTGCTTGGGCAGCAGCGGCGTGAGGGCCTCGTACACGTGCTGCGCGGAGGCCGGCCGGTCCTGCGGGTCCTTCGCCAGGAGGTGCAGCAGGACCGCCTCCAGCTGGTGCGGGACCTCCGGGCGCAGCCGGCGCACCGGGACCGGCGGCTCGTACAGGTGGCGGTGCAGGACGCCGAGCGCGGTGGACCCGGCGAACGGGACGTTGCCGCTGAGGAGTTCGTACAGCAGCACGCCGAGGGCGTAGAGGTCGGTGTACGGGCCGACGGCGCCGCCCATCGCCTGCTCGGGCGCCATGTACGCCGGGCTGCCGATCGGAGTGCCGGTGCTGGTGAGGCGGGTGGTGTCGGTGTCCATCACCGAGGCGACACCGAGGTCCAGGACCAGCACGGTGCCGTCCGGGCGGACCATCACGTTGCGCGGCTTCAGGTCGCGGTGCACGATCGGCACCGCGTGCACGGCCGACAGCACCCCGCACAGCTGCGCGATCACGGCGACCGCCCACGGCCAGGGGTACGGGTCGTGCTGCGCGAGGTGGTCGGCGAGGTCGGTGCCCTCGACGTAGCCCATGACGAGGAACAGCTCGTCGCCGTCGCTGCCCGCGTCGTGGACGGTGACGAGGCCCGGGTGGTCCACCTGCGCCGTCACCCGGCATTCGCGCACGAAGCGGCGGCGCAGCTCGTCGGCGACGGAGCCGGGGCCGGCCACCTTGTCGGGGCGCAGCAGCTTGACGGCGACGCGGCGGTCCAGCCGCTGGTCGTACGCCGTCCAGACCTGGCCCATGCCGCCCTGTCCCAGGACGGAGGCCAGCCGGTAGCGCTCGCCGATGATCCGGTCGCCCTCGGTCACCGGGCCGTGCCCTCACCGTCGTTGCCGGGGGCGTGCGGGTGGGGGTTGGGGTGCGGGTGCGGCGTCTGCTTGCGCAGCAGTTCGCTCAGCTCGTCGAGCTCGGCGCGGACCTGCCCGATGCGCGGCGGGGTGGCCGGGCCGGGAGCGGGGGCCGGAGCCGGAGTGGGCGTGGGCGTGGGCGTGGGCGTCTGGTGCTGCGCCGGCGGGTACCCGTACGCCGGGCGCTGCGGCTGCTGCTGCGGTACGTACGGCGCGGGCTGCGCCGGGTACCAGGGGGCGGTGACGGCCGCCGCCCGTGCCGCCGAGTGGTGCTGGATGTCGGCGACGAGGAAGTAGACGCAGGTCAGGAACCCGGTGATGATGACGCCGAAGGCGCCCGTATTGCCCTGCCAGCCGTTGGTCTCGGGCGTCGGGTCGGCGCCGATCAGCGCGACCCAGGCGACGGTGAGCACGCAGTTGGCGGCCAGCAGCCACCAGTCCCGGGGCTTGCGGGTGACGACCGCGAGCCGCAGCATCGTGCCCCAGCCCAGGAAGCCGCAGCTCAGGACGGGCAGCAGGGCGAACAGCACGCGCAGTGCCACGACTCCCCCGGTACTGGGCTGGGGGCCTTGCTGCGGCGGGAGGCCGGGGCCGTGCATCGCTGCTCCTGACGGACCGTGTCGACGAAGTTTCGGGTCTGAGCGTATACAGCGTTTCCGGCCGCCAGTGAGGGGATGCGCGCAACCGTTGCAGGGTCGCCGCACAGCTCCCGGCGGGCGCGGGCCGCAGGGGGCGCGCGGAAATCGTGGACGCCCCCTGACAGGCGGCGACTACCCTCGGCAGTCGAGTTGTTGTTCCAGGGGGGAATCCACATGCGAAGCCGGACCATCGGCGTGTCGGTGCTGACCACGACGGCCTTGTTCGGACTGACGACGGCCTGCGCGCCGGTCGGCGGGAGCAAGGCCGCCGACATCGGCCGGGCGGCCCGGGCCGCCGCGCCGGCCTCGGCCGGGGCCACGCCCCCGCCGGCCGCGAAGGGCAAGGGGGCGGGCAAGGGCACCGGCATGCTCGCGGACCTGTCGGGTGCCGAGATCCTGAGCCAGGCGCACGAGGCCATGCGCAAGGTCGAATCGGCCCGTGTCGTCGCGAAGATGCACGAGGAGGGCAGCCCGGTCGAGTTCGACCTCATCCTCGACAAGAAGGGCAGCTGCAAGGGGGCGGTCCGGTACGACGGGATGGGCAAGGTGGACCTGATCAAGTCCACGGACCTCATCCACTTCAAGGGCGACGCCGACTACTGGCGGAGTACGGCGGCGAAGGAGCACGCCCCCAAGAAACAGGCGGAGGCGATGGTCACGATGCTCGCCGACCGCTGGCTGAAGATGCCGGTCTCCGACGCCAAGGCTTCCGCGATGAAGCACCTCTGCGACATGGACAAGCTGACGGACGGCGGCGGCCGGCCCAACCCGCTGGCCCGCAAGGGCGAGACGGTCACCATCGACGGCAAGCAGGCGCTGGCGGTCGTCACGGCCGCCAAGAACGGCACGGAGACCGACTACATCGCCACCCAGGGCACTCCGTACGTCCTCAAGTCCACCGTCTCGGGGGACGAGACCGGAGAGATCCTCTTCTCGGACTTCGGGACCCCGGTCGACACGGCCCTGCCGGAGGGCGCGGACGTCCTGGACCTGTCGAAGCTGGGCGACGGCGGACCGGCCGAGACGGTCTGAGCCTTCGCGGCCCGCGCGGCGGCCGGGGACCCCGGGATCCCCGGCCGCGTACGCCTTACGAACCGAGGATCGTGGTGAGGAACTCCCCGGTCCAGGCCAGCAGTTCCCGCCCGACCAGCGGCTTGCCGCCCACCCGGGCCGTCTTCGGCCGCGGGATCAGCACCTGCGAGGTGGCCGGCTTGAGCACCGCGCCCGGGTAGAGCCGCTTGAGCCGCAGCTCCTGGGATTCCCGCAACTCCACCGGCCCGAAGCGGATGTTGACGCCCTGGAGGGTGATGTCGCCGACCCCGCAGGCCCGCGCCAGCATCCGCAGCCCCGCCACCAGCAGCAGGTTCTCCACCGGCTCGGGCAGCTTGCCGTAGCGGTCGTGCAGCTCCTCCCGTACGGCCTTGATGTCCGCCTCGGAGTTCGCCGACGCGATGGACCGGTACGCCTGCAAGCGCAGCCGCTCGCCCGGCGCGTAGTCGTGCGGGACGTGCGCGTCGACCGGCAGCTCGATCTTGACCTCCAGCGGCGGCTCCTCCTCCGGCCCGCCCTCGACGGCCGCCCGGTAGTCCGCGACGGCCTCGCCGACCATGCGGATGTAGAGGTCGAAGCCGACGCCCGCGATGTGGCCGGACTGCTCGCCGCCGAGGAGGTTGCCCGCGCCGCGGATCTCCAGGTCCTTCATCGCCACGTACATGCCGGCGCCCATCTCGGTGTGCTGGGCGATCGTCGCGAGCCGCTCGTGCGCGGTCTCGGTCAGCGGCTTCTCCGGCGGGTAGAGGAAGTACGCGTACCCGCGCTCGCGCCCCCGGCCCACGCGGCCGCGCAGCTGGTGGAGCTGGGAGAGGCCGAAGTTGTCGCCGCGCTCCACGATGAGGGTGTTGGCGTTGGAGATGTCGATGCCGGACTCGACGATCGTCGTCGAGACGAGCACGTCGAACTTCTTCTCCCAGAAGTCCACGACGACCTGTTCCAGGGCCTGTTCGGACATCTGGCCGTGCGCGGTCGCGATCCGCGCCTCGGGCACGATCTCGCGCAGCTTGGCGGCCGCCCGGTCGATGGACTCGACCCGGTTGTGGATGTAGAAGCACTGGCCCTCGCGCAGGAGTTCGCGCCGGATGGCCGCGCCGATCTGCTTCTGCTCGTACGGGCCGACGAAGGTGAGCACCGGGTGGCGCTCCTCCGGCGGGGTGGTGATCGTCGACATCTCGCGGATGCCGGTCACCGCCATCTCCAGGGTGCGCGGGATCGGGGTCGCGGACATCGTCAGCACGTCCACGTTGGCGCGCAGCTTCTTCAGCTGCTCCTTGTGCTCGACGCCGAAGCGCTGCTCCTCGTCGACGATGACCAGGCCCAGGTCCTTGAACTTGGTCTCCTGCGAGAACAGCCGGTGCGTACCGATGACGATGTCGACCGAGCCCTCCTTCAGCCCCTCCAGGGTGGCCTTGGACTCGGTGTCGCTCTGGAAGCGGGACAGCGCCTTCACGTTGACCGGGAACTGGCTGTAGCGCTCGGAGAAGGTCCCGAAGTGCTGCTGCACGAGCAGGGTGGTGGGGACGAGGACGGCGACCTGCTTGCCGTCCTGGACCGCCTTGAAGGCGGCGCGGACCGCGATCTCGGTCTTGCCGTAGCCGACGTCGCCGCAGATGAGGCGGTCCATGGGGACGGACTTCTCCATGTCCTCCTTGACCTCGGCGATGGTGGTGAGCTGGTCAGGCGTCTCCGCGTACGGGAAGGCGTCCTCCAGCTCGCGCTGCCAGGGGGTGTCGGGGCCGAAGGTGTGGCCGGGGGCGGCCATGCGGGCGCTGTAGAGCTTGATGAGGTCGGCGGCGATCTCCTTGACCGCCTTCTTGGCGCGCGCCTTGGTCTTGGTCCAGTCGGCGCCGCCGAGCCGGTGCAGGGTCGGGGCCTCGCCGCCGACGTACTTGGTGACCTGCTCCAGCTGGTCGGTGGGGATGTAGAGCCGGTCGCCGGGCTGGCCGCGCTTGGCGGGGGCGTACTCGACGAGGAGGTACTCGCGGGTGGCGCCCTGGACGGTGCGCTGCACCATCTCGATGTAGCGGCCGACGCCGTGCTGCTCGTGGACGATGTAGTCGCCGACCTCCAGGGTGAGGGGGTCGATGGACTTGCGGCGCCGGGTCGGCATCCGGCCGAGGTCCTTGGTGGCGGTGCGCTGGCCGGTCAGGTCGGTCTCGGTGAGGACGGCGAGCTTGAGGGCGGGATCGATGAACCCGTTGTCGAGGGAGCCGCACGCCACGTGGACGATCGACGGCTCCAGGGTGCGCAGGTCCGCCTCCAGGCGGGCCGCGATGCCCTCGCCGCCGAGCACCTCGACGGTGCGGGCGGCCGGGCCGTGGCCCTCGGTGAGGTAGACGGTGTGCCAGCCGTCGGCGATCCAGCCCTTGGTGTCGGCGAGCGCCCGGGCGGTGTCGCCGCGGTAGGCCTCGGGGGCGTGCATGCCGAGCGCCAGGGTGTCGGCGGCCGAGGCGGTGTCGTCCGCCGCGAAGGGGGAGACCGACCACCACATCATGCCGAGCTCGCGCGCGTGCTCCCGTACGTCCGCGATCCCGCGCAGCGAGGCCGCGCCGACGTCGATGGGGGCCTCGCCGCCGCCGGCGGTCGCGGCCCAGGAGGCCATGAGGAACTCCTGCGAGGTCGCGACGAGGTCGGCGGCCCGGGTGCGGACCCGCTCCGGGTCGCACACGACGGCCATGGAGCCGGCCGGCAGGACGTCGATCAGCAGTTCCATGTCGTCGACGAGGACCGGCGCGAGGGACTCCATGCCCTCCACCGCGATCCCCTCGGCGATCTTGTTCAGCAGTTCGCCGAGCTCGGGGTGGGCCTCGGCGAGGGCCGCGGCCCGCTCCCGTACCTCGTCGGTCAGCAGCAGCTCCCGGCAGGGCGGGGCCCACAGCCCGTGCTCGGCGACCTCCAGGGAGCGCTGGTCGGCGACCTTGAAGTAGCGGATCTCCTCGACCTCGTCGCCCCAGAACTCCACGCGCAGCGGGTGCTCCTCGGTGGGCGGGAACACGTCGAGGATGCCGCCGCGCACGGCGAACTCGCCGCGCTTCTCGACGAGCTCTACGCGGGCGTACGCGGCCGCGGCGAGCGCCTCGGTGACCTCGCCCAGATCGGCGCTCTCGCCGTGCCGCAGACTCACCGGGACCAGGTCCCCGAGTCCCTTGACCTGCGGCTGGAGCACGGACCGGATCGGCGCGACGACCACGGAGACGGGCCCCGCGGCCGGGTCGTCCTTGCTCGGGTGCACGAGCCGGCGCAGTACGGCGAGCCGCCGGCCCACGGTGTCGCTGCGCGGGGAGAGCCGCTCGTGCGGAAGGGTCTCCCAGGACGGGTACTCGGCGACCTCGTCGGGCGGCAGGAAGGACCGCAGCGCGGCGGCCAGGTCCTCGGCCTCCCGACCGGTGGCGGTGACCGCGAGCACGGTCCGCTCGGTCTTGGCGGCCAGCGCGGCGATGGCGAAGGGCCGTGCGGCGGCGGGTCCGACGAGGTCCACGTGCATGCGGTTGCCGTCCCCGGCCGCGGTGACCGCCTCGGCGAGGGCCGGGTCCCGGGTGACGGCGTCGAGCAGTCCGTGCAGGCTCATGAAAGGAGGCTTCCGTCCGGTGAAGGGGCAACGCGAAGGACCCGACACGTCTCACGGGCCGGGGCTTCCCACCCTACGACGCCCCACGGTCCCCCGCGCGAGGGATTGCGGCCACCGCGAGGAGCGCCGGCCCGGGAACGCCGTCGGTCCCGGCCGGCCCCCGAAGGGCTGACCGGGACCGGCGGTCCCCCGAACGAACGCTGAGCCGGCTACTCGCTCGCGATCGCGTTCAGTACGTTCATCCGCCCCGCCCGGAAGGCCGGGACCAGTGCGGCGAACAGGCCCACGAAGGCCGACCCGGCGAACACGCCGATGATCGTCGGCCAGGGGATCTCCAGCACCTTCAGGCCCTCGAGGGCGAGCAGCTGCTGTGCGGTGGCTCCCCAGCCCATGCCCAGGCCGAGGCCCAGCAGGGCGCCGAAGAGGGCGATGACCACCGACTCCAGGCGGATCATGCGGCGCAGCTGGCGGCGGGAGAGGCCGATGGCGCGCATCAGGCCGATCTCGCGGGTCCGCTCGACCACCGAGAGGGCCAGGGTGTTCACGACACCCAGGACCGCCACGATGATCGCGAGGCCGAGCAGCCCGTAGACCATGTTCAGCAGCTGGCCGACCTGGTCCTTGAGGGACTTCTTGTAGTCGGTCTGGTTCTGCACCTGGTACTGGGGGTACTCCGCGAGCGCGCCCTTGACGGCGGTGTACGCGGCGTCCGCCTTCCCGTCGGCGGCCTTGGCCAGCAGCATGAACGGCCGCGGCATCCGGTCGGCCGGCAGGAACTGCTCGGCGGTCGCGGTGCTGATGTACATCACGCCCTTGTCGAGGTTGCCCTCGTCGGAGGTGATCGCGGCGACCTTCAGCTTGGTCGTCTGACCACCGGTGAAGGCGACCGTCAGCTCGTCGCCGACCTTGACGTGGTGCTCGTCCGCGAAGAGCGAGCCGACCGACATCGCGCCCTTGCCGTACGCCGCCGCGTGCTCACCGGCGATCATCTTGCGCCGGACGTCCTGGGCGTACGTCGGGTCGTTGACGCTGATGCCGTCGTCCTTGACGAAGCCGTCGGGGGCGGTGACCTTCGCCTCCACCTCCCGGTACGCGGTGACGTGGTCGAGGTCCTTGGTGGCGCGCAGCGCCTGCTCGGCCTGCGGCATGATCGGCTGGCCGGTCTGGGACTGGACGATGTAGTCCGCGCCGACCGACTTGTCGAGCTCGTCGGTGGCGGAGGCCACCATCGAGGAGCCGACCACCGACAGGCAGGCGACCAGCGCCAGTCCGATCATCAGCGCGGCGGCGGTGGCGCCGGTACGGCGCGGGTTGCGCAGCGCGTTGCGCTCGGCGAGGCGGCCGACGGACCCGAAGGGCCGCAGGACGATGCCGGAGAGCAGGCGGACCACGAGGCCGGCGAGCAGCGGGCCGATCACGATGAAGCCGATGAGGGTGAACAGCACGCCCAGGGACAGCCACAGCGAGCCGGCGGCGGCCTTGTCGGCGCCCGCGGCGAGGAACAGGCCCGCGCCGCCGATGCCGGTGAGCACCAGGCCCACGGCGGCCCGGATGCGGCCGGCCTTCTTGTCGCCGGGGGTGCCGGCGTCGCGCAGGGCGGCCATCGGGGAGACCTTGCCGGCCCGGCGGGCCGGGATGAAGGCGGAGACGACGGTGACGACGATGCCGAGCACCAGGCCGACGACCGGGGTGGTCCAGGCGACGGTCAGGTCGTCTGTGGACAGGTGCATGCCCATCTGGCCCATGAGCTGCATCAGGCCGACGGCCAGGCCCACACCGGCGCCGACCCCGAGGATCGAGCCGACCAGGCCGAGCAGGAAGGCCTCGACGATCACGGACTTGAGCACCTGGCCGCTGTCGGCGCCGATGGCGCGCATCAGGCCGATCTCGCGGGTCCGCTGGGCGACCAGCATCGAGAAGGTGTTGAAGATGAGGAAGATGCCGACGAGGAAGGCGATTCCGGCGAAGCCGAGCATCACGTACTTCATGACGTTGAGGAAGGAGCCGACGTCCTTGCGGTTGGCGTCCGAAGCCTCCTTCGCGGTCTGGAGCTTGTACGTGTCCGCGCCGACGGCCTTGGCGACGTTCGCCTTCAGCTGGGTGTCGCTGACCCCGTCCTTCGCGGTGACGTTGACGTGCGTGAAGAGGCCGGGGCCGCCGAGCAGCTTCTCCTGCGCGGTGGCGGTGTCGAAGTAGACGATGGCCGCGCCCGGGTTGGTCACGGTGAAGGTGGCGATACCGCTGATCTTGGCGCGGATGTCGCCGGTGATGGCGATGGTGCGCAGCTCGTCGCCGAGCCCCAGGTGGTGCTTCTTCGCGGTGTCCGCGTCGACCATCATCTCGGTCGGGCCGCGCGGGGCCTGGCCTGAGGTGATCTTCATGGACTTGAGCTCGTTGTCGTTCCAGTTGCCCGCGATGGTCGGGGCGCCGGTGGTCGAGCCCATGTTCTCGTTCTTGGCGTTGACGACCGTGACGGACATCGAGACGACGGCGCCCTCGGCGCCCTTGACGCCCTCGGCCTTCTGCACCTGCTCGACGGCGGAGGCGGGCAGCACCTCGGGCTTGCCGCGGTTCGGGTTGTCCTCGCCGTCCTGGGCCGCCTTCGGGGTGACCGTGACGTTGGCGCTGGTGACGCCGAACAGCTTGTCGAAGGTGGTGTTCATGGTGTCGGTGAACACCAGGGTGCCGCAGACGAAGGCCACGGAGAGCAGGACGGCGACGGCGGAGAGCGCCATCCGCCCCTTGTGCGCGACGAAGTTGCGCCGCGAGGTCTTCAGTACGGTGCCGGCGCTCACGAGGTCCGCCCGCGCGCGTCGAAGTCCTTCATGCGGTCCAGCACCTGGTCGGCGGTGGGCGCGTACATCTCGTCCACGATCCGGCCGTCGGCCAGGAAGATCACGCGGTCCGCGTACGAGGCTGCCACCGGGTCGTGCGTGACCATCACGATGGTCTGGCCGAGCTCGTCCACCGAGCGGCGCAGGAAGCCGAGGACCTCGGCGCCTGCCCGGGAGTCCAGGTTTCCGGTGGGCTCGTCGCCGAAGATGATCTGCGGACGGGCCGCCAGGGCGCGGGCGACGGCCACGCGCTGCTGCTGGCCGCCGGAGAGTTCGGTCGGGCGGTGCTTGAGGCGCCCGGCGAGGCCCACCGTCTCGACGACGCGGTTCAGCCACTCCGCGTCGGGCTTGCGGCCCGCTATGTCCATGGGGAGCGTGATGTTCTCCAGGGCGTTGAGCGTGGGCAGCAGGTTGAAGGCCTGGAAGATGAAGCCGATCCGGTCGCGGCGCAGCTGGGTGAGCTTCTTGTCCTTCAGCCCGGTGATCTCGGTGTCGTCCAGGTGGATCTGCCCGCTGGTCACGGTGTCGAGACCGGCGAGGCAGTGCATCAGCGTGGACTTGCCGGAGCCGGAGGGGCCCATGATCGCCGTGAACTGGCCGCGCTTGATGTCCACGTCCACTTCGTCGAGGGCGACCACGCGGGTCTCCCCGGCGCCGTAGGCCTTGACGACCTTGCGCGCCCGGGCGGCGACGGCTCCATGCCCTCCAGTACCCCCGTGCCTGGTTTCGGTCATAGCCGTTGTCACGGTGCTTCCCCTCGTTGATGCGTTGCTCGCGCTTGCCGCGATGTGGCCGGATTCCGCTGTCGTGCCGTCGTGAAGTCTGCGGGGCGGAGGCGGCCGGCGCGCTGGTGCCCATCGCCGTATCCGCCGGGGGGTTAACCCCACCCCCGCCCGTAGGAACCAGTTAAGGACCTCGCCGGGCCGTCCTCCTCCTCCGCCGGGACGAATGACCCCTGGACCCTTGTGAGGAGCAACCCCTAGGGGTTCTCCATCTTTTGGCGGATCGCCTCTGGGGGATACCGGGGGGATACCGCCGGATACCCCGCGATGAGAAGGTGTTCCCCGCGGATACGTGCACGGTGAAAGGATCTTGGTGGGCGCAGAGGAGAGCACGGGCGAGCGCACCGGGGCCGGACCGGCGGCCGACGCGGCGGCCGCCAGCGGGCGGAGGCCTCGTACCGCCCTGGTGAGCGCCCTCATGCTGGCGATGGCCCTCGTCGCCCTCGACAGCTCGATCGTCTCCACCGCCGTCCCCCAGATCGTCGGCGACCTCGGCGGCTTCTCCGTCTTCTCCTGGCTCTTCGCGGGCTACCTGCTCGCCGTCACCGTCACGCTCCCCGTCTACGGGAAGCTCTCCGACACCTTCGGCCGCAAGCCCGTACTGCTCTTCGGCATAGCCCTGTTCATCGTCGGCTCGCTGCTGTGCGCGCTCGCCTGGAACATGGCCGCCCTCATCGCCTTCCGCCTCGTCCAGGGGCTGGGCGGCGGCGCCCTCCAGGGCACCGTGCAGACCCTGGCCGCCGACCTCTACCCGCTCAAGGACCGCCCGCGGATACAGGCCCGGATGTCCTCGGTCTGGGCCGCCTCCGCCGTGGCCGGCCCGGCGCTCGGCGGGCTCATCGCCTCGTACGCCGACTGGCGCTGGATCTTCCTGATCAACCTGCCGCTCGGCGGTCTGGCCCTGTGGATGCTCGCCCGCCACCTCGTCGAGCCCGTACGGTCCCCCGGGCGCCGCGGCCCGATCGACTGGGCGGGCGCCCTCGGCGTCTTCGCCTGCGGCGGACTGCTGCTCTTCGCCCTCGTGCAGGGCGGGGTCGCCTGGCCCTGGCTGTCCGCGCCCTCCCTCGGGCTGCTGGGCGCGAGCGCGCTGCTGGCGGCCGTCGTCGTCCGGATCGAGCGCCGGGCGGCGGAGCCGATCATTCCGGGATGGGTCTGGCGCCGGCGCACCATCGCCGCCGTGAACCTGGCCCTCGGCGCGCTCGGCGTGCTCATGATCGCCCCGATGGTCTTCGTCCCCACGTACGCCCAGTCCGTGCTCGGCCTCGGGGCCGTCAGCGCCGGGCTCGTCATGTCCGCGATGACCCTCACCTGGCCGGTGTCCGCCGCCTTCAGCCAGCACGTCTACCGGCGCATAGGCTTCCGCAACTCCGCGGCCGTCGGGAGCTCGCTCGCCGCCGTGATCCTGTTCTCGTTCACGCTGCTCCCGTATCCCGCCCGGCCCTGGCAGCCCACGCTCGTCATGCTGCTGCTGGGCGCGGCCCTCGGCCTCTTCCAACTGCCGCTGATCGTCGGGGTCCAGTCCACCGTGGGCTGGTCCGAGCGGGGTACGACGACGGCCTCGGTGCTGTTCTGCCGCCAGGTCGGCCAGAGTCTCGGGGCCGCGCTGCTCGGGGCCGTCGCCAACGCGACCATCGCCTCCCGGCTGGCGCACGCCCCGATGGCCGGGCTGCCGGACCACCTCGACGACGTGTCCACGGCCCTCGACCGGCCGGACCTGCTCCCGCGGGCCGCCGCCGACTACCTGCGCCAGGCGGTGGCCGCCGCCGTGGACCACGTCTTCCTCGGCGCCACCGCCGCGGCCGTGGCGGCGCTGCTCGTCCTGCTCCTGGTGGCACCGCGGCGGTTCCCGATACTGGAGGAGCACCGGGAGAAGGGGCCGGGCGACACGAAGCGGAGCGACACCCAGCGGGACAACAGGTAGCCGCCGCGCCCGGGTCCCGCTTGTCATGACCCCGGTCAACGGAGTAGACCTCGGAGTCCTGCATCCGAGATCCGTTCCGGGGGGGACGACATGGCTTCCGCACTCTTCGCACTGGCCTTACTGGCAGCCCTCGCCGGGCCCATCGCCCTGCGGCTGCGCCGCCATCCGGGCTTCGTCACCGGCCGCGACGGCCGCCTCTCCACCTCCACCACCCTGGCCCTGGCCTGGACGGTGATCCTGGTCTGGCTCCTGCTCACGATCCTCGCGTACGGGCTCACGGCGGGCGGCGGCGCCGGCTGGTTCAGCGGGGAGCACGGCCCGCTGTCCTCCCTGACCACGGTGTACCTGCCCCTGCTCGGGGGCCCGTACGTGGCCATGATCGCGGCGAAGACGGTCGTCGGGATCCGCGTCGAGAACGGCAGCATGGCCAAGCCCGCCCCGAAGCCGACCGGCTCCGGGCAGCGGCCGCTGCGCGAGCTGATCGCGAACGACAGCGGGCGCACCGACCTCGTCGACCTCCAGTACGTGGCGCTCAGCGCGGTCACCATGCTGTACGTGGTGCTGTTCTTCCTCTCCGACGTGGGCGGCGGACTCCCCCGCCTCCCCGCCGAGATCTGGGCGCTGACGGGCGCCCCGGCCGGGGCGTACCTGGTGAACAAGATGGCCACGCGCGCGAACCCGGTGATCACGGGCGTGACCGTGACGGGTGCCGCGCTGCTCGTCGAGGGCGGCGGCTTCGGCCCGGAGGCCCGGGTGGAGCTCGACTCCACCGCCGTGGCGACCGAGTACGACCCGGCGACGGGCACCCTGACCGCCCGGCTGCCGGCCCCCGCGCCCGCCGCCTTCACGGTGGTGGTCACCTCCCGCGGCCTGCGCAGCGATCCGTACCGCCACGCGCCGAAGGCGCCGGCCCCGGAGCCGGCCCCGGCTCCGGCCCAGCAGCCGGCGGGTTAGTACCCGGGGAGGGGCGGGTCAGGTCAGGTCAGGTCAGGTCACGGGAGCTCCGCGAGGAACCCCTCCACCAGCGGGACGATCTCCCCGAGGTGCGTCTCCAGCGCGAAGTGCCGCCCCCTCCGAAGCGGATGCCCTCCGGACTGAACAGCCCGCGCACCTTCTCCTCGTCGCCCGGCACCTCCCGCCGGTGTCCGGCGAACTCGCGGGCCGCGTCGGAGAGTCCCTCCTCGTACGCGTTGCCGTTCTGTCTGATCGCCGGTCCGGCGGGGCTCGCGGCCTGGCTGGCCGTCCAGGAGGGCCGGCTCGGGCCGGTCGGGAAGGTGGGTCCGGCCGAGGTGGCGGCCGTACACGCCGTACGGGAGGCGGCCGGCGCGGCGCTCGCGGCCTGGCTGGCCGTCCGGGAGGGCCGGCTCGGGCCGGTCGGGAAGGTGGGCCCGGCCGAGGTGGCGGCCGTACACGCCGTACGGGAGGCGGCCGGCGCTGCGCTCGCGGCCGCGCGGCGCGGCGAGCGGCCCCCGGCCGGCGCCCCTGCGCGCGCTGAACGAGGCCGCGGCGGGCGCCCCGGCCCACCGCGAGCTCGCCTGGACCGCGGAAACCGGCCTGGCGGCGGCCCCGCACCGTACGGGCACCCCGGCGCGGCGGCTCGCGGCGGAGCTGGCGGACGCCGCGGCCGAGCTCCTGACGGACCCCCGGGTGCGGGACGTACGGGAGTGCGAGGGGGCGGACTGCGTCCTGCTGTTCCTCCCGGCGCACCCCAGGCGCCGCTGGTGCGTGGCCTCGAGCTGCGGCAACCGCGCCCGCGTGGCCCGCTCCTACGCCCGCCACATACCCTGACCGGCCGCCGGGACGGGACGGACGGCCGGCCGGTCAGCCCTCGGCCGGGGCCCGGCCCGTCAGGGCCGCCAGGCTGGAGCGGACGTGGTTCATGTGCGCCCGCATCTCGTCCTGCGCCTCCTCGTGCTCCCGCAGGATCCGCTCCGTCTCCCGGCCCGTCCGCTCCTCCTGCACCCGCGCCTCGGCCAGCAGCTCCGCGGCCTTCGCCTCCGCGTCCTCCTGCCCGTGCCGCGCCGACTCCTCCGCCTCCGCGTACCCGCGCCGCGCCTCCGCCAGCCGGACCTCCGCGTACTGCTCCAGCTCCGCGTGCCGGGCCTCCAGGTCGGCCTCCCGGGCCGCCAGCTCCCGCTCCGCCGCGTCCCACCGCTCCACGTGCTCCTGCTCGCGGTCCGCGACCAGCGCGTCCGACCGGCGCCGCATCTCCGTCAGCGCCGCCTGCGCGTGCGCCCGCCACTCCGCCGCGTCGTCCTTGGCCTCCGCCCGGACCGCGTCGGCCTCCCGGCCCGCCCGCAGCAGCCCCTGCCGCGCCCGGACCTCCGTCTGCTCGCGCACCGCCTCCGCGTCGTGCCGCGCCAGCTCGGCCACCCGGTCCGCGTACGCCTCGGCCGCGCCCATCGCGTCCACCGCGTCCGCCCGCGCGTCCCGCCGTACGGTGTCCGCCTCCTCCTCCACCAGCAGGAGGATCCGCCGCGCCCGCTCGCTCAGCTCGTCGTACGTCTGCGGAGCCAGCGCGGCCACCGCCTCGCGCAGCCGCTCCGCCTCCGCCTCCATCCGCTTCGCGAGGACCGTCAGCCGCGCCACCCGCTCCCACGCCTCGTCCCGGCTGCCGGAGAGCCGGGCCAGATACCGGTCGACCTCTTCCGCGCGGTAGCCGCGACCTCGCACGGTCGCGAAACCCGGTCCGTGAGGTGACATGGGTGCAGTCATCCTGGAAGCGCCTCTCTCGGGGGGATTCCTGTCAAGGATGCGCCATTTGCGGCCAGAAGCCGGAATGGCCGGGCCGGGACCCCTTACGAGGGTCCCGGCCCGGCCATCCGCCCGATCGTCCGATCAGAGCAGCCCGTCCCACATCTGCTCAAGCAGCACCGACCACCAGCTCTCCGGCGACGCCAGCGCCGCACTGTCGAGCCCCGCCAGATTCGTCTGGAAATCGACGGTCCAGCGGCCCGCCTGCTCCGGCGTCAGATGCTGCCGCAGCCGCCACATGTGACCCAGCATCGCCAGCGAACGCGCGAACTGCGGCAGGCTCGAATTCACGAACTGCGGCGGCACCGGCGCACCGCCCGGACCGGCCTCCACCGGGACCGCCACTATGTGCGCCGTCCCGTACTGCACGCACAGCGCCTTGCCGAAGTCGCTGCCCACCACCAGGTACGAGCCCGCGTCGGACGCCGGCTGCACCTGCCGCTGCGCCGCCAGCTCCGCCAGCGTCGGCACCGGCTGGCCCGGCACCGCCTGCGCCCAGAAGAACGGCCCGAAGTCCGTCGGCAGACCCGCCCACACCAGGGTCTGCGCCACGATCTCCGGCACACCCTGGCGCGACACCGCACGCTGGTCGAAGCGGAACACGCCCTGCGGACCGAACGCCCCGGCCAGCTCCGCGCCGATGGCATCCAGCGGAATCGCCGGCTGGAGCGGTACCTGCTGCACCGGAACCCGTACCGGCGCGGGGCGCGCCGGACCGTCCGCCACCTGGTGCAGCTCACCCTGATGGGTCAGCAGGTGCCGCATGCCCTGCTGACGGCCCGCGTGGTCCTTGCCGTACGGGGCCACGCTCGTGATCCGCACCTGCGGCCAGGTCTCCCGGATCATCCGGGCGCAGTAACCGCCCGGCAGCTCGCAGGACTCCAGCTCCGTGTGCAGCTCCAGCACCTGCTGTGGCGGCACGTTCATCGCGCGCAGCTCGTAAAGGATCTGCCACTCGGGGTGCGGGGTGCCGGGCGCGGAACGGCGGATGAGCTGCTGCTCGGAGCCGTCGGGCGCGCGGTAGCGCAGGACGGCCTGGTAGCCCGGGCCGACGGTGGGCGCGCCGGTGGGCGCCGGAGGCTGCGCCGCGTGGCCGGGACCGGGACCGGGACCGCCCTGCGGCTGGCCGGGCGGGCCGGGAGGCGCGGGCGGCTGACCCGTGACGGCCGGACCGGCCAGCATCGTCGCGGCGTGGTCGAGCCCGCCCCCGGGCGCACCGGGCGCACCGGGAGCCCCCGGCGGACCGGGAGGCTGGGGTACGCCGGGACCCGCGAGCATCGTGGCGGCCTGATGGGCCGACCCCCCGGGAGCCCCGGGCGGACCGGGGGGCGCGGGCGGCTGACCGGCACCCGGAGCACCGGGCGGACCCGGAGGCGCCGGCGGCTGACCCGTAACAGCCGGACCCGCCAGCATCGTCGCGGCATGGTCGAGCCCGCCCCCGGAGGCACCGGGAGCACCGGGCGGACCCGGCGGCACCGCCGGAGCCGCACCCGGACGGGAGACCTGGGCCTTGCTCGTCGGCGCATCGGCGATCGACCCGGCATCCGAGCCGCCGCCCGCACCCGGCCCGAGGTCCAGCGCGGGGGCGATCGCGGTCTTCGGGAGCCGGCTGCCCCCGGGGATCAGCGCGGTCTTGGCCTCCGAGGCCGCGCCGGACGGCGGAGCCATGTCCTCCAGGTCCGAGCCCGACAGCGGCGGCGCGAACACCGTCGCGGGCAGCGGTACGGACACGTCGTCCGCACCGGGGTTCACATCGGTCCCGGCCCACGGCGTGGCCCCGGCCGGCACCCCGTCGTTCGCGGTCGGCTCGTACGGCACCTCGCGGCGCAGCGGAACAGCCTCCACCGGAACGGGAGAGGGAGCGGGAGCGGGAGCCGGAGCGGGCGCCGGAGCCGGAGCGGCAGGCTCCGGAGCCGGCACGGGCTCGGCCGCGGCAGGAACCGGCGCCGCCGCCGGCGCCGGCGCCGGCGGAATCCCCGCCCGGTCCGCCGCCTCCTGCAGCCACTCCGGCGGACTCAGCATGAACGAGGTCTGCTCCGAGTCGATCCGCGGCGTCGGCACCGAAGCCTCCGCCACCGGCGCGGCCGCGGCCCCGTACTCCTCCTCGTAGCGGCGGATCACCTCACCCACCGGCAGCCCGGGCCACAGCGTGACCTCACCGCTGTCCCGGGCGATGACCAGCCGCTGCCGGCCGCCACCGGACACCGGACCGGCCGCGCGGTCCTCCGCCCACACCACGAACCCGAGTCCGAACTCCCGTACGCGCACCTCCCGGTGCTGGTACGCGGGCACGTCCCCGTTGATCCACTCCTCGGCGCGCTCCTGCGCCTGCGCAAACGTCACCATCGCGCCGTCACCCCTCCACCGGTGCCGCACCGGACACGGGAACCGAGCGTGCGAATCCGCCGTCCACCATCAGACCGGCCACCGTTTCCAACTCCGGCGGGTTGCCCGCCAACCGCTCCAGAAAGGCATCGAAATCGGCACCGCACGGCAGCAACAGACGCTCCACGCGCTCCTGCACCGACCAGCCGTCCTGGTCGCGGGCGTCGTCGTACGGGGAGAACCAGACCGAGCCGATCGCCTCGCCCTTCACCTTCACCGCGAGCAGACCGCCCTGCACGAAGGCCACGCACAGGTAGTCCTTCGTCAGGTGGTCCCGCAGACACTTGTTGACGTACACGAGGTCGTTGACCGCCGCCTCCTCACGCACCGTGAAGAAGGGCTGGTCCACCAGCAGTCCGAGGTCCACGTCGAGCCCGGCGCCCACCGGCGCACAGCCGCCCGCCGCCTTCAGGAACGCGCGGTACGCCTCCGGCAGCCGGTAGCCGAGGTCCTCCTCGACGCCCTGCACCGCCTCCTCGGAGACCGACACCACCGTCTTCGGCAGCCCCAGGTGCACCGGGCGCAGCTCCTGCAACGGCCGCGTCCCGCGCTTGCCGTGGTCGACCGGCGCCGTCGCCAGCCCCGCGTGATGCCGCAGCAGCGCCTTCACCTCGACCGGGACCAGCTCCATCCGCCGGGTCCCGGCCACGTGGTGCCAGGTCCAGCCGTGCGGGGTCGCCACCGGTCCGACGGTGTCCCACAGCGCATGGCCGGCCGCGTGCATCGCCGCGTTCGCGGACACGCAGTCCGTCAGCCGCAACTCGTCCACGCCGAAGCCCTCCGGCGGCTCGGCGATCTCCACCGCCGCGCGCGCGTACGGGGAGAGGTCGGGATGTCCGTCCCCGTCCATCCGTACCCCGTGGGGATGCCGAGCGGCCCGGACCGGGTCCGGGAAATGCACGACCTGCCCGGAGTACGCGGCGTTGGGTGGCGCGGCCTGCTGCCCGAGCCGACCTGTCGTCATGGCGGTAGCCCCCTGCTGGATCTGGCTGGTTCACCACAGCCTATGTGCTCGGGCAAGAGCGTCACCCGCCCGCGACCCCCGCACCCGCGCGAGGGCCAGGAACATCCGAATTGATACGAATATTCGACCCCGCTTCCACACGACAGGGGACATTTGACAGGCTGTCCCCTCAGCACGGGGGCGTGCGCGACAGCGGCCACCACCGCCGCCACGGGAGGGAAGACGCGACCATGCAGAACACGGCGACACGCACGGACACGGCCGACGGCGCCTCGGGACGGGGCGACCAGGGCGACCCGGCAGCCGGCCGGCCGGCCGGGGCGACGTCCGCGGCCGGAGACCCCCGCCTGCGCTGGAGCAGCACCGACGGCCGGCCCGCCGCGCCCGTCCTGCGCTTCCGCCGCGACGGCATCCTCCCCACCGTCGCCGCCGCTCTCTCCGTACGCGGCGAAACCCTCACCGGCACCGCGGGCAAGGCCGACCAGGCACCCGCCCTGCACCCGCTCGTCCAGGACTTCCTCGACACCCTCACCAGCGGCCAGCGGGAACGCTTCACCGGCCGATGTCCCGAGGCGATCCTGCTCTCCCGCCACCTCGCCGGCGTCGAGGGCGCGCGCAGCAAGCGCGCCTCCCGCAAACCCCTCACCGCGAGCGAAGCCCGCCGCTCCCTGAAACACTCCAAGATCACCGCCCGCCGCATCCGCGAGGACGGCGACCCGCTCCACGGCAGCTACGCACCCCCCTGCCGCTCCTGCGAAGCCCTCCTCGCCCACTTCGGCGTCCGCGCCGTCGACCTCACCCCCGCGTCAGAGAAGGCCTGACCTCCGCCACCATGACCACCTCCTCCGCCTCCGCCTCCGCCTCCTCCGCCTCCTACGACCGCTCCTCGGCCACCCGCTTCCCGACCGCCGTGGACACCGCCCTGCGCACCGCCGGCTGGGAGCCCGGCCGCTGGGACATCAAGCAGGCCGAGTTCTGGGCCGACGCCCTGCGCGACCACACCACCCCGGCCGGACACCGGCACACCGTCTTCCCGGCCGCGGTCGAAG
The DNA here is from genome assembly GCF_000717915.1 of Streptomyces sp. NRRL S-244. Lineage (GTDB taxonomy): Bacteria > Actinomycetota > Actinomycetes > Streptomycetales > Streptomycetaceae > Streptomyces. The sequence goes on from NZ_JOCX01000009.1 coordinate 110,751, forward strand.
CCTGGGCCGAATTCGGCGGGCTCACCGTCACCGCCCCCGGGCCCGGCCGCCAGACCGCGCCCGTCCCGGTCCGCCTGGATCCCCTGACCGGCCTCCACCTGGCCCGCACCTTCGCCGACCTGGGCCGGGCCCTGTCCACCCAGCTCTGCCCGCTCGGCACCGACTCCGACGGCGGCTCGCACCTCGCCATCGACCGCGAGGGCCGCGTCTACGGCATCGACCACACCGGGGACTGGTACCTGGGCGCGGACGTGGACGAAGCCCTCACCCTCCTCCTCACGGGCCTCCAGCCCACCCGCCTCACCACGGCCCCGTAGGCCGTGCCGGACCCGGCCGCCACGCGCACCGCGCCGGGGCCGGGCCCGGTATCCGGGCCGCGCCGGTCGGTCCTACCCCCGGCGCGGGGCGCACGGCAGGACCGCCGAGACCTTGAAGCCGCCCTCGTCCGTCGGGCCGGACACGAAGACGCCGCCCAGGCCGAGCACCCGCTCGCGCATGCCGACCAGCCCGTTCCCGCCGCTCGGCAGGCCGGGCCGGTCCACATCCGCCCCGCACGGCCCGTTCTCCACCTGCATGGCCACCTCGCCCTCGCGATGAGCCAGCCGCACCACCACCCGCGCACCCGGCGCGTGCTTGTGGCAGTTCGTCAGCGCCTCCTGCACCACCCGGTACGCCGTCTGCTCCACCTCCGCCGGATACCCCGCCCCCGCGCCCCGGACATCCAGCTCCACGACCATCCCGGCCGCCCGCGACTGCCCGACCAGCGCCTCCAGCTCACCCAGCGAAGGCCCGGGCCCGTCCTCGAAACTCCCCACCAGCGCGGCCACCGGCACCGCCGCGGCAGCGGCGGGGACCCGCTTCGGCGACTCCGCCGCCCGCAGCACCCCCAGCATCTCCCGCAGCTCCGTCAACGCCTGGCGCCCCATGTCCCCCACGAGCGCGGCGTTCTTCGCCGCCCGCTCCGGATCCTTGGCCGCCACCGCCTCCAGCGCCGCCGCGTGCACCACCATCAGCGACACCCGGTGCGCCACGACGTCGTGCATCTCCCGCGCGATCCGCGTCCGCTCCTCCGTACGGGCCCACTCGGCCCGCTCCTCCGCCCGGTCCGCGAGCAGCGACAGCTCGCGCTCCAGCGAATCCGCCCGCTCCTCCAAGCTCTCCATCAGCCGCCGCCGCGCCCCTATGTACAGGCCGAGCAGCACCGGCGGCACGGTCAGCGCCACCGCCACGAACACGGACAGCACGATGACGAGCGACTGCGAAGCCCCCTGGTCCCCGCTGGTCCGCACGTACATCACCACGAGGGTCGCCACCAGCGACATCGAGGCCAGCGTCGCGGTGATCCGCCGGGGCACCTCGCAGGCGGCGAGCGTGTACAGCCCGACCACCCCGAGCAGGAACCCCATCGCGGCCGGCGACACGGCGATCCCGACCAGCACCACGGCGATCGGCCAGCGCCGCCGCAGTACGAGCGTGGACCCCACGAGCAGCCCGAACAGCACTCCGACCGGCACCGGAAGCCCGGCCTCGTGCGCGAAGGGCACCCCCTCGACGGCGCACTCGACGGCCGAAACCGCGGCCAGCCCCACATCGAGCACGGCCCCCCGCGGCCGCTCCCACCACCACGGCCCGTCGCGCCCGGCCCCGCCCCGCTCTTCCCCCGTACTGGTCATGCCGTCCAGCGTACGCAGCGCCCCCGGCCCACCGGCGAACCGAATTCCGGCGGACGGAACGCGAGGCAAGGCACTGATCTTTACCGTCGCGTCGAGGGGTGATGGTGCGGCATAGTAGTGCCGTCGACTCGACGGACACGGCGTATTGTCCGGTTTAGTCGTAAATAATCCCCTGTGGTGTAATTGGCAGCACTGAGGCTTTTGGTGCCTTATGTCCGGGTTCGAGTCCTGGCGGGGGAGCATCTATCAGTTCGGGTCCCGACCGGTCGGTCGGGACCCGGCCTCGTTCTCGGGGCGTAACGCCCCGGTATCCTTCACGGGTCCACCACCCGAAGCCGAAGGGCACACCCGTGAGCGCCAACCGCCCGGCAGCCGTCGTCGTACTCGCAGCGGGTGAAGGCACCCGCATGAAGTCGGCCACTCCCAAGGTTCTGCACGAGATCTGCGGGCGCTCGCTCGTGGGCCACGTCGTCGCCGCCTCGCGCGAGCTGGACCCCGAGCACCTCGTGGTCGTCGTCGGCCACGCCCGCGAGCAGGTCACCGCGCACCTGACCGGGATCGACGCCGGCGTCCGCACCGCCGTCCAGTACGAGCAGAACGGCACCGGACACGCCGTCCGCATGGCCCTCGAAGAGCTCGGCGGCCAGCAGAACGGCACCGTGGTCGTCGTCTGCGGCGACACCCCCCTGCTGACCGGCGAGACCCTCGGGCAGCTCGTGCGGACGCACGAGGCCGACGGCAACGCCGTCACCGTGCTCACCGCCGAGGTGCCGGACTCCACCGGCTACGGCCGGATCATCCGCGGCGCGGACGGCGCCGTCACCGCCATCGTCGAGCACAAGGACGCCACCGACTCCCAGCGCGCGATCCGGGAGATCAACTCCGGGGTCTTCGCCTTCGACGGCGCCCTCCTCTCGGACGCGCTCGGCAAGGTGCGCACGGACAACAGCCAGGGCGAGGAGTACCTCACCGACGTGCTCGGCATCCTGCGCGAGGCCGGTCACCGCGTCGGCGCGGCCGTCGGCGGCGACCACCGCCAGATCCTCGGGATCAACAACCGCGTCCAGCTCGCCGAGGCCCGCGCGCTGCTCAACGCCCGCCTGCTGGAGCAGGCGATGCTCGCGGGCGTGACGGTCGTCGACCCGGCGAGCACCTTCGTGGACGTGACGGTGACCTTCGGGCAGGACGCGCTGATCCACCCGGGCACGCAGCTGCTCGGCACGACGCACGTCGCCGAGGGCGCCGAGGTCGGTCCGAACACCCGGCTCAAGGACACGCGGGTGGGCCCGCGGGCGCGCGTGGACAACACGGTGGCGGACACGGCGGTCATCGGCGAGTCGGCGTCCGTCGGCCCGTACGCGTACCTGCGTCCCGGTACGGACCTGGGCCCGAAGGCGAAGGCCGGCACGTACGTGGAGATGAAGAACGCGACGATCGGCGAGGGCACGAAGGTGCCGCACCTGTCGTACGTGGGCGACGCGACGATCGGCGAGCACACCAACATCGGCGCGGCGAGCGTGTTCGTGAACTACGACGGCGAGCACAAGCACCACACGACGGTCGGCTCACACTGCAAGACGGGCTCGGACAACATGTTTGTGGCGCCCGTCACGATCGGGGACGGCGCCTACACGGCGGCCGGTTCGGTGATCACGAAGGATGTGCCGCCGGGTGCGCTGGCCGTGGCCCGCGGCCAGCAGCGCAATATCGAGGGCTGGGTGGCTCGCAAGCGTCCGGGAAGCGCCGCGGCGACGGCGGCCCAGTCGGCGGTCCAGGAGGATTCCGACCCCCGCTGAGGCCTCGTTGAGGTGAACTGACCGGAAACAGGTAGGCCCGGCAGGGCGTACCGTGATAGGTGCACGCAATTCGGCTGGCTCACCGTGTGCGGGACGGACGCACACGGGGGCGAGCAGCTTTCAACACGTCTGAGGAGACTGTGCTGTGACCGGGATCAAGACGACCGGCGAGAAGAAGCTGATGCTCTTCTCCGGCCGCGCCCACCCCGAGCTGGCCGAGGAGGTTGCGCATCAGCTGGGCGTTGCCCTCGTGCCGACCAAGGCTTTCGACTTCGCGAACGGTGAGATCTACGTCCGCTTCCAGGAGTCGGCTCGTGGCGCGGACTGCTTCCTGATCCAGAGCCACACGGCTCCGATCAACAAGTGGATCATGGAGCAGCTGATCATGATCGACGCGCTGAAGCGCGCGTCGGCTCGCTCCATCACCGTGATCATCCCCTCCTACGGGTACGCCCGCCAGGACAAGAAGCACAAGGGCCGCGAGCCGATCTCGGCGCGCCTGGTCGCCGATCTGCTGAAGACCGCCGGTGCGGACCGCATCCTGACGGTCGACCTGCACACGGACCAGATCCAGGGCTTCTTCGACGGCCCGGTGGACCACCTGTCGGCGCTGCCGGTCCTCGCGGACTACGTGGGCGCGAAGGTGGACCGCAGCAAGCTGACGATCGTCTCCCCGGACGCCGGCCGCGTGCGCGTCGCCGACCGCTGGTGCGACCGTCTGGACGCGCCGCTGGCGATCGTCCACAAGCGCCGTGACAAGGACGTCGCCAACCAGGTGACGGTCCACGAGGTCGTCGGCGAGGTCCGCGGCCGCGTCTGCGTCCTGGTCGACGACATGATCGACACGGGTGGCACGATCTGCGCCGCCGCCGACGCGCTGTTCGCGCACGGCGCGGAGGACGTCATCGTGACGGCCACGCACGGCATCCTGTCGGGGCCGGCGGCGGACCGCCTGAAGAACTCGAAGGTCAGCGAGTTCATCTTCACGAACACCCTGCCGGACCCCTCCGACCTGGAGCTCGACAAGATCACGGTCCTGTCGATCGCCCCGATGGTCGCGCGCGCGGTGCGCGAGGTCTTCGAAGACGGCTCGGTCACCAGCCTGTTCGAAGAGCAGCAGTAACCGGCAGTACAGAGATCCTTTTGGGTGCGGCCTCCGCGCCGGGTAGACTCGACGAGTTGCTCGGCGAGGGAGGCCGCACCTTTTCGGTGTCGGCGCTCCGTTATCGACGCGCTCTTCGTAGCAGGCCGTTCAGGCCGGGTGACCGTCGTCCAATTCCGTCACCCCACGAGGAGTGAGCATGTCCGAGGTCAAGCTTTCCGCCCAGCTCCGCAACACCTTCGGCAAGGGCTCTGCCCGCCAGGCCCGTCGCGACGCCATGGTTCCCGGTGTCATCTACGGCCACGGCAACGACCCGAAGCACGTCAACGTCGAGGGCCACGGCCTGGCGCTGGCGCTGCGTACCCCGAACGTCCTGATCTCCCTGGACATCGAGGGCGACGGCACCGAGCTGGTCATCCCGAAGGCCGTGCAGAAGCACCCCCTGAAGCGCTCGATCTCCCACGTCGACTTCCTGATCGTCAAGAAGGGCGAGAAGGTCACCGTCGAGGTCGCCGTCGTCACCGAGGGCGAGCTGGCCGCCGGCAGCAACATGCTGGAGACCCTGCTCAACACCATCACGGTCGAGGCCGAGGCCACCCACATCCCGACCGAGGTCACCGTCTCCATCGCGGGCCTCGAGGCCGGTGCCTCCATCCACGCCAAGGACCTGGTCCTGCCGGCCGGCACCACGCTGGCCGTCGACGGCGAGACCGCCGTCCTGCAGGTCGTCGCCCCGCAGGCCGAGGAGCCGGCTGCCGAGGCCGCCACCGAGGGCACCGAGGCCTGAGCCTCGCCCTTCCCCCTCAGCACTTGCTGATCGACCGCCGTCCGGCTCCACTGGGAGCGGGACGGCGGTCGTCCTCGTTAAGGAGCATGGATGTCGGACGACGCGGCGCCGTGGCTGATCGTCGGCCTCGGTAACCCCGGGGCGGAGTACGCGGGCAACCGCCACAACATCGGGTTCATGGTGGTGGACCTGCTGGCCGAGCGGATGCGCGGGAAGTTCAAGGCGCACAAGGCACGGGCCCAGGTGGTCGAGGGCCGCATGGGCCCGCCGGGTCCGGCGAACCGCCGGGTGGTGCTGGCGAAGCCCATGTCGTTCATGAACCTGTCGGGCGGCCCGGTGACGGCACTGCGCGACTTCTACAAGGTGCCGGTGGACCGGATCGTGGCGGTCCACGACGAACTGGACATCGACTACCCGACGCTGCGGCTGAAGCTGGGCGGCGGGGACAACGGGCACAACGGCCTGAAGTCGATGACGAAGTCGATGGGGCCGGAGTACCACCGGGTCCGCTGCGGCATCGGGCGCCCGCCCGGCCGCATGCAGGTCGCGGACTTCGTGCTGAAGGACTTCTCGTCCACGGAGCGCAAGGAGCTGGACTGGTTCGTGGACCGGGCCGCGGACTCCGTCGAGTGCCTGATCGCGGAGGGCCTGGAGCGCGCCCAGTCCTCCTACAACTCCTGACGGACACGACACGGGGAAGCCCCCGCACCGGCCGGTGCGGGGGCTTCCCCGTGTTCCCGGCCGGTACGGGCCCCGAGAGCGGTCAGCCGGTGTTGCGCAGGCCTGCCGCCACGCCGTTGACCGTGAGGAGCAGGGCTCGGGCCAGGAGGGGGTCGGCGTCCTCGCCCCGGGCGGCCGCCGCGCGCTGGCGGGCCAGCAGGGAGACCTGGAGGTAGGAGATCGGGTCCAGGTAGGCGTCGCGGACGGCGAAGGTCTGCTGGAGGACCGGGTTGGAGTCCAGGAGTTTGTGGCCGCCGGTGATGCGCAGGACCTCGCGGACGGTGAGCTCGTGTTCGGCCTCGATGCGGGCGAAGACGTGCTTGAGGTCGTCCGGGACGAGGGTGTCGACGTAGTGGCGGGCGATCCGCAGGTCGGTCTTGGCCAGCGTCATCTCGACGTTGGACAGGAAGTTGCGGAAGAAGTGCCAGCGCGCGCCCATCTCGGCGAGGGCGGATTCGCCGCCGGCCTCGCGCAGGGCCTTGAGGCCCGAGCCGACTCCGTACCAGCCGGGGACGATCTGGCGGGACTGGGTCCAGCCGAAGACCCACGGGATGGCGCGCAGGCCGTCGAGGCCGGCGCCGGAGTCGGGGCGGCGGGAGGGGCGGGAGCCCAGGTGGAGGTCGGCGAGCTGGTCGACGGGGGTGGCGGCGAAGAAGTACGCCGGCAGGTCCGGGTCCTCGACGAGCTCCCGGTACGCGGCGTGGGCGGCGTCGGAGACGGTGTCCATGGCCGCGTCCCAGCGGGCGAGGTCGTCGTGGGACTGGCGGGGGGCGGTGTGCAGGGCGGAGGCCTGGAGGGTGGCCGCGACGGTCAGCTCCAGGTTCTCGCGGGCCAGCGACGGTACGAGGTACTTGTCGGAGATGACCTCGCCCTGCTCGGTGACCTTGATCTCGCCTTCGAGGGTGCCCCAGGGCTGGGCGAGGATCGCGTCGTGGGAGGGGCCGCCGCCGCGGCCGACGGTGCCGCCGCGGCCGTGGAAGAGGCGCAGGCGCACCCCGTAGCGGTGGGCGACGTCGCGCAGCCGGCGCTGGGCGCGGTGGATCTCCCACTGGCTGGTGGTGATGCCGCCGAACTTGGAGGAGTCGGAGTAGCCGAGCATGACCTCCTGGACGTCGCCGCGCAGCGAGACGAGGCGCCGGTAGGAGGGGTCGGCGAGCATGTCGTCGAGGATGACGTCGGCGGCGCGCAGCTCGTCGGTGGTCTCCAGGAGCGGCACGATGCCGATCTTGGCCCAGCCGGCGTGGAGGTCGACGAGGCCGGCCTCGCGGGCGAGGACGGCGGCGGCGAAGACGTCGTCGGCGCCCTGGCACATCGAGATGATGTACGACTCGATGACCTCGGGGCCGAACTTCTCGAAGGCGTCCTTGACGGCGGAGAAGACGCCGAGGGTCTTCTGTCCGGCGGCGTCGAGCGGGGCCGGGGTGGGCGCCAGCGGGCGGCGCGAGCGCAGCTCCTTGGCGAGGAGCTTCTGCCGGTAGTCGCGCGGCATGTCGGCGTAGCGCCAGGACTCCTCGCCGAGGCGGTCGAAGAGCTGGCCCAGCGCGTGGTGGTGGGCGTCGGCGTGTTCGCGGACGTCCATGGTGGCGAGCTGGAGGCCGAAGGCGGCCAGCGTGCGGATGGTGCGGTCCATGTGGCCGTCGGCGAAGAGGGCGCCGCGGTGTTCGCGCAGGGAGGTCTGGATGAGGGTGAGGTCGGTGAGGAGCTCGGCGGTGCCGAGGTAGTCGCGGCCTTCCTCGTGGGGGGTGCCCTTGGCGAGGCGCTCGCGGGTGTTGACGAGCTTCTGCCGGATGCAGGTGGCCTTGAGGCGGTACGGCTCCTCCGCGTTGAGCCGCTTGTAGCGCGGGCTGATCTCGGGGAGGCGTTCGAGGTCGGCCTGGAGGGAGGAGAGGAGTTCCTCGGTGGCGCCGGTGTAGCGGATGGAGTTCGACAGCAGTCCGCGCAGGAAGTCGACGAGTTCGAGGGCGTCGGTGATGCCGTGCTCGTGCTGGAGGATCAGTACGTCGCGGGTGACGTCGGGCGTGACGTTGGGGTTGCCGTCGCGGTCGCCGCCGATCCAGGTGCCGAAGGTGAGGGGGCGGGTGCCCGCGGGCAGCTCGACGCCGACGCGCTGGAGTTCCGCGGCGAGGTCTTCGAGCACGTCCCCGACGGCGCCGGCGTGCAGCTCGTCGAGGTAGTAGATGGCGTTGCGGGCCTCGTCGGCGGGCTCCGGGCGTACGACGCGCAGCTCGTCGGTCTGCCAGACGAGGTCGATGTTCTCGGCGAGGCGCAGGTCGTGGCGGCGGCGTTCGCCGGCGCCGGCGACGGGCTCCTCCAGCAGGGCCGCGATGCGGCGCAGCTTGTTGAGGACGCTGCGGCGGGCCGCCTCGGTGGGGTGCGCGGTGAAGACGGGGCGGACGTTGAGGTTCTTGACCGTCTCGCGCAGGTGCTCGGGGTCGGCGTCCTTGAGCATGTCGGCGGTGCGGGCGAGGAGCCCGCCCTCCGCGGCTCGGTGGGCGCGCAGTTCCTTGCCGCGGTGCACCTGTTCGGTGACGTTGGCCAGGTGGAAGTAGGTGGAGAAGGCCCGTACGAGCTTGGCCGCGGTCTCCAGGTCGATGTCGCCGAGCAGCGCGGCGGCAGCGATGCCGTCGGTGCGGGTCAGGGCGCGCACTCGTTCGACGAGGTCGAGGAGGTCTTGCCCTTCTTGGCGGACGAGGGTCTCGCCGAGGAGGTCGCCGAGGCGGCGGATGTCCGCCCGCAGCTCCGCGTTGGCGGCGGCGACGGCGGTGGCCGGGGCCTTGGCCGGGGTGGAGGAGGCCTGGTCAGCACTGCTCACAGGTGCGGCTCCTTGCAGTGTTCGAGCGCTACTGGGAGGTGGGCTCCGGGGTGCGCGGGGTGTGCCCGGACTCCTTCCCCGGCTGTCGCTGGGAGGGGCCCAGGGGGTGTCCCCACCTGGTGCGCAGCTCGGCTGCCCGTGCGGACCGCGCTGTCCGACGACACCAGGATAGGTGTCCGGGCCTCGTACCTCGCCAAACGTCTCACCAGGCGGCGCGCGGGCTGCTCCAAGCGCCCTCGAGAGCGCCTCGGGCCCGGCCGTGCTCCCCTTGCCGTGGGCTCCGCCTTTGCCATACTTACGTTGCCGTAGGTTACGGATCCGTAGCCAGGGCTGGCGCCAGGGGCGCCTGCCGATTCCTCACCCCCAGGGGACCCTCATGACCACCAGTCCCGAGCTGATCAAGGACGCCTCGGCGGCCTCCGATTCCGATTCCCCCGTGCCCTCCGCGACCCTCGGAGGCGAGAACAAGCGCTCCATCGAGCAGATCGCCCTGCTGCTGTTCATCGTCGTCCCCTTCCTGGCGCTGCTGGCGACGATCCCGCTGGCCTGGGGCTGGGGGGTGAGCTGGCTGGATCTCGGCCTGATGGTGTTCATGTACTTCCTGGCCTGCCACGGGATCACCATCGGCTTCCACCGGTACTTCACGCACGGTTCCTTCAAGGCGAAGCGGCCGCTGCGGATCGTGCTGGCCGTGATGGGTTCGATGGCGGTGGAGGGCCCGCTGGTGCGCTGGGTGGCGGACCACCGCAAGCACCACAAGTTCTCCGACCACGACGGCGACCCGCATTCGCCGTGGCGCTTCGGCGAGACCCTCCCGGCGCTGATGAAGGGGCTGTGGTGGGCGCACATCGGGTGGCTCTTCGACGAGGAGCAGACCAACCAGCAGAAGTACGCCCCGGACCTGGTCAAGGATCCGGCGATCCGGCGGATCTCGCGTGACTTCCTCCTGTGGACGATCGTGTCGCTGGCGATCCCGCCGCTGGTCGGCGGTCTGGTCACGATGTCGTGGTGGGGCGCGTTCACGGCGTTCTTCTGGGGCTCGCTGGTACGGGTCGCGCTGCTGCACCACGTGACGTGGTCGATCAACTCGATCTGCCACGCGGTCGGCAAGCGCCCGTTCAAGTCGCGGGACCGCTCGGGCAACGTGTGGTGGCTGGCGGTGCTCTCGTGCGGCGAGTCCTGGCACAACCTGCACCACGCGGACCCGACGTCGGCCCGGCACGGCGTGCTGCGCGGCCAGGTCGACTCCAGTGCCCGGCTGATCCGCTGGTTCGAGCTGGCGGGCTGGGCCACGGACGTGCGCTGGCCGTCCAAGGACCGCATCGACGCCCGGCGCAGGGAAAACGCGTCGAACGCGGCATGATGGGGGACGTGGCGATCGACGGCAGCAGTTCCAGCAGCGACAAGCCCCGGCGTGGCCGCCGGGTCCGGATGACGGGCGCCGAACGGCGCCAGCAACTGCTGGACATCGGCCGCACCCTGTTCGCGGAGAAGGGCTTCGAGGGCACGTCGGTGGAGGAGATCGCGGCGAAGGCCGGAGTCTCCAAGCCGGTGGTGTACGAGCACTTCGGGGGCAAGGAGGGCCTGTACGCGGTCGTCGTGGACCGGGAGATGCGCCAGCTGCTGGACGGGGTGACCGGCGCGCTGACGGCCGGGCATCCGCGCGAGCTGCTGGAGCAGGCGGCGTTCGCGTTGCTCGACTACATCGAGTCGTACACGGACGGCTTCCGCATCCTCGTCCGGGACTCGCCGGTCGCCCAGTCGACGGGTACGTTCGCCTCGCTGATCAGTGACATCGCCACGCAGGTCGAGGACATCCTGGGGCTGGAGTTCAAGGCGCGCGGGTTCGACCCGAAACTGGCCCCGCTGTACGCGCAGGCGCTGGTCGGGATGGTCGCGCTGACCGGGCAGTGGTGGCTGGACGTGCGCCGGCCGAAGAAGGCCGAGGTCGCGGCGCATCTGGTGAACCTGGCCTGGCACGGGCTGGACGGGCTGGAGTCCAAGCCGCGGCTGGTCGGCCACCGCAAGAACTGAGCAGTACCGAGGCGCACCGGCACGCGACGGCGCCCCGTCACCGGAGATCCGGTGGCGGGGCGCCGTCGCGTTGCACGGGGCCGGACAGCGGGCCCGGTGGAGCTCAGGCGGGGGGCTGCGGGCCGCGCTCTTCCAAGAACTCGATCCGGTTGCCCACGGGGTCCTCGGAGTAGAAGCGGCGGTGTCCCGGCAGGTCGTCGTCCCAGACGACCCGGGCGCCGCGCTCCTGCAGTCTCCGCGCGTACGCCTCTATCCCCGTCACCCGCAGCCCCGGGTGCGCCTTGCGGGCGGGCCGGAAGTCCTCCTCGACGCCCAGGTGCAGCTGCACCGGCCCGGCCGCGAACCAGCAGCCGCCGCGGGCGGCGAGGACGGGCGGCTTGGGCACCTCGGTCATGCCGAGGACGTACGTGTAGTACGCGCGCAGCCGGTCCTCCGATCCGGGCGGCGCCGCGAGTTGGACGTGGTCGACTGCGCTCAGCACGGTCAGAGCTCCTTGCGGGCGACGACGAAGATGCGGCGGAACGGGAAGACGGTGCCGCGCGGCCCGGGCGGGTACGCCTCGCGCAGCAGGTCGCGGTATTCGGCGAGGAAGGCGTCCACGGCGTCCCGGTCGTCCCCGAGGGCGGTCAGGACGGGCCGCAGGGCGGTCCCCTTGACCCAGTCGAGCACCGGGTCGGTGCCGGTGAGCAGCTGGTGGTAGGTGGTGTCCCAGGTGTCGACGGCGCAGCCCAGCTCGATGAACCGGGCCAGGTACTCGGCGGGTTCGAGGAGGTGGGTGTAGCGGGCCCCGTGGCCGGCCAGGCGGCCCCGCCAGCGCGGGGTCTCGCAGAGCCGGGCGAGCAGGGCGTGGCTGGGGGCGGTGAAGTTGGCGGGGATCTGGAAGGCGAAGGTGCCGCCGGGGCGCAGTCCGTTGATCCAGGCGGCGAAGGAGCCGGGGTGGCTCGGGACCCACTGGAGGGCCGCGTTGGAGACGATCAGGTCGTAGGGCTCCTCGGGCAGCCAGCTCGCGAGGTCGCCGTGACGGAAGTCGAGGCGGCCGCCGCCGGAGGTCGGGCCCGCGTACTCGCCGGTGGCGCGGCGGAGCATCTCCGGGGAGAGGTCGAAGCCGGTGATGTCGGCTTCGGGCCAGCGTTCGGCAAGGAGCGCGGTGACGTTGCCGGGGCCGCATCCGAGGTCGGCGATGCGGGCGGGCCGGGTCGGGAGCTCGGGTATCCGGTTCAGGAGGTCGAGGAAGGGGCGGGTTCGGTGTCCGGCGTGCCGGAGGTATTGCTGGGGGTCCCAGGTGGGCGCGGCGTGGGCTGTGGGTGCGGGGATCCTTGCCGACGCGATATCGGAATGCATGTTCGAGCCTCCCTACTGGCGGGGCGGTCGGAAGCGGAAGCGGTTCCGGCACCCTCCATGCCCATCGTCGCTCAGAATATATCTCGATGTCAAGATTCATGGGATCGAGATATCCATCCCCGAGATCCTCGATTTGAAGAGACTTCACATCGACAGACCCCTTACACTGATCGGCATGGAGGACGAGGTCGACCGATTGGTAGCGGCATGGCGGCGGGAGCGCCCTGACCTCGACGTGGAACCGCTCGAAGTGCTGAGCCGCGTCAGCAGGCTCGCCCGTCACCTCGACCGCGCCCGCAGGCTGGCCTTCTCCGAGCACGGCCTGGAGCCTTGGGAGTTCGACGTCCTGACGTCGCTGCGCCGCGCCGGCGCGCCCTACCAGCTCTCCCCCGGCCAGCTGTTGACACAGACGCTGGTCACCTCGGGCACGATGACCAACCGCATCGACCGGCTCGCCAAGAAGGGCCTCGTCGAGCGGCTGCCCGACCCCAACGACCGGCGCGGAGTGCTGGTCCGGCTCAGCCCGGAGGGGCGTGACCGCGCCGACCAGGCCCTGGCCGGCCTGCTGGCCCAGGAGAGGGCGATCCTCGCTCAGCTCTCCCAGGCCCAGCGCGGCGATCTCGCGGCGCTGCTACGCCAGTTGACCGCTCCGTTCGACAACATCCCCGGCTAGGTCGGCCGGCCGCACCCCGGCCCGCCGGGCCAGTGCCACCGCCGCGAGCGTGGAGTGCACCCCGAGCTTGCCCAGCACGTTCTGCATGTGCGTACGGACGGTGTGCGGGGACAGGAACAGCCGCGCCGCCACGTCCTTGCGGCCCAGCCCCGCCACCATGCAGCGCAGCACCTCGTGCTCCCGCGGCGTGAGGGACTCGACGAGCCGCTCGCTGTCCGTACGGTGCTTGCGCGCGGCGGTCAGTTCGCGCAGCACTCCGGTGAGCAGCGCGGGCGGCAGGTGGGTCTCCTCGCGCAGGACCCCGCGGATGACGGCCAGCAGCCGCGAGAGCGAGCAGTCCTTCGCCACCCAGCCGGAAGCCCCCGCCTGGAGGGCGTGCGCGGCCCGGCGCGGATCGTCGCGCTCGGCGAGCACGACGGTGCGGACCCCGGGATGGGACACCCGTACCCCCGCGACCAGCGCGATCCCGTCCGCGCCGGGCGGTGGACCGGAGCCCGATTCGCGCTGCGCGGGCACGGCTCCGGCGGCGGCGCCGAGATCGGCGTCGACGAGCAGGACGTCGAAGCGGCGGCCCTCGGCCACCGCCCGTTCGAGGCAGCGCAGCGCGGCGGGGCCGCTGCCGGCCGCGGACACGTCCACGTCGGGCTCGGCCGCGAGCGCGGCTGCGAGCGATTCGGCGAAAATGCGGTGATCGTCGACCACGAGAACCCGGATGCGAACCACAAAACCCCCAAGGGTCGGGGAACGGACGACTGCGGGTACGGCGCCCGGACCGGGTGATCCGCAGCTGCCGCGGCCGCCGCCGAGACATCTCTGCACTACCCCGGACCGGACGCCGTACCCGGCGTGTCTCGACCCCTGAATCAACACCGGCCCCCACCGGTGTCACGCATCAGCGTAGAACGGGTGGCGGCTCGCGGTTGGCCGAATAGCAGAAGTTTTCCGAGCGAATTTCCGGCTGGGCAGGCTCGAACCGGGTTTGTCGTGGCCTGAATTCGTCCATACAGACGGTCTGGAAGACGGTTTCCGGCAGGCCCGTGCCACGGGCAGTTGCACGGGGGCCTTTTCACCCGGCGTGTGCACGCCGGGCGCCCGCGCACCGCGCCCGCCCACGGCGCCCCCACCCCTCCGCGCTCCCCCGCGCACGCCGCGGCACGCACGGCGCCGTACGCACCGCGCCCCCCGCACCGTCGGGTGCGGGGGGCGCGGGTGAAGGGGCTGAAGGCGGGGCGGCGCCTCAGGAACGGTGCTTGCGGGTGAAGTTCCAGGCGTCCGTGATGATGCCGGTGAGGTCCGAGCGGGCCGGGGTCCAGCCGAGCCGCTCGTGGGCGGTGCGCGCGGAGGCGACGAGCACCGCCGGGTCGCCGGCCCGGCGCGGGGCGACGACCTCGGGGATCTCGGCGCCGGTGACCTTGCGGACCGTCTCGACGACCTCGCGGACCGAGAAGCCGTTGCCGTTGCCGAGGTTGCAGATCAGGTGCTCGCCCCCGGTGGCGGCCTCCAGCGCGGCCAGGTGGGCCTCCGCCAGGTCGGCGACGTGGATGTAGTCGCGTACGCAGGTGCCGTCCGGGGTCGGGTAGTCCTCGCCGAACACCGAGATCGACGCCCGCTCGCCCAGGGCGACCTGGAGCACCAGCGGGATCAGGTGGGTCTCGGGGTCGTGCCGCTCGCCGAACTCCCCGTACGCGCCCGCCACGTTGAAGTAGCGCAGCGAGACCGCAGCGACGCCGTGCGCCGCGCACTCGCCGGCGATCATGTGGTCGACGGCCAGCTTCGAGGCGCCGTACGGGTTGGTGGGCTTGGTGACCGAGTCCTCGGTGAGCAGGCCCTCGGTGGGCTCTCCGTAGGTGGCCGCGGTGGAGGAGAACACCAGCTTGCGCACCCCGTGCGTGCGCATCGCGGCCAGCAGGGCGAGCGTGCCGCCGACGTTGTTCTCCCAGTACTTGCCCGGGTTGGCGACGGACTCGCCGACCTGCGAGGAGGCCGCGAAGTGCAGCACCGCGTCGTAGGAGGGGTCCAGGTACCGCTCGGCGTCCTGGATCCGGCCCTCGATGAAGGCGGCGCCCGCCGGGACCCCCTCGCGGAAGCCGGTGGAGAGGTCGTCGAGGACGGTGACCTCGTGCCCGGCCTCCAGGAGGTGCGCCGCGACGACGCTGCCGACGTATCCGGCGCCGCCGGTGACCATGTATTTGAAAGTCGCCGTTTCCGAAGCCGCCGTCTTGGAAGTCGCCGTCTCGCTCACTCGTCTGCTGCCTCTCGCGGGGGGATGCACGCGGGCGCGTGCACATGCCGGTCACTGGCTTACCGGATTACGGCCCCACGGGGAAATCGGCGACCGCCGACGGCAGCCCCGCCCGGTCCAGCAGCCCGGTCCGCGCGGCCAGCGCGGCCGCCTCCAGCCGGGAGCCGACGCCCAGCTTCATCAGCACCCGCTGCACGTGCGTACGGGCGGTGCTCGGCGCGATCTCCATGCCCGCCGCGATGAGCCGGGTGTCCTCGCCCTCCGCGACCCGGACCAGCACCTCCACCTCGCGCGGGGTGAGCAGCCGCAGCAGCCGGCTGCCCTCGTCGTCGGGCTGGGCGGCGGGGTTGAGCAGCTCCGCGAAGGCCCCCTGGAGCAGCTGCGGGGAGATCGCGACCTCCCCCGCCCGGGCCTTGGCCAGCGCCCGCTCCACCCCTTCGATCCGCTCGTCGTGGCGTACGTACCCCGAGGCGCCGGCGGCGAAGGCGGCCGCGATCCCGCGGGGGCTCGGCACCGGGCCGAGGACGACGACGGCGATCTGCGGCCGTTCCCGCTTGATGCGGACGACCGGCTCGAAGACCCCCGGCTCGGCGGGCGTGGCGGTGCCCAGCAGGCAGACCTCCGGCGCCCGGCTGATGACCAGCTCGGCGGCGCCCGCGGCCGGGGCGGCCGCGGCCAGCACCCGGTGCCCGCGCAGTTTGAGGGCCGAGGCCAGCGCCTCGGCCAGCAGCCGGTGCTCGTCGAGCACCATGACCCGTACGCCCATCGCGCACCCACCCCCGACCCTTCTGACCCGGCAAGCTACACGCTTGTTCGACGGTGCGAGGCGGTTACCGCGCAGAAGCCCCCGGAAGGCGGACCTTCCGGGGGCTTGGGCCCGCTGCGGTGAACGGCCGGGATCGGCCGGGGATCAGCTGGCGCTGAAAGAGACGAACAGGTACTCGGGGTCGCCCTTGTCGGAGTACGGCTTCCTGGCCGTCGTCCGGGAGATGAAGAGCTTGCCGTTGTGGTAGCGGTACTCGGAGTAGTCCGGCGAGAAACCGGTCTCGGCGGTGCGGCTGGCCTTCTCCGCCGGGTTCTCCATCAGGACGGTCTCCTTCATCGTCGTACCGTCGATGCTGACGACCTGGCCGCCCTTGTCGTACGGGGGCTGCTTGTACGCGATGATGTTCGACCCGTCCATGCGGAGCGGGAACATGGTGTACCGCTCGCCCGCGTCGGCGCGGTCGGTGGTCTGCTTGCCGGTCTCCAGGTCGAAGGAGAGCAGCTCGTTGGTGCGGCCGACCTCCGCCTTGCCCTGGTGCTCGATCGAGGGCAGGTAGACCTTGCCGTTGCCGACGACGAAGCCGGCGCACTTCTCGACCTCGGTGCCTCCGCACTTGCCGCCGAAGGTGCCGGAGGCGAGCGAGATGCGCGCCTTCAGCTCGCCCTTGGGGTCGACGACGAAGAGGTCGCTGACGCCGGTGGCGTTCTTGGCGGTCTTGCCGACGTCGGCGGCGACGATCAGGGGCTTGGTGGAGACGATGGACGCCCACTCGATGCCCGGGGAGAGCTTGTACGAGGACGTCTGCGCGCCGGTGGCCGGATCCAGGGTCTGCGCGTACAGCGACCGGTTGTCGCCGCGGCCGCACTTGCGGATCACGGCGAGGGCCTCGCCGCCGGCGTAGCCGCTGTCGTAGCAGCCCTCGCCGTCGACCTTGGGCGTCCACAGGGACTTGCCGTCGGCGAGGTTCCAGGCGGCGCCGCCGCTGCTGCCGCCCGCGGCGACGGTCTGGCCGCTGAGGGTGACCTCGTAGTAGGAGGCGGGCTTGTCGCCGGAGGTGGCGCCCTTGGCGTTGCCGGACCAGACGAGCTTGCCGGCGTTCAGGTCGATGACGCCGACCTCGGTGCACGCCGGGTACTTGTTCTCGGGCGTGGGCTTGGTGGGCTTGAAGAGGACCGCCGTCTTGTTGTCGCTGACGTGCTGGGTGGCGCCACAGAGCTCGCCCGGGAACGGGATCTCCCACTTCTTGGCGCCGTCGACGGTGTTGTAGCCGACGACCTTCGCCACGTCCGACTTGATGTACGTCGAGTCGGTGAGCCAGGAGCCCGCGACGGTGACGACCTCTTCCGGCGTCGGGTTCGGCTGGTTGAACAGCGGCTTCGACTTGGTGTTGGCGGGCGCCTTCTCCGAACCGGGGGTGCCGGGGCCGGGCTTGTCGCCGCCGGTGGTGCCGTTCGCGGTCGGCTGCCGGTCGCCGCCGCCGTCCTCGCCGGAGACGTACCAGAAGCCGCCCGCGATGATCAGGACGATGGCGAGCAGGGCCGCGCCGACGATCATCAGCTGGGTGCGCTTGTCGTTGCCGCCGCCGCCCGCGCCGGCCGGGGCCGGGGGCTGGGCCGCGTACATCGGGGCCGTGGGCGCGCCGTAGGACGGCGGGGCCTCGGCGCCGGCGGGGGGCTGCTGCTGCGGGTAGCCGTACCCCTGCTGGGGATAGCCGTACGCCGGCTGCCCCTGCGCGGGTACGCCGGGCGCTGCCGGCGCGGTGGGCGCTGCCGGCGGTACGGGCGGCTGCTGCGGCGCGGTCGGCGGCATCGGCGGCGGCTGCGGGGCGGCCGGCGGCGCGGGCGGCACCGGCGGCGGCGCTCCGAAGCCCCCGGGTGCGGGCTCCTGCGGCGCTCCGAAGCCGCCGGCGGGCGGCTGGTTGGGGGGCGGCGGGGTACTCATCGCTTGCTACTGCCTCTCGGTGGGCGGCTCGGTGGACTCGTTCACTTGCCGAAGACCATCAGGAGCTTCTCGTCCGTGCCCTTGGCGGAAAGCATGGTGACGCCGATGAAGAACCGGCCGTCCACGTAGTCGGTCAGCGGGTTGTAGAAGCCGCGCTCGATCGGGGCGGCGGCTCCTGACGGGTTGCGCAGGAGCGCGGTGGGCGTGCCGCCGGCGGCCGGGATCGAGACGACCTCGCCGCCCTGGTCGCCCTTGGCCTTGCGGTAGGCGACCAGCTGCCCGTTCGCCGCCCCCAGCGGAGTGAGGGTGCGGCCCTCCCCGGCCGGGGTGCGCCACTTGGCCTTGCCGGTGTCCAGGTCGAAGGCGACGACCTCGTTGGCCTTGCCGGACTCCGCGACGGTCGGCAGGTAGAGGGTGTTCCCGTCCACGGCGGTGTGGGAGCAGACCTCTACGGAGTGGAAGATGCCGTTGTTGCACTCGGTGGCGAAGTTGCCCTCGCCGCTGACGGTGGCGCGCTGCTTCCCGTCGGGTCCGAGGACCACGATGGCGCGTTCCTTCTTCTCCTGGTTGCCGATGTCGAGGACGAGGGGGTCCAGCGAGTAGACGGCGCCGACCTTGTACTTGGCCGGCAGTTTGAAGGTCCAGGTTTTCTTGCCGGTGACCGGGTCGGCGTCGGAGACCTCGCTGGAGAGGTCGTCGTCGTAGCAGGTCGAGATGGCGATCATCTTGCCCTTGTTCACCACGTACGAGTCGGGCTTGCAGCCCTCGGCGTTGGCGCTGCCGAAGAGCTTGTCGCCGGTGCTGACCTTGAAGGCGCTGGCGGTGCCGCTGCGGCTGATGGCGACGGTGTCGCCGGTGATGCCGACGGTGGGGCTGGTCATGATGTCGAAGAGGCCCTCCTTGGGAACCTCCTTCGTCCAGCCTTCCTTGCCCGCCTTGAGGTCGACCTGCTTCATCTGGTTGCAGGTCGCGGAGTCGCCGTCGCCGTCCCTGACCATGACGACGGTCTTGGCCTCGGCGGCGGTCTGGCGGGTGACGGCGCAGATCGGGGTGGGGAACGCGAGCGTCCACTTCTGCTTGCCGTCCGTGACCCCGTACGCGGTGAGGGTCTTCCAGACGCTCTTGACGACGGTGTCGCCGACGACCCACTGGCCCTCGGCCACCACGCCCATGCCGGGTCCGTCGATCTTGGTGGTCTTGAGCCAGAGGACCTTGTCCTCACCCTGCTTGCGGCCCGCGTTGAGGTCCTCGGCCCCCTGGGAGCCGTTGCCGCTGCCGTCGCCCTTGTCCGGTTCGGTGGAGGGCTTGCCGTCGGCGGGCGCGGAGCTCTGTGCGACGGGCTTCTTCGGGTCCTCGTCCCCGCCGTCGAAGAAGGCGAAGTACCCGCCGGTGCCGAGGACGAGCACGCCGGCGACGGCCGCGGCGACGATGACGGCCGTCTTCTTCTTCGGCGGCTGCGGCGCGCCACCGGCCGGGTGCACACCGACGGTGGGCATGCCGGGCGGCGGCGGGAAGTGGCCCTGCTGCGGCACGGGCTGGTGCGGCATCGGCTGCGCGGGTTGCATGGGCTGCGTCGGGGGCTGCTGCGCGTACGGGTTCTCACCCTGCTGCGGGTACCCGTACCCGGGCTGCGGCGGACCGGGCAGGTGACCGTAACCGGAAGGTGTCGGCGGCTGGTTCGGCGGCTGGGGCGGCTCGGTCATCAGCGCATACCTTCGGCGTCGGGTGGCGTAGGGGGATGACCTTTCTATCACTGACATCGCGCTTACATCGGGCCGGTCCGGCCCCTGTTCCCAAGGGAGGACCGGCCCGTGACAACGCCGTTATCCGGTCAGTTGACGCCTTCGGCTGACGGAATCTAGGCGTCCTCGGCCAGCTCCAGCCAGCGCATCTCCAATTCGTCCCGGTCCGCGATGAGTTCACGCAGCTCGGCGTCGAGCTTGGCGACCTTGTCGAAGTCGGTGGCGTTCTCGGCGATCTGCGCGTGCAGGTTCGTCTCGCGGTCCGACATCTTGTTGAGCTGCCGCTCGATCTTCTGCAGCTCCTTCTTCGCCGCGCGGGAGTCCCCGGAAGCCGAGGACTTGGCGGCGACCGGGGCGGGGGCCGGGGCGGCCGCCTCGATCATCCGCTGCCGCCGCTCCAGGTACTCGTCCAGGCCGCGCGGCAGCATCCGCAGGCTCGCGTCGCCCAGCAGGGCCATCACCGTGTCGGTGGTGCGCTCGATGAAGAACCGGTCGTGGGAGATGACGATCATCGAGCCCGGCCAGCCGTCGAGGAGGTCCTCCAGCTGGGTCAGGGTTTCGATGTCGAGGTCGTTGGTGGGCTCGTCGAGGAAGAGCACGTTGGGCTCGTCCATCAGCAGCCGCAGGATCTGCAGCCGGCGCCGCTCACCACCCGAGAGGTCGCCGACGGGCGTCCACTGCTTCTCCTTCGTGAAGCCGAACTGCTCGCACAGCTGACCGGCCGTCATCTCGCGGCCCTTGCCGAGGTCCACCCGGTCACGGACGCGCTGTACGGCCTCCAGGACCCGCAGGGACGGGTCGAGTTCGCCGACCTCCTGGGAGAGGTACGCCAGCTTGACCGTCTTGCCGACGGTGACGGACCCGGCGGCCGGCTGCACGTCGCCCTGCGTACGGGCCGCCTCCGCGAGCGCGCGCAGCAGCGAGGTCTTGCCCGCGCCGTTGACGCCGACGAGGCCGATGCGGTCGCCGGGGCCCAGGTGCCAGGTGAGGTGCTTGAGCAGGACCTTCGGACCGGCCTGGACGCTGACGTTCTCCAGGTCGAACACCGTCTTGCCGAGGCGGGCGTTGGCGAAGCGCATCAGCTCGGACTTGTCGCGCGGCGGCGGCACGTCGGCGATGAGCTCGTTGGCGGCCTCGATGCGGTAGCGCGGCTTGGAGGTCCGGGCCGGGGCGCCGCGGCGCAGCCAGGCCAGCTCCTTGCGCATCAGGTTCTGCCGCTTGGACTCCTCGGTGGCGGCGATGCGCTCGCGCTCGGCGCGGGCGAAGACGTAGTCGCTGTAGCCGCCCTCGTACTCGTAGACGGAGCCGCGCTGGACGTCCCACATGCGGGTGCAGACCTGGTCGAGGAACCAGCGGTCGTGGGTGACGCAGACGAGCGCGGAGCGGCGCTCCTGGAGGTGCTTGGCCAGCCAGGAGATGCCCTCGACGTCGAGGTGGTTGGTGGGCTCGTCGAGGACGAGGAGGTCCTGGTCGGCGATGAGCAGCTGGGCGAGCGCGATGCGCCGGCGCTCGCCGCCGGAGAGCGGCCCGATGACGGTGTCGAGGCCCTGGCCGAAGCCGGGGAGGTCGAGGCCGCCGAAGAGTCCGGTGAGCACGTCGCGGATCTTGGCGTTGCCGGCCCACTCGTGGTCGGCCATGTCCCGGATGATCTCGTGGCGGATGGTCGCCGCGGGGTCGAGGGAGTCGTGCTGGGTGAGGACGCCCATGCGCAGGCCGCCGCTCTGGGTGACCCGTCCGGTGTCGGGCTCCTCCAGCTTGGCGAGCATGCGGATGAGGGTGGTCTTGCCGTCGCCGTTGCGGCCCACGACACCGATCCGGTCTCCCTCGGACACGCCGAGGGAGATGCCGTCGAGCAGGGCACGGGTTCCGTACACCTTGCCGACTGCCTCGACATTGACCAGATTGACGGCCATCAGACGCGCTCCAGGGAAGGGTGTGGATCAGCCCCTCAGCCTAACCCTCCGAGCCGACGCCGGGCGCTCCACCAGGAGCCAGCCTCCCAGAGCCATGCCGATGGCGGCGGGCGCGGTGACCGGGAAGGCGATCAGGGTGGCGCTGTGCCCCTCCAGCAGGCCGCCGAGCCCGGTCATCGACAGGCCGAGGACGCCGAGCAGGCACAGGGTGATGCCGAGGGCGGCGCCGGGTCCGGATCCGGGGCGGACGCCGCCGCGGCCGGGCGCCTCGAAGCGGCGGAAGACGGCGACCAGTACGCCGGTCAGCGCGGCGGCGGCCGACAGCCGGACGGGCACCTGGGCCCACCAGGCGGCGGTGGCGGGCTCGGGCAGGCGCAGGCCGAGGCCGAGCTGGGCGGCGTACACGGCGAGCATGGCGGTGAGGTGCCAGAGGAAGGCGGTCATGGCGATCCCGTTGGCGGCGACGACGGAGCGCCAGACCCGGGGCCGGGCGAGCAGGGCGGCGGCCGGCCTCTTGAGCAGCTCCACGGCTCCGACGAGCCACGTCCCGTGCGCCAGCAGGGCGAGGGTGGGCGGGGCCATGTTGGACACCTTCTCGCCCGGCATCCCGACCATGGACAGCGGGTACGGCCCGTACGCGACGAGCAGCACGGCGCCGGTCAGCCCGGCGGCGGCGAGCAGCCCGGGCCGGGTGATCCGGCCGTCGGCGCGCAGGAAGCCGAGCTGGTGGACGGCGAGCCAGACGAACGCGAAGTTCAGGAACTCGACGTACGGGACGGTGAGCGCGAAGCGCAGTACGTCGACGGCGGCCGCGGACCCGGCCGCCAGGGCGAAGGCCCCCCAGCCCCACCGCTGGTGGAGCTTCAGCATGGCCGGGGTGAACGCGACCATGGCGAGGTAGATCCCGATGAACCACAGGGGCTGGGTGACCAGCCGCAGGGCGGCCCCGGTCAGCTTCCCCTCCCCGCCGCCGGCGAGCTGTACGGCGAGTGCCCCGGCGGTCCAGAGGAGGACGAAGACGAGGGTGGGCCGCAGCAGCCGGTGGAGGCGGGCCCGCAGGAAGGCGGCGTAGACGGGCCGCCCGTCGGCGCGCCGGACCAGGGACCGGTACGACAGGGCGTGCGAGAACCCGCCGACGAAGAAGAACACCGGCATGATCTGCAGGCCCCAGGTGAGCACTTGGAGCGCGGGCACGAGGGCGAGCAGGTTGCCTATGCCGTCGCTGCTGACGGCGGCCATCAGCCAGTGCCCGAGGAGCACGGTCCCGAGCGAGGCGACCCGCAGCAGGTCGACGTACCGGTCCCGGCTGTCGGGGGTGGCCTCGGCGAGGTCCTTGGCGGTGTGTGCGGCGTATCCCATGGGTGCACGTTCCCGCCCGGGACCCGGGCGGGAACAGAGCGCGGATACTCACTTCGCCCTGGGTACCAGGGGGCGTCAGGACGCCAGGACCGTGGCCCCCGGGGCCGGGCTGGTGGCCGTACGGGTCGTGCGGCAGGTGCCCGACGCTTCGAGGGCCGCGGCCACCTTGAGCGCGGATTCCGGGTCGCGGACCAGGAACGCCGTCGTCGGGCCGGAGCCGGAGACCAGCGCGGCCAGGGCTCCGGCCGAGGTGCCCGCCTCCAGCGTCGCGGCCAGCTGCGGGCGCAGCGACAGCGCCGCCGGCTGGAGGTCGTTGGCCAGGGTCGCGCCCAGGGCGTCCGGGTCCCCCGAGGCGAGGGCGGCGAGCAGCGCCGGCGAGGCCTGCGGGACCGGGACGGTCCGGCCCTCGGCCAGGCGGTCGAACTCGCGGAACACCGCCGGCGTCGACAGCCCGCCGTCGGCCACCGCGAACACCCAGTGGAAGGTGCCCGCCTCGACCGGGGTGAGGAGCTCCCCGCGCCCGGTGCCGAGCGCCGCCCCGCCGACCAGGCTGAACGGCACGTCGCTGCCGAGTTCCGCGCACATCTTCAGGAGCTCGTCGCGCGGCGTGTCCAGGCCCCACAGGGCGTCGCAGGCCAGCAGGGCGCCGGCGCCGTCGGCGCTGCCGCCCGCCATGCCCCCGGCCACCGGGATGTTCTTCGCGATGTGGAGGTGGACGGCGTCGGACAGGCCGTGGCGGGCCGCGAGGACCTCCGCCGCCCGCGCCGCCAGGTTCGTACGGTCCAGCGGGACCTGGTCCGCGTCCGGGCCCGCGCAGGTGACGGTGAGGGTGTCGGCCGCGGTGACCGTCACCTCGTCGTACAGCGACACGGCGAGGAAGACGTTGGCCAGGTCGTGGAACCCGTCCGCCCGGGCCGCGCCCACCGCGAGCTGCACGTTGACCTTGGCGGGGACCCGTACGGTCACGCTCTTCGGCATGCTCACAGCGCGGGCCTCTCGGCCGCGGGCTTGTGCTCGGCGATCGCGGCGAACTCCTCCACCGTCAGGGACTCCCCGCGCGCCTGCGGGGACACCCCGGCGGCGACCAGCGCCTGCTCGGCGCCCGCCGCGGAGCCGGCCCAGCCGGCCAGCGCGGCGCGCAGCGTCTTGCGGCGCTGTGCGAAGGCCGCGTCCACGACGGCGAAGACCTCGGCCTTCGTGGCGGTGGTCTTGATCGGCTCGGCCCGCCGCACCAGCGAGACCAGGCCCGAGTCCACGTTCGGGGCGGGCCAGAACACGTTGCGGCCGATGGACCCGGCCCGCTTCACGTCCGCGTACCAGTTCGCCTTGACCGACGGCACCCCGTACACCTTGTTGCCCGGCTTGGCGGCCAGCCGGTCGGCGACCTCGGCCTGCACCATCACCAGCGTGCGCTCGATGGTCGGGAACCGGTCCAGCATGGTCAGCAGCACCGGCACGGCCACGTTGTACGGCAGGTTCGCGACGAGCGCGGTCGGCGCCGGCCCGGGCAGCTCCTCCACCAGCATCGCGTCGGAGTGCACCAGCGCGAAGCGGTCCTTGCGCTGCGGCATCCGCGCCTCGATGGTGGCGGGCAGCGCCGCGGCCAGGACGTCGTCGATCTCGACGGCGGTGACCCGGTCGGCGGCCTCCAGCAGCGCGAGCGTCAGCGACCCCAGCCCCGGCCCGACCTCGACGACGACGTCGTCGGGCCGTACCTCGGCGGTGCGCACGATGCGGCGCACCGTGTTGGCGTCGATGACGAAGTTCTGCCCCTTCTGCTTCGTCGGCCGTACGCCGAGTACGGCGGCCAGCTCACGGATGTCTGCCGGTCCGAGAAGGGCGTCGGAGGTCGTGCTGGTCGTACTCTCGGGCTGCTGCTCTGCGGTGCTCACCGGTAAAGCCTACGGCCGCAGTGGGGCCACGGGGTCGCGCCCCGTTGTACGTAGAGCTTCTTCGCCCGGTACGTCTGTTCCTGGCCCGGGGCGTCCTGGGGGCGGCCGGAGCCGCCGAGGCTCTGCCAGGTGCGGACGTCGAACTGGTAGAGGCCGCCGTACGTGCCCGAGGCGTCGGTGGCGGAGGGGCGGCCGCCTGACTCGCACTGGGCCAGTGCCGCCCAGTCGAGGCCGTCGGCTCCGGCCACGGAGGCCGGCAGCGGCCTCGTACCGACCTTGACGAGCTGGGTGACGGGCTCGCGGACCGTCTCCTCGGCGACCTTGCGGGGCGTCTGGCGGACCCCGTTGACCGTGCGCAGGACGTACGTGACCCGGCGCGCTCCGGGCCGGCCCGCCCGCTCGACGACCTCGGTGCCGGCGAACAGGCCGTCGTCCTCGGTCCGCTCGATCTCGTACGGGATGCGCTCCTCGCGGACCTCGCGGGTGCCGGTGATGCGGAGCACGGTGACGGTCTGGCCGTCGCGCGGGAAGGAGTCGGGCGGGACCGAGGTGGTGTCCTGGCCCTGGAGGGTGATCCCGGCCTGGCCGAGGGCCTCCTGGACGGTGGCGGCGTTGGTGCGGATGGTGGTCTCGCGGCCGTCCGCCATGAACGTGACGCTGCGCTCGGTGCGGACGGAGAGGGTGAGCCCGGCCCGGGGCACGGGGGCGGTGCGGAGGGCGGAGAGGTAGGCGCCCTCGACGCGGACGCCGAACTGGCGCAGCGCCCCCTCGACGGTGTCGGCGGTGGTCCACACCTGGCGGCTCTGTCCGTCGAGGGTCAGGTGGAGGGGGCGGCCGTAGCGGACGACGATCTCGTCGCCGTCGTCGAGGGCCTCGGTGCGGGCGGGGGCGACGAGGTCGTGGGGGCCGACGCCGAGGCCTTCGGCGGCGAGGAGTTCGCCGATGTCGTCCGCGAAGGTGTGCAGGGTCCGGGGCTCTCCGTCCACGGTGAGCCGTACGGACTTGTCGGCGGCGACGAAGGCCGTGGTGCCGCCGGCCAGGAAGGCGACGACCAGGGCCTGCGGGACGATCCGCCGCCAGCTGCCCTGGACCGTGACCGTCCCGGCGGGGGCGCTGCGGCGCCGCCGCCCGGTGGGGGCTCCGGCGCTTGGGGCGCCGGGGCCGGGGTCCGGGCTGCGGCGGCGGCCCGTGCCGGGTCCGGGGCCCGCTCCGGGGCCGGGGCCGGCGGGGGCCGCGAGGTCCGTGCCCCCGGCGGGCGCGCCCCGGCGCCGTCCGGTCGGGGCGGCGGGCACGGCTGCGGGCACGGCTACGGGCACGGCTACGGGCACGGCTACGGGCACGGCTACGGCCTCGGCGCTCTTGCGGCGCCGGGCGGCCCGGCGGTCCCCGGTGCGCGGGGCGGGCACCGCGGCGGGCTCGGGGTCCGGGGAGACGGCCTTGTACCCGTACACCCCGGCGAAAGGACTCTCGCTCACGACGCTCGCTCCACTGGTCCGGCCCCATCGGTTCGGGCACGGCACCTTAGCGGACGTCCATCACTCACCAAAGTCGGACGGCTACCCTGCGTGTCGCACGGCCGGGCCGGGCGGGGCCGTCCTCAGTAGTCGAAGGCGCGGGCCGTGTTCGCCGCCAGGGCGGTTGCCATCGCGTCCTCGCCGATCCCGCGCACGGCCGCCATCGCCCGTACCGTCAGCGGAATGAGGTAAGGCGCGTTGGGCCGTCCGCGGTACGGCGCCGGGGTGAGGTACGGGGCGTCGGTCTCGACGAGCACCAGTTCCTGCGGGGCCGCGGCGAGGGCCTCGCGCAGCGGCGTGGCGTTCTTGAAGGTGACGGTCCCGGCGAACGACATGTAGTACCCGGCGGCGGCGCACTCGCGCGCCATCTCGGCGTCACCGGAGTAGCAGTGGAAGACGGTGCGCTCGGGCGCGCCCTCCTCGCGCAGGATGCGCAGGACGTCGGCGTGGGCCTCGCGGTCGTGGATGACCAGGGCCTTGTCCCGACGCTTCGCGATCTCGATGTGGGCGCGGAAGGAACGCTCCTGTGCGGCCATTCCGTCGGGTCCGGTGCGGAAGTAGTCCAGCCCGGTCTCGCCGACGGCCTTGACGTGCGCGAGCTTCGCGAGCTCCTCGATCTCGGCCAGCGCCTCGTCGAGCGCGGCCTCGCCGCCGCCGGGCCGGGCCCCCTGCCGGGACCAGCCGTCGGGGTCGCCGAGCACGATGCGGGGTGCTTCGTTCGGGTGAAGGGCGACGGCCGCGTGGACGTTCTCGTACGCGGCGGCGGTCTCGGCCGCCCAGCGGGACCCCTTCACGTCGCAGCCGACCTGGACGACGGTGGTCACGCCGACCGAGGCGGCCTTGGCGAGGCCCTCCTCGACGGTGCCGCGCTGCATGTCCAGGTGGGTGTGGGAGTCCGCCACCGCCACCCGGAGGGGTTCGGGCAGCGGCGGCGGGGTGTCCTTGGAGGCGTCCTTGGAGGCGTTGGCGGCAGTGCTCATGGGGCCGATCTTATGACCGGGTCCTCACGACCGGCGCAGGCGCCTCATCAGCCGGGAGAGCCAGCCCCCGCGCTCCCCGGCCTCGTCCGCCGGGACGTGCCCGGGGGCGCCGCGCTGGGGGGCCTTGCGCTGCTTCGGGGCCCGCGGGACGTTCGCGCCGGCCGGCACCGGGCCGGCGATCCCGGGCGAGATGCGGTGGTGGTAGAGCTTGTCGATCGTGCCGAGCACCGAGGACACCTGGCCTTCGCGCATGATCCGCACCACGTGCCCGTCACAGTTGTGGCAGGTCGGGTTCGAGAGCGGGGAAGGGACCCGCTCGCCCTGGACGGTGTAGATGATGAAGGGCTGGCCGTTGCCGTCGACGTGGTGCTCGATCTCGTAGCCCTGCTCCCAGGCGTAGCCGCACTTCATGCACGCGAAGGAGTACGCCTCGTGCACGGTGTGCACACCAGGCTTCGGCACGGAGACGGGTACGGCCACTGCGGGCGCGGGTACGGGTACCGAGGTGTCTGCGATCTCACTCATGCCAGCTCCTCTTGTTCCACTGGTGCCATTGCCAGTGGACGCCTCTTCAGGCGGGAGCGCATCAGGCCCTGTCTACTGTTGGACGGTCTTTGGGCGAGTCATGCCCCAAGACGCCCGGTGCGCGGTCTGAGCTTTGCTTTTCAGGTTAGCTCTTTACCGTCTTACAGCATCTTTTGAGCCGCATTCTTTGCCGCGACGACCGCGTCGAAGACCTCCCGCTTGGGTACTCCCGCCTCGGCCGCGACCGCCGCGATGGCTTCTTTTCGACGCTCCCCGGCCTCCTCGCGCACGCGCACCCTGCGCACCAGCTCCTCGGCGTCCACGTCGCCGGGCCGGGCCGCCGGTGCGCCCTCCACGACGACGGTGATCTCGCCGCGCACGCCCTCGGCGGCCCAGGCCGCCAGCTCGCCGAGCCCGCCGCGCTTGACCTCCTCGTACGTCTTGGTCAGCTCGCGGCACACGGCGGCCCGCCGGTCGGCGCCGAAGACCTCGGCCATCGCGGCGAGGGTGTCGTCGAGCCGGTGCGGAGCCTCGAAGTAGACGAGCGTGCGGCGTTCGCCCTCGACCTCGCGGAGCCGGCCGAGGCGCTCGCCCGCCTTGCGCGGCAGGAACCCCTCGAAGCAGAAGCGGTCCACCGGCAGCCCCGACAGGGCGAGCGCGGTGAGCACCGCGGACGGCCCGGGCACGGCGGTGACCTTGATGTCCTTCTCGACGGCGGCGGCGACCAGGCGGTAGCCGGGGTCGGAGACGGACGGCATGCCGGCGTCGGTCACCAGCAGCACGCGCTTGCCCTGCTCCAGCGCCTCGACCAGCTCCGGGGTGCGCGCCGATTCGTTGCCCTCGAAGTACGAGACGACGCGCCCGGTGGTGTGCACGCCGAGCCCCTGGGTCAGCCGGCGCAGCCGCCGGGTGTCCTCGGCGGCGACCACGTCGGCCCGCTCCAGCTCGGCCGCGAGCCGCGGCGGGGCGTCGGCGAGATCGCCGATCGGGGTGCCGGCGAGCACGAGCACGCCCGCGGAGGAGGAGGTCGAGGAGGAGGTCGAGGAGAGGGCCGAGGAGGGGGTTTCGGAGCCGGTGGGCTGGTCAGTCGTCACCCGCCCATCCTCTCAGCCGTCCCACCCGGCACACGTCATCCCTCCCACGGGCTCAGGTCGTCCGTCCCACCCGGCACACGCACCGACGGTCCCCGGCACTGGGGTTCGCACAGCTGCGTTCCCTACGATGACCCGGTGACCAGTACCGCGACGCCGCCGCCCAGCCCCGCGGGGGCCCCGCCCGCCCCTCCGGCGGGGCGCGTAGACCAGCCGTCCACCTGGCTGCGCCGCCTGCGCAGCTTCGGCTACGCGCCGCCCGCCGACGCCGCCGCCCGGCGCGCGGGCCCCGGGCGCGCGGACGCCCCGAGTCCGGACCTCCGCGCCCGCCTGGTGCCCCCGTACGCCCGGCCCTCCGCGCAGCTGTGGACGGCGCTCGGGGTCCCGCCCTCCGCGGTGGGCACCTGGCAGCGCGTGCTGGCGTGGGCCGGGCCGGTGCTGGTGGCGCTGGTGGCCGGGGTGCTGCGCTTCGTGCACCTGGGCAGCCCGAAGGCGGTGATATTCGACGAGACGTATTACGCCAAGGACGCCTGGGCCACGATCCGGCAGGGCTACGAGGCGAGCTGGCCGAAGGACATCGACAAGTCGATCCTCGCCAACCCCGACGGGATCTCCGTCCCGCTGGACCCCGGGTACGTCGTGCACCCGCCGGTCGGCAAGTGGGTCATCGGGCTCGGCGAGTGGATGTTCGGCTTCACCCCGTTCGGCTGGCGGTTCATGACGGCGGTGCTCGGCACGCTGTCGGTGCTGATGCTGTGCCGGATCGGGCGCCGCCTGTTCCGCTCCACCTTCCTGGGCTGCCTCGCGGGCGCGCTGCTCGCGGTGGACGGCCTGCACCTGGTGATGAGCCGGACCGCGCTGCTCGACCTGGTGCTGATGTTCTTCGTGCTGGGCGCCTTCGGGGCGCTGCTCGTCGACCGGGACCGGGCGCGGGCCAGACTCGCGGACGCGCTGCCGGTGGACGAGGAGGGGCGCACCCGCCCGGACGTCACCGTCGCCGAGACGCTGCGCCTGGGCTGGCGCCCGTACCGGATCCTGGCGGGCGTCTGTCTGGGCCTGGCGTTCGGCACGAAGTGGAACGGCCTGATCGTGCTGGCGTTCTTCGGCGTGCTGACCGTCCTGTGGGACGCGGCCGCGCGCCGCACCGCCGGGGCGGGCGCCCCGTACGCGGCGATGCTGCGCCGTGACGCGCTGCCGGGCTTCCTGTCGACGGTGCCGGTGGCGATCGCGGTGTACCTGGCCTCGTGGACCGGCTGGATCCTGTCCCCCGACAACGGCAAGGGCGGTTACTTCCGCGACTGGGCGGCCAAGAACGACCAGGGCAGTTCGCTGTCGTTCCTGCCGGAGTGGCTGCGCAGCCTGTGGCACTACGAGACCGAGGTCTACAAGTTCCACGTCGGCCTGACCTCGGGACACACGTACGAGTCGAACCCGTGGAGCTGGCTGGTCCTGGGCCGGCCCGTCTCCTATTTCTACGAGTCCCCCGACCCGGGGACGGACGGCTGCCCGGCGACGGAGGCGGGCAAGTGCGCCCGCGAGGTGCTGGCCCTGGGCACCCCGCTGCTGTGGTGGGCGGGCTGCTTCGCGCTGCTGTACGTGCTGTGGCGGTGGTTCTTCCGCCGCGACTGGCGGGCGGGCGCGATCGCGTGCGCGCTGGGTGCGGGCCTGCTGCCCTGGTTCAACTACCAGGAGCGGACCATCTTCTTCTTCTACGCGGTGGTCTTCGTCCCGTACCTGTGTCTGGCGGTGGCGATGATGATCGGCGCCCTGCTGGGCCCGGCGGGCTCGTCGGAACGCAGGCGCGCGCTGGGCGCGATCGCGGCGGGCGTGCTGGTCCTCCTGATCATCTGGAACTTCATCTATTTCTGGCCGATCTACACGGGCCAGACGCTCCCGATGGACTCCTGGCGCGGCCGCATGTGGCTGGACAGCTGGGTCTAGGCGCCGCGGGGTCCGCATGGGCACGGCCCGTCACCGTTCGCGGGGGTGGCGGGCCGTGCCCATGCTGGAAGAAGGAGGTGAAGAGCCATGCGCATACGACGACTGCTCGGCCTCGCTCTCGCCACGGCGACCCTGGCCGGCGCGAGCGCCCTCGGTGCCGCGACGGCCCAGGCGGCGGCCCCGACCATCACGTCCGCGGAGTGCACGGACCAGGGCGGAACGGTGACGAGCCAGCCCTACGGCGGAACCTGGTGTGTGCTCCCCGACGGAACCAAGGTGGCGGTCAACTGACCGGCCGGTTGTTCCGGTCTGGTAACAAGCTGTACGTGCCCCGTTTGCACAGAGTAAGGTCCGCACCAGAGGTTCTTTGAACGCGTTCAGAGAATACGGGGATCTGGGGAGGAACGTACGTGAACGGGGCGACGAAGGGGGCCATCGTCGGCGGGGTGTTCCTCGCGATGCTCGGCGGGGCCGGGTACGGGGTGTACGCGCTGGTCGGGGACGGCGACGGCAAGGACGGCGGCAAGGGCGGCGAGACCACCGCCGCGGCCGGGAAGGGCAGCGGGCCGGTCACGGACAAGGAGGCCGCGCAGACCGCGAAGGCCTTCTTCGCCGCATGGGCGGCCGGGGACGCGCATGCGGCAGCCGAGTTGACGAACAACGTGCAGGCCGCGCAGAGCGCCGTGGCCGACTACCGGGCCAAGGCGTACGTGTCCAAGGCCGTGATCACTCCGGGGACGCAGACGGGCACGACCATCCCGTTCGCCGTCGCCGCGGAGATCACCTACGAGGGCGCCACCAAGCCGCTCGCGTACGAGTCCAAGCTGACCGTCGTACGCGGGCTGACCAGCGGGAAGCCGCTCGTCGACTGGCAGCCGTCGGTGATCCACCCGCAGTTGCAGAAGGACGAGAAGCTGCGCGCGGGCGCGCCCGCGGCCCCGCCGGTCAAGGCCGTGGACCGCAATGGCGAGGAGCTCAGCGCCGAGAAGTACCCGTCGCTGCGGCAGGTCCTCGACCAGCTGCGCCAGACGTACGGCGGGAAGCTGGGCGGCAAGACCGGGGCCGAGCTGTGGATCGAGCCGGCCGCGCAGGACGCTCCGAAGCGGACCCTGCTGACGCTGGCGGAGGGGGAGCCGAGCACGCTGAAGACGTACCTGGACGCCAAGGTGCAGGCGGCGGCCGAGAAGGCCGTCGCCAAGTACCCGGAGTCCTCGGTGGTCGCCGTCCAGACGGGCAACGGGCACATCCTGGCCGTCGCCAACAACCGCAAGGACGGCTTCAACGCGGCGATGGAGGGGCGGCGGGCGCCCGGCTCGACGATGAAGGTCGTGACGGCGGCGATGCTGATCGACCGGGGCCAGGCGGCGGCCGACCGGCCGGCGGAGTGCACCAAGGAGGCCTCCTGGGGCGGCCGCTCCTTCCACAACCTGAACAACTTCGAACTGCCGGGCGCGAACTTCGCGACCAGCTTCGCCAAGTCCTGCAACACCGCCTTCATCAAGCAGATCGACAACGTCGACGACGACGCGGCGCTCGCGAAGGAGGCCCGGGAGGTCTTCGGCCTCGGGCTGGACAACTGGAAGACGGGCATCCGCTCGACGGACGGCCAGGTGCCGGAGGCGAAGGGCGCGGAGGCGGCCGCCGAGTACATCGGGCAGGGCCGGATCACCATGAACCCGCTGAACGTCGCCTCGTTCACGGCCACCGCGCGCAGCGGGGTCTTCCACCAGCCCCTGCTCGTCTCGCCGGAGCTCGACGGCCGGCCGATCGCGCAGGCGGCGCGGCAGATGAAGCCGTCGGTCCAGCAGCAGCTGGTGCGGATGATGAAGCTGACGGCGACCAGCGGCACGGCGGCGCAGGCGATGAGCTCGGTGGGCGGCTCCGACAAGGGAGCGAAGACCGGCTCGGCGGAGGTCGACGGCGCGGGCAGCCCGGACAGCTGGTTCACGGGCTACAGCGGAGACGTGGCCGCGGCGGCGATGGTCGAGGCGGGCGGCCACGGCGGCGACGCGGCGGGCCCCATGGTGGCGACGGTCCTGAACGCCTCCTCCTCCTCCTGACGCGACGCTCGCACCGCTCGGCGCCGGGGCGCCTCCCGGGCTTCGGGCCGCTGCGGCGAACTCCGTCCGCCGAGCGCATGCCGGCACCGCCCGGGACTCCCCCCCCTCTGGGGGGAGTTCGAGGCGCGGGGCCCCGGAGCGGTCAGAGCGAGGCGCGGACGGCGCGGAGCAGGGACTGGGCCCGGGGGTCGGCGGTGACCGACTTGGCGTGGGCGTTCGTCACGTAGCCGAAGGCGACGCCCGCCTCCGGGTCCGCGAAGCCCAGGGACCCGCCGCGCCCCGGATGCCCGAACGACCCCGCCGACAGCAGCGGCGACGCCGGGCTGTGCAGCATGTAGCCCGGGCCGAACCGCGTGTTGACCACCAGGACCCGGTCCGGCCCGGACGACAGCTCCGTACCCGCCAGCCGGCGCGTCTGCGGGGTGAACAGCCCCGCGCCGTCCTGCGTGTCGCCCAGCAGCGCCGCGTACACGCCCGCCAGGCCGCGCGCCGTGCCGATGCCCGCCGAAGCCGGGAGTTCCGCCGCCCGGAACTCCGGGTCGTTCTCGTCCGGCAGCGGAGTGATCGCCGCGAACGCCTGCCGGGTCAGCGAGGACGGGTCCGCCCAGGCATCCGAAACGTTTCTCCGCGGACGCGTCTTGAGTCCCCCCGCCATCCCGGACGGCGGCTCCACCGGCCCCACCCGGCCCACGCGCCCCGTCTCCCCCGCCGGCAGGCCGATCCAGAACTCCAGCCCCCGCGGGCCCGTGACCTCCTGCGCCAGCCACTGGCCCAGCGAGGCCCCGGTCACCCGCAGCACCAGCTCCGACAGCAGCCAGCTGTACGTCTGCGCGTGGTAGCCGTGCGCGGAACCCGGCTCCCAGAAGGCCCGCTGCCCGGCGACCGCACGCGCCCCCGAAATCCCGTCCGCGGCCTCCGACGGCGTCAGCGGCGCGTCCAGCGCCGGTACGGCCGCCCGGTGCGCGAGCAGGTCCCGTACCCGCGCCCGCTCCTTGCCGCCCGCCTTGAACTCCGGCCAGTACGCCCCCACCGGGGCGTCCAGGTCCAGCAGCCCCCGCTGGTGCAGCAGCAGCGGTACGACGGCGGCCACGCCCTTGGTGGCCGAGCGCACCACCTGCGCGGTGCCGGCCGCCCATGGCTCGCCGGCGCCGGCGTCGCCGCCCTCGCCGCCCTCGACGTCCTTCGGGCCCGCCCACAGGTCCACGACCTTCCGGCCGTCCCGGTACACGGCCACGGCCGCGCCCCGGTCCCCGAGCACCTCGAAGTTGCGTACGAAAGCGTCCCGGACGGCCTCGAAGCCCGCCGTCACCTCACCCTGGATCTCCACGAGCGGTCCAACAATCGCCTGGTCGGACTTATGCCACCGCTCCGGCCCGGCCTGATCCGAAAGACACGGACTAGGCCACCGACACCGAGCGCGGGTCGAACCCGAACGGCAGCTCGAGCCGGTGCGCCCGCATCAGCTCCTCGTCGCACAGCAGGTCCTGCGTACGCCCGTCGGCCGCGATGACCCCCTCGCTCAGGATCACCGACCGGGGGCACAGCTCCAGCGCGTACGGCAGGTCGTGGGTCACCATCAGCACCGTCACGTCCAGCGAGCGCAGGATGTCGGCGAGCTCGCGCCGCGAGGCCGGGTCCAGGTTGGACGAGGGCTCGTCGAGGACCAGGATCTCCGGCCGCATGGCCAGTACGGTCGCCACCGCGACCCGGCGGCGCTGCCCGAACGACAGGTGGTGCGGCGGCCGGTCCGCGAAGGCCTCCATGCCCACCTGCTCCAGCGCCTCCCGGACCCGCGCCTCCAGCTCCGCGCCCCGCATCCCGGCGGCCGCCGGGCCGAAGGCCACGTCCTCCCGCACGGTCGGCATGAACAGCTGGTCGTCCGGGTCCTGGAAGACGATGCCGACCCGGCGCCGGACCTCGGCGAAGTTCCGCTTCTCGACCGGCAGCCCGGCCACCGTGACGGTGCCGACGCCGCCGCCGAGGATGCCGTTGAGGTGCAGCACCAGCGTGGTCTTGCCCGCTCCGTTCGGGCCGAGCAGGGCCACCCGTTCGCCCTGTCCGACGGTCAGGTCCACGCCGAAGAGGGCCTGGTGCCCGTCCGGATAGGCGTACGCGAGGCCGGAGACCTCGAGGGAGGCGGGAGGGGCAGGGGCCGCGGGAGTGGCCGAGGGGGAGGCAGAGCGAGTCACAGGGTCCATCCCATCAGACAGACGGCGAGCGCCGCCGCCGGGAGTACGGCCGCGTACGCCCACTGGGCGCGGGTGGCCACGACTTCGTCGATCACCGGCATCGAGCCGGCGTAGCCGCGGCTGACCATCGCGAGGTGGACCCGCTCGCCGCGCTCGTAGGAGCGGATGAACAGGGCTCCGGCTGTCTTGGCCAGCACCCCCCAGTGCCGGATCCCGCTGGCCTCGAACCCGCGCGAGCGCCGGGCGATCGACATCCGCCGCAGCTCGTCGGTGATCACGTCGCCGTACCGGATCATGAAGGAGGCGATCTGCACCAGCAGCGGCGGCAGCTTCAGCCGCTGGAGCCCGAGCAGCAGCGCCCGCAGCTCGGTGGTCGAGGCGAGCAGGACGGACGCGGCGACCCCGAGCGTGCCCTTGGCCAGGACGTTCCAGGCGCCCCACAGGCCCGAGACGCTGAGCGACATGCCGAGCACCTCCACCCGCTCGCCCTGCGCCACGAAGGGCATGAGCACGGCGAACGCCACGAACGGGACCTCGATCAGCAACCGCCGCAGCAGGAAGCCGGCCGGGATCCGGGCCGCGGCCGCGACGGCCGCGATGAGGACGGCGTACAGGCCGAAGGCCCACACCGCCTCGCGCGGTGTGGAGACGACGACCACGACGAAGGCGAAGGCCGCGGCCAGCTTGCAGTGCGGCGGCAGGGCGTGGATCGGCGAGTGTCCGTGCCGGTAGAGCTTGTGGGCGTGGCCCGCGCCCATCTCAGACCGCCGTGGAAGCGGTCGAGGAGGTGGAGGCGGCCGTCAGGTCTTCCGCGCGCCGGCGGCGTACGGTCCAGAAGATCCCGGTGCCGACGGCGACGGTCGCGCCGACGCCGATGACCCCGGCGAGGCCGCCGGAGAGGCGGGCGTCGTCGACGTCCTTGACGCCGTAGTCGGCGAGCGGGGAGTCGGCGGTGGCGTGTTCCTTGACGTTCCGGTCGATGCCCTTGTCGGCGGCGACCTTCTCCAGGCCGTCGGGGCTGGTGGAGGCGTAGAAGGAGACGAAGCCGGCCAGGACGAGGGCGGTGACCAGGCCGGTGATCCACACGGGCTTCGTGGAGCGGGCGGCGGCGGGCGCCGCGACCGGAGCCGCGGCCGCCGGCGGGGCGTCGACCAGCTCGCCGCCGACGCGCAGCTTCAGCGGCGCGGCCAGCCCGCGCGCGCCGTGCACCAGGTCCGGGCGTACGGCCAGGACGGCGCCCACGGTCGCGGCGGTGATCACGGCCTCGCCGATGCCGATCAGCACGTGCACGCCGACCATGGCGGTGAACACCTTGCCGAGCGGCACGTCGGTGGTCCCGCCGAGGGCGTACAGGAGGGTGAACGCGACGGCCGCGCCGGGCACCGAGAGCAGTGCTCCGGCGAAGGCGGCGACGGTGACCGAGCGCCGGGTGTCGGGCAGGAGCTTCAGCAGCCCGCGGAAGACGGCGTACGCGACGACCACGGTCACGACGGCCATGTTCACGACGTTGACCCCGAGGGCGGTCAGCCCGCCGTCGGCGAACAGGACGCCCTGCATGAGCAGCACCACGGACACGCACAGCACGCCCGTGTAGGGGCCCACCAGGATCGCGGCGAGCGCCCCGCCCAGCAGGTGTCCGCTGGTGCCGGCGGCTACGGGGAAGTTCAGCATCTGGACGGCGAAGATGAACGCGGCGACGAGACCGGCCAGCGGCGCCGCCCGCTCGTCGAGCTCTCGGCGGGCGCCGCGGAGGCTCACGGCCACCGCGCCCGCGGCGGCGACACCTGCGGCGATGGAGACGGGGGCGTCGATGAAGCCGTCGGGCACATGCATGGGGCTGCTCCGCTTCCTGCGGTCCTTGAGCTGACAAAATCTTTAACCGCTTAAGAATAGTGCCCAATTGCAAACCGTTGGCAAGAGCGTCGGCGGCACAAATACCTCCGCGCGGATTCGTGGGAATGTGCGAGGCTGGGGGCAATACGGACTCATATGTTCCGAATAAGAGGAGTCTTGTCGTGTCAGCCACCGCCGAGAATCCCCCCGCGGCCGCAGCCGCCACCGCCGTCGCCACAGCCGTCGCCGCCGCCGTCGAGGACCGCGTCACCGCCCGCGTGATCAGCGACGACCCGCTCTTCCGGAAGATCCCCGTCGCCCTGCGCTTCGCCGCCGCGGAGCCGCTCGCCGTACGGATCGTCTTCCCCGCCGGGCTCTCCCCCGAGGGCACCGACAACGAGTGGGTCTTCCCCCGGGCCCTCCTCGAAGCAGGCCTCCAGGCACCGACCGGCACCGGCGACGTACGCGTCTGGCCCTGCGGCCGCGTCCAGGCGGTCGTCGAGTTCCACTCCCCCGAGGGCGTCGCGGTGATCCAGTTCGACATCGCCGCGCTGCGCCGCTTCCTGCGCCGTACGAACGCCGCCGTCACCCGGCAGGCGTAACGCCCGGAGGAAAACGGGACCGGCCCCGCACCTGGGATCAGGTGCGGGGCCGGTCGTACGGGGACGGACTGCGGGGACTACGGGGACTGCGGGGACCGCAGGTCAGGCGTTGACCAGCTCGCGGTCCTTGTCCGGGCCCTCCGGGGACCCGGACGAACCTTCGAGGTGCTTGCGCAGGCTCTCGCCCTCCACGTCCACGTTGGGCAGCATCCGGTCCAGCCAGCGCGGCAGCCACCAGGCCTTGTGGCCGAGCAGCGCGAGCACCGCCGGGACGATCGCCATGCGGACGACGAAGGCGTCGAAGAGGACGGCGATCGCGAGGCCGAAGCCGATCATCTTGATCATCTGCTCGCTGGCGCCGATGAAGCCCGAGAACACCGCGATCATGATGACGGCGGCCGCCACGACCACCCGCGCGCTGTACTGGAAGCCGGTCACGATGGCCTGGCCCGGGCGCTCGCCGTGGACGTACGCCTCACGCATGCGGGTGACGAGGAAGACCTCGTAGTCCATGGCCAGACCGAAGACGACGCCCACCATGAAGATCGGCATCATGCTCATGATCGGACCGGTCTGCTCCACCCCGAAGACCGAGCCGAGCCAGCCCCACTGGAAGACCGCGACGACCGCGCCGAGGGCGGCCACCACCGAGAGCAGGAAGCCGAGGGCCGCCTTGAGCGGGACCAGGATGGAGCGGAAGACCAGCATCAGCAGCAGGAAGGCGAGGCCGACCACGAGCGCCAGGTAGGGCACCAGCGCGTCGTTCATCTTCTGCGAGAAGTCGATGTTCATCGCGGTCGCGCCGGTGACGAGGACGTCGTCGCCGCTGCCTTCGCGGATCTCGTGGACCAGGTTCTCGGTCTCCACCGAGGACGGGCGGTCCTTCGGGACGACCGTGATCACCGCGGCGTCGCCCTCGGGGTTCGGGGTCGGCGGCATGACCGCGGCCACGCCCTCCAGGCCCTTGATCCGGTCGACCGTCTCGTTGGCGAGCTTCTTGTCGCCGTCGACGACCACCATCAGCGGGCCGTTGAAGCCCGGGCCGAAGCCCTCCGACAGCAGGTCGTACGCCTTGCGCTGGGTGGTGGAGACCGGCTGGGCGCCGTCGTCCGGCAGGCCCATCTCCAGCTTGCTCGCCGGGATCGCGATGGCGCCGAGGCCGATCACACCGACGAGCAGGACCATGACCGGGCGGCGCAGGACGAAACGGGCCCAGCGGGTGCCGCCGTTGGCCTTGGGCTCGGCGCCGGCCGCGGCCGGCTTGCCCTTGGCCCCGCCCTTTCCGAAGAGCCGGCTCTTCTCGCCCGCCGGCAGGACCTTCTTGCCCGCGAAGCCCAGGATGGCCGGGACCAGCGTCAGCGCGACGAGGACGGCGATGACCACGGTGCCCGCGGCCGCGAAGCCCATCTTGGTCAGCATCGGGATGTTGACGACGGCCAGGCCCACGAGGGCGATGACCACGGTGAGACCGGCGAAGACGACGGCGGAACCGGCGGTTCCGGCGGCCCGGCCCGCGGCCTCGTCCCGCTCGCGGCCCTCGGCGAGCTCCACGCGGTAGCGGGAGACGATGAAGAGCGCGTAGTCGATGCCGACCGCGAGGCCGATCATCATCGCGAGGGTGGAGGTGGTGGTGCCCAGGTCCAGCACGTTGGCGAGCGCGGTGATGGAGGAGACGCCGATGCCCACGCCGATGAGCGCGGTCAGCAGCGGCAGTCCGGCGGCGATCAGCGAGCCGAAGGTGATGACCAGCACGATCGCCGCGATCAGGATGCCGACGATCTCGCCGGAGCCCGTCTCGGGGGCCGTCATCAGGGCGTCGCCGCCGATCTCGACGGTGAGCCCGGCGGCCTTGGCCGCGGCGCCGGAGTCCTTGAGCGCGTCGCGCGTCTCGTCCTTCAGCTCCATGCCGCTGACGGTGTACTTGACGCTCACGTACGCGGTGGAGCCGTCCTGGCTCACCGCCTGCGCCTGGTACGGGTCGGCGACCGAGGCGACCTGGGCCTTGCCCGGGCCGTCCTTCAGGCCGGAGACGATCTTCTCGACCTGGGTCTTGTTCTTCTCGTCGTTGACCGAGGAGCCCGCGGGCGCCTTGACGACGATACGGGCGGTGGCGCCGTCGGCGGCCATGCCCGGGAACTTCTTGTCCAGCACGTCGAAGGCCTTCTGGGCCTCCGTGCCGGGTATCGAGAACGATCCGGAGGTGGGTGCGGACGCCGTCGCCGCGCCGAAGCCGGCGGCGAACAGCAGCGCCACCCACAGGAGGGCGACGAGGCCGCGGCGCCGGAAGGCGCCCCTGCCCAGTCGGTAGAGGAAGGTAGCCACGGAGGCGGTTCTCCCGTTCAGGTCGTGGTGGATCCGGGACGGATCAGGGCGTGGAGAGCCGGCCCGACGACGAGAGCGGCGTGTCAGGAGCAGCAGGAAGGAGTCGCGAGAACGAGTCGCGCGTACGAGTGGAGAAAGGACTCAGACACCGAGGGCGGGGAAGACCACGGAGTCGATGAAGTCGGCGAGGAACGCCTGGTCCACGGATCGGTCCTCCATCAGCGGCAACGCGATGAAGGCGCCGATCAGCATGTGCGGCACGAACCGGATCGCGGGGCAGTCCGGGGAGATCTCGCCCCGCTCCACTCCGCGCCGCAGGATCTCGTCGAGGCCGGAGATCTCCGGCTCCATGAGCAGCCTGCGCAGTGCCTGGTGCAGTTCGGGGCTCTCGTGGACGGCATGGGCGAGGCCCCGCAGCAGTGCGGTGTCCTTCGCCATCTGCGCGTTGTCGGAGAGCTCGACCATGCGGTGGAAGTCGCCGCGCAGCGAGCCCGTGTCGATCTCCCGCAGGGAGGTCGGCTGGGTGCACCGCAGGGCCCTGGCGACCAGCTCGGGCTTGCTCCCCCACTGGCGGTAGAGGGTGGCCTTGCTGGACTTGGTACGGGCGGCGACCGCGTCCATGGTCAGCGCCTCGTAGCCGACCTCGCGGAGGAGGTCGAGGACCGCCTCGTGGAGCTCGGCCTCCCGCTCGGGGGTGATCCGGCTGCGCCGCGACGAGACCTCCGACGAGACTTCTTCGGACATCTCCGACACCTCCCATCCGAACGAAACTGTTTCGTACACCAATGACGATACCCCTGCCCTCAGCGAAACGAAACCGTTCCGTTTCGTTTCGGCGCGTGGCGTGGGTCACCCGGCGCGGGCATGGATCACCTGTACGAGTTGCCAGGCCCCCTCGGCACGGAAAGCATTGTGGGGTGAGTCACGACGGCGCGTACCTCCGCTTCCCGCACCTCCACGACGATCTGCTGTGCTTCGCGACCGAGGACGACCTCTGGGTCGCCCCGCTGCTCCCCGAAGGCGAGCCGCCCGGCCGGGCCTGGCGGATCACCGTCGACCGGACCAGGGTCGGCCACCCCCGGTTCTCCCCCGACGGCCGGCACATCGCCTTCACGAGCTGGCGCAGCCTCGACCCCGAGATCCACCTCGCCCCGGTGGCCGGCGGCCCGGCCCGCCAGCTCAGCTACTGGGGCGCCACCGACACCCGGGTCTGCGGCTGGACCCCGCCCGACAAGGACGGCCACAGCGACATCCTCGCCGTGTCCTCGCACGGCCAGCCCTTCTCGTACTACGCCTGGGCCTACAGCGTGCCGACCGACGGCTCGCCCGGCGGCAAGCTCCCCTGGGGCCCGGTCTCCGACATCGCCGTCCACGAGGAGGTCCGCGACGGGGAAGGCACGGGCGAGCGGCGCACCCTGCTGCTGACCGGCAAGCCCCCGCACGAGCCCGCCGCCTGGAAGCGCTACCGCGGCGGCGCCACCGGCCGGCTGTGGCTGCACGGCAAGCGGCTGCTGGAGCACATCGAGGGGCACCTCGACGCCCCGATGTTCGTGGGCGGCCGGATCGCCTTCCTCTCCGACCACGAGGGCATCGGCAACCTGTACTCCTGCCTGCCCGACGGCACCGACCTGCGCCGGCACACCGACCACGAGGAGTTCTACGCCCGGCACGCCTCCAGCGACGGCTCCCGCGTCGTCTACCAGTGCGGCGGCGACCTCTGGCTCGTCGACTCGCTGGCCCCCGGGGCCGTCCCGCGCAGGCTCCGGATCCGGCTGGGAGGTCCGCGCGCGGGCCGCCGTACGTACCAGATCCCGGCCGCCAGCCACGTCGACTCGCTCTCCGTCGACGCCACCGGGCGGGCCAGCGCGGTCGTCATCCGCGGCAGCCTGTACTGGCTCACCCACCGCGACGGGCCCGCCCGGACCATCGCCGACACCCCGGGCGTACGGGTGCGGCTGCCCGAGATGCTCGGCAGCAGCGGGCAGGTCGCGTACGTGACGGACGCGGAGGGCGAGGACGCGATCGAGATCGCCTACCTCCCGCGGGCCTCCGGGGACCGGGAGCCGCGTCGGCTGGCCTCCGGCGAGCTGGGCCGCGTACTGGAACTGCTCTCCGATCCGGACGGGGAGCGCCTCGCGATCGCCTCCAACGACGGGCGGCTGCTGCTCATCACCGTGGCCGATGAGCAGGCCGACGCCTCGGGCGGGGAGGTGTCCGGCGGGGAGGCATCCAGCGGGGAGGGTTCCGGCGGGGAGGTCACCGAGCTGATCCGGTCCATCAACGGGCCCGTCACCGACCTGGCGTTCTCCCCCGACGGGGCCTGGCTGGCCTGGTCGCACCCGGGCATCGGGCGCTCGCTGCGGCAGATCAAGATGGCCCGGATCTCCGGCCCCGGTCCGCGCTCCATCGTGGACGTCACCAACGGCCGCTTCGAGGACGAGAACCCGGTCTTCACCCGCGACGGCCGCTACCTGGCCTTCCTCTCGTGGCGCGGATTCGACCCGGTGTACGACGTGCACACCGGCGACCTGTCCTTCCCGCTGGGCTGCCGCCCGTACCTGGTGCCGCTCTCCTCCGCGACCCCCTCGCCGTTCGCGTTCACCCCCGACGGGCGCCCGGCGGCGGGCGGACTCGACCCGGGCGAGGGCGAGCCCACCGAGGGCGAGGGCGCGGTCATGGTGGAGGTGGAGGGGCTGGAGAGCCGCGTCACCCCGTTCCCGGTGACGGCGTCGAAGTACTCGGCCCTCTACCCGGTCAGCGGCGGCGGACTGGTGTGGCTGCGCTGGCCGATCTCGGGCGCGCTCGGCGAGACCTTCGCCAACCCGACCGACACCAGCGGCAAGCCCACGCTGGAGCACTTCGAGATCACCAAGGCGCGCAAGAGCGAACTGGCCTCCGGGCTGGACTGGTTCGCGGTCAGCGGCGACGGCACCCGGCTCGTCATCAACGACGACGGCGACCTGCGCGCGGTCCCGTCGACCGAGTCCGGAGACAGCGACTCCACCGTCTACCTGGACCTGCGGCGCATCCTGCACGAGGTGGACCCGGCCGCCGAGTGGCGCCAGGCCTTCGAGGAGGCCGGCCGGCTGATCCGCGCGTACTTCTGGGAGCCGGGCATGTGCAACATCGACTGGGACGGGGTGCTGCGCCAGTACCGCCCCCTGGTCGAACGGGTCGCCTCGCCCGACGAGTTCGCGGACCTGCTGCGCGAGGTGCTCGGCGAGCTCGGCACCTCGCACGCGTACGTCTCCCCCGCGCGCCGCAACGAGGGCCCGCCGCACTACCACCGGCCCATCGGGCTGCTCGGCGCCAATCTCGTCCCGCGCGAGGAGGGCTGGGTGCTCGCGCGGATCCTTCCGGGCGAATCCTCCGACTCCAAGGCCCGCTCCCCGCTCGCCGGCACCGGCATCCGTGAGGGCGCCGTCCTGACCCACATCGACGGACGGCCGGTGGACCCGGTGGCCGGGCCCTACCCGCTGCTCTCGGCGGCCGGCGGCACCACGGTCGAGCTGACCTTCAAGCCCGCCGAGGGCGAAGGCCGGGGCCTGGCGCGGCGGGTGGCGATCGTGCCGCTGATCGACGAGCGCCCGCTGCGCTACCAGGACTGGGTGTCCAAGCGGCGCGCGGTGGTCCGCGAGGTCAGCGGCGGCAAGTGCGGCTACCTGCACATCCCCGACATGGGCGGCTCCGGCTGGGCGCAGTTCAACCGGGACCTGCGGATGGAGATGTCCCGGCCCGCGCTGATCGTGGACGTACGCGGCAACGCGGGCGGG
Organism: Streptomyces sp. NRRL S-244; assembly: GCF_000717915.1. GTDB lineage: Bacteria > Actinomycetota > Actinomycetes > Streptomycetales > Streptomycetaceae > Streptomyces. The sequence goes on from NZ_JOCX01000009.1 coordinate 154,374, forward strand.
CACATCAGCGAGCTGGTGGTCGAGAAGCTGACCCGCTCGATCCTCGGCTGGGACCTGACGCGCAACGCCCAGCCGGTCTCGTACGCCTCCAACGCGCCCCGCGGTCCGATCGTGGCGCTGGCCGACGAGGCGACCTCCTCGGACGGCGACATGATCACGGCGGCCTTCAAGCTGCTCGGGCTCGGGCCGGTGGTCGGCCAGCGCACGTGGGGCGGGGTGGTCGGGATGACCGGCCGGCACACCCTGGGCGACGGCACGGTGATCACGGTGCCGATGAACGCCGCCTGGTTCCCGGAGTACGGGTGGTCGGTGGAGAACCACGGCGTGGAGCCGGACCTCGCGATCCTGCGGACCCCGCTCGACTGGGCGGAGGGGCGCCACGCGCAGCTGGACGACGCCGTGTTCCTGGCGCTGGAGCTGCTGGAGCAGGAGCCGGCCGCGGTGCCGCCGGGGTACGCGGACGTACCGGACCTGCGGCGTCCGAAGCTGCCGCCGAGGCCGTAGGCGTACCGGGACGCTGGCGCGTACCGGGACGTGAGGAAGGGGCGCGGTCCGTGGGTTCACGGACCGCGCCCCTTCCTGCTCAGGGCGTCCGGGCGTCAGAAGTCCCAGTTGTCGTCGAGCTCGTCGTGGACCTTGTCCTTCTTCTTGGCCGGCTCGGAGGTGTGTGCACCGCGCTTGGACGCCTCGTCCTTCGCGCTCCTGCCGGCCTCGTCGGTCTTGTCCTTGAGCTCGCGCGCCTTGTCCTGGAACTGGTCTTTGATGCCCATGCTGTTCACTCCTGGAGGGGTGTAGGGGACCGGGCTGCGACCAGATTTGCACGAGCGGACAAAGCTCGCATTTCGATCAGTGACGCTCCGTGCCCGGCGTCCGCTCCCTCTCGTCGGCGGCGCCCCCGGCCCCCACCAGCCCCCGGGAGACGCTCGTCAGCCTGGGCTCGAAGCGCTTCATCTCCCGCTGCCCGACCGTCGCGATGATCCCGGGCAGGTAGCCGCGCACGCCCTGCATCCCGCGCAGCCACCACTGCGCGTACACGTGCGGCGAGCGCCGTTCGATGCCGGCGACGATCCGGTCCACGGCCGGGCCCAGCGGGTACGTGCGGTTCGACGGCCACGGCAGGCGCTGGCGCAGCTCCCGCATGACCTCGTCCTGGTCGGCCCCGCGCACCATGTCGGTGTCGGTCCAGGAGAGGTAGCCGACGCCCACCTTGACGCCCTTGTGGCCGACTTCGGCGCGCAGGCAGTGCGCGAAGGCCTCGACGCCGGATTTGGAGGCGCAGTACGCGCTCATCATCGGCGCCGGTGTGATCGCGGCGAGCGAGGCGATCTGGAGGAAGTAGCCGCGGCTCTCGGCCAGTACGGGGAGGAAGGCGCGGGCGGTGACGGCGCCGCCGATCAGGTTGACCTCGATCACCCGGCGCCAGGCCTCGGGGTCGGAGTCGGCGAACGGCCCGCCGGCGGCGACGCCCGCGTTGGCGACGACGATGTCGACCTTGCCGAAGCGCTGCTTGACCTCCTCGGCGACGCGGGCCATGGCCTCGTGGTCGGTGACGTCGGCGTGCCAGTGGTCGCTGTCGGTGTGCAGCCGCTCGGAGACCTCCTTGAGGGCCTCGGGCTCCAGGCCCACCAGCGCCACCTTCGCGCCGCGCGCGGAGAGCTTGCGGGCGAGGAGTTCACCGACCCCGCGTGCCGCACCGGTGACGACGGCGACCTGGCCTTCCAGACTCCTGCTCGCGCTCACGGCGTCTTCTCCTTCAGCTCGTTCGCCGGGTTCGCCGGGTTCTTCGGGTTCTTCGGGTTCGGCAGGTGGACGGTCAGCTCGCGTACGGCGTTGGTGACGGCCTCGGGGGCCTCGATCGGGGTCATGTGCCCCATGCCGGTCAGCTCGGTCAGCCCCACGCAGTGCGGCATCGCGGCGGCGAGCCCCCGGGCGTGCACGATCGGGGTGAGCCGGTCGTTCTTGCCGCCGATCACGGCGGTGGGCACGGTGAGCGCCGCGAGGTTCGCCTCCAGGTCCAGCCCGGCCAGCACCTCGGACCAGGCGTAGCGGACCCCGGTGGGGCAGGCGTGCACGATACGGGCGCAGGCCTCTACCTTGTCGGGCGCGGAACCGGGGCCCATGGTGGCGTACTTCAGCACCCGCTTGGCGACCGGCGTGACGGGCCCGAGGGGGGCGCGCGCTCCGAGGACCGCGCCGGTGATACGGGTCCGTACGCGCCCGGGACGCAGGGGCACGACCAGCGCCTCCGCGACCAGCCGGGCGCTGCCGGTGCTGCACAGCAGCGCGGCGGCGGCGTGCTCGGCGAACTCCGGCCGCCCGGCGGCGGCCATGATCGTCATCCCGCCCATGGAGTGCCCGGCGACGACCGCCCGCTCGCCGGGGGCCAGGGTGGAGCCGAGGACGGCAACGAGGTCGTCGGCGAGGGCGTCGGTGCCGTAGCGGGAGGCGGCGGGGCTGCGCCCGTGCCCGCGCTGGTCGTAGGCGATGACCCGGTGGTCCTTGGCGAGCTCCCGGATCTGCGCGGCCCAGAAGGCGGTGGAGCAGGTCCAGCCGTGCGCCAGCACCACGGCCGGAGCGCCCTCTTCCCCGTGCTCCTCCACGTGCAGCCGGGCCCCGTCTGCGGAGACCGCGACCAGCTCGCGCCGGGCGGCGGGCGGGGCGTACCGCCCGGAGGTGACGTACGCGGCCCGGCTCACGCGGCGCCCTCCGCGTGTGCGGCCGCGCCGGGGACGCGCTCGGTCTCCCGGATCCGGATGACCTCGTACTCGGACAGGTCCACGTTCCGCGTCTCCTTCCGGAACTCGCCGGTCGTGCCCGGCCAGACCGTCGTGTTGCGCCCCTGCGCGTCCAGGTACCAGCTGGTGCAGCCGCCGGTGTTCCACACGGTCCGCTCCATACGGGCCTGGACCCGCCGGTTCCACTGGTTCACGGCCGAGGGCCGGGGCGCGAGCGCGACCGGCCCGCCGAGCACGCCCAGCTGGCGCAGGTAGTCCGCCATGTAGTTCAGCTGCGACTCGATCATCAGGATCATCGAGCTGTTGCCGAGCCCGGTGTTCGGTCCGATGATCGTCATCCAGTTCGGGAAGCCGGCCGCCGTCGCCCCGCGCAGCGACTGCATCCCGTCCTTCCAGTGGTCCGCCAGCGTCCGCCCCTCCGCGCCCACCACCCGGTCCGCGATCGGCATGTCCGTGACGTGGAAGCCGGTGCCGAAGACGATCGCGTCGGCCTCGGTCTGCGTCCCGTCGGCGGCGACCAGCGTGTTGCCCCGGATCTCCCGGAGCCCGGAGGCGACCAGGTCCACATTGGGCCGGGCCAGCGCCGGGTAGTAGTCGCTGGAGAGCAGGATCCGCTTGCAGCCGATCCGGTACGAGGGCGTCAGCTTGGCCAGCAGCTCCGGGTCCTTGATCGAGCGCGCCATGTTGGCCTTGGCCAGCGACTCGATGAACCCGAGCTGGTTCGGCCGCTTGGTGAAGGCGCTGACCTGGAGCTCCCGGATCCCCCACAGCAGCCCCCGGCGGGCCGCCCGGGTGAACGGCAGCTGCCGGTGCAGCCAGCGCTCCGCGCCGCTGATGGCCCGGTCGGTGCGCGGCATCACCCACGGCGGGGTCCGCTGGAACAGCGTGAGCCGCCGCACGTCGGGCGCGATGGCCGGCACGATCTGGATGGCCGAGGCGCCGGTGCCGATCATGGCGACGCGCTTGCCGCGCAGGTCGTAGTCGTGGTCCCAGCGCGCGGAGTGGAAGACCTTGCCGGGGAACTCGGCGAGCCCGGGGATCTCCGGCATCTTCGGGTCGGACAGCGGACCGGTGGCGGAGACCACGACGTCGGCGGTGAGCTCCCCGGCCGAGGTCTCGATCTCCCACCTCAGCCGGTCGGCGTCCCAGCGCATCAGCCGGACCTCGGAGTTCAGCCGCACGTGCGGGCGCAGCCCGAAGGTGTCGGCGACGTGCTCCAGGTACGCGCGGATGGCAGGCTGCCCGGAGAACGTCCGGGGCCAGTCGGGATTGGGCGCGAAGGAGAACGAATAGAGATGGGAGGGGACGTCGCACGCGGACCCGGGATAGCTGTTGTCGCGCCAGGTCCCGCCCACGGAATCGGCCCGTTCGAGGACGACGAAGTCCGTGATCCCCTCGCGCCGCAGCCGTACGGCCGCGCCCAGCCCGCCGAACCCGGACCCGATCACCGCCACTCGTACGTGCTCGCGCCCACCCATGCCACCGCTCATGCCCGCCGCCTTCCGCAGCCCCACAGCGCAACACTGCCAGCAATCACTGGCACAATCGGGAGACTAGAGCAGCTCCGTACTCATGGGTAGAGGTCGCGCCCGGAAAGTTACTGTCGGTACGCCATAGGCTGCGCCTGTGGAAGACACGGAAGCGGGGACGACAGTGCGTGAATACCGTACGGAGGAACTGGCCGAAGCGGCCGGCATCCCCGTCCGCACCCTGCGCTTCTACCGCGAGCGCAAGCTCCTCCCGCCGCCGCGCCGCGAGGGCCGGATCGCCTGGTACGACGACCACCACCTGGCCCGGCTGCGCACCATCGCGGCCCTGCTGGAGCGCGGCCACACCCTCGGCGGCATCGCCGAGCTGACCGCCGCCTTCGAGAACGGGCGCGACGTCGGCCAGCTCGGCGAACTGCTCGGCATCGGCTGGTCCGAGGAGACCCCCGTACGGCTGACGCCGGAGGCCCTCGCCGACTACTTCGAGGGCGAGGTCACCCCGGAGAACCTGGCGGCTTCCCTGGACCTCGGCTACCTCGCCACCGACGGCGACGAGATCGTGCACGTCAGCCGCCGCCTGCTGGACGTCTCCTCGGCGCTGGTCCGCGAGGGGGTCCCGCTCTCGGCGGTGCTGGAGACGGGCCGCCGGGTCCGCGAGCACGCCGACGAGATGGCGGCCCTGTTCACGGAGCTGATCTCGACCCACCTGACGGAGGAGGCGCTGCCGCGGCTGCGCCCCCTCGCCAAGAGCGTGGTGGAGGCGGAGCTCACCATGGCGATGGACCGCCTCCTGGCCTCGGGCGCCCCGTCGGGAGCCCAGCCGGGAGCCCAGCCGGGAGCCCCGTCGGGGGCTCAGGACCCCAGCTCGTAGACCACGGTCACGGGCGCGTGGTCGGACCAGCGCTCCGGGTGCGTCTCGGCCCGCTCGACGAACGCCTTCACGGCCCGGGCGGCCAGCCCCGGGGTGGCGACCTGGAGGTCGATGCGCCACCCGGCGTCGTTGTCGAAGGCCCGCCCGCGGTAGGACCACCAGGAGTACGGCCCCTCGGTGTCGGGGTGCAGGTTCCGTACGACGTCCACGTACCCGGCGGTGTCGTACACCTGCCCGAGCCACTCCCGCTCCTCCGGCAGGAAGCCGGCGTTCTTCCGGTTGGTCTTCCAGTTCTTGAGGTCGGCTTCCTGGTGACAGATGTTCCAGTCACCGCAGACGACGACCTCCCGCCCGTCCGCGGCCGCCCGCGCCTTCAGCCCTTCGAGGTAGGGCAGGAACTCCCCCATGAACCGGTACTTCTCGTCCTGCTTCTCGGTCCCGGCCTCACCGGAAGGCAGGTAGAGGCTGGCGACGGTGACACCCGGAAGATCGACCTCCAGGTAGCGCCCGCTCGTGTCGAACTCCTCGCTCCCGAATCCCACCTGCACCCGCTCGGGCTCGCGGCGCGTGTAGAGCGCGACCCCGGCCCGCCCCTTGGCGGCGGCCGGCGCGAACACGGTGTGCCAGCCGTCGGGCTTGCGGACCTCGTCCGGAATCTGCCCCTCCTCGGCCCGCACCTCCTGCAGGCAGACCACGTCGGCGTCCGACCCGGCCAGCCACGGGGAGAAGCCCTTCTTGGCCGCGGCGCGGATCCCATTCACATTCACGGAGGTCACAGTGAGCATCCCCGCACCATAACGGGAGCGTTCCGTACGATGTTCCGATGTCTCACGGGATCCAGCTCCGCGCCGTACCGTACGACCACCCGGACGCGCTCAAACTCAACGACCAGGTCCAGCTCGAATACCAGGCGCGCTACGGCGGTGAGGGCGATGTCACACCGCTCGACCCGGCGATGTTCGCCCCGCCGAACGGCCTGTACCTGCTGGCGTACGACGCCACCGGCACCCCGATGGCCAGCGGCGGCTGGCGCAGCCAGGACGAGAACGACGAGGGCTACTCGGACGGCGACGCCGAGCTCAAGCGCATGTACGTCGTCCCCGAGGCCCGCGGCCTGGGCCTGGCCCGCCGCATCCTGGCCGAACTGGAAGCCGACGCCCGCACGGCGGGCCGCACCCGCATGGTCCTGGAGACGGGAGACCAGCAACCGGAGGCGATAGCCCTCTACTTCTCCTCGGGCTACGCCCTCTCCGAAAAGTTCGGCCACTACCGCACCTACGACTCCAGCCGCTGCATGGCCAAGCCGCTCCACTCGTAACGACGACGCGTGGCCCCGGGGCGGGAGAGGGCCGGCGATCCGGCGCTGTCCGAACTCCCGGCCCGACTGGAGCGGTACGCCCTGGCCCTCCCGACGCCGTCCGCCCTCCCGGCCTGGGCGGCCCCCCTGCTGGAGCGGGCGGCCGGCTGATCAACCGGCTGCCGGGCCGGGCCCGTTCGGGGCGCGCCCCGGACACGCCCCGCAAACGCCGAGATCCCGCCCAGCCTTTCGGCTGAACGGGATCTCATGACGTTCCCGGGAGCTACCCGTGAACTGTCGTTTGTGGACCTGTGGGGATTTGAACCCCAGACCCCCTCGATGCGAACGAGGTGCGCTACCAGACTGCGCCACAGGCCCTTGCGACGTGTGAAACATTAGCATCCCCGCGCTGGTGCTCCAAAACCGATACCGGGGAGCGTCCGCGCAGGTCCGGTCACTCGTTCGCGGCGCGGGGGCGGTCGTCGCTCTCGTACTGGTCGAACAGCGGCGTGCGGCCGCGGCCCTGGCCGCGCGGGCGGGCGTTCGGGTGGGGCTTCTGGTCCGGCTTCTGGTCCGGCTTCGCCTCGGGCTTCGCGGCCGGAGAAGGCTGGGCGCGCAGCCGGGGGTCCGTCGGCTCGGCCGTGCTGGAGCGGGTCGCGCTCCAGGCGTCCGGGCTCGCCGGGCCGGTGGCGCGCGGGGCGACCGGGGCCGTCACGTACGTCGGCAGCGGGACCGGGACCGGCTCCCAGCTGTCACCGCGGGCGGGGCCGCGTTCGCGCTCGCGCTGCTGGTCCACCCACTCGGCGTGGTCGGTCTGCTCGACCAGCGCGCGCCGTCCGGCCTCCTGCGGGGAGACCGGTGGCGCGGGGTCCGGTTCGGATCCCGCGGCCGCCTCCGGCTCGCGGCGGCGCGGGCGGTTCTCGCGCAGCTGCCGGGCGGCGGCCTCGGCGCGCCGCCGGTCCATCGTGAACTCGTAGCGCCGCCGCTCCTGGACCCGCAGGTGCACGATGTACGCGCTGAGCAGCAGGGCCGGCACGGCGGGCGCCCAGAGGTAGCCCAGGCCGCCGACCGCGGCGACGACCGCGCCGAGCGTGAAGATCAGGAAGAGGAGCGCGGTGGTGCGCCGGCGGCGCGCGAGCACCTGGAGGCGCTGCTCGCGCCGGTGCCGCTCCGCCACGGCCGACCTCGGCTCCGCCCTGGTCGGGGGCACGGCGACGGCCCGGGCGTCGGCGTCAACGGAATTCACCGTTTCCGTCGCGGCGTCCGGGTCCGCGCGGTGCTCGGGACCGGCCTCTTGGTCGCCGCGTTCACGCAGCCCCTTGGCGTAACGGCGCTCCATTCCCGCCCGGCCGGAAAGCAGCCGAATGGCAGTGGAGAAGCGTTCCGTCGGACGGGCTTCGTTCAGCTCGTCCTGCCTCCGGAGCCACATGGGCACCAAGTAGGCGGCCCAGGCCCCGACAATGACTGCGTAGATGAGGCCGCTGCTGCTCACACCTCACACCGTAGAGGGGCGCGGCCGGGCGGATCCGCCAATTGGGCCGGTGTGTCGCGCGAACCGGCTGATATCACGGACTTTTTTTGTGATTCTTCGGATCAGGTTATGGGCGAATCGGTTCCGCCCCCCCGATAATTCGAACAGTTATTCGTTTATGCGCGGGCCCGGTGCCAGCGGCACAGCAGTCCCTCCGGGACCTCCTCCGCCGTCAGCGCGTACACGAGGTGGTCGCGCCACGCGCCGTCGATGTGGAGGTAGCGCGGCCGCAGCCCCTCCTCGCGGAAGCCCAGCTTCTCCACGACCCGCCGGCTCGGCCCGTTCTCCGGGCGGATGCACACCTCGATCCGGTGCAGCCCGACCTTCGTGAAGCAGTGGTCCACGGCGAGCGCGACCGCCGTCGGCATCACGCCCCGGCCCGCCACCTCGCGGTCCACCCAGTAGCCGACGTGGCCCGCGCACATCGAGCCCCAGGTGATCCCGGCGACCGTCAGCTGGCCGACCAACCGCCCCCGGTACTCGATGACGAAGGGCAGCATCCGCCCCGCGTTCGCCTCGGCCCGCAGATGGCGGACCATCTGCCGGTACGTCGGACGGTGGATCACCGGCCCCCAGGGCGCGGGCGGCGGAATCGTCGCCTCCCACGGCCGGAGCCAGTCGCGGTTGCGCCGGTTGACCTCGCGCCAGGCGTTCTGGTCCCGCAGTTTTATCGGCCGGAGCGTGACGTCGCCGTCGGTGAGCACCACCGGCCAGGAGGGTCCGTTCAGCTCGCGCTCCCGGAGGGATCCGCCGGTCTGGGGTGGTCGCCGCCCCGGATCTGGTCCACGGCGTGCGGCAGGATCCGGGTCAGGACGGCCAGGCCGTCGCGCACCCCGCCCGTCGAGCCCGGCAGGTTCACGATCAGGGTGTGCCCGGCCACGCCCGCCAGCCCCCGGGACAGGGCCGCGGTCGGCACCTTCGCCAGGCCCTCGGCGCGGATCGCCTGCGGGATGCCCGGGACCTCGTAGTCCAGCACCCGCGCCGTGGCGTCCGGGGTGCGGTCGGTCGGCGAGATGCCGGTGCCTCCGGTGGTCAGGATGACGTCGTACCCGGCGGCCACGCCCTCGCGCAGCGCCTGCTCGACCGGATCCCCGTCGGCGACGACCCGCGGGCCGTCCACCGCGAAGCCGAGCTTCTCCAGCCCCTCGGCCAGCAACGGCCCGCCCCGGTCGGCGTACACGCCCGCCGAGGCGCGGTTCGAGGCGGTGACCACGAGCCCGCGCAGGGCGCGCCCGGAGTTCCGGGACGCCTCCGCATCCGGTGCGGCCTCCCGGGCCGGCCCGCTCCCGCCGGCCGGTACGGGCACGTGGCTGAAGGCGTCACCGCCGCGCGGGGCGTTCACGCGCGCGTCCAGTCGCCGGACTTCCCGCCGGTCTTCTCCTCCACCCGCACGTCCGTGATGACGGCGCCCTTGTCGACGGCCTTCACCATGTCGATCACCGTGAGCCCGGCGACCGCGACGGCCGTCAGCGCCTCCATCTCGACGCCCGTACGGTCGGTCGTCTTGACGGTGGCGAGGATCTCGACGGCGTCGTCGGCGACCGACAGGTCCACCTTCACGCCGGACACGGCGAGCGGGTGGCAGAGCGGGATCAGGTCGGGGGTCTTCTTCGCGCCCATGATCCCGGCGATCCGCGCGGTGGCGAGGGCATCGCCCTTGGGCACGCCCTCGCCGCGCAGCAGCTCGATCACCCGCGCGGAGACGAGCACGCGCCCGCTGGCCCGTGCCGTCCGCGTCGTGACGTCCTTCTCCGAGACGTCCACCATCCGGGCCGCGCCGGCCTCGTCGATGTGCGTCAGCCTGCTGTGCGTGGTCATAGGTTCGTGCCGCTCCCGCTCCGGGCCCCGCAAGGGCCTGTGTGGTGCAACACGCTACCCGCACCGGCCCTGCTTCAGCCGAGCAGGACCACTTCGAGCTCGGCCCCCGGCTCCACCGAGGTGACATCCTCCGGTACGACCATCAGGGAGTCCGCGTGGGCCAGTGCCGCGATCAGGTGGGAGCCCGATCCGCCGACCGGGCTGACCGTGCCGCTCTGCGCGTCGTACTTGCCGCGCAGGAACTGGCGGCGGCCGGCCGGGGAGCCCAGCGCCTTGTCGGCCTTCAGGGCGGCCCGCACGCTGGGCCGGCTGACGTCCGCCAGGCCCATGAGCGCGCGGATCGCGGGACGCACGAACAGCTCGAAGGAGACGTACGAGGACACCGGGTTGCCGGGCAGGGCCAGCAGGGGGGTGTGGTCCGGGCCGATCGTGCCGAAGCCCTGCGGCTTGCCGGGCTGCATCGCGAGCTTGCGGAAGTCCATCCGCCCGCCGTCGGGCTCCTCGTCCGCAGCGCCCACCGAGGACAGCGCCTCCTTGACCACGTCGTACGCGCCGACGCTCACACCGCCCGTGGTGACCAGCAGGTCCGCCCGGATCAGCTGGTCCTCGATGGTGGAGCGCAGGGTCTCGGCGTCGTCGGCGACGGCCCCGACCCGGTAGGAGATCGCCCCGGCGTCGCGCGCGGCCGCGGCCAGCGCGAAGCTGTTCGAGTCGTAGATCGTCCCCGCGGCCAGCGACTCGCCCGGCTGGACCAGCTCGCTGCCGGTGGACAGCACCACCACGCGCGGGCGCGGCCGCACCCGTACGGTGCCCCGCCCGATGGCGGCGAGCAGCGCGATCTGCGGCGGCCCGAGCACCGTGCCCGCGGCCAGCGCGAGGTCCCCGGCCTGGACGTCGCTGCCGCGCGCGCGGACGTGGGCCCGCGCCTCGGCGGCCCGGTGCACCCGCACCTCGCCGCCGGCGCCCTCGGGTGCCGCGCTGGCCGGGGTCATGCCGGCAGCCGCGCCGCCGCCCGTACCGCCGTCGGTCCACTCGACCGGTACGACGGCTTCCGCGCCCGGCGGCAGCGGGGCGCCGGTCATGATGCGGGCGGCCTGGCCGGGGCCGACGGTGGGCAGCTCGCCGCTGCCCGCCGCCACGTCCCCGATCACCGTCAGCACCGCGGGGAACTCCTCGCTCGCGCCCTGGACATCGGCCGTGCGGACGGCGTACCCGTCCATGGAGCTGTTGTCGAAGGGCGGGAGGGCGACGGGCACGGTGACGTCCTCGACCAGGACACAGCCCTGGGCGTCGAGCAGCTGGAGCTCGATGGGCTCCAGCGGCCGGATCGCGGCGAGGACGTCAGCGAGGTGCTCGTCGACCGACCACAGGCGCTGGGCGTCCTGGCCGGTGTCCTGCGGTGCACGGCTGCTCAAGGTCCTACATCTCCTCCGTGACGTAACGGTGAAGCCAGGTGCGGAACTCCGGGCCCAGGTCCTCACGCTCGCACGCGAGGCGGACGATGGCCCGCAGGTAGTCCCCGCGGTCCCCGGTGTCGTAGCGGCGGCCCCGGAAGACCACCCCGTGCACCGGGCCGCCCACGGTCTCGTCGGCGGCCAGCTTCTGCAGGCCGTCGGTGAGCTGGATCTCCCCGCCGCGGCCCGGCTCGGTCTCCCGCAGTATGTCGAAGATCGCGGGGTCGAGGACGTACCGTCCGATGACCGCGTAATTGCTGGGCGCGTCCTCGGGGTCGGGCTTCTCGACGAGCCCGGTGATCCTGACGACGTCCTCCTCGTCCGTGGCCTCGACGGCGGCGCAGCCGTACAGGTGGACGTTGGCGGGGTCGACCTCCATGAGGGCGATGACCGTGCCGCCGCTGCGGGCGTGGACGTCGGTCATCTGGCGCAGCAGCGGGTCGCGCGGGTCGATCAGGTCGTCGCCGAGGAGGACGGCGAAGGGCTCGTCTCCGACGTGCGGCTCGGCGCACAGGACGGCGTGGCCGAGGCCGCGCGGGTCGCCCTGGCGGACGTAGTGCATGGTGGCCAGGTCGCTGGACTCCTGGACCTTCTTGAGCCGGTCGTCGTCGCCCTTGGCGATGAGGGCCGATTCCAGCTCGTAGTTGCGGTCGAAGTGGTCTTCGAGGGCGCGCTTGTTACGTCCTGTGATCATCAGGACGTCGTCCAGGCCTGCCGACACGGCCTCCTCGACCACGTACTGGATGGCCGGCTTGTCCACGACCGGGAGCATTTCCTTGGGCGTGGCCTTCGTCGCGGGAAGGAAGCGGGTACCGAGACCTGCGGCCGGGATCACGGCCTTCTTGATCACAGGGTGCAACTGAGTCATGGGCAGAACGATAGTGGGTCGTACAGACCGCTCCGGGTTTGATTCCGGTAAATAGATCCGACATTGCCCCGGTTTGAAAGGAAATCAGAGTCAGCTGTGGTAAAGAACCCGCCCCACCCGTCCGAAAAGGCCCGCCTGCGCCGGGAACTCCTCGCCTCCCGCCGGGCCCTGTCCCCCGATTCCCTGCGTACGTCGGCCCGCGCGCTCTCCCGCTCCGCCTGTGAACTGCCCGAGCTGGCCGATGCCCGGACGGTGGCGGCCTACGTCTCCGTCGGATCCGAACCCGGCACCCGCGATCTGCTGGACGCCCTGCGCGCGGCCGGGAAGCGGGTGCTGCTGCCCGTCCTGCTGCCCGACAACGACCTCGACTGGGCCGTGTACGAGGGCCCGGGCAGCCTGGCCGAGGCCGCTCACCCCGGGAAGATGCGGCTGCTGGAGCCGGCCGGACCCCGGCTCGGGCCGGACGCGGTCACCGGCGCCGACGCCGTCCTGCTGCCCGGGCTGGCCGTCGACGGGCGCGGGATGCGCCTGGGGCGCGGCGGGGGCTCGTACGACCGGGTGCTTGCGCGCCTGGCGCGCGCCGGGGCGCATCCCGCGCTGGTCGTACTCCTCTACGACGAAGAGGTGGTCGCGCGGGTCCCGGAGGAACCGCACGACCACCCCGTTCAGGCGGTGGCCACCCCGTCGGGGGTGGTCAGATTCACGGCTTGAGGCCGCTCACGGCTTGAGCGTCAGCGTCTCCACCGTCGCCTTATCCACGGCCTCCTTGCCGAAGGGCCAGTCCAGCAGGTCGCCCTTGGCCCACATCGTCGTCTGGTCCGTGTAGTTGTCGTGGTACGCGTGGCCCGAGGCGCCGGTCAGGTTGATCCAGCGCGACTTGTCCAGGTCGTTGAGGTTCACGACCATCCGCATCGACGGGACCCAGGTGACCCCGTACCCGCCGGAGGCGTTCCAGCCGGTCGCGTTCACGGTGGCCTCGCCGCCGCCCAGGTTCCACGGGCCGCGGTTGAGGAGCCACTGCATGAAGCCGGGGCCCGCGGTGCCGATCGTCTGGTTCTTCAGCGTCAGCTGGTGCAGGCGGCCCCAGCTCCAGGTGGACTGGTCCTTGCCGAGCTTGGCGGTCAGCTCCCAGCGGGCGTCCTTCATGGCCCGCGCGAAGAGCTGGTCGCGGGTGGCGGTCGCCGGCTGGTTGCGGGCGGCCGGCGTCTGCCACCACGCCGACTTCTCGTCCTTGACCAGGCGGCGGACCACCTCGAACCAGCGGTCGCCGCCGTCCGGCTGCGCCGAGTCGGGGCCGCGCGTACCGCACTCGCGGACCGTCTTGGCCAGGTCGTCGACCGGACCGCTGCTCTCCTCCTGGACGTTCATGCAGCTGCCCTCGATCCGCAGCTCCTTCGGCATCTTGTCGCCGAAGGACAGCTTGAGGATGTTGCGCCAGACCGCGTTGAAGTACGCGGCCGCCGCCGAGTCGGGCTCCTGCGTGTAGTTCCAGCCCTCCAGCAGCTTCTGCGCGGAGCGCACGTCGGGGTCCGAGACCTCGATCTTGGCCAGCATCGGGGTGAGCAGCGCGGCGATCTCGCTGCTGTTGTCCATCTGCATGGTGCGCATGTCGTCGGTGGAGATCTTGCCGTTGTCCTTGGTCTTCGCCTCGATGAGGTCGTTGATCCGCTGGCTCCGGGCGCCGTAGCCCCAGTCGGTGGTCAGCACGTACGGGTACTTGCCCGCGCCGGTCCCGCTCTCCACGACCGCCTGGTTCGCGGTGACGATGTAGCCGCGCGCCGGGTTGAAGTCGTACGGCATCTCGTCCTGCGGGATGTAGCCCGCGTTGCCGTCCTTGCCGCCCTTCCAGGCGTACTTGGAGTCCCAGCCGGGGGCCGGCATGCGGCCGTCGCCGGCGCCGCGGATCGGGATGCGGCCCGGGGCCTGGTAGCCGATGTTGCCGGCGGGGCCCTTGTTGTCGGCGTAGATCAGGTTCTGCGACGGCACCTCGAAGTCGCGGGCGGCGGCGCGGAAGCTCGGGAAGTCCTTGGCCCGGTTGAGGCTGAAGACGGCGTCCATCGACTTGCCGGGGTCCAGGGCGGTCCAGCGCAGGGCGACGGCGTAGCCGTTGCCGCGGTCGGGGGCCGAGCTGGAGACGGGGGCGCGGCTGCCGACCGTGCCGAGCTCGTCGCTGCGGTCGGAGATCAGCGGGCCGTTGTTGGTGGTGCGGACGGTGATCTTCTTGCTCTTGCCGCCCGCGATCTTGATGACCTCTTCGCGGGTGGTGAAGGGGACCGTCTTGCCGTCGTAGACGTAGCCCTCGGGCTTGACCTGCTCCAGGTAGAGGTCGGTGACGTCGGCGCCGAGGTTGGTCATGCCCCAGGCGATGTCGGCGTTGTGGCCGATGACCACGCCGGGCATGCCGGAGAAGGTGTAGCCGGCGACGTCGTACTTGCACTGGCTGGAGACCGCGCGGCAGTGCAGGCCCATCTGGTACCAGACCGAGGGCAGCTGCGGGGACAGGTGCGGGTCGTTCGCGAGCAGCGGCTTGCCGGTGGTCGTGTACTGGCCGGAGACGACCCAGGAGTTCGAGCCGATGCCGCTGCCGTTGGGACCGAGGATCGCCGGGACCTTGTCCAGGGTCTTGGCGAGGGAGGTCAGCGAGGTGCGCAGGCCCACGGTGGCGCCCTGGGCGGTGGTGTCGTCCGCGAGACCGGTGGGGTTGGCGGGGGCGGTGGAGCCCTGCGAACCGTTGGCCGAGGCCTGCGAGCCGGTGGTGCTGCCGCCGGAGCCCTTGCCGGAGCCCGAGCCCGTGGAGCCCGCGGCCGCGCCCTGGGGGACGTACTTCTGGCCCTCGATCTTGCCCGCGTCGACGATCGGCTTGTTCCGGTCGAAGGGGTACGGCGGGTACAGCTCGTCGATCTGCGCCTGCGTGAGCTTGTTGGACATCAGCGCGCGGTCGATCTCGTCCTGCATGTTGCCGCGCAGGTCCCAGGCCATCGCCTTGAGCCAGGCCACCGAGTCCACCGGCGTCCACTGCTCGGGCTGGTAGTCGTCGCTGAGCTTGAGGGCGGAGTGCTCGACGGAGAGGTCCTTGCCGGACTTCCCCTTCAGGTACGCGTTGACCCCGTCGGCGTAGGCCTGGAGGTACTTCTTCGTCTCGGCCGAGAGCTTGGTGTCGTACTCCGCCTGCGCGACCTGGCGCCAGCCGAGCGTGCGCAGGAAGGCGTCGGTCTCGACCTGGTCGGGCCCGAACATCTCGGAGAGCCGGCCGGAGGTCATGTGGCGGCGGACGTCCATCTCCCAGAAGCGGTCCTGGGCGTGGACGAAGCCCTGCGCGCGGAAGAGGTCGTCGTCGTTGTCGGCGTAGAGCTGGGGAATGCCGTGGGAGTCCCGCTTGACCTCGACGGTCCCGGTCAGGCCGGGGACCTTGAGGCTGCCGGTGGCCTGGGGGAACGAGGCGCGGACGTTGTCCATGCTCCAGTACGTCCCGTACCCGAAGCCCGCGACGAGCGCCAGGACCAGCACGAGCACGATCAGACGGGCGCGTCGTCCCCTCTTCTTGACGGGAGGAGCGGTTTCGTTGGCGGGCATCGCTGTCCTTAGAGGGGCAGGGTGGTCCTGGGAGTGCTGGGAGCAACCATAGGCGCAGGACCGGGTCCGTTGATCCGCCAGGGGTCGAGGTGACGAGGACAGGGCCGAACAGGGGTTTCACAATGTGGTTATCGCGTAAAGGGCGCGTCAAATATTAGGTAAGGTAACGAAGTACCTGCCGATCTTGCCGGACTTGTCGCCTGGAGGAACGTTCCACCGGGCGCCTCGAGGAAAGGGCCGCCCGCTGACCGTCCACACGCTCAATGAGCTCCTGCTGGTCTGCTCGCTCGTGCTGCTCGTCGCCGTCGCGGCGGTACGCATCTCTTCACGCAGCGGCCTCCCCAGCCTGCTCATCTACCTCGGCATAGGCATAGCGATAGGCCAGGACGGCATAGGCAACGTCGTTTTCGACAATGCCGAGCTGACCCAGGTCATCGGCTACGCCGCGCTCGTCGTGATCCTCGCCGAGGGCGGTCTGGGCACCAAGTGGAAACAGATCAAACCGGCCCTGCCGGCCGCGATCGTGCTGTCACTGGTCGGCGTCGCGATCAGCGTCGGCGTCACGGCCGCGGGCGCGCACTACCTGGTCGGGCTGGACTGGCGGCAAGCGCTGCTGATCGGCGCGGTCGTCTCCTCGACCGACGCCGCGGCCGTTTTCTCCGTCCTGCGCAAGGTGCCGCTGCCCTCCCGGATCACGGGCGTGCTGGAGGCCGAGTCGGGCTTCAACGACGCTCCCGTCGTGATCCTGGTCGTCGCCTTCGCGACCGTCGGCCCGGTGGACCAGTGGTACGTCCTGCTCGGCAAGATCGCCCTCGAGCTGGCGATCGGCGTCGCGATCGGCCTGTCGGTCGGCTTCCTGGGGGCGTACGGCCTGCGGCATGTGGCCCTGCCCGCCTCCGGCCTGTACCCGATCGCCGTGATGGCGATCGCGGTGTCGGCGTACGCGGCCGGCGCGATGGCGCACGGCTCCGGCTTCCTCGCCGTGTACCTGGCCTCGATGGTGCTCGGGAACGCGAAGCTCCCGCACTGGCCGGCGACCCGGGGATTCGCGGACGGGCTCGGCTGGATCGCCCAGATCGGCATGTTCGTCCTGCTCGGGCTCCTGGTCACCCCGCACGAGCTGGCCCAGGACTTCTGGCCCGCCGTGATCATCGGGCTGGTGCTGACGATGGTGGCGCGGCCGCTGGAGGTCTTCGTCAGCCTGCTGCCGTTCCGGCTGCCCTGGCAGGAGCAGGCCCTGATGTCCTGGGCGGGGCTGCGCGGCGCCGTGCCCATCATCCTGGCGACCATCCCGATGGTGACCGGGATCGAGGGCAGCGACCGCGTCTTCAACATCGTCTTCGTCCTGGTCGTCGTCTACACCCTGGTGCAGGGGCCGACCCTGCCCTGGCTCGCGCGCAAGCTGGAGCTCGGCGACTCCGACGCGGGCGCCGCCGACCTGGGGATCGAGTCGGCGCCGCTGGAGAAGCTGCGCGGGCACCTGCTGTCCTTCGCCATCCCGGAGGCCTCGCGGATGCACGGCGTCGAGGTGAGCGAGCTGCGGCTGCCGCCGGGGGCGTCGGTGACGCTGGTGGTCCGGGACGCGAAGAGCTTCGTACCGCTGCCGTCGACGGTGCTGCGGCGCGGGGACGAGCTGCTGGTGGTGGCCACGGATCCGGTACGGGACGCGGCGGAGGCCCGGCTGCGGGCGGTGGCGCGGGGCGGCAAGCTGGCCGGATGGCTCGGGACGGGCTCGAACGGGGCTTGAGAAGGTCCTGAGCAGGGCATGAGCGGGGCCTGAGCGGGGTCCGTACATGACGGACACGACTTCAACAGAGCGTTAGAGCGTCGTTCTAATTCTGTGTTTTCGGGGGTTTGTGGGCCGTTTCACCACGCTTTACCGTGCTCCGGAATGCGAACTTCCAGTTAATCGCAGGTGAAGACACCGCATGTCGCCGGAATCACAGGACACTCACCCGGTCTGCCTGTACGATAAAGGCACACCACATCGAACCAACTCTGCCTGACGCAGAGCTGGCGCGACCGCAAAGCGGCCGTGGCTCCCTCCCGCAGTGGGCGCCCAGGTATCACTCGGTTCTGCGCAAGAGGACAGCTCTCGGGGCTCCCACATGTACGGGTGCGGTCGCTCACGAGGCGGCACACCGTCCGCAGACGGGGACGCTCTACCAGGCAGCGGAAAGGCCAGGCCGTGACATCCGCGGTCACGACCGACAAGTCCGCACGCCCCGGTTACGGGCAGCTTCTGCGCACGCCCGGAGCCATCGGCTTCGTTCTCCCGGGATTCGCCGCCCGGCTCCCCTTCGGCATGCTGACCATCAGCATCCTGCTGCTCGTCCAGCACACCAGCGGTTCCTACGGCAGCGCCGGCATCGTCGCCGCCGTCACCGGCGTCTCGATGGCGCTGTCCGCCCCGGTGATGGGCAAGCTCACCGACCGCCGCGGCCAGAGCGCCGTCCTGGTCCCCGTCGTCCTCATGCACTCCGCCGCCGTCAGCACCCTCGTGGCGCTCGCGCTGCTGGGCGCTCCCGTGTGGGCGCTGGCCCTGGCGGCCGTCCCCGCCGGCGCCTCCGTCCCGCAGGTCGGACCGATGGTCCGGGCCCGCTGGGCCGCCAAGCTGGAAGGCTCCCCGCTGCTGCCGACGGCCGCCGCGTTCGAGTCCGTCACCGACGAGTTCACCTTCGTCGTCGGCCCGGTGCTGGCCACCGCGCTGTGCACCGGAATCCACCCGGCCGCCGGCCTGATCACCGAGGCCGCGCTGACGCTGGCCGGCGGTCTGGTCTTCGCCGCCCAGCGCGCCACCCAGCCGAAGCCTCACGCCACCCCGGCCGGGGGCGAGAAGCACGCCTCCGCGCTGTCCTTCCCGGGCCTGCGGGTCCTGATCGTGGCCTTCCTCGGCATCGGCGCCGTCTTCGGCGGCATGCAGGTGTCGCTGGCCGCCTTCTCCAACGAGATCGGCAACCCGGGCGCGAACGGCCTGCTGTACGGCGTCTTCGCGGCCGGCAACATGACCGCGGGCATCGCCTGCGGCGCCATCGCCTGGAAGATCGGCCCGCGCCGCCGTCTGCTGCTCGGCTACGCCGGCCTCACCGTGGCCGCCTCGGTCCTGTGGACCGCGCACTCGATGATCCTGCTGGGCGCGCTCGGCCTGGTCGTCGGCCTGTGCATCGCCCCGGCCCTGATCACCGGCTACACGATGATCGAGTCCCTGATCCCGGCGAACGCCCGCACCGAGGCCTTCACCTGGCTGACCGGCGCCGTCGCCTTCGGTCAGGCCACCGCCGTGACCCTGGCCGGCCGCCTGACGGACGCGCACGGGTCCTCGTACGGCTTCCTGGTGCCCATGGCGGGCACCGTGCTGGCGCTGGCGACCCTGCTCGCGCTGCGGTCGAGCCTGGCCCCGAAGGCCCCGAGCCGGATCATCAACTCGTCGGCCGGATCGTCTGCCACCGCTGCTCCGGAGGTCCCTGCTGCGCGGGTGAACGAGCGTGGTGTCGGTCACCGCGTGCCGGTGACGGTGGACTGATCGGCCGGAATACGTCACCATGGAACGTCGTTAGCACTCATCGAGTCAGAGTGCCAGGAGGAAATTCGTGCCGACCTACCAGTACCAGTGCACCGAGTGCGGTGAGGGCCTTGAGGCCGTGCAGAAGTTCACCGATGACGCACTGACCGAGTGCCCGAACTGCCACGGACGCCTGAAGAAGGTGTTCTCCGCGGTCGGCATCGTCTTCAAGGGTTCCGGTTTCTACCGGAACGACAGCCGCGGCGCTTCGTCGAGCAGCTCCCCTGCCGCCTCGAAGCCGTCGACGCCCGCTGCCGCCCCGGCCGCTTCGTCGGCGTCCTCGACGTCGAGCACGAGCACCGGCTCCAGCTCGAGCTCCACGTCGGCTGCCTGATCTCTGATCTCGTCTGCTTTTCGTAAGGCCCCGCCGCCCCTTCCGGGCAGCGGGGCCTTGCGCATGCCCGGTTAGGGTGGCCGCATGGCTAACGCAGAGATCGGTGTCATCGGCGGCTCGGGCTTCTACTCCTTCCTGGACGACGTCTCCGAGGTCCAGGTGGACACCCCGTACGGGCCCCCGAGCGACTCCCTCTTCATCGGCGAGCTGGCCGGGCGCCAGGTCGCCTTCCTCCCGCGCCACGGCCGCAGCCACAAGGTCCCGCCCCACAAGATCAACTACCGGGCCAACCTGTGGGCGCTGCGCTCGGTGGGCGTGCGCCAGGTGCTCGGCCCGTGCGCGGTCGGCGGCCTGCGCACCGAGTACGGTCCGGGCACGCTGCTCGTTCCCGACCAGCTGGTCGACCGTACGAAGTCCCGCGCCCAGACCTTCTTCGACGGGGAGCCGCTGCCCGACGGTTCCGTGCCGAACGTCGTGCACACCACGTTCGCCGACCCGTACTGCCCGGTGGGCCGCTCGGTGGCGCTGGCGGCGGCGCGGGGCCGTGCGTGGGAGCCGGTGGACGGCGGCACGATGGTCGTGGTCGAGGGCCCGCGCTTCTCGACCCGCGCCGAGTCGAAGTGGCACGCGGCGATGGGCTGGTCGGTCGTCGGCATGACGGGCCACCCGGAGGCGGTCCTCGCCCGCGAGCTGGGGCTCTGCTACACGTCGATGGCGCTGGTCACCGACCTGGACGCGGGCGCGGAGACGGGTGAGGGCGTGTCCCACACGGAGGTCCTGAAGGTGTTCGGCGAGAACGTCGGCCGCCTGCGCGAGGTCCTCTTCGACGCGGTGTCGGCCCTCCCCGCGACGGAATCCCGCGCCTGCCTGTGCACCCACGCCCACGACGGCTGGGACCTCGGCATCGAACTGCCGTGACCGGGGACGCCCTCGGCGGCCGCGGGGCGCGGTTCGCCGCCGCGGCGATTCCTCCGGGCGTCTGAGGCCGGCTCACTCCTGTGGGTGGCGGCGTTGTCCACAGGCTGGGGATTGTCCACAGGCGTGAGCGGGATTCCGCGGGGCGGCGGATCGTGAGGGGTGTCCGGGCGCTGGGTCCGGGCGTCGGATCCCGATTCACCGGTGGTGGCCGTCATGTCCAAGTCCTCCTGCTTCTCCTCCCCTTCTACGTGTCCCCCCGCGCGCCCCGTACCCTCCTTCCCACCGCTTCGCGTGGGCCGGGGCGGGGACCGGCTGCGCCGCGCCGTACGGCGTCGGCGGCGGGCCGCGTCGGCCGGCCTGGCCGTCCTGGCGGCCGCGCTGGCGGTGGTCGGCACGGCGGAGGCCCAGGCCTCAAAGGGCGCCGCGCCGCCGGAGGTGAAACCGGCCCCGGCCGCGGTGCGGTGGGTGTCGGCGCCGGTGCGCATCGCCGACGCGGCGACGGTGCGGCTGCTGC
This sequence comes from Streptomyces sp. NRRL S-244, assembly GCF_000717915.1. Taxonomy (GTDB): domain Bacteria; phylum Actinomycetota; class Actinomycetes; order Streptomycetales; family Streptomycetaceae; genus Streptomyces. Next base: position 175,336 of record NZ_JOCX01000009.1, read on the forward strand.
GGCCCGGGGACCGGGTGGACGTGGTCGCGGCGGAGCGCGCGGGCCCGCCGCGGGTGGTGGCCGCGGGCGCCCGCGTGGCCGAAGTGCCCGATCCGGAGAAGGGCGTGGGGGACGCCGGGGCGCTGGTGGTCCTGTCGGTGCCCCGGGATACCGCGCGGGCGCTCGTCGGGGCGGGTGCGGTGGCACGACTGGCGGTGACGTTGTGCTGAATCGGACCGGCGTGCGGTCAAGCCACCACAAGACAGCCCCCGATTGGACACGTCGTGCCCGGACTGCCGTAGCTTTCGGAACCGTTGGCTCCATGTTCGGCGGATTCGAAGAGAGGCTCAGTGGTGAGCGAGAAGAAGAAGGAGAGCGTCCTGGCAGGCTTCAAGGCCTTCCTGATGCGCGGCAACGTGGTCGACCTGGCGGTGGCGGTCGTCATCGGCGCCGCGTTCACGAACATCGTGAACTCGGTGGTGAAGGGGATCATCAGTCCGCTGGTGGGCGCCATCGGCACGAAGAGCCTGGACGGTTACACGTCCTGCCTGAAGGGCCCGTGCGGCATCGACGCGAAGGGGGATGCCATCGGCGTGAACATCCTCTGGGGCTCGGTGCTGAACGCCGCGCTGACCTTCCTGATCACCGCCGCGGTCGTCTACTTCCTGATGGTGCTGCCGATGGCGAAGTACCTGGCCAGGATGGAGCAGCGCCGCCGGGCCAAGGAGGGTGTCCAGGAGACCATGGAGATCACCGAGCTGGTGGTCCTCAAGGAGATCCGGGACGAGCTGGTCGCCCAGCGTCAGGGTGGCGGATCCGGCCGCCCCGGCTCGGGGTACTAGCAGGTCAGACGTGGTGCGGCGGCTTCTCGTCGAGGAAGCGTGCCAGGTCGGCCGCGCTCCCGGCGGAGGCCGGCCGCTCGCCCCACCCGCGGTCGGTGTCGTCCGAGGACTGCTGGTCCAGCGGGTCGTCGAAGACGAGCCGGGGCCTCGGCCGCGCCACGGGGGCGGCCTCGGGCCGGGGCTCGGGCTGCGAGGACTGCGGGTCGGAGGCGGGGGCGCTGCTCATGCCTCCAGGGTACGGCCGCCCCCGCCCGGGCCTGCGACCGTCCCGTCGCCCACAGTGCGTAGGTCAGGGGGTCCGCTGCCCCGTCGGCGCCGCGCGCCTCGCCTGCCGACCGGCGTACGGCTGCTGTCCTGTGCGGTATGACGTACGTACCGATGACCTCCCGCAGCCGGAACGAGGGCCACCGGGCCTCGACCCCGCTGGAGCTGTTCTTCGACCTCTGCTTCGTCGTCGCCGTGGCGCAGGCCGGCCGGCAGCTCGTCCACGCGCTCGCCGAGGGTCATTTCGGCGCCGGCATCACCGGCTACCTCTTCGTGTTCTTCGGGGTGTGGTGGGCCTGGATGAACTTCACCTGGTTCGCCTCCGCCTACGACGTCGACGACGTGCCGTACCGGATCGCGACCCTGGTGCAGATCGCCGGCGTGCTCATCTACTCGGCCGGGATCCCGCGCGCCTTCAACGACAACGACTGGACCATCTCCGTCCTCGGCTACGTGGTGATGCGCTTCGCGCTCGCCGCGCAGTGGCTGCGCGCCGCCGCCGGGGAGCGGGGTCCGGCCCGGCGCACGGCGCTCACGTACGCGGTGGGGCTGCTGCTCTGCCAGGCCGGCTGGGTGGCCCTGCTCGCCGCGCCCGAGCAGTCCCGCAGGTGGCTGTTCCTGCTGCTCGTGATGGTGGAGCTGCTGATTCCGCTCCTCGCCGAGCGGAGCTACCAAACCCAGTGGCATCCGCACCACATCGCCGAGCGGTACGGCCTGTTCACCATCATCGTGCTCGGCGAGACCATCGCCGCCAGCACGGTCGCGGTCCAGTCGGCGATCGACGAGCACGAAGCGCTGGGCGAGCTGCTGCCGATCGCCGCGGGCGGGCTGCTGCTGGTCTTCGCCGCCTGGTGGATCTACTTCGCGGTCCCCGCGCACGACCGGCTGCAGAGCAACCGCCAGGCCATCCCGTGGGGGTACGGGCACTACGTGATCTTCGCTTCGGCCGCGGCCATCGGCGCCGGCATCGAAGTGGCGATCGAGCACACGGTCGGCAAGGCCCACCTCTCGGGCCTGTCCGCCAACCTCTCGGTGTGCGTCCCGGCGGCGCTCTTCCTGGCCTTCGTCTGGCTCCTGCACTCCCGCCACTTCAAGCGCGGTACGGCCCAGCAGCTGGTCCTGCCGCTCACGGCGCTGGCGATCCTCGCCTGCGCGTGGACCGGCGCGCAGGCGGTGCTGTGGGCCGGGCTGGTCGCCGCGGCCTCCGTCGCGGTGGGCGTGACCTTGGCCGACCGGGAGCGTTCTGGTGCGTGAGGACGGCGGGCTCCGCGGCCGCGGCGGCCACGGCGAGCGCGCCGGCGACAGGGAGAAGAAACGATGAAGGTCCCGGTACAGCGGTACGCGGACACGGGCGCGGCAGTGGCGGAGTACGGGGAGCTCGCCGACCCGGCGTTCTGGCAGCAGCCCCCGGCGGCGCGGCTCGCGGCGTTCGCCCGGCTGCGGGCCCTGGACTCCCCCGTCTACGTGCCCGAGGGGAAGGGCCGCGGGCACTGGGCCCTCGTACGGCACGCGGACGTGCAGGAGGCGAGCCGGCTGCCCAAGGTCTTCGCCAGCGCGCCCGGGGTGACCACGCCCGAGCCGGCCCGGTGGGTGCGGGCGCTGTTCGGGGACTCGATGGTCAACCTGGACGGCGCGGACCACGCCCGGCTGCGCAAGATCGTGCAGCGGGCGTTCACCCCGCGGCTGCTGGCGGCGGCCGAGGCGGACATCCACGCGGTGGCCGCCCGGATCGTGGACGACGTACTGGCGCAGGAGCCCGACGAGTTCGTCACGGCCGTGGCCTCCCGGCTGCCGCTGGAGGTCATCTGCAACATGATGGGGATCCCGGAGCGCTACCGCGCCGAGATCGCCGACCGCGTCAACCACGCCTCGGAGAACATCGGCGTCGAGCGGGGCCTGGCCTCGCGGCTGCGGATGCCCGGGCGCGGGCTGCGGGCCCTGGCCAAGATGCAGCGGATGGTCGCGGGCATCGGCCGGGAGCGGCGCAAGAACCCCACCGGCGACCTGATCTCGGCCCTGGTCAGCGCGGACGTGGATGGCCAGGCGCTGAACGCCCGCCAGCTCGGCGCGTTCTTCTCGCTGCTGATGGTGGCCGGGGTGGAGACCACGCGCAACGCGATCACCCACGGGCTGACCCTGCTGACCGACCACCCCGCCCAACGGGACCTGCTGCTCGGGGACTTCGAGACGTACGCGGACGGCGCGGTGGACGAGATGATCCGCCACTCGACACCGATCATCCAGTTCCGCCGGACGGTGACCGCCGAACACACCCTGGGCGGACATCTGCTGCGGCCCGGCGACAAGGTGGTGCTGTACTACGCCTCCGCCAACCGCGACGAGGCGGTCTTCCCCGACCCCGACGCCTTCGACATCACCCGCTCGCCCAATCCGCACCTGGGCTTCGGCGGCGGCGGCCCGCACTTCTGCCTGGGCGCGCACCTGGCCCGGGTGGAGATGAAGGCCCTGTTCCGCGAGCTGCTGACCCGGCCGGTGGGGCTGCGGGCGGTGGGGCTGCCGGACCTGGCGGGCTCGAACTTCGACAACCGGGTCCGCTCGCTCAAGTTCGCCTTCGAACGCCCCTGAGGGGCGCGGCCGGCCGGCCACCGGGCAGGCTGGGGGCCCGGCGGCCGGAGCGGGGGGAGAGAGGGATCCCAGGGGATCCCGGGGGATCCCGGGGGATCCCGGGGAGCGCCCCTACTGGAGGCGCCGCACCGCGAGCACGCAGTGCGCGCTGCCCGTGAGCACGGACTCGTCGCCCGCGAACTCCTGGAGGGTCTTCGGATCGACCGGCTGGCCCGGAACGGCCTCGGGCCAGGCGCGCGTGGCGAACAGGAAGTAGGCCTGGCCGCTCTCGTTGGCCGCGGCGACCCACTCGTCCGGGGCGGTGCAGGTCGCGTTCAGCCCCGGCAGGGTCAGCGCGACCTGGTTGTCCGCGAGAACGATCTGCACGGGGAAGCCGGCCGGGTTGCGGGTGCCGTCCATGACCACGTCACCGATGGGCAGGCCGATCTCCTCCAGCAGCCCGCGGGCGGCCGTCTCGCCGGCCTCCCGCCCCTGCGGCCCGTCGCCGAGGCTGTAGGCCAGCAGGTACGGGATGTCGTGGCCCTCGGAAGGGTCGCCGATCCAGGCGAGCACGGAAAGGGTGCCGAGATGAGACCGGTCGGTTTCGGCTTGAGTTGAAGTCATGCGCCGCACCCTAGTGCTCTCCCCGCCGCGCCTTTTCGGCCTTTCACCCGCGCGGGCTAGACGGCCCAGAATCCTTCTCCGGAATTCGCCTGCATGTTCGCGTCCTGGTACTGGAGCCGCACAATGCGCGCCTTTTCCGGGATTTCGAACACCACCCACCCCTCGGCCCGCTGGCCGACGGCGAGGGATTCGAAGACGAGCGGTTTTCCGGTGGTCAGTTCACCGGTCGGCACCACCCCGTGGCGACCGCCCGCGCTGTCGTACGCCCACATCTGCCCGAGGTCCCCGTACGAGTCCCCGCCGACGTTGACGAACGACATCGAGGCGGCCACCCAGCGCTTCCCCGCGGGCGGGGCGTAGTCCTTCTCCACGCTGACCGCCGGGTCGACGTACGCGTTGAGCAGGGCCTGCAGGTGCCGGCCCACCTGGCGGCCGCGCACCCGTACGGACTCACCCACATGGGCTTCCTTCGAAGCGGCCCGGGCCGCCCCCGGGGCCCCGGCCGCCGGATCCTCCCCGGACCCCGGCGCGCCGTCGTCCACCGGGACGGCGGGCGCCGCGGCGGGGGCGAGCGCGGCCCCCTCGGGGGCGCCGGAGCAGGCCGTGGCACCGAACAGCAGCAAGGGGAGGAGGGCGGCGGCGAGGACGGAAGCGGACTGGCGCATGCGTGATCCCTTCGGGGACCTTCGTCGGAGGTATTTCGGCCAGTCTCACGCGCCCGAGCGGGCAATTGCACACACCGACACGAGTGTGCGCAAGGAGTTGCCCGCCATCTGCCAGCACAATGCGTTTCGGCGCTTTTGTGCCGACCCCACCCCACCCCCCTGGAGGATTCATGCGAGTTTCCACCCGCCGCCTGGCCGTGACGGTGCTTTCCACGCTGACCGCCGCCACCGCATTCACCGCACCGGCCGAAGCCACCGTTTTCGAGCAGGGCATTTCCGTACAGGACGCGTACGTCGCCGCCGACGGCGCGGTCACCCTTTCCGGGGCGTACCACTGCGAGCAGGCGTCACCCTCGGGGGTGATGCAGATCAAGGCGACCGTCGTACAGGAGGAGGGCCACCGGCTGAGCATCGGCGCGGAGCAGCCGGTCTGCGACGGCCGGGAGCACCGCTGGGTCGCCGTCGCGCCCGGCCGCTTCGCGAACGTGCACCCGGGCCACGCGGAGGTCACCGCGGAACTCCAGGAGATCCACCTCTCGGGCGTGATGCCGAAGTCGGTCGCCACGGTCGCCCAGGACACGCAGGACGTAGAGGTCCACGAGCACTGAGCGGTGCCGCGGGGCACCTGACACGCGCCCGGCCGGTAGCCGCCGCTACCGGCAGGCGGGCGCCACGCCGGTCATCGACATGAACGCGACGGTCCGGCAGCCGGGATCCGCGGGCGGGCGCCCGGCCGTACGGTGCACGGCCGTCGGTACGCCGACGGTCAGCAGGAGCAGCGCGAGGAGAGCGGTCGTGGCCCCCCTGCCCGGCCGCTTGTTCAGCCGGTGCACGGCGGGATCCCGGTCCGTGTGGTCGTCCGTTCCATGGACCGCATCATCACTCCGGCCCCCGCATGCCACAACTCGGCGTGAACGCAAGGTCACCGTCCGGTACAGGATCATCCGACGCTCCGCGCCGTGCCCGCGACGTCGAACTCGCACCACACCGCCTTGCCGTCGCCCCGGGACTCCACGCCCCAGTGCGTGGCCAGCGCGTCCACCAGCAGCAGCCCGCGCCCGGTGGTCGCGGCCTCCCCCGGGGTGCGCCGGCGCGGCCAGACGCTGGAGCGGTCCTTGACCCAGAGCCGGATCCGCCGGACCGGCTCCGGCAGCACCTCCATGGTCAGCACCGCCCCGCCGTCCGTGTGCAGCAGGGCGTTGACCAGCAGTTCCCCGGCGGCCAGTTCCACGTCGTCGGCGAGCTCCGGCATGCCCCAGTCGCGCAGCGCCTGCCGCAGGGCGTAGCGGGCCTCCGAGAGGCCCTCCGGGTCCGCCTGGTGGATGTACTGGTGGATCCGCGGGGCCCGGTGGGTACCGGGGTCGGGGGCCCGGCGCAGCACCAGCAGGGCCACGTCGTCCCCGGAGCCCCACCGCTCCCAGAGCCGGTCCGACAGGTGGTCGGCGAGCGCCCCCGCCTCCTGCGGGCCGCTGCGCACGGCGTGGGCGAGGGCCTCCATGCCCTGGGTGATGGCGGTGCCGGGCTCCTCGACCAGGCCGTCGGTGCACAGCACCAGCGTCTCCCCGGGGACCAGGTCGAGCCGGGTCTCGGGGAAGTCCTCCTGCTCGAACACGGAGGCCAGCCCGAGCGGCAGTCCGCCCCGTACGTTCGGCCAGCCCGTACGCCCGTCCGTGTGCCGGATCAGCGGCCCGAGGTGGCCCGCGCGGACGGCCCGTACGCCTCCGGTCTCCAGGTCCACCTGTGCGTACATGCAGGTCGCGAAGCGCTCGGTGTCCAGCTCGGCCAGGAAGCGGGAGGCCCGGGCCAGGACGGTGGACGGCGGATGGCCCTCCCCCGCGTACGCCCGCAGCGCGATCCGCAGCTGGCCCATGATCGCCGCCGCGTGCGTGTCATGGCCCTGTACGTCGCCCACGACGATGCCGACCCGGTCGCGGGGCAGCGCGATCACGTCGTACCAGTCCCCGCCGACCTCCCGCCCGCTCCACGCGGAGTGGTAGCGCACCGCGATCTCCCCGCCGCTGATCTCGGGGATCCGGCGCGGCAGCATCGAGGCCTGCAGGCCCGTGGCGAACTCCCGCTCCTGGTCGAACAGGAGCGCCCGCTGGAGGGACTGCGCCACGATGCCGGCCAGGCCCAGGCAGAGGTTGCGCTCCTCCGGGCTGAAGTCGCTGCGCCGCCGGTAGAACAGGACCAGCCCGCCGATCGCCTTGGCCTGCGCGATCAGCGGCAGGTAGGCGGCGGCGTCGAAGCGGATCCGGCGCAGGTAGTCCGCGAGCAGCGGGAACTCGCCCGCCAGTTCGGTGAGGGAAGTGACGAACCGCGCCTTTCGGGTAAGCACCGCCTGCGACAGCGGCAGCGAGCCGTCCAGCCGGGTGAACCGCCGTTCGCTGAGGATCTCCAGCGACTCCCCGCTCAGCGCGATGATCTTGATGGCGCCGTTCTCGACCAGCCCCAGGGCCAGCCCGTCCGCGCCGAGCCGCTCCAGCGCCCCCGCCCCGGTCAGCGTGGCCGTGACGTCGTCGACCGTCACCGCCCGCGACAGGGCCTCCGTCGTCCGCTGCACGATCGTGGCCTGCTGGGCCCGCGCCGACTCCAGCTTGCGCAGCACGGTGGCGTGGGCGAGCTCGGCCGTCGCGTCCCGGACGATCCCGACGATCCGCAGGGGCCGCCCGTCGGCGTCGCGCAGGATCCGGCCCTGCGTGTGCGTCCACTGGTCGGCGCCGTCGCGCCGCTGCACGGTGAAGTACGAGCCGTACGTCTCCATGCCGCCGTCCAGGGCCGCCTGCGTGGACTCCGCCAGCCGGGCCCCGTCGTCGGCCGGGATCCGCAGCCCCAGCCCCTCCGGGGTGTCGTCGAACTCCTCCCGCTCCAGGTCGAAGACCACCAGCCCGGACTCGTCGAGCGTCAGCGTCCCGGCGGCCAGGTCCCACTCGAAGCTGCCCATGCCGTTCAGCGCGAGCCGCTCGCCGGGCCCCGTCACGGGGTCCCGGCTGCCCTGCCCGGATCTGTCGCGCTCCGCCGCTGCCACGAGACACACCACCTAACGGCCGGGCCAGCACGGCTGGGAGATCAGCCGCTCCCACTCCTCGTCAGGATGCCCCGGAAGGGTGCGCCCGGCCTCCTGCCAGCGCTGGACGAGGAAGAGGTAGATCGTCGGCTGATCCGGTGCCGCGTGCCCGGGAGGGGTGTGGGCGGGAGGGGCGTACGGCGAGGCGGCGGGCCTGGCCGTAGGCCGCGGCGCGGGCCTCGCGCCGGGCCTGGCCGCGCCGGGCTGCTCCGCCCGGCTCGCGGGAATGCGCACCCAGCCACGGCCGCCCTGTGCTCGCTGCTCCGCACTCATCGCGGTCCCTTCTCGACCTCACCGCAGAGACGTCTTCGGATGCCCGGCACCGGCCCGGTCGGGCCGTACGGTCCCGGTGGAGCCCGCCGGCCTGCCCGGGGCGCCGAGGCGCTTTCGGACTCCTGCGACCAGTCTCCCCGCCGTGAACCCCGCACCGTGCACGAATCGCATGGAAGGGCCGAATGAGGGAGCGGTCAGCAGCCCCGCGAAGAACAGTCCCGGCCACGAGGACTCGAAACCGGCGCTCAGCTCCGGCGTGCCGCCGTCCCCGACGGTGTCCAGGACGGCCCGCAGCCTGGCGTCCAGCAGCTCCAGGCGCCCCAGGTGCGGGGTGAACCCGGTGGCCGCGACGACGTGCGCGACGTCCAGTACGACGGACTCCCCGGCCGCGGTGGTCAGCCCGAGCCTGGTCCGCTCGCCCACCGCCGCCGCCCGGTGCAGCCGGTGCCCCAGCAGCACCGGGACGCTCCGCTCGAAGCGGTCCCGCAGCCACCAGGCCCCGGCGGGCCCGAGCGCGGTCGCCGCGATCCGCTCCCGGGTCGGCGCGGGCAGCCGGCGCACCGCCCAGGGCAGCTCCGACCACACCCAGCTGCGCCAGCCGGTGCCGAGGCCGCTGTGCGGATCGCGCAGGGCGCGCAGCACCGGGCGCTCCAGCGGCTGGGGCACGGTGTTCCAGTTCAGCCGGGACCGGCGGGCGACCAGGCAGGGCCGGGCCCCGTTCTCCGCCAGCAGGGCGGCGGTCTCCAGGGCCGCCTGCCCGGCCCCGATCACGGCGACCTCCCGGCCGGCGAACCGGGCCAGGTCGCGGTGGCCGCTGCTGTGCGAGCAGTGCCCGGGAGGCAGCTCCCGCAGCGGCTCGGGGAGGTGGACGAACGGCATCACCCCGACGGCGAGCACGACCGTCCGGGCCAGCAGCGGCGGCCCCTCGGCGGTGCGGACCAGGAAGCCGTCGCCCTGCGGGGAGACCTCGGTGACCGTCACCTCCTCCACCTCGGGCACGGCGTGCCGGGCGAACCACATGCCGTACGAGCTGAACACGTCGATCGGCAGCGGGCTGCCGTGCTCGGCCGCCATGCCGCGGCCGGCGCAGTACGCGGCGAGGGTGTGCCGGCCGTCGGGCGCGGACAGGTTGGAGGACCAGGGCTCCGATTTCAGGTACATGCCCTCGGGCATGTGGTCCCGCCATGAGGCCATGGGCCGTCCGAGCACCCGTACGCCGAGCCCGGCCGCCGCCGCGTGGGCGGCGACCGACAGTCCGTACGGCCCGGCGCCGACCACCACGAGATCGTTCATCCGCGTCACCGCTGTCCCTCCAGTCTCATGGGCTCCGTGGACCTGCCCGGGCCGCCGGCGGTGGGCGGGGGCGGAGGCGGGTGACGGGGCGTCATCGGGTCACCAGCTCGTCCGGTTCGGCGGGGGCGGCCGGGGCTGCCGGGCTCGCCGGCGGGCCCAGGTCGCGGGCGCGCTGGCGCGGGGCGCGCACCACGGCGCGCGCCGTGCGCCGGCCGTGTGCCGGGACACCGCGCAGGGCGCGCGCGCCCTTCCCCGCGCCCCGGCCGAGGAACGCGGCGAGCATCGCGAAGAACGGCATCGGGTCGTCGGCGGCGAACCAGGCCGCCTCCACCCGCCCCCGCTCCGCCCGCGGCGCCGCCCGTACGGGCCCGGGCCGCTCGGCGCCGGGCCGCTCGGCGCCGGACCGCTCACCGCCGGACCGCTCACCGCCGGACCGCTCGCCCGCGGGGCGGCCCGGCCCGGCCCCGGCGTCCTCGGCCCGCGCCGGGGCCGGGACGGCGTCCTTGCCGACCGCCCGGGAGCGCCACGGGAGTTGACGGCCGCGCACCGCCGCCAGCAGGGCGTAGTTCTCGGCGACGAACACCCGGCCCGGACCGCCCGCCGGCTCCGGGACCCGTTGCCCCGTCAGGTCCAGGTACATCGCCTGGACCACGTCCAGCCCGCCCCCGTCCGTGAACAGCCGGAACTGCGCGCCCGGCCGGGGGTTGAAGTCCACCAGCCGGAAGCAGCCCTCCTCGTCCCGGCGGAAGTCCAGGTCCAGGATCCCCTGGTAGCCCAGCCGCCGGGCGAGCCGCAGCGCCGCCTCCTCCACCGCCGGATCCGGCAGCCAGCGCCCCACCGCCGTCAGCCCCGTACGCACCGGCCAGGACAGCTCCTTGCGGCCCGACCCCGCGAGCAGCGGGTGCCCGCCCCGGCCGAACGCGCCGTGGAAGAACCAGTCGGTGTCCGTCCCGGCCGGCAGGAACCGCTGGAGCAGCAGCCTGCTCCCGGCCTCCTCCGTGCGCTCGTACAGCCGGCGCGCCTCGGCGGCGGTGTGCACGAGCGTGGTGCTGCGCAGCCCGGCGCCCGAGGGCAGCAGCCAGGGCCGGCTCCACTTGGCCACCGCCGGCAGGCCGAGCCGCCACGCGGCCTCCGCCGCCTCGGCCCCGCTCGCCGGGATCACCGTCTCCGGGTGCGGGATGTCCCAGCGCGCGCACAGCCGCGACAGCTCCGCCTTGTCAGCCACCCGGGCGGGCAGCCCGTCGGGTTGATGGGGGATCCGGAACCGCCCGTCGAGCATCGGCGCGATCCGCGCGACGGCGATGGCGCTCAGGTCGTCCATCGCCACGAGCACCGCAGGCCTGCCGATCCGCTCCGACACCCCGACGAGGCACTCCAGCAGCGCCTCCGGGGCTTCGGGGTCCAAGCCCCCGGCCGGCCCGGGATGTGCGGCGCGCAGGTAGCGCGAACGCCCCATGGGACCTCCCCCGGCCTCGACGACGGCATGGACCTCCACGCCCCTGCGCCCGAGCGATCTGACGGCGCCGAGGGTTCCGTGGTGGAACGGATTCCGATCGAGTCTGAGCACTACTGCGGGCACATGGCCGTCGAACGCGTGCATGGGAACGGTGTCTTTCACCTAGTCGGACCAAGCGGGGAGGATACGCAGCTGCGAATGGCCTAGGCGGCGGTCACCGGACAGGCCATTCGTCAGATGTGATGCCTAACGTCTTTGACAAGCACACCGATTCAGGAAAGTTCGGGAGACGCCATGCCCAGACCACACCGCCGACTGGCGAGCACCTGCATCGGTACGGTGACGGCCGGACTGCTCGCCACCGGGGCCGCGCTCGCGGCCCCCGAGAAGGAGCAGCCCCAGGGTTCCGACATCGCCATGGGCGCGTTTCTCGACTCCGGCCAGACCGGAGTCGCCCGGATCCCGCAGCTGTCGCGCTGGCTGGGCGGCAAGGAGATCCGGGTCGGGCACACCTATCTGCCCGGAGACCGGTGGGCCCGTATCGACAGCCCCGACTTCCTGGAGGCCTGGGCCCAGTGGCGCCGGGCCAAGCAGGACCGGCTCTTCGTCCTCAACGTGCCCATGCAGGAGCACAACGAGGACCACGTGCCCGACCGCGAGGTGGCCCGGCTGATCCGGGCGGGCGCGGAGGGCGAGTTCGACCACCACTTCGAGAAGCTCGCCCACCGGCTGGTGGAGCTGGGCGTCCCGGACACGGTGATCGTGCTCGGCTGGGAGATGAACGGCGCCACCTACACGCACCGCTGCGCGCCGGACCCGGAGGGCTGGAAGGAGTACTGGAACCGCATCGTCAACACGATGCGCTCCGTCCCCGGACAGGAGTTCAAGTTCGATTTCGCCCCCAACCGCGGGTCGGACGCGATCGGCTGGACGAAGTGCTACCCGGGCGACGACGTGGTCGACATCGTCGGCATGGATTCGTACGACCAGGGGCCCGGCAGGACCTTCGACGAGATGGTCAGCCAGCCGTACGGGCTCCAGCAGCACGTCGATTTCGCGAAAGCGCACGGCAAAGAGATCTCGTACCCGGAGTGGGGGCTGTTCCGGCACGGGGACAACCCGGTGTACGTACAGCGCATGCTGAAGTGGATCGAGCAGCACCAGCCGCTCTACCACACCATCACCGACTACTGCCCCCACGGCGTGTGGCAGTGCAAGCAGAACCCCCGGTCCACGAAGGTCTTCCGGGCCGCGCTCGCACCCGAGCGGCCGGGCCCGGTGATCCCGACCCCGGTGGTTCCGACGCCGGTCATCCCGACCCCGGTGATCCCGACGCCCGTGATCCCGACCCCGGTCGTGCCGACCCCGTCGATCCCGACGCCCCAGATCCCGACCCCGTCGATCCCGGCCCCCGAGATCCCCGTGCCCTCGCCGGTGGTCCCGAGCCCGCAGATCCCGGTCCCGGTGCCGGTCCCGTCGCCCGAGACTCCGAGCACGAGCCCCAGCCCGAGCCCCGTGCCCGAGCCCGTCCCGGTGCCCGTCCCCGAGCCGGTGCCCGTTCCCTCGCCGGCCGTTCCGTCGCCCGAGGTCCCGGCCCCGGTCCCGGTCCCCGTCCCCGTGCCGGTGTCCCCGGAGCCGGTCGAACCGAGCCCGCTGGTCCCGGCTCCCGAGCCCGTGCCCTCGCCGGCGGTCCCGTCGCCCGAGGCCCCGGTGGACCCGAGCACGAGCCCGAGTCCGGACCCCGTCCCCGTCCCCGTCCCGGAGCCCTCGCCGGTGCTGCCCCCGGTCCCGGACCCGGTCGTGCCGAAGCCCGAGCCGGCCGATCCGACCGGCAACAGCACGGAGTGGTGCGTGCCGATCAACTTCGGCGAGTGGCTCTCCAAGCTGGTCGGCAAGCAGTCGGTCTGCGTCAAGATCGACTGGGGCAAGGACTCCGGCTTCTGGCCCTGGTAGAGCCGTCATCGGACCCGCAGTTCGTTGAGCCGCGCCCGCCAGTCCCTGGCGGCCGGCAGCGCCTCGCGCAGCGCGTCCACCGCCCGCTCGCGCCCCGTCACCTGCGATTCGTGCAGGCGGAGCAGGGGCGCGAGCGCCGTCCTGGCCAGCAGGAACCGCTGGTTGACGACGGTCTCGGGCCGCCAGTGGTTCTTGTACGGCTCGTTGCCGCGCAGGAAGCTCACCACCGGGCGGCCCTCCGCCAGGGCGCGGCCCGCCTCGTAGCGCAGCAGCAGCGTGGCCACGTCCACCTTCCGGGTCCGCAGGTCCGGGTCGGCCCCGTACAGGTAGCCGCCGCTGAGCGCTCCCGACAGCAGGGTGACGTTGGCGGCCACCACCTTCCCGTCGAGCCGGAACTCGGTGAGCCGGCCCTCGCCGACCCGCACCATCCGCCGGGTGGCCCGGGTCAGGTGCTCGGCGAAGCGGGGCCTCAGGTGCTCCGGGGTCACCCCGCGCCCGCGCCACTGCTTCTCGTGGAGCTGCAGCAGCGTCCGTACGGCGCGCGGCACTTCCTGCTCGGTGACCTCGCGCTCCTCGATCCCGGCCGCGTCGGTCTTGCGCAGCTTGGCCCGGACCCGCTGGGCCCCGGAGGCCGGCATCCGTTTCACGAGCTCGTCGAAGGGCAGCGCGGGCAGCTCCATGCAGGTGGAGTCGGTGAGCTTGCTCCGGATCCCCGGCCACTGGCCGTACAGCGCCTCGGCGGCGGCCCCGGGCCGCACCTCGCGCAGGTCGACGACCGCGCCGCGGGCGGCCCGGTGCAGGCCGCGGGCCAGCGCCGGGACGACCTGGTCGGCGTGCTCGGCGGCCACCAGGACGTCGAAGTAGTCGGTGATGCCGCCACCGAGCGGCACCAGGAGCGGCAGCGGCCGGTGGACGAGCATCAGCGCGCACGCGCCGACGAGTTCCTCGCCCCGCCGTACGAGCACGATCCGCAGCCGCCCGTCCCGGCCGTACGAGAGCCACCAGGAGTGCAGCCAGGCGTGGCTCTGGAAGGGGGTGGCGGTGGGACAGGCCCGGAAGAGCCGGTTCCACGGCTCTTCCAGCGCGGCGAACTGCCGGGGGTCGCGGCACAGCGTCACCGACAGGGCCCCGGTGGAGCCCGTGTTCATCGCACGGACTCCTTCTCCTTGGTGTCGGTGTGGTCGCCCTGCGCGGGCAGGGAGGCGTACTCCTCGACGACGGGCCCGGCGACGTGGTGCTCCTCGGACCGCCGGGTGCGCCCGGCGGGCCGGGCGAGCAGCCACAGCCCTCCGAGCAGTCCGCCGGCGCACAGCCCGACGGCCCCGCTGATGGCGGCGGACGGCGAGGCGGGCTCGCTCGGCGCGACGGCCTGGTTGAACAGGAGCAGCTGGACGCCGGTGTTCTTGGCGGCCTGATTGCTGCTCAGTGAGAGGGCGTCGGCGACGGCGTTGGCGATGTCGGCGGCCTCGGTCGCGCTCTTCGACGTCCCCGTGATGGCGATCATCGGCGACTCGGGGGAGGTCTCGGCGCGCACCTGCGTACGGAGCCGGCCGGCGCTGATGCCCGCGCGCGGCTGGGCGTACGCGAGGGTGGAGCTGCTCGTGGCGATGCGGGCGTACGCCTGGGCGAAGCCGAGGGCGGTGGCCGGCTCGGTGGTCTCGTTCGGGACGGCGACGACGTAGCTGGTGGCGGCGTACTCGGGGGCCTTCAGCACCCCGTACGCCCCGCCCGCGGCCAGCCCCAGCACGGCGGCGGCGGGCAACGGCCACCACGCGGGCGGCGGCAGCAGCCGCACCTTGCGACGGCGGCGGTCGGTCTTCCTCTGATCGGCCTTCCTCTGATCGGCCTTCTTCTCGGCCTTCTTCTGGTCGGCCTTCTTCTGATCGGCGGTGTCAGCCATGTACGTGCCTTCCTGGAGGGATGGGAGTGGTTTCGGGTCCCCTCTCGGGGGACCCCGTCGGTGGTGCGTCGATCAAGGCGTCCCCGGGCGCCGGGGCGGGCCCCGGCGCCGGCCCCGGCCCCGGCAGGGCCAGCGCGTAGACCGCGAGGAGGCGCTCCGCGCTGCGGGCGATGTCGTAGCGGCGGGCCACCGGGGGCTGGGGCAGGCGCCGCGCACCCGCCTCCATGTGCCCGCGCAGGGCGGCGACCAGCTCCTCCGTCCCGGTCCCGATCCGCCGCGCCCCCGGCGCCTCCGCGGCCGGGAGGTCGTCGATCGCCGGACAGGTGACGTGCAGCACCGGCAGCCCCGCGGCCAGCGCCTCCACCACCGCCAGCCCGAACGCCTCCTCCCGCGACGGCGACACGAACACGTCCATGGCGGCCAGCAGCGCCGGGATCCCGGGCGTCCGCCCGTCCGCGCTGTCGCCCAGCGGGTCCCGCTCCCCCAGCAGGTGGATCCGGCTCTGCGCGCCCAGCTCCGCGGCCAGCCGCCGCAGCGCCGCCCGCTCCGGCCCCTCCCCGGCCAGCAGCAGGTGCGCTCCCGGCAGCGCCGCCACCGCCCGCACCAGCGAGTCGAACCGCTTGCCCGGCACCAGCCGCCCGACCCCGCCGACCACGAACGCCCGCTCCGGCAGCCCGGTCCGGGCCCGGGTGGCCCGGCGCACCTCCTCGTCGAAGCGGAAGCGGACGGCCTCGATCCCGTTCGGTACGACGTGCACGCGCGCGGCCGGCACCCCCCACGCCTCCAGCCGCGCCGCCACCGTGTCCGACACGGCCACGGTCGCCGCGCCCAGCCGCTCACTGGCCAGGTACAGCCTGCGTACGCCGCCCGTCAGCGGCCGGCCCTCGATCTCGCCCTCGCCGAGCGAGTGCTCGGTGGCCACGGTCGTCCCGACCCCCGCGAGCCGGGCCGCGAGCCGCCCGTACACGCAGGCCCGGTACAGGTGCGTGTGCACGAGGTCGTACCGCTCGCGCCGGATGAACCGCACCAGCTTCGGCAGCGCCCCCAGGTCCCGGTTGCCCCGCATCCCCAGGTGCACCACCCGGACCCCGTCGGCCCGCAGGCCCTCGGCCACCGGCCCCGGGTTGGTCAGCGTCAGCACGTCGCAGCGCATCGGCATGTGCCGCAGCAGCAGCCGCAGCTGCTGCTCGGCGCCGCCGACCCCGAGCCCGGTGATGACGTGCAGCGCCCGCAGCGACTTCACCGGCGCACCGCCCGCCGCAGCTCCCCCACCCGGTGCCGCAGCTGCTTGATCCGCAGCCGCCCGGACCCGTCCGCCTGGCTGACGTGGGTGCGCGGCAGGGCGTGCGGGCCGGCCAGCCGGCCGGGGTCGATGGCGCACGCGTACCCGTACCCGGCGGCCCGCGTCGCCGCGACGACGCGCGCGTCGAGGTGCCCGTACGGGTAGCAGAACCCCTCCGGCAGGGTCCCGGTCAGCTCCCGGATCAGCTCGCGGCTGCCCCGCAGCTCCTGCTGGAGGATGTCGTCGGGGGCCGCGGTGAGGTCCTGGTGGAGCAGCCCGTGCGAGCCGATCTCCTGCCCGGCGGCGGCTACTTCGCGGATGCCCTCCGCGGTCAGCAGGGACTTGCGCGGGCCCAGCGGGTCCCACACGTTGTCCACCCCGAGCCGTCCGGGCAGCACGAACAGCGTGGAGGTGCAGTCGTGGCGGCGCAGCAGCGGCAGCGCCCGGGTCAGGTAGTCGGTGTAGCCGTCGTCGAAGGTCAGCCCGACGAGCCCGGCGCCGCGCCCGGCCGCGCAGGCCCGCAGCAGTTCGCCGACGGACACCCCGCGCAGGCCCCGCGAGCGCAGCCACGAGAGCTGCGCCTCCAGCGTGCCCGGGGTGACGGTGATGCCGTACGGGTCCTCGGCGGGATCGGTGAACTCGGCGACCGAGTGGTACATCAGGACCCACGGCGAGGCGGTCCGGCGGGCGGGGACCGTCGCGGCGGCCGGCGCCGTACGGGTGTCAGCGGGCATTGCGGAACCTCTGGGTCATCTGGGTGATCTGGGCGGGGAGGGCGGTGATCTCTAGCACCCGTATGGCCATGCCGCAGGCGCCGAACATGGCGGGGACGAGCAGGCAGCCGAGCGCGGCGCTGAGCAGCGGGTCGGGGATCATCGGCCCGGCGATCCAGCCCGTGCCGCAGGCGCCGACGGCGGCGACGGAGAGCCGGCCGATGCTGAGCGCGACCCGGCGGACCTGGATGGCGACGATCCGCGAGCCGAGCCCGGTGAGGAGCAGGGCGGCGGTGGTGGAGATGCCGGCGGCGTTGGCGGCGGCGATGCCGTACGTGCCCCACCAGCGGACGGCGAAGGCTCCGGCCACGATGTTGACGAGGAGTCCGGCACCCATCGCGAGCGCCGGGAACCAGGTGGGCCGGGCGGTCGAGAAGAAGGGCCGGGACAGCGCCCCGACGAGGCAGTGGCCGAGGAGTCCGAGGGCGTAGACCCGCATGACGGAGGCGGTGGCCAGGGTGTCGCGGTGGGTGAACGCGCCGCGTTCGAAGAGCACCTGGATGATCTGGGGCGCGTACCCGATGACGAGGGCGCTGCCCACGAGGACGGCGAGGGAGGCCAGCGCGAGGTCCTGTTCGACGCGGCGCCGGGCCTTCTCGCGCTCTCCGCCGGCCATGGCCTGGGCGACGACGGGGAAGGTGACGGTGCAGATCATCAGCGACAGCACCATCGGCATCTGCGCGACCTTCTGCGCGTAGTTCAGGTGCGAGATCGCCCCGGGCGGCAGCGAGGCGGCCAGGAACCGCTCGACCAGCACCTGCGACTGCCGGAACACCGCGAAGAAGACCACCGGGGCGATCAGGCCGAACGCGATGAGGGTGGGCCGGTCCCGGTCGCGCTGGCTGCGCGGCGCATCCTTGGCGCGGGGCGGCCCGAAGCCCACGTTCCGGATGAACGCGGGCAGTTGGACGAGCACCATCAGCAGCCCGCCCGCGGCGACCCCGGCCGCGGCGGCGCGCACCCCCCACACCGCGTGCAGGGCGATCATCGTGCCGATGATCCCGACGTTGTACGAGACGTAGATCGCGGCCGGCGGCACGAACGAGCGGTGTGCCCGCAGCGCGGCGCTGAAGTACCCCGCGACCCCGAAGGACAGCACGGTCAGCGCGGTCATCCGGGTGCACTCCACGGCCAGCGCCGGGTCGGGCAGTCCGGGCGCGAGCACGGCGACGACGAGCGGCGCCGCGACCACGAGCAGGGAGGCGACGGCGGCCAGGAGCACCGTCAGCCGCGGCAGGGTCGCGCCCACGAGGAGCCGTACGGGGTCCTGGGCGCGGGCCTCCTTGCGGGTGAGCCCGGCGCGGGCGGCCGCCCGCCGGGCCAGGGCCTGGCTGAACGCGGGCACCATCAAGAGCGCCATGGCGTCCTCGATGAGCAGCGTCGAGGCCATCTCGGGCACGGTCCAGGCGATCAGGAAGGCGTCGCTGTCGTGCCCGGCCCCGAAGAGGTGCGCGATGGTCTGGTCCCGGAACAGCCCGAACACCGCCCCGGCGGCGGTCAGTCCGGCGGTGACGGCGGCGGCCTTGGCCAGGAACCGCCCCAGCGGAGCCGGAGCCGCGCTCCCGGCCGGGTACCCGGGCAGGGCCGGGGCGCCCGGTCCGGCCGGTGGCCGGGGCCCGGCGGAGCCGTGCGGGGCCGCGGGGGACGCCGGGGCCGGGGTGCCCGGGACGCGGGCGGGGCCCGCCCCGGCCGGGGGGCCGGAGGCGGGCCGCCAAGGCGTCGTATCGGTCACCGGCCGTCCGCACCCGGAGCCGTGCGCGCCCACGGCCGGCCGGCGCCGCCGTCGGGAACCGCTTCCGCCGCGTGGGGAGCCGGCAGGGCCCACCAGGCCGCCAGGCCGATGATCACCCCGGTCAGGACGGTGGACGGCCCGCCGATGTCCGCGTACAGGAAGTCGGTCAGCTGCCAGACGAACAGCCCGATCGCGATCAGCCCGCAGTCCCGCAGCGCGGAATCGCCGGTGACGCACCGCCGCAGACCCGCGACGAGCAGCGCCGCCCAGCCGCCCGCCAGCGCGGTCAGCCCGATCAGCCCCTGCTCGCTCAGCACCAGCAGGTACATGTTGTGCGGGGAGAGCAGCGGCTGGCGGATGTACGCCTGACCCGCGCCGGCGGTGTCGCTGCCGGAGGAGAGCCCCAGCGAGGAGTGCCCGTCCCGGTTGGCCGGGAAGCCCTTGAGGCCCACCCCGACCGCCGGCCGCTCGCGCCACATCGACTCGGCGGCGGCCCACATCGTGTAGCGGTCGGTCACCGACTGGTCGGGGGCGCTGGAGACCTGCGTGATCGAGGTCAGCCGCTCCGCGACCATCTCGGAGCCGACCCCGAGCCCGCCCACCAGGACCACCCCGGCCGCGGCCAGCGCGAGCAGCACCTTCAGCGCCCGCCGGATCCCGGCGAGCAGCATCACCAGCACCGCCGCGCCGACCGTGGCGATCCACACGCCCCGGCTGAACGACAGCACCAGCGGCAGCACCAGCAGCAGCGCCACGCCCCCGCCGATCCGCCGGACCCGCCGCGGCAGCCCGGGCGCCAGCCCGACCGCGGTCGCCACGATCAGCCCGTACGCCACTACGGTGGCCATGCCCATCACGTCACCGGGGCCGAAGGTGCCCACGGCCCGGACGTCCTGGCCCTGGTACGAGGCCCCCGTGTGGGTCGCGAACTGCACGACCCCCACCGCGCCCTGCACCAGCGCCAGCACCACGAAGCACCCGGCGGCCAGCCGGAACTCCCCGGCGTCGCGCACCAGCAGCACGATCGCCGCCGGGACCAGCACGAACACCTGGAGGTAGCGCACGAACCCGGGCAGCGCCGCGTACGGGTCCCCGGCGGTCGCGGTCGCCACCGCCAGCCCCACGGCCGGCACGCCGAGCACCGCCACGCCCAGCGGGCTCAGCTCCCGCACCCGGCCGCGCAGCGCCTGCACCGCGCAGACCAGGACCAGCAGCAGCGAGGCGGCGTCGGCCGGGCCGACCTTGCCGGAGGTGCTCGCGTCGCCCGCCGCGATCGGGGCGAGGAGCAGCAGGACGGTCGCGGCGAGCGGCAGCAGCGGCCAGTGCCGCCGCAGCAGCCCCGCCGTGTCGGGCCGCGCGCCGAACGGCGATACGGCGAGGCTCATCAGCTGCCCCCCAGCCGGAAGCGGAAGAAGGAGGCCGCGGTGCGGGCGAGGATCCACAGGTCCTGCCACAGCGACCAGGTGTCGATGTAGTGGTTGTCGAAGCGGGCCCGGTCCTCGATGGAGGTGTCCCCGCGCAGGCCGTTGATCTGGGCGAGCCCGGTGATGCCGACGGGCATCCGGTGCCGGGCCTCGTAGCCCGGGTGCACGCTGCTGAACTTCGCCACGAAGAAGGGGCGTTCCGGCCGCGGCCCGACCAGGCTCATGTCACCCCGTACGACGTTCCACAGCTGCGGCAGCTCGTCCAGCGAGGACTTGCGCAGGAAGGAGCCGACCGGGCTCATCCGGTTGTCGCCGGCGACCGTCCACCGGGTGGCGGACTCGTGCTCGTCGGCGCGCAGGGTGCGGAACTTCAGCAGCGTGAAGGGGCGCCCGTACAGGCCGACGCGCTCCTGCCGGAAGATCACCCCGGGCCCGTCGGAGATCCGTACGGCCAGGGCGCACGCGCCCATGACGGGCGCGGCCGCGATCAGCGCGAGCGCGGCCAGCAGCCCGTCGATGGCCCGCTTCACCCAGCGCTCCACCGGCCGGGACGGGCGCGGCAGCAGCGGCTGTACGGCGTACCCCCACAGCTGGTCGGCGGGCTGGGCCACCCGCATGCCGGTCACCTTGGCGGTGCCGGCCGGGTCGGCGAGCCAGAGCCGGCAGCCGTGGTCGTGGAAGAGGCGGACCAGGGCGGCGGTGCGCTCGTCGGCCTCCGGCGGGCGGGTGAACACCGCGTGCCGGACCGAGTTCTGGATGACCGCGCGCCGGATGTCCTCGTGCGTGGCGAGCACCGGTACGGCGTCGCCGCCCTCCTCGGGGCCGCCGGTGGCGGCGAGCCCGACGGGCCGCAGCCCGTACTCGGGGCGCCCGTGCAGGGCGGCGGCGACCGCGCTCGCCCCGGCGCCGGGGCCGACGACGAGGGCCGAGGCGGGCCGGCGGCGGGCCGCGCGGCGGCGCAGCCGGTTGACGAACCCGCGCCCGGAGCAGGCAAGTACGGTCTGCAGACAGACGGCGCCCAGCAGCGCCGGCCAGCCGAGGGCCCGGCCCGGCGCCGCGGCCGCCACGACGGCGGCGAAGGCGCACCACAGGGCGGCGGCCCGCCCGGCCAGCGCGGGCAGATCCAGCAGCGCGGAGGGCGCGAGCCGCGGCCGGTACAGCCCGGCCTGCGCGTGCAGCGCGGCGGCCAGCACGGACATCGGGGCGGCCACCCCGGCGGGCACCGCCGTCCCGGGTGCGGACAGGGCCGTCGTGGTGAGTACGGCGGCCAGCGCGTCGGCGGTCAGCAACGGGAGGATCCCGTCGCGGCGCCGGACCCGGTGCGGCCGCAGCAGGGGCCTGGCCTGGTCGGCCCGGGGCCGGCGTGGTGGGTGGATGGCGGTCACGGACCGTCGGACGGCTGCGGTGCCGGCGGTGCCGCCGGCGGGCCCCGTGCCGCCCTGCCCGGTGTGCCGGGCGGGTGCGCTGTCCATCGTCATCGGCTGATGCGCTCCTGGTTCAAGGGCCGGGGCCTGCCCAGCAGTTCGTGGTACAGACCGGTGACCGCGTCCGTGGTCCGCCGCACGTCGAAGTCGGTCCGGGCGTGCTGCCCGGCCTGCTCCCCGAGTTCGGCGAGCAGCCGCGGTTCGGCGAGCAGCCGTCCCATGGCTTTGGCCAGGGCCGTCGGGTCCTCCGGCGGTACCAGGCAGAGCCGTCCCTGACCGGGCGGCAGGCTCTCCCGGGCACCGCTGACGTCGGAGACCAGGACCGGTCGGCCGCAGGCCATGGCTTCGAGCGGGGCGAGCGCCATGCCCTCCCACCGCGACGGCAGTACAACGAGATCGGCGGCCCGAAGCCACGGTCGGATGTCGGGGGCGGCCCCCGCGAAGAGCACTCCGGGCGGGGCGCTGCGGCGCAGCCGCTCGGTGTCGGGGCCGTCGCCGACGAGCGCGAGACGGGCTTCGGGGACGTTGCCGAGCACCTCCCGCCAGGCCCGGAGCAGGATGTCCTGGCCCTTCTGCTGGCAGAGCCGGCCCACGCAGACGGCGAGCGGCCCGTCGCCCAGGAAGGCGGCGGGCAACGGGAGTTCGGTACGCGCCCGGGCCCGGTCGGCGTCGCGGTCGGGGCTGCCTGGGCGGAAGTGGTCCAGGTCCACGCCGTTGCGGATCACCGACCAGTGGGCGGTGATCCCCTCTGCCTCCCCGGCCCGGCGTTCGGCCTCGCTGACGCAGAGCACCCGGTCGGCCCAACGGGCCCCGAACCGCTCCCAGCGCAGGGCGAGCGCGGCGGTGGCCCCGCCGACGGCGTCGAAGGACCAGGCGTGCGGCTGGAAGACGGTGGGCACGGCCCCTCGTACGGCGAGCCGCCCGGCGAGGCCGGCCTTGGCACTGTGGGCGTGCAGCACGTCGGGCCCGACCTGGCCGATGATCCGCCGGGCGCCGAGGACTTCGGCGGGCAGGTCGGGCCCGGGGGCCCGGCCGGCGCGCCAGGTGAGCACCTCGGCCCCGGCCGCGCGGGCGGCGTCGGCGAGCTGTCCGCCGCGCGGGCAGCCGACGGCGGTCCGCAGGCCGGCGGCCGTCTGGGCGCGGACGAGGTCGACGACGACGCGGGCGACACCGCCGTCGACGGGCTGGACGAGGTGCAGGACGGACAGGGGGCGGGGGATCGGAGCCTGCGCGGGGGAGGGCTGCGCAGGGGGAGGCTGTTTCGGCACGCGGAGTGGTCTCCTACGTTCAGCGGCGCGCGTCTGTCTGAACGAAGAGCACGCCGAGGAATTGACCCTGGCTTTCGCCCGTGAACCTGAAGCTCAGGCTGCGGGCGCCACCGGACAGGGCGGGACTCAGGTCGAACACGTCCGCGTCATATCCGAGATTATTCATATGTTCGGGCTGTCGCACGAACGAGGGATCGCCGAATTCCGTGATCGTGGAATTCATAACATCATTAAAAGGATTTTCTGCATCGCTGATGTTGACCCGGCGGCCACTGTCGGAGGTCACGGTGAGTGAGTCACCGAGGGTCCCGCGGTCCCCGTCGTACGCGACCACGCCGGCCTTCCCCGCCGAACCCGCGGCCGCGTCCAGCCCGGCGACCTCGACCGTGTCGGCGGCCCCCGGGCCCGCGCCCGCGGCGATCGACTCGAAGCCGTCCCACAGCGAGATCCGGCGCACCGGCTCCTGCGGGTGCTCGTACGCCACGACCAGCGTCCAGCCGCCCCAGGCACCCACCTCGGAGTGGCCCATCGCGATGTTCAGCTGGGCCACCGTCCACATCCCGGCGCCGCCCTTGCGGACCAGCGGGGTCACGTCGGCCGAGGCCTGGTAGGCATCGCTGCCCGCGTCCGTCCGGTGGCCGATCACCGTGTCGGCGAGGACCTCCTTGTAGGCCCCGCCCGGCTCGGCGAGCAGCACCCGGCCGTTGTCCTCCGGCGGCTTCTGCTCGCCCACCCGCAGGTTCCCGCCCCAGTACAGGCGGGCGTACGAGACCTTCGCGCCCTGCGGGACCTTGAGGTCGGCCCGGGTGGAGTTGTAGGTGTCCGGGTCCTTGTCGACCTCGCTGTAGAACATGTCGAAATCGCTGTTGACCCCCGCCGCACCCCCCTTGACCTCGGTGCACGGCTCGGCGTCCGGCGCCTCCTCGCGGCGGCAGGCGATGGAGGAGTTGGAGGCGCGGACCAGTCCGCCGCGCTGGACGGACTGGTAACGCTGGGTGAATGGGATCTTGGCCATTTCCCGCACGGCGGGAGCGGCCGGGCCCGGCGGAGCGGCCGCGGCATCGGGCGCCGTGGGGACGTTCGCCGAAAGTACGAGGCAGGACAGCAGACCGAGCGTGCCGAGGATTCTGCGGGACGAACCCATGACCCTGTCTCCATTTTCGATCAAGGGGACAAAACAGGAGTGAACTTTGTCAGAAATCAGGCTGGAAATCACGCCGGACTCGCTCGTACGGCCTTTTGGGCGATAACACGCACCCTCGCAGGCGGCGGGTCGTTATGCGGTGCACCATCGTTCGGACCGAAAGGAAAAACGGAGATGAACAAGAGGCTGATGCGCACCACCACCGTGGCGGTCGCCGGCGCCGCGGCACTGATGGGCGGCGCGGGCCTCGCCTCCGCGGACTCGGCGGCGGCGGGCTTCGCGGCCGGGTCCCCCGGCGTGGCGAGCGGCAACCTGGTCCAGGTCCCGGTCAACGTCCCCGTGAACGTCTGCGGCCTCGCGGTCAGCGTGATCGGCGCGCTGAACCCGACGTTCGGCAACACCTGCATCAACGCCTGACCGTCAGTCCGACCGTCAGTCCGACTGTCAGCCCAAACGTCAATCGGGTCGCTCGAAACGAAGGCATCCGGGTGAAGTCACGCAACCCGATCCCGGGCCCGGCCGTTGACCCGGGTGCTCCACTACCGGGCAATCCAGCAAAAAAGGGACGACAATGATCAAGAAGATGATGGCCACTGCGGCTGCCGCAGCCTCGGTCGTGGGCATCGGTGCCGCCATGGCCCCTCAGGCGATGGCCATCGGCAACGACAACGGCATCAACACCGTCAACGGCAACGGCGCCTCGCAGATCTACGGCAACCAGGCCACCTACGGCACCATGAGCCCCCAGATGGCGCTCATCCAGGGCTCGTTCAACAAGCCCTGCATCGCGCTGCCGGCCAAGGTCAACGCCCAGTCGATCCTCGCGCTCGTCAACGTCGGCGTCCAGGACATCCCGATCCTGTCCAACCCGATGAACCAGCAGTGCACCGAGAACTCCACCCAGGCCAAGGGCGACGAGCCGCTCTCCCACATCCTGGACAACATCCCGGTCCTGTCTCGCCGCTTGTCCACCCCGCTCGACCGCACGCTCGAATGCGCCGCGAATAGCATGTAAATCCGCCGCGAATTCCGGGCGGCGTACGCACGGGTGAATTGCGGAGCCACTCGCGAAAATCTCCGGTTTCTTTTCCCGGACCCACTCGTTGTTATTTCTGCAGTGGACACGCCTCTGCGGGAAGGATCGAAAACAAATGACGTACAAGAAGGCAGTGGTGCTGGCCGCCGGCGCTCTCATGGCCGCCGGTGCCGCCTCGCCCGCCATGGCCGACTCGGTCGCCGACGGCAACGCCATCGGCTCCCCCGGCGTGCTCTCCGGGAACCTCGCCCAGGTTCCGGTGCACGTCCCGGTCAACGTCTGCGGCAACACCGTCGACGTGGTCGGCGTGCTGAACCCCGCGTTCGGCAACACCTGCGTCAACGCCTGACGAAGCGCCTGCCCGCAAGGGCAAACCTCCTCGGGGTGGCCTCGGAGTGCACGGCGGTGCACTCCGAGGCCACCTTCGATTCAGCACCGGCGGGAGAGCCGGTAGACAGGGAAGGACCCATGCGACAGGTACTGAGCCGACAGGTACTGGGCAAGGGGGTGCTCACGGCGGCGGCCGCCTCGAGCCTGCTGTCGATCGCGACCGGCGCGGCCTACGCGCACACGGGGGCGATGGCCGAGGCCTCGCATTCGCCGGGTGTGCTGTCCGGCAACAGCGTCTCGGTGCCGATCACCCTCTCGCCGAACGTGTGCGGCAACAGCGTGGACGGCGGTGCGGCACTCAACCCCGCGATGGGGAACACCTGCGCCACCACGACCGGCTCCGACACCCACCACGCCGGCCGAGACTACGAGCGCTACCTCAGCCCCGAACACGCCGAGGCCTTCGAGCGCTACCTCGAAGAGCACCGGGGCGGCCGGCACGCCCTGCCGGAGCAGCGCCGCGAGGAGCCCCGCCACGAGGAGGCCCGCCGCCATGCACCCCGGCACGCGGCCCCCCGGCACGAGGAGCCGCGCGACGAGGGCGGCTACGGCGGATCGGACGAGTCCGGCGAGTCGGGCGGGTACGGAGGCCCGGACGAGGAGGAGTGCGACGACCATCCGCACGCCCTCCCGGCCCCGGCGCCGGTGGCCCACCACGCTCCCCCGGCGCCCGAGCGGCCGCAGTCGCGGCCCCACCCGAAGCCCCACCCGAAGCCGCACCCGCAGCCGAAGCCCAAGCCGGAGGCGCAGCACCCGGCTCCGAGGCCCGCGCCGCAGCCCCACCCCGCGCCGAAGCCCATCCCCCGCCCGGCCCCGAAGCCCCCGGTCCACGAGGTACCCGCGCCGCCGCAGCCCGCGCCGGCGCCGGTCCCGGTTCCGGCGCCCCTGCCGGCCCCGGTGCACGAGGCGCCCGTACCGCTCCCCGCCCCGGTCGCGGAGGCGCCCCGGCCGCTTCCGGCCCCCGCGCCGGTCGCCGAGGAGGCCCCCGTACCGGCGCCGCCGCGCGGCAGCCGGTTCGAGGAGCACCCGGCTCCCGCGCCGGCGCCCGAGGTCGTCCGTCCCGCCGACCAGCCGCCGGCCGCCCCCGCCGGTGACACCCCGATCCACCTGGCGCCGGCGCCCGTACCGGCACCCGTCCCGGTGAGGCCGGCCGCGCCGGCCCCCGTACCCGCTCCGGCGCCCGCCCCCGCCCCCGCTCAGGTGTCGGCGCCGGCGCTCGCCGAGACCGGCGCGGGTCAGCCCGGTGCGGCCGCGGCCCTCGCCGCGGCGCTGATCCTGGGCGGCGCCATTCTGTACCGGAGGTCCCGGATCGTCTGACCGGCAATACCGGTAATCGGAAGAAATATCGGCCGGAGAATCCCTCGTCGGATTCTCCGGCCGTCGCCGTACGCGTTTCCGGAGCGACGGGGAATCGTTACGCAGGGCGAAAGCGGCGCGACGGTCACCGCTGACGCCTCTGTCCACGAAAGAAGAGGATTTCGATAATGAAGCTCACGAAGGTCGCCGCGGTCATCGCCGGCTCCGTTGCCGCGCTCGGCGCCTCCGCTCCCGCCTTCGCGGCCGCCGCGCCGGCCGCGATGCCCCCCATGAGTCTGACCGGCGGGGCCACCGAGGCCGTCAACTCGCTCGCCCCGGTCACCGAGTCGCTCCCGCAGACCCTGAACAACGGGGTGGCCGAACAGGGCGAGACCGTCACCAAGGTCGTGGACACCGCGCAGCGCGTCAACAAGGTCCGCAACGATGCGCCGGGCGAGGTGCTCAAGGTGGCGGACGGGGCCACGCAGGTGTCCCCGCTGCTCGGCGGTGTGAAGCTCAACGGCGGGGCCCACTGAGCCGGTCGGGTCCCCCGCCCCGGCAGGATTCGCGGGATCAGCGGGATCCGCCGGAGCAAAAAGCCGTGGGCGCCACCGGCGAGGCCGGTGGCGCCCACGGTCAGGTACGCCGACTGACGTCAGTCGTTGACGCAGACGTTGCCGAACGTGGGGTTCAGCAGGGCGATCACGTTGACGGTGTTGCCGCAGACGTTGACCGGAACGTGAACCGGGACCTGGACCAGGTTGCCCGAGAGGACACCGGGGGAGCCCACGGCCGCGCCCTCGGCCGACGAGTCGGCCATGGCGGAGCCGGCGGCACCGGCCGCAACGAGACCGGCGGAGGCCAGGACCAGGGCGGCCTTCTTGGCAGAGTTCATGGGAAGTGCACCTTCTGTTCGATGTTCTGCCCCGACGCGGGGCTCACACCGAGCGAAACGGTCCAGCCTCCCGGACGACACGGCCCCGCGCGCAATCAGACCTGTTCAGCTCAATAGTCGTAACCACGCGCGGTTTTCGGGCCGTCTTCTGCTATGGCCCTGCCCGCTACGGCAGGCCGGGAACCTCCGGCACGATCTCCACCGGCGTCAGGACCGGGTTGGCCGGCTTGACCGGTGCCGGCTTGACCAGCACCGGCTTGGCCGGGACCGCGGGCACGGCCGGCTTGGCCGGGACGGCCGGGACCGCGGGCACCGCCGGGACCGCCGGAACGGGAAGCGCCGGCTTGGAGACGGGCGCGGCCGGCTTGGAGACGGGGACGTCGGGGATCTCGGGGATCTCGGGGATCCCCGGAATCGTGGGGATCTCAGGGATCTCGGGGATGGTGGGGATCTCGGGGATCGGCAGCGCCGGGATGTCCGGGATCGTCGGGAGGCTCGGCAGGGTCGGCAGCTTGATCGGCGGGAGCGTCACCCCGGGCAGGAGCGTCTCGAGGGACTTGGAGACTCCGTCGAGGATCGCGGTGATCTGCGCGAGGAGGTCGTCGAGCGGGCCGGCCGCCGCCACCCGGCGTTCGATCTGCTTCTGGGCTGCCGCGACTCGTTTCCTGGCGGCGGCTGCCGTGTCACCGTCCGCGGCGCCCGCGGGGGCGGCCGCGCCGGAGAGTATGACGACGGCGAGGGCCGCCGGGACGAGGACGCGGATGCGGGACGGCTTCGTGCGGTGCATGGCGGTTCCTTACGGTGGTCGCACAGAGGCGGACCCGAGCGATCCGCTTCCTCACCCACCGTGCGAACATCCTCTACGGAGCGCAACCGGAGCGTGAACGGCCCGGCCGGCTCTGGGCGCTTCGTACGGGCTTCGCGCACGCGTCCGCAGAAGGCTCACCCGGAGCGGGGAAATCCTCGGGCCGAACGGGCCGTTTGAGTGAAGCAGCGGAACCAACCCCCGGGAAGGGCAGTTGACCAGGGCGCTCCACTAGCGGGCACTCGTGCGACAAAAGGACCAATGATGCTCAAGAAGATCATGACTGCTGCCGCGGTCACCGCCGCCGCCGTCGGCGCGGGCGCTGCTGTTGCGGCCCCGGCCATGGCCATCGGCAACGACAACGGGATCAACACCGTCAACGGGAACGGTGCTCAGCAGATCTACGGCAACCAGAAGACCGAAGGCCCGATGAGCCCGCAGCTCGGCCTGGTCCAGGGCACCCTCAACAAGCCCTGCATCGGCCTGCCGGTCAAGGTCAACGCGCAGTCGATCCTCGCGGCCCTCAACGTCGGCGTCCAGGACATCAACGTCCTGTCCAACCCGATGAACCAGCAGTGCACCGAGAACTCCACCCAGGCCAAGGGCGACGAGCCGCTCTCCCACATCCTGGACAACATCCCGGTCCTGTGCCCCGGCAGCGTCCAGCTGCCGGGGCCCTCGGGCGTGCCGGGCGGCCGCGGTCACCCGGTCCAGAACTCCCACCACCGCGTCAGGATCAGCATCCCGATCACGCCGAGGTGCAGGACGGGCGGGGCCCAGCCGAACTCGGTGAAGAAGGTCCGTACGGGGCCGGGCGCGGGCAGTGCGCCCGTACGGACGTTGTGCGCGGTGACCGCCCAGAACATCAGCAGGGTGGCCGCCCAGGTCAGGCAGCACCACAGGCAGAGCGCGTTGATCTCGTACAGGGACTGGACCATCAGCCAGGTGCAGAAGCCGACTCCGAAGAGCATCCCGGCGTTCAGTCCCAGCCAGAACCAGCCGCGGTAGCGGGCGCCGGCCAGCAGGCCCGCGCCGACGCACACGACGGCCCCGAACGCGACCAGCCCCAGCAGGGGGTTGGGGAAGCCGAAGGCCGCCGCCTGCTCGCTCTTCATGACGCTGCCGCAGGAGACCACCGGGTTCAGACTGCAGGCGGGCTTGAAGTCCGGGTCCTCCAGCAGGAGGAACTTGTCGAGGGTGATCACCCAGGAGGCCAGTACCCCGGCGGCCCCGGTGAGCGCCAGCAGCCAGGCCAACGCCCTTGGGCCGGCGTCCGGTTCGCCCTCGTGTCTGCTGTGGGGCAGCCCCTGCTGGCGGGGAAGGCCCACTGTTTTCGTTGCCATACGGGCCATGTTCCCGCGCTCCGGCACAGACCCGGGCGAACCATGCTCATCCCGGGGCAAGTTGACCTGAAGGGGTGGCGGGAACCCCGGATGCTTCCCGGACGTTTTACCGAACCCCGGACGTGATGTCAGAGCCAGGGGCTACGTTGAGCTTCCGCGAAGTCACAAGCTGCGACGGCCTGGAGACCCACCTTGAGCGATCCGTACGAGACAACCGAGGCGCACCTCGAGCGACTCCTGGGCCGCGCCCTCAACTCTTTCGACCTGCCGGACCGGTTGGTCGAGCGCCTCGGCTCGGCGCTCGCCCACAGCTCCTCGCTGTGCACCACCCACCACAGCCCGGCGGCGGGTCTGTGGCGGGAGACCCACCGGCACACGTACCTGCTGGCCGACGGCGGTTCGGCGTCCCTGTGGGAGCTGGTGTACCGGCTGGCGGGCGACCGGACGATCCGGCACGAGGTCTTCGTGAGCAAGGCGGAGGCCTGCCTGGCCGTGGCCCGGCTGTTCGGCGAGGCCCCGGCCGAGGCGGCCTTCGACCCGGAGCTGGATCCGGCGCTCGCCGCCGCCGAGGAGGAGCCGGACACCGATGTGGCGGCGCTGAGCGCGCTGTTCGCGGCGACCACGCCGGCGCAGCGGCGCCGGGAGTACGCGCTGGAGGAGTCCGCCGACCACGCCCGCCGGGTGCTGCGCCGGGCGGAGAACCCGGACCGGCCCGGCGAGGGGACGGCGCTGCTGCTGAGGTCGGCGTACGCGCACCAGATCACCCAGGCGTTCGGCACCCGGCCGTTCACGGCGGACGGGCGGAGCCCCGGATTCAACCTGTACGAGCACTCGTTCGTGCTGCCGGACGGGAGCGAGCTCAGCCTGTGGGAGGTCGAGCACACGGCGACGCCGGACGGGCGGCACATGTGCGAGGTGTACGAGAGCGAGGCGGCCGCCCGCGGGGCGATGGAATTACGTGCGCGGGTGAGATGACGACCCGCTAGGGCAGGGCGGGAGCGGAGAGACGCTGGTCCGGGGGCGGGTTTTCGGTGATGCGGACCGCCCCGGGGCGCAGGTCCGCGGGGGTCGGCATGGCGCTGCCGGGGAGCTGGACCGCGGCCGCGCCGTGGGCCAGGGCCGAGGCGAGGGCCTTGGGGCCGGCCCCGCCCGCGATGAGGAAGCCGGCCAGGGAGGCGTCGCCCGCCCCGACGTCGCTGCGGACGGCGGCCACGGGGGCCGTGCCGTGGAAGGTCCCCTCGGCGCTCACCAGGAGCTGGCCGTCCGCGCCGAGCGAGGCCAGCACCGCGCCCGCGCCCCGGGCGCGGAGCTCCTGGGCCGCCCGGGTGACCTCGCCGAGGGTGGCCAGCGGGCGGCCGACCGCCTGGGCGAGCTCCGAGGCGTTGGGCTTGATCAGGTCCGGGCGGGCCGGCAGGGCGGCGGTCAGCGCCGGGCCCGAGGTGTCGAGGGCGACCCGGGCGCCGGCCTCGCGGGCGCGGGCGACCAGCTCGGCGTACCACTCGGGCGCCAGGCCGCGCGGGAGGCTGCCGCAGGCCGCGATCCAGTCGGGGTGGCCGGCGGCGGTGCGGACGGTCTCCAGCAGGAGGGCCGATTCCTCCGCGGTGAGTTCGGGACCGGGTGCGTTGATCTTGGTGAGGGTGCCGTCCGGTTCGACGAGCGCGATGTTGGAGCGGGTCTGCCCGGCGACCGTCACCGCCGTGACGTCCACGCCCTGTACGCCCAGCAGTTCGGCGATCAGCGCGCCAGGGCCGCCGCCGAGCGGGAGGACGGCCGTCGTGAGGACTCCCGCGGCGGCCACCGCGCGGGAGACGTTGACCCCCTTGCCCCCGGGGTCGACGCGGTCGCCGGTGGCGCGCAGCACCGCGCCGCGCTCCAGCGGGGGGACCTCGTACGTCCGGTCGAGGGAGGGGTTCGGGGTGACGGTGAGGATCATACGAGCACGACTTCCGTACCGGCGGCCTCGACGGCGGCCCGGGTGCGATGGCGGACCGGTGCGTACATGGGGATGCGCGTCCGTTTCTGCGGATTGCGCCCCACTGTACGAAAGAATCAGTGCAAACCAAAGCAAACAGGCATGTCCGCCAACAGAAGCGGACATGCCCGGACGGTGTGGGGAGGGGAGGGGCTACCCGACGGGGACGGCCTCCGTCGCGGCGGCCTGCGGGCCGCCCTCGCGCTCCTCCATCGGTACCGACTTGCGGGGCAGCATGAACATCACCCCGAAGATCCCGATCATCACGGCCGCGATCCACCACAGCGCGCTGTGGAAGGCCTCGACGTACGGGGCACCGAGGACCCGGTCGTCCGCGATGCGCCCGAAGAAGACGACCGAGGTGAGGCCGAGACCCAGCGCGTTGCCCATCTGGCCGGTCGTGTTGATCAGGCCGGACGCGGAGCCGGCGTGCTCGCGCGGCACCTCGGACAGCACGGTGTCGGTGAGCGGGGCGACGATCAGGCCCATGCCGATGCCCATGACGATCAGCGGCGCGGCCATCTGCCAGGAGGCGATCTCCATGCCGTAGTACCGCGCCTCCCAGATGTAGAGGAGGATGCCCGCGGCCATGGTCAGCGCGCCCGCCTGGAGCACCTTGCGGCCGAAGCGCGGCACGAGCTTCTGGACGGACAGGCCCGCGGCGGCCGAGACGGCCAGCGAGAACGGGATGCCGGTGGTGCCGGCCCGCAGGGCGCTCCAGCCGAGGCCCATCTGCATGTACAGCGTCCAGACCAGGAAGAAGATGCCGGTCGCGAGGCCGAAGGTCAGCTGGACGGCGATACCGCCGGCGAAGCTCTTGACCTTGAAGAGGGAGAGCTCGACCAGCGGGGAGCCGTCCTTGCGGATCTTGTACTTCTCGTAGGCGATGAACGCGGCGAAGACGAACGGCGCGGCGGCCATGCAGACGAAGCCCCACACGGGCCAGTCGTTCTCGCGGCCGTGGGTGAGCGGGAAGATCAGCATGACCAGGGCGAGGGTGGCCAGGACCACGCCGACCAGGTCGAGGCGCAGGGCCTTGGGGGCCTTGGACTCGATGATGAACTTCCGGCCCAGGATGACGCCGGCGATGCCGACGGGCAGGTTGATCAGGAAGATCGGGCGCCATTCGAGACCGAAGATGTCCGACTCGGTGAGCAGGGCGCCGAGCATCGGGCCGGAGACGGCGCCGAGGCCGACGATCGCGCCGAACATCCCGAAGACCTTGCCGCGCTCGTGGGGCGGGAAGGTCACGTGGATGATCGCCAGCACCTGCGGGACCATCAGCGACGCCATGGCGCCCTGGAGGATGCGGGAGGCGACGAGCATGTCGGGGTTGGCGGCGATGCCGCACAGCAGCGAGGCGGCGGTGAAGCCGGCGATGCCGATGAGGAAGAGGCGCTTGCGCCCGTAGATGTCACCGAGACGGCCGCCGGTGATCAGGCCGGCGGCGAAGGCCAGCGCATAGCCGGCGGTGATCCACTGGATCGCGCTGGTGGAGGCGCCGAAGTCGGCGCGCATGCTCGGTATCGCGATGTTGACGATCGTGACGTCGACCAGGTCCATGAAGGCCGCTGTCATCACGATGGCGAGCGCCAGCCAGCGGCGGCGGTCGGCGGTCGGGCTGGGTGTCTCGGTGGTCATGGAGAGAAACTTAGACGGGATCTAGGTCAGATGGTGTCCTATTTCCCATGGCAATGTGGATCGTATGACCGACACCCCGGCACGGCTGCTGACCCTGCTCTCCCTGCTCCAGACCCCGCGCGAATGGCCCGGGAGCGAGCTGGCGGAGCGGTTGCGGGTGAGCCCGCGCACGATCCGGCGCGACATCGAGAGGCTGCGGGAGCTGGGGTACCCGGTGGAGGCCACGCTCGGCTCGGAGGGCGGGTACCGGCTGGTGGCGGGCGCCGCGATGCCGCCGCTGCTGCTGGACGACGAGGAGGCGGTGGCGATCGCGGTGGGGCTGCGGGCGGGCGCCGGGCACGCGATCGAGGGGGTCGAGGAGGCCTCCGTACGGGCCCTCGCGAAGCTGGAACAGGTCCTGCCGGGGCGGCTGCGGCGCCGGGTGGGCGCGCTCCAGTCGGCCACGACCGCGGTGACCCGCGGGGACGGGGCCAGCATCGACCCGCGCACGCTGACCACGATCGCGGCGGCGGTGGCGGGGCCCGAGCGGCTGCGGTTCGCGTACCGGGCGCGGGACGGGGCCGACTCGCGGCGGCTGGTGGAGCCGTACCGGCTGGTGAGCACGGGGAGCCGGTGGTACCTCGTGGCGTACGACCTGGACCGGGGGGACTGGCGGACGTTCCGGGTGGACCGGGTGGCGGAGCCGTTCGCCACGGGCGCCCGGTTCACGCCGCGGGAGCTGCCGATGGACGCGGCGGAGTTCGTACGGCGCGGGCTGCACGGCGGGGAGACCTACGCGGTGGACGTGTCGTTCGCGGCCCCGGCCGAGGAGCTGCCGGGGTGGCTGCGCCAGCATGCCGAGACGGTGGACGGGGGCTGCCGGGTGCGGTTCTCCAGCGGGGATTCCCCGGAGTGGGTTGCGGCCCTGCTGGCGCTGACCGCGGTCCCCTTCACGGTGCACACCCCGGACTTCCTGGCCGCCGCGGCCCGCGCACTGGCGTCACGGCTCACCGCGGCGGTGCCCCCGCAGGGGTGAGCCGGGGCGAGCGGAGGTGGGCCGGGGTGGCCCGGGATACGAGGGAGCCCCCGGTGCCTGGGGGGGGATAGGCACCGGGGGCTCGTTCAGGGGGCGGCCGCGCCGCGGGGGCTCGGCCGCGGCGCGGGTCAGGCCACCGCGTCGAAGCCCGTGTCGCGGGCCATCCGCTTCAGCTCCAGCAGGGCGTGCTTCTCGATCTGGCGGATCCGCTCGCGGGTCAGGCCGTGCTGCTTGCCGACCTCCGTCAGGGTCCGCTCGCGGCCGTCGTCGATGCCGTACCGCATCTTGATGATCGAGGCCGTGCGCTGGTCCAGCTTGCCCAGCAGGTCCTCCAGCTCCTCGCTGCGCAGGAGGGACAGGACGGACTGCTCGGGGGAGATCGCGGAGGTGTCCTCCAGGAGGTCGCCGAACTGCGTCTCGCCCTCGTCGTCCACGGACATGTTCAGACTGACCGGGTCGCGCGCCCAGTCCAGTACGTCACCCACGCGCTTCTCCGTCGAGTCCAGCTCGGCGGCGATCTCGGCGTGCTCCGGGTCCCGGCCGTTCTCGCGGTTGAACTCGCGCTGGACACGGCGGATCCGGCCGAGCTCCTCGACCAGGTGGACGGGGAGGCGGATGGTGCGGGACTGGTCGGCGATGGAGCGGGTGATGGCCTGGCGGATCCACCACGTGGCGTACGTGGAGAACTTGAAGCCCTTGGCGTAGTCGAACTTCTCGACGGCGCGCACCAGGCCGGCGTTGCCCTCCTGGATCAGGTCGAGCAGGGGCAGACCGCTGCGCGGGTAGCGGCGGGCGACGGCCACGACGAGGCGCAGGTTGGAGCGGATGAAGATCTCCTTGGCCCGCTCGCCTTCCGCGGCCAGCGCTTCCAGCTCCTCACGCGCCGGGCTCTCGCCCTTGCGCTCTATCTCGCCGTCGAGGATCTGCCGGGCGTACACACCCGCCTCGATGATCTGCGAGAGCTCCACTTCCTTGGCCGCGTCGAGCAGCGGGGTGCGCGCGATCTCGTCCAGGTACATGCCCACCAGGTCGCGGTCGGCGATCTCCCCGCCCACAGCGCGGGCGCTGCCCCTGGACTGACGACGGGCGACGGCGCGGGTTGCCATGCGTGCTCCCTTGCAATGAGTTAGGTCGCGGTGCGGCTGCTGGAACGCGGCTCTGCGTCCCTGGACACTCTCCCGAGTGCCCGCTTCCGATGGAAACAACGACTGGAATCGGGACAGAATTCCCACGTTGGTCCCTCTTTTTGGGGATCTTGCAGTATCCTGCCCCGCCGCCGCGCTCACGTGACCACCGTCACACTCCGCGATGCGTGCCGTGGCTGCACGCTCCGCCCTTGAAGACGGCCCCCGCCCGCTTCCGGTTGCCTGGACAACCAACCCATTCCCATCCAAACGCGACCGACCCCGCCTCGTTCACATCAGAACGAGACGGGGTCATCAGTCATTCCGGGGGTTCCCCGAGCCGCGTCAGTGGGCGATCACCGGGATCTTCACGTCCGCGTCCGCGTCCGCACCCGCGCCGTCGCCGGAGGCGACCGGACCGCCGGCGCCCGGCCGGCCCGTGGTGATCAGCGTCAGGGCGATGGCCGAGCTGGCGACGAGGATGCCGACGGCCCACCAGATGGCGCTGGAGTAGCCCTCCACCATCGCCTGGGCCTGGATCAGCTTCGCCGCCGGGCCACCCGCCGCGACCGCGGCCGCGTGGTCGGTCAGGTACGCGGTGGTCGCCGAGGCGGCGATCGTGTTCAGCAGGGCGGTGCCGATGGCGCCGCCCACCTGCTGCGAGGTGTTGACCATGGCGGAGGCGACACCGGCGTCGGCCGGGTTCACCCCGTGCGTGGCCAGCGACATGGCCGGCATGAACGCCGTACCCATGCCCAGGCCCAGCAGCAGCTGCGCCGGCAGGATCAGCGCCGGGTACGAGGACCCGACCTCGAGCTGGGTCAGCATCAGCATGCCGGTGGCGGCGAGCAGGAAGCCCGGGCCCATCAGCAGCCGGGGCGGGACGCGGGTCATCAGACGGGCGCCGATCTGGGTGGAACCCGTGATCATGCCCGCGATCATCGGCAGGAAGGCGAAGCCGGTCTTGACCGGCGAGAAGCCCTTCACGACCTGGAGGTAGTACGTGAGGAAGAGGAACAGGCCGAACATCGCGATGACGGCCAGGCCGAGCGAGAGGTAGACACCGCCGCGGTTGCGCTCCAGCAGGACGCGCAGCGGAAGCAGCGGGGACTTCACGCGGGACTCGACGAACACGAAGGCCGCGAGCAGCACCGCCGAGCCGACGAACATGGCCACGGTGACGGCGTCCGACCAGCCGGCCGACTCGGCGCGGGTGAAGCCGTAGACCAGCGCGACGAGGCCGAGCGTGGACAGGACCACGCCGGGGATGTCGAGCGGCGCGCGGTTGCGGCCGCCGGCGGGCTCACGGATGACCATCCAGGCACCCATGGCCGCGACGATCGCGAACGGGATGTTGACGAAGAAGGTCCAGCGCCAGTTCAGGTACTCGGTGAGGAAGCCGCCGAGGATCAGGCCGACGGCGCCGCCGCCGCCCGCGATCGCACCGTAGATGCCGAAGGCCTTGGCCCGCTCCTTGGCGTCGGTGAACATGACGGCCAGCAGGGAGAGCGCGGCCGGGGCCAGCAGTGCGCCGAAGGCACCCTGGAGGGCGCGCGCACCCAGCATCATCGCCTCGCCGTTGGCGGCGCCGCCGAGCGCGGAGGCCAGGGCGAAGCCGATGAGGCCGACGATGAAGGCGTTCTTGCGGCCCCACTTGTCGGCGATGCGGCCGCCGAAGAGCAGCAGTCCGCCGAAGGCCAGCGCGTACGCGGTGATGACCCACTGGCGGTTGCCGTCGGAGATGCCGAGGTCGGTCTGGGCGGACGGGAGGGCGATGTTCACGATCGTCGCGTCGAGGACGACCATCAGCTGGGCCAGGGCTATGAAGACGAGTGCCTTCCAGCGACTGGGATCGGCAGCCAGCGGCGCAGGCGCGGCTGTTTTCGGCATGGGGATACCCACTTACTGTGCGGAATGACTGAAATATGGCGTTTAACGGATTTGTGACGGGTTTACGACGCTAACGGGCGCGACCCGGGGCGTCACATGGTTTTCTGCCTCAGGTCCTCGAGGGTGGCCGCCTCGCCCGGCAGTTCGGAGCGGGCCGGCGCCCGCAACCCGTCCAGGAACAGCTGGAGATGGCGGTGGACGAACCCGTCCACGTCCATGCAGGTGATGCCCGGCAGCGGCCGGCTGAGCTGGGAGAGGGCGATCATCAGGTCGCCGACGCCGATGTCCGTGCGCACCAGCCCGGCCCCCTGGCCCGCGGCCACCATCGCCTCGACGGCTTCCGCCAAGGCTTCGCGGGCCGCGATGAGTTCGGGGTGCTCGAAATCGAAGTCCCCCGCGAGCATGGGGCACAGGGCGCCGATCCGCTCGTCCGCCGCGGCGTGCGTGAAGCGGCACAGCGCGGCGAAGGCGTCGGTCTCCTCGGCGAGGGAGTCCTCGGCCTGGGCGGTGACCCGGTCCATGACGAACAGCACGACGTGGTGCACCAGGGCCGCCCGATCGGGGAAGTGCCGGTAGAGGGTCGCGTTGCCGACGCCCGCCCGGCGGGCGATCTCGTCGAACGGCGCCGCCGAGCCCTGCTCCACGAGCACCTCGCGCGCCGCGACCAGGATCCGCTCGCGGTTGCGGACGGCGTCCGCGCGCGGACGCGGGACCCGGGTGGGCGCCGCGGCCGACGGGTCCGCCTGGTCCGCCCGGCCCGCGGACGGATCCGCCGGCAGGTCCACGGCCGCCGCCGGGGCGGTCAGGACCGCCTCCGGGGTGCTGGGGCGCTTCATGCGGGGCCTCCTGGCCTGGATCTCGTACCCCCCCCCAAACGGGGAGTCGGTCCCCGCTTTGCGGGACTCACGTACAAACGGGGATTGCGTCCCCGGTTATTTCACTCTCCTGTGTGACCCGGGTCACATCGCGGTTCCCGTTCGGACGTACTCGACGCGCGGGCGCGCCGCAGCCGACGGAGGGTGATCGAACAGAGCGCAGTCCGGGCCCGGCCGGCTGCCGCGGACCCGAAGGCGATCTCCATGCCGCAGACCCGCCAGCGGATACGCAGACCACGCCGCGCCGGCGCGTACATCGGCCTCACGGTGCTGGCCCTCGGTGTCACGGCGACCGCGAGCACCGGGATATCCAGCCGCGGCCACTCCGCGGCCGGGCCCGTGGCCACGAGCGCCGAGTCCGCTCTGGCGCCCTGCCGGATCACCGGCGCGATGGGCGTCCAGATGTCCGAGGGACTGCCGACCCCGCCCGGGTACTCCCGCTCGACCGGCGAGGTCCGCGCGCTGAACCTGATGATCGACTTCCCGGACGCCAAGGGCGAGGGCGCGGCGCTGGACCGCATGGCGGAGTTCTTCCCCCAGACCTCCGACTGGTTCCGCACCAGCTCCTACGGCCGGCTCACGTACCGGGCCGAGGCGCCGATAAGGACCTGGCTGCGGATGCCGATGCCGTTCGCCGCGTACGGGATCGAGCGCGGATCCGCGTACGAGCCGGGTTACCGGCAGCTCGTCGAGCACATCGCGAAGGCCGCCGACCCCGAGGTGGACTTCAGCCGCTACGACCTGGTCAACGTCCTGGTCACGCCGAACGCCGGACCGTCCGCCCTGGACACCGTGCTCTCGGTCACCTTCTCCGGCAACGCCGAGGCCCCGATGGCCGACGGCGTACCGCTCGCCAACACGTCCTTCGTCTACAGCCGCCAGGACGACGGCTCGGGCACCTACCGGGAGACCGGCTACCGGGTGCTCCCGCACGAGAACGGGCACGTCTTCGGGCTGCCCGACCTGTACACCTCCGACGGCGGGGGCACCGTCGGGCACTGGGACATCATGAGCGAGGACTGGGGAGCCAACAACGACCTGCTGGGCTGGCACAAGTGGAAGCTGGGCTGGCTGGACAGCTCGCAGATCAGCTGCGCCGCGAAATCCGGCGTCAGCGACCACACCCTGACCCCGCTCGCCGTGGAGGGCGGCACGAAGCTGGCCTTCGTACCGCTGTCGGAGACCGCCGGGTACGCGGTGGAGGTGCGCACCCGGGCCGGGAACGACGAGGCCGTCTGCAAGCCCGGCGTACTGATCTACAAGGTGGACTCCCAGGTGGACACCGGGCGCGGGCCCGTCACCGTCTCCGACAGCGCGATCGGCAGCGGCGGGTGCACCCGGCGGCCCAACGTGCACGGGGAGCTGTCGGACGCGCCGTTCCGGCCGGGCGAGACCTTCACCGACGAGCCGGCCGGCGTCAGCATCTCGGTGGTGGGCGAGCTGCGCAACGGCAGCTTCCAGGTCCGGATCACCCGCCCCTGAGACCGCCCGACCCCGCACGACCACACGACGACCAGCCGATCGAGCCGACCGAGCCGACCGAGCCCACGAGACCGAGGAGACACTGGATGACGACCGGCACCCCCGAACAGCGGCTCGCCGCGGCCGGGTTCACCCTCCCGAAGACCCTCGCCCCGCTGGGCGCGTACGTGCCCGCCCTGGTCAACGGGCACTACGTGTACACCTCCGGCCAGCTCCCGATGGCCGACGGCGCCCTGCTGCTGACCGGGAAGGTCGGCGCCGAGGTCACCGAGGAGCAGGCCAAGGCGCTGGCCCGGCAGTGCGCGCTGAACGCGCTCGCCGCCATCGCCTCCGTGGCCGGTGACCTGTCCGCCGTCAAACGGGTGGTCAAGGTGGTCGGCTTCGTGGCGAGCGATCCGCGGTTCACCGGCCAGCCGGGCGTGGTCAACGGGGCCAGCGAACTGTTCGGCACCGCCTTCGGCGACGCGGGCATCCACGTGCGGAGCGCGGTGGGCGTGGCGGTGCTGCCGCTCGACGCGCCGGTCGAGGTGGAGGTCGTCGTGGAGCTGCACACCCCGATGGGCGTCTGAGGCCTGCCGTCACGCGGTCCTGCCGCGGTACTCCTCCCAGGTCCACAGGAGCTGACGGCGGGCCAGGACACCGACGGCGTACCGGCGGTACTCGGCGGTGCCGCGCACGTCGTCGATGGGGTTGCAGGCCGCGGCCGCGAGATCCCCGAACTGCTTCGCGATCGACGGGGTGATGACCTTGCGGGACTCCCAGAACCCGCCCTCGTCCAGGGCCGCGGCCAGGAACTCCTCTGCCGTCTTCGCCCGCACCGGCGTGGGCGCCGCCGAGCCGATGCCCGTACGGACGCTCCGGGTCGCCGGGTGCAGGGCC
The DNA here is from genome assembly GCF_000717915.1 of Streptomyces sp. NRRL S-244. Taxonomy (GTDB): domain Bacteria; phylum Actinomycetota; class Actinomycetes; order Streptomycetales; family Streptomycetaceae; genus Streptomyces. Next base: position 215,907 of record NZ_JOCX01000009.1, read on the forward strand.
AGGCCGAAGGCGCAGACGGCGATGACCATGGCGTTGCGGGTGCCGACCTTGGAGAACTGCTGGGGCCCGTCGGCGGTGGCCACGTGCACGGTCTTGATCAGCTCGTCGGGGGCGAGGGCGTTGCGCTTGACCCCGGTGTAGAACGCGTCGATCGGGATCAGCCGGGACCCCCGTACGGACTCCACCTCGACCTCGGCGCCCGCCGCGAGCAGCGCCGGGTGGGCGTCACCCGCCGGGGAGGCCGTACCGAGGTTGCCCCCGACGCTGCCGCGGTTGCGGATCTGCGGGGAGGCGACGGTGTGCGAGGCGAGGGCCAGCCCCGGGAGCCGAGTCCGCAGGTGCTCCATGATCTGCGTGTACGGGACGGACGCGCCGAGCCGTACGACGTCCTCGCCGACCTCCCATTCCCGCAGCAGACCGATGCGGTTCAGGTCCATGAGGTACTCGGGCCGGCGGTGGTCGAAGTTGATCTCGACCATCACGTCGGTGCCGCCGGCGATGGGCACGGCCGTGGGGTGCTCGGCCTTGGCGGCGAGCGCCTCCTCCCAGCCGGCGGGGCGAAGGAATTCCATGGGTGTCCCATGGACCGGGGTGTTCGACCTCAAACCGAATCAGGCGGAATTCCCCCGGTCATCGGGCCGCCGGGAGGCGTTGACGTTGATGTCCCGGCCGCTCTGGAAGACCTTGTCGTGGAAGGTGCCGCCGCTGATGCTGATCGAGATCGACGGTGCCTGCGCGGCGTCCCGCCAGCCCGGGTTCACCTCGTCCAGCAGCTCCGTGAGCTCCCGTACGGCCGCCTGATCGGCCTCCAGGACCGTCCGCAGGCGCTCCCGCCAGCCCTCTTCGAGCTGCTCCACCGCCGCCTCGTCGCCGTCGGCGCGAGGAAGCCGCGCAGGGCCTCGGCCAGGTGGGCGGCGGCCTGTTCGTGCCGGCCGGCCGCGCTCGCTGCGTTGCCCTGGTGGTACTCCAACAGGGCCCGGCCGCGCGGGTGTTCCAGGTCCCCGAGGGCCGCCAGGGCCTGCCCGTACCGTTCGGCTGCCGTCTGCGGATCGCCCTGCGCGACCGCGATCCGGCCGAGCCCTTCCAGGGCGGAGGACTCGGTCCGGGCGTGCCCTCCGGCGCGGCGGGCGCTCTCGCGGGCCGCGTCGTAGTGCGTGCGGGCCTCGTCGAGGTCCTCGGCGGAGCCGCGGTCGGTGAGGGCGAAGGCCAGCTCGAAGTGCATCCGGGCGAGGAGGAGTCCGTCGCCGTCGCCGGTGCGGCCGGCGGCGTCGGCGGCGAGCCGGGCGATGCGGATCCACAGGGCGTGGTGGCCTCGGTCGAGGAACAGCCCGTGGACGGCCTCGGCGAGCAGGCAGAGCTGCGCCGGTTCGATGCCGGGCAGTTCGGCGACGGCCAGGAGGTTGTTCCGGTCGGGCTCCAGCGCCTCGAAGGCTTCGCCCTTGTCCTTGAACACGCCGGTGAGCGGGCCGGGTTCGGCGAAAAGGGCGCCGGCCCGCCAGCGCCCGGAGATCCGCAGCTCGGCGGCGACGGCCCGGCGCAGGTACCAGTCGATGACGCGCTGCACGTCGTCGGAGGGATCGGGGGCGGCCAGGATCTGGGCGTGGCCGTGGACGACCCCGTTCAGCCGGGAGCGCCGGGGCCCGGACCGCTCCAGCAGGCCGGCCGCGTAGAGGGGCCCTCGTACGCCGGGCGCCAGCTCGTCGAGGAGCGCGTCGGCGAACTCGGGGCCGGGGTGGACCCCCAGGAGGCGGAATCCGCGCTGCACTTCGGGGTCGAGGGCCTCGTAGGCGAGGTCGAAGAGGCGGCGGGGCATTTCGAGCGCCTCCAGGATGTTCTCCCGTGCGACCCGGGCCGCCAGCCCCTCGACCCCGTCGAACGCCGGTTCGGCGGCGCTGGCCGCGGCGATGCGGACGACGTACGGGAGCCCGGCCGAGGCCCGCAGCACCGTACGCAGCGCGTCCCCGGCCGGTACCGGTACGTCCTCCCCCGCGACGGTGCGGAACAGCTCGGCGCACGCCTCCTCGTCCAGCTCGGGCACGACGAGCCGCACCGGCAGCCGCCCGCCGAAGGCGCCGAGCCGGAACCTGCTGGTCAGCGCCACCATGCTGCCGGGATGGCCGGGCAGCAGCCGGTCCACGTCCACCTGGGCGGCGGAGAGGACCCCGTCGAGGACGACGAGCGAGGGCAGTTCGGCGGTGAGGCTGCGGAAGCGCGCGGCCAAGGCGTCCTCGGTGGCGGGGAGTTCGGCGCGGGGCGTGCCGAGCACCCCGATGAACGATTCGAGCACGGCGGCGGTGTCGGTGGGGGCTCCGAGCCCCCGGGGGCTCATGTCGGCGTGGAACACCCCGCCGGGGAAGGCGTCCTTGCGCTGCTGGGCCCAGTGCAGGAGCAGCCCGGTCTTGCCGACGCCGACGGTGCCGTGCAGCAGCACGAGGAGCGGCGCACCCTGGCCGTCCCGCCCGGCGAGCAGCCCGTCGAGCCGCTCCCGCAGGGCCTCGCGGTCGACGAACCCGTCGGGGCCGAAGGGCAGCATGCGGGGCACGGGCGGAGCCAGGGGCCCATGGTGAACCACCTGGGCGTCCCGGCCCATGAAGAAGGGACCGTTGAAGGTGCCGCCGGAGATGGCACTGCTCACCGAGTCGTTCACGCCGGCAGTCTCCCAGCCCACCCCGCCCGAACGCCCCCTTCCACCAGATCATGGCCGATAACCACCCCCACCCGCCCGAGCCCCGCCACGCACCGACGCCCTGCTCGCGCCGATCGCCACTTGCGGGGAGGCGTGCGGGAATTGGCGACGGCCACCGGCGGAAGCCGAACCGCGCCCGGCGGCGTCGCCCATATCGGGGCGACCACGCACCGGGCGATCCGCTAGGCTGTCAGCGGTCACGCCTTCGTAGCTCAGGGGATAGAGCACGGCTCTCCTAAAGCCGGTGTCGCAGGTTCGAATCCTGCCGAGGGCACATGGGAAAAGGGCACCTACTGGATCAGTGGGTGCCCTTTTTTTGCTTGGGGTGGGGGTCAGGGCCGCGGTCAGGGGGCCAGGTCGGCGTAGAAGATGACGTTGTTGGTGCGGTGGCCGTCCTTGATCTCGCCGCCGCAGGTGAGGAGGCGGAGCTCGGGGCGCTGGGTCTCGCCGTAGACCTTGTCGGTCGGGAAGTCCTTCTTGTTGACGTCCTCGATCTCGCGGATCTTGAACTTCGCGGTCCTGCCGTCCTCGCGCTCCACCTCGATCAGGTCGCCGAGCTTGATCTTCTTGACGTCCTTCATCAGCGCCGGGCCGTGCCTGGTGTCGAAGTGGGCGACGAGGACGGAGACGCCCTTCTCGCCCGGGGTCGCGCCCTCGGTCCACCAGCCGGGGTTGTTCGCGTCCGTGTCGGCGTCGGGGACGCCGAGCTCGCCGGTGGTGGCGTCCACCTTGAGGTCGACCATCTTCTTCGCGTCCACGCCCGCCGCGTCGATCTTCATGCCGGTCGGCTTCGACGGGGGCAGGGCCGTGGTCGCGTCGGCCACGGGGGAGGCCGCGGACGCGTTGCCGACCTTGGGGTCGGGCGGGAGCTTGGTGCCGCCGGTGCCGCAGGCGGCCAGGGCGCCCGTGACGGACAGCGTCAGGGTCGTCGCCACGATCGCGCGGCGCGTGCGGGGCATGAGGGTGCTGGGCATGGTGTTCTCCGGGCGGGGAAGGGCGGGGACGGGCGGGAGATCAGCCCTCGGCACGGCGGCGGCGCAGCACCGAGAAGCCGAGGCCGGCGGCGACGGCAGCGGTACGGAAGGTGGCGCGCATGGTGGGTTCCCCTCGGGTCGGCGTCGCCCGCGGTCTCGGCCTCGGCCTCGGTCCGGCCGTCCGCTCGGGTGCGGTGCGGCCTGGCGACAGACCCGACGTTACGAGGGTCATGTTTTGGTAATCCGTCGGCAATGTAACGGTTGTCCGGATACTGGGGCGCGGCTCCGTCAAGGACCGAAGTCCCTGGTGGGAGGCGTACGAAAGCCCTCCCGGCCGGAACCGGGAGGGCTGGCGGCGCAAACGCGCAACTCGTGGTCGTCTGTCTTGGGGCGTGAGATCAGCTCAGGCCTCTGCTGCGCTCCCCGATGCGGTCACCCTGCGGGGCGCCGGCCCGCTTCAGGGCCGCCTTCGTGTGCGCTCCACCCTTGACCTTGCTCCGCACGAGACCGTCGAAGCCGTGGCCTGCCGGGCGCGGCGGCCGATCCGGCCCCTGGGCCTGGAAAGCCTCTCGGAAATCCTGCCTCTGCTGCTCTTTGCTCATCCCGTCGTCAACTCCCTCGGGAAGCACCCAATCGGACTATTGGGATCGTATGCAGATATGCGGAGCAACGCACCCGGACCGACCGTAAAAACTCCCGATCAAGGGCGCGGCGGGGCCGGGCGCTCCACCGACCCCGCCAGCCACCGGGTCAGCTCCTCCGGGCACGGCGTCCCCCGCGGCAGCTGGTACTTCGCCGCCACCCGGTACACCCCCGGCCCCGGCGCCAGCAGCTCCGTCCACACGTCGCCCGCCGTGTCCGGAGCCGCCTTGAACAGGCACCCCGCCGTGTTCGCGTACTCCTTCGGCAGCGTGCCCGAGCCGCCGCCCCCGCCCCCGCTGCGCGCCTTCGACGCGAACGTCTCCTGCGGCGGCGGCACCGGCTTGCCCGCCCCGTCCACCAGCCCCAGCCACGGCGAGTGCGGGATCCGTACGAGCACCCGCCCGGCCGTCTTCACGTCCACGACCAGCTGGTCCGCGCCCGCCCGCACCACCGTGGCCGGCCCGGACACCAGGTCCGTCGGCGCGTCGACCTTGAACAGCCGCCAGTTCCGGTCGCCCCACACCTGCTGGAGGTACGGGAGCCCCTCGCTCACCAGCTTCGCCTCGTCCTCCCCGCCCGAATCGGGTTTGTCGGCCGGCAGCACCACGTAGTGCACGGCCCAGCGGTCCAGCCAGTCCCGGTAGCTCACGGCCGTGAGGGTGTCGTCGTAGAAGAGCGGGTTCCGCTCCAGGTCCGCCTGCCGGTTCCAGCCGCGCGCGAGGTTGACGTACGCGGGGAAGGCGGAGGACTCGCGGTGGCTGCTGGCCGGGACCACCTCGACCCGGCCGCGCTCGGCCCCCGCCTTCTTCAGCTGGTCGACCAGCGGGGCCAGCTCCCGGTTCCAGGCGGCCACCGGGGTGGTGCGGACGATGTCCGTGATGCTGTTGGCGGTGATCCAGACGTTGATCCCGATGAACGCGAACAGCACCGCGTACCAGTGCCGGCTGCGCGGGACCGCGTACGGGAGGGCCGCGAGCAGCACGGCCCCGCCGAACAGCATGACCAGCCGGGTGACGTTCGAGCCGACCTGCGAGTCGACCGCCCAGGTCAGCAGGACCCCGAAGGCGTACACGGCGGAGGCGATCCGGACGGTCTTCCACCGCTTCGGTACGAGGAACAGGACCGCCAGTCCGAAGAGGAACGGCGGCGCGGCCGAGCCCAGCTTCATCGGCTGCGTCCCGGAGAACGGGAACAGCCAGGCCGACAGCCCGACGACCGCCACCGGGGCGAGGCCGAGCGCGTACGCCCCCGGGCGCCGCCCGCTCAGGAACAGGGCGGCCGCGATCACCCCGAGGAAGAGCCCCGCGACCGGGCTGGAGGCGGTCGCGAGCCCGGCCAGCGGCGCCGCCACGGCCGCCTTGGCCCAGCGTCGCTCCGCCCATTTGCGGGGCCAGCAGAAGACGGCGGCGACCGCGCCGAGCGCGAACATCGCGCCGAGCCCGAAGGTGACGCGTCCGGACAGGGCGTTGCAGAGCAGCCCGTACACCCCGGCCAGAGCCGGCCACAGGGGCTCGCGGACGGTACCGCGGCAGCGGGTCAGGATCAGCGCGAGCAGCCCGGCCGAGACCGTACCGGCGACCATCATCGTGGTCCGCACGCCGATCATGTGCATGACGTACGGGGACACCACGCTGTACGAGACGGGGTGCATGCCGCCGTACCAGGCGAGGTTGTACGCCGAGTCCGGATGGCGGCCGACGAACTCGGCCCAGGCGTCCTGCGCGGCCAGGTCGCCGCCGCTGCTGGCGAAGCTGAAGAACCAGATCACGTGCAGGAGGGCCGCCAGGGCGGTGGCGACGAGCACCGGGTGGCGGCGGAGCCGGCCGAGGGAGCGGGAGGTGACGGAAGCGGCGGAAGCGGCGGAGGCGACGGGAGCCGGGGCGACCGGGGCGGCCCCTATGCCGCCGGGAGCGGCTTCGGGCATGTCGCCGGCGCCGGACGCACCGGATCCGCCGGCGGCCGCCGGTGCACTCCGGTCGCCCTGGCTCTGCTGCTCAGCGGTGGTCACTGCACTACTCCCCGGATTCCCCGGACTCCCCGGGTTCACCGGAGCATCGATCGAAATTCTGCGTACCGTTCCCGGGTCGCTAGACGCGCGGCGGCGCCCCGGGGTTGCCCGGGGCGCCGGAATCACGCGGTATCGCGGCAAGCGGTCACTTCACCGTTTGCGGGGGCGGTCAGCCGACACGGGTCAGTTTGCTGCCGATGCCCGGCGCGGCGAGGTCGCTCTGCAGTGCCACCGGCACCTTCACCTGGCTGGCCCCTTCACCGACGGTCAGCACGCCGATCTCGGTGCCCGCCTTGGCGGTCTGCGGGAGCTTTCCGTCCCCGGCGGCGAGCTTGACGGTGACGGTGAGCGACGGCCAGCCGACCGCCTCCACGTCGGCGGTGGCGACGACCGGGGTGTGGCCGCCGAGACCGTCGTCCACGTACCCGACGACGTCGCCCTTCTTCACGACGGGCGCGTTCACCAGCATCTTCTGCGTGGCCAGCATGACCTGCTTGCTGGCCGCGATCGCCGTGTCGAGGATCGGGACGCCGTACTGGCCGAGCACCGCGCCGACGATCAGCTGCTTGGTCTTGCCGACCTGCTTCTCGGCGGCGAAGAGCAGGTTGCCGCCGGCCTTGGTGGTGGAGCCGGTCTTGATGCCGAGCGCGCCGTTGCCCGGGATGAGCGTGTTGTAGTTGCGCCACTTCTTGCCGTACTGGTCGGTCCATTCCGGCAGCTTGGTGATCTCGATCAGCTCCGGCATCTCCACGACCTTGAGACCGAGCTTGACCTGGTCCTCGGCGGTGCTGACCGTCGTCGCGTCCAGACCCGAGGGATCCGTGTACGTGGTGTTGGCCATGCCGAGTTCCTTGGCGGCCTCGTTCATCTTCTTGACGAACGCCTCCTGGTCGCCGCCGGCGTCCCACCGCGCGAGCAGCCGCGCGACGTTGTTGGCCGACGGAATCATGATCGCGGCGAGGGCGTCGTACTCCGAGATCTTGTCGCCCGCCTTGAGGGTGCCGACCGTGGACTCGCCCTCGGAGCTCTTGGCGCCGTCGTCGACCGCCGTCTGGTCGATGTCGATCATCGGACCCTTCTTCTCACCCTTCTTGAGGGGGTGGTTCTTCAGGATCACGTACGCCGTCATCGTCTTCGCGACGCTGCCGATGGCGACCGGCTTCTGCTCGCCGAAGCTGCCGACGGTGCCGAGGCCTGCGGCAGCCATGTAGGCCTGGCCCTCCTTCGGCCAGGGCAGGACCGGGTTGCCGCCGTCGAAGGTGTACGAGGACTTCGCGGTCATCGTGAGCTTCGGCTCGGGCATGGGGCGCACGAGCTGGACGACGGCCAGGACGATCGCGAGGAGCGCGACGAGCGGGGCGTAGATCTTGACCCGCCGGACGGCCGTGCGCATGGGGCTCGGCGGCGGGGGCGGGTTGTTGGTGAGGTCCGCGAGCATGTCGAGCGGCGGCTTGGGCGGCAGCGGCTGCTGCGTGGTCCGCTCGGTGTGCTCGGGTACGGGTACGGGTACGGGTGCGGGGGCCGCGGCGGGGGCCGGAGCCGGAGCCGCTGCCGCGGGGGCCGCCGGTGCCGGCTTCGGAGCCGGGCCGTCTTCCTTGCGCAGCGGAACGAACGTGCTGGCCCGCTCCCCGCCGACCGCCTTCGGCGGCACGGGCCGGGAGCCCGCGGGCTTCTGCGAAGCCGGGGCGGGGGCCTTGGCGTCCGGCTTCACGGCCCGGAACACGGCGGTGCGCTCGCTGTCCGCGGCCTCGTCGGAGCCCTTGCCCGCGGCGTCGGCCCCGGCCCGGGACCCGGCCCCGGAGGCGGAGCCGGACCCGGAATCCACCTTCGGAGCCCGGAACACGGCGGTGCGCTCACTGTCGTCCGCCGACGGCTTGCCGGAAGCCTCGGCGGCGCCAGCGGGCTTGCGCGCGGAAGCAGGGGCGGAAGCGGAACCCGAACCCTGACCCGGCCTTCCGGCCGGTCCATCACCAGCGGCCGGCTTGTCGGCGCCCGAGGCCGGAGCGGAATCCGGCCGGACGGCTCCGGCCGAGGTGGCGGCGGAAGCCGGACCCGGCTCACCCGCCGGGGCATCGGCGGCAGCCGGCTTCGCAGCGGCCGCCGCAGCACCGGAACCGGAACCAGAACCGGAACCTGCGGCGGCAGCACCCGAGCCGCCCTGCGCCGCACCCGGCCGCACGGCCCGGAACACGGCGGTGCGCTCACTGTCGTGCGCCGGAGACGACTTGGCCGGCGTATCGGCGGCAGCCGGCGCGTCCGTACCGGAGGGCTTGGCGGGGGAAGCCGGATCCGGCTTCCCGGCCGGGCGATCGGCGCCGGCCGAAGCGGCGTCGGAACCGGAACCCTTGGCGGTGGTGTCGTCGTTGGCGGCGTCCGAAGCGGAACCTGCTGCGGAGCCTCGCTCGCCACTGGCCGGCTTCCCGGCGGCAGGGGACGCCGGGGCATCCGCAGCGACCCCCGGCCGCACGGCCCGGAAGACCGCGGTGCGCTCACTGTCGTGCGCCGGCTTCCCGGCCGAAGTCCCGGCAGCGGCGTCCGGCTTCGCAGCCTTCGGCTCCGCGGCGGCCTTGTCGCCCCCGGCGGAGGCCGGAGCATCCGCAGCGGCGTCCGGCTTCGCAGCCTTCGGCTTCGCGGCGGCCTTGTCGCCCCCGGCGGAGGCCGGGGCCGAGCCCGGAGCCGAGCCCGGCTCGGGAGCGGGCGGCGCAGCGGCGCCCGCAGCGGCCTCGGCCGGAGCCGAGCCCGGCTTCGGAGCGGCGGCCGGCGCCGGGGTGTCCGTACCGGCATCGGCCGAGGCCGAGGCCGAACCGGGCTCCGCCCCCTCGGCGGCAGGCTCGCCCGACTTCGGCTCGGCCGGCTTCAGGTCGGCCGGCTTCGGGGCGCGGAAGACCGCCGTCCGCTCGCTGTCGGCCGCTGCCGGTGCGGGCGTCGGCGCCGGATCCGAGTCCACCCGTCCGGAGGACCCGGAGGACCCGGAGGACCCGGAGGACTCCTCCTCGGTCGTGGCCACCCACGCCGCCACCGCCTCGCGCAGCGGATCCCGGCCCTCGGCCGGGGCGGCGGCGGAGGTCCCGGACTCGGGTTCCCGCGGCCGGAACACCGACAGCCTCGGGTCACGCTCCGCGGAGGACATCGCCGCCCCCGACGCTCCTTCATCAACCGACTTGTCGGGGGACTCGCCCGCCACCAGTTCCTCCTCGATCGCCACCACGTTCGGCTGTCCGAATGTCTAACAGTGTCCCGTCTAGGGGGCATCGCCCCCGCGCTAGACGAGAACGACATAGTTGCCGGTTCCCCCACAAAGCGACCAGGCGCTCTCGACAGATGAATGTGAGAGGCGTCACCCTGTCACTCATCCACGCGGGGAGGCATGGATGGGCAGGAGCCGCAGAACAATTCCGGAGGAGCTTCTGCTGCTCGCTTTGGACCCGACCACGGGTACCACGGCGCAGCCGCAGTCGCTCGACCTCGGCCTGGCCGGGGCACAGCTAGTAGAGCTGGCTCTGGCAGGACGGATAGCCCCTGATGGGGATCGTATCGCCGTGGTGATGCCACGGCCGACAGGAGATCCGACTCTGGACTCCGCACTGGAACTGCTGCGCAGGCGCGGCAGCCCGGTACGGGCCGTCCACTGGATCGGCGGACCCCGGCTGGGGCTCCGCCAGATTTACCTCGCTCATCTGGAGCGTTGCGGCATGGTCCATGCCGTCGCGGGCCAGATGTGCGGAGTGCTGCCGACGACTCGCTACCAGGCGACCGACACGGCGATCAGCCGGGAGATCCGTGCCCGGCTCGACAGTGCGATCCGCACCGGCGTACCGCCGGACCCGCGGACCGCGGCGCTCGCCGCACTGGCCCACGCGGTCGGACTCGGCAAGCACCTGTACCCCGGCAACGAGGGGCGGTCGTCCAGGTCCCGGCTGCGGGACCTGATCCGGCACGACCCGATGGGCGGTCTCGTGGCGCACGCCGTCATGGACGTCCAGAACGGTGTGGCTGCACAGCCGCGCCGTGACCGCGCACCGGCGGCCCCGCCGGCCGCCCGGGCCACGGCGAACGGCGTACCGATGCAGGCGCGCCGGACGGGCGCGATGGCACGCGCCGGTGTGGCCGCGCACTGATCCACGGCTTTACCGATTCACCGCTCCAACGCTCCACCGAACCGCCATCGCCGCAACCGGCGTCCCCGATGACCCGGTTCGGGAGCCGCCAGCGCGCGGGATGGCGGGGCCGGTCCGCCGGCCCCGCCATCCCGCGCGTCTGCATTTCCGGGCCGTTCTCCGGCGCCGCCCCGCCCTTCGGTGGCAGTCTGCTCACCATCAGACACGCAGAGAGACAGAACCAGAAGAAGGCGGAGGTGCCGTTCAAGTGGCGTCCAATGTCAATCCCACCGTCCGACGCCGCCGACTGGGCATGGAGTTGCGCAAGCTCCGCGAGGACAAGGGCATGACGGCCGAGCAGGTCGCCGAACGCCTGCTCGTCTCCCAGTCGAAGATCAGCAGGCTGGAGAACGGCCGCCGTTCCATCAGCCAGCGCGACGTCCGCGACTTGTGCGACGTGTACGAGGTCGAGGACCGCCGGCTCGTCGACTCCCTCATGCAGATGGCCAAGGATTCCCGCCAGCAGGGCTGGTGGCACGCCTTCGGCGACATCCCGTACAGCGTGTACATCGGCCTCGAAACCGATGCCGCCAGCCTGCGCACCTACGAACCCCAGATGGTGCCCGGCCTGCTCCAGACCCCGGAGTACGCCCAGGCCCTCATCCGCGGCGCGCTGCCCGAGACCGCTCCGGCCGATGTCGAGAAGCGCGTCCAGGTGCGCATGCACCGGCAGAAACGGCTCTCCGAAACGGACAACAACAATCCGGAAGTCGGGCCGTTGCGGTTGTGGGCGGTCATCGACGAGGCCGCGCTGCGCCGGCACGTGGGCGACCCCCAGCTGATGATCAAGCAGCTCGAGTACTTGATAGAGCAGTCCGAACAGCCGTACATCACCGTGCAGGTGATGCCGTTCTCGATGGGCGCCCACCCGGGCGTGAACGGCCAGTACGCGATCCTCGAGTTCCCCGACGCGTCGGACTCGACGGTGGTCTACATCGAGGGCGTGACGAGCGACCTGTACCTGGAGAAGGCCAACGACGTCCAGAAGTACAGCGTCATGTACGAGCACCTGCGCGCGCAGGCCCTCAACGTGGAGCAGACGCGCCAGTTCATCGCGGAGATCATCGGCGAGTACGCGGACAAGGGGAAGTAGGTAAAAGGGGAGGAAACCGGGCAGGTGGCGAGGGGGGGCCGGTACGGTACACCGTTGCTCCCCAGCCACAGAAGTCCTGAATGGAATATGCCACTCGGTCGGGTGAATGCCCTCTTCACCCGTCGAGAGGTGCCGGTAGCGTCGATCACGTCGGTCAGAGAAGCGAAATGGCTGACACCCCACTGGCACAACTCGCTGAACCGGAGAGAAACATGGCTATTCGTCAGGGCGCCACGGACAACTGGATCAAGTCCTCCTACTCCGGCGGAAACGGCGCTTGCGTCGAGGTCAAGTCCCCCGTCGTGGAGGCCATCGCGGTCCGCGACTCGAAGGTGCAGGACGGTCCGTCCCTCACCTTCGCGCCGGGTTCCTGGACCTCGTTCGTCGCCGACGTCACCGAGGGCCGGCTGGGACGCCTCGTCTGAACGTCACGGCGTACGGCCCCGCCGACCCCTCCTCTGCACCACGCGCAACGACTGCATTACCCGCACCACTGACTGAAGCCCTCTCGACTGGCCCGCCGTCCCGGCCGAGGGGGCTCGGCCATGTCCGCGGCCGACCCTGATCCGCCGGGGCCGGATTCCGCCCGTCCCCGGACACCCTCCAGCGGAGCCCCCTCCAGCGGAGCTCCTTCTAGCGGAGCTCCCCCACGTACCGGTCCGTTCCCGGCACCGTCGGGATGAACGGCGCCACCAGCTCCACGCGCCCCAGTCCGGCCTCGGCGACCTCGGCGTCCAGGCCCTGGAACCGGTCCCAGCACGTACGCGGATCGGCCTCCAGGAACCACAGCAGCGTCAACCGGGTGTCCACCCCCTCGACCTGCTTGACGTACGTCATCCGGTCGCCGGGCAACGGGGTCGGCCGGAAGACCGTCACCATCGCGGCCGGGGAGCCGTGCAGCCGCTTCGGCAGGGCGCGCGAACGCAGCCACTCCAGCAGCTCCGCCCGCTGCCCGGGGCCGTCGGCGTCGATGACCTGGAGGACCAGGCCGGCGTACGGGTGGTCGAGGGCGTGGAAGTCCCGGGGGCCCGCCGCCCCGTCGCGGTAGACCGTGGCCTCGTGGTCCTGGAAGGCCGTGAAGACGTGGGTGCGGTCCTGATAGACGCGGCCGTCGCGGTTCAGGCGCTTGTTGATGCCGACCGTCCACTTCATGTGCTCGTCGTAGCGGCCCTCGGTCACCCAGTACGTGGAGAGGTAGCACCCGGCGCCGACGGGCTGGGCGACGGCCGATTTCTCCGGGTAGCGCAGCTGCTGGAGCTCGCGGGTGGCGACCCAGCGGCGGCCCGCGTACATCCAGGGCATGGCCATGGCGCCGGCGTAGCAGTGGTCGTCCTCGTACCAGCGGTTGTACGCGTACTCGTGGCCCGGATGCGGTTCGACCATGGTGATCAGCGCGTGACCGGGGCGGACGCCGTACGGGCCCACCGCCGCCAGGTCGGCGTAGGTCTCGGGGCGGGTGTCTCGGCTCTGGTGTTCCGTCGTCATGCCGAACGGTCTAGCTGATGCGACGTCAGATGGGGAGGGGGTGCGCAGTGTTCCGTCCCTCGGCATACAGGTGTCACATGCATCTTTACGTGGGCGCCGGCACGCCACCCCCCTTCCCAACCCCGGGCCGAGGCTCTAGCCTGACGGACCGTCAGATGGACCCCCGCCGCCGGGAGGCACGCGCATGCTGCTGCAAGGGAAGACCGTCATCGTCTCCGGCGTCGGGGCCGGGCTGGGCCACCAGGTGGCCGCCGCCGTCGTACGGGACGGCGGGAACGCCGTGCTCGGGGCGCGGACCGAGGCCAACCTCGCCAAGTCCGCCGCCGAGATCGACCCCGACGGCGCGCACACGGCCCATCTGCCGACCGACATCCGCGACGAGGAGCAGTGCGCGGCGCTCGCCGCCCTCGCGCGGGAGCGGTTCGGGGGGATCGACGCCGTCGTGCACGTGGCCGCCTGGGACTCCTACTTCGGGGGGCTCGAAGACGCCGACTTCGGGACGTGGTCGCAGATCATCGACGTCAACCTGCTCGGGACGCTGCGGATGACCCGGGCCTGCCTGCCCGCGCTCAAGGAGCGGGGCGGGTCCGTGGTCATCGTGGGCACGCAGTCCGCCGTGGCCGCGCCCAACGAGGTGCAGCAGGCGGCCTACGCCGCCTCCAAGGGTGCTCTGACCTCCGCCATGTACTCCATGGCCCGCGAGCTCGGGCCGCATCGGATCCGGGTCAACACGGTGCTGCCCGGGTGGATGTGGGGGCCGCCCGTCCAGGCGTTCGTCACCTTCACCGCGCACACCGAGGGGGTTCCCGAGGCCGAGGTGCACGCGCGGCTGACCGAGCGGATGGCGCTGCCCGACCTGGCCACCGACGGGGACGTCGCCGACGCCGCCGTGTTCCTCGCCTCCGACCGGGCACGGGCGATAACCGGCCAGTCCCTGCTGGTCAACGCCGGTGAGCTGATGCGATGACGGCCCGGAGCCCCCTCGGCGGTCCGGCGTCGGATCGTATGCTCACGGCATGACTCCGACCGACAACGCGATGCGCAGGGCGCTCCGCCGGGCCCGCGACGGCGTCGCGCTCGACGCGACCGAGGCGGCCGTGCTCCTCCAGGCGCGCGGCGAGGACCTCGAAGACCTCGCCGCCTCCGCCGCCCGGGTCCGCGACGCCGGCCTCGCGGCCGCCGGGCGGCCCGGCGTCATCACGTACTCGAAGAGCGTGTTCATCCCGCTGACCCGCCTGTGCCGCGACAAATGCCACTACTGCACCTTCGCGACCGTCCCCGGCAAGCTCCGCCGGGCCGGCCACGGGATGTACATGTCCCCCGACGAAGTCCTCGACATCGCCCGCCGGGGCGCCGCGCTGGGCTGCAAGGAAGCGCTCATCACGCTCGGCGACAAGCCCGAGGAGCGCTGGCCCGAGGCCCGCGAGTGGCTGGAGGCGCAGGGGTACAGCGACACCATCTCCTACGTGCGGGCCATCTCCATCCTGATCCTGGAGGAGACGGGGCTGCTGCCCCACCTGAACCCGGGTGTGATGTCGTGGGCCGACTTCCAACGGCTCAAGCCCGTCGCGCCCTCAATGGGGATGATGCTGGAGACCACGGCCAACCGTCTGTGGTCCGAGCCCGGCGGCCCCCACTTCGGCTCCCCCGACAAGGAGCCGGCCGTACGCCTTCGGGTGCTGGAGGACGCCGGGCGGTCCTCCGTGCCCTTCACCTCCGGGCTGCTCATCGGGATCGGCGAGACGTACGAGGAGCGCGCGGAATCGCTGTTCGCGCTGCGCCGGGTCTCGCGCTCGTACCACGGCGTGCAGGAGCTGATCATCCAGAACTTCCGCGCCAAGCCGGACACGGCGATGCGCGGCATGCCCGATGCCGAGCTGGACGACCTCGTCGCCACGGTCGCCGTCGCCCGGCACATCATGGGCCCCTCCGGCTGCCTGCAGGCGCCGCCCAACCTGGTCGACGGGGAGTACGCGCGGCTGATCCGGGCCGGCATCGACGACTGGGGCGGCGTCTCGCCGCTGACCCCCGACCACGTGAACCCCGAGCGGCCCTGGCCCCAGATCGACGTACTGGCCGAGCAGTCCGCGGCGGCCGGCTTCGAGCTGCGCGAGCGGCTCTGCGTGTACCCGGAGTTCGTGCAGCGCGGCGAGCCGTGGCTGGACCCGCGGCTGCTGCCGCACGTACGGGCCCTGGCCGATCCCGAGACGGGTCTGGCGAACCCGGAGGCCGAGGTCGTCGGCCATCCCTGGCAGGAGCCGGACGAGGGGTTCGGCTCGTACGGGCGCACCGATCTGCACGCCAGCATCGACACCGAGGGCCGGACCTCCGACCGGCGCGAGGACTTCGACCACGTCTACGGGGACTGGGAGGCGCTGCGCGAGGCGGCCGCCCCCGGCATGGTCCCCGAGCGCATCGACACCGACGTGCGGGCGGCGCTCGCGCAGGCCGCCGACGATCCGACGCGGCTGACCGACGCGCAGGCGCTGGCGCTGCTGCACGCGGACGGCCCGGCGCTGGACGCGCTGTGCCGGATCGCGGACGACCTGCGCAAGTCGGTGGTGGGCGACGACGTCACGTACATCGTCACGCGGAACATCAACTTCACGAACGTCTGCTACACCGGCTGCCGCTTCTGCGCGTTCGCGCAGCGCCGTACGGACGCCGACGCCTACACGCTGTCGCTGGACCAGGTCGCCGACCGGGCACGGCAGGCGTGGGACGTGGGCGCGGTCGAGGTGTGCATGCAGGGCGGCATCCACCCCGACCTGCCGGGGACGGCGTACTTCGACATCGCGCGGGCGGTGAAGGAGCGGGTGCCGGGGATGCACGTGCACGCGTTCTCGCCGATGGAGGTCGTCAACGGGGCCACGCGGACGGGGATGTCCGTACGGGAGTGGCTGACGGCCGCCAAGGAGGCCGGGCTGGACTCCATCCCGGGCACGGCGGCGGAGATCCTGGACGACGAGGTCCGCTGGGTGCTGACCAAGGGCAAACTGCCGACGGCGGACTGGATCGACGTCGTCACGACGGCGCACGAGCTGGGGATCCGCTCCTCGTCGACCATGATGTACGGGCACGTGGACCAGCCGCGGCACTGGCTCGGGCACTTCCGCACCCTGGCCCGGATCCAGGAGCGGACGGGCGGCTTCACGGAGTTCGTGACGCTGCCGTTCATCCACACCAACGCGCCGGTGTACCTGGCGGGCATCGCCCGGCCCGGTCCGACGGTCCGCGACAACCGCGCGGTGACGGCGATGGCCAGGATCCTGCTGCACCCGCACATCACCAACATCCAGACGAGCTGGGTGAAGCTGGGCGCGGAGGGCGCGGCCGAGATGCTGCGGTCGGGGGCCAACGACCTCGGCGGCACGCTGATGGAGGAGACCATCTCCCGGATGGCCGGGTCGAGTTACGGCTCGTACAAGTCCGTACGGGACCTCATCGCGGTCGCGGAGGCCGCGGGCCGGCCCGCGAAGGCCCGTACGACGCTGTACGGGGAGGTGCCGCAGGAGCGCCAGGAGGCGGCCCGCGCCTCGGACGGGCACCTTCCGGAGCTGCTGCCGGTGCTGGACTGAGGGGTACGCGGGAACGCGGACGGCCCGGCCGGGGGCGATCCCGGCCGGGCCGTTCGTCGTGGCGGCCGGTTCCTGGTCAGCCGACGAGGAGGTCCTTCTTGAGCTGCTTCAGCTCGCGGGCGTCGATGCCGAGCCCGTCCTTCAGGTAGCGGTCGAAGGTGCCGTACTTGGCCTTGACCTCGTCGTAGCCGGAGTTCAGGTACTCGGCGCGCACGTCGAGCATCGGCTTGTAGACGGCGGCCTGCGGGGCCGGCAGGTGCGACAGGACGGCGTCGTTGGCGGCCTTGCGGTAGTCGTTGCTGGCCAGGTAGTCGGCCATGACGGTGTCGCCCGGCACGCCGAGAGCGGTCAGCAGGGTGGCGTTCGCCCAGCCCGTACGGTCCTTGCCGGCGGTGCAGTGGAAGAGGACGGCGCGGTCGCGGTCGCGCTCCAGGCCCTCGAAGACCTGGCTGTACGCCTTCTTGCCGCCCTCGCCGCCGACCATCGCCTTTTCGGCGTCGACCATGGCCTTGACGGCCTCGTCGGGGGACTTCGGCAGGACCTGGAAGGAGCCGGAGCCCGCGAAGACGTCGGCGACGGTGTACGTGGCACCGGCCGGGACCTTGTCGGGGTCGGTGGTGCGCTCGCTCTCCATGCGCAGGTCGAAGACGGTCTTGACGCGCAGGCGCTGGAGCTTGGCCAGGTCGGCTGCGGTCAGCTTGTCGAGGGCGTCGGAGCGGTAGACCTCGCCCATCTTGACCCACTGGCCGGTGGTGGTGCGGTAGCCGCCCGCGTCTCGGAAGTTGACCGCTCCTTCGAGCTTGATCAGGCGGTCGGCGAGGCGCAGGCCCTCGCCGCGGTCGGGCTCGAAGTCGAACCACTGGCGGTCGGCGGCGGGCAGCCCCGACACGACGGCGGTGCCCTGGGCGCCGCCCTTGGCGACGACCTTGCCGTTCGCCTTGATCTCGACCCGCTTGGTGCCCGGGGCGTTCCACTTCAGCGTGAACCGGCCGTCGGCGCCGGCGGTGACGGTGGCCTCGGTGAACGGTACGGAGGTGCGGCCGTGGTGGTGGCCGGTCCAGGGGAGGTCCCAGCCGGTGGAGGCCGGGGAGGCGGTGGCGGCGGGGGCTGCGACCAGCGAAGCGGTGAGCGCGGAGGCGACGACGGTCGCGGCGAGGAGTGCCTTCTTCATGCCCTTGAGGCTGTTGGCCGCCGGAGAACTCTGCATGAACGAGACATGGCCTGAACCGACCGGCTCCAAGGCGAGTGGCAAAACGTGCCACTTGCCGATCAAGGCGCGCCACCTGGGCATCTGGTGGCCGTTTCGGACCGGATGTGAACGAGATGTCGCGGGATCGTGGTGCGGAATCCAGCCGATCTGCACGCGCATACGGCCTGCTGGACGCCCTGGTTCCGGATTCGATCAGACGTGTCCATTACAGTGCGCGCCAGAGCATGCCGGGGCGGGGCAGGGGGATCGCGATGGACGACACGACGACCGAGAAGCACTCGATACCGGCCGGCACCGGAACCGGGAACGGGCTCGGGAACGGAACCGGCAGCGGGTCCGGAAGCGGGCTCGGGAACGGCAGCGGGTCCGGGCTCGGGAACGGGTTCGGGAACGGGCTCGGCGTCGACACCGGGTACGGCCCCGGCACCAGCACCGGGCCCGGCGACGAGCCCGCCGTCCGGGCCGGAGCCGGCGTCGACGCCGTGGCCGGCGCGGCCCGAGTCACAGGCGCGGCCCGAGTCGCGGGCGGGGCGGCAGCCGCGGCCGGAATCGCGGCGCGCCTCGGGCGCGGCCCCGGGGCCGCGAGCGGCCGCGATCCCGGCGGGACGCTCGGGGGGCGGGCCCCGGTCGCCGCCGGGCTCTGGGGCCGGGCCGAGCAGCAGGACTTCCGCAGCCGCGTCCGCGGCGCGCTCCTCGGCTGCGCCGTCGGCGACGCCCTCGGGGCCCCCGCGGCCGGGCTCTCCCTCGACGGCATCCACGAAGCCCACGGCCCGCAGGGCCTGACCGGGCCCGCCCCCGGCCCGTACGGGCCCCCCGGCACGGTCACCGCCGCCACCCAGCTCACCCTGTTCACCGTCGACGGGCTGATCCGCGCCCACGTACGCCGGGACACCGGCGCCTGGCACCCGCCGACCGACATCCACCGCGCGTACCTGCGCTGGGCCGCCACCCAGCACGACTGGGGCCCCGACGAGCGCCGCAAGGACAACGGCTGGCTCGCCCGGCAGGAGTGGCTCTACGTCCGCCGCGGCCCCGACCGCGCCTGCCTGACCGGCTTCGCCGACGACGTACTCGGCACCCTCGACCAGCCGAAGAACCCCACCGCCCGCGACGCGGCCGCCGCCGCCCGCTCCGCCCCCTTCGGCCTGCTGGTCGGCTGGGAGCCCGGGCTGGTCCTCCAGCTCTCCACCGAGTGCGCGGCGCAGAGCCACGGCCACCCCACCGCGTACCTCACCGCCGGCGCCTTCGCCGTCATCGTCCACGGCCTGACCCGCGGCGACTCCCTCGACGCGGCCGTCCAGCACGCCCTCGGCCTGCTCGGCGCCCGCCCGGGCCACCAGATCGTCACCGACGCCCTCCAGCGAGCGCTCGCGGCCGTCCCGCAGGGCCCGCCCTCCCCCGACTCGGTCGCCGCCCTCGCCCTTGCCCCGGGCGGGGGCGAGGGGGACGACAACGGCCACTCCGCCGAGCGGGCCCTCGCCGTCGCCGTCTACTGCGCGCTCGTCGCCGAAGACGTCCCGCACGGCCTGCGCCTCGCCGTCAACCACGGCGGCGACTCCACCGCCGCCGGCGCCCTCTGCGGAGCCCTGCTCGGCGCCCTGCACGGCGAGACCGCCCTCCCGGGCGGCTGGCTCGCCGACCTCGAAGGCCGGGCCGCCCTGCTGGAACTCGCCGACGACTTCGCCCTCGAAATGACCCAGGGCCCCTCCCTGCACGGCCCGAAGGCCTCCTCCCCCGGCTGGCTGACCCGCTATCCCGTCGGCAGCGGCTGACGCCCCCTCAACAATCCGACGCGCAGGCCGTAGCGTGGCCCTCCATCGAAGAGCCACGGAGGTGCCCCCAGCCATGCGGATCGCCACGACCATCTTCCTGACGGACCACACCATCTCCCCCGTCCGCCTCGCCCGCGCCCTCGAGGAGCGCGGATTCGCCGGGCTCTACCTCCCCGAGCACACGCACATCCCGGTCGGCCGCGACACCGCCGCGCCCATGGGCGGCGAGCTCCCCGAGATGTACGGACGCACCCTCGACCCCTTCGTCGCCCTCGGCCAGGCCGCCGCCGTCACCGAGCGGCTCTCCATCGGCACCGGCATCACCCTCGTCACCCAGCACGACCCCATCGCCCTCGCGAAGCAGATCGCCACACTGGACCACCTCTCCGGCGGCCGCTTCACCCTCGGGATCGGCTACGGCTGGAACGTCGAGGAAGCCGCCGACCACGGCGTCGAGTGGCGCACCCGCCGCGAGCTGGTCCGGGACCGGATGGCCCTGATGCGCGCCCTGTGGGCCCCGGAACCCACCGCGTACGTCGGCGAGTTCTCCTCCGTACAGCCCAGCATGGCCCACCCCAAGCCGGTCCTGCCCCCGCGCGAGCTCGGCCCCGGCCACCTCCTCCACGGCCCCCGCACCCTGATCGGCGGCTCGGCCGGCCCGAAGCTCTTCTCGGCCATCGCCGACCACGCCGACGGCTGGCTCCCCATCGGCGGGGGCGGCCTCACCGAATCCCTGCCGGTGCTGCGCCAGGTCTGGGAGACCGCGGGCCGCGACCCGAAGACCCTCCAGGTGGTCCCGTACGCGGTCCACCCGAACCCGGGCAAGCTCGCCCACTACGCGGACCTCGGCATCGAGGAGGTCGTCGTCCAGCTCCCGCCGGCCCAAGAGCCCGAGATCCTCCGCGTCCTGGACGACCTGGCGCAGTACCTCTAATTCGTTCGACGCGGGCGCGCGGGCAGCCGGATGATGCCCCCGAAAGGGGGCTGATCCACATGCCGGGCCAGCAAAAACGCAAGCGGAGCAGAGAACGCGCCCACCGCCGGGCGGCGGCCGTACCGGGCCACTGGGAACCGCTGTTCTCGACGCAGGAGCACGCGGAGATGAAGGAGTACATCCACCGCCTCATCGCCGACGGCGAGGTCACCGACCCCGAGACCCTCCGGATCGACCAGTTCTGCGGCCGCCTCACCCACCCGACGTCCTACCGGGTGAGCGTCTTCGTCCCGGAGGACCGCGCCTGAACGGCCGACGGGAGAGCGGGCCGGTTCGCGAACCCTGCCCAGGCGACGCGGCGCGCGCTCAGTCCGCGATGCGCCGAACGGGCTGCCCCGTGATGCGGGCGATGGTCTCGAAGTCCGCGTCTTGGTGCAGGACGGTCAGTTTGTGGTGCTGCGCGGTGACGGCGACGAGCAGGTCGACCGGACTCGCGGGCCACGAAGTACGGAAAGGTCTCCCGAAGCAGACCATCGGCCTCGTAGCAGGCCGGACGCCCTCCGACGGCACACAGGGACTCCTGGCGAACCGGTTCGCACAGCCCCACGACTCCGGAAGTGACCAGCTCGTCCCATGCGGGAGCGGCCTGCCGGCGGTAGAAACGGATGAGCACGCTCGTGTCGATCAGGTAGTTCTCGCTCACGCGGCCGATCGCAGTCCCGGCGCATGCGCGTCGCCGCCAGCGCCGCCATCGATCGTCGAGAAGTCGATCTCGCCGTCGACGACCATCTGCCTCATCCGCTCCACCGCAGCCGCTCTGCGGCGTCGATCGGCGATCCCAAAGAAGGTATTACCGTCGGCCGAGCTCGGCCCAGACCGTTTTGCCGATCACACGGTCCGCGACCCCCCAGTCGGCGGCGACGGCATCGACGATCCGCAGGCCGTAGCCGCCCTCGGCCTGGTACGCGGGCGGCTGGAGCGCCGGCCGCCGCTCCCGGCGGGCGTCGGACACCTCGATGCGGAGCACGCCCCCGAGGAGCGTCAGTTTGAGCTCGAAGTCCCGGCCGGCGGCGTGCCCGTGGGTGACGGCGTTGGCGGTGAACTCGGCGACGATCCGCTCCGCGTCCTCGGAGAGCGGAGTGCGGTGCGGGATCCCCCAGTCGTGCAGCTCGACCATGGCGAGACACCGCGCGAGGCGGGCACCCCGCCGGGTGCTGCTGAAACGCTGCGTGAACACGCGTGCGAGGGTCTGGGCGGAGCCCGAGGGTGCGGTCATGGGAGCAACATGCCGGGTGGGCGGGGCAGTTCCCAGAAAGTCGACCGCTACTTTTCATCTGTACGAGTTGACGCTCTGGACAGTAGTGGTCACCGCCCGTGAACCTGGCCTCCGGGAGGTGACCGCGATGGCGAGCCATGAGGACAGCGGTGACGGCGAGGTCGAGTCGGACAGCGACCTGCGGAACTTCGGGGAAACCGTAAAGGCCTTCCGCAAACGCGCGGAACTCACACAGGAGCAACTGGCCGAGCGGGTCCGGTACTCGGTCCAGTACGTCGGCTCGGTCGAACAGGGCCGACGGCACCCGTCGGTGAAGTTCGTGAACCGATCGGAGGAGGCCCTGGACGCCTTCGGCGTCATCCGCATCGCCTCGAATCGACTGAATCGGAAGCGAGGTCTGGCGAAGTGGTTCAAGAGGTGGGCGGAGTTGGAACAGGAGGCGATCGCCCTCAATACGTACGAATGCCGCTCGGTTCCGGGGCTGTTACAGCCTGAGTCGTATGCGCGGGCACTGATAGGAGACGTTCTGCCGCTCCCCACCCCAGATGAGGTGGAGGCCCGCATCACGGCCCGCCTGGAGCGTCAGCAGATTCTCTACCGCACCCCGTACACGATCTTCAGTTTCATTCTCGACGAGATCGTGATCGAGCGACAGACCGGCGGACCGGAGGTGACGCGTCAGCTGATCGACCACCTGGTGGAGTGCGCACGGCTACCGAACGTCGACCTGCAGATCATGCCGAGGGTGAGCCCCCACCACGCGGGGCTCGGTGGCCCCATTTGCCTCCTCGAAACCGAAGACAACGAGTGGCTGGGCTACAGCGAGGGACAGCAGTCGGGAGTCATCATCTCCGACCTGAAAGACATCAGCCTCCTCCATCAGCGGTATGCCAAACTTCGTATCCAGGCCCTCAATCCTGCTGACAGCGTGGGCCTGTTGATGCGAATGCGAGGATCCCTGTGAACAGCTCCCCGTTGCGATGGTTCAAGAGCAGCTACAGCGGAAGCCAGGGCGACGACTGCGTCGAGGTCGCCCTCTCCTGGCACAAGTCCACGTACAGCAGTGGCGACGGTGACAACTGCGTCGAGGTCGCCGCATGCGCCGACGCCGTCCACATCCGGGACTCGAAACTGACGGCGAGCCCGGAGCTGGCCGTGCACCCCGCGACCTGGACGGCTTTCCTGGGCGGGGTCACCGGGGCCTGAGCTCCGGCCAATCGGCATCAGAGGGAGTCCGGGGGTTTCCCGACAGTCCACTGTCCTTCCGTGTCGGGTCGGTCCGTCAAGGGCGCTCACTTCGTTCGCGTCGCTTCGCGATGGCCTTCGGCCACCCTTGACCGACCGCCCCGCCCCGGAATGCCATAAGACTGTCGGGAAGCCCCCGAAGGAACGGTCAGGGGGACGGCCAAGCCCATGGCCACATCAGGGATGCTGACCTTGCCACCCGGCTCAGCCAACTCCCCAAAGGGCACCGACCCCCTTTTCCCGCACCCTGTCAGGCCAACCCCCACCAGACAGCGGCGAGATGCCCATCCCGCGCCCCCGGGCCCACAGACGCGTCAGATCGCTACGCGCTTCTCTTGGCTTGGCGTCCGGCGACCGTCTGGGGCTGGTCATAGGCCGCCCACGACCGGCGCAGAGGGCCCTCGGCCTGCGACAGCGGGCTGTTTGTCCCTTTTGGAAGCCAATCGAGGCCGACAAGAGGCCTTGCCGGAGTGGAAGGTTGAGAAATCCGGCATCAGACTCCCTCCCGCCTCCTTTTCGCCTCAAAGAGCGCCCAAACAGCCGCAGACGCCCGAGAACCCGCCCATGGACGTCGTCTGGCGGCTCCCAACGACGTGCAGGCGCCGGAAGACCGCTCACTTGCGGTGCGTGGGCGGCTTATGTCCAGCCCCAGACGGCCGTAGGACGCCATGCCGAGAGAAGCGCGTAGCGATCCGCTGCGAACTGGCGCGGGATGGGCATCTCGTCGCCGTCTGGTGCGGGTTGGCCCTTCCCGCGCCCCCGTCACCGGTCGGGCCTGGTGGTCCTGGGGAGGAGAAGTCCGGACAGGGAAGGATGGCCGCGCATCGCTGAGGGCCCCTCCCTGAACGT
>NZ_JOCX01000010.1 GCF_000717915.1 Streptomyces sp. NRRL S-244
ATCGCGAAGCGACGCGACCGCAGGGAGCGCCCTTGACGGACCGGCCCGACACGGAAGGACAGTGGACTGACGGGACGCCCCCGGACCCTTCACCGACCCTGAATCAGGGGGTCCCGACCCCGGCACCCCGGCCGACCTCACCCGACCCCGAGCACACGGACACCCACCCCCGGATCCCGACCTACCTCACCCGACCCCGAGCCGACGGGTCACGCCCCCGGAGTCCCGGCCGACATCCCCGACCCCGCGCCGACGGGTCACGCCCCCGGCACCCCGACCAGCTCGCCCGCCCCTACCCCGCCGGCCAGAACTGGGACAGTGCCGCCTCCTTGTAGGGGGCCGGGGTCACGCTCAGGTCGCCCGCGAACGGGCGGTCCAGGGCCATCACCAGCAGCAGGCTGAAGCCGATCAGCCCCGCCACCGCCGAGACGAACAGCAGCTGCATCTTCAGGCTGCGCAGGCCGAACAGGAAGGTGAGCGGGAGGATCACCAGCGCACCCCCGTACACCAGCACCTGGAGCAGCACCGGCAGGGACGTTTCAGCCATCGTGATGCGGGCCCGGCGCTGCGCCGCGACGTCGTTGAGGCGGCCTGCGGCCTCCTCGTAGAAGGTCTGGCTGCGGGCGCCGGTGGGCTCGTACGCCTGGAGCGCCTGGTACAGCCCGTGCGTCTGCTCGGCGGTCGCTTCGTAGCTGGGCCGGCCGGCCCGCATCATCGGCCACTGGACGTCGACGACGGCGTGTACGTAGTCGCCCACCGCCCGCTCCACGCGGGCGCGTTCGGCCGGTGGGAAGGCCTCGGCGCTGCGGACGACGAGGGCGAGGTCGGTGGCCTCGGTGGCGACGACGGTCTGGGTGTTCTCCAGCTGGGTCCAGAGCGTGACGACGACGAAGGCGAGGATGATGCCGTAGATCGCGCCGAACATGCCGAGGGCGACGCCGACCATCTCGTTGTGCTCACCGCCCGCCAGGTGCGGGAAGCGGCGGCGGGCGGCGAGGCTGCCGGCCACGGCGAGGGCGACGAAGCCGCCGACGAGGAGGACGCCGAGGGTGAACGTGCTGAAGGTGTTGAGCAGCCACAGGATCATGGCCTGCTCAACGACCAACTCCCCCTGAGGGCCCGCCCGCCGACGCGCCGCGCCGTCGGCCGGGTCAGCGCACCGACGGGGCCTTCGGGAGCCCGTCGAGGGCGTTGCCCGCGCCCGCGAGGGAGGTGTCGGTGGCGTGGGTGGCGGAGCCGGCGGCGGAGGTGGTCACGGCCAGGGCCGTCTTCGTGTCGTCCACCGCCTGGCCGGGGTGGTTGGCGATGTCGGTGATGCGCTTGGTGACGGGCTGTCCCTCGATGGTGGGGCCCGTCGTTTCGGCGTGGGCGGCGAGGGGGGTCAGGGCGAGGGCGGCGCCACTGGTGAGGACCAGGGCGGCGAGGCGGCGCTTCATGACGTTCATGCCGTGCAGAACGACCCGCCGCCACCCCGGGTCACCGCCGGGCCCCTCTTTGGGGTGACGCCCGGTGTTGGGTCCGCGGCCCGGATCGGGGGGATCGGTCCGGGCCGCGGGGGACGACCCCAGTGTGGGGCGGGGTCAGTCCTCGACCACCAGGGCCGGAGTGGACTTTGTCAGGATCTCCCCGCGGAAGAAGGCCGGGCTGCGGCGTTCCGTGATCAGCATGATCACCAGGCCGAGGGCCAGGAGGCCGACGCCGATGACGAAGACGCTGCCGACTCCGAGGACGGTGGAGCCGGAGCCGTACGACGGGTTCCACATGTCGATCAGGGTCTTGAGGAAGACGGCGGCGAGGAGGAGGCCGCCGAGGACCGGGAAGACGCCCTTGAAGAACAGGTCCCGGGCGGAGCGGCGCAGCTCGCCGCGGAAGTACCAGGCGCAGGCGAAGGCCGTCAGCGAGTAGTAGAAGCAGATCATCAGGCCGAGCGCGAAGATCGTGTCGGTGAGGACGTTCTCGCTGACCAGGGTCATCACGGTGTAGAACGCGCCGGTCGCGACGCCCGCCATGACGGTGGCGCGGCCCGGGGTCTTGAAGCGCGGGTGGACCTTGGCGTAGGAGGCCGGGAGGGCCTCGTACGTGGACATGGCCAGGACCGTGCGGGCGACCGGGATGAACGTGGTCTGGAGCGAGGCGGTCGCCGAGGCGAGGACGGCGACGAAGAGCAGGATGCCGAGCATCGGGCCCATGACCGGGCCGGCGAGGGCGGCGAAGACGTTGCCGGAGGTCTCCGGGTTGCCGAGGCCGAGGCCGGCGGTGCCGGAGCCGACGGCCATCTGGGCTGCGATTCCGGTGGCCAGGTACGAGCCGACCAGGACGACCATCGCGATGAGCGAGGCGCGGCCCGGGGTCTTGGCGGAGCCGGTGGTCTCCTCGTTGGTGGCCAGGCAGGCGTCCCAGCCCCAGTACATGAAGATCGAGAGGGAGAGTCCGGCGGTGAAGGCGCCCATGGACTCGACCGCGAAGGGGTTCATCCACTGCCAGGAGAAGTCGAGGCCGGTGTCGAAGCTGCCGGCCGAGGCCTTCTGGAAGGCCATCGCGACGAAGATGGCGAGGACCGCGAGCTGGAGTGCGACCAGGGTGTACTGGACGCCCTTGGTGGCGGTCATGCCGCGGTAGCTGATGGCGGTCGCGGCGGCGATCAGGGTGAGGCAGGTGGCGATGTGGACGAGTTTGCTGTCGTCCAGGGCTGCGATCGACGGGTTGTTCGTGATCTCGCCCGCGAGCAGCCAGAAGTAGGACGTGGCGACGCCGGCCAGGTTGGAGAGCACGATGATCGTGGCGATCACGAGGCCCCAGCCGCACATCCAGCCGATCCGCGGGCCGAAGGCCTTGACGGTCCAGGTGAAGGAGGTGCCGCAGTCCGGTACGGCCTTGTTGAGCTCGCGGTACGCGAAGGCGACGAGCAGCATCGGCAGGAAGCCGGCCAGGAAGACCGCCGGCATCTGGACGCCGACCTCACCGGCGGTGGAGCCGAGGGTCGAGGTCAGGCAGTAGACGGGGGCGACGGTGGAGATGCCGATGACGGCGCTGCCCACCAGGCCCACGGAGCCCTTGCCGAGGCCCTTGCCGCGTACGTCGCCCTCGCCGCCCTCGCCGCCCCCGCTGCCGGCGACGCCGTTCACCGTGTCTCCGACCCGAGGCCGAACGTCCAGCTGTGTCATGGGTCAGGACGTTAGAGGCTGCGTTTTCCATATCCGGAGGGATTGAGTCCGACCTGCTAACGGCGGGAACACCTTCGATTGATGAGGTCGCCTCCGTTAATCGGCATGCAATGAAAGGTTCACGCGCGCGCCCGCCCCCCGTACAGCAGGGGGCGGACACCGCGTTCCGGAATGCGGAAACCGCAGCAGTATCCCTTTTGTGCCGCTTTGAACTTTCCCGTGTGACCTGGGTCTCAGGTCGTCCAGACGATCGACTGCATCTCGCTGTACGCGTGCAGCGCGTACGAGCCCACGTCCCTGCCGACCCCCGAACGCTTGAAGCCGCCGAACGGCGCCTCCATGTTCCGGCCGATCGTGTTCACGCCGACCCCGCCCGCCCGCAGCCGCCGCGCCACCCGGAAGGCGCGCGCCGCGTCCCCGGACCACACGTAGCTCAGCAGCCCGAAATCGCTGTCGTTGGCCAGCCGGACCGCCTCATCCTCGTCGCCGTCGAAGGGGACGACCACGACCACCGGGCCGAAGATCTCCTCCCGGACCACCCGCATGTCGTTCGTGCAGTCCACCAGCAGCGTCGGCGCCACGTAGAAACCGCGGCCGTCCCCGACCACCGGCCGTTCGCCGCCGTACGCGATCCGCGCGCCCTCCTTGCGGCCGAGCTCGACGTACGACTCCACCCGGTCCCGGTGCGCCGCCGAGATCACCGGGCCCACCACCGTGCCCACCACCGCCGGGTCGCCGACCTTCATGAAGGCCAGGTAGCCGGTTAGCTTCTCCACCAGCCGCTCGTACACCGACCGGTGCACGATCACCCGGGTCGGAGCCGTGCAGATCTGGCCGGAGTAGAAGGAGAAGGTGGTGCCGATCCCCATCACCGCCGCGTCCAGGTCGGCGTCCTCGAAGACGATCGCCGCGCCCTTGCCGCCGAGCTCCATCAGCTGCCGCTTCATCGAACGGCCGCAGACCTCCGCGATGCGCTGCCCGACGCCCGTGGAGCCGGTGAAGGACACCATGTCCACGTACGGGGAGTCCACCGCGGCCTCGCCGACCTCGACCGAGGCACCGCAGACCACGTTCACCACGCCGGCCGGGGCGCCCGCCTCGTGCAGGGCCTCGGCCATCTTGAACACCGAGAGCGGATCCTGCGGGGCCGGCTTGACCACCACCGTGTTGCCCATGGCCAGCGCCGGGGCCACCTTGCCCGCCGGGTTCGCCCACGGGTTGTTGTACGAGGTGATGCAGGTGACCACGCCGACCGGCTGGCGCACCTCCAGCGCCCCCAGGATGCTCGCCTTCCCCATCGGCCCGGCCTCGGTGACCTGCGGCGCCAGCCCGCGCTCCACCGGCTCGAGGGCGCCCTTCGCGTACCGCCTGAAGCGCGCGACCCCGACCCCGACCTGCATCCCGCGCGCGATCCCGGTCGGCGCGCCCGTCTCGGCCCGGGCGAGGGCCGACCACGGCTCGTACTCGCGCTGCATGATGTCCGCGGCCCGGTCCAGGATGGCCGCCCGCGCCTCGGGGGCCGTACGGGACCAGGTCCCGAAGGCCTCCGCCGCCGCGCGCGCCGCCTCCTCGACCTGGGCGCGCGAGGCCTCGGGCGCGAGCCCGACCACCGTTTCGTCCGCCGGGTTGACCACGTCGTAGTGGCCGCCGGCGGGCTCGACCCACTCCCCGCCGATGTACAGCTTCTGCTGCGCGGGCTCGCTCAACGGGTGCTCACCGTCCTCGTGTCGCGGCCCGAGCGGAGCACGATCCCGGGGATCGCCCCCGTGACCTCGTCGTCGCGGATGGTCTCCACGCCGTTGACGCGTACGGACACGATCCCGATCGCGCGGGCGTCCAGCCGCGGGCTGTCGCCGGGCAGGTCGTGCACGAGCGTCGCCGGCCCGGCCTCGATCCGCTCGGGGTCGAAGAGCACCAGGTCCGCGTGGAACCCCTCGGCGATCCGGCCGCGTTCGCGCAGCCCGAACAGCTGCGCCGGGTCGTCGGTGAGCATCTTCACCGCCTGCTCCAGCGGCACCAGCTTGCGCCCGCGCAGGCAGTCCCCGAGGAAGCGGGTCGTGTACGGGGCCCCGCACATGCGGTCCAGGTGCGCGCCGGCGTCGGAGCCGCCGAGCATGACGTCCTCGTGCTGCCAGGTCTCCGCGCGCAGGGCCCAGCTCGCCGGGTCGTTGTCGGTGGGCATCGGCCAGAGCACCGTACGCAGTTCGTCGTTGGCGCAGATCTCGACCAGGCACTGGAAGGGGTCCTGGCCGCGCTCGGCGGCGATGTCGTTCACGACCCGGCCGGAGAGGCCCTCGTTCTCCTTGCTGTACGTGTCCCCGATGACGTAGCGGCCGAAGTTGGCCAGGCGCCGGAAGACCCCGGCCTCCTTGCTGTCGGCGCGGCGGAGCATTTCCGCCCGTACGCCGGCGTCGCGCAGCTTCGCGATCCGTTCGGGTACGGGCAGGCCGAGGATCTCGCCCCAGCCCGGGATCAGGTTCAGCGCGCAGAAGGTGCCGAGCGACATGTTCATGGGGGTCAGGATCGGCATGGTCAGCGCGACGATGCGGCCGCCGGCCTTGCGGGCGCGCTCGCTCGGTATGAGCTGGCGCGGGACCCGTTCGGGGACGGCGGCGTCGATGGTGAGGACGTTCCAGTTCAGGGGGCGGCCGGCGGCGGCGCTCATCTCGACGAAGAGGTCGATCTCCTCGTCGGCGAACTGGTCGAGGCAGCCCGCGACGATCGCTTCGAGCTGGGTGCCCTCGTGTTCGGCGACGGCCTTCGACAGCGCGAGGAGCTCGGCGGGCTTGGCGTGGCGGGAGGCGACGGGGGCGCCGTCCCCGTCGGAGTGGGTGGCGGACTGGGTGGTGGACAGGCCCCAGGCGCCGGCGTTCATGGCGTCGTGGAAGAGGTCGAGCATCTGCTGCATCTGCTCGGGGGTGGGCTGTCCGCCGACGGCGTCGGCGCCCATGACGTGCCGGCGCAGGGCGCAGTGGCCGACCATGAAGCCGGCGTTGACGGCGATCCGGCCCTCCAGGGCGTCGAGGTACTCGCCGAAGCCGGACCAGGTCCAGTCGACGCCTTCCTCCAGGGCCTTGAGGGCCATGCCCTCGACCTTGCTCATCATGCGGCGGGTGTAGTCGGCGTCCTCGGGGCGGTCGGGGTGCAGCGGGGCGAGGGTGAACCCGCAGTTGCCGCCGGCGACGGTGGTGACGCCGTGGTTCATGGAGGGGGTCGCGTACGGGTCCCAGAAGAGCTGGGCGTCGTAGTGCGTGTGGGGGTCGACGAATCCGGGGCACAGGACGAGCCCGGTGGCTTCCTCGGTGGTCCGGGCCTCCTCCGTGAGCGTGCCCGGCCCGGCGATGACGGCGATCCGCCCGTCGCGCAGGCCGACGTCCGCCACGCGGGCGGGGGCGCCGGTGCCGTCCACGACGGTGGCGCCCTTGATCAGGTGGTCGAGCATGACGTCCCTTCACGCTGTCGGCCCCGCCGGCGGCGGTGCCGCCTGCGGGGCCGGATCTGGTGCCCCGGCCGGGGGCCGCCGGGTCGGCCGCGGCCCGGTTGCCTCCGGCCGGGGCCGGCGTGGGACGGCGGTCCGGGAAGACGCCGTCCCCGTTCGGGTGCCGCCGGAGGTCAGGCGGCTTCGCGGAAGCGCGTCGTGCGGTGGACCGGGTCCGTGTCGATCTTCGGGATCACGTGCTCGCCGATGAGCTTGACGGTGGTCATCGTGTCCTCGTACGAGACCCCGGTCGGCAGGCCGAACGACAGCTGGTCGGCCCCCGCCTGCTCCCACCGCTTGCACTGCGCGAGCACCTCGGAGGGGTCCCCGCAGATCAGCAGCTCCTCGGCGATCAGCAGCTCGATGATCTCCGCGTTGTACTCGGGCAGCGTCTCGGGCCACTGCGGGATCGCCTCGGGCCGCGGGAAGGTGTCGTGGTAGCGGAAGACCAGCGACTGGAAGCGGTTCATGTTCGCGTTGACCGCGATCTCCACCGCCTTGTCGTGCGTCTCGGCGCATATCGCGGTGGAGGTGACCATCACGTTGTCGTTGACGAACGCGCCGATGGCCTTGGCCTCCTGGATGGCCGTCTTGTACTGCTCCAGCACCCACTCCATGTCGGAGACCTTCTGCACGCTGAACCCGAGGACACCGAGGCCCTTCTTCGCGGCCATCGCGTACGAGGAGGGCGAGCCGGCGGCGTACCACATGGCCGGGTGGGCCTTGCCGTACGGCTTGGGGAAGATCTTGCGCGGCGGCAGCGACCAGTGCTTGCCCTGGAACCCCTCGTACTCCTCCTGGAGGAACATCTTGGGGAACTCCGCGATGGTCTCTTCCCAGATCTCCTTGGTGGCGTTCATGTCCGTGATGCCGGGCAGGAACCCGAGGATCTCGTGGCTGCCCGCGCCGCGGCCGGTGCCGAACTCGAAGCGGCCCTTGGAGAGGTGGTCGAGCATCGCGACCTTCTCGGCCACCTTGACGGGGTGGTTGACCTGGGCGAGCGGGTTGAAGATGCCGGAGCCGAGGTGGATGCGCTCGGTGGCGTGGGCGAGGTAGGCGAGGAACACCTCGTTCGCCGACAGGTGCGAGTACTCCTCCAGGAAGTGGTGCTCGGAGGCCCAGGCGTACTTGAAGCCGGACTTGTCGGCCTGGATGACGTACTCGGTCTCCTCGATCAGCGCCTTGTGCTCTGCCTCGGGGTCGACCTTGGACCGCGCCTCAGGCACGTATCCCTGCACGAAGAGCCCGAATTCCAAGGGGGTTCACCGTCCTTTGATTTCTGACGTGTCGTCAGATTTGATGAGTCGACTGTTCCACCGTGGAAGCGGGAGCGTCAATACCTGACGCTTCATCAGATACCGCTAGAGGATGCTGACGCCCGCCATCCAGCCGCCGTCGATGACGAACGGCTGGCCGGTGATGTACGAGGACTCCTCGCTGCTCAGGAACAGGGCCAGCCTGGCGATCTCGTCGGGCCGGCCCACCCGCCCCATCGGCACGACCCGCCCGTAGAGCTCCGCCATCGCGTCCCGCGCCTCGTCGCTCATGTTCGCCGGGTCCAGCAGGCCGGGATTGGCCATCGGGGTGTCCACCGCGCCCGGGCACATCGCGTTGACCCGGATGCCCTTGGCGGCCAGCTCCAGCGCGGCCACCCGGGTCAGGCCGACGATCGCCGCCTTGGTCGCCGCGTACGCGCCCACGTACGCCATGCCCGTCAGTCCGGTGTACGAGGAGGTGTTGACGATGGTGCCGCCGCCGGCCGCCTCGATCTCGGGGGCGAAGGCCTTGATGCCCAGGAAGGTGCCGACCTGGTTGACCTGGATCAGCTGCTGGAACTCCTCCAGCGGGGTCGAGACTAGCTCGTTGAAGCGCAGGATCCCGGCGTTGTTGACCAGGCCGTCCACCGGACCGAAGGCCTCCTTCGCGGTAGCGACGGCGGCGGCCCAGTCCTCCTCCCGGCTCACGTCCAGCCGTGCGTACCGGGCGCGGTCCTCGCCCGCCTCCTCGGCTATCTCCTTGGCGACGGCGGCGCCCTGCTCGTCCAGCACGTCGCAGAGGAGCACCTTGGCGCCCTCGGCGGCGAAGAGCCGGGCCTCCTGCTCGCCCTGGCCGCGCGCCGCGCCCGTGATGACGACGACGCGCCCGTCCAGCTTGCCCATGCCCGTACTCCTAGTCGTTGAGAAGCGGGCCCACGTCGGCCCCGAAAGCGGTGATCTGGTCGGTCAGTTCGGCGCCGTCGCGGCTGCGGAAGCGGACCTGGATCTGGTCCACGCCGAGGGCCTTGTACGCGCGGAGGGACTCGGCGAGCGCCTCCGCCTTGCCGGTGAGGGTGCGGCGGCCTGTGTCCCAGCCGGGCTCGCCGACGTACAGCGCCTCGGTGATCGCGCCGAACTCGATGGGCCCGGCGACCCCGGCCGCCGCGCGGAGCTCCTTGATCCGGGCGATCTGCGCGGGGAGCCTGTCGCGCGGGTCGCCCTGCGGGAGCCAGCCGTCGCCGCGCACGGCGGCCCGGCGGACGGCGGCGGGCGAGGAGCCGCCGACCCAGACGGGGATGCGGGCCTGGGCGGGGCGGGGCAGCTGGCCGAGGTCCTTGAAGGAGAACAGCTCGCCCTCGAACTCCGGGTACTCCTCGGGCCCGAGGGCGGCGCGCAGCGCGTCCAGGGTCTCGTCGAGGACGGCCCCGCGGCCGGCGAAGTCGACGCCGAGGGCCTCGAACTCCTCCTGCACGTGGCCCGCGCCGACGCCGAGGATGAGCCGGCCGCCGCTGAGGTGGTCGACGGTGGCGTACTGCTTGGCGCTGAGGAGGGGGTGGCGCAGGCCGAGGATCGCGACGTGGCTGAGCAGCCGTACGTGCTCGGTGATCCCGGCGAGGAAGGCCAGGGTGGCCACGGGGTCGTACCAGACGGTGCTCATGGGGCCGGCGAGGCGGCGCGGGATGGCCACGTGGTCGCAGGTGGCCAGGTACCCGAAGCCGGCCCGGTCGGCGGCCCGCGCCACCTCGGCGAGGTCGGCGGCGGTCGCCGAGGCCTCCCAGGGCTCGGCGTAGATGGTGCTCTGCGACTGGATCGGGAGCTGCATCCCGTAGACCAGCCGGCCTTCCGCAAACACGCGCGCCATGCCGCCTCCGCTTCGTCTTCCGCCCTCGCCCGCCCACCGGGCCGCGGCCGCCGGCCGTCTCCCGCCGGCGCCGGGGGCCATCGTCGTAGCTGACGGACCGTCAGGCAAGGGGTTCGACCCGCCCGGCGGGCAGCTCGTGCGCACCGGAGGGGATGTGCGGGCGCGGCGGGTTGGCTAGGGTGCCGCGGGTGGATCTCTTTCTGACGCTGGTCAGCGGAGTGGCGTGGACCGTCGTGTACGTCGAGGCGATCCGGGTCGGGCTGCGGGACCGGACGTACGCCATGCCGGTGGCCGCGCTCGCGCTGAACTTCGCGTGGGAGGCGACCTATGCCGTGGGGGAATTCCGCGCCGGGGTCTCGCCCCAGGGCGTGGTCAACGTGGTGTGGGCCCTCGCCGACGTCGTCATCATCTGGACCTATCTGCGCTTCGGGCGCGCCGAGCTGCCCGATTTCGTGACGCGGCCGGTCTTCGCGGCGTGGAGCCTGCTCGTGTTCGGCAGCGGCTTCGCCGTGCAGTGGCTGTTCCTGGCGCAGTTCGGTACGCACGACGCGACCCGGTACGCGGCGTTCCTGCAGAACCTGCTGATGTCCGGGCTGTTCATCGCCCTCTACGCCGACCGGCGCGGGCCGCGCGGGCAGTCCCTCGTCATCGCCGTCGCGAAATGGCTCGGGACGCTCGCCCCGACCCTGCTCTTCGGGGTCGTCGAGGACTCGCCGTTCGTCCTCGGGCTCGGGATCATGTGCAGCGTCTTCGACCTGGCGTACATCGGGCTGCTGGTGTGGGGGCGGCGGGTGGCCGCCGCCCCGGACCGTTCGGAACCGGCCGGCGTGTCCGTCTGACCACCGGCCGGCCTTGCGGTCAGAAGCCCGCCGGGCCCATCACGACGACCGGCTTCGCCGCCGGGTCCAGGGTGGTCAGCAGCTTCTTCATGGCCTCCTTGGAGATGCCGATGCAGCCCTGCGAGGGGCCGTTGTGGTCGACGTGGAGCCAGATGCCGCCGCCCTTGTCCTCGCCCTCCGGCTTGACCAGGTCCAGCGGGGAGTGCCCCTTGCGGCGGTTGTAGTCGACCGCGATGACGTACTCGAAGGCCCCCGCGAGGGACTCCCCGTTCACGCCCCGGCCGGTGGGGACGAAGAGCCGGTTCTGGTCGTACGGGAACTTCGTGCCCGGCGGCTTCGGCAGCAGACCGCCGGCGTCGGACAGCGTGAACACGCCGACGGGGGTGGTGAGGTCCCCGTCCTCGCGCGTGCCGGAGTTCCAGCCGCTGGCGCCGTTGTGCGCGGGCCAGCTCTCGGAGCTGCGGACCCAGTCGGCGCCGGCCGCCGGCCGGCTGTAGAAGGTCGCCGTGGACTCCGCGGAGTCCCTCGTCCGGCCGGAGACGAGGAGGAGCTGGCGGGCGTCGGCCGGGATCAGGGCCCGGGTGTCGTCGCTGAGCTCGGAGAGGCCGTCGTCGGGATCGGCGGTGGCGGGGGCCGCGGGGGCGCCGGGTGCCCCTGGAGCTCCGGGTGCCCCTGGGGCTCCGCGTGCTCCCGAGGGCGCGGGGGCGCCCGGCGCCCCGCGGGCGCCGCGGGTGGCGTGACCGGCCGCGCCGGCGGGGGCCGAGTCGGAGGTGGCGGCATCGGCGGTGCCGCGCGGGGAGGGCGTACGGGCCGCGCCCCCCGGGCGGTCCCCGGTCCGGGCCTGGGCGGTGACGCCGGGGTCGTCGTCCTGGACCGTGTACACCCACCCGGCACCGAAGGCCAGCAGGCCCACGGCGGCGGCGAGCGCCACACGCCGCGGCGAACGGAGGCCGCGGAGCGTACGGAACGAGAGGGGACTGCGGGAGCCGGCGCGGGGATGCTTGCTCATGTGACCGACGTTACACATCCGATCATCAGGATTGCTGAGGCGACGCCGCCCGGTGCGGCGCAGGTGTGCCCGGAAAGCGCACTCGGACCGTCAGACCGCCGCCCGGCCCCCGATTGGCCCGCACCACGAGTCTCGCTCCGTGCGCCCGCGCGATCGAGGCGACGATCGAGAGCCCGAGCCCGGCGCCCTCCCCCGCGGTGTGCTGCCGCTCGGCGCGGCGCCGGAACGGCTCCAGCAGCCGCGGCACGTCGGCGGGCTCGATCACCGGCCCGGTGTTGGACACGGTCAGCGCCCCGTCGGCGGAGGTCTTCACGCTGATCCGCCCGCCCGGCCGGTTGTGCCGTACGGCATTGGCCAGCAGGTTCCGCACCAGATGGCCCAACAGGGCCCGATCGCCGACCACGCCGACCGGCTCGAGGCTCCGTACGACGGTCAGCCCGGCGCCCTCCGCCGGCCCGGACCCCGCCGGCCCGGACCCCGCCGGCCCGGACCCCGCCGCTTCCGTCTCCGCCAGCTCCGCCTCCACGAGGGCCGCGAGGTCCACCGGAGCGGTGGTCTCCAGGCCCTCCTCCGATACCGCGAGCAGCAGCAGCGACTCGACGAGGTGCTCGCTGGACTCGGCGACGCCGATCAGTTTCGACCGGATCCGGGCCACCTTCTCCGGCGGCGGGTCCCCGGCCAGTCCGATCTCGGCGGCCGCCCGCTGCACGGCCAGCGGGGTGCGCAGTTCGTGGGCGGCATTGGCGGCGAACCGGCGCTGCGCGCCCACCAGGCTCTCCATCCGGTCGAGCATGCCGTCGAAGGTGTCGGCCAGCCGCTTGAGTTCGCCGGGCGGGGCCTTGAGGCCGATCCGCTCGTGCAGGTTCTCCCCCGAAAGGCGGCGGGCCGTCTCGGTGATGACGCCGACGGGCCGCAGTACGCGGCCCGCCATCCACCAGGCCAGCCAGATCGACGGTACGGCGAACACGGCGAGGGCGATGAGCGAGACGACCAGCAGCTCGTGGAGGGTGGCGGCCTCGACGGCGGTGGAGAGGTTGCGGGTGGCGGCCCACGTCCGGAGCTGCTCCTGGGTGGGCGTGGCGGCGCCGGGCGGGAGCCGCTGGGCGGGGACCGCCTTGAGGGGCTGGCCTTCGACGGCGGCGCGCTCGAAGGCGGTGCCGGGGACGGCGGTGGTGACGGCTCCGCTGATGCGGGTGTAGAGCCCGCCCCGCAGCAGGACGTTGATCAGGGCGATCAGGCCGCCGCCTGCGAGGACGAGCAGGGAGCCGTAGAGCGCGGTGAGACGGGCGCGCTCGGAATGGAGCACCGCTCTCATCGCGGATCGGTGCTCGGAGCCGTGGTCGGACCGGCAGCCGGACCCGCGGTCCCACCGGCGGCCGGACCGGCACCCGGACCCGCGATCCGGTAGCCGGCCCCCGGCACCGTCTCGATCAGCTGCGGCTCGCCCAGCTTGGCCCGCAGCTTGCTGAGCGTCACCCGTACGGCATTGGTGCTGTACGAGGTGTCCTCCTCCCACACCTGCTCGATCAGGTCGTCGTTGCCGAGCACGGCCCCCTCCGCCCGCAGCAGCGCCTCCAGCACCGCGAACTCCTTGCGCGACAGCGCGAGCCGGTGCCCGTCGCGGCTCGCGCTCCGGCGGGCGGTGTCCACGGCGATCCCGCACCGCTCCAGCACCGGCGGCAGCGCGGGCCGGGTGCGCCGGCCCAGCGCCAGGACGCGGGCGAGGAGCTCGTCGTACGCGAAGGGCTTGGTGAGGTAGTCGTCGGCGCCGAGGCCGAGCCCCTCGACCCGGTCCCGTACGGTCCCGGAGGCGGTCAGCATCAGGACGCGGGTCAGCAGCCGCTCGCGCACCACCTGGCGGCAGACCTCGTCCCCGTGCAGGCCGGGCAGGTCGCGGTCGAGGACGAGGACGTCGTACTCGCCGAGGCGCAGGCGCCGCAGGGCCTCCAGGCCGTCGCCCGCCTCGTCGACGGCCAGCGCGTCGCGGCGCAGCCCGTCGGCGATCATCTCCCTGAGGAATTCCTCGTCCTCCACCACCAGAACTCGCATGCCGCCCTCTCTACCGGAATCTCGTATTTCCTCGTCATAAGCAAGATCGGAGAGAGAAGCGAAACCCGCCCCGGGTGGAGGGTCTGGCGCATGAATCGATCCATGACCATGACCACGGCCGCGGCGCTCACCGGCCTGACCCTCTTCGTCACCGCGTGCACGGGCGGTGCCGGCTCGGACGCCAAGGACGGCAAGGACGGGAAGAAGGACGGGACGTCTTCGAACGCATCGAGCGGCAGCGGTGGCGGGCAGGCCAGCGGCGCCGACGCCGACAAGGCGCTCAAGACGCGCAAGTGCCTG
Organism: Streptomyces sp. NRRL S-244; assembly: GCF_000717915.1. Classification (GTDB taxonomy): domain Bacteria; phylum Actinomycetota; class Actinomycetes; order Streptomycetales; family Streptomycetaceae; genus Streptomyces. The sequence goes on from NZ_JOCX01000010.1 coordinate 13,957, forward strand.
CGCGAGCACGGCATAGACGCGCCCGACCCCGAGCCCGGCCAGGACCCGCGCGGGATGACGCTGGGCTCGGGCAGCGAGGACCCGGAGGCGCTGAAGAAGGCCTTCGAGGCGTGCGGGATGCAGGCCCCCGGGACGGGCCAGCTCTCGCAGGAGGCCAAGGACAAGGCCCTGAAGTGGGCCAAGTGCATGCGGGACAACGGCGTGAACATCCCCGACCCGGAGTTCAACGGGAGCGCGATGAGCGCGACCAAGATCCCCGAGGGCCAGGAGCAGGCCTTCCAGGACGCCCAGAAGAAGTGCGAAGCCGCGTGAGGCGGCGCGGCAAGTGGCTGCTGGGCTCGCTGGCCGTCGTACTCGCCGTCTCGGGCGGCGGGTACGCGGTGACGGCCGCCCAGCCGCGGTCGGACTCCGACGGGTCGAAGGACCGGCGCGCGGACGGGCTGCCGCAGGCGACTGCCCCGGTCACGCGCGGGGACCTCAGCTCGGGCCTCACGGTCGAGGGCACGCTCGGCTACGCGCAGGAGCGCAAGCTGGCCGCGGGCGGCCCCGGGGTGCTGACCTGGGCCGCGGGCGCGGGTACGGCGATCGAGCGGGACGGGAAGCTGTACGAGGTCAACGGCAAGCCGGTGCGCCTGATGTACGGGAGCACGCCCGTGTACCGGCAGATGAAGACCGGGGACAAGGGCGAGGACGTCAAGCAGCTCAAGCGCAACCTCCAGGCCCTCGGGTACGGAACCGGGCTCGACCCGGAGGACGGCACCTTCACGGCGGGTACGGCGACGGCCGTCAAGCGCTGGCAGAAGGCGCACAAGGCGGCGGAGACGGGCGAGGTCGGCAAGGAGGACATCGCCTTCGCGGCCGGGCCGCAGCGGGTGCAGAAGAACGACACGGCGGTCGGCGACGAACCGGCGCCGGGCAAGCCGGTGATGACGCTGACCGGGACCGAGCGGATGGTCCGCTTCCAGCTGGACGTGGCCAAGGCGGGCGCGGCGAAGACGGGCGACAAGGTGACCGTGAACCTGCCGGGCGGCGGCACGGCCACCGGGAAGATCGACTCGGTGGGCAGCACGGCGAACCCGGACGACCCGGGCGGCGGCGGGGGCGGCGGCTCCGGCGGAGGCGGTGGCGGTGGCGGCGGGAAGCCGAAGGTCGAGGTGAACGTGTCCCTGGACAACGCCTCCGAGATCAAGGGCCCGGACCAGTCCCCTGTATCGGTCCGGCTCACCGGCGAGACCCGCAAGGGCGTGCTCTCCGTACCGGTCAACGCACTCCTCGCACTGTCCGGCGGGGGCTTCGGCGTACAGGTCGTCGAGGGCGGCACGGTCCGCGAAGTCCCGGTCGAGCTCGGCATGTTCGGCCAGGGCCGCGTCGAGGTCAAGGGGGAAGCCCTCAAGGAGGGCGCGCAGGTGGGGATCCCGAAGCAATGACGACGGCAGTGGCCACGGCCGAGAACAGGCACGCGCGCGCCGTCGTGGAACTGGCGGGCGTCACCAAGGAGTACCCCGGCGGGGTCAAGGCCCTGCGCGGGGTGGACCTCACCGTCCTGAACGGCGAACTCCTCGCCATCGTCGGCCCGTCCGGTTCCGGGAAGTCCACCCTGCTGCACATCGTCGGCACCCTCGACCGGCCGAGCGCCGGCGCGGTCGCCATCGCCGGGCACGACATCGCGACGCTGTCCGACCGCGCCCTGTCGGCGCTGCGTTCACGCCACGTCGGGTTCGTCTTCCAGTCCTTCCACCTCGTACCGGGCATCAGCGCGCAGGCGAACGTCGCCGAGGGGCTGCTGTACTCCGGCCTCTCGCGGGCCGAGCGCGGCCGGCGGGCGGCGCGGGCCCTGGAGCGGGTCGGCCTCGGCGACCGTACGGAGCACCGGCCGCACGAGCTGTCCGGCGGGCAGAAGCAGCGGGTGGCGATCGCGCGGGCGGTGGCGGGGGAACCGGACCTGCTGCTGGCCGACGAGCCGACGGGCGCGCTGGACTCGGCGTCGGGTCGGTCGGTGATGGAGCTGCTGCACGAACTGAACGCGGACGGGGCCACCATCGCCGTGATCACCCACGACCAGGAGATCGCGGCGAGCCTGCCGCGGCAGGTGCGGATCCGGGACGGGGAGATCGTGGCGGACGTGTGGAACACGGCGGGGGCGGGGGCGAGGGAGCAGTGAGGGCCTCGGTGAGGGCCGCGCGGAAGCTGACCCCGGCCCGGCTCGGCCCGCGGGACGTGCTGCACGTCGGCTCGGCGGGGCTGCGCTCGCGCCCGATGCGGGTGTTCCTGTCCGCGCTCGGGATCGCGATCGGCATCGCGACGATGATCGCGGTGGTCGGGGTGTCCTCGTCCAGCCAGGCCAAGCTGCTGCGCGAGCTCGACGAGCTGGGCACGAACATGCTGGTGGCGACGCCGGGCCAGTCGATGTTCTCGGGGCAGGACACGAAGCTGCCGAAGGAGGCCCCGGGCATGATCTCCCGTATCGAGGGGGTCGAGTCGGTGGGTACGACGGGCGACGTCGCGCAGTCCGTACGGCGATCCGAGAACATCCCGAAGGAGGAGACGGGCGGCATCGGCCTGAAGGCGACGAAGGACGACCTGCTGGAGGTCCTGCGCGCCCGGATGCAGAAGGGGACCTGGCTGAACGGGGCCACCGGACGCTACCCGTCGGTGGTGCTCGGGAACGTCTCGGCGCAGCGGCTGGGCATCACCGAGCCGGGGCAGCAGGTGTTCATCGGCGGCCGGTACTTCACGGTCATCGGCATCCTGGACCCGATCCCGCTGGCCCCGGAGATCGAGCGCTCGGCGCTGATCGGCTGGGAGGCGGCGGAGCAGCTGCTCGGCTTCGACGGCCATCCGACGGCGATCTACGAGCGCTCGGCGGACGACCGCGTCGGGGCGGTCCGCGGCCTGATCGCCCCGACGGCCAACCCGCAGTCGCCGAGCACGGTGTCGGTGACGGACCCGTCGGCGGCGCTGCAGGCGAAGGCGGCCACGGAAGGGGCCTTCAGCACGCTCCTCCTCGGCCTGGGCGGGATCGCCCTGCTGGTGGGCGGGGTCGGGGTCGCGAACACCATGATCATCTCGGTACTGGAACGCCGCCACGAGATCGGCCTGCGCCGTTCGCTGGGCGCGACCAAGGGCCAGGTCCGCGTCCAGTTCGTGACGGAGTCCCTGCTCCTGTCGGGCCTCGGCGGCCTGGCGGGGATCGCCCTCGGCGCGGCGGCCACGGCGGCCTACGCCCGAGCGGGCGACCTCCCCTGGGTGGTCCCCCTCTGGGCGGTGACGGGCGGCTTCGCCTCGACCCTGGCCATAGGCACCCTGGCCGGCCTCTACCCGGCAGTCCGCGCGGCCCGCCTCTCCCCCACCCTGGCCTTGCAGGCGGCGTAGAGCGCGGCGGGCACCGGATGGCACCATCCAGTGTCATGCCACCCGACACCACCAACGCCACAGTCGAGCCCGGCCGGTACGAGGCGGGCCAGACGGGCCTCATCGTGAAGGTCCCCGAGGCCGAACCAGCCGTTCGCGCATGGCGCGAACGGCTGGACCCCTCGGCCATCGCCGGGGTCCCGGCGCACGTGACGGTGCTGTTCCCGTTCCTTCATGAGCGCCTCATCGACGCCACCGTCCAGGCTGCGCTCGCCGAGATCGTGAGCAGCCACCGGGCCTTCGACGTCCGGTTCGCCGAGAGCCGCCGCTTCCCGGAGGTGCTGTACCTGGCCCCCGAGCCGGACACGACACTGCGGCTGCTCACCCGGGCGATCGCCCACCACTGGCCGCAGGCCCAGCCGTACGGGGGCCGGTTCCCGGACGTCATCCCGCATCTGACGGTCGCGCAGCGACAGGAGGCGGACGTCCTGGACGCGATCGAAGCCGACCTGGCGCGCTCGCTCCCCCTCACGACCCGCATCTCGTCGGTCGACCTCATGGTCCACGACGGCGTGGCGTGGCGGGACCGGGCTTCGTTCGCACTGCGGGTGTGAGGGAGGGGACGGCCACTCGGTGACGAAGCAGCGCACCGGAAGCCCGACGGGGCGGTGTCCGTGTGCGCGGGGTCGGGAGAGCCGGTCGGGGTTCCGGGGTCGGGACCCTCTCACTCGGGGTCGGTGGTGTGTCCGGGGGCGTCCGGAACCCTGCCCCCGGACCCCGACCGGCTCTCCCGCACCCGAGGCCCTCGGTCGCCTCGCCTCCCGTCGTACGCTGAGGTGATGAGAACTCCTCGGCAGGCAGCGCGGATTGTCGTCCTCTCCCCCACCGGATCGGTGTTCCTCTTCCGGGAGAACAACATCGAGGTCGGTATCCACTGGCTGCCGCCCGGTGGGGGGATCGATCCCGGGGAGACTCCTGAGCAGTGCGTGCGGCGGGAGTTGCGGGAGGAGACCGGATGGACCGATCTCGTGCCGCAGCGGCTGCTGTGCACCTGGGAGCACGACTTCACCCATCAGGGGATCCCCGTACGGCAGCACGAGCACATCTACGTCACCACCGGCCCGCGCCGCGATCCCGTACCCGAGTCGCCCGACGCGCACTGGCGGTGGCTGTCGCAGCAGGCGCTGGCTTCGCTCGGGGAGCCCCTGTGGCCGCCGCGGCTCGCCGAGCTGCTGGCCGACGCGCCGGCCGAGCCCGTCCACCTCGGCCTGGTCGGCAACTAGGGCCTGGGGGACGGGTCATCGGGCGCAGGCGATCCATCGTCGGACGGCCGCGTTGGTGGGACCGTCCAGTGCGGAGACGGCTTCGATGGCGTGGAGGTCTCCGGCGACGGGTGGGATGCCGGCCGCGGTCAGCGCGGCGTGCAGGCCGAGGCGCCGCTGGTGTACTGCGCTGATTCGGCTGAGCGGCCGCTCCTCCGGGTCCGGGATCGGCACGGAGCTCGGGAGGCGGGTGTCCCCCGTGTCCCCCGCGTCCCCCGTGCCGCCCGCATCCCCCCTGTCGCCCGCATCCCCCGTGCCGCCGCCGTCCTTGTCCTCGAAGTGCCGCACGCCGGGGAACCGGTAGGGGTCGAGCGCCTCCCGTGGTTTCGGCGCGCGCGAGGAATCTCGCCACTTCATGCAAGGGCCTCCTGGAGTCTGCCTGACGGTGGGGAAGTTGCGGTGGGTCTGTACGGGGCGCCGCGGGCGGGCGGCGAAACGGATGCCTCAGGGCGGGGTGCGGGACGGGTGCTCACACCCGCTGCTCCTGCAGGGCGTGGGCGCCCGCCGCGATCACCTCGGCGAGCTGGTTGGCGACGGCGACGCTGCATCCTCCGAGGCGGACGAACCCGCGGGAGCCCACGGGCCCGTCGTTGGCCAGGGAGGGGAGGACCATTCCTGCCAGCGCGAGGGCTGCCTGGAGATTGGTGGCGGCGTCCAGGCCTGCCTGGTAGGCGGCGTCCTGAAGCCGCTTGTACCGGATTCGTTCAGCGTATGAGGGCTCGTACGCCATGGTTGCTGTCCTCTCTCAGTGGGTGGTGCGGGAGTGCTGGGGGGGTGCGGGGCAGGGCTCGGAGGCCGTCGCGACCGGATTGCGGACCGCCCGTGACTTATCGGATTCGGTTGTCGTTCCTCAGGTGAAAACGATCACTCCGACGGCCTCTGGGAAGGACCAAGTTGTCCATGCGGACAGAGACTGTCGCGCCCTCGTCCCCGGCGCCGCACGCGGTGGCGCCGGCTCCGTCCTCGTCGGCGCGGCCGCGCCTGACTCGGCGGACTCGGCGAACCGAGGCCCTGTCCGTCCCGGCGTCCCCGCGCTTCGCCGGGACGTCGTCACGGCCTTCACCGTCCTCGGCCGCACCCGGCGGCCGTCCGCCAGGCGCAGGACTTCGCAGCAGAACTTCGCACGGGCGGCGGACCGGTGTCGGCCAGGGACTTCCCGGACGTGACCGTCATGCCCCGTAGTGGAGTCTGGGGGTGGCGGAGGGCCGGGAGTTGCGGTGGCGCGGCGTCTGCTGGCGGGGCGGTCGGGTGAGCGTGATCTGGCGGACGAGTTGCTGGAAGCAGGCGAGAGCGGCGATGGCGGGCAGGGTCGCCGCGGCTTGGGCGGGGAGCGTCCTCGGCGCCTGGGCCACGCACAGGAGCGTGGCAAGGGTCGAGAACAACAGGACGATGGACCAGGAGTGGACGGCACGGCGCTGGTGAAGGGCCGCTCTGAGGATGGACAGAGAGGCGACCATCCAGGGGCCGTAGATCAGCAGCGGCCACCAGCTGACGACGTCGTGGCCGGTGTGGGGTACGGCGCTGTGCCGTAGGGCGTCGCAGATGGCGAGCCCGCTGAAGATGCTCACGACGGCGGCGATGATCGCGACCAGCACGGACGTGCACAGGCTGCCCGTTCGCATCAGGGCCATGGCCGGCGCCTTCACCCGGACCGTCCGGCGGTGGTGTCTGCCGGACGTTTCCGACTCCGCCTCCGCCAGCCGGATGCCCGGCAGTCCGGCCGCCAGCCCGGTCCCGGTGGTGGTCATCGCGTCGTTTACTTCGTCGAAGACGACCCGGTCGAGGGGCTCCGCCTGGTCGCCGGCCATGCTTCCCTGAAGCAGACAGGCGAGCTCCTCCGCCGGATCCCATGCGCCGTTCTCCGGGACCGGTCCAAGTGGCGGATACCCCACACCGATGTGCTGTTCGGGCTCCGCCCCCGCCCAAAACATGCGGGCATCCGGCTGGATCGGGAAGCCGTTCCAGTCGTGATGGCCATATGGCTCATACAAGGGAGTCCTGCCTAGATCGACCGTCGGTGCACGTCCCGGATACAGTCACTCCGTGCGACCGTCGATTGAACTCGCGGTGGATCGAGCTGATCGCTTCCAGGAAGTCCTCGAAAATCGAGGACGAGTTATTCAACTCGATTTTCAGACCTTCATGATGCAGGGCCGCATTCTCGCCCTGGGCACGGTCCGATGAAGCCGGTGTGAATGTCCACTTACCCATCCGGGCCACCCCGGGGCGAACGGGGAGATCCTCCTCTTCTGAATGTCGATGGAAGATTGCTCCGAGGTTTGCTGTTGTCATAGTCCAACCAACGCTTCCGGCCCCGGGCAGGGTGTGAGCCATGCGGGTGATGATGGCGGAGCGCACGAGTGCGGACCGTTTCCTTCCGTCGCTCGCACAGTCGCGCCGAACCGTCTGGAGCACGCTTCGCCGCAGCTCAGGGCCGTGATGACACGGGTGGGCCGGGGTGATTCAGGCGTGGGGTCGCGCCGGCCGGGCCGCCCTCTCGCGCAGGTTTCGGTATCGCCTGTGTGGGGGGTTGGCGACTGCCGGGCTGCCGGGTCGTCACGCCCCGGACGACCTGACCCGGCACCGGGCCGCCTCATGGAAATAGGAAATTACGGCTACCCGACAGGGTGCTGCACATGGCTTCAATGAGGGCGCTGGGCATAACTCTGCATATGCCGCTGCGTTATGTGGAGATGTCACTGAGGGCTCGACCGCGGGCCCCGTTGCGCGAATCCGTCACCGGAAGGGACCCGCTGTGGCAGACATGTTGGTGAGGCTCGCGCTGATCTGCGCAGTACTAGGTGCGTTCTGGACCGCAATGGCGTCGTCGGGGGTGGGCAGAATGCGACACAAGGACATCGTCGAACTGAGGCGCCAACAGCGCTTCAGGTACGTCTTGGACATGAATGCGAATGCCCCCTGGCTCTTCCAACAGGAAGCCCCGGAAGCCGCTGCGCCGGTACGAGAACCCGTCGGCAGCACGACGTGTGCCGCCTGCGGAGCCCTGGCCGGGTGGGAAGGCGGGGCTCCTGGCTGATGGGCGCCGGCGCTGCCGAGCGCTTACGAAGGTCGTGCGTAGATCCGGATGGTGTCGCGGATGAACTGGCGGCTCTGTTCGGGCCCGAGTGCCTGTGCTTGGAGGTGGTCGTACATGAAGTGGTAGGGCCGGCGGTCCGCGGGCTTCTCCAGGTAGAGATCGCTGGTGAAACGCTCCAGGTACACGACCCCCGCGTCGCTGTCGGGGAACGTGAGGATGGAGAACTGCCCCGAGAGGCCGGGGTGGGCTCCTGCGGCGTGCGGGAGGATCTGCAGGGTGATGTGCGGCTGGGCGCTGATGCAGTGGAGATGTTCGAGCTGTTCGCGCATGACGTCGGCGGTGCCGACGGTGCGATGTAACGCCGATTCGTCCAGGACGACCCATAAACGAAAGGGGCGGGCGGGGTGGTGGGCGCGATGCTGGCGCCGTAGCCGCACCTCAAGGAGGGTGGCGGCCTGGTCGGCGGTGATGTGAGGGTTCGTTTCCCCGATGACCGCCGCGGCGTAGGCGGCGGTCTGTAGCAGGCCGGGCATCACCAGTGGCTCGTACGAGTGAATGGAGGCGGCCTCTGTCTCCATCCCGACGAACACGCCGTAGGGGACGTCGCCGTAGGCGACCCACCAGCCCTGCCGGCCCGACTCCTTCGCCATCCGCATCAGTGAGGCGATGAACGACTGGTCGGTGACGCCGTAGAGTTCGCACAGGTCGCGCACGTCACGGGGGTTGATGGCGCGCCGGCCCGTCTCCAGAAGGCTGATCTTGGACTGGGATACCAGGAGCAGGCTCGCCACTTGCTGGGACGTCATGCCCGAGGCGCGACGCAGCCGTCGAAGTTCCGCGCCCAGGCGGAGCCTTCTGACGGTGGGGCTTCCGTTCGCCGCCATGGGCGGTGTTACCTCCAACTACACGAACTCACACAGAGATGCATGGCCCAGGGCGAGCGGTAAAAGCATTCTGCTTACGCGAACCGACGAGGAGCACACCCGGATGGTGAAGATCACCTATCCGGCCCAACGGGCAGCGCCCGGACCTACTCCCCCGGCGGCAGACCGCCCCGCGCCCGGCGTCGCCGGGTGTCCGGCGCCTTCCGTCCACAGCCTCTGCGACGCCGGTCGTGACCGAAGGGCGGGCGCGTTGCCACCGCCTTGCGGGCGCCGTGCGAGGTGACACCGGTCCAGTCCTTCGAGCGGTCGAGTGGCCGATTGTTTACGGCCATGCGCCATCGTACCCAAACCGAGTCGGCGTTATCGACGCACCGTCAGTTCCGAAGGGGAGAACGGGTCGTGGCCTCGATGGCCCGAATCTCTGCCTTGCCCCAGGTGGCTGGTCTCGGCCGGCATCCGGACGCGGCCGGGCGGCGGCTCGTGCGGCGTTCGACGGGGGAATCGGACGCACACGATGCCGAACGCATCGTGGTCGCCGCAGGGTCAGCGGGTCACGGCAAGGTCAGCGGGTCACGGCAAGGTCAGCGGGTCAGCGGGTCGCCGCGGGGTCAGCGGGTCGCCGCTGTCGCCTTCGCGTACAGCGTCGCCGCGTACTCGCCCAGGATCGTGCTCGTCGAGACGTCGTCCGTGTCGCCGCCCGTCAGGATCCCGATGATCTTGCCGTCCTTCGCGAGCCAGGCGCTGCCGCTCGTACCGCCCGGAAAGTCCGCGCAGTCGAAGCGCTGCTCCGTCGGGGTCTCGCGGATCGCCGACGCCGTGCACGTACGCGGGACCTTGCGGTCCGCCGGGTAGCCGGTGACGGTGATCTCCTCGCCCGAGCGGCCCGTGGTGTCCAGGGTCGCGGCGCCGGTGACGTCCTCGATGTTGCGGCCCGAGGCGTCCGGGGCGAGGCGGGCGAAAGCGAGGTCGTAGTCGTCGTCCGAGTCCTCGGACCAGCGGGTGTCCTCGAAGACCTCCTCGATGGTCCAGGCGCCGTACGGGGCCCCGCCGTTCGCGTACGCGGGTGCGAAGACCGCGCCTCCGCCGCCGGGCTTCCCGGCGAGCAGGCAGTGCCCGGCGGTGACGATCATGTTCTTGCCCGGGCTGTGCACGACGGTGGCGGTGCAGAAGTGGTCACCCTGCACGCCGCCTTCGAACAGGGCGCCGGTGAACGCGGCGGGGCTGCCCGGCCGGGGCGTTCCCGAGGTGTTCAGCTGCGGCTGCTTCGCCGCTTGCGATCGCGAAGGCTCGCTCGGCGAGGGCTTCGCCGGGGCCGCCGCCTTGACGTGCGCCTCCGGCCGGCCCTCCGCAGCCGGCACCACCTTCGTCATGACAGCGGACGCGCCCAGCGCCGCCACCGCGCACAACACCCCGGTCACCACGGTCCGCTTGTCCACCGCCACTGCCCCTCCCACTTTGCTCCGGCGAAGCATGCCTTGATGTTCGCCTTCGCCGCAAGGGGACCCCGGGACGCCCGCAAGGCACCGCCTAGACTCCCGGCCACAGGCCTTCCGGCGTCAGGCCCAGCAGGTCGATCGCGTTGCCGCGGACGATGCGGTCCACCACGGCGGGGTCCAGGTGGGACATCTGGGCTTCTCCCACCTCCCGGGACTTCGGCCACGTCGAGTCCGAGTGCGGGTAGTCGGTCTCGTAGAGGACGTTCGCGACGCCGATCGAGTCCAGGTTCTTCAGGCCGAAGGGGTCGTCGAAGAAGCAGCCGAAGACGTGCTCCGCGAAGAGCTCCGACGGCGGGCGGTGCACCTTGTCCGCGACCCCGCCCCAGGCGCGGTTCTCCTCCCACACCACGTTCGCGCGCTCCAGGATGTACGGGATCCAGCCGATCTGGCCCTCCGCGTACATGATCTTGAGGTTGGGGAAGCGCTCGAACTTGCCGCTCATCAGCCAGTCGACCATCGAGAAGCAGCAGTTGGCGAAGGTGATGGTGGAGCCGACCGCGGGCGGCGCGTCCGCCGACGTGGACGGCATGCGCGAGGAGGACCCGATGTGCATCGCGATGACCGTGCCGGTCTCGTCGCACGCCTGGAGGAAGGGGTCCCACTCGTCCGTGTGGATGGACGGGAGGCCCAAGTGCGGCGGTATCTCGGAGAAGGCGACCGCGCGCACGCCGCGCGCCGCGTTGCGGCGGACCTCGGCGGCGGCCAGCCGGGCGTCCCAGAGGGGGATCAGGGTGAGCGGGATCAGGCGGCCGCGGGCGTCCGGGCCGCACCACTCCTCCACCATCCAGTCGTTGTACGCCCGTACGCCGAGCAGCCCGAGCTCGCGGTCCTTGGCCTCGGTGAAGGTCTGGCCGCAGAAGCGGGGGAAGGTCGGGAAGCAGAGGGCCGACTGGACGTGATTGACGTCCATGTCCGCGAGGCGTTCGGGAACCGAGAAGGAGCCCGGGCGCATCTGCTCGTACGTGATGACTTCGAGCTTGATCTCGTCGCGGTCGTAGCCGACGGCGGTGTCGAGGCGGGTGAGGGGTCGGTGCAGGTCCTCGTACACCCACCAGTCGCCGATCGGACCGTCGTCGCCCTTGGCTCCCATGACGGGGGCGAACTTCCCGCCGAGGAAGGTCATTTCCTTCAGGGGCGCGCGGACGATCCGGGGGCCGGTGTCCCGGTACTTGGACGGGAGCCGGTCCCGCCAGACGTGGGGAGGCTCAACCGTGTGGTCGTCCACCGAGATGATCTTCGGGAAGGTCTCCATGCGGACTACGGTAGCGTCGATCTGACGAACCGTCAGCTAGTTGGGGAGTGATCGGTTCGACACGGGCTGACGGGTAAGCGCAAGACAGGGCAGACTGGCCCTTACACCGACGGAAGGCAGGGGGGACGACAGATGGACGGCATACCGGCCATCCCGCACCAGCGGAACCACCCCGAGGCAGCCCGGCGCCACTCCGCTGCCGCGCCGGACGCCACGACCGGGGCTCGGCCTGACTTCACGACCACCCGCGCCGCGGACGCCCGGGCCGGTACGCATGCCCCGGAGGCCGGGGCCGGCGCGCAGGCCCCGGACGCCCCGATCGGCACGCCCGTCACCGACTCCCCGGCCGACGCACACGCCACTGCCACCACGCCCGCCGCACACGCCGCGGCCGACGCTCGCACCCCGGCCGACGCACACGCCCCGGCCGACGCACACACCACCACCACCGCCGACGCCGGAACCGCCACCACCGCCGACGCCGAGGCCACCACCGCCGACGCCACCACCGCACCCGACCCCTGCCGCTTCGCCGTCCTCGGCCCCATCCGCGCCTGGCGCGACGGCGAGGCCCTGCCCTCCGGCACCCCCCAGCAGCGCGCCCTGCTCGCCGCGCTCCTGCTGCGCGGCGGGCGCACCGCCACCGCGCCCGAGCTGATCGACGCCATCTGGGGCGAGGACCCCCCGCAGCAGGCGCTCGCCACGATCCGTACGTACGCCTCCCGCCTGCGCAAGGTCCTCGCGCCCGGCATGCTCGTCACCGAGTCCGGCGGATACGCCATCCACACCCCCGCCGACGCCCTCGACCTCGGCGTCGCCCGCGGCCTCGCCGCCGACGCCGACCGGGCGCGCGGCGCCGGCGACCGCGGCCTCGCCCGTACGCTGCTCGGCCGCGCCCTCGACCTGTGGGACGGCGAGCCGCTCGCCGGGGTCCCCGGCCCGCACGCCGAGACCGAGCGGACCCGGCTCGCCGAATGGCGCCTCCAGCTGCTGGAGACCCGCCTCGACCTCGACCTGGAGGTCGGCCACCACGCCGAGGCCGTCTCCGAACTCACCGCCCTCACCGCCGCCCACCCGCTGCGCGAACGGCTGCGCGAGCTCCTCATGCTCGCCCTGTACCGCAGCGGCCGGCAGGCCGAGGCACTCGCCGTGTACGCCGACACCCGACGCCTCCTCGCCGACGAACTCGGCGTCGACCCCCGCCCCGAACTCTCCGCGCTCCAGCAGCGCATCCTGCGTGCGGACGCCGAACTCGCGTGCGCCGAGGACCCGGCCCCGGCCGCCGCGCCCGCACTCGTAAGGCCCGCCCAATTGCCCGCCACCGTCGCCGACTTCACCGGCCGCGCCACCTTCGTCAACGAGCTCGGCGAGATCCTCTCCGGCGCCGGGGGCCAGGTCATGGCCGTCTCCGCGCTCGCCGGCATCGGCGGCGTCGGCAAGACCACCCTCGCCGTGCACGTCGCCCACGCCGCCCGCCCGCACTTCCCCGACGGCCAGCTCTACGCCGACCTCCAGGGCACCGAGCCGCGGCCGGCCGAGCCCGTCGCCGTCCTCGGCTCCTTCCTCAGGGCGCTGGGCACCCCCGACACCGCCATCCCGGACTCCGCCGCCGAACGGGCCGCCCTGTACCGGTCCACGCTCGACGGCCGCCGCGTCCTGGTCCTCCTCGACAACGCCCGCGACGCCGCCCAGGTCCGCCCGCTGCTGCCGGGCACCGCCGGCTGCGCCGCGCTCGTCACCAGCCGGGTCCGCATGGCGGGCCTCGCCGGGGCCCATCTCGTCGACCTCGACGTGATGAGCCCCGAGGAGGCCCTCCAGCTGTTCACCCGGATCGTGGGCGCGGAGCGCGTCGGCGCCGAACGCCAGGCCGCCCTCGACGTGGTCGGCGCCTGCGGGTTCCTGCCGCTCGCCATCCGCATCGCCGCCTCCCGGCTCGCCGCCCGCCGCACCTGGACCGTGTCCGTCCTCGCCGCGAAGCTGGCCGACGAACGCCGCCGCCTCGACGAGCTCCAGGCCGGCGACCTCGCCGTCAAGGCCACCTTCGAGCTGGGCTACGGGCAGCTGGAGCCCGAGCAGCAGCGCGCCTTCCGCCTCCTCGGCCTCGCCGACGGGCCCGACATCTCGCTGGCCGCCGCGGCCGCCGTACTCGACCTGCCCGAGTACGACACCGAGGACCTCCTCGAAGCCTTAGTGGACTGCTCGCTGCTCGAATCCGCCGCGCCCGGCCGCTACCGCTTCCACGACCTCGTACGCCTCTACGCGCGTGCCTGCGCCGAACGCGACGAGCAGCCGCCGACCGGCCGGGACGCCGCCCTCGACCGGCTGCTGGACTTCTACCTCGCCACCGCCTCCGCGGTGTACGCGGTGGAGCGGCCCGGCGACCGGCTCCCCGCCCACCTGTCCGCCACCCACTACGCCGGGCTGCGCTTCGCCGAGCCGCGCGCCGCCCTCGACTGGCTGTACGCCGAGGCGGACCCGCTGCTGGCGTGCGTCCGGCAGGCCTCCGTACGCTCGACCGGGCGGGCGGACGTACTGCGCCGGGCCGTCGACCTGCTGTGGGCGGCGAAGGACCTCGCCGAGTCGGGCGCCAACTCCAAGCAGTACGAGTCCGCCGCCGTGGCCCTGCGCGACGCCGCGCACGCCGCGAAGGACCCGCACGCGGAGGGCCGGGCCCGGACCACCCTCACCAACGTCCACCTGGTCGCGGGCCGCTTCGGCGAGGCCGACGAGGAGGCCCGCCAGGCCATGGACCTCGCCCGCGAGGCCGGCGACCCGCTGCCCAGCTGCTGGGCGCCGAACGACCGCGGGATCATCGCCCTCTACCAGGGCCGGCACGCCGACGGCGAGCGGTACCTGCTGGAGGCCATCGAGAACTTCCGCGCCGACGGCAACCACATCGGCGAGGCCAGCGCGCTGTGCAACCTCTCCCGGATCCACGTCGAACTGGGCCGGCTGACCAGCGCCATCGACCTCGCCGAGCAGGGCATCGCCATATACGACCGGATGGGCCTGACCCTGCGCCTGGCCAACGGCCGCTACGCGCTGGGCATCGCCCTCACCGAGGCCGGCCGGCTCGGCGAGGCGCAGGAGCAGCTCACCGAGGCGCTCTCGCTGTTCCACGACAACCGGCAGCCGCTGTGGGAGGGCGTGACGCACTTCCGGCTCGCCGTGGCCCACCTGGCCGCGCACCGGCCCACGCTGGCCGCCGCGCACGCCGAGCAGGCCATCGCGCTGCGCGGGATCGGCGGGGAGTGGCGGCGGGCGACCGTGCTGACGGTGCTGGGCAAGGCGCTGCGCAGGCTGGGGCAGCGGGACCGGGCGCGGGTGTGCTGGCGGGACGCGGAGGTCGTGTTCAAGCAGCTGAAGTCGGCGGAACTGACCGAGGTGCAGGCCCTGTTGGCGGCGGAGATAGCGGCCTGAGCTGCGCCGACGTCCGGCCGATCGCCGGCCGATCGGCCGCTGATCGGCGGATGAACGAGGCATTCATCGTTCGTTTATCGCCGCCCGCCACGATAGGTACATCGACTCACCGCGTCGGGGGGCGCGAGAGTCGGCTGGAGGACCACCCGTTCGGCGGTCCGCGGGGGAATCGCCGAACGGGCCCGACCCATCCATCAGGAGAACCGATGACGACGAACGAGAACATCCTGCCGAACGACGGCGACATGAGGCCGATGGACAATCACGCGTCCGGCATCGAGATCAAGCCGCTCGACGACAGCCTTGCACCGGGCGTCGACATCACGCCGATGGACAACCACGCCTCCGGCATCGAGATCAAGCCGCTGGAGAAGAAGCCGGCTTCGGGCGAGGACATCGTCGCGATGGACAACCACGCGTCCGGTCCGCGTCCGTAAGACGTCCCACGGGGGATAACGGGGGACGGGGGGGGGCCGGTTCCACGGGGGATACGGGGGACCGGTACCAACGGGGGGCCACGGCGGGATTCGGGGGAACCCGCCGTGGTGAACGGGGGAGCACGACCCGCTGGGGTCACGGGGGACCCACGGGAGCAAGACCAACGGGGGAGCACAACAAGGACGGCGGCCGCGGTGGCCCGGAGGGGGAGCCACCGCGGCCGCCGTCGCATGCCCGTGTCCGGGCCTCCGCTCACTAGGCTGGACCCGTGTTCACCTCACAGGGACCCACCGTCCGCGAGCTCGCCGTCCAGGCCCTCTCGTCCGTCGAGCGCGGCTACGACCTGCTCTCGCCGAAGTTCGACCAGACCCCGTTCCGCACCCCCGACCGCATGCTCGACGCCGTCGAGGAGGCGCTCGCCCAGCGGGAGGGGTCCTTCGGGGCGGGGCTCGATGTGTGCTGCGGGACCGGCGCCGGGCTCGGGATGCTGCGGCGGCTGTGCCGGGACCGGGTGACCGGGGTGGACCTGAGCGCGGGCATGCTGGCCGAGGCCGCGCGGGCCCATCCCGACGAGCGCGTCGACCTCGTACGGGCCGACGCGCGGGCGCTGCCCCCCGAGCTGGCGGGCTCGTACGACCTGGCCGTCAGCTTCGGGGCCTTCGGGCACTTCCTGCCGGCCGAGCGGCCCGCCCTCTTCTCCGGCGTCCACACTGCGCTGCGCCCGGGCGGCCTCTTCGCGTTCCCGATCGGGGCGCCGATCCCGCCGACCTCCCCCGCGTGGTGGGCGGTGGCGGGCTTCGACGCCGCGATGCGGGTGCGCAACGCCGTGTGGCGGCCGCCGTTCGTCATGTACTACCGGACCTTCCCGCTGGGCGGCGTCCGCGCCGACCTGCACGCGGCCGGCTTCACGGTGGAGACCGCCCCCCTGGAGCACTTCGGCCGCCGCCCCGACGGCACCCCCCGCTGGCGCCTCCTCCTGGCCCGCAAGCCGGTCTGACAGGGCGGCCGAGCCGAGTGCAGGTACTCAAGCACGTGGTTGAGCAATCTGGCTCAGCACCCTCAGGAGGCCGGTCCATCAAGCCCTTCAAGTACGCCCAGGCCGGGATCCATCGCGATCGGCTCAAGGTGGCGGTCCCGTTTCCCGTGGACATCGACCTCAGCACGCTCAGCCCCTGATCACGCGGGCGCGGAGCTCGCGCTTCAGGACCTTTCCGCTCGCGTTGCGCGGCAGTTCGGCGACGAACTCGACCTCGCGCGGGACCTTGTAGTTGGCCATCTCCCGGCGGGACCAGGCGATCAGGTCGTCGGCGGTGAGGGTGGCGCCCGGGCGGCGCACCGCGTACGCCTTGCCGACCTCGCCGAGGCGCGGGTCGGGGACGCCGACGACGGCGATGTCGGCGATGTCCGGGTGCAGGCCGAGGAGTTGCTCTATCTCGGCGGGGTAGGCGTTGAACCCGCCGACGATGAACATGTCCTTGATCCGGTCGGTGATGCGCAGGTTGCCCTCGGCGTCGAGGACCCCGACGTCGCCGGTGCGCAGCCAGCCGTCGGGGGTGACGGCCGCGGCGGTCTCGGCCGGGTCCTCGAAGTAGCCCTGCATGACGTGGTGACCGCGGACCCACACCTCCCCCGCGGCGCCGGCGGGCGAGGCCTGCCCGTGCTGGTCGGCGACCCTCACCTCGGTGTCGGGGATGGCCCGTCCCGAGGTCGAGGCGATGACCTCGGCCGGGTCGCCGCGGCGGCACATGGTGACGATGCCGCTGGCCTCGGAGAGCCCGTACGCGGTGAGCACGGTGGAGATGTGCAGCTCGCCGCGGAGCCGTTCCACGAGCCGGAGCGGGACGACGGCGGCGCCGGTGACCACCAGGCGCAGCGCCGACAGGTCGTGGTGGTCGCGCTGCGGGTGGTCGAGGAGGGACTGGTGGAGGGTGGGCGGGCCGGGGAGTACGGAGATCCGCTCGGCGGCGATGTTGGCGAGGACGGTGTCCACGTTGAAGACCGGCTGCGGGACCATCGTGGCCCCGCGCATCAGGCAGGCGATGATGCCGGCCTTGTAGCCGAAGGTGTGGAAGAAGGGGTTCACGATCAGGTAGCGGTCGCCTTCGCGCAGGCCGGCGAGCTCGCTCCACACGTCGTAGCAGCGCAGTGACTGGCCGTGGGTGATGACGGCGCCCTTGGGGCTGCCCGTGGTGCCCGAGGTGAAGATGATGTCGGAGGGGGCGCCGGGGCGGATCGACTCGGCGCGCTCGCGCACCGTCTCCGTGCCGACCCCGTCCCCGCCGGCCAGGAACTCCTTCCAGGTGCGGAAGTCGTCCGGGGCGTCCTCGGCGAGTACGACGACCTGTTCGAGGTGCGGCAGCCCGGGCAGCGGCCCGCGGCCCTCCCCTTCGGCGGCGGCGCGGCGCAGGGAGGCGACGTACGAGGTGCCGAGGAAGGTGCCGGTGACGAACAGGAGTCTGGCCCGGCTGCGCCGCAGGACGTACGCGGCTTCGGAGCCTTTGAAACGGGTGTTGAGGGGGACGAGGACGGCGCCCGCCGAGACCGCGCCGAGCGCGGAGACGATCCACTCCAGGGTGTTGGGGGCCCAGACGGCGACGCGGTCCCCCGCCTCGATCCCGGCGCCGATCGCGGCGGCCGCGGCCCGCTCCACGCGCTCGCCGAGCTGCGCGTAGCTGATGCGCACGCGCCCGTCGACGACGGCCTCGCGGTCGGCGTACCGTGCGGCCGCCGCGCGCACCAGTCCCGCGATGCTGCCCCAGCGCAGATCCCCCCGCGCGTCTTCGGTCATCGCACACCCCTCCCGGTAGCTGACTATCCGTCAGATTAGCTGTAGCCTTCGCGGCTGTCAGTACTGGTGCGGCTCCGGAGGTGGCGATGGCGGCAACACTCAAGGACGCTACGGCGATAGTCGGGATCGGCCAGACCGCCTTTGCCAAACGACTCCCCGAGTCCGAGAAGGAATTGGCCTGCCGCGCCATCCTCGCGGCCCTCGCGGACGCCGGAATAGCGCCCTCCGAGGTCGACGCCTTCTCCTCGTACACGATGGAGGAGACCGACGAGGTCGAGGTCGCCAAGGCCATCGGCGCCGGCGACGTCACCTTCTTCTCCAAGATCGGCTACGGCGGCGGCGGTTCCTGCGCCACCGTCGGCCACCTCGCGGCCGCCGTCGCCACCGGGCAGGCGAGCGTGGGCGTCGCCTGGCGCTCGCGCAAACGCGGCTCCGGCCCGCGCCCCTGGAAGAACACCGCGGTCCAGCTTCCCACCCCCGGCCAGTGGACCCGCCCCTTCGGACTGCTGCGCCCCGCCGACGAGATCGGGATGCTGGCGCGGCGCTACATGCACGAGTACGGGGCCACCCGCGACCACCTCTTCAACGTCGCGATGGCCTGCCGCAACCGGGCCAACGAGAACCCGGCCGCGATGATGTACGAGCGCCCGCTGACCCGCGAGATGTACATGACCTCGCGCATGATCAGCGATCCGCTCTGCCTCTTCGACAACTGCCTGGAGACCGACGGGGCTCTGGCCTGCGTGATCGTCTCCGCCGAGCGGGCCCGCGACTGCCGCCAGAGGCCCGTGTACGTCCACTCCGTCGCCCAGGGCCTGCCCGCCCAGCACCACGGCATGGTCAACTACTGGAACGACGACCCGCTGTCCGGGCCCGCCTGGACCGCCGCCCGGCACCTGTGGAAGCAGGCCGACTTCGGGCCGCAGGACGTGGACGTGGCCCAGATCTACGACGCCTTCACCCCGCTCATCCCACTGTCCCTGGAGGGCTACGGCTTCTGCGGGCGCGGCGAGGGAGCAGCGTTCACCGAGGGCGGGGCCCTGGAAATGGGCGGCCTGCTCCCGATCAACACGGGGGGCGGCGGGCTCAGCGAGGCCTACGTGCACGGCTTCAACCTGATCAACGAGGGCGTCAAGCAGCTCCGGGGCATCTCCACCGCCCAGGTGCCGGACGCCGCGACCTGCCTGGTGACGGCGGGCGAGGGTGTCCCGACGTCCGCGATCCTGCTGCGAGCCTGAGGAGCGAGCGACGATGACGACGACCCCGGACACGGCACCGGCACCAGCACCGGAACCGGCACCCGCACCGGCCTCCGCCGATGACCTGCTCCTGCCCGTCCCCGACGAGGACGGCGCCCCCTTCTGGGAGTACGCCGCCCGCGGCGAACTGCGCGTCCAGGCCTGCACCGCCTGCGGCCGGCTCCGCTTCCCGCCCCGCCCGTGCTGCCCGCACTGCCAGTCGTTCGACTCCGAGTGGCGGCTGATGAGCGGCCGGGGCCGGATCTGGTCGTACGTCCTGCCGCACCCGCCGCTGCTGCCCGCGTACGCCGCGCAGGCCCCGTACAACGTGATCCTCGTGGAGCTCGCCGACGCCCCGCACATCCGCCTCGCCGGGAACCTGGTCACCTCGGCCGACGCCCCGCTGGACTCGGTGGACCCGGCGCGGCTGCGCATCGGCGCGCGCGTACAGGTCGCGTTCACCGGGGCCGGCGGGATGGCCGTACCGCGCTGGATCCTGGAGAAGCCGTGACCCTGCGGGTGGAGCGGGACAAGACGAGCGGGGTCGCGGTCGTCACCCTGGACCGGGAGCGCAAGCACAACGCGATCGACCTGGCGACGGCCGCCGAACTGGGGGCGGTGTGGCGGGAGATCCGGTACGAGGACGACGTACGGGCGGTGGTGCTGACCGGGGCCGGGCAGGCGGCCTTCTGCACCGGCATCGACCGCGGGGTGGAGGTCCCGCAGCCGTCCTCCCCGTACTCGGTGGACGACCCGCTGGTGGCCATCGGCCCGAAGGCGAACGACCTGTGGAAGCCGGTGGTCGCCGCCGTCAACGGCATGGCGTGCGGCGGGGCGTTCTACCTGCTGGGCGAGTCGGAGTTCATCGTCTCCTCCTCGGCCGCGACGTACTTCGACCCGCACACGACGTACGGGATGGTCAGCGCGTACGAGGCCGTGTACATGGCGCAGCGGATGCCGTTCGGGGAGGCCGCCCGGATGTCCCTGATGGGGACGGCGGAACGGCTCTCCGCGCGGAGGGCGTACGAGATCGGGCTGGTCTCGGAGCTGACCGAGCCCGGGGAACTGCTCCCGGCGGCGCTGCGGGCGGCGCAGACGCTGGCCGGCTATCCGACGGAGGCCGTGCAGGGCACCGTACGGGCCCTGTGGTCGGCGAAGCAGGCCGCGCTGGCGCAGGCGCTGGCGCAGGCCCCGGCGCTGATCTCGCTGGGCAACCTCTCCCCGGAGCGGCAGGCGGACCTGTTCACGGGGCGCCGGGCGGCGGCATCGGAGCCGCGGGTGCGCTAGGGAGTGTGGCCGGTCAGTTGATCGTGCCGAGGACGCAGCTGGTGACCTCGGCCGCCTTGTCCTTCTGGACCATCGCGGCGGTGACCGTCTGGGTTTCGCGGGCCTTGAGCGAGACCCGGACGGAGGTCCGCTCCACGACGCCGGACGCGCCCTGGAAGACGACGGGGACGTCGATGAGGCGCGAGGTGTCGACGTCCGAGGTCACCTTGAGGACGGCCTTCGGGCTGCCGGGGCCGGCGCAGGTGACGACCAGGGCGTGCGCGGGCGGGCCGGCGCTCTTGCTGGGCGACGGCGTCGACTTCCCGCTGCCGTTGCTGTTGTTGCCGTTACTGCTGTTGTTGCTGTTGTAGCTGCTCCGCTTCTTGGAGCTGGAGCATCCGCCTCCGCTACCGCTGCTCTTGCTCTTCCCGCCGTGCCCACTGTGCCCGCCGGACGAGAATCCGGTGAGCGCGAAGACGACGGCGACCAGCACCGCGGTGAACCTGATCCGACGTCCAGCCACCATGGCCCGAAACCCCTCCCGTGGACAACGGCGGGCCACGCTATCACCGCTTGTCGCGTTCACAGTTGCCATGCATATGATCAAACCCGGCCAACGGGGAGGCGCACCATGTCCGGTTCCTTGCGGCGCAGTCGATGGTGTGGACGCTGTGAAATCTGTGAGGGGATCCGGTGCTGACCTACTACGAAGTCATGACCACGGACCTGGGCCTGCTGACGACGGCAGCCGGCAAATGGGACGAAATGGCGGGTGAGCTGAAGAAGGTCGAGACCCGCTACGGCGACACCGTGCAGAAGGTCGCCGTGGGCGGTGAGACCTGGAACGGCGTCAGCCAGCAGACCGCCCGGACGAACTTCACGGCGACCCGGTACGAGTACACGGCCGCGCAGACCCAGGCCAAGGCGATCGCGAGCCTGCTGCGGGACGCGCACACCCAGTTCGCCGACCTGAAGAAGAAGCTGGAGAGCGCGCGCGACGATGCGATAGCCGCCGGCATGACGGTCTCCGAACAGGGCCACGTCGCCTTCGACTGGGGCAAGCTCACGCCCTCCGAACGCAGCGCCTACCACCACGACCCCGACGGCCAGAAGACGATCAGCGATGCCGTCACCAAGTGGCAGAAGCACATCGACGACCGCGTGAAGGCGGTCGACGAGCTCGACCAGAACGTCAAACTCGCGCTCAGCGCCGAAGTCGTCGACAGCAACAAGGACGCCCTCGGCAAGGGGGCCGACGAGACGCTCAACGGCTTCAACGCCGGCGCCGAGGGCAGCCTGGACAAGGCCGTGAAGGAGGCGAAGGCGGCCAAGGCCGACGAAGCGGACGTCAAGACGAAGGAAGACTCCGTCAAGGTGACCGGACCGGATGCCGGCGTCACCGTCACCGGCGTCAAGAACGGCAAGGAAGGCCAGGTCAAGGCCTACGCCGACCTCTTCCACGCGACCGCGAAGGGCGAGACGACGGTCAACGGGGTCAAGCTCTCCGGCGTCGACGACTTCGTCATCGGAGCCCGGGGCTCCGCGAGCTACGGCTTCACCGACAAGGGCCTCAACGGCAAGGCGGAGGTGTCCGCGGGCGTCCGTACGCTGACGAGCGTCAACGCCGAGTACGGGTACCTCGGCGCCAACGGGCGCGTCGAGGGCTTCGCCGGCGGCGAGGCCCAGGTCAGCGCGGGCGTCGGCAAGGACGGCTTCAACGCCGGTGCGAAGGCGTTCGCCGGCGGCAAGGCCACCGCCGCCGGTGGCGGGGAGCTCGCCGGGATCGGCGCCGGCGGCACCGCGGAGGGCTGGGTCGGTGCGGGCGCCGAGGCCAAGGCGACCTTCGGCAAGGGCGAAGACGGCAAGTGGCACATCGGCGGCAAGGTGGGCCTCGCCGTCGGCGTCGGCGGCTCCGTGGGCGGCGAGTTCACGGTCGACCCCGACAAGGTCGGCGAGGCCTTCGGCGATGCGGCCGACGCGGTCGGGGACTTCGCGGGCGGGGTCAAGGACACCGTGGGCGGTTGGTTCGACTGATGTACGTTTCCGAGGAACCCGAGTAACCCGAGGAAGGAGGGCCCGAGAAGATGCCCACGACACTGCCCGTACCCATCGAGTTC
The DNA here is from genome assembly GCF_000717915.1 of Streptomyces sp. NRRL S-244. Lineage (GTDB taxonomy): Bacteria > Actinomycetota > Actinomycetes > Streptomycetales > Streptomycetaceae > Streptomyces. Next base: position 36,566 of record NZ_JOCX01000010.1, read on the forward strand.
AGCCTGCCGGAGGGCTGGCGAGCCGCTCCTCCGGACGAGGTCGGAGCCCCGGAGGCGGCGTTCATCGCGCTGCACCCGCACCCGGATTCCGGGTTCACCGCCAACATCACCGTCGACGGCGACTTCCTGCCGGACGGGACGACGCTGGAAGAGCTCGCCGACGCGTCGGTGGTGCGGGTCCGCGCGATGGCGGAGACCACGGAAGTCGTCGGCCGCCGCGCGATCGACTCCCCCACCGCACCGGGGCTGACGCAGCGGCTGACCCTGTCGGCCGTCGTCGCCGGGGTCCACCGCGACCTCGTCCAGACGCAGGTCTACACGACCGTCCAGGACGCCGGGGACCCGGACAAGCGCGCGATGATCCGGACGGTCCTGACCGCCACCGCCGCACAGCACGACAGCGTCCTGCCGGACTTCCAGGCGTTCCTGCGCACGGTGCGCCCGGACACGGACACCGGCACGGACACGGGCACCGACACGGCGACGGAAGGCTGACGATGGGTCTCTTCAACAAGCTCACCGGCACCCGGCGCCCTGACGCCTCGGTCGCGCCGCGCAACGCCCGGGAGGTCCGGGAGGCGCTGCTCGCGGTCAACGCTCCGGACAAGGCGTACGTCGTGCGCAACGCCCGCCCCGAGGAGAAGGCCGACCTGGTGGCCGAGTGGCGGATCCTGGATCCTGCGTGGCACACCTTCTTCTTCCGGTCCCAGCTGGAGCGCACCCTCAAGATCAGGATGCGCCTGGTCGGCGACAAGCGGGAGGTGCGGGCCCTCGACGAGCAGCTGGAGGTCAGCTGGGTCGGCGGCACGCCGAGGCTGGCCACCGGAGCCGAGTACAGCCGCGGCCAGGTGACCACGGTGTCCAAGCGGTGGACGATCGAGAAGGGACCCGACGGGAAGCGGAGCCTGACCGAGGACTTCAGCTTCGACACGGGGCAGCTGAAGGATCCCCTGCGGCAGGCGGTCCTCGACGCCGGATGGACCTGGCGCGGGGTGCTCCTCAAGCTCTGACGCGCCACGAGCCGTGACGCTGCACGAACCGTGACGCTCCGCAGCCCGTGACGCTCCACGAGCCGTGACCACATGGCGGCGGCCCCGACCCCCGTGAGGGGGCGGGGCCGACCAGCCGGTACGGCGGTGGTGCGGGGTGGATCAGGCCTCGACGACGCCCGAGTCGGCGATCTCGATCTTGCCGCGGGTGGAGCCCGAGGGGGTGCCGAGCTTCTCGATCGCGTCGACGAGCTCGGAGCCCTCGACGACCTCGCCGAAGACGACGTGCTTGCCGTCCAGCCACGGGGTGACGACGGTGGTGATGAAGAACTGCGAGCCGTTGGTGTTGCGGCCGGCGTTCGCCATCGACAGCAGGTACGGGCGGTCGTGCTTCAGCGTGAAGTTCTCGTCGGCGAACTTCTCGCCGTAGATGCTCTTGCCGCCGGTGCCGTTCTGGTTGGTGAAGTCACCGCCCTGCAGCATGAACTGGGGGATGACGCGGTGGAACGGCGAGCCCTTGTAGCCGAACCCGTGCTGGCCGGTGGCCAGCTCGCGGAAGTTCTTCGCGGTCTGCGGGACGACCTCGTCGAAGAGGTTGAAGACGATGCGGCCGGCGGGCTTGCCGTCGATGTTGATGTCGAAGTAAACGTTGCTCATGGGGTCCATCCTGTCACTCCCGGTGCCGCACGCGACTCGGAGGGGCCCGAAAACCCTCACCCGGCCGTACGGGTGCCCGTGCCCTTGGCCGCGTCCAGGGCGTACACGCAGCGGTCCTTGCTGCATGCGTAGACCACGCCCGCCTCGGCCACGGGGGCGCCCGTGATCTCCCCGCCCGTGGCCAGCTTCCAGCGCAGCTGGCCGCCCGCCGCGTCCAGGGTGTACAGGCAGTGGTCGGCCGAGCCGAAGTGCACCCGGCCGTCCGCGACCGCCGGCAGGCCGGTGATCTCGCCGCCCGCGGCGAAGCGCCACTTCGGGGTGCCGGTGACCGCGTCGAGCGTGTAGAGGGCGCTTCCGGCTCCCAGGTGGACGTTGCCGTTCGCGACCACCACCGGGTCCGAGGACTGCCGTGCCTCCGTCGCGATCCGCCAGCGGTCCTGGCCGGTGGCCGCGTCGAGGGCGTACACGGTGCCCAGGTAGTCGGCGAGGTAGACCCCGCCGCCCGTGACCGCCGCGCCGGGCGCGAACGCCGGGGCGGCCAGGAAGACCGCCGGGGCCTCGAAGTGCCAGCGGACCCGGCCCGAGGCCCGGTCCACGGACAGCACGCGGGTGCCGGCCGCGATGTAGACGTTGCCGTCCGGGGCCGGGGTGACCCGTACCGGGACGTTGCCGCAGGAGGCGGCGTCGCCGACCGGGTACGACCAGGCCTCCCGGCCGCTGCGGGCGTCCAGGGCGCGCAGCCGCGCGTCCTGCCACACGTACACCGTGCCCTCGTGGAGGACGGGAGCGGCCTCCGGGGTCTCGAAGTCGCTCTGGGCGCCGGTCAGCTCCCACAGCTTCTGGCCGTTGGAGGCCTCCCGGCCCTGTACGCCGCCCCCGCGCGTGGCGGTGACGACGGTGCCCCGGTCGGCGCGCAGCGCGTACACCCAGGCGTCGGTGTTCAGCCTCCAGCGCTCGGAGCCGTCGCCGGCGTCGAGGGCGTAGAGCGAGGGCCCGTCGGAGGCGTGGATGCGGCCGTCCGAGACGGCCATGGACCAGGCGACGTCGCGGGTCTTGAACTGGCGCCGGCCGCTGGCCACGTCCAGCGCGTGCACCTCGAAGGAGGTCACGTACAGCAGGTCTCCGGCGACGGTCGGGGTGCCCCAGACCTCGTTCGACATGCGGAAGCGCCAGGGCCGCCAGCGGCCGCTGTCGGGGCCCGCGCCCGGCGAGGGCACCACGGCCGACGCGGGGGAGGACGCCGGAGCGTGGGCCTGGGAGGCGGCCGCGCCACCGCCCGGCGGGCGGACCCAGCCGGTCGCCGAGTCGGCGGCGGCCGCGTGCGCGGCGGGCGCCGCGGCGGCCGCGCGCGGCCCGGGCCCGATCGGCACCGGGGAGCCGCCGATCCGGACCGGCTCGCCGGACGGCGCCGGGGACGCCGGCCGCGGCGGGTGCTGCGGACGCTGGGGCAGGGCCTGGCCGGTGCGCGGGTCGACCCACGGGTCGGCGGTCGGACCGGCGCCGCCGCGCGGCTCGCGGCGGTGCGTCGCCGCGTCGGAGCCGCGGCCCGCGGGACGGCCGGGCGCCGGGACCGGCGCGACCGCCGTACGCTGCCCGGCGCGCCGGGCCTCGATCATCGCGACGGCCCGGCCCGGCAGCCACGCCGAGGCGGTACCGCTGTCGTCGCCGCCGTCGAAGAGGTGCGGGGCGAGCTGCGCCTGGAGGTCGGCCGGGGTCGGGCGCTGGGTCGCGTCCATCTGCATGCAGGAGTCGATCAGCGGCCGCAGCTCGTCCGGGAGCCCCTCCAGGTTGGGCTCGTCGCGCAGCAGCATGAAGACCGTCTCCACCGGGTTGGCCCCGTGGTAGGGCGGATGGCCGGTCGCGGCGAAGACGAGGGTGGAGCCGAGCGAGAAGACGTCGCTGGCGCCCTTGACGCTGCGCGAGTCCTTCGCCTGCTCGGGCGACATGTACGCGGGGGTGCCGACGGCGACGTTCGTCATGGTCAGGCGGGTGTTGGAGACGCCGCTGGCGATGCCGAAGTCGATCACGCGCGGGCCGTCCTCGACGACGAGCACGTTGGACGGCTTCAGGTCGCGGTGGACCAGGCCCGCCCCGTGGATGGACTGCAGGGCCTCGGCGATGCCGGCGGCGAGCCACCGTACGGCCTGGGCGGGCATCGGCCCGCACTCGTTGACGATCTCCTCCAGGGAGGGCGCCGGGACGTACGCGGTCGCCAGCCACGGCACGGCGGCCCGCGGGTCGGCGTCGACCACGGCCGCGGTGTAGAAGCCGGACACGGCGCGCGCCGCCTCCACCTCACGGGTGAAGCGCACCCGGAACAGCTGGTCCTCGGCGAGCTCGGTCCGCACCGTCTTGATCGCCACCCGGCGTCCGGATGCCGACCGTGCGAGATAGACCAGCCCCATGCCGCCGGCGCCGAGCCGTCCCAGCACCTCGAAGGGGCCGATCCGTCTCGGGTCGTGCTGCGTCAGCTGCTCCACCACTCGCCTCACAATCCCCGTACGGGCCTTCGCCGGGCCCGTTCCCACCTGCACGCGCGCCGCACGGCGGTCGGCCCCGTGCAGCGTCTCACCCCGGGCGCCGCCCGGAGTCGCGCAACCCCGATTCTGTCAGGCCCGCGCGCAGGGCGCGTCGTCACAGTGCGGGGAGGGACCCGGAGGGACCCGGGAGGGACCCGGGAGGGCGTCACTGGCCGAGCGGACCCGTACCGGGCTCCGAGAGCAGGGCGAACACCGCGCCCTGGTTGTCGGCGACGACCGCGATCCGCCCGTGCGGCGTGTCGAAGGGGTCGGCGGTGACCCGGCCGCCGAGCCGCTTCACCGTCGCGACGGACTGGTCGACGTCCGGGACGGCGAAGTACACGAGGAAGTGCGCCGGCATGATCTCCGGGAACGCGTCGGTGATCAGGCTGCGCCCCAGCACGGCGGTCTCGGCCCCGGGCCGGCTGCCGGGCGGGGACCACAGGCGGTACTCGACGCCGCTGCCCGCGTCGTCCTGGTCCTCGGGGACGTAGCCGAAGACGTTGGCGTAGAAGACGTCGACCGCGTCGCGGGCGCGGGTGTAGAGCTCGCTCCAGCAGTACGTGTACGGCTCCTGCTGGGCCTCGAAGCCGTGGTGGGTGCCGGGCTGCCACAGGCCGAAGACGGCCCCTCCCGGGTCGGCGGCCAGCGCGGCGCCGCCGTACGGGCCCACCGGCTGGGGCTCCATGACCATCTGGCCGCCGGAGGCGCGGATGCGGGAGGCGCACGCGTAGGCGTCGGACGTGTAGAGGTAGATCCCCCAGACGGTGGGCATGCGGCCGTCGGGTTTGGGGGCGAGGGCGGCGACGTTGCGGCCGCGGCTGTAGGCCTGGGTGTAGCCGCCGTACTCGGGGCCGGCTCCGGCGGCGAAGGTCCACCCGAAGAGCTCACCGTAGAAGCGCTTGCCGGCCTCGACGTCCGGCAGCGAGGCGTCCACCCAGCAGGGCGTTCCCTCCGCGAATGCGGCCATGGCCCGGTTCCTTCCGTTGTGCCCCTCTGTGTCCCTCAGCCATGATCTGCCCGAAAACTTGTCCACAGCCTGTTGATAAGACTAATCGGGGGATTTCAAGAGGAAGCGGGCGGGGTGGGTGCGGGCGCGTGCGGGGCTTCGCCCGCGCGGATTTCGCACCGGATCTGTGCGGAATGCGCCCGGAACCGGCACGTCCACCGCCCGGAACCGGCACGTCCACCACCTGCGATCGGGGCGCCCACCGCCCGGAAACCGCCGCCCCGAGCGGCCCGGGGCGCGGTCTTCACCCAGGCCAGGCGTCAGGTAACCCCATTTGCAGGCGGCCGAATCGCGCGCAGATCACCCCTCGGTAAGCTGACGGCATGACAGGACAAGTACGCACCGTCGACGGCCGCGTGGCCGGCCGGCGCGGCCAGGCGACGCGGCAGAAGCTGCTCGACTGCCTCAGCGAGATGCTCAGCTCCTCGCCGTACCGCGACGTCAAGGTGATCGACGTCGCCCGCAAGGCCGGCACCTCCCCCGCGACCTTCTACCAGTACTTCCCGGACGTCGAGGGCGCCGTCCTGGAGATCGCCGAGCAAATGGCCACGGAGGGCGCGCAGTTGACGGCGCTCGTCGAGGGCCGCAACTGGGTCGGCAAGGCCGGCTGGCAGGCCGCCGAGGAACTCGTCGAGGGATTCCTCGACTTCTGGCGGCGCAACGACGCGATCCTGCGGGTCGTCGACCTCGGCGCGGCCGAGGGCGACAAGCGCTTCTACAAGATCCGCATGAAGATCCTGAACTCCGTCACCAACTCCCTCACGGAGTCGATGAAGGAGCTCCAGGCCAAGGGCAAGGTCGACAAGGACGTCAGCCCGGCGGCGATGGCGGGTTCGCTGGTCGCGATGCTGGCCGCGGTCGCCTCGCACCAGAAGGGCTTCCAGACCTGGGGCGTCAAGCAGGCCGAGCTCAAGCCGAACCTGGCGCTGCTCGTCCACCTGGGCATCACCGGGAAGAAGCCGACCAAGTAACGGCGGACCCTCCCCGGGTCCGCCACCCTCCCGCCCCTCACCGTCCCCGCCCCACCCCTGCCCGCGCTTCCCCGTCCGCGCTGCCCCGTCCCGCGCCGCCCCTCCCCAGCACTCCTTTCCGCTCCCTTACCGGCCGCCCGCCGCGATCAGCGACGCTCCAGGCGGAACAGCCGGATCTCGCGCTCGATGCGCGCCTGGTACGTCGCGTACGGCGGCCAGAACCCCAGCACGGCCTGCCACGCCGCCGCGCGTTCCGCCCCCTCCAGCAGCCGGGCCCGTACGGCGATGTCCTGACCCTTCCAACTCACGTCCGCGTCGGGGTGCTTGAGCAGGTTCGCGGTCCACGCCGGGTGTCCGGGGCGGCCGAAGTTGGAGCCGATCAGGAGCCAGCTGACGCCCCCCTCCTCCGGCATGCAGGCGAGCGGCGTGATGCGCGGCTCGCCCGTCTTGGCGCCCTTGGCGGTCAGGATCACGCCGGGGAGCATCCGGGCGCTGAGCATGACCTTGCCGCGGGTCACCTTGTGCACCGCCTTGTCCATGGCGGGGATGAAGTGCGGGGCGATCTTGGCGAACAGCATGGTCGAGGAGACCTTCTGCATCAGCTTGACGCCGGCTGCCCTTGCCGTTGCCCTTGCCACTGCCATCAGACGGCCACCTTCTCTTGTGGGGTGGTGAACAGGCCCGCGCGGTGGGCGGCGTGCGCCCGCAGCCGGTGGACGGGGCCGAACAGCAGCTCGTCGGCCGCCGCCCGCTTGAAGTACAGGTGCGCGTCGTGCTCCCAGGTGAAGCCGATGCCGCCGTGCAGCTGGATCGCCTCGCCCGCCGTGATCCGCAGGGCCTCCAGGGCCTGGGCGAGGGCGAGGCCGCCCTGCCGCGGGTCCCAGGCGGCGTAGTAGGCCGCCGAGCGGGCCGCCTGGACCTGTACGTAGAGGTCGGCGAGCCGGTGTTTGACCGCCTGGAACGAGCCGATGGGCCGTCCGAACTGCTCGCGCTGGCGTACGTACTCCACCGTGCGGGCCAGCGCCTGCCCGGCCGCGCCGACCGCCTCGGCGGCGAGGACGGCGGAGGCGGTGCGCCCGGTGGCGGCGAGCGCGGCGAGGACCGCTTCGCCGGTGGCGTTGTCGGCTTCGGCTCCGAGCAATTCGGCGGGGGTGTCGCGGAGTTGGACGCGCCCTTGGGGCCGGGTCTCGTCCAGGGTGGTCTGCCGGGACCGGGCCAGTCCGGCCGCGTCCTCCCGTACGAGGAACAGCAGGGTCCGGCTCCGGGCGAACCCTCCGGTGTGCGCGGCGACCAGCAGCAGGGAGGCGCTGTGCCCGTCGAGCACCTGGGCGGCCTCCCCGTACAGCCGCCAGCCGCCGTCTTCGCCGGGCCGGGCCTGGACCCCGCCGGCGCGCCCCCCGCCGGCCCACTCCCCGGGGGTGTTCTCGCCGGTCAGCGCGAGGGCGGTGGACAGCGCCGGGCCGGGGACGGCGAGGGCGGCGGTGAGCCCGCCGGCGGCGAGCGCCGGGAGCAGCGCGGAGCGCTGGCCGGGGGTGCCGAGGGCGGTGATCAGCGGTACGGCGAGCGCGGCGGTGGCCAGCAGCGGCGAGGGCAGCAGCGCCCGGCCGGTCTCCTCGCAGGCCAGCGCCAGGTCGGCGGGGGTGCAGCCGACGCCCCCGTACTCCTCGGCGACGGCGATGCCGGGCAGACCGAGCTGCCGCGCGAGCTGCTGCCAGAGCTCGCGGTCGTGTCCGGCGGCGGTGCGGACGGCGGCCTTGACCTCGTCCGGGCCGCAGCGTTTGCCCAGGATCTCGCGCAGGGTGCGGCGCATCTCGTCCTGCTCCGCGGTGAAGGCGGCATCCATCGTCGGGCTCCTCCCCGTATCTGACGGGCCGTCATGTTAGGGCGGGCGGCGGCAGATGCACAGGGGGCGGGGCGCGCAGGTATCGCGAGGACCGCGCGGCGCGGCCTAGAAACTGACGCTACGTCAGATGTACGGTCTGGGGCATGCCTGGACCCACGCCTGGACCCACGACCGAACCGCGCACCGGACGCAGGGCCGGACCCGGCACCGGACGCAGCACCGGACGCCGCCGGGTCGCCGTCGTCGGCGTCGCCCTCTCCGACTGCGGCCGGGTGGACGGCCCCACCCCGTACGCCCTGCACGCGCAGGCCGCACGCCGCGCCCTGGCCGACTCCGGCCTGGACCGCTCCGTCATCGACGGCTTCGCCTCGGCCGGCCTCGGCATCCTCGCGCCGGTCGAGGTGGCCGAGTACCTGGGGCTGCGCCCCACCTGGGTCGACTCCACCTCGGTGGGCGGCTCGACCTGGGAGGTCATGGCGGCGCACGCGGCGGACGCGATAGCGGCGGGACACGCCAACGCCGTGCTGCTCGTGTACGGATCCACGGCGCGCGCCGACATCAAGGCGCGCCGGCGCACCTCGAACCTGTCGTTCGGGGCCCGGGGGCCGCTGCAGTTCGAGGTGCCGTACGGGCACACGCTGGTCTCGAAGTACGCGATGGCCGCGCGGCGCCACATGCACGAGTACGGGACGACGCTGGAACAGCTCGCCTCGGTGGCGGTCCAGGCGCGGGCGAACGCGGCGACCAACCCGGACGCGATGTTCCGCGACCCGATCACGGTGGAGGACGTCCTGTCCGGCGAGATGATCGCGGACCCGTTCACGAAGCTGCACTGCTGCATCCGCTCGGACGGCGGCTGCGCGGTGCTGCTGGCGGCGGAGGACTACGTACCGGACACGGCGAAGGAGCCGGTCTGGATCCTGGGTTCGGGCACGTCGGTCTCGCACACCACGATGTCGGAGTGGGAGGACTTCACGGTGTCCCCGGCGGCGGTCTCGGGCCGCACGGCGTTCGCCCGCGCCGGCCTCACCCCGGCGGACGTGGACCTCGCCCAAATCTACGACGCCTTCACGTACATGACCCTGGTCACGCTGGAGGACCTCGGCTTCTGCGCCAAGGGCGAGGGCGGGGCCTTCGTGGAGAAGGGCCGCCTCCTGCGGGACGGGGAACTGCCGGTCAACACCGACGGCGGCGGCCTCTCGGCCTGCCACCCGGGCATGCGCGGCCTGTTCCTGCTGGTCGAGGCGGTCCGCCAGCTGCGCGGTGAGGCGGGCCCGGACCGCCAGGTCGTCAAACCGGGGGGCCGGCGCCCGGAGGTGGCCCTGGCGTCGGGCACGGGGGGCTGGTTCTGCTCGTCGGGGACGCTGATCCTGGGGCGGTGAAATCGGGGGGATTCCGGGGACGGTGATTCCGGGACGGTGGCTCCGAGGGCGGTGGTTCGGGAGCCGCGGGGCCCCCGGTCGACAGGTCCGCGGGGGCGGGGGACGATGGAAGGGACGGACTCCTTCCGGGGTCGATCGGGACGTGCGCGCGGAGCGCACCCGCTCCCGGGCACTGTGCAGGCATCGTGGGCACGAGTCCGTGCGCCCACCGCGTGCGCCCACTCGCAGTGTCGGCCTCGTGATTCCTCCACCTTCCCGCACCACAGGCGAGGAACGACGATGAACCAACGGATCCGCATGACTCTGTTCACCCCCCTCATGGCCTGTTCGCTCGCCATCGGGGCGGCCGCCACGGGATGGGCCGCGACCCCGAAGACCGCACCGGCCGCCGCACCCGCCGCGGCCGCGTGCTTCGTCGAAGCGAAAGCCGGCGACGCCACGAAGGCGATCGTCAGCGGCGAGGGGTTCGACAAGGCCAAGGGCAAGGTCTTCCTCGACCAGACCGACGGCGCGGGCGGCGGCACCGCCACGGTCGGCGACGACGGCAAGTTCACCTCCGGTGACGTAGCGGCCGGCAAGTACAAGGCCTTCCAGAACGGCGGCGCCACCGCCAACTGCCTGGGCGGCCAGGAGGCCCAGGACGCCATCAACCAGAAGCTGATCACCGCCGAACGCCAGCGCGGCGCCAAGGAGGGCTTCACCGACGGAAAGGCCCTGGCCCAGGCCGGTAACTGCGACGCCGAGCCCAAGCTGAACAACCAGCAGAACCTCCAGGGCCTGGTCCCCGACGCAGCGGGGAAGAAGCAGGCCAAGGAGGCCCACGACCAGGCCTACACCGCCGCGTTCGACTCGGCGCTCAAGAGGTACTGCACCGACTAGCCATCAGCTCCATCGATTCCCTCCGCTCCTGCGCGGACCCGGCGGTCGACACCGCCGGGTCCGCGTCGGCCCGTCCGGCGGCGATGGTGTTCCATGGGCGGTATGACCCGTGAGACGACGAGCAGCGACGAGTTCCACGCCACCCTGCACTCGCTGCGGGTGTGGGACGGCCCGCTGCCCGGCTTCGATCCGGACGCCGCGCCCGCCGAGCCGCTGGCGCTGTTCCGGGAGTGGTTCCTGCACGCCGCCGCGGCGGGGCAGCCGGAGCCGCACACGATGAGCCTGGCCACCGTCGACGCCGACGGGCGGCCCGACGTACGCACCCTGATGCTGCACGACGCCGACGGGCACGGCTGGCACTTCGCCTCGCACGCCACCAGCGCCAAGGGCCGGCAGCTCGCCGGGCACCCGGACGCCGCGCTCGGGTTCTACTGGCCGGCCGTGGCCCGGCAGATCCGGATCCGCGGCCGGGTCACCGCCCGCGGGCCGCAGGAGAGCCGGGCGGACCTGGCGGTCCGCTCGCGGGGTGCGCTCGCGGCGGCGCTGACCGGCCGGCAGAGCGAGGTGCTCGACAGCGTGGACGAGCTGCGGCGCGTCTCCGAGGCCGCCTGGGAGCGGGCCGGGGCGGAGCCGGACGCTCCGGCCCCGACCTGGACGCGGTACGTCCTCGACCCTGCCGAAGTCGAGTTCTTCCAGGGCGACCCGGCCCGCCGCCACATCCGTCTGCGCTACCGCCGCGCCGCCCCCTCCGGCACCGCCTGGACCCGCGAGCTGCTCTGGCCCTGAGGGCGCCTTGCGCTAGGGGGTGTCCGGGCGGAACACGGCCACCCACACGCCCTCCGCCGCCTCGCGGAAGGCGAGTTCGAGCCGCATGCCGATCCGCAGGTCCGCCGGGGCGCACTCGACGACCTCCGTCATCATGCGCGGGCCCTCGGCCAGGTCGACCACGGCCGCCGTGTACGGGACGCGCGTCCCGAACGGCGGGAGGTCGTTGCGGTGGATCACCGACCAGGTGTAGAGGGTGGCGCGGCCGCTCGCGCTCTCCCAGGCCACCCGCTCCTCGCCGGCCCAGCAGAACGGGCAGAACTCGCGCGGGTAGTGGTGGGCCCGCCCGCAGTCCGCACAGCGGCGCAGCAGGAGCCGGCCCTCGGCGGCCGCGTCCCAGTAGGGGCGGGTGAAGTCGTCGGTCTCGGGGAGGTCGTAACGCGCGCTCACAGAACTCGCAGAACTCACAGGAACAGTCCCATCGCCGAGTCCAGGGACCAGGTCTGCCAGGCCATCGCGAAGAGCGCGACGAGCGAGATCAGGGCCATCATCGCGTTCTGGCCCTGCTCGGCCCAGTCGTGGATCATCAGGACCAGGTAGAGCAGGTTCAGGAGCAGGCCGCCGACGAGCGCGACCGGGGTCAGGAACCCGAGTACGAGGCCCAGCCCGAGGGCGAGTTCCGCGTAGACGACGACGTACGCCATCAGGCGCGGGCGCGGCTGGACGACCTTCTCGAAGCCGCCCTTCACGAACGGCCAGCGGTGCTTGCCGGCGACGTCCGCGGCCCAGGCGATGCCCGTACCGCGTTCGAACCAGCCCTTCTTGTCCTTGTGCCGCCAGCTCTCCAGCCACCACAGGCCGAGCCCTATCCGGAGCACGGCGAGCCACTCGGCCCCACTGAGCCAGATGGTCTGCATCGGCCCTCCCCTTCCTCGATCTGACGGTACGTCAGTTCACCGGATCCCCGCCGATCCCGCAAGGCCCCGAACCGGAACCCCCGGGAACCGCCCACCCCTCGAAGGCGTCCCAACTGTTGAACACGTTCGAAATTCCGAGGAGAGCAAACGCAATGAGCCACGACGCCCGGCATACCGCGGGGCAGCAGCCCGCCTGGGGCGCCCACGTACCGCCGTCACCCCCGATGCGGCGGAGCACGAAGCGGCTGATCGGCCTCGCCCTGCTCTCGGGCCTCGGGCCCCCGCTCGTCTGGTTCGGGGTGTTCCTGTGGGCGTTCGCAGGCGGCGGCACCTGGGGAACTCAACCCGCCGCCTGCTCCAAGGCGGTGTCGCAGTTCGGCGCCGCCCTGCCGTCCGGGACGGCCGGGGAGGCCTGCATCGAGGTACTCGAAGGCGGCTACATCAGTCAGTGGGGAGGTTCGTTCGACATGCCGCGGAGCGAGGCCCGGGCCTGGCTGGCCTCCCTCCCCGGAGACCGGTGCAACCCCGCCTGCCGAACCAGCCCCGACGGCGTGACGGAGGATCAGTACGGGCTCGATCTCAAGACCTCCCGCCCCGACCGGCGCGGGCACGACGTCCTGGACGTGCGCGTCCTGTGGACGGACGAGCAGCACGCCAAGGTCACGTTCCGGACGTACCCCATGTGAGGCGCACCGTCCGCAACGCCGGCAGCCGCCGGCCGCCGCCCAGGGCCCCGGACCCCGGGCCCCGGACCCGGCCGCCCTCTCCCCTCGACCCGCCGCCCAAGCGCCCCGTGATCGATCCGCAATCGATTCCCTCCTTGTCCGAGACCCATCAACGCTGTGTGTCGATACGATCACTCCTCATGCCCGGAGTCCCCGCACCCCCCGACATGTCCACCCAGCCCCGCCCGGTCTACGTGATCGGCGCCGGGCCCGGCGGCCTCGCCGCGGCCGCCGCGCTGCGCGCCCGCGGGGTGCGCGCGGTGGTCGTCGAGAAGTCCGATGACGTCGCCGCCTCCTGGCGGGGGCACTACGACCGGCTCCACCTGCACACCACCCGCCGGCTCTCCGCCCTCCCCGGGCTGGCCATGCCGCGCCGGTTCGGGCGGTGGGTGTCGCGGGACAACGTGGTGCGGTACCTGGAGAAGTACGCCGAGTTCCACGGGCTGGAGATCGTCACCGGCGTCGAGGTGACCCGGATCGACCCCGCCCCCGGCGGGGACGGCTGGCTGCTGCACGCCACCGGCGGGCGGGTGCTCGACGCCCGGGCCGTCGTCGTCGCCACCGGGTTCAACCACACCCCCGCGCTCCCCGACTGGCCGGGCCGCGACACGTACACCGGGCAGCTGCTGCACGCCCGCGAGTACCGCAACGCCACGCCGTACGAGGGCCGGGACGTGCTCGTCGTCGGCACCGGCAACACCGGCGCCGAGATAGCCGTCGACCTGGCCGAGGGCGGGGCCGTGCGGGTGCGGCTCGCCGTGCGCACCGCCCCGCACATCGTGCGCCGCTCCACCGCGGGCTGGCCCGCGCAGCGCAGCGGGATCCTGGTGCGGCGGCTGCCGGTACGGCTCGTGGACCGGCTCTGCGCGCTCATCGCCAAGGCCTCCGTCCCCGACCTGGCGGCGTACGGACTCCCCCGTCCCGACACCGGCCTGTACAGCAGGGTCAAGGAGGGCGCGGTCCCGGTCCAGGACGTCGGCCTGATCGACGCCGTGCGTGCGGGCCGGGTCGAACCGGTGGCCGCCGTGGCCTCCTTCGACGGTGCGGACGTGGTTCTCGCCGACGGCTCCCGCATCGCCCCGGACGCGGTGGTCGCGGCCACCGGGTACCGCCGCGGCCTGGAGGGCCTGGTCGGGCATCTGGACGTACTCGACGGGCGCGGCCGCCCCCGTACGCACGGCACCCGCTCCCCCGCGCAGGCCCCGGGCCTGTACTTCACCGGCTTCACCAACCCCATCAGCGGCATGTTCCGCGAGATGGCCCTGGACGCGGAGAAGATCGCCAAGGCGGCCTCCCGCCGCCTCGGCCCCCGAACCGGCCTGCCGCCGGCCACGCCCCTCCCGGACACGGGCCTGCGCCCGGTCGACCCCCTCGCCTGACCGCCCGGGGCCACTCGGGCCCAAGCTCGGTCCCCGACCCCGGGCTTGAGCCCGGGCCCGGGGACCCGTACTTCACCGGCTTCACCGGTTCCACCGACCCCGTCAGCGGCCGAAAACGCGCCCTGGACCCGTCCCGGCGGGATCTGTCACCGTTCCACACACCACCTCCACCAGCTTTCCTGCGCAGCACTGTTCCTGACGGCACGTCAGTTCAGTAATCTGACTACGCGTCAGTTATTGAGGTTCATCGAGCAGGAGCGGGCGGAACGATGCTTGGATCTACTCACGGCACCCTCACCACCGACTTCCGCGCACGTGTCGAGGCCTGCGGGGAGACCCCCAGGACGGCCGTCCACTCCACGGCGGCGCCGTCCGCCGCGGACGCGGTCGCGGTCGCGGTGGACGTCAGCGGACGGCCCCTGCACGCCGATGTCCCCGACCTCGACCGGTTCTTCCGGCCCGAGTCCGTGGCCGTCATCGGCGCCTCCGACGCCGAAGGCAGACCGAACACCGGAATCACCCGCCAGCTCATCGCCTGGGCGGAGCGCGTCGGCGCCCGGATCCACCCCGTGCACCCCACCCGCCCCAGCGTCTTCGGGCTGGCCTGCCACGCGTCCGTGGCCGACCTGCCCGAGCAGGTGGACCTCGCCGTCCTCCTCGTCGGCGATCCGCTGCCGGTGATCGAGGAACTGGCCGAGGCCAAGGTGAAGTTCGCCGTCGCCTTCGCCTCCGGCTTCGCCGAGACCGGCGACGCGGGCGCCGCCGCCCAGGAGCGGCTCGCCGCCGCCGTCCGGCGGTCGGGCCTGCGCCTGCTCGGCCCCAACACCAATCTCAACGCCTTCGAGGAGTTCCGCGAGGACCTCGACGGCCCGGCGATCGCGCTGATCACCCAGTCCGGCCACCAGGGCCGACCCGTCTACACCCTCCAGGAGCTGGGCATCCGGCTCTCCCACTGGGCCCCCACGGGCAACGAGGCCGACCTCGAGACCTCCGACTTCATCTCCTACTTCGCCGAGCGGCCCGAGGTCGGCGCCATCGCCTGCTACGTCGAGGGCCTCAAGGACGGCCGCCAGTTCCTCCTGGCAGCCGACCGGGCCGCCCGCAACGGCGTCCCCGTCGTCGCCGTCAAGGTCGGCCGCACCGAGACCGGCGCCCGCATGGCCGCCTCCCACACCGGGAAGCTGACCGGGGCCGACACCGTCGTCGACGCCGCGATGCGCCAGTTCGGCGTCATCCGCGTCGACGGGCTGGACGAGCTCCAGGACACCGCCGCCCTCCTCGCCCGGGCCCGCAAACCGCTGGCCGACGGGGTCGTCGTGTACTCCATCTCCGGCGGCACCGGGGCCCACTTCTCCGACCTGGCGACCGAGGCCGGGCTCAGCCTGCCCACCCTCTCCCGGGCCAAGCAGGACGAGCTCCACCAGTGGATACCGCCGTACCTGAACGTCGCCAACCCCGTCGACAACGGCGGCCACCCGGTCGGCGACTGGCGCGGCCGCAAGATCATCGACGCGATCCTCGCCGACCCGTCGGTGGGCGTGCTGATCTGCCCGATCACCGGCCCCTTCCCCCCGATGAGCGACAGGCTCGCCCAGGACCTGGTGGACGCGGCGGAGCAGAGCGACAAGCTGATCTGCGTGATCTGGGGCTCCCCGGTCGGCACCGAGGAGGCCTACCGCACCACCCTGCTCGGCTCCTCCCGCGTGGCCACGTTCCGTACGTTCGGCAACTGCATCACCGCCGTCCGCGCCTACCTCGGCCACCACCGGTTCACGGCCGCGTACCGCTCCCCCTTCGAGGACGCGCCGCGGACCCCGTCCCCCTCGTACCGCAAGGCGCAGGCGCTCATGCGCCCGGGCCAGCAGCTCAGCGAGCACGCGGCGAAGCAGCTGCTGAGGGCGTACGGGATACGGGTCCCCCGCGAGCAGCTCGTGACCAGCGCGGCGGCCGCGGTACGGGCGGCGGGGCTGGTCGGCTACCCGGTGGTGATGAAGGCCTCGGGACCGCAGCTCGCGCACAAGACGGAGCTGGGCCTGGTCAAGATCGGCCTGACCTCGGCCAGCCAGATCCGGGACGCGTACCGGGAGCTGACGGACATCGCCCGCTACGAGAACGTCCCGCTCGACGGCATCCTCGTCTGCCAGATGGTGGAGCGGGGGGTCGAGATGGTCGTCGGCGTCACCCAGGACGACCTCTTCGGCCCGACGGTGACGGTGGGCCTGGGCGGGGTGCTGGTGGAGGTCCTGCACGACGCGGCGGTCCGCGTCCCGCCGTTCGGCGAGGACCAGGCCCGGGCGATGCTGGCCGAACTGCGCGGGCACGCCCTGCTGGAGGGCGTACGGGGCGCCCCGCCGGCGGACGTGGACGCGCTGGTGGAGGTCGTGCTGCGGGTCCAGCGGATGGCGCTGGAACTGGGCGGCGTCCTGTCGGAACTGGACGTCAACCCGTTGATGGTCCTTCCGCGGGGGCAGGGGGCGGTGGCGCTGGACGCGCTCGCCATCTGCCGCTGAGCTCCCGCTGCACGGGGCTCCCCTCTCCCCGCAGCGGCCACCCGCACCCGCCCACCACCCCACCCCGAAGGGGAGTCCGGCCCATGACCGAAGAAGTCCTGCACCGCATCGAGAGCGGCGTCTCCTGGATCACCCTCAACCGGCCGGAGGCCATGAACGCGGTCACCTGGGACCAGCGCGAGCGCGTCATCGGGCTGCTCGGCGAGGCCTCCGCCGACCCCGGCGTGCGGGCCGTCGTCGTCACCGCCACCGGCAAGGGCTTCTGCGCGGGCGCCGACCTGCGCGGCTCACCCTCTACGGGCGGCGGCGCCGGCGGCGAGCGCATCGCCGGCGACGTCGCCCGCATGATCCGGCTCGGCGCGCAGCGCCTGATCACCGCGGTGCTCGACTGCGAGAAGCCGGTCCTCGCCGCCGTCAACGGCACGGCCGCCGGCATCGGCGCCCACCTCGCCCTCGCCTGCGACCTCGTCATCGCCGCCGAATCGGCCCGCTTCATCGAGGTGTTCGTACGCCGCGGCCTGGTCCCCGACGGCGGCGGCGCGTACCTGCTCCCGCGCCTCGTCGGCCCGCAGAAGGCCAAGGAGCTGATGTTCTTCGGCGACGCCGTCCCGGCGGCCGAGGCCGAGCGGCTCGGCCTGGTCAACCGGGTGGTCCCGGGCGAGGAGTTGGAGGCCACCGCCCGGGAGTGGGCGGAGCGCCTCGCGCAGGGCCCGACCCGCGCCCTCGCCCTGACCAAGCAGCTGGTCAACGCCTCCCTGGACGGCGGCCGGGCGGCCGCGCTGGCCGCCGAGGCCACCGCACAGGAGATCAACATGACCACCGCCGACGCGAACGAGGGCGTGGCGAGCTTCGTGGAACGCCGCTCGCCCAAGTACCTCGGGCGGTAGCCGCCAACCGGCGGCTCACATCATGGGGTTCGGCTTCAGCAGGGCGAACACGGCGCCGGACGGGTCGGCCGCCCACGCGATCCGGCCGACGTCGGGCACGTCCGCCGCCTGCATGAGCACCGACCCGCCGTTCCCGCTCGCGGCGGCGACGGTGGCGTCGACGTCCGCGACGTTGAAGTACGGCACCCAGCGCGGCTTCTCGACCCCGTCGCCGCCCGCGCCGTCGCCCATCGGCGCGATCCCGCCGAACGAGGTCTGCTGCTGGTCGCCGTCCTTCAGGCTCAGCACGCGGTAGGTCATCCCGGGCGCCTCCATGTCCTGGCTGCGCCAGCCGAAGACGCCGTTGTAGAAGGTGATGGCCGCGGCCGGGTCGGGTACGTGCAGCTCCGCCCACACCAGGGCGTTCTCCTCGGAGACCAGCCCCAGCCCGGCGGTCTTCCCGGGCTGCCAGAGCGCGAACTCGGCGCCCTGCGGGTCGGTGGCCTGCGCGAGCCAGCCCTCGCCCATGACGTCCATGGGCTCCGTGCGGATCTCCCCGCCGCCGGCCTTCACGGCCGAGACGGTGTCCTGGATGTCGTCGGCCTTGAAGTGGATCATCCAGGCGGAACGCGCGCCCTCCTCGGTGAGCGGCCCGAGCGCGGCGACGGTCTTCCCGTCCACCTGGAAGAACCCGTACCCGCCGGCGTCGGGCCCGGCCGAGATGAACTGCCAGCCGAAGACGGCGCTGTAGAACGCGGCGGCGCCGTCGGTGTCGGGGCTGCCGAGGTCGAGCCAGACGGGCGATCCGAGACGGAAGTCGGTGCCGAGCATGGGAGTCCTCCTGGGGGACGGGTGGATCGGGCCGGGGGCCACGATGCCCACCTCCCGCGGGGCTGTCCGCCGTACGGGTCCCGGCGGGGCGATGGATTCACCCGTACGGGCGAAAGGGCGCAGCTCCGCCCGGCCCGCGCTACACGCGGTGCAGGGTGACGGCGTACCGCGGGTGGAGGTCGTCCGGATCCCCGAGGACGCAGAACAGCTCGGGCCGTTCGGCCGTGCCGGCCACCTGCAAGGCGTCCAGGCGGCCACAGCCCTCGATCGTGAGCGTGACCCGGTCCCGCACCCCGCCGGACCCCGGCCGGCCGCGCTCGGGCCGCGGCTCGTACGTCCACGTCCCGGTCCCCGAGCACGCGTCCCACACCGCGGCGTTCGGATCGGCCAGCCGCATGCCATCGGCCACCGCCTCGCCGTTCGCCCCCAGCCGCAGCCGTCGCGCGCCCCCGTCGCCGATCCACTGCCCGACGTACTGCTCCCGCTCCAGCCGGGGCGGCTCGTACGCCCCGAAGCCGGTCCGCTCCTGGAGGAACGCGCCGACCGCGCAGAGGAGCAGGGCGATCCCGGTGACGGCGCCGACCTTGGCCGCCATCCCGGTCCACCCCAGCGACCGGTGGTGCGCGTACGAGGCGGCCACCACCGGGAGCACCCCAGGGCCCGCGATCCACAGCGCCGTCCAGCCGTACGGCAGGTCCCAGCCCGCACTGGCCCACCCGGCGTAGGCCGCGGCGATCGCGGCGGCCCAGAGCGCCGCCCACCACCGGCTTCCCAGGGCCCGCGTCAGCGCCATCACCGGCAGCACGAACAGCACCCGGTGCAGGTACGCCGCCAGGACCACCGCGACGAGCAGCGCGGGAATCGCGCCGAAGACACCGGGGTCGATGCCGATGCCGTGGTCGTCGCGCATGCCGGAGGTGGCGAGGAAGACCGCTCCGGCCACGACGCACTGCGCCATGAAGGCCAGCTCCGACCCGGTCGCCAGGCGCGACCACCTCCCGCCCCGCACGGCCGGCCCCGCGTGCACCTCTGGCAACGCCATGACCCCCACCCCCACAACAATTGAACATGTTCAATCGATGAGGACGATACACCCTCCCCTTTTCCGAGTCACCCGCCCGCACCCCTTCCTATCTGACGATCCGTCAGCTTCAATCGGCGGTGTGATGGGACACGCAGGGATGGCGGCCACCGTCGTCCGATACCTCAGGTCAGTCGGCTCCCCCACCTCCGCCCCGTCGGAGCAGGACCCGGACGCCGGCCACGTCGACGCGCTGCCGCGCCCCGATCTGCGGGCCGTCGGCGACGACGAGCGTGCACCCGTCAGCCCCGCCGAGTTCCGGGCCGTGCTCGGGAACTTCGCCAGCGGGGTCACCGTCATCACCTCCCCGGCCGGGGAGGGCGAGGACGGCCCGGCCGGATTCGCCTGCCAGTCCTTCGCTTCGCTGTCGCTCGACCCGCCGCTGGTCACGTTCATGGTGGCCCGTACGTCGACCACCTGGCCGCGGATCGCCCGCGCCGGGGTGTTCTGCGTCAACATCCTGGGCGCCGAGCAGGGCGGGCTGTGCCGGGCCTTCGCCGTCAGCGGCGCCGACAAGTTCGCCGGGGTCGCGCACACCCCCGCCCCCGTGACCGGGTCACCGCAGCTCGACGCCGTGCCCGCCTGGATCGACTGCCGCATCCACGCCGTGCACACCGGCGGGGACCACCTGATCGTGGTCGGCCGGGTCGAGGCCATGGGCGCCGCCGGGGAGGACGGCCCGCTCCTCTTCCACAAGGGCCGCTTCGGCCGCCTGGCCGACCCCGCCGACCCCGCCGGCCTCGCCGACTGAACCGGCCCCACGGCCGCAGGCCGCACGGCCGGTTCAGCCGCCAAGGCGGCCGGACCGGTCAGAACGTGAGCACGCCCCGCGCCACCCGCCCGTGCCGGGCGTCGTCCACGGCCTTCGCGAAGTCCTCGATCGGGTAAGTCTCCGTGACGAGTTCGTCGAGCAGCAGCCTGCCCTGCCGGTAGAGCTCCGCGTACAGGGCGATGTCCCGCTGGGGGCGGGAGGAGCCGTACCGGCAGCCCATGATGGTCTTGTCCAGGTACATGGACGAGACCGTGAACGACGCCTCCTCCTTGAACCCCGGGACCCCGAGCAGGATCGCCTGCCCGTGCCGGTCCAGCAGGTCGACGGCCTGGCGGATCAGCTTGACGTTGCCCACGCACTCGAAGGCGTGGTCCGCGCCCGTCGGGAGGATCTCGCGGACCGCCGCCGAGGAGTCGGGGACGGCCGACGCGTCGATGAAGTGCGTGGCCCCGAACTGCCGGGCCACGGCCTCCTTCGCCGGGTTCGCATCCACCGCCACGATGGCGCCCGCGCCCGCGATCCGCGCGCCCTGGATCACGTTCAGCCCGATGCCGCCCGTGCCGATGACGACCACCGACTCGCCGTGGTCGACCCGGGCCCGGTTCAGTACGGCCCCCACGCCGGTCAGGACGCCGCAGCCGATGAGCGCCGCCGACGTCAGCGGGATGTCGTCCGGGATCTTCACCGCCTGGACGGCCTTGACGATGGTCCGCTCGGCGAAGGCCGAGTTGGACGCGAACTGGAACAGCGGCTTCCCGCCCCGCGAGAACGGCTGCCCCGGCATCCCGATCGCCTTGCGGCACATGGTCGGCCGGCCCCGGTCGCAGTCCGCGCAGGCCCCGCAGTTCGCGAGGGTGGACAGGGAGACGTGATCGCCCGGCGCCACGTGCGTCACACCCGACCCGACCAACTCCACCACCCCCGCGCCCTCGTGCCCCAGGACCACCGGCGGCGGGAACGGTATCGTCCCGTCGATCACCGACAGGTCGCTGTGGCACAGCCCGGCCGCCGCGATCGCGACCAGCACCTCCCCCGGCCCCGGATCGCGGATCTCCAGATCCTCGACCACCTGGACCTGCTTGCCGTCGAACACGACGCCTCTCACCTGGACTCCTTAGGCAGGCCGAGCACGCGCTCGGCGATGATGTTCCGCTGGATCTCGTCCGAGCCGCCGTAGATCGTGTCGGCGCGGGTGAACAGGAACAGGCGCTGCTCCTCGTCGAGTCCGAGTTCGTACGGGGTCCCCGGCGCCCAGTGGGCCGGCCCGGCCGAGGCCCCGGCTCCGCGGACCGCCACCGCCAGCTCGCCGAGCCTCCGGTGCCAGCCTCCCCACAGCAGCTTGGCCACGCTCGGCGCGCCCGGGTCGTCGGTGGAGCCGAGGGTCCGCAGGGCGTTCCAGCGCATCGTGCGCAGCTCCGCCCACTGCCGTACGAGGCGTTCGCGCAGCACGGGATCCCCGGCGCCCGAGCCCCCCGAGGACCCCGAGGCCACGTACGCCGCCACCACCCGCTCCAGCTCCGCCGCGAACCCGATCTGCTGGACGAGCGTCGAGACCCCGCGTTCCAGGGCGAGCAGCCCCATGGCCACGGTCCAGCCGTTGCCCTCCCCGCCGACGACCTCCTCCGCCACCGCCCCGTCGAAGAACACCTCGTTGAACTCGCTCGTCCCCGACATCTGGCGGATCGGCCGGACCTCGACCCGCCCCGGCTGGTCCATCCGTACGAGCAGGAACGACAGCCCGCGGTGGCGCCGCGAGCCGGGCTCGGTCCGGGCCAGGACGAAGCACCAGTCGGCGTCCCGGGCCAGCGAGGTCCAGATCTTCTGCCCGGTGACCCGCAGCGGCCCGCCGGTTCCGGGACGGGGTTCCCGTACCGCCGTCGTACGGATCCCCGCGAGGTCCGAGCCGGCTCCCGGCTCGCTGTACCCCTGGCACCACAGCTCCTCGCCGCGCGCGATGCCGGGCAGGAAGCGGTCCCGCTGCTCCCGGGACCCGTACGCGATCAGGGTCGGCGCGAGGAGGTTCTCGCCGATGTGGCCGACCCGGCCGGGGGCGCGCAGCGCCGCGTACTCCTCGGCCCAGACGACCTGGCCGGTCAGCGAGAGCCGCTGCTGCCCGTACGCCCCGGACGGCAGCTCCCAGCCCTGGCCGATCCAGCCGCCCCGGCCCAGCTCGCGCTCCCACGCGCGCCGGGCTTCGACCCCCTCGTGCTCGCTGCCGGGCCCGCCGAGGCCGAGGGCGTCCGCGTAGGGGCCCACCAGGTGCCCGGTGAGCCATGCGCGGGCGCGGGCGCGCAGCTCCTCGTCCCCGGCCCCGAAGCTGAAGTCCATGTCGTCCGGGCTCCCTACGCGTTGGGGCGGTCCTTGGCGGCCGCCGCCTTGGCCATGGCCTCCAGCTGCGCGAGCATCGGCATCGGGTCGGTGCCCACCGTCCCGGGCAGGAAGTCGGCGATCTTCTCGGGGGTCCAGGAGCCCTCGGCGTAGCCGGCGCGCAGCTCGCGCGGCTGCGCCCAGACGGCGATCTTCGGGCCGGCGATCGTGTAGACCTGCCCGGTGATCTTCTCGCCGCCGACGGCGACGGCCTTGTCGGAGAGCAGGTACGTCACGAGCGCCGCGACGTCCTCGGGTTCGCCGATCTCCTTGAGCTCCATGGGCACGTTGGCCGACATCCGGGTACGGGCGACGGGCGCCACGGCGTTGGCGGTGACCCCGTACTTGGCCAGCCCGAGCGCGGCGGAGCGGACGAGGGAGATGATCCCGCCCTTGGCGGCGCTGTAGTTGGCCTGGGCGACGGAGCCCTGGTGGTTGCCGCTGGTGAAGCCGATGAGGGTGCCGGAGCCCTGGCGGCGCATGACGGCGGAGGCGGCGCGGAAGACGGTGAAGGTGCCCTTGAGGTGGGTGGCGACGACCGGGTCCCACTCCTCCTCGGACATGTTGAACAGCATCCGCTCGCGCAGGATGCCGGCGACGCACACGACGCCGTCGATCCGGCCGAACTGCGCGAGGGCGGTGTCGACGATGCGCTGGCCGCCCGCCATGGTCGAGATGTCGTCGGCGACGGCGACGGCCTCGCCGCCGGCGGCCTGGATCTCCTTCACCACGCCGTCGGCGATCTCGCTCGTCGGCTCCCCGCCCTCGATGCCGACGCCGTAGTCGTTGACGACGACCTTGGCGCCCTCGGCGGCCGCCGCGAGCGCCACGGCCCGCCCGATGCCCCGGCCCGCGCCGGTGACGGCCACGACCTTGCCGGCCAAGAAGTTCCCCACGCCCGACCCCTTCCCGCGATTTCTGACGGTCCGTTAGATTCTATGACCAGTCAGATGCCCAGGCACAAGCCCCAGTTGCCCTTAGTTGCCCAAGCGCACCCCAGGAGCTGATGGAAGCCATGACCCTGCCCGCCGAGTTCCACGACATCGCCAAGCGCATCAACAACTGGGGCCGCTGGGGCGCCGAGGACGAGATCGGCACCCTGAACCTGATCACGGCGGAGGTGGTGCGGGCGGCTGCCGCCGAGGTCCGCAGCGGTCTGCGGATCCCCCTGGCGCTCCCCCTGAAGGAGGACGGGGTGCAGGCGGGGCTGATCCCCGGGCGGGTCAACCCGCTGCACACGATGGTGCAGATCAACCAGGAGCTCTTCGGGCCGGGCACGGTGGCGTGCAGCGACGACGCCGTGACGATGGGACTCCAGTCGGCCACCCACTGGGACGCCCTGACGCACGTCTCGCACTCGGGCCGCATCTACAACGGCCGCCCCGCGTCCACGATCACCGCTCACGCGCGCGCCGAGTTCAGCGGCATCGACAAGGCCACCCCCATCCTCTCGCGGGGCGTCCTGCTGGACGTGGCGCGCGCGAAGGGCGTGGACCGGCTGCCGGGGGGCCACGCGGTGGCCCCCGAGGACCTGGCGGAGGCGGAGGAGTTCGGCGGGGTCACCGTCCGGGCGGGCGACGTCGTCCTGGTCCGCACCGGCCAGATCCAGGTCTACCTGGCGGGCGACAAGCACGGCTACGGCTTCCCCTCGCCCGGGCTGTCCGTCCGTACCCCGGAGTGGTTCCACGCGCGGGACGTGGCGGCCGTCGCCAACGACACCCTGACCTTCGAGATCTTCCCGCCGGAGATCGAGAACCTGTGGCTGCCGGTGCACGCGCTGGACCTGGTCGAGATGGGCATGCACCAGGGCCAGAACTGGAACCTCGAAAGGTTGTCCACAGCCTGTGCAGAAGAGAACCGGTACGGCTTCCTGCTGTCGGCCATGCCGGAGCCCTTCGTCGGCGGCGTGGGCACACCGGTCGCCCCGGTGGCCGTCCTCTGAGCGCATTCAGCCGGACGGCCCGATTCCGCCGCCGGGGGCGGGGTAGGGAGGGGCCGTCCAACCCCTCACCGCCAGCCCCGGAGGCATCCGTGCCCGAAATGAACGGCCCCTACATGTCCGGCACCCCCTGCTGGATCGACCTGATGGTCCCCGACCAGCAGGCCGCCCTCGACTTCTACCGCGACCTCTTCGGCTGGCAGGGCGAGGTCGGCCCGGCGGAGACCGGCGGCTACTCCGTCTGCACCCTCAAGGGCAAGCCGGTGGCCGGGATCATGCGCGCCTCCAACCCGGACGGGACGGTGCCGGACCCGATGCCGCCGACCGTGTGGACCACGTACCTGGCCACCGACGGCATCGACTCCACCCTCAAGTCGGTCACCGACGCGGGCGGCAGCGTGATGGCGGGCCCGATGGACGTCATGGACCTCGGGCGGATGGCCGTCATCACCGACCCGACCGGCGCCGTCGTCGGCCTCTGGCAGTACGGCACCTTCGCCGGCGCGGGCATCGTCAACGAGCACGGCGCGCTGATCTGGAACGAGCTGAGCACCGGAGACACCGAGGCGGCCGCCGCCTTCTACTCCTCCGTGCTGCCGATCAGCACGGAGAAGTCGCAGATGCCGGGCGCCGAGGGGTACACGGAGTTCAAGGTCGGCGGCCGCGCGGTCGGCGGGATGATGGACCTCGCCGCGCTGCCGGCCGAGGTCCCGCCGCACTGGCTGCCGTACTTCCACGTCGACGGCGTGGACGACATCCAGGCGGCCGTGGTCCGGTCCGGCGGCACCGTCAAGGCCCCGGCGTTCGACATGGCGGCCGGCCGGATGGCGATCCTCGCCGACCCCCAGGGCGGCACCTTCGCGGTGATCACCGCGACGGCACCGGAACCCACCGCCTAAGCCCCCCACCGATTGCCCCGGCCCCCGCGGCCGGGGCTCAGCGGTAGCGGGCGGCGGCCGCCGCGAAGCCGGGGGCCTCGACGGGGGTCTGGGCCACCACGGCGACCCAGGAGAGGTCGGCGAACTCGATGTCCATACGGCCCTTCTGGTGCAGGCCCGTCGCGTTCGCGCGGACGACGGTGACCGCCGACCGCGGCACCTCCCAGAACTGCTTCATCGCGGGCGTCGACTGCCACAGCGGCGAGACGTCCGTCAGGCCGAACCAGCGCCGGTCCGTCACGACGAGGACGTCCGTCGCCGAACCCCGCGCGTTGGCCCGGCCGATCAGGAACCGGCCGGCCGCGCTCTGCCAGCCGCCCTCCATGCCCTTGCCGTCCGCCGGATCCGGGCGCCGGTCGGCCGCCGGGTCGTCCCGCCGTTCGTCGTGCGCGCGGGACTTGAAGAACTGCTGGAGGGGGCGCGGGAGCTTCTCCTCGATCCGCCGGCCGAGCGCCGCCGGCTCCGGCGGCGCGAGCAGGTCCTCCGGCGGGCTCGGCACGCCCGGACCCGGTTCGCAGGCACATACGGCGATCAACTGCTCGTCGGGCTGGAGGAATTCCTCGGCCTGGCGACGCCTGTCCTGGTTCAACGCGCTTGCTCCTACCGCTGAGTAACGTCGAGTGCGTCCCCAATTGTCCTCGAAGCGGAATGCCGCGTTACCACCGGCCCCGACACCCCCCTGCGGGATGCATCCCGCAGGCCGATGTCCGTACCCGGAGCGGCCGTTAAGGTCGCGCCATGGACACCTCATCAGGGCAGGCGGGCGGGGGTCGGCCGGCCGTGCGATGGCGGGTCGCGGCCCTCTGGACGGGCGCCGCGCTCGGCACCCTCGTACTGTCGAACCTCGCGTTCCGCGTCCCCCTCGGCATCGGGGACCGGATCTTCGACGTGGGGCCGCTCCTCGCGATCACCGGCATGCTGACCGGCGCCCTCCTGGTGCGGCGGGCGCCGCTCACCACCCTCGCCCTGATGCTCCTCGGCACGTACCTGGTGCTCTTCCTCGGCCGCGCCCCCGCGCTCACCCTCGCCACGGTGCTGCCCGCAGCGGTGGCGCTCGGCGCGGTCGCGGCCACCCGCGCGCGCCGGGTGACCCTGCCGGCCGTGGGCATCACCGTCCTGCTGCTGCTCACCGCCCAGTTCGCGCTGCCCGCGACCGGCTCCGCCCTCGTCCTCACCCAGAGCCAGCTGCCGATCGTCGTCCTCGCCTGGCTGATGGGCGACTCCGTACGGCGCGGCCGCGAGGCCGCCGCGCAGGCGCAGGCCCGGGCCACCGAGCAGGCCCTGACCGACGAGCGGCTGCGCATCGCCCGCGAGTTGCACGACATGGTCGCCCACAGCATCGGCGTCATCGCCATCCAGGCCGGGGTCGGCAGCCGGGTCATCGAGACGCAGCCCGCGCAGGCCCGCGAGGCGCTCCGGGCCATCGAGGCCACCAGCCGCGAGACCCTCGCGGGGCTGCGCCGCACGC
This sequence comes from Streptomyces sp. NRRL S-244, assembly GCF_000717915.1. Classification (GTDB taxonomy): domain Bacteria; phylum Actinomycetota; class Actinomycetes; order Streptomycetales; family Streptomycetaceae; genus Streptomyces. The sequence continues at coordinate 63,373 of NZ_JOCX01000010.1, forward strand.
TGGTCACCCTGCGCCGCAGCGAACCCGCGTCACCGGAGCCCGCGCCGCTGGCGCCCGCGCCGGGCCTGGACGGCATCGACCGGCTCGCCGCGGCCACCGCGGGGGATACGGGCGTACGGATGGACGTGGCGTGGTCGGGGGAGCGGCGGCCGCTGCCCTCCGACATCGAGCTGGCCGCGTTCCGCATCGTGCAGGAGGCGCTGACCAACGTGGTCCGGCACGCGCGCGCCGACCGCTGCCGGGTGGAGATCGCGTACGGGCGGGACGAACTGGCCCTGGAGGTCACCGACGACGGGCGCGGCCTCCCGGAAGGCGCCTCGCCCGGCGCCGGTTTCGGCCTCACCGGCATGCGGGAGCGCACCGCCCTGCTGAACGGCCGCTTCGAGGCCGGGCCGCAACCCGGGGGCGGCTTCCGCGTGGCGGCGGCCCTGCCGGTCGGACAACAACCCGAGGAGAAGCGATGAGCGGCATCCGCGTCCTGCTCGCCGACGACCAGCCCCTGGTCCGCTCGGGGCTGCGCGTCCTGATGGCCGACACCCCGGACCTGGAGGTGGTGGGCGAGGCCGCGAACGGCGCCGAGGCGGTCCGCATGAGCGCCGAGCTCGCCCCCGACGTGGTGGTGATGGACATCCGGATGCCGGAGATGGACGGCATCGAGGCCACCCGCCGGCTCACGTCCGCCGGCCCCGACGGCGCCCGCGTGCTGATCCTGACCACCTTCGACGAGGACGAGCACGTGTACGGTGCGCTGCGCGCCGGTGCCAGCGGTTTCGCCGTGAAGGACATGGCGCTGGACGACATCCTCGCCGCCGTCCGCGTGGTCGCGGCGGGCGACGCCCTCATCGCGCCGGGCGTCACGCGCCGCCTGATAGCCGACTTCGTCGCGGGCCCGGCGCCCGCCCCCGAGCGCGTCCCGGCGATCACGGGCAGGGAGCAGGAGGTGCTGACCCTGGTGGGGCGGGGCCGGTCGAACGGCGAGATCGCGCAGGACCTGTTCATCACGGTGGCGACGACGAAATCGCACGTGGCCCGGCTGCTGACGAAACTGGACGCCCGGGACCGGGTGCAACTGGTGATCAAGGCCTATGAAATGGGCCTGGTCTCGCCGCCCCGGTAGGGCGGCACGAGAACCACGAGAACCAGCGGGTGGCGGCGTCCGGTCGTGCGCGCCCCGAGCGCGGCACGGCAGCCGCCACCCCACGACCCGCACTCGTCAAGGTCTGCCCTTGGCGTCCCCTCGCGACGAATCGCTCAGTACAAGGGTGATCAACAGTTGACGAACCGTCAACACCTCGTTAGAGGTACACGCGCGGTTCCCACGTCGACCGACAGTCCGCGGGCTTGTCGGCGCGGTCGATCTCGCACCAGATCTGTTTGCCCGCGCCCTCGCGCTGCCAGCCCCAGCGGTCGGCCAGTCCGTCCACCAGTTCCAGCCCGCGCCCGCCCGTGTCGTCCCCGGCGGCCTGCCGGCGGGCCGGGCCGCGGGCGCTGGCGTCGGCGACCTCGACCCGTACGCCCGGCTCACCGAAGAGCATCCGCAGGACGGCCGGACAGCCGGTGTGCACGACCGCGTTGGTGACCAGCTCGGAGATCAGCAGGATCAGCGTCTCGGCGAGCGGTTCGTCGTCCCCTATGCCCGACCCCGCCAGCCGGGACCGCGCCCAGCGGCGGGCCCTGCCGACCTCGGCGGGGTCCGGTCCTACCTCCAGCTGTACCTGAAGCACCTGCACCGCTCACACCATCCGAACCGGCGGACACTTCGCCTCGCGACAGGATGGGATCACCGAGCGTGATCCCCTTACGGAGCAGCATGGTTGACATACAGTCACGACAACAAGCGCTTCGGGCATATTCCAGCGCGAAGGAGTAGGCGTGGTGCATACTGCGCGTCGCTCGCGCTGCTGGGCCGCTCGCATTCCCGGGAGCGTACCGGAGCAGGCCTCGGAGTCCGGGCCGCAATGAGCCGGGCCAAGGACACAAACCGATATCAACTCTCCGTAATCGGACATGCGTCCCGGGCCGTCCCGACCGTGCCCCGCACCGCCGCCCTTCGTGACAGGGAGCTACCCCGAAGCGGCCGCCGCGGCAGCCGCCGACTCGGCTGTCGGCTCAGCCGCCAGCTCCGCAGCCAACAGCTCCTCCGCCTCCCCCGCCGTCCGCCACTGCTCGGCGCGCACCCAGGCCCGCTTGAGGTGCAGGTGCACGTCCGCCTCCCACGTGAACCCCATCCCGCCGTGCACCTGGAGGCAGTCGCGGGCATTGCGTACGGCGGCCTCGTCGGCCAGCAGCTTGGCCCCGGCCACCTCCGCCGCCTCCGCCGTCACGGCCGCCGCGTAGACCGCCGTACGGGCCACCTCCGCCCGCACCAGCATCTGCGCGCACAGGTGCTTGACCGCCTGGAACGCCCCGATCGGCTGCCCGAACTGCTCGCGCTCGCGCCCGTACCCCACCGCCAGCTCCACCGTGCGCAGTGCGCTGCCGACCTGGAGGGCGGCCGTCAGCAGCGCGCCCTCGTCGCGGTACGCCTCCCCACCGGCCGCCCGCGAAGCCGACCGCGAAGCCACCCGGTGCAGCGGGGTGAGCGGGTCCGCCGAGGGCACCGGCTCACCCGAAGGGAGCAACGGCGCGCCCAGCACCGCGTCGGCCTCCCCTAGGTGGGCCACCAGCAGCCCGCCCAGGTCGAACGCCGTGACCACCGCCCTTCCCTCCGCCGCCCCCTCGACCGTCCCCGCCGCCAGGTGCGTGGCGACCAGCGGCCCCGGCAGCAGCGCCCGGCCCGCCTCCTCGAAGACGAGGACCGCCTCGGGCAGCCCCAGCCCGACCCCGCCCGCCGCCTCCGGGAGCCGCAGCGCGAAGAACCCGGCCTCGCCGAGCTCCCGCCACAGCCCCCGGTCCAGGGCCCCGGCCGCGTCCACCGAGGCCCGCAGCGCCTCGCGCCCGTACCGGCCCGCCAGCAGGTCCCGTACGCCGGCCCGCAGGGCGCGCTGCTCGTCCGTCAACCGGAAGTCCACGGCCCTCACCGGCCCTTCGGGAGGCCGAGGATCCGCTCGGCGACGATGTTCCGCTGGATCTGCGAGGTGCCGGCCGCGATCGTGTACGAGAGGGACGAGAGCCGGTCCAGGGTCCATTCCCCGTCCAGCGCGAGGGAGTCCGCGCCCAGCACCTCGGCGGCGGTGTCGTACAGCTCCTGGCGCGCGTGCGAGTAGGCGAGCTTGAAGACGGAGCCGCCGACGCCCGGCACCCCGCCCGAGGCCTCGGACTCGCTGACGTTCCACTGGGTGAGCCGCCACAGCGCGCCGAACTCCCCGTACAGCCGCCCGAGCCGGCGCCGCAGCACCGGATCGTCCCAGCGGCCGTTCGCCTGCGCGGTGCGCGCGAGCTCGCCCAGGGTGCGGCGGCAGGCCACGACCTCGCCGACGAAGGCCGTCCCCCGCTCGAAGGACAGGGTGACCATGGTGACGCGCCAGCCGTCGTTCTCGTCCCCGACCCGGTTGGCGACGGGCACCCGGACCTCGTCGAGGAACACCTCCGCGAACTCGGTCGATCCGGCGAGGGTGCGCAGCGGCCGGACGGTGACCCCGGGCGCGTCCATGGGCAGGGCCAGCCAGGAGATCCCGCGGTGCTTGGGGGCCGCCGCGCTGACGGGTTCCGTCCGTACGAGCAGCTCGCACCAGTCGGCGACCTCCGCGTGCGAGGTCCAGATCTTCGAGCCGGTGATCACGTAGTCCTCGCCGTCGCGCACGGCGCGCGTGCGCAGCGCGGCCAGGTCGGAGCCCGCGCCGGGCTCGCTGAACCCCTGGCACCACACCTCGTCCCCGCGCAGTACGGGCGGCAGCCAGCGCGCCCGCTGCGCGGCCGTGCCCTCGGCGGCGATGGTCGGGCCGGCGTGCAGGAGTCCGACGAAGTTGGCGCCTACGTACGGGGCGCCGGCGCGCTCGGTCTCCTCCAGGAAGATCAGGTGCTGGGTGGGGGTGGCGCCGCGCCCGCCCGCGTCCACGGGCCAGTGCAGGCCGGCGTACCCGGCGTCGTACAGCCTGCGCTGCCAGCCGCAGTCGTACGCGCGCCGGCCGGGCCAGTCGTCGGGGGAGGGCTTGGCGGCCAGCTCGGGCAGGGTCTTGCCGAGCCACTCGCGCAGCCGGGTCCGGAAGTCCCGCTCCTCCTCGGTGTACGTCAGATCCATCAGACGAGGTCCAGGCCGAGCATCCGGATGGCGTTGCCGCGCATCAGCTTGTGGACGGTCTCCTCGTCGAGGCCCTTGACGTGGTCGAGGGCGACCTCCTTGGTGTGCGGGAAGGTCGAGTCCACGTGCGGGTAGTCGGTCTCGAAGGTGGCGTTGTCGCGGCCGACGACGTCGAGCGAGGCGATGCCGTGCTTGTCGCGGAAGAAGCAGCAGAACATCTGCCGGTAGTAGTACGTGGACGGCGGCTCGGGGATCAGGTCGCGGACCCCGCCCCAGGCGCGGTGCTCCTGCCAGACGTCGTCGGCGCGTTCGAGGGCGTACGGGATCCAGCCCATCTGGCCCTCGCTGTACGCCAGCTTCAGCGTCGGGAACTTCACCAGCACCCCGCTGAACAGGAAGTCCATCATCGAGGCCATCGCGTTGTTGAAGCTGAGCGAGGCCTGGACGGCGGGCGGCGCGTCGGGCGAGGCGGCGGGCATCTGGGAACTGGACCCGATGTGCATGTTGACGACCGTGCCCGTCTCCTGGCAGACGGCGAAGAAGGGGTCCCAGTAGCCGGAGTGGATGGAGGGCAGCCCCAGGTACGTCGGGATCTCGGAGAAGGTCACGGCGCGCACCCCGCGGGCGGCGTTGCGCCGGATCTCGGCGACGGCGAGGTCGATGTCCCAGAGCGGGATGATGCAGAGCGGGATGAGCCGGCCGCCGCTGTCGCCGCACCACTCCTCGACCATCCAGTCGTTGTACGCGCGCACGCAGGCGAGGGCGACCTCCTTGTCGTGGGCCTCGGCGAAGGTCTGGCCGCAGAAGCGGGGGAAGGTCGGGAAGCAGAGCGAGGCCTCGACGTGGTTGAGGTCCATGTCGGCGAGGCGCGCCTTCGGATCCCAGCAGCCGCGCCGCATCTCCTCGCGCGTGATCCCCTCCAGGGTCATGTCGTCGCGGTCGAAGCCGACGGCGGCGATGTTGCGCTTGTACGGGAACTTCAGGTCCTCGTAGATCCACCAGTCGGTCGGCGGGCCGTCGGGGTCCATGGAGATCACGTACTTGCCGCCGGTGTACTGGAGCTCGCCGATCCCGGCGGTGAGCGCCTTGGGCCCGCGGTCGCGGTACTTGGCCGGCAGCCAGACGTCGAAGAGGTGCGCGGGTTCGATGACGTGGTCGTCGACGCTGATGATCCGAGGCAGTTCCATGGTTTCCCCTCGCCGCAAGCCGGATGAGTGCCTGAGTGGATCCTGAGTGAATCCGAGCGCGAATCTGATGGATCGTCAGAAATGATTTCGCCTCCAAGCTAGCCCCGCCACCCCTGGACCGACAAGCGCCGGAGCCCTACGCTCTGCGCTGGATCTGACGACACGTCAGTTACGGAGGCTGGGGATGGCGGACACCAAGGACACGGCGATACGGCTGGGCCACTCCCCCACCCTGTGGGAGCTGGTCGCGGCGCGGGCCGCGCTGAGCCCCGGCGCCACCGTGCTGATCGAGGCGGCCGACGACCCGGCCGACGACCGGAAGCTCACCTTCGCCGAGCTCCGCGACCGCTCCGAGCAGGTCGCGGCGGGGCTGTACGGGATGGGCGTACGACCCGGCACCGTCGTCGCCTGGCAGCTGCCCACCCGGATCGAGACGGTGCTGCTCTCCCTCGCCCTGGCCCGGATCGGGGCCGTCCAGACCCCCGTGATCCCCTTCTACCGGGACCGCGAGGTGGGCTTCGCGCTGCGCGAGTCCAAGGCGGAGTTCTTCGCCGTCCCGGGCGTCTGGCGGGGCTTCGACCACACCGCGATGGCCGAGCGCCTCGGCGCGCGCGGCGTCTTCGAGGCCTACGGCTCCCTCCCGGCCGCGGACCCCGCCGTACTCCCCCCGCCCCCGTCCGAAGGCACGTCCGTCCGCTGGATCTACTGGACCTCCGGGACCACCTCCGACCCCAAGGGCGTCCTGCACACCGACCGCTCACTGATCGCGGGCGGCTCCTGCCTGGCCCACGCCCTGCACCTGGGTCCGGCGGACGTCGGCTCGATGGCCTTCCCGTACGCGCACATAGGCGGCCCGGACTACCTGGTGATGCTGCTCCTGTACGGCTTCCCCGCGGTCCTCTTCGAGAAGTTCGCGATGCCGGACGCGCTGCCCGGCTACCGGCGCCACGGGGTCACGGTGGCCGGCGGCTCGACGGCCTTCTACTCGATGTTCCTGACGGAGCAGCGCAAGGACCCGGGGTCCAGGCTCATCCCGACCCTGCGCCTGCTCGCGGGCGGGGGCGCCCCGAAGCCCCCGGAGGTCTACCACGCGGTCGTCCGCGAACTGGGCTGCCAGCTGACCCACGGCTACGGCATGACCGAGGTCCCGATGATCACCATGGGCGCGCCGGACGACACCCCGGAGCACCTCGCCACGACGGAGGGCCGCCCCCCGGCCGGCATGTCGATCCGCATCACGACGCCCGACGGCGAGCCCCTGCCCCCGGACACGGACGGCGAGGTCCGGCTGCGCGGCGAGGCGGTCTGCCGGGGCTACCTGAACCGGGAGGACCGCCCGGCGGAGGTCTTCGACGCCGACGGCTACCTGATCACCGGCGACCTCGGCCACCTGACGCGGGACGGCTACCTCGTCCTCACGGGCCGCAGCAAGGACGTGATCATCCGCAAGGGCGAGAACATCTCCGCGAAGGAGATCGAGGACCTCCTGCACCTGCTCCCGGGCATCGGCGACGTGGCCGTGATCGGCCTCCCGGACCCGGAGCGCGGCGAACGCGTCTGCGCGGTCGTGGAACAGCCACCGGGCGCGGCCCCCCTGACCCTCCCGCACCTGACGGCCCACCTCCGCGCCCAGGGCCTGTCCCCCCACAAGCTCCCGGAACAACTGGAACTGGTCGAAGCCCTCCCCCGCAACGAAGCCCTCCGCAAGGTCCTGAAGTACAAACTCCGCGAGCGCTTCGCCTAGGGGGGTCTGGGGGGTCGGGGGCTCCTGGCGGCCCGCAGCGCCGGCGGGGCCGCGGGCCAGGGCTGCGGATCCGGCTCTCCCTCCGGCTCCGGATCCGGCTTCGGCTACGCGTCCGGGGCTTCCACGCCGCAGTACGCGGCGAAGGCCGTCAGGATCTCGTCCTCCGTGATGCGGCCGTCGGCGTCGGCGTCCAGGGTCGTCGCGATCTGCGCGGCCAGTTCGGGCGGGGTGCCCAGGACGCGCAGGACCCGGGCCGCCGCCGTCGGGGTGGTGCCGCGGCCGTCCTCGTCCGCCACCGCGATCACCCCGTGCAGGAACGGCCGCGCGATCTCCGCGAACCGCTGCGGGTTGTCCCGCAGCCGCTTCGCCGCCCCCGTGATGAACTCCTCGCGGGTCACCCGCTGGTCCCCGTCGACGTCCGCGATCCCGGCCATCCCCTGCCAGAAGGCCTCGGCCCCCGCGAAGAGGTCCTGGCCCCGGTCCGACCGCGCGGCGGTGCCGAATTCGGCCAGCACCGCCTTCGCGGCCGCGCTGAAGTCCTCGCGGTCGATGTATCCGTTCCCGTCCTGGTCGAACGTGGCAAACCGGGCGGCGATCTTGCGCTCGTATTCTGCGCTGTCCATATGCGGCGTTCCGCCTTCACATGTGCGGTGGAGTTCAGTTCAAGACAAGGCAGGAGCGTAAGGCCTACGTGGCCTGCTCGTTAAGCGAAGTCGGCAAGCAGGTGGCCGCATCGAACCCGCGCACGGGAAGCGTGGCGGGGCGCGCACACCTGTGCCCATGTGCCGCACCCGGCCCCACCGTTCACACCCCGCACCGCGCCTATCACGCAGAGCGCTCGTCCAGGGTCGCGTTCTCCCAAAACGGGCGCGAACCCGCCTCTGGCGACTACATTCGAGGCGTCGACACACGGCTGGGGGCAGTTATGCCGAAGGACGTACCACCTCGCTGGGACCGCCGCATGCAGCAGCGCCTCGCCCGCGGCGAGGCCGCCGCGCTCGGAGAGCTGTACGACCGCTTCGCCTCGCTCGTGCACAGCCTGGCGCACCGGGTCCTCGGCGACGAGACGGCGGCGGACCGGATCACCCGCGAAGTGTTCGGCTACATCTGGGAGAACCCCGACGCGTACGACCCCAAGTAGGGCTCCATGCGCTCCTGGGTCGCCCGGATCACCCAAAGCCAGGCCGTGGCCCGGCTCCGCCAGGCCGAAGTCGGCCGCGGCTCGCGCGAGGAGCTCGAACAGAAGGTGCGCAGTGCCACCGCCGCCGCCCGCGCGGACTACATCGTCACGTCCATGCCCGCGCCGCTGCGCGCCGCGCTGGAGCTCGCGTACTTCAAGCGCCGCGACTACCGGCAGGCCGCCGCCGACCTCCGCATCAGCGAGGACGAGGCCCGGCGCCGGCTGCGCCTGGGCCTCCAACTGCTCTCGACCGCCAACGTCCTCCCGCAGGAGGATGCCGCTCCGCCCGGATACGGCCCGCCAGGATATGGAACACCCCGATGAACGGCCCCGCAGACCCGCCCGACGAGGGATACGAGGAGCAGCGCCGCGGCGGTCCGGCGCGCATACCGGGTCCGCGCGGGGCCGCTGACGACCTCGATCCGCGGCACGCACCGGAGCCACTGCCCGAGCCGCCCGCCGTACCGGGACCGCCGCAGCCGCCGCGCACCCACGCCGTACTGAAGTCCCTGCTCGGCGCGTGGGCCCTCGCGGCCTGCTCCGCCGAGGAGACCCAGGCGGTCGAGGACCACCTCACCGAGTGCGCGCAGTGCGCCGAGGAGGCGCTGCGGCTGCGCGACGCCGTGGGCCTGCTGCACCCCGAGGACAGCCTCGACCTCAAGCCGCTGCTGCGCTCGCGGGTGCTGGAGGACTGCCTCGGCAAGCGGCCAGCCCGCATCCCGGTGCCGGCGTGGGCGAACCCGTACGACACGGAGACCGCGCGGCTCGACGCGCTGCTGCGGGACTTCGGCGACTCGGAGTGGCAGACCCCCGTACGGCTGAAGTGGTTCGAGGAGGAGCGGCGGCAGTCGCGCCGGACGACGGTGGCCGGGGTCATCGGGCACCTGCTGACGGTGGACGGGCTCGTCGCGACGGCGCTGGGCCTGGACGACCCGCTGGGCCCGGAGGCGCCGGCGGACGCGACGGGCCGCACCGAGCACTACTGGAGCTCCGCCGAGCAGCCCATCACCCGGCAGATCCGCGAGCCGTGGCGGGAGCAGGGCCACACGCTCTTGCGGACGGTGTCGTTCGCGGGCCGGGGCGTCGGGGAACTGTCGGTGGACTACGGACCGTTCGCGCTGCCGCTCGGGGACGCGTTCCTGGAGCGGGCCTTCGAGTGCTGGGTGCACGCGTGGGACATCGCGGAGGCGGTGGACTACCCGTACGACCCGCCGTCCGGGCCCCACCTGAACCGGATGATCGACCTGGCGGCGCGGCTGCTGCCGAGCGCGCTGGCCCACCGGCGCCGGGCGGGCCTGGCGGCCCCGGCCCGCGGCCTGGTCGCGGCGGGCGCACCGGGGCGGACCCTGCACCTGGAGATCGAGGGGGCGGGCGGCGGCAGCTGGGACATCGCCCTGGACTCCCCGGCGGCGAAGCCGTCGCCGGAGCACACGGTGGCGCAGATCGCGCTGGACGGCGCCGAGTTCTGCCAGCTGGCCGCCGGGCACATCTCCCCGGAGGAGGCGGCCGTGGGCCAGCACGGCGACCGCGAGGCCATCCGCGACGTCCTCTTCGCGGCGGCCTCCCTCAGTCGCCTCTAGGAGTGTCCGCACGGCTCCGCCGGTTCGCCCCGGCGGAGCCGCCGGGCCTACGCCGGCGGAGCCCCGGGGCCTGGAGGGAGGGACACCCCTACGCGAAGACGACCGTGCGGGTGCCGTTCAGGAGCACGCGGTGCTCGCTGTGCCACTTCACTGCCCGCGCCAGCGCCTGGCACTCCACGTCGCGCCCGATCGCCACCAGCTGGTCCGGCGTCACCTCGTGGCCCACCCGCTCGACCTCCTGCTCGATGATCGGGCCCTCGTCCAGGTCGGCCGTCACGTAGTGCGCGGTGGCACCGATCAGCTTCACACCGCGCGCGTGCGCCTGGTGGTACGGCTTCGCGCCCTTGAAGCTCGGCAGGAAGGAGTGGTGGATGTTGATGATCCGCCCGCTCAGCTCCTTGCACAGGGTGTCCGACAGCACCTGCATGTACCGGGCCAGCACCACGAGCTCGACGTTCTCGGCCCGGACCAGCGCCAGCAGCTGCGCCTCCGCGTCCGCCTTCGTCTCCTTCGTCACCGCGATGTGGTGGAAGGGGACGCCGTACGAGCGCACCAGCTCGGCGAAGTCGGTGTGGTTCGAGACCACCGCCGCGATCTCGACCGGGAGCGCGCCGATGCTGGAACGGAACAGCAGGTCGTTCAGGCAGTGCCCGAACTTCGACACCATCAGCACGATCCGCATGCGCTCGTCGGAGCGGTGCAGCTGCCAGTCCATCCGGAAGGAGTCGCCGATCGCGGCGAAGCTGGCCCGCAGCTTGTCGAGCGTCACCGGAGCGTCGGCGGAGAAGTGGACCCGCATGAAGAAGAGGCCGGTGTCGTGGTCGCCGAACTGCCGGCTGTCCTCGATGTTGCATCCGGTCATGAACAGGTAACTGGACACGGCGTGCACGATGCCCTGCTTGTCCGGGCATGACAGGGTCAATACGTACTGCTGGGGGGCCTGGGCCTGCGGGTCGTCGCTCATGACCCCACAGCCTTTCACACCCCGCGGCTCACGCCGCGCGGGTCAGGATCCGCAGCACTTCCAGCGACCGCGGCGGCTCGTCCGGTTCGTCCCCGTCCGCCGTCGCCAGCCGTACGTGCGCCTCGCGCGCGGCACGTACCGCCTCGGGCCAGGCGTGGTGCTCCAGGTAGGCGGAGACGGGGGCGTCGGGCCCGACCTGGTGCAGGATCCGCAGCACCCGCAGCACCGCGAGGTCCACGAGCGTGGCCTCCTGGGCGTCGCGGAATATCGTGCCGACGTATTTGTCGGCCGACCAGCTGTCGAGCCACGTGTCCTCGACGAGGCGGTACACGGCGTCGGTGACGTCCCCGTACCCCTCGACACCGGCGAGCCAGGTCTCCTCGTGGAAGACCGGGTCGGAAAGCATGTGGAGCGCCGAGCGCACGTTGCTGCGCCAGCGCCACCACGGCATGTCGTTCAGGGGCATGCCGCCCATGGTGGAGGAGCGACCACCGCGGCGGGAAGGGTTCTTCGAACCTTGGGCGAATGTCACGCTTGCGATGTTACGTTCACGACTTGCGCGATCTTGAAGCACCTGTGCGCAATCCACCCCCGGCAATTCACCTTTGCGTCACCCCGCGTTGTGTCCATCTCACTCTCCAGTTACCCCTGGGGAGGAAGTGTGCGTGTACATGACCGAATGGCGACGCACCTCTTCCCTGACCCGCACCTTGGTGGCAACGGCGATGGGCACCTGTCTCGTCGCCGGATGCGGGGTGCTCCCCGGGGGCTCGGGGGGCTCCGGGGACACCATCACGGTCATGACCTTCGCGCCGCAGGGCACCAAGGCGACCAACATGCCCGGAATGCCGGGTATGGCCAAGGCCTATGAGGCCTGGGTCAATTCCAAGGGCGGTATCAACGGGCACAAACTGCGCGTACTGACCTGCAACGAGAAGAACACCCCGAACGGCGCCGCCGACTGCGCCCGCAAGGCCATCAACGAGAAGGCCGTCGCGGTCGTCGGCTCGTACAGCCAGCACGGACGCGCCTTCATGGCCCCGCTGGAGGCGGAGGGCATCCCCTTCATAGGCGGGTACGGAGTCTCCTCCGAGGAGTTCCAGAGCACCCTCTCCTACCCGGTCAACGGCGGCCAGCCCGTCCTCCTCGCCGGCGCCGGACACCAGCTGGGCAAGGCGTGCAGCCAGGTGGCCATCGTCCGCCCGGACACCCTCGCGGGCGACTCCATGCCGATCCTGCTCAACGCCGGCCTGAAGCTCAACAAGGCGCCCGAGGCCAACGACATCCGGGCCGCCGAGGACTCCGCGGACTACATCGCGCAGGCCCGCGAGGCCCTGGCCGACTCCTCCGGCGGCAAGGACCGGGGCTGCGTGACCGCCGTGCTCGGCGAGCGCACGGAGACGTTCTTCGACGCGTTCCGGCGCGAGGACAGCAAGCACAAGAACCCGCAGATCTCCTCGGTCCTCGGCAGCGTCAGCCAGGCCGTGGTCGACCGCACCGGCGGCAGGGAGAGCCCCTTCGAGGGCGCGTACGTCGCGAGCTGGTACCCGGTGTCGACGGACGCGCTGTGGGAGCCGATGCGGAAGGTGATCTCCGACCACGCCTTCGGCAACGACGCCGTGGACCCGGACGACAGCGGGACGCAGACCACCTGGATCGCGTACACCGTGCTCAGCGAGACCCTGAAGCGGTTCAAGTCCGACGAGGACGTCACGGCGCGCAAGGTGGCGCGCATGCTGAACCAGGGGGATCCGGTCAAGACCGGCGGGCTGACCCCGGACCTGAGCTGGCGCTACAAGGACATGCGCGCCGTCGCCGGCTTCCCGCGCATGGTGAACGGGCGCGTCAACTTCCAGGTCGTCCAGTCGGGCCGGCTGGTCGCCCAGCAGGGCGGCGAGCAGTCGATGGACATGACGGAGACCCTGGAGCAGGCGCCCCGCGCGGCGTGACGCCGCGGCGTTCCGCCGCGGCGCAGCGCCCTGCGTGCGACTACAGCTGGGACTTGTCCCGCTTGGTGAGGCCGTACTTGGCCGCGACCGCGTTCCACAGGGTCGCGGCCGATTCCTTCGCCTTGGTCGCCTCGCCGCTCGCCTTGTTGCCCTCGCTGGCGTTGCCGGTGCCCTTGGCCTGCCCGTCCTTGCAGCCCTTCTTGTCGCCGGCGGTGTCGTCCGCCCAGGCCGCGTAGCTGTTGTCGGCGGCCGCGGAGGACTGCCAGGCCTTGGTGAGCGAGGCGGCCAGCTTCACGTTGTCGGGGAGCTGGTCCATCTTCAGGTCCTGGAGGCGGGTGACGAGCTCCTCGCGCTGGCGGGCGGCGTCGCGCAGGTCGGACGCCGCCTGGCCGAGGTTGCGGCAGCCCTTGATGTCGTCCACGGAGCGGATCACGGCGGCGCGGCTGTCGTTGCTGTCCGCGAGGAGCTTGTCCAGCTGGACGGCCTGGGAGCGGGCCGGGTCCACGGGCGCCTCGGCGGCCGCCGCGGCCGAGCTTCCGGCGCCGGGGGTCGCGGCCGCGGCCGCGGGGTCGTTGTTCTGCTTCTTGCCGTCGCTGAGCAGCGCGCCGACGCCGAGCCCGACGACGGCCAGGCCGATGACGAGGGCGGCGACCACCCAGGCCGGCACCCGCCGGGTCGCCTCCGGCTGGGGCTGGGGCTGGGGCTGGGCGTACTGCGGCTGCTGCTGCATCTGCTGCGGCTGGCGGGCCTGGGGCGGTGGCGGTACGGGCCGCTGCCCGCGCGGCGGATACCCCCGCGGCGGCGGCTGGCGCAGCACCGGCTCCTGCACGGGCGGCAACTGCCGCGTGTGCCCGGCGTCGGCGCCGCCCCCCTCACGGAACAGCGCGTCGAACCCGTCGGTGACGGGCGGGATGTACTGCGTGGCGGCCTCATGGTGCGCGGCCCCGCCCGGTACGGGCGGAATGTACTGGGTCGCGCCCTCGTCCGGCCCGGTTCCACCCGGTACGGGCGGAATGTACTGAGTGGCGGCTTCGCCATGCGCGGGCGCAGCCGGGACCGGCGGGATGTACTGGGTCGCGCCTTCATCGGGCGCGGGCGCAGCCGGGACCGGCGGGATGTACTGGGTCGCGCCCTCGTCATGCGCGGGCGCAGCCGGGACCGGCGGGATGTACTGGGTCGCGCCTTCATCGGGCGCGGGCCCGGCCGGGACCGGCGGGATGTACTGGGTGACCGCCTCGGGCAGCGGCGGGTAGCCGTACCCGTGAGGATCCCCCGGCCCCTCGTAGCCGGGTCCCACCACGTGCCCGGGCGCCGCCTGGCCCTGCGCGGGCGGATACCCGTACGCGGGCCGGCCCGGCTGGGCCTGGTCCGGCTGGGCCTGGGCCGGATACGGCTGCCCCTGCCCCGGCGCCGGCGGGTAGCCGTCCGCGGGCTGCGGGTACGTCGGGTCGGGGCCCCAAGGCGCACCCGCCTGCGGGCCGCCGCCCTGTCCGCTCTCCGTCACCGGGACTCCTTCGCCGACTACTCGGGTATTCCGAATCGTCGGCTCACGCTACCCGGTCACCCCCCGCCACAGGAGCCCACCCAGGGGATCTCCCCTACGCGACCACCTCCAGCCGGGCCGTGAATTCGCGGGCCGCCGGCTCGTCGCGGTACGGGGCGAGCCGGGTCCGGAAGTCGTCCAGGTACTCCGCGCCGCGGTTCGAGCGGAGCCCCGACAGCAGGTCGGCCGCCTTCGCGGCCGTCTGGCACGCCTGCTCCACCTCGCGCTGCTGCACCTGCGCCGCCGCCAGCAGCAGCAGCCCGATCGCCCGGCGCCGCGCCTTGCCCGCCGGGAGCCCCCGCAGGGCCTCCTCCGCCTGCCGGGCCGCCGCGTCCGCCTGCCCCAGGTCCCGGTGGCAGTGCGCGAGCTCGTCCGCGAGGTACGCCGCGTCGAAGTGCCGGATCCACACCGGGTCGTCGCCCGACTCCGGCTCCGCCCGCTCCAGCGCGGTCACCGCCCGCGAGGACAGCACCGCCGTGGCCCGGGTGTCGCCCAGCAGTGCGTGCCCGCGCGCCTCGGCGGCGTAGAACATCGCCTCCACCCGCGGCGTGACCTGCCCGCGGGTCCCCTCCTGCGCGGCCCGCGCGAGCTGCGCGATCTCCCGCGGATTGCCCAGTTCCGCCGCGAGGTGACTCATGGACGCCGCGAGCACGTAGCCCCCGTACGCCCGGTCCCCGGCCGCCTGCGCCAGCCGTAGCGCCTGGATGTAGTAGCGCTGCGCCAGACCCGGCTGGCCGGTGTCCACCGCCATGTAGCCGGCCAGCTCCGTGAGTCTGGCCACCGCCGCGAACAGCGCCCGCCCGACCGGCTCCCGGTACGAGCCGCCGATCAGCCCGGACACCACGGAGTTGAGGTAGTGCACGACGACGGGCCGCACGTGCCCGCTGCCGAAGCGGTGGTCGAGGTCCTTGAGGGCGTCGGTGGTCGCCCGTACCGCCTCCACGTCCGGCATCCCGACGCGCGAGCCGCCGCTGCGCGCCACCTGCGCGTCGGCGCCGGTGATCAGCCAGTCGCGGCTCGGCTCGACGAGAGCCGAGGCGGCCACGCTGGACCCGGACAGGAAGTCGCGGCGGCCGACGTCGCTCCGCCACAACTCGCTGACCTGCTCGATGGCGCCGATGACGGTCGGGGAGAACTGCAGGCCGATGCCGGAGGCGAGGTTCTTGCCGTTGGCCATGCCGATCTCGTCGATGGTGACGGTCCGGCCGAGTTTTCGCCCCAGCGCCTCGGCGATGATGCCGGGCGCCCGGCCGCGCGGCTGCTGGCCGCGCAGCCACCGGGCCACGGACGTCTTGTCGTAGCGGAGATCGAGGCCGTGTTCGGCCCCGCACATGTTGACGCGCCGGGCGAGCCCGGCGTTCGAGCACCCGGCTTCCTGGATGAGCGCCTGAAGCCGTTCATTCGGCTGGCGCGCGACGAGAGGCCTGGCTGCCATGAAAACCCCCAGTAGCCGCGGGTGATCGTTGGAATGATCACTTCCCGCCTGAGTTGCGGAGAATCATCCGCTCTGCGTCGTGTCGCTACCCAACTCCGGCGCCCCGACCTCCTACGCGCCCCCACGCGTGCTCCAGTGCGCCCCGTATGCAGGATCGATGCTCCGCCCACCGGCCGGTTTACGCCCGTAACCCCGAGTGACCCCGGGAGTTGTGATGGGCGTGGAAGAGACCATCGGAGTCACGGAGACCGCACCCATCCCCAAGCAGCGCGGCGAGCAGCTGCTGGACCATGCCGTGCGGTACGCGGAAGAACGGCACTGGGACGTCTTCGCCGGCACCTGGCTGGAGTCCGCGGACGGTCGGGAGGTGTGCTCCTGCGGGGCCCAGGACTGCCCGGCGCCCGGCGCGCACCCCACGGTGAAGGACTGGGCGGCGCTGGCCACGGGCAGCGCGGTCCAGGTGCGGCGGATCTGGGCGAAGCGGCCCGAGGCCTCGATCCTGCTGCCGACGGGCCGGACGTTCGACGCGCTGGACGTGCCGGACTCGGCCGGGTTCCTGGCTCTGGCGCGCCTGGAGCGGATGGAGCGCACCCTCGGGCCGGTCGCCCTGACGCCCGACCACCGGATGCTGTTCTTCGTCCTGCCGGGCGCCGGGGCGAAGGTGCCGGACCTGGTGCGCAAGCTCGGCTGGTCGCCGGCCTCGATCGATCTGGCCGCGCGGGGCGAGGGCGAGTACGTGGCCGCCCCGCCCACCCGCTTCGGCGGCCGGGGCGCGGTCCAGTGGGCGCGCCGGCCCACCCCGGCCAACCGGTGGCTGCCGGACACGGAGGAGCTGATCGCGGCGCTGGCGTACGCCTGCGGGCGCGAGGCGGCGGCGGACCGGGACCGGCGGGGCGCCTGACCCGCGTCCCCGGGATCGCAGGTCGGGGCCGGGATGTTCGTGCCCGGAAACTCATGACATAAGTAACTGCCCAGCTTCTCCCCGTCCTCCTATCGTGAGGAACGCAGGACCACGGGGAACGAATGCGAGAGGCAGGCGCACATGCCGGACCAGGCAGTTGCGACGGGTGGGACGGACGGACCGGGCGGCGCGCGATCCGCGCCGTCCGCCGGACGGGCGGCGGTACGGGTCGAGGGCCTGTGGAAGCGCTTCGGCGACCAGGTCGCGGTCGCGGGGATCGATCTGGAGCTGCCCTCGGGCCAGTTCATCGGCCTGGTCGGGCCGAACGGCGCGGGCAAGACGACGACGCTGTCGATGGTGACCGGGCTGCTGCGCCCCGACATGGGGCGGGTCTTCGTCGCCGGGCACGACGTGTGGAGCGACCCCGCCGAGGTGAAGTCGCGGATCGGCGTGCTGCCGGAGGGCCTGCGGCTGTTCGAGCGGCTGTCGGGCCGCGAGCTGCTCGGTTACATGGGCCGGCTGCGGGGGCTGCCGGGCGAGGAGACGGACAAGCGGGCCACGCAGCTGCTGGACGTCCTGGACCTCGCGGGCTCGCAGCACAAGCTGGTCGTGGACTACTCGACGGGCATGCGGAAGAAGATCGGCCTGGCCGCCGCCCTGCTGCACAACCCCGAAGTCCTGTTCCTGGACGAGCCGTTCGAGGGCGTGGACCCGGTGTCGGCGCAGACCATCCGCGGGGTGCTGGAGCGGTACACCTCGTCCGGCGCCACGGTCGTCTTCTCCTCCCACGTGATGGAGCTGGTCGAGTCGCTGTGCGACTGGGTGGCCGTCATGGCCGCCGGCCGGATCCGCGCCGCGGGCCCGCTGGCCGACGTACGGGGCGACGCGCCCTCGCTCCAGGCCGCGTTCCTGGAGCTGGTCGGTGCGGGCGGGCGCGCCGCGGGCGACTCCCTGGACTGGCTCGGCGGGCAGGCGGCCCGATGAGCGCCGCATCCGCCTCCGCTCCCGCCCCGGCGTCCGGGCGCGCCTCGGCCGCGGCCGAGGCCGCCGCCCCCGCGGTCAACCTGACCTCAATCTTCGTCCGCCTCAAGCTCTCGCTGATCCGCAACGGGCTCAAGGGCTCGTCGAAGCGCAAGGCCGCGTACTTCACCTCGCTGGCGCTGTCGCTGGCGGTGGCCTGCCTCGCGATGATCGGTCTGGCCGTGCTGCACGGGAACGCGCACGCGGGCACGGTCGTCGTACTGCTCGCGGCGATCCTGGCGCTGGGCTGGACGTTCATGCCGCTGTTCTTCCCGACCGGGGACGAGACGCTCGACCCGACCCGGCTGGTCATGCTGCCGCTGCGGCCGCGGCCGCTCGTACGGGCCCTGCTGGCCTCCTCGCTGGTCGGCATCGGCCCGCTGTTCACGGTCTGCCTGGCGGTGGGCTCGGTGGTGGCCGTCGCGCACGGCGCTGCGGGCATCGTGGCGGCCGTGGTGGCCGTGCCGCTGCTGGTGCTGGGCTGCGTCGTGCTGGCCCGCGCGGTGGCCACGGCCAACGTCCGGCTGCTGACCAGCCGCAAGGGGCGCGACCTCGCACTGCTCAGCGGTCTGCTGATCGCGATCGGCGCGCAGCTGGCGAACTTCGCCAGCCAGCGCCTGTTCCAGTCGGGCGGGCTGGCGCAGCTGGAGCCGGTCGAGGCCGTGGTGCGGTGGCTGCCGCCCGCGACGGCCGTCGGCATGGTGGACTCGGCGAGCGAGGGGGCGTACGGGGTGGCCGCGGGCCAGCTGGCCGTGACGGTCCTCGCGCTGGTCCTGCTGCTGCGGTTCTGGGAGCGGAGCCTGACCACGCTGATGGTCACCCCGGACGGGTCGACGATCGCGGCGGCGAAGCCGTCGGGGAAGCGGGAGTCCGCGGGAGGCGCCGGCCTCTGGGCGTTCCTGCCGGGCGGGCGGACGGGCGCGGTCATGCAGCGCACGCTGCGGTACGTGGTGCGCGACCCGAAGACGAAGGCGGCGTGGGTGACGGCCCTGGCGGTCGGCGTGATCATCCCGGTCTTCAACGCCCTCCAGGGCACGGGCTCGCTGTACCTGGCCTGCTTCGGCGCGGGCATGCTCGGCATGCAGATGTACAACCAGTTCGGGCAGGACACCTCGGCGTTCTGGATGGTCGCGCAGACCATCTCGACCCCGCGGGAGGCGTTCGAGGAGCTGCGCGCCCGCGCGTACGCCCTGGCCCTGGTGACGGTCCCGTACACGGTCGTGCTCACGGTGGTCACGGCGGCGTTCATGCACGACTGGTCCGCCTTCCCCGCGGCTCTCGGGGTGGCCCTGGGGCTGCTCGGCTCGATGCTGTGCACGGGCGCGCTGGCCTCGGTCCGGTTCCCGTACTCGATCCCGACGGACGGCGCGTTCAAGAACGTGGTGCCGGGTCAGGCCGGGCTCGCATGGGCGGGCATCTTCGGCGGCATGCTGGCGTCGGCGGTGATCTGCTCGCCGGTGATCGCGCTGACGGTCTTCCTCAACGTGACGGACCAGCAGTCCCTGACCTGGATCCTGCTCCCGCTCGGCGCCGCCTGGGGCACGTTCGCGGCCTGGGCGGGCCTGCGGCTGGCGGCGCCGACGGTGGCCAGGACCCTTCCGGAGATCCTGCTGGCGGTCAGCAAGGGCTGAGCGGTCAGGGCCGGGCCGAGCGGCCAGGGCTGGGCCGGGCGGCGGGCGTATGTGATCCGCGTACGGGAGGGGGTGACGGGCTGCTGCCCGCCACCCCCTCCCGCGTTGCTCAGCGGGCGGCGCTTCCGATCCGGTCCAGGAAGGGTTCCAGGGCGGCGCGCCAGGCGGCCGGCTGGTCGTAGTGGAGGTAGTGGCCGGCGTCGGGGATCTCGGCGTACTGGCCCGCCGGGAGGACGCGGACCATCTCCTGGGCCTCGGCGCGGCCCAGTTCACCGTCGAGGCCGCGGACGACCAGGGTCGGGCAGCGGACCTGGGCCAGCTCCTCCCAGTGCGCGTCGTGGACCCAGGTCTCGCGGGCGGTGAGCATCTGGCGGCGGGAGAACAGGGGGCGCCAGCCGTCGGGGGCCCGGTGCATCACCTCGGCGAAGAAGGAGCCGCGGCCGGGGTCGGGGCGTTCCACCCGGGGGTCGTCCTCGCCGAACCAGCGGCGGGCGGCGTCCTGGGTGGGGAAGGGGAGGGGCCAGCGGCGGAACCATTCCTCCCATTCCTGCTGGGAGGCCTCGCCGAGGGCGGAGGCGCGCATGTCGCAGATGACCAGGGCCTCCACCAGGTCGGGGCGGCGGGCGGCGAGCTGCCAGCCGGTGAGCGCGCCCATGGAGTGGCCGATCAGCGTCACGGGGCCCAGGCCGAGCTGCTCGATGACGGCCTCGGCATCGGCCACGAACGCGTCGCGCCCCAGGGGGGTCGAGGCGCCCGGGCCGGCGGCGGGGCGCTCGCTCTGTCCGTGGCCGCGCTGGTCGAGGGCGACGACGCGGCGGTGCTCGGAGAGCCAGCGGGCGGTGCCCGCCCAGTGGAAGGCGCGGCCCATCAGACCGTGGAGTAACAGCACCCGGGGCGTGTCGGGATCCGGGGGCGCGGTGAGGGGTGATTCCCGGAACTCCCAGGCGGCCAGGCGCACACCGTCGGCCCCTGTCACATCGATGCGCTGTACCACGGCAGATGCACCCCCTTCGCTCGCGGCCAGACTATCGAACCCGTATTCGAAAACGGGGTTCTCGTCTTCAACACCGCTCTTTCGAGTGACCTTGCTCAAGGATTGGCCGCCCCTGCCGATGGAGATCCTTTCAACAGGGAGGCGGGCCGCTCGGGGAAGACGGTCCGAGGGGATGACCTTGAGAGCTCGGGGCTCCAGGTCAGCAAAGGGGAGGACCGGTCCCGGCGCCGCAAGGCGCCGGGACCGCCCACATCCACCCCGTCCACCACGGTCCACCACCGTCTGTCACCGACAGTGCCGCGTGCCGGGCTGCGTGGAGGACGTCAGCGCTTGGCCACGAACACGTGCGAGGCGATCTCCGCATCCAGCTCGGCGGCCTCGCCACCGCTGCCGACCAGCACCCCGCCCGGCGACTCGGTCACGCTGACCACCGAGCCGGGCTGCACGCCCGCCCGCCGCAGCGTGTACATCAACTGGGCGTCCGTCTGGATCGGCTCCCCGATCCGGCGCACGACCACCGTCTTGCCGTCCGCACCCGGGTCCAGCTCCGACAGGCTGACCATGCCGTCCTCCAGGAACGGGTCCGCCTCGGCCTTCTCGCCCAGCTCCTCCAGCCCCGGGATCGGGTTCCCGTACGGCGACTCCGTCGGGTGGCGCAGCAGCTCCAGAACCCGCCGCTCCACCGCCTCGCTCATCACGTGCTCCCAGCGACAGGCCTCGGCGTGCACCTGCTCCCACTCCAGGCCGATGACGTCGACGAGGAGGCATTCCGCGAGCCGGTGCTTGCGCATCACGCGCGTCGCCAGCCGCCGCCCCTCCTCCGTCAGCTCCAGGTGGCGGTCGCTCGCCACGGCCACCAGGCCGTCGCGCTCCATGCGCGCCACGGTCTGGCTCACCGTCGGGCCGCTCTGGTCGAGCCGCTCGGCGATGCGGGCGCGCATGGGGACCACGCCTTCCTCTTCCAGCTCGAGGATGGTGCGGAGATACATCTCCGTGGTATCGATCAGTCCGGACATTCGTGCCCCTCGGATATCGTGCGCTGGCCCTGCACCCAATTCTGACGCATCGCGCCGACAACCGTCCCGTGCCGGACGTCAAGCCCCGCCCAGGACATCCCGGGCGGCCGGGCCACGGGATTGACGTTCGTATTGACACGCCCTTGGTCCAGACCGCACGGTGAGCGGCGGACACGGACGAACCCCACCTCTGGAAGGGCCATCGGCGTATGAGCGAGAGCAAGCTGGCCGGTCAGTTCCTCGACGCCGCGATCGGACTCCTGGAGCGGGTGCGGGACGAGGAGGCCGCGCCGATCGCCGAGGCCGGCGCCGTCATCGCCGGCGCCGTCGCCGCCGGGAACCGGCTCTTCGCCTTCGGCGCCGGACACTCCTCGCTCCCCGCGCAGGACGTGGTCTACCGGGCGGGCGGGCTCGCGCTGGTGAACTTCCTCGCCGTCCCCGGCACCGTCGGGATCGACGTCATGCCGGCCACCCTGGGCAGCGCCCTGGAGCGCGTCGACGGCCTGGCCGGGGCCGTCCTCGACAGCAGCCCGGCCACCGACGGCGACGTCCTCGTGGTCATCTCCCTCTCCGGGCGCAACGCGCTGTCGGTCGAGATGGCCATGAACGCCCGCGCCATCGGCCTCAAGGTGATCGGCGTGACCTCCGTGGCGTACGCGACGGGGACCAAGTCGCGGCACGTCTCCGGCACGTTCCTCAAGGACCACTGCGACATCGTCCTCGACAGCAAGATCGCCGTCGGCGACGCCGAGCTGAGCCTCGAGGGCATCGACGCGCCGTTCGCGCCCGCCTCCACCGTCGTGACCTGCGCGATCATGCAGGCCGTGATGGCGGCGGCGGCCGGCGAGCTCGCCGCCCGCGGCATGGAGCCCCCGCTGCTGCGCTCGGGCAACGTGGACGGCGGCCACGAATGGAACGGCCGCGTCCTCAAGGAGTACGGCGACCGGATCTTCTTCCGCCACTGAGCGACACCTCCTACGGCATGTCCTCGTCCCGGGGCGGCCGCGGGCGGGCCGCCAGGTCGAGGTCGGCCGCCACCCGGGCCGCCACCTCCTCCGCGTACGCCGCGTCCGCCTGCTCGAAGGCCGCCCGCGAGGCGGCCCGTACGAAGGTCAGCGCCCCCACGGTCCGTCCGCGGCTGCGCAGCACCGTGCACAGCACGTGCGCCGCGTCCTGCGGCCACTGCCGCTCCCGCGCCCAGCTCCCGGCCGCCTCCCCGCGCGGAGCGCTCGTACGGACCGAGCCGATCCGGTCCAGCGCCTGGAGCGCCGGGTGCCCGGGCGCGTACCGGGCGGGGATCGCCTCCGCCCCCGGCAGCAGCGGCGGCGACGCCGCCATCCGTACGAGCCTGCGCCGGTCGGGGTCGCCCGACTGCTCCAGTACGTCGAGCAGCGCGTGCTCGGCGAAGCCGGCGAGCGCGAAGTCCAGCCGTACGGCCGCCGCCTCGGCCGGGTCCTCGCACTCGGCGGCCGCCCGGCCCGAGCGGTGCAGCTGGCCGGCGCGGAACCGCAGCTGCGCCGTGTCCAGCGCGGCCTGCCGGGCCTCGGTGATGTCCTGGAACAGCCAGCCGACCCCGAGCGGCACCGGCTCCTCGGCCAGCGGGGAGCCCAGCCGCAGGAACCCGGACCGCCAGCACCGCCGCCGCACCCCCTCCGGCGTGCGGACCGACACCCACAGCTCCATGGGCGCCGGCGGCGACCCCTCGGCGAGCACGTGCTGCAGCGCCCCCTCCAGCTCCTCGACGCCCTGGGCCAGCAGCTCCCCCAGGGGCCGGCCGAGCAGCGCGGTACGCCCCGAGCCGAAGGCCCGGGCGGCGTGCGCGTTGACCACGGCGGGCCGCAGGTCCACGTCGACGAGGACGACACCCCAGGAGGCGTCGTCCATCAGCGCCTCGCTCAGCGCGATGGACCGCTCCAGGTCGATCTGGGCGTGCACCTCGCTGAAGGCGCAGTACACCCCTGCGGGCTTCCCGTCCGCCCCCGGCACCCCGGCGGACTGGGTCCGTACGAGGACCCGCCCGCCCTCCTTGGTCAGCAGCGCGAACTCGTGCACCTGCCGCCCGGGCACGTCCTGGGCGGCCATGAGCCGCTCCTCCACGTCCTGCGCGTCGGCGGCGCGCACGGCCCACCCGGCGAAGCCCTTGCGCCCGACCGCCTCGGCGGCGCTCCAGCCGAGGATCCGCTCGGCCTCGCGGTTCCAGTGCGTGATCACGCCGTCGGAGTCGAACGCGCACAAGGCGGCGTCCATCCCGTCGAGCAGCGCTGCGAGCAGATCGTCGGTGGTCTCACCACGTCCGGAAGCACTCACCTGGCACCCCCTGCAGGTGTTCGCGTGTGCGGCACGTCAGATCATTCAACTGGAACGTGACGCAGCCCACACCGCATTCCCCGAATCGCCCCGAAATAAATCACTTGAGGACCTCGGGGAGCGGTTCTAGGCTCTGCCGTACACGAGAAGGGAGGTGGTTCCCGAAATGTACGGAAACCGGACGCGTGAGGTGGCTGCGGGCTAAGGGCCCGTCGTCGCACGCACCCAGTGCGGTGCCCGGCGGGTAGCCAGGCGCCAATCCCAAGCAGTCACCCGACCCGCGAGCTCGCCGGTACGTCCGGCCGGCTTCTCTCACTGCAGGAGAGAAACCCGAGCTCGCGGGTCGTCTGCGTTCCTGCGCGTCTCTGCGCGGGTGACGGGCGGCCCCGGCCGCTACGGGCAGAGACGCTCCAGGCGCCACTTCCCGTCCTCCAGGACGTAGTGCAGCCGGTCGTGGAGGCGGTTCTCGTGGCCCTGCCAGAACTCCATCCCGTCGGGGACGACCCGGATGCCGCCCCACTCCGGCGGGACCGGCACCTGCTCGCCCTCGGGGTAGCGCTCCGCCAGCTCGGCGTAGCGGCGGTCGAGCTCGGCACGGGAGCCGATCACCCGGGACTGCTCGCTCGCCCAGGCACCCAGCTGCGAGCCGTGCGGGCGGGAGCGGAAGTACGCCGCCGTCTCGTCGCGGCCGATCCGCGAGGCCGTGCCGGTGACGATGACCTGGCGGGCGATGGGGTGCCAGGGGAAGAGCAGCGCGACGTGCGGGTTCGCGTCGATCTCGCGGCCCTTGCGCGAGCCGTAGTTGGTGTAGAAGACGAATCCCCGCTCGTCGAACTGCTTCAGCAGCACCGTGCGGGAACTGGGGCGGCCGTCGGGGGTCGCGGTCGAGACGACCATCGCGTTGGGTTCGAAGAGGTGCGAGTCGGCGGCCTGCTGGAACCACTCGGCGAACTGCCGCATGGGGTCCTCGGCGAGGCCGTCCTCGTGGACGATCTCCGAGCGGTACTGCTTGCGCATCGTGGCGGGGTCAATGTCCTGGTCGGTCACGCGTGCCATCCTGCCGCAGGAGGGCTCGCGGCAGTGTGCCGTATGTCACGCTTCCGCCTGCCATCCGGAACAGCCAAAATCTTGGGGCCGGTCCGCAGGTCCCCACGCGGGTGACCGACGGCCGTGCCGGGCATCAACGGGGATGACCGCGCCGGACCGCGAGTCACGCCGGGAGCCGCGCGTGTTCGCACTATCTGAGGAGCCGCCTGATGTCCGACTTCGTACCCGGGCTCGAAGGGGTCGTCGCGTTCGAGACCGAGATCGCCGAACCGGACAAGGAAGGCGGATCGCTCCGCTACCGCGGGGTCGACATCGAGGATCTCGTCGGGCACGTCTCGTTCGGCAATGTCTGGGGCCTGCTGGTCGACGGGGCGTTCAACCCCGGCCTGCCCGCCGCCGAGCCCTTCCCGATCCCCGTGCACTCCGGTGACATCCGCGTCGACGTGCAGTCCGCCCTCGCCATGCTCGCCCCCGTGTGGGGTCTGAAACCGCTGCTCGACATCGACGAGCGGACCGCCCGCGACAACCTCGCGCGCGCCGCCGTGATGGCCCTGTCGTACGTCGCCCAGTCCGCGCGCGGGCAGGGCCGGCCGATGGTGCCGCAGAGCGAGATCGACAAGGCCGAGTCCGTGGTCGAGCGGTTCATGATCCGCTGGCGTGGCGAGCCCGACCCGAAGCACGTCAAGGCCGTCGACGCGTACTGGACCTCGGCCGCCGAACACGGCATGAACGCCTCGACGTTCACCGCGCGCGTGATCGCCTCGACCGGTGCGGACGTGGCCGCCGCGCTGTCCGGCGCCGTCGGCGCCATGTCCGGGCCGTTGCACGGCGGCGCGCCGTCCCGCGTCCTCGGCATGATCGAGGAGATCGAGCGCACCGGCGACGCCGTGGCGTACGTGAAGAAGGCGCTGGACAAGGGCGAGCGGCTGATGGGCTTCGGGCACCGCGTGTACCGGGCCGAGGACCCGCGCGCCCGCGTGCTGCGGCGTACCGCCAAGGAGCTGGACGCGCCGCGCTACGAGGTGGCCGCCGCGCTGGAGAAGGCCGCGCTGGAGGAGCTGCACGCGCGCCGCCCCGACCGGGTGCTCGCGACGAACGTGGAGTTCTGGGCCGCGATCATGCTGGACTTCGCGGAGGTCCCGGCGCACATGTTCACCTCGATGTTCACCTGCGCCCGGACCGCCGGCTGGTCGGCGCACATCCTGGAGCAGAAGCGCACGGGCCGCCTGGTGCGGCCGTCGGCGCGCTACATCGGCCCGGGGCGGCGCGACCCGCGCGAGATCGAGGGGTACGCCGACATCGCCGACACGGCCTGAGCCCTCCTCGTACGCCCGGAACGTCTCGTACACCTCGTACGCCTCGTACGCCGGTCAGGGCGTCGCCTCCCGTATGCGCGGGTGGCGACGCCCTCGGTGTTTGCGGGTTCCCGGACTCAGCCGAGGGCGGCGTCCAGGATCCGGGACCACTGGGCGACCACGCGGGCGCGGCGGGCCGTGTCGTCGGTGAGGACGTTGGCCAGTCCGAGGCCCCGGGCCATGTCGAGGAGGCCCTGCACGGTCTCGCGCACACCGGGGACGGACTCGTCCGCGCCGAGGAGTTCCACGGCGATGCGGTGGGTCTCGCGGCCCACGCGGGCCTCCAGTTCGGTGACCTGGGGGCGCAGCTGTTCCTCGTTGGAGGCGGCGACCCACAGCTGGAGGGCGGCCCGGAAGAGGGCTCCGGTGTAGAGGTCGACGATCGCCTCGACCACGGCGGGGCGGGCGGCGGGGCCGGCCTGGAAGAGGTCGCGCAGGGCGGCGGAGCGCTCCTCGGAGACGTACGCGACGGCGGCGGTGAACAGGTCCTCGCGCGTCGGGAAGTGGTACTGGGCGGCGCCCCGGGAGACCCCGGCGCGTTCGGCGACGACGGCGACGGTGGAGCCGGCCCAGCCCTGTTCGGCGAGGCAGGCGACGGCCGCCTCCAGGAGGTGGCGGCGGGTGACGCGGCTGCGGGCCTGCTTGGGGCCGGCCTGGGTCTCGGCCGCGGGCCGGTCTTCCTCGGTGGGCCGCGTGCCGGTCACAGGGCCCATGACGGGTCCCGGCGTTCGAAGCGGGCGGTGATGCCCTCGCGGGCCTCGGCGGAGCCGAAGTGGTGTGCGGACAGCTCGGTGAGCGCGGCGCCGTCGGCCGCCAGGACGGCCCGTACCGGGGCGGTGAGCAGTTCCTTGGTGGCGGCGAGGGCCTCCGGGCCCGCCTTGCGCAGGCCCGTGAGCACGGGGGCGAGGACCTGGTCCACGTCCTCGCCGTGCAGGGTGAGCAGGCCGATCCGGGCGGCTTCGGCGGCGTCGAAGGCCTCGGCGGTCAGGAAGTACCGGGCCGCGGCGCGCGGGTCCAGGCGCGGGAGCAGCGGCGCGGAGATCACGGCCGGGACCACGCCCAGGTGGGTCTCGGTGAAGGCGTACGTGGAGGCGGGCCCGGCGGCGGCGATGTCGCAGACGCCGAGGAGGCCGAGGCCGCCGGCCCGGACGTGTCCGGTGACGCGGGCCACGACCGGCTTGGGGAGCTCGGCGATCTCGCGGAGCAGGGCGAGGAAGTCGGCCGGGTCGCAGGGGGACTTCAGGTCGGCGCCGGCGCAGAAGGTGTTGCCGGTGTGGGTGAGGACGACGGCCCGGGCCCCGGGGTCGGCCGCCGCCGCGGCGAGGGCCGCGCGCAGCTCGCCGACGAGGTCCGCGGAGAGCGCGTTGCGGTTGGCCGGGGAGTCGAGCGTGAGGGTGGTGATGCCGAGCGCTCGCGCGGCGCCGACGGGGCGGGTCATGCCATGTCCTCCGGAGGTTGTGCGGATCGTGGGGGCTCCTGCGGCCGTGCGGCTCTGCGCCCCGCAGGGCGCGGGTGCAGACGGGGTCGGGTGCGGCCGGGGGCGGTGCCGGGGTGGGGTGGTGCCCGGGGCGGGCTTCGATGTTCGGCGCCCGAGGGCGTCCGGTTGCAGGACGGGACCTTGCGCCGAAGTCATCTCGTTTTGGCCCCGGACACCACCCCACCCCGTCCCCACCCCCGGCCGGGGAGCTCCAGCCGCCCAGGTTAGTAAGACTTGGGCAGGCCCAGGGTCTGGTGGGAGACGAAGTTCAGGATCATCTCGCGGCTGACCGGGGCGATGCGGGAGACCCGGGAGGCGGTGATGAGGGCGGCCAGCCCGTATTCGCGGGTGAGGCCGTTGCCGCCCAGGGTGTGGACGGACTGGTCCACGGCCTTCACGCAGGCCTCGGCGGCTGCGTACTTGGCCATGTTCGCCGCCTCGCCGGCGCCCATGTCGTCGCCCGCGTCGTACAGGTGGGCGGCCTTCTGCATCATCAGGCGGGCGAGTTCGAGGTCGATGTGGGCCGCCGCGAGGGGGTGGGCGATGGCCTGGTGGGCGCCGATCGCCTCCTTCCAGACCTGGCGGGTCTTCGCGTAGTCCACCGCCTTGGCGAGGGCGTAACGGCCCATCCCGATGGCGAAGGCGGCCGTCATGATGCGTTCGGGGTTGAGGCCCGCGAAGAGCTGGAGCAGGCCCGCGTCCTCGTCGCCCACCAGGGCGTCGGCCGGCAGCCGGACCTCGTCCAGGGTCAGCTCGAACTGCTTTTCTGCGGCCTGGAGTTCCATGTCTATCACGGAGCGGGAGAAGCCCTGAGTGTCGCGCGGGACGATGAACAGGCAGGGCTTCAGGCTCCCCGTACGTGCGTCTTCGGTGCGACCCACGATGAGCGTGGCGTCGGCGATGTCCACGCCGGAGATGAAGACCTTGCGCCCGGTCAGCACCCACTCGTCACCGTCGCGGCGGGCGGTGGTGGTGATGCGGTGGGAGTTGGAGCCGGCGTCGGGTTCGGTGATGCCGAAGGCCATGGTGCGGCTGCCGTCGGCGAGGCCGGGGAGCCAGGCCTGCTTCTGGGCCTCGGTGCCGAAGCGGGAGATGACCGTGCCGCAGATGGCGGGCGAGACGACCATCATCAGCAGGGGGCAGCCCGCGGCGCCCAGCTCCTCCAGGACGATGGAGAGTTCGGCGATGCCGCCGCCTCCGCCGCCGTACTCCTCGGGGAGGCTGACCCCGAGGTAGCCGAGCTTGGCGGCGTCGGCCCACAGCTCGTCGGGGTGGCCGCCCTCGCGGGCGACGCGGGAAAGGTACTCGCGTCCGTACCGCTGCCCGAGTGCCGCGACGGCGGCGCGCAGGGCCCTGTGTTCCTCGGTCTCGACGACGGTGCTGGTGGCGGGGCTCATGCTGGCGTTTCCTCCTGGACTACGGCGAGCAGGGCGCCGAACTCGACCTGGTGGCCGAGGGCGGCGTGGAGCGCGGTGAGCGTGCCGGAGGCGGGCGAGACGATGCGGTGCTCCATCTTCATGGCCTCCAGCCAGAGCAGGGGCTGCCCGGCGGTGACGGCGGCGCCGGGGGCGAGGCCCTCGGCGACGCGGACGACGGTGCCGGGCATGGGGGCGAGCAGGGAGCCGGGTTCGGTGCGGTCCTGGGGATCGGCGAACCGGGGGACGGGGATGAGGGTGTGCGCGCCGAGCGGAGAGTCGACGTAGGTCTCGGCCGCTCCGGCCCCCGCGCCCACGGTGTTCGATTTGCGTTTCACGTGGAACATCCGGCGGACGCCCTCGACTTCGAGGGTGACGCGGCCGGGTTCGGCGGCCAGGACTCGAACGCCGGGGTGGTCCACGAGCTCCGGGGGTCCGCTGCGGGTGGGCCGGTAGCGGACCTCGTAGGCGGTGCCGGCCGCGGTGTAGCGGCGGATCTGCGGCTGGGAGCGGAGGTTGCGCCAGCCGCCGAGGCGGGTGGCGAGCGGGGCGTCCGGGGCCGGCGCGGCGTCCGCGAGGGCGGCTGCGGCCGCGGCCAGTGCGGCGTCGGGGGCGCCTTCGGTGAGGGCCTCGAGGTGGCGCTCGTAGAACCCGGTGTCGATCCGCGCCCCGGCGAACTCCGGGTGCCGCAGGGAGCGTACGAGGAGATCGCGGTTGGTCGTGAGCCCGTGGATGCGGGCTCCGGCCAGGGCGCGGGCGAGGGCGCGGACGGCCTCGGCCCGGGTGGGGGCGTGGGCGACGACCTTGGCGAGCATCGGGTCGTAGTGGACGCCGACGGTGTCCCCGTCGGCGAAGCCGGTGTCCACGCGGACCCCACCGGAAACGGCGAGGGTGTGCAGGACGCCGGTCTGGGGGCGCCAGTCCTGGGCGGGGTCCTCGGCGTACAGGCGGGCCTCGACGGCGTGCCCGGTGGGCTCGGGGGGCGTCAGCGGCAGGGCCGCGCCCTCGGCGATGCGCAGTTGCAGGGCGACGAGGTCGAGGCCGAAGACGGCCTCGGTGACGGGGTGTTCCACCTGGAGGCGGGTGTTCATCTCCAGGAAGTACGGGCGTCCGTCGGCGGCGACGAGGAACTCGACGGTGCCAGCGCCCTCGTAGGAGACCGCGCGGGCGGCGGCCACCGCCGCCGCATGGAGGTTCTCGCGCAGGCTGTCCGGCAGGGCGGGTGCCGGGGCCTCCTCGATGACCTTCTGGTGGCGCCGCTGGAGGGAGCAGTCGCGGGTGCCGAGCGCCCACACGGTGCCGTGGGAGTCGGCGAGGATCTGGACCTCGACGTGGCGGCCGCGCTCGACGTAGGGCTCGGCGAAGACCTCGCCGTCGCCGAAGGCGGAGGCCGCCTCGGCGCACGCGCCGTCGAGGGACTCCTTGAGGGTGTCGAGGTCGCGTACGACGCGCATGCCGCGCCCGCCGCCGCCCGCGGCGGCCTTGAGCAGGAGGGGCAGGTCGGCGGCGGTGGCGGTCGCGGGGTCGACGGGGTCGAGGAGCGGGACCCCGGCGGCGCGCATCAGCTCCTTGGCCCGGGTCTTGGAGGCCATGGCCTCGATGGCCTCGGGCGGCGGGCCGATCCAGGCGAGTCCGGCAGCGGCGACCTCGCGGGCGAAGCCGGCGTTCTCGGAGAGGAACCCGTAGCCGGGGTGGACGGCGTCCGCGCCGGCGGCGAGGGCGGCCTTGATGACGAGGTCGCCGCGCAGGTAGGTGTCGGCGGGGGCGGCGCCGGGGAGGCGCACGGCCGCGTCGGCCTCTCGTACGTGCAGGGCATCGGCGTCGGGGTCGGAGTGGACGGCGACGGTGGTGAGGCCGAGGGCGCGGGCGGTACGGAAGATCCGTACGGCGATCTCGCCGCGGTTGGCGACCAGGAGGGAAGTCAGGTTCGTCATGTGCGGGCTCACATCCGGAAGACGCCGAAGCCGCCGCGGGCGCCCTCGACGGGGGCGTTGTGGACGGCCGACAGGCACAGGCCGAGGACGGTACGGGTGTCGCGCGGGTCGATGACGCCGTCGTCGTACAGCCGCCCGGACAGGAACATCGGCAGGGACTCCGACTCGATCTGCGCCTCCACGAAGGCGCGCATCCCGGCGTCGGCCTCGTGGTCGTACGGCTGCCCCTTCGCGGCGGCGGACTGCCGGGCCACGATGGAGAGCACCCCGGCGAGCTGGGCCGGGCCCATGACGGCGGATTTGGCGCTGGGCCAGGCGAAGAGGAAGCGGGGCTCGTAGGCGCGGCCGCACATGCCGTAGTGGCCGGCTCCGTAGCTGGCGCCGATGAGGACGGAGAGGTGGGGGACGCGGGAGTTGGAGACCGCGTTGATCATCATCGAGCCGTGCTTGATGATGCCGCCCTGCTCGTACTCCTTGCCGACCATGTAGCCGGTGGTGTTGTGGAGGAAGAGGAGCGGGATGTCGCGCTGGTTGGCGAGCTGGATGAACTGGGCGGCCTTCTGCGACTCGGCGCTGAACAGCACGCCTTGGGCGTTGGCGAGGATGCCGACCGGGTAGCCGTGGAGGGAGGCCCAGCCGGTGACCAGGCTGGTGCCGTAGAGGGGCTTGAACTCGTCGAAGTCGGAGCCGTCGACGATGCGGGCGATGACCTCGCGGGGGTCGAAGGGGGTCTTGAGGTCGGCGGGGACGATCCCGAGGAGTTCCTCCGGGTCGCACTTCGGCTCCTCGGCGGGCTGCGGATCGGGCTGCGGCTTGCGGTGGTTCAGGCGCGCGACGACGCGGCGGGCCTGGCGGATCGCGTCGTGCTCGTCGAGGGCGTAGTAGTCGGCGAGTCCCGAGGTGCGGGCGTGCATGTCGGCTCCGCCGAGGGACTCGTCGTCGCTCTCCTCGCCGGTGGCCATCTTGACGAGCGGCGGACCGCCGAGGAAGACCTTGGAGCGGTCCTTGATCATGATGGTGTGGTCGGACATCCCCGGGATGTACGCGCCCCCGGCGGTGGAGTTGCCGAAGACGACGGCGACGGTGGGGATGCCGGCGGCCGAGAGCCGGGTCAGGTCGCGGAAGATCGCTCCGCCCGGGATGAAGATCTCTTTCTGGGAGGGGAGATCGGCGCCGCCGGACTCGACGAGGCTGATGCAGGGCAGGTGGTTCTGCCGGGCGATCTCGTTGGCCCGCAGGGCCTTCTTGAGGGTCCAGGGGTTGGAGGCGCCGCCGCGGACGGTGGGGTCGTTGGCGGTGACCAGGCACTCGACGCCCTCGACCGTGCCGATGCCGGTGACCATGGAGGCGCCGACGGGGTAGTCGCTGCCCCAGGCGGCGAGCGGGGACAGCTCCAGGAACGGGGTGTCCGGGTCGAGGAGCAGCTCGATGCGCTCGCGGGCGAGGAGCTTGCCGCGGTCCTTGTGGCGGGCCGTGTACTTCTCGCCGCCGCCGAGGAGGGCCTTGGCGTGCTCGGCGTCCAGTTCGGCGAGGCGGGCGGTGGCGGCCGCGTGGTGGGCGAGGTAGTCGGGGGCCTGGGGGTCGACGGTGGTGGTGAGGCGGGTCATGGGGCGGTCCCCTCCGGGGTGAGCGGGAGGTGGGTCGGTGGGAGGTCGGTCGGCAGGAGGTGGGTCGGCAGGAGGTGGGCGGGAATGTCGACGTGCCGGGCGCGCAGCCACTCGCCGAGGGCCTTGGCCTGGGGGTCGAAGCGGTGGGCCGAGGCGACGCCGGCGCCGAGGATTCCGGCGATGGTGAAGTTGAGCGCGCGGAGGTTGGGGAGTGCGTGCCGGGTGACGCGGAGACCGGCGGTCTCGGGGAGGAGGGCCTGAAGGGTCTCGACGGTGAGGGTGGCGTGGAGCCACTCCCAGGCCTCGTCGGATTCCACCCACACCCCGATGTTGGCGTCGCCGCCCTTGTCGCCGCTGCGCGCGCCGACCAGCGTGCCGAGGGGGACCCGGCGGGTGGCCCGCCCTGCCGGTGCCTCCGGCGGTGCGGTGCGCGTGAGCGCGGCCTCCGCCCCGAGGTCCCCGTCCCGGGCCTCCGCCCCGGACCCTGCCGGGGCCCCGCCCCCGAGCCCCCGCGCATCGGACGCCGGCGGGGCCGACGGGACCGGGGGGACCGGTTGGCGGGTGCCGTTGGGGAGGACCGCCACATGGGGGACCGCCGTCGACGGGATGGCCGAGGAGGTGAAGACCCCGTACGGCTGGGCCGGGCCCGGCGGGGACGTCACGTGGAAGCCCGGATAGCTGGCCAGGGCCAGTTCGATGGCCTCCGAGGTGAGGGTGCGGCCCACCCGGTCCGGCGACGGGTCGCGGACCACCAGGCGCAGCAGGGCGCTCGCCGTCTCCTGCGTCCCGGCGTCCTCGTGGTCCGTGCGGGCCAGCGTCCAGTCCGCCGTGGCCACTTGGGAGAGGGCGTCCGCCAACTGCGCCTGGACCAGCGCCGCCTTCTCCTCGATGTCCAGGCCCGTCAGGACGAAGACCACCTCGTTGCGCCAGCCGCCGATGCGGGTCACCCCCACCTTGAGGGTGGGCGGCGGGGGCTCCCCCACCACGCCCGTGATCGCCACCCGGTCGGCGCCGAGGTCCGAGAGCCGGACCGTGTCCAGACGGGCCGTGACGTCCGGGCCGAGGTAGCGGGGGCCCTGGGTCTCGTAGAGGAGTTGGGCCGTCACCGTGCCCGCCGAGACGACCCCGCCCGTGCCCGGGTGCTTCGTGATCACCGAAGAGCCGTCCTCCGCGATCTCCGCCAGCGGGAACCCGGGACGGCGGACGTCGTGCGCCGTGAAGAAGGCGTAGTTGCCTCCGGTGGCCTGGGTCCCGCACTCCAGGACGTGCCCTGCGACCACCGCCCCCGCCAGCCGGTCGTGGTCGTCCGGCGCCCAGTCGAACCACCAGGCCGCCGACCCGCTGACCAGGGCCGCGTCGGTGACCCGGCCGGTGACGACCACGTCCGCGCCCGCCCGCAGGCAGGCCGTGATGCCGGCGCCGCCCAGGTAGGCGTTCGCGGTCAGCGCGCCCTCCGCGAACGGCATCAGGTCGTCGCCCTCGACATGGGCGACCGACACCGCCACCCCGGTCTTGGCGGCGAGCAGGCGGATCGCGTCGGCCAGTCCCGCCGGGTTCAGGCCGCCCGCGTTGGCGACGATCCGTACGCCCCGCTCGCGCGCGAGGCCCAGGCCCTCCTCCAGCTGCCGCAGGAAGGTCTTGGCGTAGCCGAGGTCCGGGGTCTTCAGCCGGTCGCGGCCCAGGATCAGCATGGTCAGCTCGGCGAGGTAGTCGCCGGTCAGCACGTCCAGCGGCCCGCCGGTCAGCATCTCCTCGAAGGCGCTGAACCGGTCCCCGTAGAACCCCGAGGCGTTGCCGATGCGCAGGGGCCGCCGGGGGCCCGAGCCCGCGCCGCGGCCGCCGCTCATCGGGCCGCTCCCGGTGCGCGGCCGGGGCCCGCCGGGCCCGCGAAGGCCTGGGCGATGTCCAGCCAGCGGTCGGCATCGGGGCCGGTCGCGGTCAGGGCCAGGTCGGCTCGGTGGGCCCGCTGGGTCACCAGCAGGCAGAAGTCGAGCGCGGGGCCGGTGATCCGGTCCGCCGCGCCCTGCGGCCCGTAGGTCCAGGGCTCCCCGCCGTCCGACGGTACGAGTTCCACCCTGAACTCCCCGGCGGGCGCGGGCAGTCCCCGTACCGCGAAGGCGTAGTCGCGGGCCCGTACGCCGATCCGCGCCACGTGCCGCAGCCGCGCGGTCGGGATCCGGCGTACGCCGAGGGTGTCGGCGACGTCCTGGCCGTGCGCCCAGGTCTCCATGAGGCGGGCGCTGGCCATGGAGGCGGCCTTCATCGGCGGTCCGTACCAGGGGAAGCGGGCGTCGGGCGAGGCGGCGGCGAGCGCCTCGTCGAGGGCGGTGCGCCCGGCCCGCCAGCGGGCCAGCAGCTCGGCGGGCGGCAGCGCGGCGCCCTCCGCCGCGCCCTCGTCCACGAAGGATTCGGGGGCCTTGACCGCCTCCTCGACCAGGGCGGCGAAGCCCTCGGGGTCGGTGAGGGAGACCAGTGCGGCCCGGTCGGTCCAGTGCAGGTGGGCGATCTGGTGGGCGACGGTCCAGCCGGGTGCGGGGGTGGGCTCGGCCCAGCCGGCGCCGGGCAGGTCCCGTACCAGGGTTTCGAGCGCGAGGCCTTCCTCGCGCAGATCGGCGAAGACGGCGACAGCTGACGGATCGAGCACGGCGGGCTCCCCTTTCGGCGTGAGGGGAAGACTGGCAGCCGCGCGCAAAACAATCAAGCATGCTTGCATGATTTGGCCCGCGAGCGTCCCCTTCGCGCCACCGCCGCCAACCGGCGCGGAGCGAAGGCGATTTGACGTTCGACGCCGGCCCGGCGCTGGTCGGCGGGTACGACCGCCGCGGGCCCGCAGGGGGCGATTCAGGCCGTATGCCGGAAAGCGGCGGAACCCGGCCGATGTCGCCTCGATACTGAACGCTTCGTCCCCCGCGAAGTCCCCCCGCGCCGAAGGCACTCGCGAAGCAGGCACTCGAAGCAGGATTCGAAGAAGTCACTCGCCGAACGTCACTCGACGAAGAGGATGAACCGACGTGATCTCAGCCGCTTTCTCGCTCTATCCCGAACTCGACGCGACCACCCTCACCGCATTCGTCGCCGCCCTGGAGACCGGCGACGTCACCGGCCTCGCCCCCGCCCGCGCCGCAGAGGTCGCCGACGCCCGCTCCGTCGCCGTCTTCAGCCGGGTCAAGGTCGCCGGCTCCGACGGGGACCTGCTCGACGCCGCGCTGTGGCGGCACAACGGGGTCCAGCCGCGGCCGGTGATCGTGATGCCGTCGCCGTGGACGAACCACGGCTGGCTCCCCTACGCCGTCCAGGCCGCCGTCTTCGCGGCCCGCGGCTACAACGTCCTCGCCTACAGCACCCGCGGTTTCGCCGGCTCCGAGGGGCAGGTCGACGTGGCCGGCCCGCTCGACGTCGCCGACGGCAGCCGGGCCCTGGACCACCTCATCGAGCGCACCGCCGGCCCGGTCACGAAGATCGGCTTCCTGGGGGACTCGTACGGCTCCGGCATCGGCCAGCTCGTCGCCGCGCACGACACGCGCGTGGACGCGGTCGTCGCGCTCAGCACCTGGGGCGACCTCGGCGAGGCCTTCTACGAGAACCGGACCCGGCACGTCGCCGCCGTCGAGGCGCTGCTCAAGGCGGCCTCCAAGGCCCGGCTGAGCCCGCAGACCCAGAGCGTGTTCGAGAACGTCCTCGCGGGCCGCGACATCCAGGGCACCCTGCGCTGGGCGGAGCAGCGCTCTCCGTTCACCCACGTCAAGGAGCTCAACCGGCGCCAGGTTCCCGTCTACTTCTCGCACGCCTGGCACGAGACGCTCTTCCCGGGCAACCAGACGCTGAAGCTGTTCAACGAGCTCACCGGCCCCAAGCGCCTCGACCTCTCCATCGGCGACCACTCCGGACCCGAGATGACGGGCATGATCGGCCTGCCCAACCGGATCTGGACGAACGCCCACCGCTGGTTCGACCACCACCTGAGAGGGATCGACAACGGCATCGCCGACGAGGGCCAGGTGCTCAGCGAGGTCATGTGGGGCCAGACCCTGGAACCCCGCCCCACCTGGGAGTCCGTCACCGAACAGGTGCGCCGGCTGCACCTGGTGAGCGGCGGGGAGCTCACCGAGCGGCCCGAGGCCGGCTGGAGCGCGGGCGTGTTGTGCGGGGTGGACACCCCGGCGACCGTCGCCGACGCGATCGTGCGCTCCGGGTACGACGAGATCGCGGGCCGCCCGAAGGCGTACCGGACCGGCGACATCGACCGCACCGTCGCCGCGGTCTGGACGGCGGAGCCGGAGGCGGAGACCGCCCGGCTGCGCGGCACGCCGCGGCTGCGCGTCACGTACCGGTCCGCGAACCCCGACTCGTCGTTCGTCGCGTACCTGCTCGCGGTGGCGCCCGACGGTACGGCGCACATCGTCACGCACGCCCCGTACGCGAACCTCGACTCGGCGCCCGACAGTCTGGTCAGCGCCGACATCGAGCTCCAGGCGACGGCGTACGACGTCCCGCGCGGGCACCGGCTGATGCTGGTGATCGACGCCCGCGACCCCTTCTACGGGGACGCCAACCTGCCGCGCTCGACGCTGGCCTTCACCTCCCCGGAGGCCACGCCGTCCTACCTGGACCTGCCGCTGGGCTGAGCGCCGGGCGCGCGCGGCCTCAGGCTGGACGCGGTGTCGGCCCGGTACGGGCCGGGGACTTCCCGCTAGGAGCAGACGGGGCCCGGGGGTGCTGATGCCGTGCCGCGCAGGATGTCGCGGAGCAGGGTGAAGTCCACCCCTTCCGGGCGGCGGAAGCGCAGGCAGGCCTTGCCCATGTCGTGTCCGGCCAGGCGGTCCGCGAAGGCGTCCCGTACGTCCGTGCGCATCAGGTAGATCGAGATGTACTGCTTCTGGTTCGCCCAGGCGATCTCCGCCGCGTCCGCCCCGGCCCGTACGTACGCCGGCATGCCGTACGCCATGACCTCCTCGAAGCCCGTCAGCTCGGCCAGGCACAGCTCGCGCAGCCGCGTCAGCGCCGGGCGGCGGGTCTCCGGGGCCCCCTCGATGTACGCGCCGACCTCGTCCGCCGCCGGCATCAGGCGGCGGCCCGTCGGGTCTGGGAGCGGACCGCGCCCATGCTCGCCGCGATGACCAGCGCGATCGCCAGCGCGTCGATCGCCGACATCGCCTGGTTCAGGATCAAGAATCCGGCGGTGGCCGCGATCGCCGGTTCCAGGCTCATCAGGATCGCGAACGTCGGGGCGGGGAGGCGGCGCAGCGCCAGGAGCTCCAGGGTGTACGGGAGGACGGAGGACAGGACGGCGACACCGAGGCCCAGCGCCAGCGTGCTCGGCACCAGGAGCGCGGAGCCGGCCTCGATCACGCCCAGCGGGAGCGAGAGCACCGCCGCCACCGCCATGGCCAGGGCCAGCCCGTCCGCCTGCGGGAAGCGGCGGCCCGTGCGAGCGCTGAACACGATGTACGCCGCCCACATCGCGCCCGCTCCGAGCGCGAAGGCCGCGCCGAGGAGGTCGAGGCCGCCGAAGCCGCTGCCGCCGCCGTGGCCGGCGAGCAGGACGACACCGCCGAGGGCCAGGCCGGCCCACAGCAGGCTGACCAGACGGCGCGAGACGACGACCGACAGGACGAGGGGGCCGAGCACTTCGAGGGTGACGGCCGGGCCGAGCGGGATCCGGTCGATGGACTGGTAGAAGAGCCCGTTCATACCGGCCATGGCGACGCCGAAGGCGACGACCGTGCCCCAGTCGGCGCGCGAGTACCCGCGGACCTTCGGGCGGCACAGGAGCAGCAGCACCAGCGCGGCGGCCGCGAGGCGCAGCGTGACCACGCCCGCGGCGCCCGCGCCCGGCATGATCATGACGGCGAGGGCCGCGCCGAACTGCACCGAGATGCCCGCGGCGATGACCAGTGCGACGGGGCCGAAGCGGGAGGAGCCCAGACGGGACGAGCCGGCGGTCGTCGGGAGTGCCGGGGTCGCCGTGGGGTCGGCGGCCGTCGGGGCGGCGCGGTCGGACTTGGGCGAAGTTGCGGGCATTAATCCAGACTAAGGGGTGCGTAAGGGCCATGAGGCCGTGTGTTGGCTTACATGCCGTCCGCACGGCCCTCGACCAGGCCTTCCGCGAGCAGCTCGGCGAGGTGGCGGGCCCGGCTCCCGTCGGGGAGCCCGGCGAGCTGGGCGATCTGCGTACGGCACGAGAACCCGTCCGCCAGGATCGCGGCACCGGACGGGGCCGCGCGCAGGGCGGGGAGCAGCTGTTCCTCTGCGCAGGCCTCGGACACCTCCTGGTGGCCCGGCTCGAAGCCGAAGTTCCCGGCGAGGCCGCAGCAGCCGCCGCTGAGCTCGCCGCCGAGGCCGGCCCGCTCGCGGAGCCGGCGGTCGGCGGCGTCGCCGAGGACGGCGTGCTGGTGGCAGTGCGTCTGGCCGACGGCGGGGCGGTCCAGGCGGGGCGGCCGCCAGTGCGGCGCGTACTCCTCCAGGGTCTCGGCGAAGGTCCGCACGGCGCGGGCGAGGCGCTCCGCGCGGGGGTCGTCCGGGAGGAGGGCGGGGAGGTCGGTACGCAGGGCGGCGGCGCAGCTGGGTTCGAGGACCGTCACGGGTCCTCGTACGTCTCCCACGGCGTCGAGGGTGCGGCGCAGGACGGTACGGGCGCGGTCGAGGCGGCCGGTGGAGATGTGGGTGAGCCCGCAGCAGACCCCCTTCGGGGGGAGGGACACCGTGAGGCCTGCGTCCCGCAGGACCCGGACGGCCGCCCTGCCGGTCTGCGGGGACAGGTAATCGGTGAACGTGTCCGGCCAGAGCGTGACGCCGGCCGGGATCGGGCCCGGGTGCAGGGGCCCCGCCGGGGTCGGGCCCGGGTACAGGGGCCCCGGCGGGATCGCGGCCGCCCCGGCCGTGCGCCGCCACCAGCGGGTGAAGGGCTCGGCGGCCAGCGGCGGGAGGGCGCGGGACCGGGTCAGGCCCGGGATCGGGAGGTGGCGGGCGGCCGCGTTCGCGACGGGTGCCAGTCGCAGCGCGGCGATCAGGCGGAGCCACGTGGGCAGGCCGCCCAGGGTGTAGTGGGCCAGGGGGCGGATGCGGCCCGCCCAGTGGCGGTGCAGGAACTCCGCCTTGTACGACGCCATGTCCACGCCCACCGGGCAGTCGCTGCGACAGCCCTTGCAGGCCAGGCAGAGGTCGAGCGCCTCCGCGACCTCCCGCGAGCGCCAGCCGTCCGTCACGATCTCCCCGGCCAGCATCTCGTGCAGCAGCCTCGCCCGGCCGCGCGTGGAGTGCCGCTCCTCCCCCGTGACCCGGTAGGAGGGGCACATCACCTCCGGACCGGCCGCGGTGGTCGACCGGCATTTCGCCACGCCCACGCAGCGGGCCACCTCCCCCGCGAAGGGCGTCGCCGGCAGCACCGCGAAGCGGAGGTTCTCGTCCGCCCGGGCCGGGCGCACCAGCATCCCGGGGTTCATCCCGCCCGCCGGGTCCCACAGGTCCTTGTACGCGCCGAAGAGCCGGATGACCTCCGCCCCGTACATCCTCGGCAGGAACTCCGCCCGCGCCTGCCCGTCCCCGTGCTCCCCGGAGAGCGAGCCGCCGTGGGAGACCACCAGGTCCGCCAGGTCCGAGGAGAACTCCCGGAACCGGGCGATCCCCGCCCCCGACGCCAGGTCGAAGTCGATCCGTACGTGGACGCAGCCCTCGCCGAAGTGCCCGTACGGGGTCCCCCGCAGCCCGTGCTCGGCCAGCAGCGCCCGGAACTCCCGCAGGTACGCCCCCAGCCGGGCCGGCGGCACCGCGCAGTCCTCCCACCCGGGCCACGCCATCCCCCCGTCCGGCATCCGCGTGGCCGTGCCCGCCGCGTCCTCGCGGATCCGCCACAGCGCCCGCTGCCCCGCCGGGTCCGTGACCACGACCGAGTCCACCGCGTCGGCGGCCCGTACGAGCGAGCGCGCCGCCCCCTCGTCCCGCATCTCGACGAACAGCCACCCCCCGCCCCGGGGAAGTCCCGGAGCCTGAGCCGAGCCCACCAGGTCGGCCGCCATGCCCTCCACCGTCAGCGGCCCGAACGCCAGCAGCCCGGCCGCCGCGTCCGCCGCCGCGCTCTCGTCCGCGTACCCGAGGACCGCGAGCGCCGGCGCGCGCGGCGCCTCCACCAGGCGTACGACGGCCTCGGTCACCACCCCGAGCGTGCCCTCGCTCCCGCAGAAGGCCCGGGCCACCTCCACGCCCCGCTCGGGCAGCAGCGCGTCCAGCCCGCCGTATCCGGAGATCCGCCGCGAGAACCCGCCGGCCAGGCCCGTGCGCAGCACCGCCAGATTCCCCGACACCAGCTCCCGCAGCCCCGCCGGGGCTCCCGCCCAGCCCGTCCCGAGCCGGTACGCCGCGCCCCCGTACGCCGTGACCGCCAGCTCCGCCACGTTGTCCGCGGTGGTCCCCCAGGCCACCGAGTGGGCCCCGCAGGCGTTGTTGCCGATCATCCCGCCCAGCGTGCAGCGGGAGTGCGTGGAGGGGTCCGGGCCGAAGGTCAGCCCGTACGGGCGGGCCGCCTCGCGCAGCCGGTCGAGCACCAGCCCCGGCTGGACCACGGCGGTCCTGGCGGCCGGGTCCAGCGACAGCAGGGCGTTCATGTGCCGGGTCAGGTCCAGCACCACGCCGATGCCCGTGGCCTGTCCGGCGATCGAGGTCCCGCCGCCCCGCGGGACGACCGGTACGCCGGCCTCCGCGCAGATCCGCAGCGCGGTCGCCACGTCCTCGGCGTCGCGGGGCGCCACCACCCCCACCGGCACCCGCCGGTAGTTCGAGGCGTCCATCGTCGCGAGGGCGCGGGCCGCGGCCCCGAAGTCCACCTCCCCGCGCAGGTTCTCCCGCAATGTCCGTTCGAGTTCCCCGGTTGACGTCACGGCCCCACCCTGCCACCGGCCGGACTCGTCTCATCGGGTGGACGCGCCTCCGAGGCGTGGACCGGGACCGGATACGCTCCGCTCGTGGCCGAGATCCAGATTCCCGCTGACATCAAGCCCGCCGACGGACGCTTCGGCGCGGGCCCCTCCAAGGTGCGGACCGAGGCGCTGGACGCCCTCGCCGCCACCGGTACCTCCCTGCTCGGAACCTCCCACCGCCAGGCCCCGGTCAAGAACCTGGTCGGCTCGGTGCGGGACGGCATCCGGGACCTCTTCTCCCTCCCCGAGGGCTACGAGGTGATCCTGGGCAACGGCGGCTCCACCGCCTTCTGGGACATCGCGACCGCCGGGCTCATCGAGAACAAGTCCCAGCACCTCACGTTCGGCGAGTTCTCCTCCAAGTTCGCCAAGGCCGCGAAGCTCGCGCCGTGGCTGGCCGAGCCGACCGTGATCTCCTCCGAGCCGGGCACGCACCCCGAGCCGGCGGCCGAAGCGGGCGTCGACGTGTACGCGTACACGCACAACGAGACCTCGACGGGTGTGGCGGCGCCGGTCAAGCGCGTCGCGGGCGCCGACGCCGGTTCACTCGTCCTGGTGGATGCGACCTCGGGCGCCGGCGGTCTGCCGGTGGACATCACCGAGAGCGACGTCTACTACTTCGCCCCGCAGAAGTCCTTCGCCTCCGACGGCGGCCTGTGGCTGGCGGCGTTCTCCCCGGCGGCCCTGGAGCGCGCGGCGCGGATCCACGCGTCCGGGCGTCACATCCCCGAGTTCTTCTCGCTGCCGACGGCGATCGACAACTCGCTGAAGAACCAGACGTACAACACCCCGGCCCTGTCCACCCTCTTCCTGCTGGACCAGCAGCTGGAGTGGATGAACTCCCAGGGCGGCCTGGAGTTCACGACCGGCCGTACGGCGGCCAGCGCGCGCCACCTGTACGGCTGGGCCGAGGCGTCGAAGTACGCCACCCCGTTCGTGAAGGACGCCGACAAGCGCTCCGCCGTCATCGGCACGATCGACTTCTCGGACGACATCGACGCGGCCGCCGTCGCCAAGGTGCTGCGCGCCAACGGCATCGTGGACACCGAGCCGTACCGCAAGCTCGGCCGCAACCAGCTCCGTATCGCGATGTTCCCGGCGATCGACCCGGCGGACGTGCAGGCGCTGACCGCGTGCATCGACTACGTGATCGAGCAGCTCTGACCACGGCCTGAGCGGCACCGTTCGAGCCCCTGGCGACCGACTGTCGCCAGGGGCTCCGTCGTTGCGCGCCGGCGACAGCCCAGCCCCGGGACTTTGGTCCCAAAAATCGGGGCAAAGAGCCTGTAAACGGCGCCCCCTTGGTGGGTGCGCGGCCTGCGGCTTTATGTCGAAGGACCTTCGGCAGGTGCCCCGCGAGGGCCCGCGCGGGGCCGCAACCAAGCGCCCGGAATGCACCTCATGTCAGGTGTGCCGGGAAAGAACCCCGGCCTCCCGTTCAGGAGGAATCCCATGCGCAAGGCAGTCACCCTCGCGGCCATAGCCCTCACCTCGACGCTGGCCCTCGGCGCCGCCGCCCCCGTGTTCGCCGCCGATGCGAGTCCGTCCCCCTCGGGCAGCCACGGCGCCGGCAGCAGCGACGGCTCCGCGTCCCTTCAGCTGTCCGTCCCGTCCGGCAAGCCGGGCGACGAGGTCAAGGTCACCGTGAAGGCCCCCAAGGGCTCCACGGCCCTGTCGGTCTCCTCCAAGGCGCTGGAGGACGTACGGCTGAGCCCGGCCGGCGACGGCACCTGGACCGGCACCGCGAGGATCGCCAAGGTCGCGGACGGCAACTACGGCGTGAGCCTGACGGGCACGGGCCCGGACGGCGGCAAGCTCCAGGCCACCGCCCAGCTGACCGTCAAGGCCGATGCCCCGAAGCCCACCCCGACGGCCTCCCTGAAGCTGTCGGCGGACTCCGGCCGCCCCGGCGACAAGGTCGGGGTCACGATCAAGACGGCGGCCGACGTGAAGAACGCGTACGTCACCTCCGACGCGTTCGGCGGCCAGGTCAACCTGAAGAGCGACGGCCACGGCACCTGGACCGGGACCGCGGTCGTCGCCAAGGACGTCAAGACGGGCTACTACGGCGTGCACGCCTTCGCGGGCGGCAAGGAGTTCGACACCGTCAAGTTCTCCACCGAGGCGGGCGGCGGCAAGCCCGACGTCAAGCCGGTGACGCCGCTGAAGCCGAGCGAGCACAAGAAGCCCAAGGGCTCCGTCAACACCGGCCAGGCCCCGGCCGGCCCCCTCCCCGGAGCCACGGCCGGCCATGCCTGAGCAGCAGCCCACCCCTCCCCGCCGGGGCGGCCGCGCACGCCGTGCGGCCGCCCTGGCGGGCGCCGCGGCCCTCGCCGC
This sequence comes from Streptomyces sp. NRRL S-244, assembly GCF_000717915.1. Lineage (GTDB taxonomy): Bacteria > Actinomycetota > Actinomycetes > Streptomycetales > Streptomycetaceae > Streptomyces. The sequence goes on from NZ_JOCX01000010.1 coordinate 107,088, forward strand.
CGTCCTCGCCTCCGGCTGCTCGGCGTCGGCGGACGGCGCCGCCGGGGCCGCCGGGGCCTCCCCCGCGAACGCCAAGGCGGCCTCCGCGCTGCCCCCGTCCGTCCCGGACCGCATCGAGATCCCGGACATCAAGGTCGACGCACGGCTCGACACGGTCGGCCTCGACGCCCAAGGCGTGATGCAGGAGCCGGACTTCGCCAAACCGGACGACGCCGCCTGGTACAAGGACGGCCCGACCCCGGGTGAGCCGGGAGCCGCGGCCATCGTCGGCCACATGGACACACCGCAGGCCCCGAAGGCCGTCTTCTTCAACCTCAAGACCCTGAAGAAGGACGAGAAGATCGAGGTCCGCCGGGCCGACGGCACCACCGCCGTCTTCGCCGTCGACGCGGTCGACACGTACAAGAAGGACGGCTTCCCCACGGACAAGGTCTACGGGGACACCCACGGCTCGGCCCAACTCCGCCTGATCACCTGCGGCGGCAGCCTCACCGCCGACCGCCACTGGGACTCCAACGTCGTCGTCTTCGCACACCTCACCGGACGCCGCTGAGCCGGCGGTCCGCCGTGGGCCCGGCCGCCCCGACCACCGGGACCCGTACGCGATACCTTCAGGACCTCGGCATTCGGCACTCGGTGAATGCAGTGCGGTGCAGGACAGCATGGAGGCAGCGGCGTGAGCGTGCGAGTGACGGCGGCCCAGGGCGGCGCGGACCCCTTCGGCACGGCCCGGCTGCGGCGCGGGGTGCTCGACTCCTGGGGCGCGGGCCCGGCCCGCTTCCGCGAGGACGCCAACGCCGAGGAGGACCTGGCCCTCGGCGGCTACCGCGACCGGCTCGTCGTCGAGCTGGCGCAGAACGCCGCCGACGCCGCGGCCCGGGCCGCGGTGCCCGGCCGGCTGCGGCTCACCCTGCACTCCGGCGAGGGCGGGCACGGCGTGCTGGCCGTCGCCAACACCGGTGCCCCGCTGGACGCGACGGGCGTGGAATCGCTGAGCACCCTGCGGGCCTCCGCGAAGCGGGAGCCCGCAGGGGCGAGCGGGTCCGGCGGGTCGACCGGCACGAGCGGCTCCGCCGACACCGTGGGCCGCTTCGGCGTCGGCTTCGCGGCCGTCCTCGCGGTGTCCGACGAGCCCGCCGTGCTCGGCCGCCACGGCGGTGTCCGCTGGTCCCTGGCCGAGGCCCGCGAGCTGGCCCGCGACGCCGCCAACGGCAGCCCCGGCCTCGGCGACGAACTGCGCCGCCGCGACGGGCACGTCCCCCTGCTGCGGCTGCCGCTGCCCGCCGAGGGCACCGCCCCCGACGGCTACGACACCGTGGTCGTCCTCCCGCTGCGCGACGCCGCCGCCGGGGACCTGGTGCAGCGGCTGCTGGCCGGCATCGACGACGCGCTGCTGCTGACCCTGCCGGGGCTCGCCGAGATCGTCGTGGAGACCCCGCAGGAGGGCACCCGTACGCTCCGCCGCCGCGACGAGGGCCCGTACACCGTCATCGAGGACGCGGCGGGAGGCGCCGGAGCGGCGGGCGCCACGGGCGAGACCCGCCGCTGGCGCTCCGTCCGCCACGGTGTCCTGGGCCGTGCCCGTGGACACCGACGGCGCTCCCGTACGCCCGGCCACCGCACCCGTGGTGCACGCGCCGACCCCGACCGACGAGCCGCTGGGCATCCCGGCCCTGCTCATCGCGACGCTGCCGCTGGACACCGCCCGCCGGCACCCCGCGCCGGGGCCGCTGACCGACTTCCTGGTGGAGCGCGCGGCCGATGCGTACGCCGAACTGCTGGGCGCCTGGGACCCGGTGACTACCGCGCTGGTGGACCTCGTACCCGGGCCGCTCGGCCAGGGCCCGCTGGACGGGGCGCTGCGCGCCGCCGTACTCCGGCGGCTGCCGCGTACGGCGTTCCTCGCCCCGGCGGCCCCCGCCGAGCACGCCGAGGAGCGCTCCGCCCTGCGCCCCTTCGAGGCCGAGGTGGTGGAGGGCGCGGGAGCCGACACCGTACGGGTCCTCGCCGAGGTGCTGCCGACCCTGCTGCCCGCCGGGCTGGAGCGCCGCCCCGAGCTGCGCACGCTGGGCGTGGGCCGGCTGCCGCTGGGCGACGCCATCGAGCGGATCGCGGGCATCGAGCGCACCCCCGAGTGGTGGCACCGGCTGTACGACACCCTGGCGGGGGTGGATCCGGACCGGCTCTCGGGCCTGCCGGTGCCGCTGGCCGACGGGCGGACCACGATCGGCCCCCGGCACGTACTGCTGCCCGACGCGGACACCCCGAAGGACCTGGCCCGGATGGGGCTGAAGGTGGCCCACCCGGACGCGGCGCACCCGCTGCTGGAGCGCCTCGGAGCGCTCCCGGCGACGCCGCGCGCCGTGCTGACGACCCCGCAGGTGCGGGCCGCGGTGGCCGCCTCCCTCGACGCCGGGGAGATCTGGGACGAGGACGCCCTCGACGCCGACGAGCTGGCGGAGGTGGTCCTGGGCCTGGTCCGGGACGCCGACCTGGCGCCGGGCGACGAGCCGTGGCTGGGCGCGCTGGCCCTGCCGGACGAGGACGGGGAGCTCACGCCCGCGGGCGAGCTGCTGCTGCCGGGCTCGCCGCTGGCCTCGGTGATCCGCGAGGACGAAGTCCCGTACGTGGACGGCGAACTGGCCGACAAGTGGGGCGCGCAGCCGCTGACCGCCTGCGGGGTGCTGGCCGCCTTCCAGCTGGTCCGCGCCACCGACGTGGTCCTCGACCCGGACGAACTGGAGCCGCGCGACGGGGACTTCGCCGAGCCGGACGACGCGGGGCTGCTGGACGCGGTGGACGTGTGGTGCGAGGACGTGCTGGACCAGCTCCCGGACACCCCGCTGCCGCCCGTGGCCACGGAACTCGTCGCGGTCCGCGACCTCGACCTGGTCGACGACGACTGCTGGCCCCAGGCCCTGGCCATGCTCGCGCAGCCGCCGCTGCGCGACGCGCTGACCCAGCCCGTACGGGTGCTGCTGCCGGACGGCACCACGCAGTCGGTGCGCCCGTACACCGCCTGGTGGCTGCGCGACCACCCGGTGCTCGACGGCCGCCGCCCGGCGGGGCTGCGGGCGGCGGGCGGCGACCCGCTGCTGGCGGGCCTCTACACCCCGGCGGACGCGACGGGCTTCGAGGACGAGCAGGTCCTGCGGGCGCTCGGCGTACGCACGACCGTGCCGGCCCTGCTGGACGAACCCGGCGGCGCCGCCGAGCTCCTGGGCCGGCTCGCCGACCCGGACCGCGAGGTGTCGGACCGCCAGCTGCACGCCCTCTACGGCGCCCTGGCCGAGCTGGACCCCGAGCAGGTCACGCTCCCGGACGAGCTGCGCGCGGTGGTGGACGGCGAGGTCGTCGTGGTCGACGCGGCGGAGGCCGTGATCGCGGACGCCCCGGACCTGCTGCCCCTGGCCGAGGGGCTCCCCCTCCTCCCGGTGGCCCCGGCCCGCGCGGCCGACCTGGCGGAGCTGCTCCAGGTCCGCCGCCTCTCGGAGACGGTCCCGGCGGAGGTCACGACGCCGGGCGAGGAGCACGGGGTCCCGGAGTCGGTCCGGATCCTCCTGGGCCCCTCGACCCCGGCGACCTACCTGGAGCACGAGGAGCTGATCGCGGGCGGCGTGGAACTCGACTGGCGCCGCACCCCGGACGGCACCCTGCACGCCGCCACCCTGGAGGGCGTGGCCGCGGGCCTCGCCTGGTCGGCGGCCCAATGGCCCCGCCGCTTCGAGGTGGCCGCCCTCCTGGAAGACCCCTCCCGCACCCCGGAACTGGCCCGCGACCGCTGGTTCGACTGACGGCCGGCCCCTCCGTCAGACGGCCGGGCCGAAGCCCGTGACCGTCGGGTGCGGAGTCGTCGTGCCCGTACCGGGGAAGACGGTGACCTTCCCGGAGGCGTCCGCGGACCAGAGGTCCGGCAGGCCGTCACCGGTGAGGTCGCCGTCGGAGCCGACGCGCGGGTGCGCGCCAGGCGCCAGGGTGGCCAGGGCCGGCCCGGCGGCCGGGTCGGCGAAGGCGGAGAAGTCCGGGGCGTCCGGGGTGCCGGCGATGGAGAAGGCGCGGATCGTGCCGTTCGTCTGAGAACGGGCCCACAGGGTGGGGAAGTCGGTGCCCTGGGCTCGGCCCGGGGTGAGCAGCTCGTAGCCGTCCCAGCGGGTGTCGTCACCCGAGACGAGGACTGCCTCGTCGTTCAGCCCGTTCGCGAATCCGCGCTCCACCAGCCACAGACGGCCGTTCTCGACGAACAGCACCGAGGTGTCCGGGAGGACGCCCTCGAACGGGCTGTCGCCTCGAGGTGATCCGAACACCGCGAACTGCGTTGCCTTCGACCAGTCGGAGCCGATACCGTGCTCCGCGCAGTCGATGACGCGGCGGTCCGCGCTCCGGCAGATGTCGGGCTTGTAGGCGAGGGTCGGTCCCTGCTCCGTGAACAGACCGCTGCCGCCGTTGTGGAAGACGTACAGGGCAGAGCCCCCGGGCACGTGGGCGACCAGATCGTCGACCTGCTGGTAGCTCAGGGTCCCGCGGTGGCCGTACTGGACCCCCGCCCAGCTCCCGCTGCCGCCCGGGGCGGCGAGGGCGCGCGCGTTGGCGGTGTCCAGCGGGTTCGAACCCCACTTGCGGAGGTTGCCGGACGCGTCCGGGACGAGGACGTCCGGCTTGCCGTCGGCGTCGATGTCGCCGAAGGCGGCGGGGGCGGTGCTCTGCTGGGCGTAGTAGTAGGCGCTCGCGTCCTGGGAGACGTTGCCCGCGTTGTCCATCGTCTGGAGGTAGACCGCCTGGCTGCCCCAGGTCTCGGGCTTGACCTTGATGTCCAGGGAGCCGTCCGTCAGGCGGACGATGTGGGAGTCCTTCGCCTCGTCCGAGCAGCGCCAGCCGACGCTGGGCGTCGAGGTGGTGCGCCAGCGGGCGCAGGCGATCTCCGAGCCGGTGTCCGTGCCCTTCAGCGTGAAGGTCGCCTCCTCGCCGACCTTCTTGGGAGTCGCGTCCGTGGTGATCTCGGCGGAAGGCGGTGTGTGGTCCACCCGGAAGTAGCACCAGGGCGTGTAAGGGCTGGTCAGCTTCCCGTCGGTGGCGCGTGCCCGCCACGCGTACTGGCCGCCGTCCACGAACTGGTCGCGGCCGAAGGACGTGCTGGCCTCGGGCCACGTGGTCCAGATGGACGCCTGGTCGGTGCGCTTGCCCCCGTACGCGGTGTCCCAGAGCTGGAACGTCGTCTGGACCTGCGCACCCGCCGGCGAGGTGGCCCTGGCGCGGAACGTGAGGTCACCCAGGCCGACCCAGCCCGCGCCGGATCCGGAGTACGGGTTGGTGTCGCAGTCGGAGTAGCGGTCCTCACCGGCGAAGCCGGGAGTGGGGCTGGTCCGGGGCGCGGTGACCGCGGGCGCCGCCGGGTCGCCGGCCGCAGCCGCCGGCACCGCGGCCGCAACGCCGAGCGCCAGGGCCACAGCGGCCATGGGTAGTGCGCGGGCAAGTGTCATCTGGTCGTCCCCCCTGGGAATTTCGGACTGCCGAGCAGCCGTAATCTCCCACAAGGACCACCGGGTCGCACTGACATTTGATCGGCCGCGCCACGGGCCGGCGTGCCCCGATCGGAGCTCAGGCCGGGAACCTGCGGTTGACCCAGCGGAAGGTGAGTTCGATCAGGGCCGAGGCGGCGGCCGCGATGGCGACCGCCGTCCAGGGGAGTTCGGTGCCGACCAGCTTCAGCTCGAAGAAGTTCTGGAGCCAGGGGACGACCAGGACGATCAGGAAGGCGCCGCCCATCGAGCCGACCAGGACCACCCGCCACCACGTGTACGGGCGGGCGATGATCACCAGGACCCACATCGAGGTCAGGAACAGCGTCAGCGTCGCCGCGCTGGTCTCGGCCTGGAGGGCCTCCGGGCCCGTGTAGTGGTGGCGGGCCACCAGGTACGTCACGAAGGTGGCCACCGCCGCGATCACGCCGCCCGGGATCGCGTACCGCATCACCCGTTTCACGAAGTGCGGCTTCGCGCGCTCCTTGTTCGGCGCCAGCGCCAGGAAGAAGGCCGGGATGCCGATGGTCAGGGTGGACAGCAGCGTCAGGTGGCGCGGCAGGAAGGGGTACTCGACCTGGAAGCAGACCACCAGGATGGCCAGCAGCACCGAGTAGACGGTCTTCGTCAGGAAGAGGGTCGCGACGCGGGTGATGTTGCCGATGACCCGGCGGCCCTCGGCGACCACCGAGGGGAGCGTGGAGAAGCTGTTGTTCAGGAGGACGATCTGGGCGACCGCGCGGGTGGCCTCCGAGCCGGACCCCATGCTCACGCCGATGTCGGCGTCCTTGAGGGCCAGGACGTCGTTGACGCCGTCGCCCGTCATCGCGACCGTGTGGCCCTTGGACTGCAGCGCGCCGACCATGTCGCGCTTCTGCTGCGGGGTGACCCGCCCGAAGACGGCGTTCTCGTCGAGGACCTTGGCCATCTCGGCCTGCTCGGCCGGCAGCTTGCGCGCGTCGACCGTGTTCTCGGCGCCCGGCAGGCCCAGCTTGCCGGCCACCGCCCCCACCGAGACCGCGTTGTCGCCGGAGATGACCTTCGCGTGGACCTTCTGGTCCTCGAAGTAGCGCAGGGTGTCGGCCGCGTCGGGGCGCAGCCGCTGTTCCAGGACGATCAGGGCGGTCGGCTTGACCCCGGCCCCGACGGCCGGGTCGTCGAGCTCGCGCGCGGCCCGGGCGAGCAGCAGGACGCGCAGGCCCTGCTCGTTGAGGCCGTTGATCTCGTCGAGGGCCGGGTCTCCGGCCGGGAGGAGCACGTCGGGGGCGCCGAGCAGCCAGGTGTTGTTCTCGCCGTCGCCCTCGCTGAAGCTGGCGCCGCTGTACTTGCGGGCGGAGGAGAACGGCAGGGACTCGGTGCACCGCCACTCGGCGCTGTCCGGGTAGGCGTCGATGATCGCCTGGAGGCTGGCGTTGGGGCGGGGGTCGGACTCGCCGAGCGCGCCGAGCACCCTTTTGACGTACGCGGGCTCCGCGCCGCCGAGCGGGCGGAGCTCGGTGACGTCCATGCCGCCCTCGGTGAGGGTGCCGGTCTTGTCGAGGCAGACCACGTCGACGCGGGCGAGGCCCTCGATGGCCGGGAGTTCCTGTACCAGGCACTGCTGGCGGCCGAGCCGGATGACGCCGATCGCGAAGGCGACGGAGGTCAGCAGGACGAGGCCCTCGGGGATCATCGGGACGATGCCGCCGACCGTGCGGGCGATGGCGTCCTTGAGGTTGTTGTCCTTGACGACGAGCTGGCTGATGATCAGGCCGATCGAGGTCGGGATCATCATCCAGGTGACGTACTTGAGGATGGTGGAGATGCCGGAGCGCAGCTCGGAGTGGACGAGCGTGAAGCGGGTGGCCTCTTCGGCCAACTGGGCGGCGTAGGCCTCCCGGCCGACCTTGGTGGCGGTGAACGCGCCTCCGCCGGCGACGACGAAGGACCCGGACATGACGGGGTCGCCGGGCTTCTTCAGGACGGGGTCGGCCTCGCCGGTGAGCAGGGACTCGTCGATCTCCAGGCCCTCGGCCTCGCCGACGGAGCCGTCGACGACGACCTTGTCGCCGGGGCCGAGCTCGATGACGTCGTCGAGGACGATCTCGGAGGTGGAGATCTCGGCGGTCCGGCCGTCGCGGCGGACGCTGGGTTTGGCCTCGCCGATGACGGCGAGGCCGTCCAGGGTCTTCTTGGCCCGCATCTCCTGGATGATGCCGATGCCGGTGTTCGCGATGATCACGTAGCCGAACAGGCTGTCCTGGAGCGGCGCGACGATGAGCATGACCACCCAGAGCACGCCGATGATGGCGTTGAACCGGGTGAAGACGTTGGCGCGGACGATCTCGGTGGTGGAGCGGCTGCTGCGTACGGGCACGTCGTTGACGGCTCCGCGGGCGACGCGCTCGGCGACTTCGGCGGTCGTCAGGCCTGCGGGCTTGAACCGGGGTGCGGGCGGCCGGACCGGGTGTACCGGATCCAGCTCGGCTCCCGCGTCGATGGCCGCGCCGCCGGGCCCGCCGCCACCCGGCTCGGAACCGTTGGGTTCAATGTCTGCCCGCTGCGTCATGCTTTCGACGGTAAAGGGGGTTCTACCGCTTCACCCGCCGAGAAGTCCGAAGATCCGACTTCGGGATGACCCGAATCGTCCCTTGGTCTCCATGGGTCCGCGGACCCATGGTCCCCCTCAGTCGGTGGCGCCGCTCTCCTCGTCCCGCGCGGCCAGCTCGGCCGCGTGCCGCTTGAGCGCGGCGTCGCGGCCCCGGACGTACCAGAGGCCGATCAGGCCGAGGAACCCGCCGGCCGCGCAGCACCAGACCCACCACAGCAGGTCCCGGTCGGCGAACCAGCCGTAGAACGGGAGCTGGGCCAGGAACATGACGAACCACAGGATCGTGCCGCCGGTGACGGTCGCGACGATCGGGCCCTCAAGGGGCGCGGGCGCCTCGTGCTTCGCAGTCCATTTCGCCATGACCCCAAGTCTAGGTGCGTCGAAACGGGGTCTACGCGCGGAGATGGACGGGCTTTCGTTCATGTGTTCATACTGAAACGGTGTGGGCATGGCCCATTTTCTTCGTATGAATCACTCAATGCCCCCGCGATGAAGACCCAGAGGACCGCATGAGCACGTCGGCCCCCGCCCCCGCGCCCACCCTCCCGGACCCCGCCCCGCGCGGCGGGTCCGCCCTGGACCGCCACTTCAAGATCTCCGAGCGCGGCTCCACGGTCGCCCGCGAGGTCCGAGGCGGTTTCGCCACCTTCTTCGCGATGGCCTACATCATCGTGCTGAACCCGATCATCCTGGGCAGCGCGAAGGACATGTACGGGCACCAGCTCGACAGCGGCCAGCTCGTGACCGCCACCGTCCTGACGGCGGCCTTCACCACGCTCCTCATGGGCGTCATCGGCAACGTCCCGATCGCGCTCGCCGCCGGCCTCGGCGTCAACACCGTCGTCGCCCTCCAGCTCGCCCCGCGCATGAGCTGGCCCGACGCCATGGGCATGGTGGTCCTGGCCGGCTTCGTCGTGATGCTGCTGGTCGCCACCGGCCTGCGCGAGCGGGTCATGAACGCCGTCCCGATCGGCCTGCGCAAGGGCATCGCGATCGGCATCGGCCTGTTCATCATGCTGATCGGCCTGGTCGACTCGGGCTTCGTCACCCGCATCCCAGACGCCGCGCACACCACCGTGCCGCTCACCCTCGGCACCGGCGGCCACCTGCACGGCTGGCCCGTCCTGATCTTCATCGTCGGCGTCCTGCTGACCCTCGCCCTGCTGATCCGCAAGACGCCCGGCGCGATCCTGATCTCCATCGTGGTCATGACCGTCATCGCCGTCGCCGTCCAGCTGATCGCCGGGCTGCCGGACTCGGGCTGGGGCCTGACCGTCCCCGAGTGGCCGGGCAACCCGGTGGCCGCGCCCGACTTCGGGCTCGTCGGCCAGGTCAGCCTGTTCGGCGGCTTCGGCAAGGTCGGCCTGCTGACCGGCATCCTCTTCGTCTTCACCGTGCTGCTGTCCTGCTTCTTCGACGCGATGGGCACGATCCTCGGCGTCGGCGACGAGGCCAAGCTGATCGACAAGGACGGCAACTTCCCCGGCATCAACAAGGTGCTGCTCATCGACGGCCTGGCCGTCGCCTCCGGCGGCGCCACCTCGTCCTCGGCGACCACCTGCTTCGTGGAGTCCACGGCCGGCGTCGGCGAAGGCGCCCGTACGGGCCTCGCCAACGTCGTGACCGGCGGCCTCTTCACCGTGGCCCTGTTCCTGACCCCGCTCGCCACCATGGTCCCGTCCCAGGCGGCCACGCCCGCCCTCGTGGCGGTCGGCTTCCTGATCCTGGCGGGCTCGGTCAGGGACATCGACTGGAGCGACTTCACCATCGCCGTCCCGGCCTTCCTGGCCATGGTGATGATGCCGTTCACGTACTCGATCACCAACGGCATCGGCTTCGGCTTCATCGCCTTCTGCGTGCTGCGGCTGGCTACCGGCCGGGGCCGTGAGGTCCCGGCGGCCCTGTACGTCGTGTCGGCGGTGTTCGTCTTCTACTACGCGATGCCGGCCCTCGGCCTCACGTAAGCATCCACGGGCTCGCGTCACTCACGTCAGCCCGTAGAACTTCTCCGTCTCGTCGACGGCCGCCTTGAAGCGCTCGTCGAAGTCATCGCGAATGAGCGTCCGGACGACATAGTCCTGGACGCTCATTCCGCGTTTCGCGGCATGAGTCCGGAGGCGGTCGAGCAGCTCCCCGTCTATGCGCATGCTCAGCACGTGTGTCCCCATGGCGAAAGAGTCGTGGCACAGGACGTGGACGCGTGTCACTTTCCGCTGCGGACTCACCCGTACGAGTGACACGCTTAAATGGCGTTCCTTAGAGAGAGTAATGAGGTAGTCTAAAGAGATGCTCGACCTTACCCATGGCGACGACGCTGCCGCCGTGAACGACCTCCGCTCCGCCGTCATGCGGCTGGGCCGGCGCCTCAAGCACCAGCGCGTCGACGAATCGCTGAGCCCGACCGAGATGTCGGTCCTGGGCACCCTCGCCCGCTGCGGCCAGGCCACCCCCGGTGAGCTGGCCCGGCGCGAGCACGTCCAGCCGCCGTCGATGACGCGCATCGTGGCGCTGCTGGAGGCCAAGGGACTGGTCAGGCTGCAGCCGCACCCGGACGACCGCCGCCAGAAGGTGGTCACCCAGACCGAGGAGGCCGAAGCGATGCTCGAGGAGAGCCGTCGCAAGCGGAACGCCTTCCTGGCCGGGCTCGCGGCCGAGCTCACCGAGGACGAATGGGCCAAGCTGCGCGAGGCCGCGCCCGTCCTGGAGAAGCTCGCGCACTTGTAAGGAACGACGCCAGGAGGCGAACGCTTTTGAGTACGGGAACCGGAGCAGATTCCGCACCCGGCCATACATCCACCACTACCACCGAGTGCGCCGCGCACTCCACGGGCTCCATACGCTCCACACGCTCCATACGCTCCACGGGCAAGAACAACTCGATGTTCAGCTCGCTGAAGATCCGGAACTACCGGCTCTTCGCCACGGGACAGGCCGTCTCCAACACCGGCACCTGGATGCAGCGCATCGCCCAGGACTGGCTGGTCCTGTCCCTGACCGGCTCGGCTTCGGCCGTCGGCATCACGATCGCGCTGCAGTTCCTGCCGATGATGGTGTTCGGCCTCTACGGAGGCGTACTCGCGGACCGGCTGCCCAAGCGGCCGCTGCTGATCGCCACGCAGACCCTGATGGGCCTGACCGGTGTCGCCCTGGCCGCCCTCACCCTCGCCGGACACGTCCAGGTCTGGCACGTGTACCTCGCGGCCTTCCTGCTCGGCCTCGTCACCGTCGTGGACAACCCCGCGCGGCAGACGTTCGTCTCCGAGATGGTCGGCAAGGAGCAGCTCGCCAACGCCGTCAGCCTGAACTCCGCGAACTTCCAGTCCGCGCGGCTGGTCGGCCCGGCGATCGCCGGTGTGCTGATCACCGCCGTCGGCGTCGGCTGGGCCTTCCTGCTGAACGGGCTGTCCTTCGCCGCGCCCGTCGCCGGCCTGCTCCTGATGCGGACCCGCGAACTGCACCCGGTCGAGCCGCAGCCGCGCGCCAAGGGGCAACTGCGGGAGGGTCTGCGGTACGTCGCCGGCCGCCCCGAGCTGATCTGGCCGATCGTGCTGGTGGGCTTCATCGGCACCTTCGGGTTCAACTTCCCGATCTGGCTGTCGGCGTTCGTCAGCGACGTGTTCCACGGGGACGCGGGCACGTACGGGCTCTTCAACACGCTGATCGCCGCGGGCTCCCTGGCGGGCGCGCTGCTGGCGGCCCGGCGCGGGCACTCGCGGCTGCGGCTGCTGGTCGCGGCCGCCGTCCTGTTCTCCGCACTGGAGGTCGTGACGGCCTTCGCGCCCGGCTTCTGGCTGTTCGCGGCGCTGCTGGTGCCGATCGGGATGTTCGGTCTGACGGTCAACGTCACCGCGAACGCGAGCGTCCAGATGGCCACCGACCCCGAGATGCGGGGCCGGGTGATGGCGCTGTACATGATGGTGTTCACCGGCGGCACCCCGATCGGTGCGCCGGTCGTCGGCTGGGTGACGGACACGTACGGGGCCCGGATCGGCATGGCCGCGGGCGGCCTCGCCTCCCTGGCCGCCGCCGCGACGATCGCGGTGATCCTGTCCCGGGTCGGCAACCTCCGCCTGAGCGTGAGCCGCCGCGGAGTCACGTTCGTCCCGTCGCCCCGCCCCCGCGAGCTGGTGACGGCGGCCTGAGGCCCTGTCGTCAGTCGCGCGGCTTGCGGCGCAGGAGCCGCTTGGCTCCGAGGACCAGGACCGTGCCCACGGCCAGGACGGCCGCGCCCTTCGTGAAGCCGCCCCCGCCCTGCTCACCCGCAGGGCCGGGGGCACCGGCGGCCGGGGTCGCGCCCGGCTTCGCCGGGGCCGCCGAGCCGCCGGACGCCGATGCCGCCTTCACCGGAACCGCCACCACCCGGCTCGACTCCCCCTCCGATCCGAACAGCAGCGTCGTACCGTCCGCCGAGTACGTCACCGACTCGGCCTGCCCCTGCCACGGCGCGTCCACCCGCTCGCCCTCGCCCTCCGGCTTCCCGTCCTTCCAGGGATAGGTCTTCGCGAAGAAGTAGCCGCGCAGCGTCAGTCGGCCGCCGTCCGGGGAGAACGCCCCGTCCGTCACCCACGGCAGGTCCGCGATCCGCCGGAACACGTTCGTCCCCGAAGCCGACAGCTTCTCCGGCCCCTCGTACAGCCCGCCCTTGTCCTCGCTCTTGCTCGCGATGTAGACCCGGCCCGTCACCGGATGCACCATCAGCGCCTCCGCGTTGCGCGCCCCGTCCGCGTACTTCACCGTGAACTGCTCGGCCTTGACCGTGACATCGGCCAGCTGCTTCGGCTCCGGGAAGCGGTAGATCCAGACGTGGTCCCAGGTCCCGTTCAGGTTGTCCCCGATGTCGCCGACGTACAGCTGCCCGTCCGGGCCCAGCGAGATCGCCTCGACGTCGCGCGGGGTGCCCACGCCCGTCAGCGTCACCCTCGCCACGGTCTTGCCCGTCGCCGAGTCCACCGCGTAGACGTACGGGCCGTCGTCGCTGTCGTTGTGCGTCCAGTACACGCCCGGGTGGATCCGGCTCGCCGCCAGCCCGCTCGACTCCTTGATCCGCGGATCGGTGATCGTGAACCCGGAGGCGCCGGCGGCGGACGACCGGGCGACGGACGAGCCTGCGACGGACGACTCGGCAGCGGCGGCGGCCGAACCCGGCAGCACGACAAGGGCAATGACGGCGGTCAACGGCAGCAGGCGCATACCCCAAGCGTGCCAGCCCGCCCCGCGTGTCCGGCATCACAGGGGCTCCCGGCGCGTGATCCGCGATGATGACCGGATGCGTTTCATGTTCGTCGGCGATTCCATGACCATCGGACGCGCCGGCGACTACACCTGGCGCTACCGGATGTGGCAGCACCTGGGTGCCGTCCCGGGCGGCCCGTACGAGATCGTCGGCCCGCGCACCGCGCTCTTCGACACTGTCGCGAACGAGCCGGTCAGCCACGCGTACGCCGACCCCGGCTTCCCGGAGCACGCCCGCCGCCACCTCGCCGGCTGGGGCGAGGGCTGGCAGCACATGGCCCCCCTCATCGGCTCCGCCGTCCGCTCCGGCGAGCCCGACGTGCTGCTCGTCTCCCTCGGCCTGATCGACCTCGGCTTCTACACCGGCGCCGAGGAGACCGCGGCCAACGCCCGCCGCTTCATCGCGGAGGCCCGGGCGGCCCGGCCGGACATCCGGATGGTCCTGCTCCCGGTCATCCCGAACGTGCGGGCCGAGTCCGACGCGCCGTTCGCGGCCGAGGTGGCCCGGTTCAACGAGCTCCTCGCGAAGGCCGTCGCCGACCTGTCGACCGACGCCTCGCCGATCCTGCTGGCCGCGCGCCCGGCCGCGTACGAGATCGCGCACGACACGTACGACGGCACCCACCCCAACGCCTCGGGCGAACACCGCCTGGCCGGGGAGTTCGCGGCGGTCCTGCACCAGGCCTGGGGCATCGGCGGCCCCTACCGAACCCTCTGACACCCCGTAGGGCCGCACCCGGCATTCCGGCCGTGGCCCTGTCTCCGTGCGTATCGTTGTACTACGCGGCTGCCCGCGACTGCGCGGCAGCGGGGAGGAGCGCCACGATGACCGTCGTGGAGACCGACAGGATCGAGATGGCCGACATCAGCAGCGAGCATGCCTTGGACGAGATGTTCGAGGCGCTTGAGCCCGTCCCCGAGGGATTGAAGGTCGAGATCGTCGAGGGGACCGTCTACATGTCGCCGCAGCGGGACACGCACTGGGAGATCATCCGCAGGATCGTCCGTGCACTGGAAGACGAGTTCGGCATGGGGGTCAAAGCCCTCTCGGACGTACGCATCGACTTCCCGGGTCGGCTGAACGGGTTCGCGCCGGACGTCGCGCTGCTCAGTACCGATGCCACGAAGGACGAGTCGGCTCACTGGCGCCACGAGGACGTGGAATTCGTCGCCGAGGTGATCTCCAAGGGCACCGCGGCGAACGACTACGGCCCCAAGAAGGCCGCGTACGCCACCGCCGAAGTGCCCGCGTACCTCATCGTCGATCCGTACACCCGCCGCTGCGTGCTCCACACCCGGCCCAAGGACGGGGACTACGCCACGGAGACGAAGATCGCCTTCGGGGACGAGATCGACCTCACGGACGCGGTGGAGGGCCTGAAGCTCGACACCTCCGAGTTCCCCCGCGACTGATCCGCGCCGCGGTCCGCGACCGGTCGGCGCCCCGCACCGGGGCGCGGACCGGTCGCGCCGTCACCTCGGCCGGATCACCAGGCGAAGGCCTCGGGCGAGGGCCCCGGGCCGGGGAAGACCTCGTCCAGGCCGGAGAGCACCTCGTCCGACAGCTCCAGGTCCAGCGCCCGCAGCGCGCTCTCCAGCTGCTCCGCCGTACGGGGACCCACGATCGGCCCCGTCACCCCGGGCCGGGTCAGCAGCCACGCCAGCGCCGTCTCGCCGGGCTCCAGGCCGTGCTTGTCGAGCAGGTCCTCGTACGCCTGCACCTGCGCCCGTACGGAGGTGTTGGCCAGGGCGTCCGCGGAGCGCCCGGAGGCGCGGCGGCCGCCCTCGACCTCCTTCTTGATGACGCCGCCCAGCAGCCCCCCGTTCAGCGGGGACCACGGGATCACCCCGAGCCCGTACTCCTGCGCGGCCGGGACGATCTCCATCTCGGCGCGCCGCTCGGCGAGGTTGTACAGGCACTGCTCGCTGACCAGCCCGACCGAACCGCGCCGGGCGGCCGCCTCGTTGGCCTGGGCGATCTTGTAGCCGGGGAAGTTCGACGACCCGGCGTACAGCACCTTGCCCTGCTGGATCAGCACGTCGACGGCCTGCCAGATCTCCTCGAACGGAGTCCGGCGGTCGACGTGGTGGAACTGGTAGAGGTCGATGTAGTCCGTCTGGAGCCGCTTGAGGCTGGCCTCGACGGCCCGGCGGATGTTCAGCGCCGAGAGCCGGTCGTAGTTGGGCCACGGGTCGCCTTCGCCGGCCATGTTCCCGTACACCTTGGTGGCCAGCACGGTCTTGTCCCGCCGGCCGCCGCCCTGGGCGAACCAGGTGCCGAGGATCTCCTCGGTGCGGCCCTTGTTCTCGCCCCAGCCGTAGACGTTGGCGGTGTCGAAGAAGTTCAGGCCCGCGCCGAGCGCGGCATCCATGATCGAGTGGCTGGTGGGTTCGTCTGTCTGCGGACCGAAGTTCATCGTGCCGAGTACAAGTCGGCTGACCTTGAGTCCGGTGCGTCCGAGCTGTGTGTACTTCATGAACCCCAAGCCAATCGCCTGGAGTCCACTCCAGGCAAGGGCCCGCGCGGGCGGGATGCCGTCGGCGGGTCGCCGTCCGGGGCGCGGCTACTGGCCCACGGCGGCTGCCACGGCCACTACGACGAACATCAGCACGAGTACACCGGCCATCACACGGTTTCGGGTCTTGGGATCCACCCGTCGAGCGTAACGCGGGCGCCGGGGTTCCCGTACCGAGGGGCCTCAGGCGGCCAGCGGCCAGGCCTCGACCACCTCGTAGCGGGGCTGCTCCCCGGGGATCCCGCCCGTCGGGAGGTTGCTGCGGACCAGGCTGAGCTCCCCGGCCCGCCAGGGCGTGCCCTCGAAGCCCGCCAGGGCCTCGACGTACGGGTGCATGTCGGCGCCGGTGCGGCTGCGGGCCAGGGTGAGGTGGGGGGTGTAGCGGCGGTGGTGCTCCATCGGCACCCCGGCCCGGCGGGCGGCGGCGTCGGCGCGCTCGGCGAGCATCCGCATCGGGTCGAGCCCGCCGGCCGCGCCGACCCACAGGGCCCGGTCGCCGAAGTGCCCGGAGCCGTGGATGCGCAGGCTGAAGGGTTCGGTGCGGTGGGCGGCGCGGGCCAGGCGGGCGTGCAGGTCCACCAGGAGCTCCTCGCGCACCTCGCCCATGAAGGCGAGGGTGAAGTGCCAGCCCGCCTCCCCCGTCCAGCGCAGCCGGTCGTCCCGGAGGGGGGCCACGGCTTCGCGCAGCTCCTCGACGGCCTGCTGGGGCGGCATCAACGCGGCGAACAGCCTCATGGGCGCGAGCCTAACCCGGACGACGGGTCAGGCTCGCGCCGGGCGGGTTACGCGTCCGCGATCGGGATCTGCTGAGCCGTCGACGACGCCGGCGTCTTGCCGTTCACCGGGGTGGTGTCCGGGGCGGCGGCCGGCTGGGACATCGACGAGAGCAGCTGGCGGGCCAGGCCCAGGCCCGTGCCGCCCATGGTCAGCGCCTTGGCGAACATCTCCGACATGCCCTCCGCGCCGTTCAGGAGGACCATGTGCTCCACGTTGCCGAAGGCACCCGCGCCCGCCTCCACGATCGCCGGCCAGTTCTCGGCGAGCTGCTGGGCGACGACCGCCTCCTGGTTCTCGGCCAGTGCGGCGGCGCGCGCCTTGATGGCGTCGGCCTCGGCGAGGCCCTTCGCCTTCGCCGACGCCGCGACCGCGAGCCCCTTCGCCTGGGTGGCAGCGGCCTCGGCCTCACCGGTCGCCCGGGTGGCCTTCGCGGCCGCCAGACCCCGGGCCTCGGTGGCCGCCGCGTCCGCGGTCGCCGCCGTCGTGACGCGCGTGGCTTCGGCCGCGGCCGCCAGCTCGGTCTCCTTGGCCTTGGCCTGCGCCGCCGAGATGCGGGCGTCGCGCTCCGCCTCGGCGCGGGTGCGGGTCTCGTACGCCGCCGCGTCCGCGGGCTTGCGTACGTCCGCCTGGAGCTGCTGCTCGCGCCGGTGGGCTTCGAGCTCGGCGACGCGGGTCTCCTGTACGACGACCTCCTGGCGGGCCGCGGCCTCCGAGAGCGGGCCCGCCTGGCGGGCGGTCGCGGCGGCCTTGTCGCGCTCGGCCTGGTAGCCGGCCTGGAGGATCTCGCTGTCGCGGGTGGCCTCCGCCATCCGCGCGAAGGCGGTCTGCTCGGCCTCGGTGGCCAAACGGTTCGCCTCGGCCTGCGCGATGCGCGCGTCCCGCTGGACGGCGGCCGCGTGCGGCATCGCCAGGTTCTTGATGTAGCCCGTCGGGTCCTCGATCTCGTGGATCTGGAGCGAGTCGACGATCAGGCCGAGCTTCTCCATCTCCGTACCGCAGGCCGCCCGGGTCTGCCCCGTCAGCTTCTCCCGGTCGCGGATCATGTCCTCGACCGTCAACCCGCCCACGATGGACCGCAGATGGCCGGCGAAGACGATGTGCACCCGCTCGGGCATCATCTTCTGCTGGTCCAGGAAGCGGCGCGCCGCGTTCGCGATGGACACGAGGTCGTCGCCGATCTTGAAGATCACGACGCCCTTGACCCGCAGCGGGATGCCCTGGTGGGTCACGCAGTCCACGTTCAGCTGGGTCTCGTTGAGGTCCAGCGAGAGCTTGCGCACCGCCTGCACACCGGGGACCACGAGGGTTCCGCGCCCGGTGACGATCCGGAACCCCATGCCCTCGCCGATGCCCTCGGTGCGGTGCGTGGAGCCGGAGATGACGAGTGCCTCGTTCGGTTCGGCCACTCGCCACATGAGCTTGAACAGGCCGATCAAGGCCAGGATTGCGGCGAGAACGATTCCCGCCACGACGCCGATAGCCATCGGCAACGCCCCCTTATCGCAGTGCCGTTCGACACTGACGAGGGCGAGTGTGCTCCTGCGGCGGGCCGTTAAGAAGACGCTGGCGCTTTCTTGTCGCCATCTTGATACGAACCACATCCGCCCAGGTGGCACCGGGGCTCAGTTGTCGTACGCCGCCATCACGTACACCGTGCGCGGCGGCAGGTACTCGACGACGGTCACGACCGTTCCGACCGGCAGCCGGCCCGTCCCGTGCGCCGGATGGGCGAGGAAGTGCTCCGCGCCGCCCCGGATGCGGACGATCACCTCGCCCACGAGCCCGGGGCCCACCGTCCCGGTCACCCGGCCGTCCAGCCCCACCATGCCGTCTTCCCCCATGCGCCGAGGGTACGCCGCCGGGGGACGGCCGTCGCTCCGTACGACTACGAGTGCCCGAGGTCCGCGGCCGGGAGGTCCGTCGAGGGGACCGAGCCCGTGTCGGGGGCCGGGCGCAGCGGGAACTCGTCCGTGGCCATCGAGTCGAGCACCGGCGGCGCCGGGCGCAGCGGCTTCGGCATGACCGCGGCCTCCGAGTGGCCGCCGCAGCCGTACGAGAGCGAGACGAGGTGCCCGTCGGCCGGGCCGAACTCGTTGGCGCAGACCCCGAAGGCCTGGCCCAGCGAGCCGCCGATGGCGACGAGGAACCCGCAGGAGACGCAGGAGGCGGGCGCGGCCTGCGCCATCGGGGTCTTGGCGCCGAAGGACTCGTCCCAGCGGTCGGCGGCGCTGTGCAGCCCGTACCGGGACAGGACCCGGGCGCGCCGCATGCCGAGCTCCTCGGCGACGGAGGTGATGGAGCCCCGTACGGGGACCACGGCGCGGTCGGTGACGTCGGCGTCCTCGGCCTCGACCAGTTCGGCCATTTCGGTGGAGACGACCGAGTTCGGCGGCGGCGCGTCCTCGCCCGACCAGCCCGGCTCCAGCCGCAGGTCCTCGGCGTCGGTGGGCAGCAGGTCGCCGGGGCCCATGTCGCCCGGGCGCAGCCGCTCGCTCCACGGCACCCACTCGGGGGCGAGGAGGGCGTCGTCGCCGGGAAGCAGCACCGTTTCGTCGAGGGTGACGTTCTTGGCGCGGGAGGCGCGCGTGACGGTGACGGCCCAGCGCCAGCCCCGGTAGCCGGGGTCCTTGCACTCGAAGAAGTGCGTGACGACCCGGCCGCCCTCCGCCACGGCGGAGACGTGCTCGCCCACCACGGAGGGAGCGGCGGCTTCCTCGGCCGCCGTGCGGGCGAGGTCTACCGCCTCGGCGCACAGGCGGTCGGGGGTACGGCTTCGCGTCGTCGCAGCACTCACAGGTCTCGTTCTCTCCTACGCCGTCTCACGAGTGCGCCGTCCGTACTGTCGTCCTGAACGACCCGTCGGTCCTGTCCGTACGTGGCGCGGGCGGAGCGGACCAGAGGGCCGCGTCGACGTCCGCACCCGATCGGCCTCGGGCGCACCTACCTGCCATCCATTCTGCGGGATAGCGAAGAGGCGCGCGGCCGAGAGCAACCGCCGGTGGCGCGCTACGCACGCTACCTCCTCCGACGCCTTGGGCCCACATGCAAGGTCCGATTCGCGGACGAGACCGTGTGCCGACATCGCCCCTACGACCTCCCGACGCCGGCCCGACGCCGGCCCGACGGCGATCCGTCGGGCGCCCGTAACGCGCCGGGACGGGACCGGCAGGGGCGCGTGGGGCACTATGGCGGGTGTGGCACCCGTACGGTCGTCCCGCGACGGCTCGGGACCGGCCAGGCGGGCCGGCCGGGCCGTCGGGCGTGCCCTGCAGCGCCCCTTCACCGGTACGGCGCGCGGGATCCGGCGGGCCACGCACGCGCACGGGGCGGGTGAATCGGGTCTCGGCAAGCTGATCGAGCTGCACGCCATCAACGGCGCCGGCGATGTGATGATCACCGTGGCGCTGGCCTCGACGGTGTTCTTCTCGGTACCCACGGACGAGGCACGCGGCCGTGTCGCCCTGTACCTGGCGATCACCATGGCCCCCTTCACCGTCCTGGCCCCGGTGATCGGCCCGGCGCTGGACCGGCTGCCACACGGCCGGCGGGCCGCGATGGCCTGCGCGATGCTCGCGCGGGCGCTGCTCGCGGTGATGATGTCGGGCGCGGTGGCCACGGGCGGGCTGGAGCTCTATCCGGCGGCGCTGGGCGTACTGGTCGCGTCCAAGGCGTACGGGGTGGTCCGCAGCGCGGTGGTGCCGCGGCTGCTCCCGCCGAATTTCTCACTCGTCAAGGCGAACTCCCGGGTCACCCTGGCGGGCCTGCTCGCCACCGGCGCGGCGGCGCCCGTCGCGGCGGGGCTGCACGCCATCGGCCCGCCGTGGCCGCTGTACGGGGCCTGCGCCATCTTCGTCTGGGGCACGTTCGCGGCGTTCTCGCTGCCGCACAAGGTGGACGAGGCCAAGGGCGAGCGGCGGGCCCGGCTGTCCACGCACGAACCGCACTCGCGCAAGCCGGGCCTGCGCACGGTGAGCCCGTCGGTGCTGTGCGGCCTGCTGGCGAACGCCTCGATGCGCGCGCTGTCCGGGTTCCTGATCTTCTTCCTGGCGTTCCTGCTGCGCGAGCACCCGCTCGCCGGACAGAGCGCGGCGGTCTCGCTGGGCATCGTGGGCGTCTCGGCGGGCCTCGGGAACGCCTGCGGGACGGCGGCGGGGGCGTGGCTGCGGGCGCGGGCCCCGGAGACGATCATCGCGTCGGTGCTGTCGGTGACCCTGGGGGTCGCGATCATGGCGGCGGTGTTCTTCAGCGGGCTGTTCATGGCCGTGCTGGGGGCCACCGCGGGCTTCTGCCAGGCGCTGGCCAAGCTGTCGCTGGACGCGATGATCCAGCGGGACGTGCCCGAGGCCGTACGGACGTCCGCGTTCGCCCGTTCGGAGACGCTGCTCCAGATGGCGTGGGTGCTGGGCGGCGCGATCGGCATCGTGCTGCCGCTGAACGGGGTCCTGGGCATGGCCGTGGCCGCGGCGATCGTCGCGGCGGGCACCGTGATGGCCCTGCGCGGCCGCCTCTCCGCCCCCCGCCACCACCAGTCCGGCTCCCCCCGCCCCCGAGTGGCGTAGGGCGTGTCCGGCGGGGTGTCCGGCGGCGTGTCCGGCGGGGTTTCTTGTGGATCATGCCGGGCAAACCGGCCGGGCCGGGGCGTGCCGCGCGCCGCGCGGCAGGCCACGGACACCCCCGTGCGGCGGCGGAGCGGGGTGGCCCGATAGCCTTCGGCTCATGACCGCACCGCTTTTCTCGGGTAGGGGCCGCCGCAGCGTCGCGGCCCTCGGAGCCGTGTCCGCCGGCCTCCTCCTTCTCTCCGCCTGCGACAAGCCGACGCCGCTGGCCACCGTGACGGTCGGCACGTCGTCGGTGTCCACCGAGGCCGTCTGCTCCGACGCCAAGGAGCTCTCCATGGACAAGGTCCAGGAGTGCCTCACCGATATGAAGGACGCCAAGACCATCGACTACGGCCGCGGGGACACCCTGCGTCTGGGCGTCGAGCCGGATGTCGTCGAGGACGGCAAGCGGTGGCAGGCGGTCCTGGACGGCCAGCCGATCACCGAGCCCTCCTCCAACACCTACCGCAGCTTCCCGGGCGCCGACCTCTTCGCCACCGGCGGCCAGGGCGAGGCCCCGTCCTCCAAGAAGCTGAACATCGTCCAGGTCGGCGAGGACGGCAAGCCGCTCGCCGTCTGGGCCTACAACGTCAAGCTCAAGTAGCCACGTACCGACGGTGCGCGCGCTCATCGTGACCGCGGTGGCGGCGGAGGCAGACTCCGTCGTCAGTGGCCTGACCGGGTCCCCCCCTCATCCGGACCCGGTGACGCCGGAGCCGCGCGCCCTTCCCGGCGGATACCTCCTCTCCCGGCGCGATCTGCCCGGCCTCGCCGCCGACGTCCTCGTCGGCGGGGTGGGGCCGGCCGCCGCCGCGGCCGCCACGGCCACCGCGCTCGCGCTGGCCGAGTACTCCCTCGTCGTATCCGCCGGGATCGGCGGCGGGTTCGCGCCCGCCGCCCCGGTCGGCTCCCTCGTGGTCGCCGACGCCGTCGTCGCCGCCGACCTCGGGGCCGAGACCCCCGACGGCTTCCTCGACGTACAGCAGCTCGGCTTCGGGCACAGCGTCCACCTGCCGCCCGCCGAGCTCGCCGCCCGCGCCGCCGAGGCCACCGGGGCGCTGCTCGCCCCCGTGCTGACCGTCTCCACCGTCACCGGCACCGCCGAGGGCGCGGCCCGGCTCGCCGCCCGGCATCCGCTCGCCGGGGCCGAGGCCATGGAGGGCTTCGGAGTCGCCGAGGCGGCCGCCGCCCACGGGCTGCCCGTACTGGAGATCCGCGCCGTGTCCAACGCCGTCGGCCCCCGCGACCGCGACGCCTGGCGGATCGGGGACGCGCTGGCCGCGCTCACCGCCGGATTCCGCGCCCTGGGGCCCGTACTCGTCACCTGGGGAGAACGCCATGAGCACCGCTGACCGGCCCGCCGGACGACCCGCCGGACCGCTCGCCATCGCCTATTCGCCCTGCCCGAACGACACGTTCGTCTTCGACGCCTGGGCCCACGGCCGGGTCCCGGGCGCGCCCGGCCTCGACGTCACCTTCGCCGACATCGACATCACCAACGGCATGGCCGAGCGCGGCGAGCTGGACGTGCTGAAGGTGTCGTACGCCGTGCTGCCGTGGGTGCTGGAGGAGTACGCCCTGCTGCCGTGCGGCGGGGCGCTCGGGCGTGGTTGCGGACCGCTCGTCCTGACGCGCGAGGCGGGGGTGGACCTGGCCGGCAAGACCGTCGCCGTGCCCAGCGAACGCTCCACCGCCTACCTGCTGTTCCGGCTGTGGGCCGCGGACGTGCTGCCCGAGGGCGTCGGCAAGGTGGTCGTGCTGCCGTTCCACGAGATCATGCCGGCCGTCCGCGACGGCCGGGTCGACGCCGGACTGGTCATCCACGAGGCCCGGTTCACGTACCAGGACTACGGGCTGCACTGCCTGGCCGACATGGGCGAGCACTGGGAGTCCACGACCGGCCTGCCGATCCCGCTCGGCGCGATCATCGCGAAGCGCTCGCTGGGCGCCGAGACGTTGCACGCGCTGGCCGAGTCGGCCCGTACGTCGGTCCGGATGGCATGGGACGACCCGGAGGCTTCCCGCCCGTACGTCCGCGCCCACGCGCAGGAGCTGGACCCGGCCGTCGCCGACCAGCACATCGGGCTGTACGTCAACGAGTTCACCGCCGACCTGGGCGATTCCGGTTACGCGGCGGTGCGCGGGCTGTTGACGCGGGCCGCGGCGGAGGGTCTGGTACCGGCCATCGCGCCGGGGGCGCTGGACTTCCCGTAGGCCGTTTCAGGCCGCTTCCCGGCCGTTTTCACGTACCTGCGACGGTGCCCCGGCCCTCTCGGAGGGCCGGGGCACCGTCGTGCGTACGGGCTCGGTACGGGCTCAGACGTCGAGCTGGTCGGCCACCGCGCGCAGCAGGCCGGCGATCTTCGTGCCGTGCACCTTGTCGGGGTAGCGGCCGCGCTCCAGCATCGGAGTGATGTTCTCCAGCAGGGTCGTGAGGTCCTGCACGATCGAGGCGAGCTCGTCGGGCTTGCGGCGCTGAGCGGCCGCGACCGAGGGCGCCGGGTCCAGCACCGTCACGGAAAGCGCCTGGTCACCGCGCTGTCCGGCGACTACGCCGAACTCGACGCGCTGGCCGGGCTTGAGGGCGTCGACCCCGGCCGGGAGCACCGACGAGTGGACGAAGACGTCTCCGCCGTCGTCGCGGGAGAGAAAGCCGAAGCCCTTCTCACTGTTGAACCACTTGACCTTGCCGGTAGGCACGTCCGTCCTCTGTCCTTGTGCTCGTCGGGGTCCGGCACTCCGCGCGGCGGGTCCGGACAACAGCGCAGCGGGTCATGGTGACCCGCCGTATCCAGGCTAGTGGGCGTTTCACAGGAGACAAGACGTTCCCCGGTCCTTCGCCGGCTCTTCGCACTTCGGCTGCGCTGTCGGCTGCTTCGGCCAGGGAACTACCCTGGTGAGGTGACTGTTACTCCTCATTCCGACGAAGCGCGGCCGGGCGACGGCCTGGTGCGCGCCGGTGGCATCGTGTTCATCGTGGGCGCCGTGGCGACCCTCGCGACGATGGCCCCGCTGTTCCTGGACGTCGACCCGTTCCCGTCGTACGCGTGGGCCGTGTGCATGCTGATGGGCGTCGGCTTCCTGATCTCCGCCGCGGGCGTGCTGCGCTCGGCGGCTGCCCAGCGCCGGGCCGCCCGGGCGTCCCAGGCCTGACGCCCCCTCGGGCCGGACCTCGGGGGTCGGACCCGCGGGCTCAGACCGCCTGCGTGCGGACGTACTCCGCGAGCCACTGCGGCAGCGCGGTGAGGTCCGGCAGCACCACGTCGGCGCCCGCCTCCCGCAGTTCCGGCTCGGGGCACGGGCCGGTCGGCACCGCCACCGACAGCGCACCGGCCGTACGGGCCCCGCGTACGTCGCCCACGTGGTCGCCGACGTAGACCTGCGCCCCGTACTCGCGCAGCGCGCCCGCCTTGGCCTCGGCCCACAGCCAGCCGACGACCGCGTCCGGCTCGATGCCGAGGTGCGCGAGGTGCAGCCGGGCGTTGGGCTCGTGCTTGGCCGTGACGACGATCGCGCGGCCGCCGAGCGCCTGGACGGCCTCGATCGCCTCGCGGGCGCCGGGCATCGCGGGGGTCGGCTCGATGGCGTGTGCGGGGTAGATCTCCCGGTAGCGGTCGGCCATGGCGGGGATCTCCGCCTCCGGGAACCAGTACGCGAGCTCCTCGTCCAGCGGCGGACCGAGCCGCGTGACCGCCTCGTCGGCATCGATGAACGTACCCGTCTCGGCCGAAAGCGCCTGGTAGGCGGCCTTGATTCCGGGGCGCGAATCGATGAGGGTCATGTCGAGGTCGAAGCCGACCGTCAGCTGGGCGGACGCGGCGGGCACGGCGGGCACTGCGGGCACGGCGGGGGTCTCGGAGCTCATGCACCCATTGTGCCGAGCCGGGGCCGCCGGGCGGGAACATAGACTTAGCCTCGCCTTACCGGACAGTGAAATTTGGTGACATGTCAGCGCCCGCCCCCGTGGCCCCCGTCCCGCGCGTGGCCCCCGTCACACGTGCCCTGACGGTCCGTCGTACCGCGTGGACCGCGGCCGGGAGCGCCGCGCTGGTGTGCGCCGTGATCCTGAGCCTCTCCGTCGGCGCCCGCTCCATACCGCCCGGCGAGGTGTTCGACGCGCTCCTGCGGGGTGCGGGCGGGCCCGACGCCGACGTCGTCCGTACGCTGCGCGTCCCGCGCACCCTGATAGCCCTGATGGTCGGCGCGGCCCTAGCCCTCGCGGGCACCGCGCTCCAGGGCATCACCCGCAATCCGATAGCCGACCCCGGCATTCTCGGCATCAGCCAGGGCGCCGGGGTCGCCGTCGTCTGCGCCATCTCCTTCGCGGGGGTGCACACGCTGGGCGGGTACGTGTGGTTCGCCTTCGCCGGGGCGGCGGTCGCCGCGGTCGCGGTGTACGCGGTCGCCTCCGGCGGGCGCGGGGGCGCGACCCCCGTGAAGCTGGCGCTGGGCGGGGCCGCGATCAACGCGCTGCTGGTGTCGGTGACGATGGCGGTGCTGACGACGAAGGCGTCGACGCTGGACGAGTTCCGGTTCTGGCAGGTCGGTTCGCTGGCCGGCCGGGACTTCGAGGTGGTCCACCGGATCTGGCCGTTCCTGCTGTTCGGCGCGGTCCTGGTGGTCTTCGTGGCGCGCGGCCTGGACGCGCTCGCGCTCGGCGAGGACGTGGCGACGGGGCTGGGCCAGAACGTGGCCGTCGTACGGGTCGTCGGCGGTCTCGGGGCCACCGTGCTGACCGGCGCCGGGGTCGCGGCGGCCGGGCCGATCGCGTTCATCGGGCTCGCGGTGCCGCACATCGCGCGGGCGGTGGTCGGCGGCGACCACCGCTGGGTGCTGCCGATGGCTGCGCTGATCGGGCCGGTGATGCTGCTGGTCGCCGATGTGATCGGGCGGGTCGTGGTGCCGCCGGGCGAGGTGCCGGCCGGGGTGATGACGGCGCTGATCGGGGTGCCGTTCCTGGTCACGCTGGTGCGGCGCAAGGCGGTGGCCGCGTGAGCGGCGTCTGCGTGGTTCCGGCGGGGTACGCGCTCGTCCGGGCCGGGCGGGGGTCCTTCCTGCTGCACCGCCGCGCCGCCGCGGTCGCGGCCGGGCTGGCGGCCTCGCTGGCCGCCGTGTGCGTGGCGTACCTGTCGGTCGGGGAGTCGTTCACCGCCCCCGCCGAGGTGGTCGAGGTCCTGCTGGGGCAGCCCTCCCCGGACGCGTTCGTCGTCGGGACGCTGCGGCTGCCCCGGATGGCGACCGGCCTGCTGGTCGGCCTCGCCTTCGGGGTCGCCGGCGCGCTGATCCAGAGCGTGGCCCGCAATCCGCTGGCCTCCCCCGACATCATCGGCATCAGCCAGGGCGCGGGCGCCGTCACCGTCGCCGCGCTGACCTTCGGCGTCTCCTCGTACGCCGTCCTGCCGTACCTCTCGGTGCTCGGCGGGGTGCTCGCGGCGGCGCTCGTGTACGTCTTCGCCTGGCGCGGCGGCCTGCACGCGGCCCGGTTCGTGCTCATCGGCATCGGCTTCGCGATCGCCCTGCGGTCGGTGACCACGCTGCTGATGACCAAGGGCGACTACCTGGTGGCCCAGCAGGCGCAGATCTGGATGACCGGCTCCCTCAACGGGCGTGGCTGGGACGTCGCCGGACCGCTGGCCTGGGTGCTGCTGGCGCTGCTGCCCGGCGTCCTGTGGGCCGCGCGGGCCCAGCGCACGGTCTCGCTGGACGACGACACGGCGACCGCGCTGGGCGTCCGGCTGGGCCGGGTCCGCCTGGGCCTGATCGCGCTCGGCGTGGTGCTGGCCTCGGTGGCCACGGGAGCTGCGGGCCCGGTGGACTTCGTGGCCCTGCTGGCCCCGCAGATCGCCCGCCGCATGACGCGGACGGCGCAGATCCCGCTGTTGTGCTCGGCGCTGACGGGAGCGGTGATCGTCGTACTCGGCGATCTGCTGGCCCGGCGGCTGCTGTCCCCGACCGAGCTCCCGGTGGGCGTGCTGACGGCCGCCGTGGGGGCCCCGTACCTGATCTGGCTGATCGTCCGCAGCCGTACCGGCCTGCGTACCGGAGGAGAGTCGTGAGCCGTCTGGCGGCGAGCGGGCTGACGCTCGCGTACGAGGACCGCGTGGTCGTGGAGGACCTGGACCTGGCGGTGCCGGACGGGAAGGTGACGGTGATCGTCGGCCCGAACGCGTGCGGCAAGTCGACGACGCTGCGCGCGCTCGGGCGGCTGCTGCGGCCGCGCGCGGGCGCGGTGCTGCTCGACGGCGCGGCCCTGTCCTCCCTGCCCACCCGGCGGATCGCGCAGACGATCGGCCTGCTCCCGCAGTCCCCGACGGCCCCCGAGGCGATCACGGTCGCCGACCTGGTGGCGCGCGGGCGCCAGCCGCACCAGCGGTGGTGGCAGCAGTGGTCGGAGGCGGACGAGCGGGCGGTGGCCGACGCGATGGCCCGTACGTCGGTCGCCGGCCTGGCGGACCGGCCGGTCGACGCGCTGTCGGGCGGGCAGCGCCAGCGGGTCTGGATCGCCATGGCCCTGGCCCAGGACACGGAGCTGCTGCTCCTGGACGAGCCGACGACGTTCCTGGACATCGCGCACCAGGTGGAGGTGCTGGACCTGGTCCGCCAGCTCAACCACGACCGCGGGCGCACGGTCGTCGCGGTGCTGCACGACCTGAACCAGGCGGCGCGCTACGCGGACCACCTGGTCGCGATGAAGGCGGGCCGGGTGGTGGCGCAGGGCCCGCCGTCGTCGGTGGTGACCGCCGAGCTGGTGCGCGAGGTGTTCGGCCTCGACGCGATCGTCATCCCGGACCCGGTGACGGGCTCCCCGCTGATCGTCCCGTCGGCCCCGTGGAGCCCGCCGGCATAAGCCTCGGCCCTCAGCGGCGGCGGGAGCGCCAGGCCAGGTAGAGGGCCGAGGCGACGGCCGCGCCCCGGGCCAGCCAGGGCCACATGCCCTGGAAGACCCCGCCCAGCCCCTCGTCCGTCAGCGGCGCGCCCCAGCGGCCCTC
The DNA here is from genome assembly GCF_000717915.1 of Streptomyces sp. NRRL S-244. GTDB lineage: Bacteria > Actinomycetota > Actinomycetes > Streptomycetales > Streptomycetaceae > Streptomyces. The sequence goes on from NZ_JOCX01000010.1 coordinate 135,306, forward strand.
CAGGCGGCCCCACAGCCACACCACGGCACCCGCGAAGACGGCCCCGGGCAGCCCGAACACGACCGCCTTGCGCTCGGCCGGCCCCAGCACCCGCGAGGCGTACGCGAGCAGCCAGCCGCCGATCAGCAGCAGCCAGGAGCCGGTGACCGCGCCCGCGACGAGCACGGCCGCGGCCAGCAGCAGGAAGGCGTGCGGCTTCGGGCGCGGGGCGGTGGCCGGCGCCTGTGGACCGGCCGCCGCCCCGGCCGCCGCCCTGGCGTCCGCCTTGGCCTTCCGGCGCTGCTTCAGGAACCGTACGAGGCCCCGTACGGCCGAACCGCCCTCGGCGCCGGGCGCACCCTCGGGACCGGCCGCGGGCTCCGGCTTCTTCTCCTCCTCCAGCGGGTTCCTGAACAGCTCCGGGATCTCCACCCCGCCCGCGAAGCCCTCCACCTGCGGACCGGCGCCGAACGGGCCCGGCGCGACGCGCCACCAGTCGGGCTCCGCCCCGCCGTCGGCGCCGAGTTCGTCGAGCCCGGCCAGGTGCGGCGGCGCGGGAGCGGTGTCCGCCGGGCGCGGCTCCGGCACGGCCTTGCGGCGCAGCCGGCCGGGCCCCCGCTGGGTCGGCACCGCCGGAGCCGGCTCCGGGGTGGCGGCCCGCGTCTCGGGAGCCGGCGACGCGCCCATGCCGTCGAGGACCTCCTCCGGCGTACCGATCCGCTCCAGGATGCGCCGTACGGCCGCCGGGGTCTCCGGCTCGTACTTGGCGCGCCGCCGGTCGATCTCGTCCCGCAACCCCGCCACCAGCCGCATCCGGTCCCCGGAGGACAGCTGCCGCCGCTGCGCCAAGTCCCCGACCCGGCTCAGATATTCGTAGACCAGATGGTCGCTCTCGATCCCCATGCCCGGCTCCTCCCGTACCACCCACCGGAAAGGTAGCGCGTGCGCCCGTGGAGCGGCCGAGGGCTCAGCGGATACCGTTGGCCGGATGGGGACCGGCCGACGCGACCATGGAGGCGACCGTGCCTGAGCTGCCCGAGCCCAGCAGTGCTGCGGGAAGCGCCACAGCGAGCAGCGCCCCGCGCTCCCTCGCCGAGGCGCTGCGCGCCCGCGACGACGCGTCGCTCGCCACGCTGCTGCACGCGCGCCCGGACCTGCTCGGCCCGGTGCCGGGTGACATGACGCAGCTGGCCACGCGGGCCGGCACCCGGGCCTCGGTGGTCCGCGCGCTGGACCGGCTCGACCGGTTCGCGCTGCAGACGGCGGAGGCCCTCGCGGTGGCCCCGGACCCGTGCCCGTACCCGGTGCTGGAGTCGCTGCTGGCCGGCGAGCACGGCAGCGGACCCGGCGCGCGGGAGTTCGGCGAGGACAACGGCGCCCGCGCCGAACTCCCGCGCGCCGTGGCCACCCTGCGCGACCAGGCCCTGGTGTGGGGCGACGACGAGCGGCTGCGGCTGGTCCGCACCGCCCGCGAGCTGCTCGCGCCGTCCGCCGGCCGGCCCTCCCCGACCGGCCTCGGGCCGACCGTCGCGGAGGCCACCGCCGGGATGTCGCCGACGCGGATCCAGGAGATCGTGGCGGCCGCCGGGCTGCCCGCCACGCACGACCCGGTGTCCGCGGTGACGGCGCTGACCAGCCTGTTCACCGACCCGGAGCGGATGTCGGCGCTGCTGGACAAGGCCCCCGCCGAGGCCCACCAGGTGCTCGGCCGGCTCGTGTGGGGGCCTCCGTACGGGGAGGTCACGCCGAACCCGACCCCGCCCGTGCGCTGGCTGCGCGACCGCGGGCTGCTGCTGCCGGCGTCGGCGCGGACCGTCGTACTGCCCCGCGAGGTGGCGCTGCACCTGCGCGGCGGCCTCGCGCACCGGGAGACGGAGCCGCTGGCCCCGGCGGTGCCGGCGCACCGCGAGCACCGTCCACAGCTTGTGGACGCCAACGCGGCCGGGCAGGCGCTGGCCGCGCTGGCCACCGTCGAGGAGCTGGTGAAGTCCTGGGAGCACGCCGGGCCGCCGGTGCTGCGGGCCGGCGGACTGTCCGTACGGGACCTGAAGCGGACCGCGGCCACCCTGGACGCCACCGAGCCGGCGGCCGCGTTCTGGATCGAACTCGCCTACGCGGCCGGGCTGCTGGCCAGCGACGGGGAGGCGGACGAGCGGTACGCGCCCACCCCTGCCTTTGACGACTGGGTGGAACTCCCGCCCGCCGAGCGGTGGTCGGCCCTCGCCGAGGCCTGGCTGCCGGCCACCCGGACCGCCGGCCTGGTCGGCGATCAGGACGCCAAGGGCCGCACCCTGTCCGCGCTGGGCCCCGAACTCGACCGCTCCGCCGCCCCCGAGGTGCGCCGACGCGTCCTCGAACTCCTCGCCGCCCTGCCCGAGGGCGGCTCCGCCGACACCGACACGCTGCTCGCGCGGCTCGGCTGGGAGCGGCCGGTACGGGGGACGAGCGTGCTGCGCGCCCACCTCGCGCGGTGGACGCTGACCGAGGCCGAGGTGCTCGGCGTGACCGGCCGCGGCGCGCTCGCGGCGCACGGCCGCGCGCTGCTGGAGCACCGCGATCCGGCGCCGCTGCTGGCGCCGCTGTTTCCGGAGCCGGTGGACCACGTACTGCTCCAGGCCGACCTGACGGCGGTGGCCCCGGGGCCGCTGCGCCGGGCGCTCGGCGATGTGCTGGCCGTCCTCGCGGACGTGGAGTCCAAGGGCGGGGCGACCGTCTACCGCTTCACGCCCGGCTCCGTACGGCGGGCCCTGGACTCCGGGCGGACCGCCTCCGACCTGCACGCCTTCCTCGCCGAGCACAGCATCACGCCGGTTCCGCAGCCGCTGGCGTACCTGATCGACGACGTGGCCCGGCGGCACGGGCACCTGCGGGTCGGCGTGGCCTCCTCGTACGTGCGCTGCGACGACGACGGCATGCTGAACGAGATCCTGGCCGACCGGCGGTCCGCCGGGCTGGGGCTGCGGCGCCTGGCTCCGACGGTGCTGGCGGCGCAGGCCGAACCGGGCGCCCTGCTCGACGGGTTGCGGGCGATGGGCTACGCCCCGGCGGCCGAGTCGCTGACCGGGGACGTGGTCGTGGCGCGGGCCGACGCCCACCGGACGCCGGCGCGCTCGGCGCCGGTCCCGGTGCCGGACGGGCCGCCGGTACCGGACGCGACGCTGCTGGGCGCGGCCGTACGGGCGATCCGCGCGGGCGATCTGGCGGCGACGGCGGTGCGCAAGGCGCCGGCCGCGGCATCCGTCGTACCGGGCGAACTCCCCCGCACGAGCGCGGCGGAGACCCTGGCCACGGTGCAGGCGGCCGCGCTGACCGGGTCGGCGGTGTGGATCGGGTACGTGAACGCGGACGGCGCGGCGAGCCAGCGGGTCATCGCCCCGGTCCGGGTGGAGGGCGGCTTCGTCACGGGGTACGACCACACGGCGGACGAGGTGCGGACGTACGCGCTGCACCGGATCACGGGGGTCGCGGAGCTGGCGGAGGAGCACCTGTAAAGCGCAGGAGCACCTGTAAAACGGCTCGCGGCACGGCATCCCCACCGAGCACCCTGGCCGCATGCAAGAAGCGCAGAACAAACAGAACAACCGGCAGATCAGGGCCGCCCACACCGACACCACGGTGACCGTCTACCAGGCGTACGCGCCCGCGCTGGGGCTGCCCGCGGCCCGCGACGGCCGGTTCCCGCCCGCCTGGAAGCGGGAGCGGATGACGTGGATCAAGCCGTCGTTCCTGTGGATGATGTACCGCTGTGGCTGGGCCACCAAGGCCGACCAGGAGACGGTGCTGGCCGTCGAGATCACCCGCGCGGGCTTCGACCACGCGCTGCGCCACGCCTGCCTGTCCCACTACGAACGCGGCACCCACACCGACCACGAGGCCTGGCAGCGGGCCCTGCGCGACTCCCCCGCCCGCGTCCAGTGGGACCCGGAGCGCGACCTGCACCTGAACCCGCTGGACCACCGCTCGCTCCAGCTGGGCCTGTCCGGGCCGGCCTCGCGGGCGTACGCCGACGAGTGGACGGTCTCCATCCGCGATGTGACCCCGCTGGCACGGGAGATCCACGGCCTGGTCCGGTCCGGCGACGAGGCCGCGGCGCGGGCCCTGCTGCCCGTGGAGACGCCGTATCCGGCGGGGTCGCTGGAGCACCTGGGCGCGTAGCGGTCCGCGGCACGGAAAGCGGAATGCGAAGCATCGTTTTCGCAGCTCAGGGAGGGTGGAAGGGCGCTTCCGGCCCCTGTTGCACAGCGGTGACACACGGGCGATGGATTGGTGATCCACGATGTGTGAAGATCAGTTCATCGCAGCAGCGGCCGAGGGAAAACGATCCGGCGCGAGAGCGAAAACCCCGCACCACCCGCCCCGGCGCTCTGCCGCGGCATCTCGCACGTCTGTTCCGCTTCTCCGTCTGCTCCGCCGGCTGCCACCGCTCTGCGCTGCTCGCCTGCCTTCGTGATTCCTTGGGGGGAGTCCACCATGTCCGCTCGCACCGCCACCCGCCGTACCCTCCGCTCCGCGGCCGCCACCGCCGTCGTCGCCGCCGTCGCCGGCACCGTCCTGATGCCGCTGTCGGCGTACGCCGCCCCGGCCGCCGAGAACCTGCACGCGCTGAAGATCACGATGGGTGCCCCGGCGCCGAGCGGCCCGCTGACCCGCGGCGGTGCGACGGAGACCTTCGAACTGACGGTCGCCAACCCCTCGGACAAGCCCCACTCGTACCACCCGTGGATGATCGGCAAGCCGGCCGGCGCGAGCCCGCTCCAGCAGACCGACGTGACCTTCAAGGTCGAGGGCGTGACCGCGCCGGCGACCGAGTCGTCCATCGGGCAGCAGGACGGCGAATGGCAGGGCATGTTCCGCCCGGCGGGCAAGGCGGGCTCGGAGGGCTTCGAGATCCCGGCGGGCGGGAAGCTGACCTGGAAGGTCACGATCGGCCTCGGCAAGAACTATCCGACCAACAACGGTGACTTCGAGCTGCGTGCCACGAGCTACCAGAACGAGGTGGCGGAGGGCGGCTCCCCGTCGCTGACCTTCAAGACGGACCCGTCGGTCAAGGCCGGCACCCTGGAGACCTGGTTCGACCAGATCAACCCCTGCCAGGACAAGACCGGCGAGTACCAGTGCCGCGAGATGGACCTGCGCTACCGCGCCACGGGCGACGGCGAGTTCAACACGGCGCTGGCCACCTACCTGGACCTGGACCTCGAAGGCGTCCAGCTCCAGATCCAGACCGACGGCCAGTGGAAGGACCTGTCCGCGAAGGACGGCAGCCACCGTCTGCCCGACATCGCGAAGGGCTTCGGCAAGGCCTCCGGCGAGCGCAAGGTGCACCTGCGGGCCAAGCTCGACCCGAAGTCGGCGCTGAAGAAGGAGACCACGGTCACCCTGAACGCGCAGATCGGCCTCGCCGAGGGCAACACCTACCCGTTCGCGAGCGCCGAGGCCAAGTTCCAGTTCGCCCCGGCCACCACCACCTCGCCGGCGCCGACCCCGAGCAAGTCCGCCACCACGCAGCCGTCCACCAGCCCCTCCCCGTCCGCCTCGTCCTCCGCCACCGCGGTCGTCGCCGCGAACAACAACACCAAGGCCACCGGCGCCACGGGCTCCCTGGCCAACACCGGCGCCGACTCGAACACCGGCCTGTACTCCGGCCTGGCCGCCGTCCTCGTCGCCCTCGGCGGGGCCGCTGCCTGGCTCGGCGCCCGCCGCCGCCGCGCCGCCCGCGGCTGAGGGACGGACCGAGAGGGGCCCGGCACACCACGTGCCGGGCCCCTTCGGCGTTCACCGGGCCGCGTGGTCGATCCGGCCGGCCTCGAAGGGCCACGCCTCGGCCGGCCGGCGCGTGACGGCCTCGTACGGCACCGTGTCGCGCGGCACGTCGAACCCGTCCGGCACAAAAGAAAGCCGATCATCCGTCCCCCAACCGGAGGACGAACTCCTACCGTTGGACGTATGACCGGTCCACACGACAAGCAGGGCATCCGCAACCACATCAGCGGCGGCGTGTACTTCAGCGCCGTGGTGCAGGGCGCCAACGTGACCCTTCAGCTCCCGGCCACCATCCCGGCCGCCCTGACCGGCATGCCCGCCCCTTCCCCCGCCTTCACGGGCCGGGAGGCGGAGGCGGAAGCGCTGCTCACGGCGCTCCGGCCCGGCCCCTCGTCGTCGGCCGCCGCCACCCGCCAGGTGATCGCGGGACTGCCCGGGGTGGGCAAGACCGAGCTGGCCGTCCAGACGGCCCACCGCGCACTCGACACGGCGGACCTGCTGCCCGGCGGCGTTCTCTTCATCGACCTCTTCGGCTACGACGACAGGCGCCGCGTCAGCGCCCACCGGGCCCTCGGCTCCCTGCTCCGCGCCCTGGCCGTCCCGACCGAGTACGTCCCGGAGGACGTGGAGGAGCGGGCCGCCCTCTACCGGTCCGTCCTCGCCGCCTACGCGGCGGACGGGCGGCGGATCCTGGTGGTCCTGGACAACGCGATGGACAGCGCCCAGGTCCGGCCGCTGCTGCCGGGCGACCCCGGCATCCCCGTACTCATCACCTCCCGGCACACCCTGAGCGACCTCGGGGCCCGCGTGCTCGACCTCTCCGTCCTCGGGCAGCAGGCGGCGGTGGACCTCATCGGCCGGAACCTGCGGAGCGTCGTGGGCCCCGCGGACACCCGGGTCGCGGACGAACCGGCGGCGGCCGCCGAGCTGGCGGCACTCTGCGGCCGGCTGCCCCTCGCGCTCTCCGTCGTCAGCGCCCTGCTGGCCGACATCCCCGCCCGGCCGCTGCACTCGATGGCGACGGCCCTCGGCGACGCCCGGCGCCGACTGGAGCGGCTCAGCCGCGAAGACCTCGCCGTCCGCGCGGCCTTCGACCTCTCGTACCGGCACCTGGGGCCGGAGCAGGCCCGGCTCTTCCGGCTGCTGACCCTCAACCCGGGCCCCGACCTGGCCACCGAGGCCGTGGCCCGGCTGGCCGGTACGGCGCCCGACGACACGGAGGACCTGCTGCTGCCGCTCGCGCGCGGGCACTTCATCGAGCCCGGGCCCTCGTACGGGCGCTGGCGCATGCACGACCTCATGCGCCTGTACGCCGACGAACTGTGCCGGGCCCAGGACGAGCCGCACGAACGGGAGGCGGCCGCCGAGCGGTTGTACCGGCACTACCTGGGCAACGCCCATGCCGCCGACACCCACGTGGACGCCGGACTCCCGCCCGACCCCCTCTTCCCCGACCGGGACGCGGCCCTGGCCTGGCTGGACGCCGAACGGCACAACCTGCGCGCCGCGGCCCTCGCCGCGCCGGGGCTGGGAAGGCCCGCCGTGCTGGTCCACCTGCAGTCGTCCCTGCTCGAATTCCACTCCTTGCGCCGGCACTTCGACGAGTTCGCCGAACTGGCCGGCGCCGCGCTGGCTGCCGTCCGCTCCTCGGACGATCCGGTGCTGCGGGCCACCGAGGCGGGCATCCTGAACAACCTGGGCACGGCCCGGCGCGAGCTGCGCCGCTTCGACGACGCGTCCGCCGCGTACCGGGAGGCCCTGGCCCTGCACGAACGCGACGGGGACCCCTTCGCGGCGGCGGCCACCCTGACCAATCTCGGCCTGACCTACCAGCAGATGAACCGGCCGGAGGAGGCGGTGGACATGCTCCGGCAGGCCCTGGACCGCTACCCGCCGCAGACCGACCCGCGCGCCCGGGGCATGGCGTACAACAACCTCGGCAAGGCCCTGCACGATCTGCGCAGGCTCCCGGAGGCCTCCGAGGCCTTCGCCGAGGACATCGCCATCTGCCGGACGGCCGGCGACCGCAGGGGCGAGGGCATCGCGCTCAACAACCTGGGGATGGTGCTGCGGGACATGGGGCAGTACGGCGCCGCCGTCGAGGCCCATGAAGAGGCCCTGGCGGCCGCCGAGGAGACCGGGGACCCGCACAGCGCGGGTCTCGCCCTGTCGAACAGCGGGCTGGCCCTCGCCATGGACCGCGACGAACGCGGCCCCCGGGAGGCGATCGACCGGCTCACGAGGGCCATGGACATCCTGGAATCGCTGGGCGACGAGCACATGGCGGCTCTGGCACGGAGCCACCTCGGCCTCGTCCTGATCCGGGCCGGCCAACCCTCGGAAGCGGTCGCCCCGCTCACGTCGGTGGTCGAGACGAGCCGCAGGGCCGGCGATCCGTACACCGCGGCGATGACGCTGACCAACCTGGGCACGGCGCTGGAGCTGAGCGGCCGGTACGAGGACGCGGTGCGGGCCCAGACGGAGTCCGTAGCCCTCTACCGGCAGCTGGGCGAGCGCCACCACGAGGCGAAGGCGCTGCTCAACCTCGGCCTCGCCCTGCGGCGCACCGGCGATCCGGCCGCGGCGCAGGACGCGTTCCGTGAGTCCGCCGACGCCTTCCGGGAAACCGGCGACGAGCAGCTCCTCACCCAGGTCCTGCGGCTCCACGACGAGACCGGGAGAACGCGCACACGGCAGCTGCCCGGGTGGCTCCGGCGATCAGGGCCCCGGACACCGGGCCCCTGATACGGCAGACTGGAGGTTTGGCCGTCCGCGCCCGGGCGGCCACCCCCCGCAGGAAAGGGACGTTTGTGAACGGGCCTCTCATCGTCCAGAGCGACAAGACACTGCTTCTCGAGGTCGACCACGAGCTCGCCGGGGCGGCGCGGCGGGCCATCGCCCCCTTCGCCGAGCTCGAGCGGGCCCCCGAGCACATCCACACGTACCGGATCACCCCGCTCGGCCTGTGGAACGCGCGGGCCGCGGGGCACGACGCCGAGCAGGTCGTCGACGCGCTCGTCGAGTTCTCCCGCTACCCCGTCCCGCACGCGCTGCTCGTCGACGTCGCCGAGACCATGGCGCGCTACGGCCGCCTCACCCTCTCCAAGCACCCCGTGCACGGACTGGTCCTGACCAGCACCGACCGGCCCGTGCTGGAGGAGATCCTGCGCTCCAAGCGGATCGCCCCGCTCGTCGGCGCCCGGCTCGACCCCGACACGGTGGCCGTGCACCCCTCCGAGCGCGGGCAGATCAAGCAGACCCTGCTGAAGCTGGGCTGGCCGGCCGAGGACCTCGCCGGGTACGTCGACGGCGAGGCGCACGCCATCGACCTCGTCGAGGACGGCTGGGCGCTGCGGCCGTACCAGCAGCAGGCCGTCGAGGGCTTCTGGCACGGCGGCTCGGGCGTGGTCGTGCTGCCCTGCGGCGCCGGAAAGACGCTGGTCGGCGCCGGGGCCATGGCGAAGGCCAAGGCGACGACGCTGATCCTGGTCACGAACACCGTCTCGGCCCGCCAGTGGAAGCACGAGCTGGTCAAGCGGACCTCGCTGACGGAGGAGGAGATCGGCGAGTACTCCGGCACCCGCAAGGAGATCCGGCCGGTCACCATCGCCACGTACCAGGTCCTGACGACGAAGCGGAAGGGCGTCTACCCGCACCTGGAGCTGTTCGACTCCCGGGACTGGGGCCTGATCCTCTACGACGAGGTGCACCTGCTGCCGGCACCGGTGTTCAAGTTCACCGCCGACCTCCAGGCCCGGCGGCGGCTCGGCCTGACCGCGACGCTGGTCCGGGAGGACGGCCGCGAGTCGGACGTGTTCTCGCTGATCGGCCCGAAGCGGTTCGACGCGCCGTGGAAGGAGATCGAGGCGCAGGGCTACATCGCGCCGGCTGACTGCGTCGAGGTCCGGGTGAACCTGACCGAGAGCGAGCGGCTGGCGTACGCGACCGCCGAGACGGAGGAGAAGTACCGCTTCTGCGCGACGACGGCGACGAAGCGGAAGGTCACCGAGGCGCTCGTCGCCAAGCACCGGGGCGAGCAGACGCTGGTCATCGGGCAGTACATCGACCAGCTCGACGAGCTCGGCGAGCACCTGGACGCGCCCGTCATCAAGGGCGAGACCTCCAACGCGCAGCGGGAGAAGCTCTTCGACGCCTTCCGCGAGGGCGAGATCAGCGTGCTGGTGGTGTCGAAGGTCGCGAACTTCTCGATCGACCTGCCCGAGGCCACGGTCGCGATCCAGGTGTCCGGTACGTTCGGCTCCCGCCAGGAGGAGGCCCAGCGGCTGGGCCGCGTGCTGCGCCCGAAGGCGGACGGCCACGAGGCGCGGTTCTACTCGGTCGTCGCGCGCGACACGATCGACCAGGACTTCGCGGCCCACCGCCAGCGCTTCCTGGCCGAACAGGGCTACGCCTACCGCATCATGGACGCCGACGAGCTCCTGACGACCGACGGCCCGGCGGACTGACCCCCCGGTCGACGACGCGGACGTCCTGCTGCCCGAGGGGTGATCTGCGGACCGGGACCTGGACCGGGATCAGGACGAGGTCCGGGGGTGGCTTCGGGCGGCGGCGGGCCGCCGTCCGGGCCAGGAGGGCGAGCAGCGGGACGGACCAGACCCACAGGAGCGGCCAGTCCGGCAGCAGGGCCCGGCCGGAGGTGGGCAGGTGCCGGGCCCAGAATTCGGCGGAGGCCTGCGGGAGGACCAGCAGCCCGAGCAGGGCGGTACCGGCGAGGGCGCCCAGTGCCGTCAGCCCGGCCCGGATCCGGCCGGTCAGCAGCAGGTACGGGATGAGCAGCGCCGGGGTCAGGGTGATCCCGGCGGCGGTGCCCAGGGCGAAGCCCTTGCCGAGGGCGGCGCGGGGCCGGCGCAGGTCCCACAGGACCAGGCAGGCCAGCGCCAGGTTGATCTGCCCGGCGAGCAGGCTCTGGACCAGCGGCTCCAGCCAGAGCCCGGCGATGGTGGCGGCCAGGACGGGCCCGGGCCGGGCCCGCAGTCCCGCGAGGCGGCAGGACATCAGGATCAGCAGGGCGAGCAGGCCGGCGTTGCCGAGCGCGAAGACGGCCTTCAGGACGCCGGCGGGCAGCCAGGCGGCCGGGGTGAACAGGATCGCCGCGAAGGGCGGGTACGCGGCGGGAGGCCGCCACTCGGCGGCGCCGAACCCGGCGCTGAATCCGGCGGCGAGCCCGTCGGCGACCGGGATCCGCACCACGATGCAGAGGACGCCGAGCACGAGGAGCGAGCCCGTGACCAGCACGCCGACCAGCGGCGACGGCGGGGGGCTGGGATGGAGGCTCCGGGTCACGCGCGTGACCCTAGTGGATCACCGCGGCCGCCCCGCCGCTATCCGGCCAGGCGGAGCGGAGCCGCGGGTCAGCGGCGTATGACGCCTGCGTCCTCGGCGTACTCGCCCAGGACGACCACGCTGACGGCCGCAGCCGCGAAGACCTTCGCGGCGCGCAGGGCATTGCCCACCAGGTGGCGGGGAGGGGAGTCGGAAGTGGCGGTGGCGCCGCTAGGGCGGCCGCCCCGGATCGGGGTGAAGGTTGCGGTGCTCATGTATCCATGGTGCGTTTTCTTCCCGGATATCACATCGGTCTGCAGGTGGAACCGCATGCTCTCCCGCCTACTCCTCCCGGCCCATGCCGTCCCCTAGTGGGTCTGTCCGAGGTCTGACACTCCCCGGTATGACACCCGTACGGGCCTACCCCTCCAGAGGGACCTCCGCCCGGTAAATCCGTTCGCGCCGCGACCACCCACTGACTACAATCTCCGCTCTTGCCGCCTCCCGCCGCCGTTTCGGGGAGAGCCGCCCGCCGGACGGAAACCGGCGGGCATCGTTCCGTACCGATCAGCAGCTGGAGGCATTTCCGTGTCCGCGCACGCCCCCGAAGCCGACTCCGAGACCGACCCAGAGACCGGCACCCACCCCCTCGCCCGCGAGCAGGCCCACCTCACCGCCTCCCGCGCCGCGCTCCGCGCCATGCGCGCGGACGTCGAGGCCCTCGACATCCGTGACGTCACCGCGAACTGGGTCAACGCGATCGTCCTCCAGGCCCAGATCGACGACCGGATCAAGGCCCTCGCCGACCTCGCGCACACCCCGCTCTTCTTCGGCCGCCTCAACTACCTGCACGCCCCCGGCGCGGACCTCGCCGAAGGCGCGGAAGGCGAGCAGTTCTACATCGGCCGCCGCCACGTCCACGACGCCGACGGCGACCCCATGGTGATCGACTGGCGCGCGCCCGTCTCCCAGCCCTTCTACCGGGCCTCCAAGAACGACCCGCAGGACATCGCGCTGCGCCGCCGCTTCGGCTACACCGGCGGCGAGCTCACCGCGTACGAGGACGAGCACCTCTCCGGCCCCACGGCTGTGACGCTGTCCGGCTCCGCCGGGGGGACCGCCGTCAGCAAGCTGCTCCAGCAGGAGATCGAGCGCCCGCGCGTCGGCCCCATGCGCGACATCGTCGCGACGATCCAGCCCGAGCAGGACGAGATCGTCCGCTCCGGCCTGTCCGGTTCCGTCTGCGTGCAGGGCGGCCCCGGCACCGGGAAGACGGCCGTCGGCCTGCACCGCGTCGCGTACCTGCTGTACGCCCACCGCGAGCGGCTCGCCCGCACCGGCACGCTCGTCATCGGGCCGAACCGTTCCTTCCTGCACTACATCGAGCAGGTCCTCCCGGCCCTCGGCGAGCTGGAGGTCAAGCAGGCCACGGTCGAGGACCTCGTCTCCCGCGACGGCCTGGAGATCCGCGGCGCCGACGCCGCCGCGACCGCCGTCGTCAAGGGCGACGCCCGCATGGCGGAGGTGCTGCGCCGCGCGGTCCGCTCGCACGTCACCCCGCCCGCCGAGCCTCTGATGGTGGTGCGCGGTTCGCGCCGGTGGCGGGTGCCGGCGTACGAGCTGGAGGAGATCGTGGCGGAACTCCTCGACCGCGACATCCGATACGGCGCCGCCCGCGACGCGCTGCCGCAGCGGATCGCGCACACCGTTCTCGTACGGATGGAGCAGGCGGGCGAGGCGCCGGACGACCGCGTCCAGGACTCGGTGGCCCGCAACGCCGCCGTGAAGGCGGCGGTCAAGGCGATGTGGCCGGCCGTCGACCCGGCGAAGCTGGTGCTGCGCCTGCTGTCCGACCCGGAGTTCCTGGCGGAGCACGCGCAGGGGGTGCTCTCGGACGACGAGCAGGCGCTGCTGCTGTGGGCGAAGCCCTTCCGCAGCGTGAAGTCGGCGAAGTGGTCGGCGGCCGACCTGGTCCTGATCGACGAGGCTGCCGACCTCGTGGAGCGCACGCACTCGCTGGGCCACGTCGTCCTCGACGAGGCGCAGGACCTGTCGCCGATGCAGTACCGGGCGGTCGGGCGGCGCTGTACGACCGGCTCGGCGACGGTCCTGGGCGACCTCGCGCAGGGCACGACCCCGTGGGCCACGCGCAGCTGGGACGAGGCGCTGACGCACCTGGGCAAGCCGGAGGCGGCGGTGGAGGAGCTGACGGCGGGCTTCCGCGTACCGCGCGAGGTGATCGCGTACGCCTCGCGGCTGCTGCCGTCGATCTCGCCGGGGCTGGCCCCGGTCTCCTCGGTGCGTGAGACGCCGGGCTCGCTGGTCGTCGCTCCGGCGGCGAGCCCGTCGGACCCGGCGGACCCCTCGGACCTGGCGGACCCGGCGGACCTCACCGGCTCGGTGATCGACGCCTGCCGCGCCTCGCTCGGCCACGAGGGCTCGATCGGCCTGATCGCGGCGGACGCCCGGATCCCGGAGCTGGCGAAGGCGCTGGAGGCGGCCGGGATGGCGTACCTCTCGCCCGGCGAGGAGACGACGGCGCAGTCGCGCCTCACCCTCGTTCCGGCGTCGCTGGCGAAGGGCCTGGAGTACGACTACGTGGTCCTGGACGAGCCCGCCGCGATCGTGGCGGGCGAGCCGGACGAGCGGACGGGCCTGCGCCGCCTGTACGTCTGCCTCACCCGGGCCGTCTCCGGCCTGACGCTGCTCCACGCGGATCCGCTGCCGGCGGCACTGGCGTAGCGGGGGCGGGCCGGGGCCCGGGGGCTGCGCACCCCGGCCCCCGCGCCCCGAACGCCGGCGGGGCGAACCCGTCGGCGTTCGGGGCGCGAGCCGTCAGGACAGGGCGGCCGACCCGTCAGGACAGGGCCGCGCGCCAGTCGGCCACCGCCGCCGCGGAGACCGGGGCCGACCAGCCGTCGGGGCGGGCCGCGCCGCCGATGTGGAAGGCGTCGATCCCCGCCGCGCGCAGCTCCGGCAGGTGGGACAGCGCCAGCCCGCCGCCCACCAGGATCTGCGCGGTGTACCCCGGCTCGCCCCGCCGCGCCGCCTCGGCCAGCAGCACCGGCAGCCCGGCGTCCACCCCGGCCGCCGACCCCGCCGTCAGGTACGTGTCCGGCCCGGCGGACTCCGGCAGTTCCGCGAGCGCCTTGCGCAGCTGGTCCCGGTCCGCGGCCCGGTCGATGGCCCGGTGGAAGGTCCACTTGCAGCCGCCCAGCTCCGCGACGACCGCCTCGATCGCGGCCAGGTCCGGGCTGCCGTCCGGGGTCAGGAACCCGAGGACGAACTCGTCCGCCCCCTCCGCCCGCAGCGCCCGCGCCCGCGCGGCCAGCAGTTCCACGTCCGCGGCCGAGCCCGCCGCGAATCCGTCGGTGGTTCGGAGCATCACGCGCAGCGGGACGTCGACCGCCGCCCTGATCGCCGCGAAGGTCTCGCGCGGCGGGGTGAGCCCGTCGGCGGCCATGTCGGTGACCAGTTCGAGGCGGTCCGCCCCACCGGCCTGGGCCGCGACCGCGTCCTCCGCGTCGAGGGCGATCACCTCCAGGACTGCACGGTTGCTCATTGGGCCCCACTCCTCCGGAAAGCTGCTGGTATGGAAAATAGGTCTAGTCCAATATCCAGAGTACGGGCCTCCCCCACCCTCCACCAGCACAATCACGCCACACGCACAATGTGCGCATGGACACCGCGCCCGAGACCGCGACCGACACCGCCCCGCTCCGCGCCCGCTGGCACGCGAGCACCGCCGCCGCGGGCGCCGCCGCGGATCGCGACCCCGCCCCCTACGCCGACCGGCTCCTCGCCGCCTGGGCGGAGCCCCAGCGCCGCTACCACACCACCGCGCACCTGGCCGACGTACTCGCGCGGATCGACGTACTGGCCGCGCACGCCGCCGACCCCGCCGCCGTGGAGCTCGCCGCCTGGTTCCACGACGCCGTCTACCGCCCCGACCGCTCCGAGAACGAGGAGCGCAGCGCCGCCCTCGCCGAGCGCGCCCTGCCCGAGCTCGGCATCGACGCCGACCGCACCGCCGAGGTGGCCCGCCTGGTCCGGCTCACCGTCACCCACGACCCCGCCCCCGGCGACACCAACGGCGAGGTGCTCTGCGACGCCGACCTGGCCGTGCTCGCGGGCGCGCCCGACGCGTACGCGGCGTACGTCGCCGCCGTCCGCGCCGAGTACGGCTTCGTGCCCGAGGACGCCTTCCGCACCGGCCGGGCCGCGGTACTGCGCCAGCTGCTCGGGCTGCCCCGCCTCTTCCGCACCCCGTACGGCACCGCGCACTGGGAGGCCCCGGCGCGCCGCAACCTGGCCGCCGAGCTCGCTGTTCTGGCTGCCGGGGAATGAGATCCGCTTCGCGGCGGTTCGTGCAGAACATGCCCTCAGCCGCAGCACGCTCCCGCATGCCCGTCGCCGTCTACGTCCTCGGCCTGTCCGTCTTCGCGCTCGGGACCAGCGAGTTCATGCTCTCGGGGCTGCTGCCGCCCATCGCCGAGGACATGGACGTCACCATCCCGCAGGCCGGTCTGCTCATATCGGCCTTCGCGATCGGCATGGTCGTCGGGGCGCCGCTGCTGGCGGTGGCCACCCTGCGGCTCCCGCGCCGCACCACCCTCATCGCCCTCATCAGCCTCTTCGGCCTCGGGCAGATCGCGGGCGCGCTGGCCCCCTCGTACGAGCTCCTCTTCGCCTCCCGCATCGTCTCCGCGCTCGCCTGCGCCGGGTTCTGGGCGGTCGGCGCGGCCGTCGCCATCGCGATGGTGGACAAGGACCAGCGGGCCCGCGCCATGGCCGTCATGATCGGCGGCCTGTCCATCGCCAACGTCCTCGGCGTCCCCGCCGGCGCCTTCCTCGGGGAGCACCTGGGCTGGCGGTCCGCGTTCTGGTCGGTCGGCGCGGCCTCGGCGGTCGCCCTCGTCGGCATCCTGGCGCTGATCCCGGAGATCCCGCGGCCCGCCGTACGGCCCACCCTGGCGCGGGAGCTGCACATCTACCGCGACCGCCAGGTGTGGCTGTCGATCGGCGTGACGGCGCTGGCCGCGGGCGGGGTGTTCTGCGCCTTCAGCTACCTGTCGCCGCTGTTGACGGAGGTCGCCGGGCTGGACGCCGGCTGGGTGCCGTGGATCCTCGCCCTCTTCGGGGTCGGCGCGCTCGTCGGCACGACGGTCGGAGGGCGGATCGCCGACGCGCACCTGTTCGGCGTGATGCTGTGGGGGATCACCGCGTCGACGGTCTTCCTCGTCGCGCTGGCCCTGTTCGCGTCGTCGGCGGTGGCGGCCGTCGGGCTGTCGTTCCTGATGGGCGTCTCGGCGTTCTTCACGGCGCCGGCGCTCAACGCCCGCATGTTCAACGTGGCGGGCGCCGCCCCGACCCTGGCCGGAGCCACCACCACGGCGGCGTTCAACCTGGGCAACACCGGCGGCCCGTGGCTCGGCGGCACGGTGATCGACGCCGGCCGCGGCTTCGCCGCCACCGCCTGGGCGGGCGCCGCGATGACGGTGACGGCCATCGCCCTGGGCGCGATCGCGCTGCGCCTCCACACCCGTACGCCGCAGCCCCCGACCCGGGTGATCGCGTCGTCGACCCCGGAGGCCTCGGCCCCGGAGGCATCGGCCGCGGCCACCGCACAGCCCGCCACCTGCTGACCGGGCTGACCGGGCCGACCGGGAGCACGACGCCCCGCCGCTACGCCGCCGGGCGGCCCTTCGGCCGTCGCAGGCCCGCGGCCGTCAGGCGGCGTACGAGCTCCTTGCTGCCGATCTCCACCGCGCCCGCGCCCACCGCGTCCGCGTAGCGGTGCGACGGCACGTCGTAGTGGTCCCGCTCGAACGCCTTCGCCGGGCAGCCGATCGACGCCGCGAAGGCGTGCAGTTCCTCGTACGAGACGTCGCTGACCAGGTGCGACCACATGCGGCCGTGGCCCGGCCAGGTCGGCGGGTCGATGTAGAGCGTCACCGGCGGCTCACCGGCCGGCGCCGAACACGGGGCCGAGGGCGCCGACGGCGGCGACCTTCACCCCTGCCTTGGCGCACACCCAGTGCGGATCGGGTCCCAACTCCGGCTCCACGTCCAGCGCGTGCGGATCGCCGTGCGAGCAGACCGGGCACAGCGGCCAGCGCCCGTACTTCTCCAGCAGCGCGTCCTGTACGTCCTGGGCGACGAGTCCGGGAAGGTAGTCGACCCCCTCCGGCCACTGCTCCACCCACCACCGACGGTGCGTGACCGAGTCCTCGACGAGGGAGACGACATCGGCGTCGGCCACCTCGCCCGCGGCGAGATCGGCGAGAACAAGGGCACGGGCGACGTGCAGCGCCTGCTCCAGTGGGGTCGCGTGGTCCATGGGCCCATTGTGGCCCCGTATGGGCCAAGTGGTGAAGGTCCTTCCCCACCGGTACCGAATGGTGCCTTGACCGTCACCCCCGCCGAAAATAGATTTCAAGAATGAGCGACGACCCGAAAGTAACTTTCAGCGATGACGTGGAGGGCGGCGCCACCGCCTCCGCCGTCCCGCTGCGGGCCCGCGTCCGCAGCCTCGGCCCCTCCATGACCCGCTCCGTCCGGGCCGTCGCCGAAACCGTCGCCGCCGACCCCGCCGGCTGCTCCCGCCTCACCGTCAGCGCGCTCGCCGCGCGCACCGGCACCAGCGAGGCCACCGTCGTCCGCACCGCCCGCCTCCTCGGCTACCCCGGCTACCGCGACCTGCGGCTCGCCCTCGCCGCGCTCGCCGCGCAGCAGGAGTCCGGCGCGGCCCCCGCCGTCACCGCCGGCATAACCGTCGACGACCCCATCGCCGACGTCGTCGCCAAACTGGCCCACGAAGAAGCCCAGACCCTCGCCGACACCGCCGCCGGACTCGACCTCGGCGCGCTCGCCGCCGCCGTCACCGCGCTCGCGACCGCCCGCCGGATCGACATCTACGGAGTCGGCGCCTCCGCCCTCGTCGGCCAGGACCTGGCCCAGAAGCTGCTGCGCATCGGCCTCGTCGCCCACGCCCACGGCGACCCCCACCTGGCCGTCACCGGCGCCGTCCAGCTGCGCCCCGGCGACGCCGCCGTCGCGATCACCCACTCCGGCGCCACCGGCGACGTGATCGACCCCCTCCGTACGGCCTTCGAGCGCGGCGCCACCACCATCGCCCTCACCGGCCGCCCGAACGCCCCCGTCTCCCACTACGCCGACCTCGTACTGGCCACCTCCGCCGCCCGCGAGACCCGGCTGCGCCCGGCTGCCATGTCCAGCCGGACCAGCCAACTCCTCGTCGTCGACTGCCTGTTCGTCGCCGTCGCGCAGCAGACGTACGAGACCGCCGCGCCCGCGCTCGCCGCCTCGTACGAGGCACTCGCCCCCCGCCGATCCGCCAGGAGCCCCCGCCCATGACCGGCTCGTACACCAACGGCTCGCACGCCAACGGCTCGCACGCCGCACTCCGCGCCCAGCTCGACACCCTGACCACCGAGGCCTTCCGCCCCGAACTGGCCGAGATCGACCGGCAGTCCACCCTCGACATCGCCCGCACCATGAACGCCGGTGACGCCACCGTCCCGGCCGCCGTCGCCGCGCAGCTGCCGCAGATCGCCGCCGCGATCGACGCCATCGCCGTACGGATGGCCCGTGGCGGGCGGCTCGTGTACGCGGGCGCCGGCACGGCCGGGCGGATGGGCGTACTGGACGCCAGCGAGTGCCCGCCCACCTTCAACACCGACCCGGCGCAGGTCGTGGGCCTGATCGCGGGCGGGCCCGGCGCCATGGTCCGGTCGGTCGAAGGCGCCGAGGACTCGAAGGAGCTGGCCGCCGAGGACCTGGCCGCGCTGGACATCGGACCGGACGACACGGTCATCGGCGTCTCCGCCTCCGGCCGCACCCCGTACGCGATCGGCGCCGTCGAGTACGCCCGTACGCGCGGCGCGCTCACCGTCGGCCTGTCCTGCAACGCCGGCTCGGCGCTCGCCGCGGCCGCCGAGCACGGCATCGAGGTGGTCACCGGGCCCGAGCTGCTGACGGGGTCCACCCGCCTGAAGGCCGGCACCGCGCAGAAGCTCGTACTGAACCTCGTCTCGACCATCACCATGATCCGGCTCGGCAAGACGTACGGGAACCTGATGGTCGACCTGCGCGCCTCCAACGAGAAGCTGCGCGCCCGCTCCCGCCGCATCGTGGCACTGGCCACCGGCGCGCCGGACGAGGAGATCGAAGCCGCGCTCGACGCCACCGGCGGCGAGGTCAAACAGGCCGTCCTCGTCCTGCTCGGCGGCGTGGACGGCCCGGCGGCGGCCGGACTGCTCACGACCGCGCGCGGCCACCTCCGCGAGGCCCTGGCCCTGGCCCGTACGCCCGCCGGCTAAGCCGCTGACCTGCTGACCTGCTGACCTGCTGACTGCCCCGTTTCCCCGACGCAAGGCGATCACCACATGTCCACTGACAAGAACCGCGCCACCGCAGCCGCGATCCTCCCCCTGGTCGGCGGCCCGGACAACATCGGCTCGATCGCGCACTGCATGACCCGGCTGCGCATCGCTCTGCACGACCGCTCGCTGGTCGACGACGAGGGGCTGCGGGCGCTGCCCGCGGTGCTGGGCGTCGTCGAGGACGACACGTACCAGATCGTGCTCGGGCCGGGGGCCGTCGCCCGGGTGACCCCGGAGTTCGAGGCGCTGGTCGAGGAGGGCCGCTCCCGCCGCACCACCGGGGCCCCGGTCACCGCCGAGGAACTCGCCGACCGGGGGGCCGCGTTGAAGCAGGAGCAGAAGGCCCGCAACAGCACCCCGGTCAAGCTGTTCCTGCGCCGGATCGCGAACGTCTTCGTCCCGCTGATCCCGGCGCTCATCGGCTGCGGCATCATCGCGGGCCTGAACGGCGTGCTGCTCAACACGGGTTGGCTGCCGGCCGTCGTCCCGGCGCTCGCCGCGATCGCGTCCGGGTTCATGTCGCTGATCGCGGTGTTCGTCGGCTACAACACGTCCAAGGAGTTCGGCGGTACGCCGATCCTGGGCGGGGCCGTCGCCGCCATCATCGTCTTCCCGGGCGTGGCGAAGATCGACGCCTTCGGCCAGCACCTCTCCCCCGGCCAGGGCGGGGTCCTCGGGGCCCTGGCGGCCGCGTTCCTCGCCGTGCACGTGGAGCGGCTGTGCCGCAGGTGGGTCCCGGAGACGCTGGACGCACTGGTCACCCCCACCCTCACCGTCCTGGTTTCCGGGCTGGTCACGATCTTCGGCCTGATGTTCCTGGCCGGTGAGGTCGCCACCGCCATCGGCTCCTTCGCCACCTGGATGCTCGCGGGCGGCGGCGCCTTCGCCGGGCTGGTCCTCGGCGGGCTGTTCCTGCCGCTCGTGATGCTCGGCCTGCACCAGGCCCTGATCCCGATCCACACCACCCTCATCGAGCAGACCGGCCACACCGCCCTCCTGCCGATCCTCGCCATGGCGGGCGCGGGCCAGGTCGGCGCGGCGCTCGCGGTCTACTGCCGCCTCCCGCACAACCGGTCGCTGCGGACGACCATCAAGTCCGCGCTCCCGGCGGGCTTCCTGGGCGTCGGCGAGCCGCTGATCTACGGGGTCTCGCTCCCGCTCGGGCGCCCCTTCGTCACCGCCTGCGTGGGCGGCGCGGCGGGCGGCGCGTTCGTCGGGCTCTTCAACCAGCTCGGGGTCGCGTTCGGCGCCACGGCCATCGGCCCGTCGGGCTGGGCCCTGTTCCCGCTGCTGGACGGCCCGTCGGGGCTGGGCCCGAACCTCGCGATCTACGCGGGCGGCCTGCTGGTCGGCTACCTGGCCGGCTTCGCCGCCACGTACTTCTTCGGGTTCACGCGCCAGATGCTGACGGACCTCAACACCGGCCCGCAGCCCGCGGCGAACGCCGCCCCGACCGCGGACCCCGACAAGGAACCGGCGATGACCTGACGGCGCCGCCGCCCGACGTGGCGGTCCGGTCCGGCCCGTCAGGAAGTCGTTCCCGCCTTGACCCAGCCGTCGCCGCCGAGGGGGAACTCGTAGCCGGGCCGCCCGTTGTGACCGCTGGTGCGGAAGGGTTTTCCGTTGTTGTCGATCGTGACGGTGCCGTGGCGGGACCCGCTGGACCAGGCGAGCTCCAGGTACCAGCTCACGTCGTACGCGGAGGCGTCGGCCTTGACGTAGAACACCTCCGGTTCGGACTCGCTCACCTTGAACGGGAAGTTCGGCTGCCCCGCCTCGGGTACGACGGCCGGGCGCACGGCGTCGAGGGTGACGGTGAAGGAGCGCGTCGGCACGCCGGCGCCGCAGCCGACGCCCGGGTAGCCCATGGCGTAGTCGTTCCAGGCGAGCGGCGCACGCTTGCCCGCCGTACGGACGGTCAGGCTGTCCAGGACCACGGTGTCCTTGCCGGAGCCCTGGAGGGTCAGCGTGACGTACTGCTCGCCCGCGGACACGGCTCCGACCGCCCCCACCCACGCGGGCGCGTCCCGTTCCAGGGGTGGCGGGGCCACCTGGGCCGGAGGCTTCTCGATCAGGTAGTGCTGGCCGCACGGTGCTTCCCAGGTGTAGGGCTGGGTGGTCACCTTCACCGGCGTACCGGACGCGGTGTCGTCGCCGCGGCCGGCGGGAGACGGGCTCGCGGCGGGGGCGGTGGGCGCGGTGGGCGCGGTGCCGGCAGCCGGCACGGAGTCCGAGGGCGAGGCTTGCGAGCGTGCCGCCTCGGGCGCCGCCGTCATCCCGCCGCCCGTACGCTGCCCGGCGCCGTCCGCGAGGGACGCGGCACCGACGGGGCGCTCCCGGACGTCGTCCTCTCGTGTCGGCAGGTACGCGGTGAGCGCGACCGCCCCGGCCACGACGGCCACGGCGATCCCCGCGAGGACGGCCGCGCGGATCCGGCGGCGTCCCTTCGGCGCGGGCGGATCGGAAGGGCCGTCCGGGGCCGCCGGAGCCGCCGGCTCGGCCGGGTCCGCCGGGTCCGCCGGGTCCGCCGGGTCCGCCGGAAGCGTCTCCACGGGCGACTCGGCACTCGATGTCCTGGCGCCCGGCTCACCGCCCTTGCGCGGGCGGTTGGCGTCCGCCAGCACCCAGGCCCGGTGCAGTTCGACGAGTTCCTCGGGCGATGCCTTGCAGAGCCGGGCGAGCCGTTCGACCGGTGCGTAGTCCGCGGGGACGACGTCGCCGATGCAGTACCGGTGCAGGGTCGACGTACTCATGTGGAGACGCTTGGCGAGCGTTCCGTAGCTGAGCCCGGACCGGTCCTTCAACTCTCGCAGCAGCCGGGCGAACCCGGCATCAGCAGTGTCTTCCGACACTGTTCCTCCCACCCCGTGTCCCGTCCCGCATCCCAGCAACAGGATGTTTCAGCAGCTCAGAGCCCATTTCAGCATCCCAGCGTCCCTGACTGACCCTCGGGTGTCGCGGCTGGGACGGATCACCGCACAGGCTGAGGTCATCCAAGCACACGGCTCCCGGCGCCGGTCCCGACCAACCGCCGCTCCTGCCGGGCCACATGAGAGGGAATCAGCCATGACCGCGTTCCGCACGACCCGTACGACCCGACGCCTCACGAGTGCCGCCGCCGTCGCCCTCGCCGCGCTCGCCCTCACCGCCTGCCAGAACGGCACGGGCCTCAAGGACGGAGGAGCCGCGACCGCCTCGGGCCCCACCACGGAGACCCCCTCCCCCACGGGCAGCACGAGCAATGCCCCGAGCACCCCCGCCCCGGGCTCCACGAAGACCGGTACCGGCACGGGCTCCGGCACGGGCTCCGGAGGCGCGAAGGGCGGCTCGTCGGACCCTGCCGCCGCCGCGGGCAACCGCGTCCTGTGCAACGGCTCCAACACCGAGGTGACCGTCCAGCCGGTCGCCCGTCCGCTCAACCACATGCTGATCTCGGTGAAGAACACCGGCTCGAAGCCCTGCGACCTGACGTACTACCCGGTGCTCCGCTTCGACGAGATGCAGTGGGCCCCGGCCCCGCGGCAGGAGACCCACCCCCAGGCCGTGGTGTCCCTCGCGCCCGGCCAGTCGGGCCACGCGGCGGCCATGCTGGCGGCGGCCGACGGCAGCGGCGAGGGCGGAACGACCGGCCAGAAGCTCACGATCGCCTTCCAGGGCCGTACGCCCAACAGCAGCGGCGGCGCCTCCGCCACCCCGTCCCTGCCGGCCAAGGGCGTCTATTACGACAGCTCGCTGACGGTCACGTACTGGCAGCAGAACATCGAGGACGCGCTCGGCTCTTGAGCCGGAGCCCCGGCATACTCTCGGGCATGGAGATACCCCCCGTCGTCCCGGCCGGCCGGATGAGCGCGCTGCCCCGGACCGTGCTCGGCCTCCCGGGCGGGTGGCTCCTGCGGCCCTGGGAGCCGTACGACGCCCCCGCGCTGGTCGCCTCCGGCACGGACCCCGACATCCAGCACTGGAACCGCACGGGCCGGTTCACCGAGGCCCGTGCCGAGGAGCGCATCGCGCGCTACCGCGCCAACTGGGAGGCAGAGAAGGCCGCGATCTGGGCGGTCGCCCCCGCCTCCGGCGGCCTGCCCGTCGGCCTGATCGGCCTGGCCGACCTCGACCTCCCCGGCGGGAGCGGGGAGATCCTGTACTGGCTGCTGCCCGCGGGCCGCGGCAGCGGTGTCATGGTCGCCGCCGTGGGCCGGGTCGGCAGCTGGGCCTTCGAGGAACTCGGCCTGCACCGCATACGCATCACCCACTCCGTGGCCAACCCGGCCTCCTGCCGCGTCGCGGAGAAGGCCGGCTTCCCCCTGGAGGGCACCATGCGCGGCGCCCTCCTCCACACGGACGGCTGGCACGACGAACACCTCCACGCCCGCCTGCGCACGGACGGCCCGGTCCCCGCCTGAAGCTCGCCGCATGATCACACCATCGAGCTAACACACCGCGACGAACGCCCCATGGCGCCGCATATGCCAGCAGCCTATGCACATGTATTCCCTCACCCCATACGCCGGGCACCGCGGTGGCATCGGAAGTAGCATGGGTGGCATGAGCGAGCCCACCCAGAAGTACTCGATCTCGATGCCCCGCGACGTCGCCGAGGCCGCTCGCGCCCGCAGCGGCCCCTCGGGCCTGTCCGCCTACGTCACCGCCGCCGTGGCCCGCCAGATCGAGCGGGACAACCTGGCAGAGCTCATCGCCGTCGCCGAGGCGGAGCACGGGCCCATCACCGAGGAAGAGATCGAGGCCACGCGCGAGATCCAGCGGCGTGCCCGCGCCGAGCAGACGGCCGACAGCGAGCCGGAGAGGAAGGCCTCATGACCCGTCAGGCGGCAACACCGGGCGGCACGCTCGTGCTCGACAGCGAGGGACTCGCCAAGGCCGTACTGCGGGACCGCGTGATCACGCGGTGGCTCGCCCTCGCCCTCGCCGACGACTTGCGCGTCATCACCAGCACGGCCACCCTCGTCGAAGTGATCCACCCTCAGATCAACGTGCCGGCACTGAAGTGGGCGCTGTCCCGCGTGGTGGTCGAACCCGTCACGGAGGAGATCGCCCACCGTGCCACCGACCTGCTCCGCGAAGCCGGACTGCACGGGCACAAGCACGCCATCGACGCCATGCTCGCCGCCACCGCGCTCGCGGCGCCCGGGCCCGTCACCGTCCTGACCTCCGACCCGGAGGACCTGACGGCCCTCTGCGGCAAACGCCTCGCCACGGTCAAGGTCTGACCACCCCCGCGGGGCCCGACCCGTCACGGCACGACCCGGCCGCGGTCCGCAGGAAGCGGACCAGGTCATCGACGCCGTAGCCGAGGCGCGGGCCCCGCTCGGCGGCCATCAGGAGCAGCTGGCCAACGATCTCGGCACCCCAACCGTCCGTGCCGTCCGCCGACCACTCCCACAGCTTCTCGATCCCGAGGTCGGTCATGAGCAGCCCGTGCCCGGTCCGGACCTCCCCGCACAGCTCGGCCACCGCCTCCAGCAGCCGCGCGCCCGGCCGCTCGCAGCGCAGCCCGAAGCGCCCGCCGATCTCCTCGACCGCGCAGCCCGCCGGCGGCCTCGCCTTGATCCCCTCGTAGCGGGCGTCCTCGAACCGCGCACACTCCCCCACCGGCCAGTGGACCAGGGTGAACCGCTGTACGCCCGGCTCGGAAGGCCCCGCGCCGCCCCCGCGCTTCCATCCACTGCCCAGGAGGGCGTGCTCCAGTCCCCGCAGCTTCCAGCCGAGTTCGAAGCCCCACTCGGCGGCGGCGTCCCCGATCACGGGTTGGCCCGCTCGTGGAGCACGGCGGCCAGCCGGAGCGCGGTGTCCAGGTTGCAGCGGCCCAGGTCGACCAGCGGCAGACCGTACGTACCGGCGGCCGAGACCCGCTCCACGTCCAGCGAGGGGAACAGCACCCCCACCCCGGCCAGGGACTCCTTGAGCTGGCGGACGGCCTCCTCGGCCGCCTGCATCCGCTCCTGTGGAGAGAGCACCATGACATGTCACCTTTCTACTCTGAGTGTTCAGCTTCGACACACAGAGTGGCGGTGGGCTCGCTAGCCTTTCCATACGGACACCTCAACAACGGCACGTGTTGCCAGGAGAGTTGCCATGGCAAGTAAGAAGAACCTCGACCCCTCCTCCTCACCCCGCGCCCTGCTCGGCGCCGAATTGCGGGTGGCCCGCGAACGCGCCGGCCTCAGCCAGGCCGAGCTCGGCGAACCCCTCTTCGTGAGCGGCTCGTTCATCGGCCAGCTCGAAGCAGGCACGCGACGCATGCACATCGACTTCGCCCGGCAGATTGACGAGATCCTCAACACGGACGGCTTCTTCGTCCGCAACTGCGGGGCGGCGGCCAAGTCCAAGTACCCGGACCACTTCGCGGCGGCGGCCGAGGCCGAAGCTCTGGCGAAGGCCATCCGGGAGTACGCGCCTCAGATCATCCCGGGACTACTCCAGACCGAGGCGTACGCACGCGAGGTCTGCCGCGCATACCAGCCGACGGCGACGGAAGAGACCATCGACGAGCTGGTCATGAACTGGCTGGCCAGGGCCGCCCTCCTCGGTGATCCAACAACTCCCCTGTTGTGGTGCGTCCTTGATGAGGCAGTACTCCGACGGGCCGGGGAGAACCCGGCAGTCCTGGCCGAGGCCCTGCGCCACATCGCGAGCCTGATTCGGTCGCGCAGAATCATCGTGCAGGTACTGCCGTTCAGTGCAGGCTTCCACGCAGGCCTGGACGGCGCCCTAAAGCTCATGTCCTTCGACGACGCACCCCCACTCGCCTACGTGGACGGCATCGGGATGGGCCAGTTGTTCGACGATCCGGCCACCGTCGCCCGCCATACCCTGACCTACGATCTCCTTACGGCCAGCGCGCTGTCACCGCGCAAGTCCCTGGCTCTGATCGAATCGGTGGCGGAGGATTACGAACATGATCAGCATGCCTGAGTACGATCTGTCGGCAGCCACTTGGCACAAGTCCAGCTACAGCGGTGGCGACGGCGGCAACTGCCTGGAGATGGCCACCTGGCGCAAGTCCACCCACAGCGCCGGAGACGGCGGCAACTGCCTCGAAGTCGCCGACGGCCACCCCGGCCTCGTCCCCGTCCGGGACTCCAAGGTCCCCGACGGCCCGCACCTCACCTTCAACGGCCCGGCCTGGACGGCGTTCGTCACCAGCCTTTGACCGTCGACGTTCGCCGGTGACGGCGAGTGGTCTGATCCCGCAGGGGTTCTCGTGGTGCTGGAGGTGACCTCCCGCGACTCCGAAACCAACCGGCGTATCCGTCATGCGAAGCGGGACGGATACGCCGCCGCCGGCATCCCGGTCTTCCTCCTCATCGACCGGGACCGGCAGACCCTGACCCTCTACAGCGAGCCCGAAGGCGGCACGTACCGCCTCGACACCGAGGCGCTCAAGGGCTTCGCGGCCTGGCTCACCAGCCGATCGTCGGGGCCACGTCGAAGATCGGGGGGAGGCGGCCGCCGTCGTCGAGGTTGACGAACGTCCTGCCGTAGAGGGCGAACGACTCGCCCAGCCGGAGGCCCCGAAGGACCGTCGGCTCGCCGGTCGGCTTCCCGGTGCCCGGGGCGAGGTGCCGGAGGTGGGTGTACCCGCCCTCCGTGACCACGGCGATCCGGCCGTACCGGTCGGCGGCCAGGGAGCGGATCCGCCAGTCCTGGTCGAAGGCGCGGGTCCACAGGTGGCGGCCGTCCTTCAGGGAGAACGCCGCCAGGACCTCCCGCGTCTCCCGTTCCGGGACCGACGCGTACAGCACGTCACCCGCGACCAGCCAGTCCGCCTCGCCCGTGGTCGGGACGTACGGCGCCTGCGACTCCGCACGCGGGCGGCCCGCTTCGTCGAACACCAGCAGGCGGCCGTCACCGACGGCGGCGGCCGGGGAGGCCGACACGATGCGCGGGGACTCGTACCCGGCCGGCACCGTGAACCGCCAGCCGACGGCACCCGTACGGGCGTCGAGCGCGAACAGCTCGACCCCCTCGCCGGTCCGGGCCAGGAGCAGGACCCGGTCGGGGCCCGCGGCGACCTCCATGGCGTCGGCGCCCGCAGGCAGCGGGGAGCGCCACCGCTCGGCACCGGTGACCAGGTCGTACGCGACCACGGCGTCCGCGGTCGCGGTCACGGCCAGGGAGCCGCCCGCGGACGGCCGGCCCACGAGTTTCGGGATGTCCTTGGTCCAGCGCTGCTTGCCGGAGGTGATGTCCACCGCGACGAGGCGGTTGCCGCAACCGCTCCCCGCGGTGGCCACGGTGAGCAGGCCGGTACCGGAGGGGGTGTCCGCGCTCATCGCGCACACCGCGCCGCCGTCCGGGGCTGGCAGGCCCCAGCCGTGGCGGCCCTCCCCGTTGTAGCCGGTCACGCCGTCCGCGCGGGCCCGGATCACGAACCCCGTGGCCGGGTCCCCGGCCCAGGAGCCCAGCGGCTTCCCGGCGGCCGCGCCCTCCGGGGCCTGGTACGAGAAGAGGTCCATGTGCGGGCCGCGCAGCCACGAGAAGCCGAGCCAGCCGGGCCACAGCGCGACGAGCGCGATGGCGACAGCCATGGTCCAGCCGACGGCGGAGCGGTACCCGCGGTCCTTCACGGCCGACCACCACAGCCCGCCCGCGGCCAGCCCGGCGGCCACGGCCCACAGCACCAGCGTGCCGAGCCCGCGCGGACAGCCCCCGTCCCCGCACACGAGGGCGGGGGCCATGTCCGCGGCGGTCAGCTTCATGCACAGGACGGCCCACAGCACCGCGACGGCGCTGAAGGCGCAGGCCGCGGCGAGCCGTACGTGGTCCCGGAGCCGCTTCACGAGCGGCGGTGGCGTGTCCATGATCCCCCCGGCCCGCAGCCTAGCCGCGATCCGGCCGCCCGTGCCGCCGGCCCGTGCGCGGGCTGCCGCGCACGGGCCGGGGAAGGTCCGTCAGGACCCTGCGACGGTCAGAGACCGGCGGTGAACAGCAGCGCGTTCGGGCTGGACTTGGTGAGGTTGCCCAAGACGTCCTTGGTGGACTCCGACTCCAGGAACTCGGCGAGCTCCGCCGGATCCGCCGTGGGGTGCGCCTGCTTGTAGAGGGCGGCTACACCGGCAACGTGCGGCGCGGCCATCGACGTACCGTCCTGGGCCACGCTGCCACCGCCGAGCTTCGCCGAGACGATGCCCTCGCCGGGTGCGTAGAGCGTCAGGCACGTGCCGAAGTTGGAGAAGGACGTCTCCTCGTCCCACTTGTTGCTCGCCCCGACCGTGACCACGCGCTGGGCGGACGCGGGCGAGATGAAGCAGGCGTCCTTCGCGCTGTTGCCCGCCGCGATGACCGGCAGCACGCCCGCGTCGGAAAGCGCGGTCGCGGCGTCGTTCACCGCAGTCGACTTGTCCCCGCCCAAGGACCCGTTCAGCACGGCCG
Organism: Streptomyces sp. NRRL S-244; assembly: GCF_000717915.1. Classification (GTDB taxonomy): domain Bacteria; phylum Actinomycetota; class Actinomycetes; order Streptomycetales; family Streptomycetaceae; genus Streptomyces. The sequence goes on from NZ_JOCX01000010.1 coordinate 164,126, forward strand.
GCTGCTTGGCGTTCTTGGCCACCCAGTCCATGCCGGCGATGATCCCCGACCAGGTGCCCTTGCCGTCGCAGCCGAGGACGCGGACGCTGACCAGGTTCGCCTTGCGCGCGACCCCGTACGTCTTGCCCGCGACCGTGCCGGCCACGTGCGTGCCGTGGCCCTGGCAGTCGAGGCCGTTGCGGCCGTCGCCCACGGCGTCGAAACCGAACGTCGCCCGGCCGCCGAACTCGGTGTGGTTGTAGTCGATGCCGGTGTCGAGGATGTACGCGGTCACCCCGGCGCCGTTGCCCTGAGTGGTGAACTGACCGTCGCCCTGCCCGTTCACCTTGTCCCAGGTCTGCTGGTCGATGCGGTCCAGACCCCACGAGTTCGACGGGGCGCGCAACCCGGACGCGGACGGCATCGGTACGGACTGCACCGCCGCGTCCTCCTCCACCGACTTCACCCCGAGGCTCACCCGGACGATCTGCAGCTGGAGCGGGGTCAGCGGGACGGCGAAGCCGTTCATGGCCGAGGTGTAGACGAAGGACGGCTTCAGGCCGAGCTTCGTCGCGGCCTTCGCCGCGTCCACCCCCTTCTCCAGCGTCACGATGTACTTGCCGGGTACGGCACTCGCGGAGGTGTGCAGCGGGACCGGGGTCGGCTCCGGGGTGTCGGCGGCGGCCGTACCGGCCGCTACCGGTGGCACGGTGAGGAGGGCGGCGGCGGCCAGGCGTGCGAGCAGGCGCATGGAAGAACTCCCTGAAGGGGGGTGAGCGTCGGCATGGGAGAGGCGCCCCACGACGACTACTGCCTCGTGCGGGTGCGGCCTCCGTTCCATCGGTGCCACCCCGGAACGTTCTGAACCAGCGCCCGCCTACTGGCCGATCGTCCCGCGCGGCGTCAACACGCGCTGTCGCACAAGCTGCAGAAAGGGTTATCCCGTTGTGGCGTCCAGCCCGTGCCCCGAGCGGCCCCGGTCGCCGCGGCCGACGGGCCGCCAGCAAGATCACCCGTACGGCCCGCCCCCACACCAGGGAGCGCACGGCGGGTGCGCCCCCGGTGCTTCCGCCACCCCCGTACGCGTCGTTGACCTGCGGCGATGTACGTGATGGCCTCGCCCCATGCGCACCCGCCTGAGCCGATCCCTGCCCGTGGCCGCCGTCGTCCTGGCCGCCGCCTTCTCCGCCCTGCCCGCGTCGGCTGCCGGCGCCGCCGACGTGCCGGATCCCGCGCCGTACGCGGCCCCCGTCGACCACCACCCCACGTACATCGTCACCGTACGGAAGGACCTCGACCCGGCCGACGTGGCGCGGCTGGTCGGTGTCACCCCGGTGCACGTGTTCCGCTCCACCCTGCACGGCTTCGCCGCCCCGCTCAGCCCCGGCCAGGTCGCGGCCCTGCACGCGCTGCCGGGCGTCGAGGCCGTCGAAGAGGACGGCACGGCCTCGGCGGGCTGACGGGCTGACGGGCTGACGGACTCCCGGCCGTTCCCCCGCCCTGCCCGCCACTTAGGGTGAGGACGATCAACTCGGCAGTTGATCGGGGGAGTCGGGGGGAGACCGATGAACAGCGCGACCGAGGTGTTCCAGCCCCTGCGGGCGGACGATCCGCAGACCGTTGCCGGCTACCGCCTCGCGGCCCGGCTCGGCGCGGGCGGCATGGGCCGGGTCTACCTGTCGCACACCCAGGGCGGCCGCCCCGTGGCGATCAAGGTGGTACGGCCCGAGCTGGCCGAGGACCCGGCGTTCCGGCGGCGGTTCCGCCGGGAAGTGGAGGCGGCCCGGCGGGTCCGCGGCGCGTACACCGCCGAGCTGATCGACGCCGACGTGGACGCGACGCCGCCCTGGCTGGCCACCGTGTACGTACCGGGGCCCTCGCTGTCGGAGGCCGTGGCCCGGCGCGGACCGCTGCCGGTGTCCGCGGTGCTGTGGCTGGTGGCGGGGGTGGCGGAGGCCCTGCAGGTCATCCACGGTGCGGGGATCGTGCACCGCGACCTGAAACCGTCGAACGTCCTGCTGGCCTCCGACGGGCCCCGCGTCATCGACTTCGGCATCTCGCTGGCCTCCGGCACCACCTCTCCCACCGCCACGGGCAGCGCCATCGGCACGCCCCAGTACATGGCCCCGGAGCAGGCGCTGGCGGGCGACACCACGGCGGCCACCGATGTCTTCGCGCTGGGCCAGACGGCGGCGTTCGCCGCGCTCGGCGAGCCGTTGTACGGAGACGGCCCCTCCGTCAGCGTGCTGTTCCGGATCGTGCACTCCGAACCCGACCTGTCCCGGCTGCCGGAGCCGCTGCGCCCGCTGATCGCCCGGTGCCTGGCAGCCGATCCGGAGGATCGCGCCACCCCTGCGGAGATCGTGGCGTGGTGCAGGCAGCGGCTGGGCAAGGACGCCGACGCGGGCGGCGGTCCGGCCGTCTGGCGGGAGGTGACGGGGCCGGAGCTGGTGGTCCCGGCTCCGGTACCGCACCCCACCTCGGTCCACACACGGGCCCTGGATCCGCAACCCCAGCCGCCGCTGCCGCCTCCGATGGCCTGGCAGCCGCCGCAGACGACGCCCCTCACGCAGGAGGAGCAGCGGAGGCGCAGGCGGCGTACCGCCCTGATCGTCACCGCGGCGGTGACGGCTTCGGCGGCCCTGCTGACCGGTCTGGCCTGGACGGTCATGGACGCGGCGGACCGGGCGCGCGAAGGGAGCGCGGCCGCGGCCACGTCTCCCGGTCCGGCGAGTGGCGGCAAGGCCACCGGATCCGCGGGAGCCGGTGGAGCCGCCGGAGCCGCCGGATCGAGCGGTTCCGCAGCAAGTACGCCCAAGGCCTCCAAGCCGCCCGCGCCCGTCCCCCACCCCCAGGTACGGCTCGACCAGAAGAACTCGATCGGCATCAAGGACCCGGTCACGCGGGAGGACCGCACGGGGGACATCCGCCTGGACTGCGAGACGAACAGCTGCGAGCTGGCGAGCGACGCGACCGTGCTCGTCCAGCTGTACGCCGAACCCGGCACCGGCAACCTCGACACGTGCGGCCTCCTCACGAAGGCCGCCACGCAGCACACGCTGCCGCTGGCCGCATCGGCGCCCGGCACCGAGATCTGTGTCCGGCACCCCTCGGGAGACATCGCGCTGCTCGTGATCCAGACCAAGCCGGTCGTGCGGCTGCCGGACCTGCCCGGCTGGATCACCGCGGACATGACGGTCTGGCGCGCGTCCTGACGGCGACGCCACGGGATCAGCCGCGGGCGGCCTCGATGAAGGCGCGGATCAGGGCGGGGTCCTTCACCCCGCGCTCCCGCTCCACCCCGCTGGAGACGTCCACGCCCCAGGCGCCGGTGGTCTCCACGGCCTCCCGTACGTTCCCCGGGGTCAGCCCGCCGGCCAGCAGCCAGCGGCCCTCGGGCGCGGTGAACTCCTCGGAGCCCCAGTTCCACGGCTTGCCGGAGCCGGGGTCGGGGGCGTCGAGCAGCAGCAGGTCCTCCCCGTACTCCCCGCACCGCTTCACGCGCTCGGCGGTGGCCCGCAGCAGGGTCCGGCCCCCGGCGCGCAGCGCCTCGTAGTACTCCGGGCCCTCGTCCCCGTGGAGCTGCACTCCCCGTACGCCGCTCTCCTCGGCCAGCCGCCGCACCTCCTCGACCGGCTGTCCCCGGAACACCCCGACGGTGAGCACCGAGTCCGGTACCCGCGCCGCCAGCTCCCGCGCCGCGGCGGCGCCGATCGTACGGGGGCTCCCTGCGGCGAAGACGAACCCGACGGCATCGGCCCCGGCCGCCACGGCCACGTCGACGTCCGCCCCGGTCTTCAACCCGCAGATCTTCACGAACAGCTCGCTCATCCCCCCAGTCAACCAAACCGCCCTGTTGGGTGGTGATCCGTCTCGGCACCCGGGCGCGGCCACCCTCGCGCCGCTAGCCTGGAACGGGGCTCACGCCCAGTGCACGGCACGCCACGCGGAGGATCACGGTGACGATCATGATCGAACGGGCCACACCGATAGAGCAGGCGGCACCGCCGACATTCGAGACGCTCCTGCGCACGGTTGCGGAGATGGACACGCCAGACGGCTATAAGGCCGAGCTCATCCGGGGGAAGATCATCGTGTCGCCGTTCTCCAAGCTGCGCTACTCCCGTCGCATGCGTCTTTTGCGCGAGCAGCTCCAGGCCCACGTCCCCGAGGGGCAATTCGCGGACACCTCGCCCTTCCTCTTCCGGTTCGAGGCAGCTGAGCGCGGCTACGGACCAGACCTGTACGTCGCGGACGAGGCGGCCTTCGAGCAGGAGGGGCTGCACGCGGACGGCGCGGCGCTGTCGCTGGTCGGGGAGTTCACGTCCGTCTCCACCAGGGACGCGGACTGGAACGAAAAGCTCGACGTGTACGGCCGGCTCGTGCCCGTCTACCTCGTCGTCGACATGCAGGACTCGGAGATCACCTGCTTCTGGGACCCCTCGCCGCACGGATACCGCTCTCGTACGACGGTGTCCTTCGGGAAGCCCCTGCAGATCCCCGCGCCCTTCGACTTCTCCCTCGACACCAGCGGCTTCTAGGAGCCCCGAAAACGCCCGAGGGCGGCACCCCCCGTGTGGGGAGTGCCGCCCTCGGTCGAAGAACAGCCGATCAGCCAGGGGCCGATCAGAAGTCCATGTCACCGCCCGGCATGCCGCCGCCGGCCGGGGCGCCGGCCTTCTCGGGCTTGTCGGCGATGACGGCCTCGGTGGTGAGGAAGAGGGCCGCGATCGACGCCGCGTTCTGCAGCGCGGAGCGGGTGACCTTCGCCGGGTCGATGATGCCCTCGGCGATCATGTCCACGTACTCGCCGGTCGCGGCGTTCAGGCCCCAGCCGACGGTCAGGTTGCGGACCTTCTCCACGACGACGCCACCCTCGAGACCACCGTTGACGGCGATCTGCTTGAGCGGGGCCTCCAGGGCGAGCTTCACGGCGTTGGCGCCGGTCGCCTCGTCACCCGACAGGTCGAGCTTCTCGAAGACCGAGGAGGCCTGGAGCAGGGCCACGCCACCACCGGCGACGATGCCCTCCTCGACGGCCGCCTTCGCGTTGCGAACGGCGTCCTCGATGCGGTGCTTGCGCTCCTTGAGCTCCACCTCGGTCGCGGCACCGGCCTTGATGACGGCCACGCCGCCGGCCAGCTTCGCGAGGCGCTCCTGGAGCTTCTCGCGGTCGTAGTCCGAGTCGGAGTTCTCGATCTCGGCGCGGATCTGGTTGACGCGACCCTGAACCTGGTCGCTGTCGCCCGAACCGTCGACGATCGTGGTCTCGTCCTTGGTGATGACGACCTTGCGGGCGCGGCCGAGCAGGTCCAGGCCCGCGTTCTCGAGCTTGAGGCCGACCTCCTCGGAGATGACCGTGCCGCCCGTGAGGATGGCGATGTCGCCGAGCATGGCCTTGCGGCGGTCGCCGAAGCCCGGGGCCTTGACGGCCACGGAGCGGAAGGTGCCGCGGATCTTGTTGACGACCAGGGTCGACAGGGCCTCGCCCTCGACGTCCTCGGCGATGATCAGCAGCGGCTTGCCGGACTGCATGACCTTCTCGAGGAGCGGCAGCAGGTCCTTGACCGAGCCGATCTTCGAGTTGACGATCAGGATGTACGGGTCGTCGAGCGACGCCTCCATACGCTCCATGTCGGTGGCGAAGTACGCCGAGATGTAGCCCTTGTCGAAGCGCATGCCCTCGGTGAGCTCGAGCTCCAGACCGAAGGTCTGGGACTCCTCGACGGTGATGACGCCTTCCTTGCCGACCTTGTCCATGGCCTCGGCGATGAGCTCGCCGATCTGGGTGTCGGCGGCGGAGATGGAGGCCGTCGAAGCGATCTGCTCCTTGGTCTCGACATCCTTGGCCTGCGCCAGCAGGGCGGCGGAGACGGCCTCGACGGCCTTCTCGATGCCGCGCTTGAGGGCCATCGGGTTGGCGCCGGCGGCGACGTTGCGCAGGCCCTCGCGGACGAGCGCCTGGGCGAGCACGGTGGCGGTGGTCGTACCGTCGCCCGCGACGTCGTCCGTCTTCTTGGCGACTTCCTTGACCAGCTCGGCGCCGATCTTCTCGTACGGGTCCTCGAGCTCGATCTCCTTGGCGATGGAGACACCATCGTTGGTGATCGTGGGGGCGCCCCACTTCTTCTCAAGGACGACGTTGCGACCCTTGGGGCCAAGGGTGACCTTGACGGCGTCGGCGAGCTGGTTCATCCCGCGCTCGAGACCGCGCCGGGCCTCCTCGTCGAACGCAATGATCTTGGCCATCTGAAGTGGTCCTCCAGGACTGGGGTTCCCCCTGCACCGTCGGTACGAGGGGAGGGTTGGATTGCTCCGGACCGCGCCCGCGCCCGCGACGGACGGCCTGCCAGCCCGGCGGTTCCTTCCCGCCGGACCCTGCGGGCCTCACCGACCCGGTCCTGTGTAGTAGCACTCTCACCAGGAGAGTGCTAACGCCAATGATTAGCACTCGACCCCCGAGAGTGCAAGCGGCTTCGAAGAAGCCTCACCGAGGGGTGGCGGTCGGGCGACGGGCGGGCGCAAGCGGCTTCGGGCAACGGCGGGCAGCCCGCCCGGGGCGGAGGCCGGACATGCGTCGAGGGCCCACATCCCTCCTCCAGGATGTGGGCCCTCGTACGTAATGCGTCGCTGGTCGATCGCGCCGGGGCTAGACGGCGAGCTTGACCATGTCCGCCTGCGGACCCTTCTGGCCCTGCGAGATCTCGAACTCGACCCGCTGACCCTCTTCAAGGGTGCGGTACCCGTCCATCTGGATGGCGCTGTAGTGGACGAACACATCCGCACCACCGTCGACCGCGATGAAGCCGTAGCCCTTCTCCGCGTTGAACCACTTGACGGTGCCCTGAGCCATGCCTAACTCCCCTATTACTGGCCCTTGCGCAGGACCGCACTTCGCGGTCCCGGGTCAGAACTTGCGCCGGAACGCCTCGACCGGGGCTGAATGTATCCGCACCGCTGCTGTCTGCAACAGGTCAATCCGACGAGAATTCTGGACACGGGGATACATTGAAATAGAGTGAAAAGTTGGCATATTCCCGGGCAACTCGGACCCGGCATATCTCGCCAAAGCCCCATACCGCACTTGCACATTGACTCAATGTCAACCATCACGCGACCCGCTCATATGCGGCGGGCAAGAACAGCGGAGGGGACTTCCCCAACTCTACCGCGCCCAACCAAGCAGAATTACCCCCTCCGCTTTTACCGGAGGGGGTAATTCGAGGCTTTCGCGTGTCAGCAGCCGCCCGCGACGGCGGGAATGATCGAGACGCCCGCGCCGTCCGGCGTCACCGCGTCCAGACCGCCCTCGAAGCGCACGTCATCGTCGTTGACGTAGACGTTGACGAAGCGGCGCAGCTTGCCCTGGTCGTCCAGGACGCGGGCGGCGATGCCCGGGTGGCTCGCCTCGAGGGAGGCGATGACCTCGGAGAGGGTCGCGCCCTCGGCGGAGACCTCGGCCTGGCCGCCGGTGTAGGTGCGCAGGATGGTGGGGATGCGGACGTTGACGCTCATGGCGCTACTGCCTTTCCGGTAGAGCAGGGAGGAGATGGTCAGGCCAGGCCGGCGGCGCGGAACGCGTCCAGGCTCGGGCGGATGGTGGCGCTCTGCCCGCTGTCCGCGGCCACCGCCTCCAGGGTCTTGAGGCCGTCACCGGTGTTGAGGACCACCGTGGTCAGTGCCGGGTCGAGCTGACCGTTCTCGATGAGCTTCTTGGTCACGCCGACGGTCACGCCGCCCGCGGTCTCGGCGAAGATGCCCTCGGTCTGCGCGAGGATCTTGATGGCCTCGACGACCTGCTCGTCGGTGACGTCCTCGACGTAGCCGCCCGTACGGCGGGCGATGTCCAGGACGTACGGGCCGTCGGCCGGGTTGCCGATGGCCAGCGACTTGGCGATGGTGTTCGGCTTCTGCGGGCGGACCACGTCGTGGCCGGCCTTGAAGGCGGTGGAGACCGGGGAGCAGCCCTCGGCCTGCGCGCCGAAGATCTTGTACGGCTTGTCCTCGACGAGCCCGAGCTTGATCAGCTCCTGCAGACCCTTGTCGATCTTCGTCAGCTGCGAGCCCGACGCGATCGGGATCACGATCTGGTCGGGCAGCTGCCAGCCGAGCTGCTCGCAGATCTCGTACGCCAGGGTCTTGGAGCCCTCGCCGTAGTACGGGCGCAGGTTGACGTTGACGAAGCCCCAGCCCTCGCCGAGCGGGTCGCCGATGAGCTCGGAGCAGAAGCGGTTGACGTCGTCGTAGTTGCCCTCGATGCCGACGAGGTCGCCGCCGTACACGCCGGCCATGACGACCTTGCCCTGCTCCAGGTCGTGCGGGATGAACACGCAGGAGCGGAAGCCGGCCCGGGCGGCCGCGGCGCCGACGGCGCCGGCCAGGTTGCCGGTGGAGGAGCAGGACAGGGTGGTGAAGCCGAAGGCCCGGGCGGCCTCGACGGCGATGGCCACGACGCGGTCCTTGAAGGAGTGCGTCGGGTTGCCGGAGTCGTCCTTGACGTACAGCTTGCCCGTGACGCCGAGCTCCTTGGCCAGGTTGGCCGCGTCCACGAGCTTGGTGAAGCCGGGGTTCAGGCTGGGCTTGGAGGCCACGTCCGCGGGGACGGGCAGCAGCGGGGCGTAGCGCCAGATGTTGTTCGGGCCGGCCTCGATCGCGGCGCGCAGCGCCTCGGGGTCCCCGGTGGGAAGGTCGTAGGCGACTTCCAGCGGACCGAAGCACTCGACGCAGGCGAAGATGGGTCCGAGTTCGAAACGGGTACCGCACTCACGACACGAGAGGCCGGTGGCAGGTCCGAGATCGACAGAGGTGGCAACAGTCTGTGCAGCCATGATGGCGAGGCCCTTTCTCCTCATCTTCCCCATGGCGCACTTCGCCATGAGACGGAATTGGCACCTTCCCTAGCCGGGGACCTCGCTGCCGCAAGCAAGCAAGCGCGAGAACCGACTGGAGGGTTGCCGGGGCTTCAACGGGCCGTGTCCCTCTGCCCCTCTGGATGAGCGGTATGGCACCGGGCCGCGCGCTCTGCGGCGCGTCCGGGCGTTTGTGCGCGGGGACCCCCGGCATGCGGTGGTCCTTCGCGTTGTTCAAGACTGTAACTGAAGGTCCGGGTGGTTGAGACAGCCGTCCGAACCGCGAGATGGATCACTTTTCGGCTGAAACCGCCGGGGAGCGACGGACGACCAGGGAGTGCTGAACGTGCTGGAAGAGGTGGAGCGCTGGTTCGCGGACCGCTCCTGGTCCGCGGCCGACCGACCGCTCGACCAGCTGCTTTCCGCCAAGCGGGCGGCGGGCACCACGGTCAGCGTCGTCCTGCCCGCGCTCGACGAGGAGGAGACGGTCGGCGCGATCGTCGAGGTGATCCGGCGCGATCTGATCGACGGGCTGCCGCTGCCGCTGGTCGACGAACTGATCGTGATCGACTCGGGCTCCACCGACCGGACCGCCGAGGTGGCCGCCAAGGCAGGTGCCCGGGTGGTGCACCGCGACGACATCCTGCCGCGGATCCCGGCCGTGCACGGCAAGGGCGAGGTGCTGTGGCGCTCGCTGCTGGCCACCACCGGGGACGTGGTCTGTTTCGTGGACGCGGACCTACGGGACTTCTCCTCCGCGTTCGTGTCCGGGATCGTGGGCCCGCTGCTGACCGAGCCCGACGTGCAGTTCGTCAAGGCGATGTACGACCGCCCGCTGGGGGACGCGCCCGGCCAGGGCGGCCGGGTCACCGAGCTGGTCGCCCGTCCGCTCCTCAATCTCCACTGGCCGCAGCTGGCCGGCTTCGTCCAGCCGCTGGGCGGCGAGTACGCCGTGCGCCGGGCCCTGCTGGAACGTTTGCCCTTCCCCGTCGGGTACGGGGTCGAGCTCGGCCTGCTGGTGGACGCGCTGCACACCGTCGGACTGGACGCGTTGGCCCAGGTGGACGTGGGTGTACGGCTCCACCGCCATCAGGACGGACAGGCGCTGGGCCGCATGGCAGCGGCGATCTACCGGACGGCGCAGCTGCGGCTCTCGCGCGGGCATCTCGTACGGCCGGAGCTGACGCAGTTCGAGCGCGGCCCGGACGGGTTCACGCCGCGCACGTACGCCGTGGACACCGAGGAGCGGCCGCCGATGGCCGGGGTGAAGGAGTACTCCGGTCGCCGGGTGGCGTGAGGGAACTGACGTTTGAGCGGGCGGGCCCCGGGCTAGGTTCGCCGCATGGCTTCCCAGGTACTCGTTGCAGCGAACCGCGGCCCGCTCTCCTACGCACTCGAAGACGACGGCACCCTCACGGCCCGGCGCGGCGGGGGCGGACTCGTCTCCGGCCTCTCCGCCGCCCTCGCCCGCCAGCCGGAGGCACTGTGGATCTGCGCGGCGCTGTCGGACGCCGACCGGGAGGCGGTCCGCCGGTGCCACTCCGAGCCCGGTGTCCGGATGCTGGACATCGATCCCACGACGTACGACGACGCGTACAACGGCATCGCGAACTCGGTGCTGTGGTTCACCCACCACCACCTGTACGACATCCCGCGCGAGCCCGTCTTCGACGCGGAGTTCCGGCGGCAGTGGCAGTCGTACGCCGCGTACAACCACGCCTTCGCGCTGGCGCTGGCCGAGGAGGCGGGCGAGGGCGCGGCGGTGCTCGTGCAGGACTACCACCTGGCGCTGGTCCCGGGTGAGCTGCGGGAGCTGCGGCCCGACCTGAAGATCAGCCACTTCACGCACACCCCGTGGGCCTCGCGGGAGTTCCTGGAGATGCTCCCCGACGACATCCGCTCGCAGCTGATGTGGGGGATGCTCGGGGCGGACATCGTGGGCTTCCACACCTGGGCGTGGGCGAACAGCTTCATGGACGGCGCGGACATCGACGACACGAGCGGAATCGCCCGCCCGACCGGGGACCCGCGGCGCAGGGTGCAGCACCAGAGGAGGGGCGGGGCCGTCCGGTACACGGACGTGGCCGTGTACCCGCTGGGCGTGGACGGGGACGAGCTGCGCGCGCTGGCGCACCGGCCGGCGGTGAACGACAAGCTGGCGGCGCTGCGGGCGGAGGCCGGGGACCGCAAGACGATCGTCCGGGTGGACCGGACGGAGCTGTCGAAGAACATCGTGCGCGGGCTGCTCGCGTACCGGGAGCTGCTGACGGTGCACCCCGAGTGGCGCGGGCGGGTGGTGCACATGGCGTCGGCGTACCCGTCCCGTCAGGACCTGGCGGTGTACCGGTCCTACACGGAGGCGGTACGGGAGCTGGCGGAGCGGATCAACGAGGAGTTCGGCACGGAGGACTGGCAGCCGGTGCTGGTGTCGGTGAAGGACGACTTCACCCGCTCCCTGGCGGCGTACCGGCTGGCGGACGTGGCGCTGGTGAACCCGGTACGGGACGGGATGAACCTGGTCGCGAAGGAGATCCCGGTGGTGTCGGACGCGGGGTGCGCGCTGGTGCTGTCGACGGGGGCGGGGGCGTACGGGGAGCTCCGCGAGGACGCGCTGACGGTGAACCCGTACGACGTGACGGCGACGGCAGAGGCCCTGCACGCGGCGCTCGCCATGCCGGCGGGCGAGCGGCTGGAGCGCACGAAGCGCCTGGCAGCCGCCGCGACCGCCCTCCCCCCGACGGACTGGTTCACGGCCCAGCTGGAGGCCCTGCGCGAGGCGTGAGCGCTGGCCGCTGCAGGGGACCCTCCCCTACCCGCCCTTCCACCGTTCCCCGGGCTCTGCCCGGACCCGGGCGGAGCCCGCATGGGGTCCGGGGCTTGCCCCGGTGAACGGGAGAAGGGCGGGTAGGGGACCGGCCCCGCAGGGCCCTGTCAGCCGCGGATGGCTTCGGCGAGGGCGGCCAGGAAGCCGACCACCTGGGACGGGCCGTTCAGGACCAGGTCGGCCCGGGCGGCGAGCTCGGGGACCTCCACCGAACCACTGGCCACCAGCAGCCCCGGCAGACCGTCGGCCCGGCGCTTCTCCACCGCGGAGTACGCGGCGAGGTCGCCGAGGTCGTCGCCCGCGTAGAGGACCGCCTCCGCGTCCCGTTCCGCCACGAACTCCGTCAGGGCGACGCCCTTGTCCATGCCGGGCGGCCGCAGCTCCAGCACCGCCCGGCCCGGCTCCACCATGAGCCCGTGGCGGGCCGCGAGTTCCGCCAGGGGTTCCCGCAGGGCCGCGAAGGCCGCCGCCGGGTCGTCCGCGCGCCGGGTGTGGACGGCCAGCGCCCGGCCCTTCTCCTCGATCCAGGTACCGCGCCAGGCGCCGATGGAGTCCAGGAACCCGGGCAGCTCCGCCCGTACGGCGGCGACTCCCGGGTGCTCGGCCGGCGCGTGGACGATGCCGGTCACCGCGTCCCACCGCTCGGCGCCGTAGTGGCCGAGGACGACGAGGTGCTCCAGCCCGGGGACCCCGGCGAAGCCCCCGTAGCGGACGGCGACGCCGGCCGGGCGGCCGGTGATCACGGCGACCGAGTCGACCTCGGGGGCGAGGGCGGAGAGGGCCGGGACGGCCCCGGGGTGGGCCCGGGCCTGGTCCGGGTCGGGGACGATCTCGGCGAGGGTGCCGTCGAAGTCGAGCGCGACGACGGAACGGCGGGGTGCGCGGAGCAGGGCTTCGAGGCCCTCGCGTCCGGCAGCGGTGACGGGCATCGGCAAGTCGTGCGGATGGCTCCCCATACGGACGACCCTAACGGCCCCGCCGGGCCACGGCTACGGCGCGCGAAGGCCGGACACCCCCTGGGGTACCCGTCCCCGGTGCCGTCCCTCAGCGCCGGGCCCGCTGTGCCTCGCGGATGCGGCGGAGCCGGTTGACGGTGCCGGGGGCGTGGGCCAGCGCGCGCGGGTCGTCCATCAGCACGTTGAGCAGCTGGTAGTAGCGGACCGGGGTCATCCCCAGCCCTTCCCGTATCGCCCGCTCCTTGGCCCCGGGCCCGGGCCAGGTGCGTCCCTCGTACGCGAGCACCGCGGCCTCGGTGGCCGTCAGCCCCACGTCGTCCGTCATACCGCCAGATTAACGCCGCCCTGTGACACCCACCCGGCCCGCGCCCCTCAGTGCCCGCGCCTCGGGCCACGCCCGTCCAGGCCGCGCCCCTCAGGCCGCGCCCCTCAGTGCCCGTCCGCCCTGCGCGCCGACTCCGCGATGTCCTCCAGGACCTTCGCCGGCTGCCCGCCGGGCTGCACGGTCTTGCCGATGTTCTGCTTGACGTCCTCGCTCACCCCGGCCCAGGACTTCTTGCCGACCGGGTAGAGCCGCGCGTTCGGCAGCGCCTGGAGGAACGTCTTCAGCTGCGTGGCCGAGCCGCCCGTACTGGCGTCCATCGCCCGGTAGCCGGTCGTCGTGACCGGCAGCAGGTCGTACTTGTTGGTGAACGTCGTCACGTTCTTCGCCTCGTACAGGTAGTCCAGGAACTTCCCGGACTCCTTGCGGTGGCCGTTCTTGAAGGCCATCACCCAGTCCGCGACGCCCATCGCCGGGTGGTCGGTCCCGTCGGCGGTCGGCAGGGCCACCATGCCGAACTTCACGCCCTTCTCCGCCGCCTGCTTCAGCAGCGTGGGGTGGCCGTTGAGCATGCCGACCTCGCCCCGCGTGAAGGCGTCGAACGCCGCCTGCCGGTCGGTCTTCGCCGGTTCCAGCGCTCCGGTCAGCCCCTGGCCGACCATTTTGTCGCGGAGGAACTCGAACGTCTTGACGTTGTCCGGGGAGTCGATCGAGTACGCCTCTTCGTTGTCGGTGTAGCCGCCACCGCCCGCGAGCATCCACATCATCGTCTCGGCCTGCGCCTCCTCGCGGCCCAGCGGCAGCGCGAGCGGCGTCGGCACGCCCGCGGCCTTGAGCTTCTTCGCGGCGGCCTCCAGGTCGGCCCAGCTCTTCGGCTGCCAGCCGCCCTTGGCGTCCTTCGGCAGGACCCCGGCGTCCGTCAGCAGCTTCTCGTTGTAGAAGAGCAGGCGGGTGCTGGCCACGAAGGGCATCCCGTACTGGACCCGCCGGACCTTGCCGGCGTCCGCGAGGGGCGCCAGGAAGTCGGCCTCGGTGCTGACGGAGAGCAGCTCCTCCGCCGTGTACAGCTTGCCGGCGGCCGCGTAGTCGGCGTACGCGCCGATCTGCGCGATGTCGGGGGCCTTGCCGGTCTTGACCATCTCCGCGACCTTGGCGTCGACCTCGGACCAGGAGTAGACGCTGACCTCGACCTTGACGCCGGGGTGGTCCTTCTGGAAGCCGGCCGCGAGGTCCTTCCAGTAGCCCGCCGAGGAGTTCTGCGGATTGTCCCCGTAGTCGGCCGCCACGACCCGCAGGGTCACCTCGTTGTCCCCCGTGAGACTCCCCACGGCTCCGCAGCCCGTCAGTGCCGCGGCGGTCAGGCTCAGCGCGGCGCCGGTCGCGGCCAGGCTCAGGTAACGGCCCTTCACAGTTCTCGATCCACCCCTTGTTGTACGTACGATCCACGTAAGGTCTACACCACTTTGGCGGCTCGTCCACATCCGGAACGCACGGTGTCCGGTTCGTCGCCCGACCAAGGTCTTCGATTTTGTATGGCCGCTCAACAATCCCCTCCAATGGACTAGACCTTTCCCCGCCGAGCACGCGAGACTGTCACCTGTGAAACCCGTGAAACACGTCATCGCCCTCGATGTGGGCGGCACCGGGATGAAGGCCGCCCTCATCGCCGAGGACGGCTCCCTGCTGCACGAAGCGCGCCGCGCCACCGGCCGCGACCGGGGCCCCGACGCCGTCGTCGAGACGATCCTGGAGTTCGCCGCCGAGCTGTCCGACCTCGGCCGCGAGCGCTTCGGCGTGCCCGCCTGCGCGGCCGGCGTCGCCGTCCCCGGCATCGTCGACGCCGAGAACGGGATCGCCGTCTACGCGGCGAACCTGGGCTGGCGCGACGTACCGATGCGCGAGCTGCTCAGCAGACGGCTCGGCGGCATCCCGGTGGCCCTGGGCCACGACGTCCGCACGGGCGGACTCGCCGAAGGCCGCATCGGCGCGGGCCGGGGCGCCGACCGCTTCCTGTTCGTCCCCCTCGGCACCGGCATCGCCGGCGCCATCGGCATCGCCGGCCGCATCGAGGCCGGCGCCCACGGCTACGCCGGCGAGATCGGCCACATCGTGGTCCGCCCCGGCGGCCCCGCCTGCGGGTGCGGCCAGTACGGCTGCCTGGAGACCCTCGCCTCCGCGTCCGCCGTCAGCCGCGCCTGGGCGGCCGCCTCCGGCGACCCGGCCGCGGACGCCGCGGACTGCGCCAAGGCCGTCGAGTCCGGCGACGCGCGCGCCCGCGAGGTGTGGCTGGCCGCGGTCGGCGCCCTCGCCGACGGCCTGGTCACCGCGATCACCCTGCTGGACCCGCGCACGCTGATCATCGGTGGCGGGCTCGCCGAGGCGGGGGAAACCTTGTTCACACCACTACGGACGGCCGTCGAGGAGCGCGTGACGTTCCAGCGGCTGCCCGACATCGTTCCGGCGGCCCTCGGGGACACCGCCGGATGCCTGGGCGCAGGGCTGCTCGCCTGGGACCTACTCGCCACGGAGGTACCTGCCTGATGTCCGGAAGCGCACACAGCACCGTTCTCTCCGGCGCCAGGGTGGTCCTGCCCACCGGGACCGTGGCGGGCGGCCGCGTCATCGTCGACGGCGAGCGCATCGCCGGCAGCGCCGGCGAGGGCGCGCGGATCGTCGACCTGTCCGGACACTGGCTCGTCCCCGGCTTCGTGGACATGCACAACCACGGCGGAGGCGGCGCCTCCTTCACCTCCGGCACCGCCGAGGAGGTCCTCAAGGGCGTACGGACCCACCGCGAGCACGGCACCACCACGCTCGTCGCCTCCACCGTCACGGGCGACCTGGACGAACTGGCCCGCCGCGCCGGGCTGCTCGCCGAGCTGACGCAGGCGGGCGAGATCGCCGGCATCCACTTCGAGGGGCCGTTCATCAACGCCTGCCGCAAGGGCGCGCACAAGGAGGACCTGCTCCGCGACCCCGACCCGGCCGAGGTCCGCAAGCTGATCGACGCCGCGCACGGCGCCGCCCGCATGTTCACCCTCGCCACCGAACTCCCGGGCGGGCTGGACTCCGTACGGCTGCTGGCCGAGCACGGGGTCATCGCCGCGATCGGCCACACCGACTCCACGTACGAGCAGACCCGCCAGGCCATCGACGCGGGCGCGACCGTGGCCACCCACCTGTACAACGCGATGCCCGGCATGGAGCACCGCGCCCCCGGCCCGATCGCCGCACTGCTGGAGGACGAGCGGGTCACCGTCGAGCTGATCAACGACGGCACCCACCTGCACCCGGCAATGCTGGAGCTGGCCTTCCACCACGCGGGCGCGCACCGCGTGGCGCTGATCACCGACGCGATGGACGCGGCGGGCTTCGGCGACGGGATCTACCACCTGGGGCCGCTGGAGGTCGAGGTCAAGGAGGGCGTGGCCCGCCTCGTCGAGGGCGGCTCGATCGCCGGCTCCACGCTGACCCTGGACACCGCGTTCAAGCGGTCGGTGACCCTGGACAAGCTGCCCGTCGAGTCCGTGGTCCAGGCGATCTCGGCCAATCCCGCCAAGCTGATCGGCCTGTACGACGAGGTCGGCTCGCTGGAGCCGGGCAAGTACGCCGACCTGGTCGTCCTGGACGCCGCGTTCGACGTCAAGGGCGTCATGCGGCGCGGCGAATGGATCGTGAATCCGCTGGTCTGAGCGGGTATCAGAGGCAGCGGGCGGCCCGTGGGACTGGGCCGCCCGTACTGGTGTTTGGCATGATCCCGGCACACACCGAGACCGGGGCCTGCCATGATCCTCACCGTGACGCTCAACACCGCACTCGACGTCACCCACCATGTACCGAAGCTGATTCCGCACACCTCGCACCGGGTCACCGCCGTGACCGAGCGGCCCGGCGGCAAGGGCCTCAACGTCGCCCGGGTGCTGGCCGCGCTCGGCCACGAGGTCACCGCGACCGGCTTCGCGGGCGGGCGCACGGGCGCCGTCGTACGCGAACTGCTCGCCGACACCCTGAAGGTGACGGACGCTCTGGTCCCCTGCGCGGGCACCACCCGGCGCACCCTGGCCGTGGTCGACGCGGCCTCGGGCGACACCACGCAGTTCAACGAGCCGGGCCCGCTGATCGGTTCCGCGGAATGGGCCGGGTTCCTCGACCGCTACGAGGCCCTGCTGGCCGGGGCCGCCGCGGTGGCCCTGTGCGGCAGCCTCCCGCCGGGCGTGCCGGTGGGCGCGTACGCGGTGCTCGTACGGGCCGCCCGCGCGGCCGGGGTCCCGGTCCTCCTGGACACCAGCGGCGAGGCCCTGCGCCGCGGGGTCGCCGCCCGGCCCGAGATCATCAAGCCGAACGCCGCCGAGCTCGCCGAGCTGACCGGCTCCTGCGAGCCGCTCCAGGCCACCCGCGACGCCCGCCGCCGCGGCGCGCACGCCGTGGTGACCTCCCTCGGCCCGGGCGGGCTGCTGGCGGCCACCCCCCAGGGCACCTGGCAGGCGGCCCCGCCGCGCGCCCTGACGGGCAACCCGACCGGAGCGGGCGACTCCGCGGTGGCGGGGCTGCTGTCGGCCCTCACGGAGGGGCTGGACTGGCCGGCCCGCCTGACCCGCGCGGTCGCCCTCTCGGCGGCCACGGTCCACGCCCCGACGGCGGGAGACTTCGACCCCCGCACCTACGAGGAGGTACGGGGGTCGGTGAAGCTGACGGCGCGCTAGGTCGTCGCGGGGGACTGCGGGGGCCGCCGAGGGCCGGTCAGCCCTTCTCGAGCCAGAGCTGGTCGAGGTTGACCTCGCACTGGTTCCCGGCCTCGCACGAGATCTTGACCGTGTTCGTGCCCTGCTTGAGCGTCACGAGCGACCAGGTGTTGGTCCAGCCCTTGTCCCACTCGCCCGGCTTGGCACCGGAGAAGTTCTTCATGTTGATCGGCCGGGACTGGGCCTCACCGTTGATGGTCAGCGTGGTGCTGGCGTCCTTGCCCGGCACCCCGTAGACCATCTTCAGCTTGTACTGGCCCGCCTTGGCCACGTCCACGGTCCAAGTGGCCGCCGCACCGGCGGCGTTCAGGCCGCCCACGTACTGGCCGCCCGTGCTCTTCGCGCCGGGGACCGCGGCCTCCAGGTGCGCGCCGCCCGTGAGGGACATGCCCGCGCCCGAGGCGTCCGCCTTGGGCAGCGGGGCCTCCGGGGACTGCGAGGGGCTCGGCTGGGCCGACGAGGAATTCTGCGGCTGCGCGGACTGCTGCCCGCCCGCCGCGCCGTCCTTGTCGCCCTTGTCCTTGTCCTTGTCGCCGAAGGCCACGGCCGCGCCGATGCCGATCGCGACGGCGGCGACCACCGCGACCGCCGCGATGAGCATGCCCTTGCGGCTGGAACCGCCGCCTCCGCCGCCGTGGCCGCCCGGCGCCGGGATCGTGGCCGTGGCCTGCCCCTGCTGCGGCGGAACCCCGTAGCCGCCCGCCTGGAGCGCTTCCGGGGCCTGGTACTGGGCCTGGTAGGCCGGCTGCTGCTGGGGCGGAACCTGGGCGCCGCGCTGGCCGCCGTACGTCCGCTCACCGACCGTGCGCACCTGGTTGTACGAGGTACGGGGGACACCGGGCTGTACGCCGGGCTGGCCACCGACCGTCGGGCCGGGGTAGCCGTATCCACCGCCCGGTGGGGGCGGGGTGGCTCCGGCGGCCTGGCCGTCCGCGTAGAGATAGCCGAACGGATCGTCGTCCTCGGGCTTGTTCGCCCCACTGTTCGGGCCGTGGTTCGCGGGCGTCGTCATCGCAGGTCACTCCTTTCGACCCACGGGAGCCTACCCCGAACACGTGCACCCACGGGCGGCCGATCGCCTCAGCCGGCTCGGCGGTGCGCCTTGGAACGGGACCTTTTCTCGATGTACATCCGCTGGTCGGCGGAGCGCAGCACCTCGTCCGCCGACATGCCGCAGCTGGCCCATCCGATCCCGAAACTCGCGCCCACACGGACCGCGCGGCCGTCCACCCGGATCGGCGGGATGATCGCGTTGCGCAGCCGGACGGCCAGGTCGGCGGCGTCGGCCGCGCCCAGTCCGTCCGCGAGGACGACGAATTCGTCACCACCCAGCCGAGCGACGGTGTCACCGTCCCTGACGCCCGTCGTCAGCCGCCGGGCCACCTCGATCAGGACGGCGTCACCCGTGTGGTGCCCGAACCGGTCGTTGATCGACTTGAACCCGTCGAGGTCGCAGAAGAGCACCGCGAGCCCCTTCGTCCCGTCGTCGATGTCCGTCGCGGGCGCCACCGTGTGCACGTGGTGGTCGTACGGGCCCGGGCCCGCGCCGGGCCCGCCGGGCCCGGGCACCCCCGGGACACCGGGAGCGGGCACCGCCGGGGCGCCGGGGTACTCGAAGGGCTCGGGGTAGGCGTCGGGCCGAAAGCCGTGCTCCCCGACGGCACCACCGGCCTCGATCGCGCCGCCCCCGTGCCCGCCGTGGCCTCCGTGCCCGGCGTGGGCCCCGTGGGCCCCGTGCGCCCCCTGCCCCTCGTACGCCGCGTCGAGCGCCTCCACGGCGGTGGCGCGGACCGACTGCGGCCTGCGGCACAGCCGCGCGCCGAGGCGGGAGCGCAGCTCGGCGCTGTTGGGGAGGCCGGTCAGCGAGTCGTGGCTGGCCCGGTGGGCGAGCTGGAGCTCGTGGCGCTTGCGCTCCTCGATGTCCTCGACGTGCGTGAGCAGGAAGCGCGGCCCGTCGGCGGCGTCCGCGACGACGGAGTTGCGCAGCGAGACCCATACGTACGTGCCGTCGCGCCGCCCGAGCCGCAGCTCGGCCCGGCCGCCCTCGGCGGAGGTCCGCAGCAGGGTCCCGATGTCCTCCGGGTGGACCAGGTCGGAGAAGGAGTACCGGCGCAGCACGGAGGCGGGCCGGCCCAGCAGCCGGCACAGCGCGTCGTTGGTCCGCAGCAGCCGCCCGTGCTGGTCCCCGCCCATTTCGGCGATCGCCATGCCGCTGGGCGCGTACTCGAAGGCCTGCCGGAAGGACTCCTCGCTCGCGCGCAGCGCCTGCTGTTCACGCTCCAGCCGGACCAGGGCCCGCTGCATGTTCGCGCGCAGCCGTGCGTTGCTGATCGCAATCGCCGCCTGGAAGGCGTACATCTGGAGCGCTTCGCGCCCCCACGCGCCGGGGCGCCGTCCGTTGCGCGGTCTGTCCACCGAAATGACACCCAGAAGTTCCCCGCCGGACGCATACATGGGGGCGTAGAGCCGGTCCTCGGGGTGCCACTCGTCCGCGAAGCGCGGGTCGGGGCCGTCCGTGTGCCACTGGGGCACGTCGTCCTCCAGGAGGACCCAGCCCTCGGTGTGCGGGATGAAGCGGAGCCCGTCCCAGCTCTCACCCATCGTCAGACGGCGCTCCCAGGAGGCGCGGGAGCCGACGCGGCCGGTGATGAGCGCCTCGGCGGCGGGGTCGCCCGCGAAAGCGGCGACGACGAGATCCCCGTCAGGGCGTACGAGGTTGACACAGGCGAGTTCGTAGCCGAGGCCCACGACGATGCCGTCCACGACGGTCTGCAGGGTGTCCGCCAGGCTCCTGGCCGTGTTGAGCTCGGCCACCACCTGATGGAGCTGCCGCAGGGTCGCAAGACGGACGTACGGCTCCGACTCGGTCTCCATTGCTCGCTCTCCCCGAGACCTCGACAGCAACTCCAGGTTTGTCATCGGCGTTTCGTTGCGGTGTCCCGTCCACTGAATCACAGTGAGCTGTGCGGCAGGTACACAGGGTCAACAAATCTTGCCCTCTGTGACTCAAGTCACATGGGATGAATAAAGGTGGGCAATGGGGGTCGTGTCACCTGGAGGCGCTCCCTTGCCATTCCCGGGAGCAAACGATACGCCCAGGCCTAGGCCGAGGGGCGGGGACGCGGCTCGGGCTCGGGCCCGATGTGCGGCGCGGGAGGGCGAGACTAGCGTTCCGAACGTGCCGAAGACGACCCCTGTACCCATGCCGATCCCCGCCACCCTTCATCCTGAGGGCGTGAGCAACGACGAGTTCCGGGCCGCCATGTCCCGACTGGCGGCGGGCGTGTGCCTGATCACCGCGCACGAACCGCCCCTGACGCCGACCGGCCCGGGCGGCGAGGACATCGGCATGACGGCGACCGCCTTCCTGTCCGTGTCCCTGGACCCGCCGCTGGTGCTGGTGAGCCTGCGCGAGGGCTCCCGGATGGACGACCTGCTGGCCGAGCAGCCGCTGTGGGCGGTCTCGGTGCTCGCCGACCACCAGGTGCAGGTGGCGAGCCGCTTCTCGATGAAGAACCGCATCAGCGACCGGCTGCTCTTCGCGGACCTGCCCCACGGGCGCGGCGAGGTCTCGGGGGCCCCGCTGCTGACGGGCGCGCTGGCCACCCTCGAATGCCGTACGGAGAACCGCGTCGAGGCGGGCGACCACACCCTGGTCATCGGCCGCGTCCTGACCGCGTCGCTCCCGTCCCCGGACTCCCCGCCGCTCACGTACTTCCGCGGCCGCTACCGCCACCTGGCGGGCTGAGGGCCCCGGCCGCGCAACCAGTGGCCACCGGCGGTCGCTGCCGGCGGCTACCAGTCGCGGCCGGTGCGGCCGCGCTTGGTCTCCGCCCGGGCCTTCTTCTCGCGCAGGCGGCGCTCGTTGATCCCCCGGGGGATCTTCGTGGCACGGCGCGCCTTCGGCGGCGGGGCGGTGGCCTCCGCGAGCACGGACGCCATCCGGACCAGTGCCATCTCCCGGTTGCGGAACTGCGACCGGTGCTCCGAGGCCCGTACGGTCAGCACCCCGTCCACCAGCCGGGCCGCGAGCCGCTCCAGCGCCCGCTCCTTCCAGACGTCCGGCAGCGCCTTCGTCGCCGCGACGTCGAACAGCAGCTCCACCCGCGAGTCCGAGGTGTTGACGTGCTGCCCCCCGGGCCCGGAGGATCGCGAAAAGCGCCAGGCGAGCTCCGCCTCGGGGAGCACGACCGAACCGCGAATGACATGGGGACCAGGCATGCCCCCTATGATCCCGCCCCGCGCGATGCCCGTCACCCGTATTTCGCCGCGCGTATTTCGCCGCGCGGAACCTACCGGCCCCCTCGCCGCGTTATGTAGGTCAGCGGTACCTTGGCCACGATCTCGCGGCCAAGCGAAGAGGAAGGGACACCAGTCAAAATGGCAGTAAGCCTGTCCAAGGGCGGCAACGTCTCGCTCACGAAGGAGGCCCCCGGCCTCAGCGCCGTCACGGTCGGCCTCGGCTGGGACGTCCGTACGACGACCGGTGTCGACTTCGACCTGGACGCCTCCGCCATCGCGGTCAACGCGATGGGCAAGGTCGTCTCCGACGGTCACTTCGTCTTCTTCAACAACAAGTCCACCCCGGACCAGAGCATCGTCCACACCGGTGACAACCGCACCGGCGAGGGCTCCGGCGACGACGAGTCCATCAACGTCAACCTCGCCACTCTCGCGGCCGACGTGGACAAGATCGTCTTCCCGGTCTCGATCTACGACGCCGACGCCCGCAGCCAGAACTTCGGCCAGGTCCGCAACGCGTACATCCGCGTCGTGAACCAGGCCGGCGGCGCCGAGATCGCCCGCTACGACCTCTCCGAGGACGCGGCCACCGAGACCGCCATGGTCTTCGGCGAGCTCTACCGCAACGGCGCGGAGTGGAAGTTCCGCGCGGTCGGCCAGGGTTACGCCTCCGGCCTGACCGGCATCGCGCAGGACTTCGGCGTCAACGTCTGAGTCTGCGCCCGAGGCCGAGGCTGACGCCGAGGCCGAGGCAGAGGCCGAACCTGAGCCCGACCGGCCCAAAACGCCGTAGCGAAGCCCCCTCCCGGCCGTCCGGGGAGGGGGCTTCGCTACGGTTCGGCAGGTGATCCTGCAACCGCTCGCACCCGTGGACGGCGCCCTGCCGGGCCCGGTCCTCACCGAGATCGCCGCGCTCTACGCGACCAACCACGCCTTCTTCGAGCTCAGCGGCGATTTCCCCGACCCGGACCGCATCACGGTCGAACAAGTCGCGGCGGCCCTCGCCGACGAACTGGCCCACGACGGCGCCGAGGTGCTCCTGGCCCGCTCCGCCGGCCGGCTGGTCGGCCTGGCCGCCACCCTGGCCCACCACCCGGACCCGGCCTCCCGCGACCCGGACCCGTGGATCGGCCTGCTGCTCATCGACGCCACCGCGCACCGCGCGGGGTACGGGAGCGCCGTCGCCGGCCTCGTCGAGGACCGCTTCCGCGCCGCGGGCCGGACCGGCGTACGGCTGGCCGTACTCGACAACAACCCCGCCGGCCTGGCGTTCTGGCAGTCCCGGGGCTACACCGCGCTGCGCCACGCCGAGGACCGCGAGCACGGCCGCGACTGCACGGTCCTGCGCAAGGCCCTGTAGGACCGCCTGCCGCGACGGACGGCTACTTCGGCCGGTCCTCCCCGTACAGCCAGACGTCCCAGACCTTCTTCAGGTCGTGCCCCGTCGACCGCTCCGCGTACGCGGTGAAGTCGGCCGTACTCGCGTTCCCGTACCGGTGGTCGGTGGCCCAGCCGCGCAGCAGGGCGAAGAACTTCTCGTCGCCGACCTCCTGCCGGATCCGCTGGAGGACCATCGCGCCCCGGACGTACACCGGGGTCTCGGAGATGTCCTTCGCGCTGGGCGGGTCGGCGGGCGGGAAGGCGGCCCAGTCGGATTCGGCGTCCTCGTCCACCGCGGTGTCGCCGGTGAGGTAAGCGTCGAAGTGCTGCTGGGCGGTGGTGCCGCCGTGGTCCTCGGACCACAGCCATTCGGCGTAGGTCGCGAAGCCCTCGTTGAGCCACATGTCCTTCCAGGACTTCGGCGACACCGAGTCGCCGAACCACTGGTGGGCCGTCTCGTGCAGGACGAGTTTCTCGTCGGGCGCTCCGGAGAAGACGGGTTTGGTCTGCGTCTCCAGCGCGTACGCGAGGGATTGGGCCGGCAGCACGATCGCCCCGGCGGTGGCGAAGGGGTACGGGCCGAACCTGCGGCTGCCCCACTCCACGATCTCCGGCAGCCGCGCGAGCGCCGGGGCACTGGCGGCCGCCTCGGCGGGTGCCACGGCCTCGTACAGGGCGACCCCGGAGGGGGTCTTGCCGGTCGTCACCTTGAACTTCCCGATCGCGGCGGTGGCCAGGTAGCTCGCCATCGGCTCCGGGTTGTGCCACACGAATTCCGTCTGCCCGCCGGGGGTGTCGGTCCGGGAGGTCAACTCGCCGTTCGAGACCGCCTCGTAGCCCTTGGGCACGGTCAGGGTGATGTCGTACGTGGCCTTGTCGCTGGGGTGGTGGTTCCCGGGGAACCAGGCCATCGACCCGATCGGCTCACCGACCCCGACGGCCCCGTCGGCCGTGGTGATCCAGCCCTCCTCGGAGCCGTCCGCGTCCGTGATGGGCTGCGGCTTGCCGCGGTAGTCGATCTCCGTACGGAAGACCTCGCCCTTCTTGAGGTCCTTGGAGGGACGCACCGTCAGCTCCCGGCCGGTGCGGTTGTACCGGGCGGCCTCGCCCTGCACGGTGACGCCCTCGACCTTCAGGCCGGCGAGGTCGAGGTTGAAGGAGCTGAGCCCCTGCCCGGCGCGGGCGGTGATGACGGCGGTGGCGTTCAACTCCCCGTCGGCGGGGTCGTAGTCGAGGTCCAGGTCGTAGTGCTCGATCTGGTAGCCGCCGTTGCCGGCCTTGGGGAAGTACGGATCGCGCAGCCCGGACGCACCGGGCCGCCCCTGCACCGTGCCGGCCGTACACGCCGTGGTGAGGGCGAGCAGGACGGCAGCGGCGGCGGCAGGGGCGGCGGCGAGGCGGGAGGGTGCGCGGCGGTGTTCCACGCGCCCGATCCTATGGGCGCCCGATGTCGTACTTCGGGGGATTACTTCTCCAGGGAGTCGACGCCGGCCTTGGCGTACTTCTCGTCCAGGTCGCCGCTCGGGGCGCCGGCCACGCCGATGCCGGCGACCGGGGCGCCCTTGGCCTGCACCGGGGTGCCGCCGCCGAGGAAGAGGGTGCCGGGGATGTCCTTCAGGTTCGGGGTCTGGGCGAGACGGCCCGCGAGCACCGAGGTCGGGGCGTTCCAGGACACGGCGGTGAAGGCCTTGCGCTGCGCCGACTCGTAGGACTGCGGGCCCGCGCCGTCGCCGCGCAGGGTGACGATGGTGTTGCCGTTGCGGTCCACGACCGCGACCGTCACCTTCTGGTTCTCCTTCTGCGCGGCGTCCAGCGCGGCCTGGGCGGCGCGGGTGGCGGCGTCGACGGTGAGGTGGGTCGTGGTGGTGAAGTTCTTCTCGTTCGCCCCGCCGTCCTTCTTCGCGGTGGCGGCGGCAGCGGCGGCCGGGGCGGACTCGGTCTGCGCGGCGCTGGCGCTGACCGCGCCGAAGGTCCCGGCGCCGAGCGCGACGGCGAGAGCGGTACCGGTGAGAACGCGGGTGCGGGTGTTCATGTCTGCTGCTCCTGGGTGCATCGGCTGAGTACGTCGGCTCGTCCTGCTGCTCCAAGCCTGGGGCCGCACCCGGCCCCGACCGGTCCCCGTACCGGCTCGCGACGGCTGCCGCACCGGTTGACCCCGGGGTCAACCGATCGGTCGATGCGGAGCGGGTACGGGTGCGGATTGGCTGGTCGGCGCCATCGCGTACGACCAGGCACGATGGAGGAGCCAGACACCGACCCGGGAGCCCGCTGTGAGCCACGTGAGCCGCGTACCGCCACAGGCGCCGGGGGTGCCGGGTGCGCCGGGTACGGCAGGTGCGCCCGGGGCACCGGGTGCGCCCGGGAAGGCGGACACGCGGGCCCTGGCGGCCGTCATGCACACGGCGTTCTTCCTGCTGCTCGGCGCCTCGGTGGCCCGCTTCCTGCTGCGCCACCCCGGCTCGCCCAGCACCCCGTGGATCCTCGCCCTCAGCATCACGCTGGCCCTGCTGTACGTGCTCGGCCCCGCGCTGGGGGCCGCGCCCACCGTGCGCCGGCTGCTCTGGCTCGGGCTGGTGGTGGCGGTCTGGGTGGTCCTGGTCGTCCTCGCGCCCAGCTTCGCCTGGTGCGCCGTCCCCCTCTTCTTCACCGCCCTGCGCACCCTGCCGCCCCGCGCGGCGATCGTCCTGGTGGCCCTGCTGACGGTGTTCGTGGTGGCGGCCCAGCTCAAGCTCTCGCGCGAGTTCGACCCGAACCTGCTGCTGGCCCCGCCCGCGATCGCGGCCCTGGCCACCGCCGTCTTCGTCCACATGGAGCGCCAGGCCGAGTCCCAGCGCGCCCTGATCGACGACCTGATCCGCACCCGCCGCGAGCTGGCCGCCACCGAGCGCCGCGAGGGCACCCTCGCCGAGCGGCAGCGGCTGTCGATGGAGATCCACGACACGCTCGCCCAGCACCTGTCCAGCCAGCAGATGCTGCTCCAGGCCGCGGACCGCACCTGGGACAGCGACCCGGCCACCGCCCGCGCGCACGTCCGTACCGCCACCGGCATCGCGGCGCGCGGGCTGGCGGAGGCACGGCGCCTGGTCCACGACCTGGCCCCGCCGGAGCTCGAAGGGGGCGGCGGCCTCGCGGAGGCGCTGCGCGCGCTCGACGCGGGCCCGGACATCGAGGTCCGCTTCCACCTGGAGGGCACGCCGGCCCCGCTCCCGGACCGGGTCCAGTCGGCGCTGCTGCGGATCGCGCAGGGCGCGCTGGCCAACGTACGGGAGCACGCGCACGCCCGGACCGCGGCCCTGACCCTGAGCTTCCTGGGCGACCAGGTGGTCCTGGACGTCGCGGACGACGGCGCGGGCTTCACCGAGCCGCGCGGGGCGGGAGCGGCCGGGGACCGCGGGCACGGACTCCCGGCGATGCGCGCCCGCGTCCGCCAGCTCGGCGGCACCCTGACCCTCGAATCCACCCCCGGCGAGGGCACGGTCCTCTCCGCGGCCATCCCCCTGGAGCCCCCCGTATGACGACCGGAACCGGAACCGGCCCGACCCCGATGACGACGATCCTGCTCTGCGACGACCACGCGGTGGTCCGCGCCGGCCTGCTGGCGCTGCTCGGCAGCGCGCCCGACATCGAGGTCCTGGGCGAGGCGGGCAGCGGCGAGGAGGCCGTGGCCCTGGCGGCGAAGCTGCGCCCGGACGTGGTGCTGATGGACCTCCAGCTGGGCGAGGGCATCGACGGGGTCGAGGCCACCCGCCGCATCACGGCGGTGACCGACCCGCCGCACGTACTGGTCCTGACGACGTACGACACGGACGCGGACGTCACCCGGGCCATCGCGGCGGGCGCCACGGGCTACCTGCTGAAGGCGGAGCGCCCGGAGGAGCTGTTCGCCGCGATCCACTCGGCGGCTGCGGGCCGCACCACGCTCTCCCCGCCGGTGGCGAGCCGCGTGATGGCCCACATGCGGGGCTCGCGCCCGACGCTGACGGACCGCGAACTGGACATCCTGGGCCAGCTGGCGCGGGGCCTGGGCAACCGGGACATCGCCCGGGCCCTGTTCATCAGCGAGGCCACGGTCAAGACCCACCTGGGCCGCATCTACGACAAGCTCGGCGTGGACACCCGGGCGGGAGCGGTCTCGGTGGCCAAGGAGCAGCGCCTCCTTCCGTAACGTGCCGGTCGGGGGCGGGATCCGGACACCGGGCGGGGCGTGTTCGGACAACCGTCCCGGGATCCCCGCGAATCCTTGTCGCAGACCTGCCAAAGCCGTGCCCCGCCCTGTCACGCTCTCTCGCGCCGCCACCCCGGCCACCGCGAAGGAGCCCGAGTGACCCACCCCACGTCCTCTCGCCGCACCCGCCTCGCCGTCCTCCTCGGGACGGCCGCCGTCCTGACGACCACGGCGATGACGGCCCCGGCGACGGCCGCGGCCGAGACCCCGTACGGCACCGCCGGCACCGGCGTCGGCCCCGGCATCGGAACCGGAATCGGGCCCGGACCCGTCGCCGCCATCGGCACGGGCCACGGCCAGCACGCCGGCACCGTCCCCCTCAGCACCTACTTCACCGGCAGCGCCTACCAGCTCCGCGACACCACCCGCGGCAACCAGCGCACCCTCGACGCCATGAACCAGACCGGCGGCGGCACCCTCTTCACCGACCCCGACAACGACTGGGGCGGTACCGGCACCCCCGCCGACCGCCAGTCCGCCGGCGTGGACGCCCACTACGCCACCGCCGTCACCTGGGACTTCTACAAGGGCGTCCTCGGCCGCAACGGCATCCGCGGCGACGGCACCGGCATCACCTCCCGCGTGCACTACGGCAACAACTACCCCAACGCCTTCTTCGACCCGAGCTGCTTCTGCGCCAACTACGGCGACGACCCCGCCACCGGCAAGACCCTCGCCACTCTCGACATCGTCGGCCACGAGCTCACCCACGGCGTGATCGCCTCCACCGCCGGCCTCGGCTCCTCCGGCGAGCCCGGCGGGCTGGGCGAAGGCACGGCCGACATCCTCGGCACCGCGATCGAGTTCTTCGCCGACAACACCACCGACGTCGGCGACTACTTCATCGGCGAACGCGTCTTCACCGACGGCCCCCTGCGCCGCATGGACCACCCCAGCCTCGACGGCCACTCCCGCGACTACTGGTCACGCGACATCGGCACCCTGGACCCGTACGCCGCCTCCGGCCCCGCCCGGCACTTCTTCTACCTCCTCGCCGAGGGCAGCGGCCCCAAGGAGATCAACAAGATCTCCTACGACTCCCCCACCTACGACGGCTCCAAGCTGCTCGGCATCGGCCGGGACAAGGCCGTCCGCATCTGGTACCGGGCCCTGAGCACCTACATGACCTCCACCACCAACTACGCCCGCGCCCGTACCGCCACGCTCACGGCCGCCGCCGACCTCTACGGCCCCGCAAGCGCGGAATACGGCCGCGTCGCCGCCGCCTGGACCGCCGTCAACGTCCGCTGACGGGCCACCGCCGAACGCGGTTCCGGCAGGCGTTGCGGGGGCGGTGGTCCGCGATGCCGGGCGGTGGTGACGGCGATGTTGCGGTGGGGCGGCGTCCGTGACGTGCGGGGCATGCGCCTCGGGCAGGCCCGCAGCCGCCCATGCCCGCCGGGGCGGCTGCCGGATGCGGCCTGCGGCCCGTCATCCACCGGCTCAGGACGCCCCACCGGCGTCCCGTCCCACGTACCCGCCCCACCGTGACACCATCGGGTACGTGCTCGACATCGGCTACTCCCTCTCCCGGCGCTTCCCGGACCCCCCGCAGACCGACTACCGCTCGGCGGACGTCCACTCCCTGCGCCACGACCTGTTCTGCGGGGACGTCTACCTCGCCGACACCATCAAGGACCGGGAAGTGTCCACAGCCTGGGGATGGGTGCCCGTACTGGACTTCGCCTGGGCGCTCTGCGACATCGTCGAGCAGCTCGACCAGGACCCGCGCGGCAGCCGCTCCGCCCACCGCCAGTACGCCGAACTCGACTTCACCGAGTCCACCGACCGCATGCTCTTCGAGCGCCGCTTCGGCTGGGTGGACGTCGAGGCCGACTGGATGCCGCCGGAGGAGGAGCCGCTGACCTTCAGCCACCGCCTGCTGCGCCGCGAGGCCCGCGACTTCCTGCACGACCTGGTCGCCGACCTCATCGACATGCACGACGGCCTGGCCGACAACCCCGCCATCTGGACCCTCCAGGCCCGCTTCCCCCGCGTCCCGGCGTAGCCCCGGCAGGCCGGGCGGCCCGGCGTAGCCCCGGGCGGCCCGGCTGGACCCGGTGACCCGGCGGGCGGCAGGACCCGGTGGCCCGGCAGGCCCGGCAGGCCCGGCAGGATTACGACAGCACGCGGAGGCCCAGCTGGGCCGCCAGCGCCGGGGCCAGGTCGAAGAGCTGGTGCGGGCTGATCACCGCACCGGACAGCGCTTCCACCCCGCGCGCGATGTCCAGCTCCGCGGCCCCCCGCAGGTCCACGTCCGCCATCCGCGCCCCCGTGAAATCGGCCCCCCGCAGCGCGCACCCGCGGAACTCCACCCGCTCCATGACCGCGCCCCCGAAGTCCGCCTCCACCAGCACGCACCCGTCGAAGACCACGTCCTTGAGCCGCGCCTGCCGCAGGTTCAGGTAGTCGATCTTGCCCCCGCGGAACACCACCCGCTCCAGCACGGCCCCGTGCAACTGCACGCCGCCGAGCCGCGCCTCCACCAGCTCCACGTCCCGCAGCGAGGCCCCGGACAGGTCCGTCCCGACCCCCCGGACCCCCTCCAGCACCGAGTCCAGGATCCGGGCCTTCCCCAGCCCCGTCTCGTCCAGCGCGCACCGCCGCAGCGCGCAGTCCATGAAGCGGGCCCCGATGCCCTCCTGCCCCGCCAGATCCAGGTCCGCGAACTCCAGCCCGTCGTAGTCCCCGTCCGGCTCCAGCTCACCGCCCTCCCACGCGCTCAGCTCCGGAAGCCGCACCTCCGCCGGCCGCGCCGCCTTCACCTTCGCCTTCGCCGTCTCCCGCCGGGCCTGCCGGCCCTGCTGCCCCCGCTGCTCCTGCTGCTCCTGCTGCTCCTTGCGCGCCATTCCCCCATCGTCCCCCGCCCCACTGACAACGCCCGCCGGAGCCTTGACCTCAACCACGCTTGAGGTCAGAGGCTGTCGCCATGGACACCATGCGCGCCATCCGCCTCCACGCCTTCGGCCCCGCCGAGAACCTCGTCCACGAGCGCACCGAAACGCCTGTACCGGCCCCCGGCCAGGTCCGCATCGCCGTGGCCGCCGCCGGAGTCCACCTCCTCGACACGGCCCTGCGCCAGGGCGTGCAGAGCCCCGTCCACGCCCTCCCCGAGCTCCCGACCATCCCCGGCCGCGAGGTCGCCGGCACCGTCGACGCCCTCGGCCCCGGCACCGACCCCGGCTGGCTCGGCCGACAGGTCGTCGTCCACCTCGGCTTCGTGCCGGGAGGCTACGCCGAGTACGCCGTCGCCGACGCCGACCGCCTGCACCCCGTACCGCCCGGCCTCGACCCCGCCCAGGCGGTCGCCATGATCGGCACCGGCCGCACCACCCTCGGGATCCTCCAGTTCGCCGACCTCGGCCCGGACTCCACCGTCCTCGTCCCCGCCGCCGCCGGCGGCATCGGCACCCTGCTCGTCCAGTACGCACGGGGCGCCGGCGCCACCGTCATCGCCCTCGCCGGCGGCCCCGCCAAAACCGCCCTGGCCGCCGCCAACGGCGCCCACCTCGCCCTCGACTACACCACCCCCGACTGGCCGGAGGCCGTACGCGAAGCCCACCCGGCCGGCGCCACCGTCCTCTTCGACTCCGTCGGCGGCCCCATCGCCCGCGCCGCCCTCGACCTCCTCGCCCCCGGCGCCCGCCACCTCGTCTTCGGCTGGTCCGCCGGCCCCATCCCCCTCACCGAAGCCGACCGCGCCCGCCTCACCGCCCGCGCCGTCACCACCGAGAACGTCCTCGGCCCCGCCATGCTCCGGCGCGCCGGCGGCGACGACCCCCTGCGCCTGCTCGAAACCCGCGCCCTCGCCGAAGCCGCCGCCGGCCGGCTCCGGCCCGCCCTCCAGCGCTACCCGCTCGCCGAAGCGGCCGCCGCCCACCACGCTTTGGAGACCCGCGCCACCACCGGCAAGGTCGTCCTCGAACCCTGAGGGGCGCCGGGCCCCCGCCGGTAATATCGGATGACAGCGGCCCGTATCCCCACGTACCGTCCACCGACGTGGACCCGCTCACCGAAAAACAGATCCGTTCGTCCTTCGTGAACTGCACGAAGGGCGAGGCGGCGCGCCTCAGGCTCCCGCTGGACTTCAGCGAACTGCCCTGGGAAGACCTCGACTTCCTCGGCTGGGTCGACCCCGGCGCGCCGCTGCGCGCCCACCTCGTACGCCGGAACGCCGACGGCACCCCCGTCGGCATCACCCTGCGCGTCCCGGGCACGAGCCGCACCAGCGCCCTCAAGTCCAGCGTCTGCCAGATCTGCCTCACCGGCCACGCCGCCTCCGGCGTCTCCCTCCTGGTCGCGCCCCTCGCCGGGGCCCGCGGCCGCGAGGGCAACACCGTCGGCGTCTACGTCTGCTCCGACCTCGCCTGCTCCCTCTACGTCCGGGGCAAGCGCCAGCCGAAGCTGCGGGCGGGCCGGTACGAGGAGACCCTCACGCTCGCCGAGAAGATCGACCGCACCCGCGCCAACCTCGACTCCTTCACGGCCAAGATCACCGCCTGAAGCCGCGCCCCGGCCCGGCGCAGCGGCATCAGCCCTGCGCCGAGCCGAGCCTCTTCAACGGCTCATCGCTCAGCCGGTACACCGACCACTCGTCCTGCGGCCGCGCGCCCAAGGCCTCGTAGAACGCGATCGTCGGCGCGTTCCACTTCAGCACCGCCCACTCCAGGCGCTCGTACCCGCGCTCCACGCAGATCCGCGCCAGCTCCGCCAGCAGCGCCTTCCCGTACCCGCCGCCGCGCACGCCGGGCCGCACGTACAGGTCCTCCAGGTAGATCCCGCGCACCCCGCGCCACGTCGAGAAGTTCAGGAACCAGACCGAGAACCCGACGGCCTCCCCGTCCTCCGTCTCCGCGATGTGCGCGAACGCCGCCGGCCGCGCCCCGAACAGCGCCTCCCGCAACTGCTCCCGCGTGGCCCGCGCCTCGTGCGGCACCTTCTCGTACTCCGCCAGCTCGCGGATCATGGAATGGATGACGGGAACGTCTTCGACGACGGCGCTACGGATCATGGAAGCACCCTAGGGAGTGTCGCCGCCGATGCCGACGGCCTCCAGCGTCTGCGCGAACGCCGCCGCGTCGAACATCGCCCCGTCCTTCGAGCCCACCGACCGCCCGTCCACCCTCACCATCGGCGTCCCCTGCGCCCCCGTCGCCTCGAACGCCTCCTCCGCCTCGCCGACCCACCCCTCGTACGTCTGCTCCGCCACCGCCCGGTCGAACGCCTCCCCGCGCAGCCCCGGCACCTCGGCCGCGATCGCCAGCAGGTGCCCGTCCGTGAACTTCGCCTTCGGCTGGCTCGCGAACACCGCCGCCTGGTACTCCGCGAACTTCCCCGCCTCCGCCGACGCCCGCAGCGCGTTCACGGCCCGCACCGAACCGCTGGCCCCGTCCCGGTCCAGGAACGACGCCAGCAGGTACTCGACCTTGACCTTCCCCTCCGCGGCCAGCTTCAGCAGCACCTCGCCGCCCGCCCCCTCGAACTTCGCGCAGTACCCGCACCGCGGATCCACCAGCACCTGCGCCGTACGCGGCGCCGCCGCGTCCCCGACCACGATCTTCGCCCCGTCCACCCGCGCCGGCAGCTTCGCCAACTGATCGGCGATCGGGCTCGTCCGCACCACCCCGGCGGCGCCGGAGACGGAACCGGAACCCGCTCCCGACCCCTCCCCCGCGCCGCATCCGGCCGCCGCCCCGAAGAGCAGGGCCGCCGCCACGACCGCCCCGACCACACGCCCCGCGCGCCCTGTCTTACGTACGCCCACCATCGACCAAACCTCTCACAACACGGACAAAACCCCCCACCGGCACCCTACGGACCCCCGCACCCCCGCCACATCAGCCAAAAGGCCACCTCTCCCACCCCAAAACCCGGCATCCGGTACCTGGACACCCATCCGGAACGCCCTGTACCAACTCCCCATGACGATCAACGGCGGCATTTCCTTCTGGTACGCGACGGACCACACCGCCACCCAGCAGCCACCCCGCGCCCCCCTCACCGGCCACGCCACGGCCGACGTCGTCATCGTCGGCGGCGGCTACACCGGCCTGTGGACCGCCTACTACCTCAAGACCGCCGCCCCCGACCTCCGCGTCACCGTCCTGGAGCAGAAGTTCTGCGGCTACGGGGCCTCCGGCCGCAACGGCGGCTGGCTCTACAACGGCATCGCCGGCCGCGACCGCTACGCCGAACTCCACGGCCACCAGGCCGCGCTCCGCCTCCAGCAGGCCATGAACGAGACCGTCACCGAGGTCATCGACACCGCCGCCAAGGAGGACATCGACGCCGACATCCACCGCGGCGGCGTCCTCGAAGTCGCCCGCACCCCCGCCCAGCTCAGCCGCCTCAAGGCCTTCCACACCGCCGAACTCGCCTTCGGCGAGACCGACCGCGAGCTCTACGACGCCACCGACACCCGAGCCCGCATCGACATCGCCGACGCCGTCGGCTCCAGCTGGACCCCGCACGGTGCCCGCATCCACCCCCTCAAGCTGGTCAAGGGGCTGGCCGCCGCCTGCGAACGCCTCGGCGTGGTCATCCACGAATCCACGCCCGTCACCGAAATCGCCCCCCGCCGGGCCATCACCCCGTACGGCACCGTCCGCGCCCCGTACGTCCTGCGCTGCACCGAGGGCTTCACCGCCGCCCTCAAGGGCCAGAAGCGCTCCTGGCTCCCGATGAACTCCTCGATGATCGCGACGGCCCCGCTGCCGCCCGAGGTGTGGTCCCGCATCGGCTGGTCGGACGCCTGCACCCTCGGCGACATGGCCCACGCCTACATGTACGCCCAGCGCACCGCGGACGACCGCATCGCGATCGGCGGCCGCGGCGTCCCGTACCGCTTCGGCTCCCGCACGGACACGGACGGCACCACGCAGCAGTCGACGATCGATTCCCTGACCGCGCTCCTGACGTCCTTCTTCCCGATCCTCACGGGAGTGGAGATCACCCACGCCTGGTCGGGCGTCCTCGGCGTCCCCCGCGACTGGTGCGCCACCGTCACCCTGGACCGCACGACGGGCCTCGGCTGGGCCGGCGGCTACGTCGGCTCGGGCGTCGCCACCTCGAACCTCGCGGCCCGCACGCTGCGCGACCTCGTCCTGGGCGAACGCTCCGACCTGACCGCCCTCCCCTGGGTCAACCACCGCGTCCGCCGCTGGGAGCCGGAGCCCTTCCGCTGGATCGGCGTCCAGGCCCTCTACGCGGCCTACCGCGAGGCCGACCGCCACGAATCGGCGACCCACACCCCGACCACAACCCCCCTGGCCCGCCTGGCCAACCGCATCTCGGGCCGCCACTGACCCTTCCGCACGCACACGAAAGGCCCCGGACCACAAGGATCCGGGGCCTTCCCCTTCCATCCGATTCCCTCGACCGGAAACCCTCCGGCCTGGGACGGAGCCCCCTGTCGGATTCGAACCGACGACCT
The DNA here is from genome assembly GCF_000717915.1 of Streptomyces sp. NRRL S-244. Classification (GTDB taxonomy): domain Bacteria; phylum Actinomycetota; class Actinomycetes; order Streptomycetales; family Streptomycetaceae; genus Streptomyces. The sequence continues at coordinate 199,077 of NZ_JOCX01000010.1, forward strand.
ACGCATTACAAGTGCGTTGCTCTGGCCGGACTGAGCTAAGGAGGCGTAACCGCCCTCACTTTACACAGCGCCCCATCCCCCGGGCCATCACGTTGTCCCTCCCACGGGTGCCTCTGCGAACGCTCCGACAGAGGCGGAAGTCACCGCCGCAGGGGTGCTGACAGGACGGGGATCCGGGGGTAGCGTCGGGCGGAGTCCTGATTACTGGACTAGACCTTCCACTCGGATCGTCCGGCACGTTCCTGCCGGTAGAAGGGATTCATCACCATGGCTTCTGTCACCTTCGACAAGGCGACCCGGCTGTACCCCGGCGGCGACAAGCCCGCCGTCGACGAGCTGGAGCTGCACATCGAGGACGGCGAGTTCCTCGTCCTCGTCGGGCCCTCCGGCTGCGGCAAGTCCACCTCGCTGCGCATGCTGGCCGGCCTGGAGGACGTCAACGGCGGTGCCATCCGCATCGGCGACCGCGACGTCACGCACCTGCCGCCCAAGGACCGGGACATCGCGATGGTGTTCCAGAACTACGCGCTCTACCCGCACATGACCGTCGCCGACAACATGGGCTTCGCGCTCAAGATCGCCGGCGAGGACAAGGCGACCATCCGCAGGAAGGTCGAGGACGCGGCGAAGATGCTCGACCTCACCCAGTACCTCGACCGCAAGCCGAAGGCGCTCTCCGGCGGCCAGCGCCAGCGCGTCGCCATGGGCCGTGCCATCGTGCGCAAGCCGCAGGTGTTCCTCATGGACGAGCCGCTGTCGAACCTCGACGCCAAGCTCCGCGTGTCCACCCGCACCCAGATCGCGGCGCTCCAGCGCGACCTCGGGATCACCACCGTCTACGTCACCCACGACCAGGTCGAGGCCATGACGATGGGCGACCGGGTGGCGGTCCTCAAGGACGGTCTGCTCCAGCAGGTCGACACCCCGCGCAACATGTACGACCGCCCGGCCAACCTCTTCGTCGCCGGCTTCATCGGCTCCCCGGCCATGAACCTGGTCGAGGTCCCGATCGCCGACGGCGGCGTGAAGTTCGGCGAGAGCGTGGTCCCGGTGTCGCGCGAGGCGCTGTCCGCCGCCGCGGACGCGGGCGACCGCACCGTCACGGTCGGCGTGCGCCCGGAGCACTTCGACATCGGCACCGAAGGCGGCCTGACGATCACCGTCAACGTCGTCGAGGAGCTCGGCGCCGACGGCTACGTCTACGGCCGCACGACCGAGACCGAGGGCGCGCAGGACATCGTGGTGCGCGTGGGCGGCCGCCAGGTGCCGGAGAAGGGCTCGACGCTGCGCGTGGTGCCGCGGGCCGGCGAGATCCACGTCTTCTCGACCTCGTCGGGCGAGCGGCTCTCCGACTGACCCGGTGCGCGAGTGGGTACGGACAGGGGCGCTCCTTCCCGGGGCGCCCCCGTCCGCGCCCCCGTCCGCGTCCCCGTCCGCGTCCCCGTCCGCGTCCGCCATCCGGGGCAGACCGGGCCATTCGGGCCCAGTCGTCAACCCTTAATTCGAAAAGCCACGTCGAACCATCCCCCGACCGGGTGACTAAATGTCGCCAAATCTTCACCGAGCGCTACTCTCGCCCTCGTGACCCACACTGCCCGCCGTATCGGCCGTTCCCTCGCCCTGGTCCTGCCCGTCGTCCTGGTCCTGTCCGGGACCCTCGCGGTCACCATGGTCCCCTGGGCGGACAACACGCCTTCCCAGATCCTGACCGCCTCCGCCGAGGACGTGTCCGTCCCCGCGAAGCCGCGCGCCGCGCAGGACGTGCTGCGCGACAAGCTGCTGGGCGAGCTCCAGCAGGGCGAGGCGCCGGGCGACGTCCTGACGCACCTTCAGCAGGAGGTGGACCGGCGCCCGTCGCTGGCCGAGCACTGCGTGGGGATCGCGCGGGCGCTGGGGCGGGCCGCCGTGGACGTGTACGGCCCGACGAAGGCGCAGTCCTTCGCGCGTCCCGTCTGCGACACCGCGTACGCGACCGGCGTCGCCTCGATGGGCTGACGGCTGCCGGGCGTCGCCGTTCTCCCCCGCCTCGGGGCCTCTACTCTGGCGGCCATGACCGACGTACCCCCCGTGTCCCGCTCTTCCGATTCCGCGGCCGCGTACCCGGCCTCCCTCGTTCAGGCGCCCGTTCAGGCGGTCGTACTGGCGGGCGGCCAGGGTTCGCGGCTGCGTCCGTACACGGACGACCGGCCGAAGCCGATGGTGGAGATCCCGGGAACCGGGGTGCCGATCATCGGGCACCAGCTGGCCTGGCTGGCGGCCGAGGGGGTGACGGACGCGGTGGTGTCGTGCGGGCATCTCGCGCAGGTGCTCCAGGACTGGCTGGCGAAGGCGGACCTGCCGCTGCGGGTGACCACGGTGGTGGAGGAGGAGCCGCTGGGGCGCGGTGGCGGGCTGAAGTACGCGGCTCGCCATCTGCCGTACCCGGACCGGCCCTGGTACGCGACGAACGGGGACATCTGGACGCGGTTCTCGCTGCGCGAGATGGCGGAGTTCCACGCCGAGCGGGGGGCGACGGCGACGCTGGCGCTGGCCCGGCCGCGGATCCCGTGGGGGGCGGTGGAGACCAACGAGTTCGGGCAGGTGCTGGACTTCATCGAGTCGCCGCCGTCGCCGTACCTGATCAATGCGGGCGTGTACGTCTTCGGTCCCGAATTCGCGGCGCTGCTGCCGGATTTGGGCGACCACGAGCGTACGACGTTCCCGCGGCTGGCGCGGGAGCGGCGGCTCGCGGGCTTCCCGCTGCCGCAGGGGGCCTACTGGCGGGCGATCGACACGGCGAAGGACCTGACCGAGGCGGCACGGGAGCTGGCCGCCCAGAGCGGCTCCTGAGGCCGTTCGCGCGGCAGAGCACCGGAGAACACCGGAGAGCACCGAAGAGGGGCCCGGCGCGCACACGGTGCGCCGGGCCCCTCTCCGTACCGTCGTCAGCCGAGGAGGCCGCCGACCAGTCCGGGCTTCTTCGCCGGCGCGTCCCCGCCGCCGCTGCCGCCTCCGCTGCCGGAGCTGGAGGACGGCGGTTTCGGGGTGGACTGCTTGGGCGAGCTGCCCGGGTTCTGGCCGTTGCCGGAGCCGCGGGTCGCGGTCGGCGACTGCGAGCCGGTGCCCGCGGTCTCCTTGGCGGTGGAACCGGTGCCCCCGCGCCCGGACTTGGCGGCCGGCGCCGAGGCGCTGGCGCTGGGCTCGGCCGTCTTGGAGGGCTGCTGGGTGGCGGGCTGCTGCTGCGGCCGCTGCTGCTTGTCGGCCGGGGCCTGCGGGAGCGGGGAGCCGGGCAGGTAGTTGCTGGGGGCCTGGCCGGGTCCGGGGACGGTGACCACGGTGGTGGAGCGGACGGCGCCGCCGAGGAGCGAGCCGATGAGCAGGGTGAGTCCGCAGACGACGGTGGCCATGATGGTTCCGCGGCGCAGGACGCGGCGGCGCAGCCGCCAGATCTCGGAGCGCGGTCCGAGGGTCCGCCAGGCCTCGCCGGCGAGGCGCCCGTCGAGGGAGTAGACGGGGGCGCCGGCGATGATCAGCGGGCTCCAGGCGGCGAGGTAGATGATGTCGGGGGCGTCGTAGGCGGGGACGGTCTTCCAGCTGACCGTCATCAGCAGGGCGGCCGACAGCAGGGCGCCGATGCAGGCGGCGAACCGCTGCCACAGGCCCAGGACGGTCAGTACGCCGACGATGACCTGGAGGAAGGCCACGCTGAGCCCGGCCCCGACGGGGTGGGCGAGGGCGAAGTCGCGCAGGGGTTCGGCGAGCGCCCAGGGGTGGAGGGTGCGGAGCCAGGTGACCATGGAGCCGCGTTCGCCGCCGTCGAAGTAGACGGGGTCGCACAGCTTGCCCATGCCGGCGTAGATGCAGATGAAGCCGAGGAAGACGCGCAGCGGGAGCAGCACGACGCCGAGGTTCATCCGGCGGCCGGGGTAGTACGAGGCCTGCCCGCGGGTGTCGGAGGGGTTGCGGCGGGAGTCGGCGCCGGGTCCGCCGTCGAGGCCGTCGTACGGTCCCCCGCCGCCCGCGTACCGGGGGTCGTACGGGAGGTCGCGTACGGCGGCCAGCGGGCGGGTCTCGTCCGCGGCTCCGTACGTGCGCTGGCCGATGACGGTCGGCGTGGCCAGCGTGTCCTCGGCGAGGTCGTGGGCCAGGTCGACGCGGGGGATGGTCTGGGTGGCGCCGCCGTCGAACTCGTCGTGTCCGCGCCCGTGTTCGCGCACGGCCTGGAGGAGCCCGCCCATGGCGGCGGTGTCGCCGGGGGCGGACTTGCCGCTCCAGACGACGGGGGCCCGGCGGCGGCCTGCGCCGGCAGCGGCGGCGACCACGGCGCCGCCGAGGACGGGCACGCGGCCGGGGCCGTTCGCGGGCTTGGAACGCGCGCTCGGGCTCGGTGCGAGCCGCACGCGGAAGCTGGCGTGGTTGACGATGACCTGTGCGGGGTCGCACGGCACCTTGACCATGCTCAGCGCGGGCTGGTCGTCGAACCCTGACGTTCTGGTGTCCACACTCATCTAACCGAGTGATCAGTGTTTAGGACACTGCCTTGACAGCAGGGATGTGTCCGAGACCCGTCAAGATCAAGCCACCCCGCCCGAAACGGGCGGGGTGGCACGCTCACGGGTCACGGCGCGTAGGCCATTCGGCAGAGCTCAGGTGCGGGGCGTCGTCGCGCGGCGGCGGGCCGCCTCGTAGAGCACGACGCCCGCGGCGACACCGGCGTTGAGCGACTCGGCGCCGCCCGGCATCGGGATGCGGACGAGGTAGTCGCAGTTCTCGCCGACGAGGCGGCCGAGGCCCTTGCCCTCGGAGCCGACGACGATGACGACCGGGCCCGCGAGCTCGGCGAGGTCGTTGACCGTGTGCGTGCCCTCGGCGGCGAGGCCGACGATGGTGATGCCGGCCTTCTTGTAGTCCTGGAGGGCGCGCGTCAGGTTGGTGACGCGGGAGACCGGGGTGCGGGCGGCGGTGCCGGCCGAGGTCTTCCAGGCACCGGCGGTCATGCCGGCGGCGCGGCGCTCGGGGATGACCACGCCGTGGCCGCCGAAGGCGGAGACGGAGCGGACGATCGCGCCGAGGTTGCGCGGGTCGGTGACGCCGTCGAGGGCGACGATGAGGGGGTCCTCGCCGTTGTCGTACGCGGCGGTCGTGAGGTCCTCCGGGTGCGCGTACTCGTACGGCGGGACCTGGAGGACCAGGCCCTGGTGGTTGAGCCCGTTGGTCATCCGGTCGAGCTCGGGGCGCGGGGCTTCCATCAGGTTGATGTTGCCGCGCTCGCCGGCGAGCTGGAGGGCCTCGCGCACGCGCTCGTCGTTGTCGATGAACTGCTGGACGTAGAGGGTGGTGGCGGGGACGCCGTCGCGCAGCGCCTCGAAGACCGGGTTGCGGCCGACGACCATCTCGCTGGTGCCCTTGGGGCCTCCGCGGCGGGGGGCGGGGCGGCGCTTGGCGGCCTGGCGGGCCATGGCGCCCGCGATGCGGTTCGCCTTGTGCTTCTTGCGGTCCTCGGCCTTGGGCGTGGGGCCCTTGCCTTCGAGGCCCTTGCGCCGCTGGCCACCGCTGCCGACCGTGGCGCCCTTCTTGTTGGACGTGCGGCGGTTCCTGCGCTGGCTGTTCCCGGCCATGACCTCTACCTGTTTTCGTTGATGCTGCGATATGTACGTATGAAGAGTGTGCCGCCCGGAGCCCCGGGCGGCACAGTCGGACTGCTCCGCGTGCCGGGGGCTCAGCGCGGGCCGAGCGACCAGCGCGGTCCCGTGGGGCTGTCCTCGATGACCAGGCCCGACTGCTGGAGCTGGTCGCGGATGGCGTCGGCGGTCGCCCAGTCCTTGCGGGCCCGGGCGGACTCGCGCTGCTCCAGGACGAGGCGTACGAGGGTGTCGACGGCGCCGTGGAGGTCCTCGCCGCGGTCGGACTCCCCGGCCCAGTGCGGGTCGAGGGGGTCCAGGCCGAGGACGCCGAGCATGGCCCGTACCTCGGACAGCCGGGCGATGGCGGCGTCCTTGTCGTCGGCGGCGAGGGCGCTGTTGCCCTGGCGGACCGTGGTGTGGACGATGGCGAGCGCCTGCGGCACGCCCAGGTCGTCGTCCATGGCCTCGGCGAAGGCGGGCGGGACCTCGGAGGCCGGGTCGACGGTCTTGCCGGCCTTCTCGATGACGCGCTGGTAGAAGCCCTCGATGCGCGCGAAGGCGGACTCGGCCTCGCGCAGCGACTCCTCGCTGTACTCGATCATCGAGCGGTAGTGCGGGGTGCCGAGGTAGTAGCGCAGGACGATGGGGCGCCAGACCTTGAGCATCTCGGAGACGAGGACGGAGTTGCCGAGCGACTTCGACATCTTCTCGCCGGAGAGGGTGACCCAGGCGTTGTGCATCCAGTACTTCGCGAACTCGTCGCCGAAGGCCTTGGCCTGGGCGATCTCGTTCTCGTGGTGCGGGAAGATCAGGTCGAGTCCGCCGCCGTGGATGTCGAAGGCGCTGCCGAGGTACTTGTGCGCCATCGCGGAGCACTCCAGGTGCCAGCCGGGACGGCCGCGGCCCCACGGGGTCTCCCAGTCGGGCTCGCCGGGCTTGGAGGCCTTCCACATGGCGAAGTCGCGGGGGTCGCGCTTGCCGGTGATGCCCTCCTCGGCGGGCTGGCGCAGGTCGTCGATGTTCTGGTTCGACAACTCCAGGTACCCGGGGAAGGAGCGCACGTCGAAGTAGACGCTGCCGTCGGCCTCGTAGGCGTGGCCGCTCTCGATGAGGCCGCGCATCATCTCGATCATCTCGGGCACGTGGCCGGTGGCGCGCGGCTCGTAGGTGGGCGGGAGGCAGCCCAGCGCGTTGTAGCCGTCGTTGAAGGCGCGCTCGTTCTCGTATCCGATGGACCACCACGGGCGGCCCTGGTCGCCCGACTTCAAGATGATCTTGTCGTCGATGTCGGTGACGTTGCGGATGAAGGTGACGTCGAGGCCGCGGTAGGTGAACCAGCGGCGCGCGATGTCGAAGTTCAGGTACGAGCGGACATGCCCGATGTGCGGGGCCGCCTGGACGGTGGCGCCACAGAGGTAGATCGAGACGCAGCCCGGAACGAGCGGGGTGAAGTCGCGGATCTGCCGGGCGCTGGTGTCGTACAGGCGAATAGTCACGGCATCCAGGGTAGTGGGCCTGTAGCAGTGCCCCGCGACCCTTTCGGGGCGCGGGGGTGCTTTGTTGCCGAAGCGGTGTGGTCCGGTCTAGGGATTCGTCCGGTACACCAGTGCGGTGGCGATGGCGGCGAGGCCTTCCGCGCGGCCGGTGAGGCCGAGGCCGTCGGTGGTGGTGCCGGAGACGGAGACCGGGGCTCCGGCGGCCGCGGAGAGGGTCTTCTGCGCTTCCTCGCGCCGCTTGCCGATCTTCGGGCGTACGCCGATCACCTGGATGGCGATGTTGCCGATCTCGAAGCCCTCGGCGCGGACGATGCGGGCGGCTTCCGCCAGGAGGGTGACGCCGGCGGCGCCGGACCACTCGGGGCGGGAGGTGCCGAAGTGCGCGCCGAGGTCGCCGACGCCGGCGGCGGAGAAGAGGGCGTCGCAGGCGGCGTGGGCGGCGACGTCGCCGTCGGAGTGCCCGGCGAGGCCGTCCTCGCCCTCCCAGAGCAGCCCGGCGCACCACAGCTCGCGCCCGGTCTCGAAGGCGTGCACGTCGGTGCCGATCCCGACGAGCGGGATCAGCGGGGCGGCGGAAGCTGCGGGGCTAGTAGGCATCGGTGGCCCTCCTGCGGGCGAGTACGGCCTCGGCGAGGACCAGGTCGAGCGGGCGGGTGACCTTGAAGGCCTCTTCGTGGCCGGGGACCACCATGACGGTGACGCCGAGCTGTTCCACCATTCCGGCGTCGTCGGTGGCGCCCTCGCCGTTGACGGCGATGGCCTCGTGCGCCCGTACGAGGGTCGCGAGGTCGAAGCCCTGCGGGGTCTGTACGGCGCGCAGCCGGGCCCGCTCGGGGGTGGCGACGACCGGCTCGGCCTCGCCGGGCTTGCCGGGCTCGACCTCCTTGACGGTGTCGGCCAGCGGCAGAGCCGGCACCACGGCGGGCGAGCCGTCGCGTACGGCTTCGATGACGGAGTCGACGGTCTCCACGGGGACGAGCGGGCGGGCCGCGTCGTGGATGAGGACGGAGGTGACGTCCGCGGGGAGCGCGGCGAGGCCGGCGTTCACGGATTCCTGGCGGGTCTCGCCGCCGGGGACGACCAGGATCTCGGTCCGGTCGGGCAGCGCGTGCTCGTCGACGAGCCGGCGCACCTCAGCGGCGCCGTCGGACGGGGCCACGACCACCACGAGGGAGACGGCCCGGGAGCGGGCCATCGCGCGGACGGCGTGGATGAGCATGGGGGTGCCGCCGATGGCCCGCAGGGCCTTGGGGGCTCCGGGGCCGAGGCGTACCCCACGGCCTGCGGCCGGGATCACCGCGGCGGTGCGGTGGGGGCGCGATTCGTCAGACATCAGTAGCTCCGAGCCAGGTTTGTGACTTCGGCCGACATGGGTATGGCCTGAAGGGTGCCGGGTGCGACGCCCTCGCCCCTTCCGTGACGACCGGTCGAGCAGGCTGTCAGGACCCGGCACGCCGGTGGAAAAAGTGCAGAAAAGGTGTGGGTACAGACATGCCGCAGCGCCCGGCAACAGCCCTCTCGTGGAGGAGAGGGCATGTCATCGGGCACCGCGGCACAACTGTGTGAAGGATTTCCCGCGTCAGGACGCGAGAACCTCGTCGAGGAGGGCCTCTGCCTTGTCCTCGTTGGTGTTCTCCGCGAGCGCGAGCTCGCTCACCAGGATCTGGCGCGCCTTCGCGAGCATGCGCTTCTCGCCCGCGGAAAGCCCGCGCTCACGCTCACGACGCCACAGGTCACGCACCACTTCGGCGACCTTGATGACATCGCCAGAAGCGAGCTTCTCCAGATTTGCCTTGTAGCGCCGGGACCAGTTCGTCGGCTCTTCGGCATACGGTGCACGAAGCACCTCGAAGACCCGGTCCAGCCCGTCCTGGCCGACTACGTCGCGAACGCCGACGAACTCCGCATTGTCCGCAGGCACACGAACCGTCAGGTCGCCCTGGGCGACCTTGAGCACCAAGTAGGTCTTGTCCACGCCTTTGATCTGGCGAGTTTCGATGGCCTCGATCAGCGCGGCCCCGTGATGGGGATAGACCACGGTGTCGCCAACCTTGAACGTCATGTGACAGGTACCCCTTCCGTGGCTATCCAGGGTAACACGAGAACTGACTGTTATGAATGGCGTTTTCGCAGGTCAGGGCACATCTCGGGGCTTGACAACAGCGACAGGAACGTGCTGCGAAGAGCTTCCGGAGGGGGGTATTCGCAGGTCGGAGGCGCTGTGCGGACCGGGCGAAACGGCCACGCTACACCCGGGCGCGGGTCCCGTCAGTGTGATGTACGTCCCGTTTTGCCGGTTTCGAAGCCGGGAAACCGAACTACTCCGTTCGACTGGCGACCACCCGTACGGAGCGGTTCAGGCCCAATCGGAAATTGATCACGGAGGGCCGTTCGAAGGAATCCCGGAATTGATCACCGGGAGGCCGGAGGGGGATATGCGGGCGGCACATGATCAGCAGATGAACGGCACGGGAAGTGCCGAGCGGAAGGGTGGCCGGAAGGGCCGGGGAAGCGCGGTGCGAACGCCGGCCGGACCGCGGGCGGAATGCAAGATCGCGGGGCGGGTGCAGGGCGGCCCGTGCGCTGCGGAGGGTCGGGTGCGGGGGCGGGGCGGCGGCTCGGTAACCTAAGCGCGCTGACACACCCTTAGGGCGGCTTTACCTCGGCCGCTCCGAGACTGCCCACCCTTCCGTTCCGTACGTCCAAGGAGTTGCCGCCGCCGTGAGCCGCAGCCTTCGACGCGGCGCCCTCGCCGCCACCGCCATCGTGTTCTCGATCGCCTCGCTGGCCGCTTGCGGTGCAGGCAAGGACGCGGAGACGCTCCAGATCAAGCCGGACAACGCCGCCGTCACCAAGGGCAACATCAAGATCCAGAACGCGCTGGTGATCACCCAGGGCGAGAAGGAGAAGAAGGCCGTCGTCTCCGCGACGCTCTTCAACAGCGGCATCAAGCCGCAGACGCTTGACGCCATCACCCTCCCGGGTGGCAAGGGCAAGGTCGTCCTGAAGCCCGCCGAGGGCGCGGCCAAGGTCACCGTGCCGGCCGGCGGCTCGGTGGTGCTGGGCGGCAAGGGCAACGCCTCCGCCGTGGTCGAGGGCGGCGAGGCCGTGAAGAACGGCAACGCGCAGCCGGTCGTCTTCCAGCTGAGCAACGCGGGTGACGTGGCGATCTCCGCCTTCGTCGTCCCGGCCGCCGGCATGTACGCGGGCTTCGGCCCGACCGAGGCCCCGGTCGCCGCCCCCGGCGCCACCCCGTCGGGCGCCGCCTCGGGCGCCCCCTCGGGCAGCCCGTCCGGCTCCCCGGCCACGACCCCCTCGGGCGCCGCTTCCGGCACCCCGTCGGGCGCGGCCTCGGGCACCCCGTCGGGCTCCCCCTCGCACAGCGCCGGCCACTGAGCCCGCAGCACCACGTACGAAGGGCCCCGTCCGCTGGAGCGGACGGGGCCCTTTCGTGTGTGCGTGCACGCCGCCCGCACCGGGAGCGGCGGCACGGTCCGCGGTTTACGGCTCGAACTTGTAGCCCAGGCCGCGGACCGTGACCAGGTAGCGCGGCGCGCCCGGGTCCGGCTCGAACTCCTCCCCCGTGCGACCCTCGTGCGGCGCGGCCCTGGGGGCCTCACCGGCTTCGGGGCGCTGCGCCGACCTCCGGCCGGCCCCGGGCCTCGGCGACACCGTCGGTTTACGGCTCGAACTTGTAGCCCAGGCCGCGGACCGTGACCAGGTAACGCGGCGCGCCCGGGTCCGGCTCGATCTTGGCGCGCAGGCGCTTGACGTGGACGTCCAGGGTCTTGGTGTCACCGACGTAGTCGGCGCCCCAGACCCGGTCGATCAGCTGCATGCGGGTCAGTACGCGGCCCGCGTTGCGCAGCAGCATCTCCAGCAGGTCGAACTCCTTCAGCGGGAGGTCCACCTTGGCTCCGGCGACGGTGACCACGTGCCGGTCGACGTCCATCCGTACGGGGCCGGCCTCCAGCGCGGCCGGGGTGACCTCCTCCGGCTCGCCGCGGCGGCGCAGGACCGCGCGGATGCGGGCGACCAGCTCCCGCGAGGAGAAGGGCTTGGTGACGTAGTCGTCGGCTCCTATCTCCAGCCCGACGACCTTGTCGATCTCGCTGTCCTTGGCCGTCACCATGATGACGGGCACGTTGGAGCGGCCGCGCAGCTGCCGGCAGACCTCCGTGCCGGGCAGGCCGGGGAGCATCAGGTCGAGGAGGACGAGGTCGGCGCCGTTGCGCTCGAACTCGTCGAGCCCGTCGGGCCCGGTCGCGGCGATCGCGACCTCGAAGCCCTCCTTGCGGAGCATGTAGGACAGGGCGTCGCTGAAGGATTCCTCATCCTCGACGACGAGCACTCGGGTCACGGAAGGACCTCCGGGGCAGGAATGGCTGGCGTGGATCTCTGGGAAGCGTGGTTCAGGCGGGGGTGGGGTGGCTTGGTGCGGGGGCGGGATCCACGGCCGGGGCGGCCGCGGGTGCAGGTGCCGGAGCGGCTGCTTCCGGCAGGCGCAGGGTGAACGTGGAGCCCTGACCCTCGGAGCTCCATACGGACACCTCCCCGCCGTGTGAGGCCGCTACGTGCTTCACGATCGCAAGGCCGAGGCCGGTTCCTCCCGTGGCACGGGAGCGGGCCGGGTCCACGCGGTAGAAGCGCTCGAAGATGCGCTCGCGGTCCTTTTCCGGGATGCCGATGCCCTGGTCGGTCACGGCGATCTCGATCAAGTCTCCCCCAGGTGCCGCGACCTTGCGTCCGGCTATGCCGACGCGGGTGCGGGCGGGGCTGTAGTTGACGGCGTTCTCGACCAGGTTCCCCAGGGCCGCCGCGAGCTGGCCGCGGTTGCCCCAGACGCGCAGGTCGGCGGTGCCGCCCGCGGCCATGGTGATCTGCTTGGAGGACGCCGTGTGGCGGCAGCGGTCGATGGCCTCGGCCACGAGCGTATCCACCCGTACGGGCTCCGCGTCCTCGAGCGGGTCGTCGTTCTGGACCCGGGAGAGGTCGATGAGCTCCTGTACGAGGTTGATCAGGCGGGTGGCCTCGATCTGCATGCGGCCGGCGAAGCGGCTGACCGCCTCGGGGTCGTCCGCGGCGTCCATGACGGCCTCGGACAGCAGGGAGATCGCTCCCACCGGCGTCTTCAGCTCGTGCGACACGTTCGCGACGAAGTCGCGCCGTACGGCCTCGATGCGGCGGGCCTCGGTGAGGTCCTCGACCAGGAGCAGGACCAGCCGTGAGCCGAGCGGGGCGACGCGCGCCGAGACCGCGAGGGCCTCGCCGCGGCCGGTGCCGCGCCGGGGCAGGTCGAGCTCGACCTGGCGTATTTCCCCGTCGCGGCGGGTGTCGCGGGCCATGTGGAGCATGGGCTCGACGGCCAGTTTGCCGCCGCGTACCAGTCCGAGGGCGTACGCCGCCGAGCTGGCCTTGACCACCGCGTCGCCCTCGTCGAGTACGACGGCGGAGGAGCGGAGCACGGAGAGGACGGTGTCCACGCCGGGCGGGAGCACCGCGTTGATGTCGGGGCGCATGGAGCTCCGGGTGGGGCGGGCCTGGTCGCGCTCGCTCCAGCGGAACGCCAGCATCGCGATCACACCGGTGCAAAGACCGGCGATCGCTGCAGCTGCGGCGACCGCCGCGTTCACGTCCATGCCTCAAGGTTAAGCAGGCTCGACGGCACTTCCACAGCCGTTCGGGTGGCACCTCGAACACTCGTCGCCCAGAGTTCACCGTGGCGACGGGGCTGATTCACTTGTGATGCCGGAGTCGGACGCGTTTGCGCCCCACCGTGTCAACGTGGGGGCACGAGGCCGCCCCGGCCCGTCCCACACGGGCAGCAGAGGCAGTAGGCAAGAGAGGGACAATCCATGCGCGACGCGTACCACGAGGAACTGGACTCGATCGGGGAAGGCCTGGTCGAAATGGCCCGGCTCGTCGGTTCCGCGATCGGGCGGGCCACGACGTCCATGCTCGACGCCGACCTGAAGCTCGCCGAGAGCGTCATCGCCGCCGACCAGAAGGTGGACGACCTCCAGCACGACCTGGAGGCCCGCGCCATCGCGCTGCTGGCCCGCCAGCAGCCGGTCGCCACCGACCTGCGCATCGTGGTGACCTCGCTGCGCATGTCGGCCGACCTGGAGCGCTCGGGCGACCTGGCCCAGCACGTGGCGAAGCTGGCCCGGCTGCGCTTCCCGGACACCGCGGTACCGCGGGACCTGCACGCGACCATCCTGGAGATGGGGCAGCTGGCGCAGCGCCTGATGGCGAAGGCGGCCGAGGTCATCATCACGAAGGACGTCGACCTGGCCCTCCAGCTGGAGCAGGACGACGACGAGATGGACCAGTTGCACCGCACCCTGTTCCAGCACCTGATGGACGACCGCTGGAAGCACGGCATCGAGACCGCGGTGGACGTGACCCTGCTGGGCCGCTACTACGAGCGCTTCGCGGACCACGCGGTGTCTGTGGCCAAGCGCGTGGTCTACCTGGTGACGGGCGAGCACGCGGACGAGCTGCAGGCGCCGACGGTGGTCGACGGCGTCTGAGCCGATCTGCACCAGTGCGCCGTTGACGCGCCGGTGCGGCTGGGCATGAATGAGGGCGAAGGCAGTAAGAGGCTCTGAGAAGCAGTAAGACGCCACGCACGCCGCCTGCGAGGAGGATCCATGCCCGATTCCCCCGTCCCCATCACCCCGGAGCACGAGCAGCAGCAACCGCGGCCTGAACCGCTGCGGCTCCCGCTGCTCGCGGCTTGCGGCTGCGGCTCGGGCTGCGGCTGCGGCTGCCAGTCCGGCGCGCCCTGCCAGTGCGGAGGCTGACCCGGCCGAACCGGGCCGGCACGGCACCAGCAGTAGTAGCAGTAGCAGTAGCAGCAGTAAGGAGAGAGGCCCCCTGCCCGCGGAGATCCGCAGGCAGGGGGCCTTTCTCGGGCTTGCTCGGGCTTGCTCGGTCCTCTGGACCTTCTCGGCCCTCTAAGCCGGACCTACCAGAACACGACGAGGTAGCCGTTGCCGCCCAGGCCACCGGGGCTGCCGGGGCCGCCGACGGTGGTGCCGCCCACGCCGCCGCCACCGCCGTTGCCGCCCGCGGAGGTGTTCGTCGCCGGCAGCTGCACGATGCCGTCGACGGCGGCCCCGCCCACGCCGCCCTGGGCGCCGCTCTGACCGCTCGCACCGCTGCGGTTCGTCACGTCGAGGCTGTTGCAGGTTCCGTTGCCGCCGGCGCCGCCCGTACCCGGGGTGCCGGTCGTGGCGGTGCCGCCGCCCCCACCGCCACCGCCGGTGCCGCCCGTCGCGCTGAGCTGGATGCCACCCGCCGAGGTCAGCGTCGTCGGGCTGCCGGTCCCGCCGGTGCCGCCCGGCTGTCCGTTGTTGCCGCCGGCGGCACCGCCGGGACCGACTGCGCCGGCACCGCCGCCGGCGCCCACGTCCACCGTGTAGCTCTGGCCGGGCTTCACCTTGATGACGCACCAGGTGAACCCGCCGGCGCCGCCGCCACCGCCCTGGCCTCCGTTGCCGGTCAGCTCGGCGCTCGCGCCGCCGCCTCCGCCGCCTCCGCCCCCTCCGCCGCCCCAGGCCTGGACGTGCACCGAGGTGACGCCCTCGGGCGGCGTGAAGAACCCGTCCGCGGTGAAGTCCCGCAGGCCGTGGATGTCGGTGGGCGCCTTCGGCTCCTTGGGCTTGGGCCTGTCGCCCTCGCCGTAGGGGCCGTCGCTGTCGCCGGAGCCGTGGGGGCGGTCGCTGTCACCGGCACCGTGGGGGCGGTCGCTGTCGCCGACGCCGTGGGGGCCGTCGTACGCGAGTGCGCCGGGCGCCATGGTGAGGAGCTGGCCGGAGAGGGCCACCGCTGTCAGGGCGGAGGCGAGGAGCACCCGGCGGGGGGCGCGGGAGCGCTGGGAAACGGGCTTCTGGTTCACGGAGCGAGTTCCTTCCCCGCGGGGAGCCGAGGCTCTCGCGGAGGACGAGTGAATACGGGACCGGTCGGCCCGCGAGCCCATCGGACCCTCACCCTCCGCACTCCGCACCCCGACGAACCGATACTTGGCCCGCGCAGGTGACCGGTTGGTCCACCCGAGCGACCAAGATCCCCGGTCCGTCGCCGACTCCCCTCCCCCGCCCCGCCCTCGCCCCCGAACGCCAACAGGCCCTCTACCCGCCGAAAACCGGCGGGTAGAGGGCCTGTTCGTGCGTGAGGACTACTTCTTCTTGCCCTGGTTCTTGACGGCCTCGATGGCGGCCGCGGCGGCGGCCGGGTCGAGGTAGGTGCCGCCCGGCTTGAGGGGCTTGAACTCGGCGTCCAGCTCGTAGGCGAGCGGGATGCCGGTCGGGATGTTGAGGCCCGCGATGTCGGCGTCGGAGATGCCGTCCAGGTGCTTGACCAGCGCGCGGAGGCTGTTGCCGTGCGCGGCGACCAGGACGGTGCGGCCCGCGAGGAGGTCCGGGACGATGCCGTCGTACCAGTACGGGAGCATGCGGACGACGACGTCCTTCAGGCACTCCGTCTTCGGGCGCAGCTCCGGCGGGATGGTCGCGTAGCGCGGGTCCTCGGACTGGGAGAACTCCGTACCGTCCTCGAGGGCCGGCGGCGGGGTGTCGTACGAGCGGCGCCACAGCATGAACTGCTCCTCGCCGAACTCGGCGAGGGTCTGGGCCTTGTCCTTGCCCTGGAGCGCACCGTAGTGGCGCTCGTTCAGGCGCCAGGAGCGGTGGACCGGGATCCAGTGGCGGTCGGCGGCCTCGAGCGCCATCTGCGCGGTGCGGATCGCGCGCTTCTGGAGCGAGGTGTGCACGACATCGGGGAGCAGGCCGGCGTCCTTGAGCAGCTCACCGCCGCGGACCGCCTCCTTCTCGCCCTTCTCGTTGAGATTGACGTCCACCCAGCCGGTGAACAGGTTCTTCGCGTTCCACTCGCTCTCGCCGTGGCGGAGGAGGATCAGCTTGTACGGTGCGTCGGCCATGCGTACGAGCCTAATGGACGCGCGGGAGCGCCCGCGCGCGGCGTCCACGGCCGCCGACGAGCCGTGGATTGACGGTGCGCGTCAATTCGGTAGCCCGCGCGGACCCCCCACCCGTAGGGTGCGATGAGCAGGAGAGACACTTACATCACCGGGGGGAATCCGTCATGTCCGTTGCCAGTCTCAGACGGGCGGCGCGTGAGAGCGTGGCCGGCCTCCCCCGCGAGTTCTGGTGGCTGTGGACCAGCACCCTGGTGAACCGGCTCGGGGCGTTCGTCGCCACTTTCATGACCTTGTACCTGACCGTGGACCGGGGCTATTCGGCCTCCTTCGCGGGACTCGTGGTGGCCCTGCACGGGCTCGGCGGGGTCGTCTCCTCGCTCGGCGCGGGCGTGATGGCCGACCGCCTCGGCCGGCGCCCCACCCTGGTGGCGGCCCAGGCCTCGACGGCGTTCTCGGTGGCGCTGCTCGGCTTCATGGAGCACCCGGCCGCGATCGCGGCGGTGGCGCTGCTGGTCGGCATGACCTCGGACGCCTCGCGCCCGGCCGTGCAGGCGATGATGGCGGACATCGTCCGGCCGGAGGACCGGGTCCGCGCCTTCGCGCTGAACTACTGGGCGATCAACCTCGGCTTCGCCGTCTCGGCGACGGCCGCGGGCTTCGTCGCCGAGTACAGCTACCTGGCCGGCTTCCTCGGCGAGGCGGCGCTGACGCTGGTCTGCGCGGTCCTCGTGTACATGAAGCTGCCGGAGTCGCGGCCGGAGCGGACCACCGCGGAGCAGGCGGCCGCCGAGCCGGAGATCGGGCTCGGGACGGTACTGCGGGACGGGCGCTTCATGGGCGTGGTCGGGCTGTCGTTCCTGATCTCGCTGATCTTCATGCAGGGCTCGTTCGGGCTGCCGCTGGCGATGGGCTCGGGTGGCTTCTCCGCCAGGGACTACGGTCTGGTCATCGCCGTCAACGGGGTGCTGATCGTGCTGCTGCAGATCCCGGTCACCCGGTTCCTGGAGAAGGGCGACCCGCAGAAGCTGCTGTTGATCTCGGCGCTGCTGGCCGGGTACGGGTTCGGGCTGACGGCCTTCGCCGGGTCGGTGTGGAGCCTGGGGCTGACGGTCTGCGTCTGGACGCTGGCCGAGATCGTCAACTCCCCGACCCAGATGGGCCTGGTCGCCCGGCTCTCCCCGCTGCACGGGCGCGGCCGCTACCAGGGCATGTACACGATGTCCTGGGCGGTGGCCGCGCTGATGGCTCCGCTGATGGCCGGATTCATGATCGACCGGTGGGGCGCCGACTGGCTCTGGGCGTCCGTGGCGCTGCTGGGCACGGTGGCGGCGCTGGGCTACTGGCTGCTGATGCGGAGACTGGCGGACGGCGAGCCCCGGCCCGTGGTCACGGCACCGGCATCTGCACCGGCACCGTCTGCCGCGCCGACGGTCCCGGCGACGGCCCCGGCCGTCGCCGAAGCCTAGGACGACGTCCGCGACGGCTGCGTCAGGTGCTTGAAGGCGTCCAGGTTGCGGGTCGGCTCGCCGCGCGAGACGCGCCACTCGTACTCGCGCCGGATCGCGCTCGCGAAGCCCAGCTCCAGCAGCGTGTTGAACGCGCCGTCCGCCGCCTCCAGGACCGTGCCGAGCAGCCGGTCCAGATCCTCCGGGGTGACGACCGACAGCGGGAGCCGGGCCGTCAGGTAGATGTCGCCGAGCGGGTCGACCGCGTAGGCCATCCCGTACAGCTTGAGGTTGCGTTCCAGCAGCCAGCGGTGGACGCCCGCCTCGTTCTCGTCGGGGTGGCGGATCACGAACGCGTTGACCGACAGCGAGTGCCGCCCGGCCCGGAGCGAGCAGGTGGTGGACAGCTTGCGCGTGCCGGGGAGCTGGACGACGTACGAACCGGGCTCGGGGCTCTCCCAGCCCAGTCCGGCCTCGGTCAGCGTGCTCTCGATGATCGCGGCGGTGTCAGCCATGGTGGGAGCGTACGCGACGGCGGTGATCATGCATCGCCGCGGTGTACACGTCCGCCGTGCCGCTCGCCGCCGTGTCCCAGCCGAAGAACTGCGCGTGCCGCGCGGCCTCGGCGCCCATCCGGTCCGCGAGTCCCGGCTCGTCGACGAAGCGCCGTAGCTCGCGCGCGTAGTCCACCGGGTCGTGCCCGGGTACGAGGATCCCCGTCACGCCGTCGTTGACGGCGACCGGCAGCCCGCCGACCGCGGCGGCCAGCACCGGGGTGCCGGTGGCCTGGGCCTCGATCGCGACGAGCCCGAAGGACTCGCTGTACGAGGGCATGACCAGCACGGACGCCGCCCGGAACCAGTCGGCGAGCGCGTCCTGGCGGACCGGCGGGTGGAAGTGGACGATGTCGGCGATGCCGAGCTTCGCGGCGAGCTTCTGGAGCCCCTCCGGCTTGGCGAGCCCGCTGCCGCTGGGTCCGCCGACGACCGGGACGAAGAGGCGCCGGCGCAGCGAGGGGTCGCGGTCGACGAGCTCGGCGACCGCGCGCAGCAGGATGTCGGGGGCCTTGAGCGGCTGGATCCGGCCGGCGAAGAGCGGGATGACGGCGTCCTGCGGCAGGCCGAGGCGGGCGCGGGCGGCGGCCCGGCCGTCGCCGACGGTGAAGCGGTCGAGGTTCACGCCGGGGTGGACGACGGCCACCTTGCCGGGGTCGGCCTCGTAGTGCCGGACGAGCTCGTCGGCCTCTTCTGTGGTGTTCGCGATGAGCCGGTCGGCGGCGGCCACGATCTGGGTCTCGCCGATGACGCGGGCGGCGGGCTCGGGCGTGTCGCCCTCGGCGAGCGCGGCGTTCTTGACCTTGGCCATGGTGTGCATGGCGTGGACGAGGGGGACGCCCCAGCGCTCGGCGGCGAGCCAGCCGACGTGGCCGGAGAGCCAGTAGTGGGAGTGGACGAGGTCGTAGTAGCCGGGCCGGTGGCCGGCCCAGGCCTGCATGACGCCGTGGGTGAAGGCGCACAGCTGGGCCGGGAGCTCCTCCTTGGCGAGGCCTTCGTACGGGCCCGCGTCCACGTGCCGTACGAGGACCCCGGGGGCCAGCTCGACCGCGGACGGCAGGCCGCCCTCGGTGGCGCGGGTGAAGATCTCGACCTCGATGTTGATCGCGGCGAGGCGCTTGGCCAGCTCCACGATGTACACGTTCATGCCGCCGGCGTCGCCGGTGCCGGGCTGGTGCAGCGGTGAGGTGTGCACGCTGAGCATGGCCACGCGGCGCGGCTTGCGGTGGTGGCCGACGGCCGGCAGGCGCAGGCGCGGCGGGTCGTGGCGGGTGCCGCGGGCGGCGGCGATGCGCCCGCCGATGCTGCCGCCGAGGCGGGACACGTACTGGCTCAAGGGAGCAGTTCCTCTCGCTCGGACGACACTCGGACGGCGCGCGGTGGGAGTGCGGACCACCGGCGGAACGCGGACAGGGCACGTGCAGGGCATGACGGAAGGAGCGCACGGGGCGCCCTTCAAGGAGTGCAACCCGGATGGCCGCGTCCCGCATTCCGGGGGAGCGCGCCTTTTTCCTCGGCGTTTGCGTCGAGGGCCTGCCCGGGGGCGGATTCCGTCAGGTGGGTGCGCTCCGCTTACGCTCGGCGCATGTCCTCCCGCTCCGCCGCCCCGCCCCCGCGCCGCCCCGTGGGCACGGTGACGCGCGGGACGACGAATCCGAACCGGCTGCGCCGGATGGACCGCTGGATCGCGGCCACGCACGGGCCGGTGCTGCGGCGCTCGGAGGCCCCGGTCGCGGTGGACCTCGGCTACGGGGCCGCGCCGTGGACGGCGGTCGAGCTGCTGGCCCGGCTGCGGGAGGCGGCGCCGCGGGTGCGGGTGGTCGGCATCGAGATCGAGCCGGCGCGGGTCGCGGGGGCGAAGCCGTACGAGCGGGAGGGGCTGAGCTTCCGGCACGGCGGGTTCGAGGTGCCGCTGGAGGGCGGGGCCCGGCCGACGCTGATCCGCGCGGCGAACGTACTGCGCCAGTACGACGAGGAGCAGGTCGCGGAGGTGTGGGAGCGGCTGTGCGCCCGGCTGACCCCGGACGGGCTGCTCGTCGAGGGCACCTGTGACGAGATCGGACGGCGCCATGTGTGGGTCGCGTTGGGGCCCGAGGGGGCGCGCACGGTGACGTTCGCGACCCGGCTGGGCTCCCTGGAGCGACCCTCGGACCTGGCGGAGCGGCTGCCGAAGGCGCTCATCCACCGCAATGTGCCGGGGGAACCGGTGCACGCGTTCCTGCGCGACTTCGACCGCGCGTGGGCGGCGGCCTCCCCGTACGCCTCGTACGGCGCGCGGCAGCGCTGGATCCGGACGGCGCGTGCGCTGGCCGCGGACTGGCCGCTGGCGGACGGGCCGGGGCGGTGGCGGCAGGGGGAACTGACCGTGCGCTGGGAGGCGTTGCGCCCGGCGGGGTGAATGTGGCGGGACGGGGAACCGGTTGCCGGGGTGGCCCGTTGAGTCGTCGGGGACAGGTGTGGGGGACTGGGCGGGACCGGGGGCCGGGGCCGGGGCCGGGCCAGGACGAGAGTCAAGATCGGGACGGCATCCGTGAGGGTGTTGGAATTCACCCACTCGTGGCACCATCCCGAAGGCAGGGCAAAGTTACTGATGAATAGTCAGATCTGATACCGGATCCGACTCGGGGCACCTTGGGGGGACCATGGGGACCGTGGAGCGCAGGCGATGGAGGGGCGCGTCCGCCCTCACGCTGCTGTGTGCGACGGCGCTGCTGGCGGTGTCGGCCATGACGGGCACGGCCCAGGCGGCGCCGATGCCCGAGCCCGGCGCCAAGTCCCTTGAGCAGGTGCGCCAGGAGATCGACGAGCTGTACCGCCAGGCGGGCACGGCGACGGACGCGTACAACCTCGCGGAGAGCGAGGCCAAGGCGCAGTCCGCCAAGATCGTCGAGATCGCGAAGCAGGTGGTGGCCGGCCAGGACCGGATCACGGCGCTGAAGAACCGCGCGGGGGCCGCCGCGCGCGCCCAGTACCGCTCGGGCGGGATGCCGGCCGGCGCCCAACTGGCGCTGAGCAACAGCCCGAGCCAGTTCCTCGACGGGGCGGACCGGATCCGCCAGGGCGAGAAGGCGACCACGGACCTGCTCTCCGAAATGAACCGCACGCAGAGCGACTTGCAGCAGTACGCGAAGGACGCGAGCGCGCAGTGGGAGAAGCTCGAAGCCAACCGGATCAAGCAGGAGACCTCGAAGAAGCAGATCGAGGAGAAGATCAAGTCGGCCGAGTCGCTGGAGAGCAAGCTGGAGGCCGAGGCGAAGGCCCGGCTGATCCAGCTGGAGCAGGAAGCCCAGTACAAGGCCCAGACGGCGTGGCTGTCGACGGGCGTGCTGAAGGAGATCAACAGCTCGGCGTCGGAGTCGGGGAAGAAGGCGGTCCAGTACGCCACGGCGCAGATGGGCAAGCCGTACGTGTGGGGCGCCGAGGGACCGGACTCGTTCGACTGCTCCGGCCTCACCTCGCAGGCCTGGCGGGCGGCGGGCAAGGGCATCCCGCGCACCTCGCAGGAGCAGCTGCGGCTGCTGCCGAAGGTCGCGGTCAAGGACATGCGGCCGGGTGACCTGATCATCTACTTCGACGACGCGAGCCACGTCGGGATGTACGTCGGCGACGGCGCGATGATCCACGCCCCCCGCCCGGGCCGCAACGTCACCCTGGCCGGAGCCGGCTCGATGCCGATCAAGGCAGTGGTCCGCCCCGACGCGTGACCGCCGCCTGCGGCGAGGGAACCCCGGAGGGTCGGACTGCGTCTCGTTGGTCGGGACATCGATCACGCATGCCGTGACGTTTCTCATTCAGTGGGCACCCAGTGAGGCGGACTTTCCCCCGCGATAACGGCATATGACTGCGGCCCTGGCCCAGAACGCCATTCCGCTTCCCGGCCACCGCCCGCTAGGGTCTGCCGGACGCACCCTCGGGGGGAGGGAAGGAACCGGAGACGATGGCCGTACCCGTACCGCGGCAGAGGGACACCCCCGCCACGGAGAGCGCTCAGGCAATCCCGCAGGCGATCCCGCAGACAATCGCGCAGGCATCCCCGCCGGCGGCCGCGCACGCCACCGCACCCCAGGCGTCCCTGACCCTGCTGGTGATCGAGGACGACCCCGCGGGCGGGCTCACCGTCCCCGAGATCCTCGACGCCGACCGGCACCGCATCCGCCTCCGCACCGCCCGCAACCTCACCGAGGCCGCACGCCTGCTCACCCACGACGTGCACTGCATCCTGCTCGACCTCTCCCTCCCCGCCACCGGATCCACGACGGCGGGCGGCGCGCGCACCGCCGTCGTCGACCAGTTGGACACCCTCCGCGAGGTGCTGCGGATCGCGCCCCGCCACGCCGTGCTCGTCCTCACCGCCGAGGCCGACGCCGAGCGCGCCGCCGAGGCCGTACGGGTCGGCGCGCAGGACTTCCTCTTCCGCGACGAGCTCGACGGCCGCCTGCTGAGCCGGGCGATCCGCTACGCCGTGGAGAGAAAGCGGGCGGACATCGCCCAGTACAAGCTCGCAGAATCGAAACTTCGGGCCCAGGAGAACGCCCGCCTGGAGCGGGGCCTGCTCCCCAACCCCCTCCTCGAAGGCTCCGATCTCCGCTTCGCCGCCCGCTACCGCCCCGGCCGCAGCCGCGCCCTCCTCGGCGGGGACTTCTACGACACCGTCCGCACCCCCGACGGCACCGTCCACGCCATGATCGGCGACGTCTGCGGCCACGGCCCCGACGAGGCCGCCCTCGGCGTCGAGCTCCGCATCGCCTGGCGCGCCCTGACCCTGGCCGGCCTCTGCGGCGACGACCTGCTGTCGACCCTCCAGGAGGTCCTGGAGGTGGAGCGCCCCGGCGACGAGATCTTCGCGACCCTGTGCACGGTCGACATCTCCCCCGACGGCCGCCGCGCCGGCCTGTGCCTGGCCGGCCATCCGGCCCCGCTGATATCCCGGCCGGGCCGCCGCGCGCAGCTCCTCCCGTACGAGAACAGCGGCCCGGCGCTCGGCCTGCTGCCCAAGGCCCGATGGCCGCGCCGCCAGGTCGAGCTGGGCGGCACCTGGAGCCTGATGCTCTACACCGACGGCCTGATCGAAGGCCGCATCGGCGAGGGCAAGGAGCGGCTGGGGCAGGACGGGATGGTCGAGATGATCAACCGGCACCTCGACCGCGGCCTGAGCGGCGAGGGCCTGCTGGAGGCCTCCGTCACCGAGGCCCGGCGCCTCAACGGCGGCGAGCTCACCGACGACGTGGCCGTGGTGCTGCTCTCGCGCAACGAATCCTGACGGGGTCAGCGCCCGCCGTTGTACGGGCCGTACGGACCGTCGCTGCTGCTCCCACCGCTGCGCCGGCCGCCCCGGCCACCGCCCGAGACCTGCTTGAGGGCCGGGCGTACGTCGACGAAGAACACGATGGTGGCCACGAGGCCGGCGATCTCCAGGAACAGCATCCCCAGGAAGAAGTCCACCAGCACGGTGACCCCGAGGATGACCAGCCAGAACGTCTTGGTCTGCTTGTCGGCGGCGCGGTACGCGTCCTCGCGCGCCAGCAGCGCGAAGACGAAGGCCACGACGGCGAGTGCCAGCATGGCGAACCCGAGCAACGGAAGCACTCCGTTATCGAACCCGTTCATCAACATCGCCTGACCGCCTTCTCACGCCTGCACGCCTGATGCCGCCTGATGCCGCTTGCCTCCACGCTACCGGCAGAGCGGCCCTCGCAAACAACAACGGGCCGGACACCGCACTGGTGCCCGGCCCGCCGTCACGGTTTCAGCTCTCGTCGCCGGCGACGACGGCGGCCTTCTTCACGTTGTTCTTGCGCGTCGCGGTCCGCCGGGCGGCGGGCTTCTCGTCGGCCGAGAAGCCGGCGGCGGGCTCCCCCGCGGCCTCCTGCTCCGGCTGCTCCTGCTTGGGCTCGACGGCGACCGCGATGTCGACGATCTCCTCCGAGACCTCGCCGCGCCACGTCCGTACGGCCTGCTCGCCGTGCTCGGCGACCTTGTCGTACGTCTCCTTGGCGCGCACCGCGTACTCGGCGGCCACGCCGACCCCGCGCAGCGCCAGGTCCTGCGCGGTCTCCCCGAGCTTCTTCGGGTCGATCGCGGTCAGCACCTCGGCGAACTTGGCGGTGACCGCCTCCTGCGCCTCGCGCGCCTTGTCCTGCACGATCTTCGGGTCGGTGTTCTTCACGGCCTCGATGCGCGCGGGAGCCTCGGCGCGCAGCTGCTCGATGAGCCCGGGCACCTTCTTGGCCTGCTGCACCGCGAGGTCGGCGGTGCCGGCGGCGAAGTAGAGCGGCGTCGGGTCGGTGAGGGTCTTCTTCAGGTCATCGGCGATGGCCATGGTGGCTGGTCCTCCCGGATCACAGTTCAGTTCGTAGGGTGCATCGCGTCGTCCCCGCCGGACGGGTCGGACGGATCGGCCGGGTCGGCCTCGGCCGCGTTCTCCTTGCGGAACGAGTCGTAGATCTGGAGCAGCACCTGCTTCTGCCGCTCGTTGATGGACGGGTCGCCGAGTATGACGGCCCGCGTCTCGACCTCGTCGCGATCGCGCTCGTCGAGGATCCCGGCCTGCACGTACAGCGTCTCCGCGGAGATCCGCAGCGCCTTGGCCAGCTGCTGGAGGATGTCCGCGCTCGGCTTGCGCAGCCCGCGCTCGATCTGGCTCAGGTACGGATTCGACACCCCCGCCGCATCGGCCAGCTGCCGCAGCGAAAGCTGGGCCTGCCGCCGCTGCTCACGGAGGTATTCGCCGAGATTTCCGACGTTGAGCGATGCCATGCCCCGATCCTGCCGCACTCTGCTAACTATTGCAAGCACCTGCTTGCAAAATCACCCACGAGCGCGGGGCTGGTTGAAGCGGAGCATGTTGCCGGCCGGGTCGCGGAAGGCGCAGTCGCGGACGCCGTACGGCTGGTCGGCCGGCTCCTGGAGCACCTCGCCGCCGGCGGCCCGGATGCGTTCGAAGGCGGCGTCGACGTCGTCGGTGGAGAAGATCACCCCGCGCAGCATGCCCTTGGCCAGCAGTTCGGCCATCGCCCGCTTGTCGGCGGGCGCCGCGTTCGGGTTGGCGGCCGGCGGTTCGAGGACGATCTCCACGTCCGGCTGCGCGGGCGAGCCGACGGTCACCCAGCGCATCCCCTCGAACGCCACGTCGTTGCGCACCTCCAGGCCGAGGGCGTCGCGGTAGAAGGCGAGCGCCTTTTCGTGGTCGTCGACCGCGATGAAGCACTGGGACAGCTTGATTTCCATGCCACCGACGCTAAGCGCGGGCGGCGGATTCCGCTTCCGGGCCGCTCTCGGCCGGGCCGTTCCTGACCGGCCGCGTGAGGATCTTGGCGATGCACGCCGGAATGGCCGCGCCCGGTTCGTGGCTGCGGGCCCGGTACGCGCTCGGGCTCTCGCCGACCAGCTCGGTGAAGCGGGAGCTGAACGACCCCAGCGAGGTGCAGCCGACCTCGAAGCAGACCTCCGTCACGCTCAGGTCGCCGCGCCGCAGCAGCGCCTTGGCCCGCTCGACGCGGCGCGTCATCAGGTAGCTGTACGGGGTCTCCCCGAAGGCGGCCCGGAAGCTGCGGGAGAAGTGCCCCGGCGACATCAGGGCCACGCGCGCCAGCTCGGCCACGTCGAGGGGGCGCGCGTACTCGCGGTCCATCATGTCCCGGGCCCGGCGCAGCCGTACGAGGTCCTCAAGCGTCACCCTGCCAGCGTACGGCGATGCCGGCGCCGGCGGGAGCCCGTGACCCCGCCGGCCGTGGGCCGCGCCCCGCCAACTCGTCACCCCCGCCGACGCGTTGTCCGTGCGATGGCCCCGGTCTAGGCGGCGCGCGTGCCGATCGCCAGCGTCGCGTGCAGGTCCTCCGACGTGGTGGCGCGGACCGCCAGGCCTGCCGCCACGAGGGCCGAGGCCGTACGGGGGGACTGGCGGGCGCTCGTCTCGATCAGCAGGCGACCGCCCGGTGCCAGCCACGGCAGGGCCCCCGCCGCGACCCGGCGGTGGATGTCCAGGCCGTCCGGGCCGCCGTCCAGGGAGGTCAGCGGCTCGTGGTCGCGGGCCTCCGCCGGGAGCAGCCCGATCTCCTCCGTCGGTACGTACGGGGCGTTGACCAGCAGCAGGTCCACCCGCCCGCGCAGCGAGTCCGGCAGCGCCGCGTACAGGTCGCCCTCGTGGACCTGCCCGCCGTACGGGGCCACGTTCAGCCGCGCGTACGCCAGCGCCGCCGGGTCGATGTCCGCCGCGTGCAGTTCCACCCGGGGGCCCAGCTGCGCCGCCACCGCCGCGCCCAGCGCGCCGACCCCGCAGCACAGGTCCAGTACGACGGCGTCCGGCCGGCCCAGGGCCACGGCCTCCTGCACCAGGAACTCGGTGCGCCGGCGCGGTACGAAGGCCCCCTCGCCCACGCGCATGCGCAGCCCGCAGAACTCCGCCCAGCCGACGACGTGTTCCAGCGGTTCGCCGCCGGCCCGGCGGGCCACCAGGTCCGCCAGGTGCCCGTCGTCCTCGGCGGCGGCCGTCAGCAGCTGCGCCTCCTCCTCCGCGAAGACGCAGCCCGCCGCCCGAAGGGTTTCCACAATCGAAGTCACTGATTCCATCGCTCTCAGAAGATGTCCGGGCACCACGGGCGGCGCGCCGTGCGGAACACCGCGTCCGCGAGCGCCAGCGCCCCCGGCCGCTCCTCCACGATCCGCCCGAGCGCGCCGAGCCGCACCGCCGACGCGTCGCCGAGGTACAGGGAGCCCAGCGCCGACGCGTCGAGCCGCAGGTCCGCCGGCTCCTCGGTCGCCGTGCACTCCCCCGTGCCCGCGTCCAGACGGTAACGCCCCGCGGCCGGACCCGCCGGGTCCGTCACCTCCAGTACGAGGACCCCGGGCACGGCGTACGTCCGCGCGACCAGCGCCCGTACGACGTCCAGCACGCGTACCCACAGGAAGTCCGAGGCCGTCACGATCCCGGCCGCACGCGGGTCGGGCAGCAGCTGCGCGACGAGGTCGTCGGGGGCGCGGTAGCCGGTCCGGACCTTCAGCACCCAGTCGATCGAGCACAGGAAGTGCCACAGCGCGCGCTCCGCGTCCGGGGTGACCGCGATCAGGTCCTTGACCTGCACGGTGTTGAGGGGGACCTTCCCGTCCGTCCAGTGCGCGTCGGACCCGTACACGGCGAGGCCGGCCGGCTCGCCCTCCGCCGTCCGGTACACGGCGTGGAACTTCTCCTGGTACGGGCGGGTGGAGACCTCCTCCAGCCCGGTGGCCAGGCTCCACCAGCGCGCGTCCCGGCCGACCGTGCCGGGCGAGAGCGCCCGCAGCCGCTCGTGCAGCCCGGGGCCGATCGTGCGCGCCTCGGCCGCGTCCACCAGCTCGATCCGGCCGCCGTCCGCGGGCCCGGACCAGCGCGGGTCGAGGCCGGTGCGGCTCACGTCGATCTCCCACTCGGCGATCGATGCGGCGGGCCCGTACCCGTACCGCCCGTAGATCGGGTACTCGGCGGCGATCAGCGTGGACACGACGTCGCCGCGCGCCTGCGCGGCCGCCAGCTCGGTGGCCATCATCCGGGTCAGCAGGCCGCGCCGGCGGTGCGTGGGCAGCACGGCGACGTTGGTGACGGCGCTCGCGGCCACGGTCGCCCCGCCCGGGACGGTCAGCTCCTGGGCGAAGGACCGGAAGGTGGCCACGCAGCGGCCGGTGGAGGAGTCGAAGGCGCCCAGCGTGCGGCCGAGGTCGCCGTACTTGGCCCGCTGGGCCACGTCGGACTCGGTGACGCGGTCGGGGCGCAGGAAGCCGGTGTTCACGGCCCGGAGCCACTCGGGGAGTTCGGATTCGGCGATCGGCCGCACGTCAGCACTCATAACCGGCCACGCTAACCGCCGCCCCGGCCCCCGTCGCCCGAATTACGGTCCCGGGCCGACGGGCTACACCAGCAGGTCGTCCACCTGTGCCTCCCCTTCCCGGTAGCGGCGGGTGATCTCCGTACTGCAGTCGTCCGCCGTGCGCTGCAACTGCTGCCGGCGCCGCGAGACCTGCTGCTCGTACCGCACCAACCGGCCCATCGCGTCGTGCAGTTCGCCGTCCGTGCGGGCTACCAGGTCCGACAGCTCCACATCGGACAGCATCTCCGCCGCCAGCAGCCGGAACTCCTCGCTCTGCGGGGTGCAGAGCGTGACGTGCCGGGCGGAGGCGCTGCGGCTGGAAGGCGCGTCGGCGAGGATCTCCGAGAGCCGGTCGACCACCGGCGGCTCCGGGGTCACCGGCGCCTCCGGGTCGCTGCGCCGGGCCAGTTCGGCACGCAGGATGTCGATCCGGCCCTGGAGGAGTCTGCGTACGTAGCTCAGATCGGCCTCGTCGCGCTGCGCGTCGCGGCGCAGCGCACGCAGCTCCGACAGCCCGAGCGCGGTCGCGGGCGTGGTCAGCGCCAGCTCCCCACCCGTGCGCTGCGCGGGTGGTCGGACCGCGCCCGTCGGAGTGGCCGCGGGTGATGCAGGTACGGAGGTACCAGAAGTATTCATGTGAACGTGTCCGTCCCCTCGACCGGTGCATGGGGTCTCCCCGGCCCGTGGGACCGGAGGGAAGCACCGCCTGCGTGCATCGTGCCACTCTCCGTGGTGCAGGTGCAGTCCCACGCCACCCGATCGGCCCCTGATGGGTGCACGCCTGATACACAGGTGGTATGCGAGCAGTGGTGCAGAGGGTGGACGGCGCGAGCGTCGTCGTGGCCGGCGAGACCGTGGGCGAGATCGTCGGCGAGGGGCTGTGCGTACTGGTGGGGGTGACCCACGACGACACCCCGGAGAAGGCGGCGCAGCTGGCGCGCAAGCTGTGGTCCGTACGGATCCTGGAGGCGGAGAAGTCCTGCAGCGACGTGAACGCGCCGCTGCTGGTGATCTCGCAGTTCACGCTCTACGGGGACGCCCGCAAGGGCCGGCGCCCCACCTGGAACGCGGCGGCGCCGGGCGAGGTCGCCGAGCCGCTCGTCGACGAGGTCGTCGCGCAGCTGCGCGCGCTGGGGGCGACGGTGGAGACGGGCCGGTTCGGCGCGGACATGCGGGTCTCGCTCACCAACCACGGCCCGTTCACCATCGTCATCGACATCTGAGCCGACGGGTCCGCCGCTACGGCGCTACGACGACCTCCTGCGCGGCGGCCGTCTTCCCGGCCAGCAGCGGCGCGTCGACCGGCACGTTCCGCTTGACCAGGGCGAGCGCGATCGGGCCGAGCTCGTGGTGGCGGACCGCGGTGGTCACGAAGCCCAGCTGGCGGCCCTCCTCCCCGTCGGCGGCGAGCCGGATCGGCGTGCCGTGCCCCGGGAGGAGCACCTCGGAGCCGTCCAGGTGCAGGAAGACCAGGCGGCGCGGCGGCTTCCCCAGGTTGTGGACGCGGGCCACCGTCTCCTGGCCGCGGTAGCAGCCCTTCTGGAGGTGCACGGCGGTGCCGATCCAGCCGAGCTCGTGCGGGATGGTGCGGTGGTCGGTCTCCAGGCCGACCCGCGGCCGGTGCGCCTCCACGCGCAGGGCCTCGTACGCGAGGAGCCCGGCGGCGGGCCCGTGCGCGGCGGCGAAGGCCTCCAGCTCGGCGCGGGGCAGGAAGACGTCGCGGCCGTACGGGGTCTCCCGTACGGCGTGCTCCTTGGTGAGCTCGGCGATGGAGCCGGCCGGCAGGTGGACGACGGCGAAGTCGGCGGTCCGGTCGGCGACTTCGACGCGGTAGAAGAACTTCATCGACTCCAGGTAGGCGATCAGCGCCTCCTGGGTGCCGGGCTCCACGTGCGCCCACACGGTCTCGCCGTCGTCGACGAGGTAGAGCGCGTGCTCGATGTGGCCGTTGGCGGAGAGGATCAGCGCCTCGGTGGCCTGCCCGGGCGGGAGTTCCGTCAGGTGCTGGGTGAGCAGCAGGTGCAGCCAGCTCAGCCGCTCCGGTCCGGTGACGGTGACGACTCCGCGGTGCGACAGGTCGACGAAACCGCGGCCGTCGGCGAGCGCGCGCTGTTCGCCGTACAGCTCTCCGTAGTGGGCGGCGACGCCCTCGTCGCGGCCTTCGGCCGGTACGGCGCCGGGGAGATGGAGCAAGGGGCTGCTGGTCATGCCACCAAGCCTACGACGGGGCGTCCTGGTGCTTGGCGGCGCACTTCTTGCAGAGCCCGAAGATCGCGAAGTGCTTCATGTCGGTCTCGAAACCGAAGGTGGCGCGCAGTTTCGCGGTGAACTCGGCGGCGATGTCCACGTCCGCCTCGATCACCTCGGTGCACTCGCGGCAGACCAGGTGGATGTGGTGGTGCCGGTCGGCGAGGTGGTAGGTGGGGGCCCCGTGCCCGAGGTGGGCGTGCGAGACCAGCTTCAGCTCCTCCAGGAGCTCCAGCGTGCGGTAGACGGTGGAGATGTTGACGCCGGAGGCGGTCTTGCGCACCTGGGCGAGGATCTCGTCCGGCGTCGCGTGCTCCAGGCTGTCGACGGCTTCCAGCACGAGCTGGCGCTGCGGGGTCAGCCGGTATCCGCGCTGCCGCAGGTCGGCCTTCCAGTCGGCACTCTCGGTGTCTCCGATGCTCCCCACCCGGCCAGTGTAAGCGCGCGAAGGGGACCGCGGGCCGAGCCCGCGGTCCCCTTTCCCGCACGATCCGTCAGCGCAAGCGTCAGCGGAAGAAGGCGATGCCGTCGTCCGGCATGTCCGGGAGGTTGCGCGCCATCTCGGCGACCTCCTCCGGGGTGACGACCTTCTTGAGCTGGGCCGACATGTACGGGCGCAGCTCGACGTCCGGGGTGGCCTTCTCGCCGACCCACATCAGGTCGCTCTTCACGTAGCCGTAGAGCCGCTTGCCGCCGCTGTACGGGCCGGAGGCGGCGGTGCGGGCGACGGCGTCCGTGACCAGGTCGATCTGGGGCTTCTGGTCGGCGAGCTCGCCGTACCAGACCTCGACGACGCCCTGGTCGCGGACCATGACGATCTCGACCTTGCGGTCCTTGTCGATGCGCCAGTAGCCGGACTCGGACTCCAGCGGCCGCACCTTGTTGCCCTCGGCGTCGAGGACCCAGCTGTGGGAGGTGTACTCCAGGAAGTCCCGGCCGTCGTGGCTGAAGACGACTTCCTGGCCGAAGTTGCACTTCTCTTCGCCGGGGAAGTCGAAGACGCCCGCGCCCTCCCAGGTACCGAGGAGGAAGGCGAGGGGGACGAGGCCCGGGTTCAGGTCGGACGGGATCTGGATCATGTGTGGCTGCTCAGGCGATCTGTGGGGAGGGGTTCCGGGTCCGGGACGGCGGCCGATCGGATGATCAGCGCTGGCCCTGGTACAGCTTCTTCACTGCGAGGCCGCTGAAGGCGAGCACGCCGACGCAGACCAGGACCAGCAGGGAGGTGAAGATTGCCTCAAGCACGGGGTGCTCCTCGAAGTGATGTGGGCGTGTACGGGGCCGGTCCCCAAGCCTACTGGCCCGGGGACCGGCGCACTCCGCGAGGTAGGCCGCACGGCCTTTCCCGCAGGTGGTCAGCCCAGCAGCTGGCTCTGCAGGATCACCGTCTGGTGGAGGGGGAGGACCGGAGCCTGCCCCTTGCGGGTCTGCAGGACCAGGCCCTGGATGTCGCCCGACTGGACGCAGCCGAACCGCACCTGCTCGTCACCCACCGGCTTGGCCTCCTGGTAGAGCGTGACGTCATGGGCACTGCGCCAGGAAGGGCCCGAGGCCGCGCTGTCGCGGCCCAGGTCGTTGCGCTGGCTCCGCTTGACCTCGCTCCAGACCGGGTCGGCCTCCAGCACGGAGGCATGGGCCAGGCCTGTCGACATCGTGCAGCCCTTGAAGGCGTCAACGAACCCCGGCCCGTGGAAACGCAGCAGGTAGATGCGGGTGCGAGTGCCGTCCGGGGTGGTCCAGCCGCGGCCGGCGATCTGGCGCAGCCCCTCGTTCGCGAGCTGCGTCTTGAGCTTCTCCCGCTCGCCGGCCTGGTACTCCTCCAGGAAGGTGTCGACCGTGACCGCCCCGTCCTTCTCCAGCTTCAGCGTGGAGTCGGGGGTCGCACCGGCCGGTGCGGGGAGCAGCAGCTGGGGCAGACCGGCGTAGTGGATGCCGTCCGGGTTGTCCTCGGCGAACGGCAGCGCGGCGCCCGCCGGCAGCTGCGGCTTGGCCAGCGCCGGGTAGTTCCAGCGGCCGTCGTCCTTGGTGGACAGACCGGGGACGTCGGTGCGCTCGACGCGGGTGATCCCGTACGCGACCCCCGTGCCGACGGTCGCGAAGACGAGCGCGGCGGCGGTCCAGCGCAGCGCGGCGAACAGCTTGCGGCGGTCCTTGGGCGCGGGCGGCGCGGCCTCGGCGGGTGCCTGCTCCGGGGCGGCGATCTCGACGGGTGCCTGCTCCGGGGCGGTCTCGGCGGTGTTCGGCTCGGTCACACGGACTCCCCGGGGGACTTCAGGTGGTTCAGCTGCCGCTTGAAGAGGTCGGCGCCGTCGTTCGCGGAGAAGGGCTTCGGTCCGTACGTCCGGAAGGCCACGAGCACATCGCCCTGGAGGGCCACGCAGTCCATGGCGCCGATCTTGTCCTTGTCCTCCACCTTCTCCTTGCCGAGGGTCTCCAGTCCGCACGTGGCGTCCGGGAAGCCCTCGATCTTCGGAGCGTCGCGGTCGCCCCCGGTCAGCTCCAGGAGCTTCTTGCTGAACTCGGAGAACTTCGCGAGGGTCTGGGGATCGGCCTGGGTGAGGTGGATCTCCACCACGCGGCTCTCGCGGGCCTGCCGGTAGCTGCGTCCGGCCATGCCCTTGAGCTTGAGGTCGGCCAGCGCCTTGTCCCGTTCCGCCCGCTGGTCGCCGGACAGCCCGGAGCGCACGTCCTTGAGGGCCTGGAGCGCCTGCTCGCCCGACACGTAGAAGTCGTTGCCGTCCTCGTCGAGGTCGGGGCCGGGCTCGTAGCCGGACGGGAGCGGCAGCAGCTTGCCCGTCAGCTCGTTCGGCGGCACGGTCGGCGCCGGATCCGGCGTCCCGGTGGACCGGGGAGCGGCCTTCGCCGCGACCCAGTAGGGGGTCGGCGCGGTGCGGTCGGCATCGGCGATCCGGCCGGCCCCCCAGAGGGCCCCGCCCGCGAGGACGGCGATGCCGACACCGCCCGCGATCAGCGCCGCGGTCCGGCGGCTGCGCACCGGGGACGCGGTGGCCGACGCCTCGGTCGGCCCGGGCACCTCGGTCGCCTGCGCCGGCTCCGTCGCCTGCGCCGGCTCCGTCGGCTCGGCCGTCACGGCCTCGGCGCCGTCCTGAGGGTCGCTCACAGCCGCTCCCACTGTCGCTTGGCGATCTCGACGACCTCGTTCTCGTCGACGACGCCCCGGTTGTTCATGTATTCGAGCTCCATGACGACGTCGCCGCGCCGGGCGATGACCCGGGCCGACTTCGTCGGGAGGTAACCCGCCGTCTCGCGCTGCGCCGAATCCACCCAGAGGTGGCCGAAGTCGGCGGGCACGCCGGGCAGGTCCTTGCCCGGGTTGCCCGCGTACTCCTTCTCGTTCATGTAGCTGTGGGCGTGCTGGTACCAGTCGGCGCCGGAGCGGTCGCGGTACTGGAAGAGCCGGATCTTGACGAAGTTCCGGTCGTCCTGTGCCCACTCCCGCGCGGCGATCCGCCGCACGGAGTGGCCGATCTGGCCGGACAGGCCGCCGCCCGGCTTCTTGTAGTAGTCCGCCGAGAACTCGTCCGGGGACAGGGTCCCCGAGTACCGGACCTCCGCCCCGGACGGGGCTTCGACCAGGAGCTTCGTCAGGGCGTCGTCCGTCGCGTGCCAGCGGCCGGCGTTGATGGTGCGGGTGCTCGTCGACCCGTTCGGAGCCTGCGGCTTCGGCTGGTCGATCGTCTGCTGCGCCAGCGGCGGCAGTGGCGTGGGCTCGCGGTCGTACTGGATCGCGTAGCCCGTGACCGTGCCCGCGAGGGTGCCGAGTACGACGGCGCCGGCGATCAGGAAGACCGTACGGCGGCCGGCGCGCGGGCGGCGGGCTGCGGTCTCCTCCCCTTCCGGCTGCGCGGGAAGGGTCTGTTCGTGTTCCAAGGAAGTCCCCCACAGGACATGAGGCACCGGGTGAGTACCCGTGCACAGCCATGACCTGTACAGAAGGGGGGTGGTTGTAGATGCGCCGATCACATTCTTATCTCGGCCTTACCTCGGCCCGTGATCGGTGCGTCTCAGTCGTCGTGACGGTCCTCGTGACGCCGTTTTCCGTCCAGTTCGTCCCACCACTCGTCGGACTTCGGGTCGCCCGAGGGGTCGTCCCACCAGCGGTCCTCCGGGCCGCGCCGGTTCGCGATCATGGCGGCGACCGGCGGGATGACCATGGCGACCACGCACAGGGCCACGGCCGCCTCGACCGAGAACAGCCGCACGAAGGACCAGGCGGATACGAAGAGGAAGATGCATCCGCCCATGAGGACGAAGTAGGCGCGGCGCCGCCGGGCGTACATGCCTCCAGGGTAGAGCCGGGAGGCGGACGGCGCGAAGGGCCGCACCCCGTTCCAGTGGCGTCCAACCCCCTGGGGTGCGGCCCTTCGGCCGGTCATTCAGGCGTGCGGTGCTCAGACCGCGATCGCCACGTCCGTCACGCCGCCGGCCTCGGCCACGACCACGGCGCGGTCCGCCTGGGCGCCGGGAACCAGCGCGCGCAGGGTCCACGTGCCGGTCGCCGCGTAGAAGCGGAACTGGCCGGTCGCCGAGGTCGGGACCTCGGCCGTGAACTCGCCGGTCGAGTCGAGCAGGCGCACGTACCCGACGATGGGCTCGCCGTCCTTGGTCACCTGGCCCTGGATGGCGGTCTCACCGGGCTTGAGCGTGGCGAGGTCGGGCCCGCCGGTCTGTGCTCCACACATGTTCTCTGTCCTGTCCTAGAGGTCGTACTGCCTACGGGCGTCGCGTACCCGGGGGAACTACTTGTTGGCGCCGAGCTCGATCGGCACGCCGACCAGGGAGCCGTACTCGGTCCAGGAGCCGTCGTAGTTCTTGACGTTCTGCTGGCCCAGGAGCTCGTGCAGCACGAACCAGGTCAGCGCGGAGCGCTCACCGATGCGGCAGTACGCGATGGTGTCCTTCGACAGGTCGACCTGCTCGGCCTGGTAGAGGGCGGTCAGCTCCTCGTCGGACTTGAACGTGCCGTCGTCGTTGGCGTTCTTCGACCACGGGATGTTGCGGGCGCTCGGCACGTGGCCGGGGCGCTGCGACTGCTCCTGCGGGAGGTGGGCCGGGGCGAGCAGCTTGCCGGAGAACTCGTCGGGCGAGCGGACGTCGACCAGGTTCTGGACGCCGATCGCGGACACGACGTCGTCGCGGAAGGCGCGGATCGAGGCGTCCTGCGGCTGGGCCTTGTACTGGGTGGCCGGGCGGCTCGGGACCTCGGTGCCGTCGACCAGGTCGCGGGAGTCGAGCTCCCACTTCTTGCGGCCGCCGTCGAGGAGGCGGACGTTCTGGTGGCCGTACAGCTTGAAGTACCAGTAGGCGTAGGAGGCGAACCAGTTGTTGTTGCCGCCGTAGAGGACGACCGTGTCCTCGTTGGAGATGCCCTTGGCGGAGAGGAGCTTCTCGAAGCCCTCCTGGTCCACGAAGTCGCGGCGGACCGGGTCCTGGAGGTCCTGCTTCCAGTCGATCCGGACGGCGTTGGTGATGTGGTTCTTGTCGTAGGCGGACGTGTCCTCGTCCACCTCGACGATGACGACGTCGGCGTCGTTCAGGTGGGCCTCGACCCAGTCGGCGTCTACGAGGACGTCGCTGCGGCTCATGGTGATCTCCTCCGGGGCAGTGTGCGGCGGGGCGTGCTGTGCAGGTGCAGGTGGCGCGGGGCGGTCTGCGGGTTCTGCAGGTTCTGCGGATTCAGCGGATTCAGCGGATTCTGCTGGTGCGTACCGCGGCGGGCGGCTCCCCCGGGCACTGCGCGGGGAGGCGTCAGTGGGCAGGAGGGGGCGGCTGCGGTGCGGTCACGCGGGAAGGACGGTCGTCCGGCTGATGGAGCGGAAGCGCTCACAGGTCACATGGATCGACAGAGCATGGCGGCGACGCGACACAGGTCTACTGCCCGTCGCTTCGTGAGGTCCGCCTGCTGATGCTTCATAGCCATGGATCGTAGGGACGAATCGGCCGCCCTGTCACCGGTGTGTCATATTCCGAGACAGGATCGTCCGAATGGCGGGACGCACATGCCCCCGGACGGCTGCCGCACCGCCTCCGGGGGCCTTCGTACGGCCCACCCTTCTGCGGGTCGGACCGCGGCGTCTCACGATCCGGCCAGCACCACGTCCGTGCCGCTCAGCGTGAGGTGTACGCCGGACTCGTCCGAGGTCAGCGTGGTCAGCTTGAGCCCGGACGGGAGGCCGCTGTCGAGACGGCGGTCGAAGTCGGTCTTCTTGCGGACCGCGCCCTCGATCCCGGGCAGCCCCGCGCCCGGTATCTCGTCGGCCCGGACGCGGACCATCTTGCCGCCGCCGGGGGCGTCCACGAGCGTGACCGTCGACACCACGCTGGGGGCGAGCTTCTTGCCGAGGACCTCCACGGCCGCCGTCACCTTCACCTTGCCGGGCGCCCCGCCGTACGTGACCGTCACGCCGGTCTGCGAGGCCTCCGTGAGGTCGCGGTACGTGACGAGGGCCGTGCCCTCGGCCCGCTTCGCGGTACCCCCGCTGTAGTCCCCGTTCAGCTTCACGCTGCGGAAGCTGGCGTCGAGCTCCGAGAGACGCGTCTTGCGTCCGTCCGACACGGCCTCCACGTCCTTGAGCCTCACGTCGACGCGGTCGAGGTCGTGGCTGAGCGCCTGGGTCAGGAACGGGAACCCCTGGATGTCCACCTCCGTGGACCCCGCGAGCCCCTGGCGGGCCTGGATGCGCTCGGCCAGCCTGTTCTCGGCGTAGTTCACCGCCCAGCGGTCGGCGCCGGCGAACAGCGCCCCCAGCACCACTCCGATGATCACAACGACGCGCAGGAACCGCACGTGCCCCTCCCCCTGTAGACCGGTACGTGCGTTCTAGTTGACCATGGCCGGCCGTACGGAGGCCGTCAGGCCCGGAGTCGGGCCCGGCGGCGGGCAACGACTGCGGGCCTGACGGAGGGGCCTGACGGAGGGGCCTGCCGGGGCCTGCCGGGGGGCCCGGCGGAGGCCCTGCCTCAGCCGACCACCCGGCCGATCAGGTAGACGGCGGGAGCGGCGGCCGCCAGCGGCAGCGCGACACCGGCCGTCATGTGGACGAACTTGGACGGGTAGTCGTACGCGGCCACCCGCAGCCCGATCAGCGCGCACACCCCGGCGGCCAGGCCGAGCAGCGCCCCGCCGACCCCGACGGAGGTCAGCCCGCCGACGGCGATGCCGGCTCCGGTGGCGGCGGCCAGCGAGACCCCGACGGAGGCCGGGGTCGGCAGCGGCAGCGCGCGGGTGAAGACGGCGACCGCGACGGCCGCGGCTCCGACGCTGACGGCGGCGGGGTCGGCGGCCAGGTAGCCGGCGCAGACGATGGCGAGCGCGGCGGAGGCCACGGAGGCCATCAGCCCGTACATCCGCTCGTCGGGGTCGGCGTGGCTGCGCAGCTGGAGGACCAGCGTGAGCAGCACCCAGGCGCCGAGGGTGCCGATGATCGCGCCGGGGCCGTACGTGTCGTCCACGGCCAGCACGGCCGCGTCGGCGACGAGGGCTCCGAGGAAGGCGAGGGCGATGCCTTGCCGGGCGGGCCACATGCCGTTGAGCCGGAACCAGCCGGCCGCGGTGAGCCCCTGGAGGACGATCAGCGGCGCGAGGAGACCGAGGTCCCCGACGGCGGCGGCACCGGCCATCAGCAGCCCGAGCGCGGCGGTCAGTATGGCCGGCTGCGGCCCGGGATCGATGATCGGCGACCGCCCCTCGGCGCGCGCCTGGGCAGGATCCACGGCCCGCAGGGTGTTCCCCCCGAGGGTGGGCGGAGAGTACGCGGCATCCTCGCCCTCGGCGCCGCCGGGAGCCGCGGGAGCGACGGCCGGGGCGGCGGCGGCCGGCTCCGCGGAGCCGGGGCCGGTGCCGGGGCCGGGGTACGGCGGCAGGTACGCGGTCTCCGCCGCTCCGGCGGCCCCCTGCGGGTCGGCCGCGGCCGGGCCCGGGTAGGGCGGCAGGAAGGCGGTCTGCTCGGCGGCGCCGCCGCCCGTCGGGGCGGCGGCCTGCGGCGGGAGATAGGCGGTCTGCTCGGCGGCGGACCCCTCGGCCCAGGCCGCGCCGGAGCCGCTCTGCGCCCAGTCGGCGGCAGGGGCGGCGACCGGGGCCTGGGCGGCAGGCGCCTCGTCCCGGAACCACCCCTCGGGAACCACGGGCTGCGCCTGCGCCTCGGCCGGGGCGAGGCCGGGGTAGGACGGCGGGTAAGCGGTCACGGCCGCAGCGGCGGAGCCCTGCGGCTCGGCCCCGCCCGGGACGGGGTAGGGCGGCAGGTACGCGGTCTCGGCGGCCGCGGAGGCGGAGGCGGGCCCCACGCCCGCGGCGGAACCCGGGTACGGCGTACCGGCGGCCGGCTGCGGCGCGGCCGGGCCCGGGTACGGCGGGAGGAAGGCCGTCTGGTCGGCGGCGTCGGCTGCCGGGGCGGCGCTCTGGGGCGGGAGGTAGGCCGTCTGCTCCGCGGCGGAGCCCTCGGTCCACGCCCCGCCGCTCGCCGCCCATCCCGCGGCGGGCGGCTCCTCCCGTACGCCGCTCGGCTGCCAGTCGGCCGCGGGGGCCTCGTCGCGGAACCAGCCCTCGGGGGCGACCGGCTGCGCGGGCTGCGGCTGGTACGCGGGCTGCTCGGCCCCGGCGCCGGAGGCCTCCGGCTGGGGCCAGCCCTGCGGCTGGGCCGGGGCCTCGTCGCGGAACCAGCCCTCCGGCGCCACCGGCTGGCCCGGCAGCGCGCCCAGCGGCGGCTGCACCGGCTGGTAGCCGGTTTCCCAGGTGTCCGCCTGCCAGGTCTGGGTCCCGTACGGGTCCTCCTGCCGGCGCTGCTGCTGCTGTTGTTCCTCGGGAGTGCTCATCGGTTTCCGCTCACCCGCCCGCGAACGGCGGGAGCACCTCGACGGTGCCCCCCTCGGTCAGCGGAACGGCATCGTGCGGGCGCTTGCCCACGGGCTCTTCGTTCACGAGGAAGGAGCAGCGCTGCAGGACCCGGGTCAGCTCACCGGGGTGGCGTTCCCGCACGGCGTCGAGCGCCTCGGCCAGTGTCCGCGCCGAGTACGGCTCCTCCGCCGTCTTGGCCGCGGCCTTGGCCGCCGCCCAGTAGCGGATGGTTCCGGTTGCCACTGCAGCTCCTATCGTCGGCTCTCTACCGTCGGCCTCCATGATGAACCCTCCGGCCCCCGGTTCCGGTGTGCCTCCGCACGCCCCGCATGCGCCCGGGCAGCCTCCCGTACATCCATCGATCCGGTGAAACCGGGGCATACGCTGGTCATGAGGGTGGCAGGAACCACAGGAGCCAGAGAGGCCGATGCCTCGGCCACGCAGCGACGGGTGGGCTATTCTGCTGGCGAGAGGATCCGGGCAACGTTGCCCCCGGGTCCTTTTGTGCTTTCAGCACGTTGAACGGACCGAGAACAGTGGTGGCCGTACGGACCTCAGGGCGCGGGGCCCGGCGAACCACCACACTGCATCAGCACCACGCACCACGTACGAAGCAGTACCGCGAACGTCCTCGACGGGACCGAGGAGGAACCGACGTGATGGACCAGCGAACCGTGCACGAACGCCCGACCGGGGCAGGTGGTCGGGCATGAGCTCTCTCCTGCTGCTGACCAATGCCCTTCAGCCTTCCACCGAGGTGCTGCCCGCCCTCGGCCTGCTCCTGCACAGCGTCCGGGTGGCCCCGGCCGAGGGCCCGGCCCTCGTGGACACCCCCGGCGCGGACGTCATCCTCGTCGACGGCCGCCGCGACCTGCCGCAGGTGCGCTCGCTCTGCCAGCTGCTGCGCTCCACCGGCCCCGGCTGTCCGCTGATCCTCGTCGTCACGGAGGGCGGCCTCGCGGCCGTCACCGCCGACTGGGGCATCGACGACGTCCTCCTCGACACCGCGGGCCCGGCCGAGGTCGAGGCGCGGCTGCGCCTCGCCACCGGCCGCCAGCAGCTCGGCTCCGACGACTCCCCGATGGAGATCCGCAACGGCGACCTGTCGGTCGACGAGGCGACGTACTCGGCGAAGCTGAAGGGGCGGGTCCTCGACCTCACCTTCAAGGAATTCGAGCTGCTCAAGTACCTCGCCCAGCACCCGGGCCGGGTCTTCACGCGCGCGCAGCTGCTCCAGGAGGTGTGGGGGTACGACTACTTCGGCGGCACCCGGACGGTGGACGTCCACGTACGGCGGCTGCGCGCGAAGCTCGGCCCCGAGCACGAGTCGCTGATCGGTACGGTCCGCAACGTCGGCTACCGCTTCGTCACGCCGGAGAAGGTCGAGCGGGCGGCCGCGGAAGCGGCGGCCCAGGCAGCTGCCCAGGCGGCCGCCAAGGCCGCGGCGCAGGCGGCGGCCCAGGCAGCGGCCGGCGTCCCCCGTATGGAGGAACCTCCTGTGATCGTCCAGTCGTCAGGACGGCCTGCCCAGAGGTAGGTCACCCCGCGTAGACTCCCGAGCGTGGCCAAGGTGACGCGGGATGACGTTGCACGACTTGCGGGTACGTCTACCGCCGTCGTGAGCTACGTCATCAACAACGGACCCCGGCCGGTCGCCCCGGCCACGCGCGAGCGTGTACTCGCCGCGATCAAGGAGCTGGGCTACCGCCCGGACCGGGTCGCCCAGGCGATGGCGTCGCGGCGCACCGACCTCATAGGCATGATCGTCCCCGATGCGCGGCAGCCGTTCTTCGCGGAGATGGCGCACGCGGTCGAGCAGGCCGCCGCCGAGCGCGGAAAGATGGTCCTGGTCGGGAACTCCGACTACCGGGACGAGCGCGAGGTGCACTACCTGCGGGCCTTCCTCGGGATGCGGGTCTCGGGCCTGATCCTGGTCAGCCAGGGCATGAGCGAGCGCGCCGCCTCGGAGATCGAGGCGTGGGACGCGCGGGTGGTGCTGCTGCACGAGCGGCCGGAGGCCATCGACGACGTCGCGGTCGTCACGGACGACATCGGCGGCGCGCAGCTCGCCACCCGGCACCTGCTGGAGCACGGGCACGAGTACGTCGCCTGCATCGGCGGGGTGGAGAACACCCCGTCGGTCGGCGACCCGGTCGCCGACCACGTGGAGGGCTGGCGCCGGGCGATGCAGGAGTCGGGCCGCTCGACCGAAGGCCGCCTCTTCGAGGCCCCGTACAACCGCTACGACGCGTACCGGGTGGCGCTGGAGGTCCTGTCGGGGCCGGACCGGCCGCCGGCCATCTTCTGCGCCACGGACGACCAGGCCATCGGCGTGCTGCGGGCTGCGCGCGAGCTGCGGATCGACGTACCGGGGGAGCTGGCGGTGGCCGGCTTCGACGACGTCAAGGAGGCGGCCCTGACGGACCCGCCGCTGACGACGATCGCCTCGGACCGCCCGGCGATGGCCCGCGCGGCGGTGGACCTCGTCCTGGACGACGCCCTGCGCGTGGCCGGCTCCCGCCGCGAACGCCTGAAGCAGTTCCCGTCGGCCCTGGTGATCCGCCGCTCCTGCGGCTGCCGCTGACCGCTCCTTCACGCGCCCCTCGCACCGCTCGGCCCCGGCGGGCCTCCCGGGCTTCGGGCCGCTGCGCCGGACTCCGTCCGTCGCCCCCCGGCCGGGATACGGCAGCCCCGGTGGGCCCGGGCGGGCTTTCATTCTCCGCGGGCTTATTTCGGGCATACGCGGTTCTGTCGGGCTTCTCAGGGGGGACTCAGGAAGCTCTCATGATCCGGGGACAGAGTCGTGGTCATGACCGAGAGCTTCCGCCGCGACGGCGAGTACCCGCAGGAGAACCGCCCGACCCCGCGCGCCGGCCACGGGGACTACCCGCCGCCGCCCGCGTACCCGCCGCCGGCGGCGCCGGCGCCCGCGGCGGCCGCGCCCGGGTGGCACGAAGCACACCAGCCGCCGATGGCGCCCACGCCCCCCGAGGGGCCCGCGCAGGCAGGCCCCGAGGGGCCCGCGCACGCGGCCACCCGGGCCAAGCGGCCCGTCGCGCTGCTCGCGGCCGTGGCGCTGGCCGCCGCCGTCATCGGGGGCGGCACCGCCGCCGGCGTACAGCAGCTCCTCGCCGGCCAGGACCGCACCGGCGGCGGCGTCAACGGCACCAACGTCTCGCAGTCCAGCACCGGCACCGTCTCCGGGGTCGCCGAGCAGGTCAGCCCCTCCGTCGTCCGGATCGACACAAGCACCGGCTCCGGCCAGGGCACCGGCTCCGGCATCGTGGTCACCGCAGACGGCGAGATCGTCACCAACAACCACGTCGTCGACGGCGCCACCGAGATCCAGGTGACGATGAGCGACGGCAAGAAGTACACGGCCAAGACCGTCGGCACCGACCCCGACAAGGACCTCGCCCTCATCAAGCTCCAGGGCG
Organism: Streptomyces sp. NRRL S-244; assembly: GCF_000717915.1. Classification (GTDB taxonomy): domain Bacteria; phylum Actinomycetota; class Actinomycetes; order Streptomycetales; family Streptomycetaceae; genus Streptomyces. The sequence continues at coordinate 241,496 of NZ_JOCX01000010.1, forward strand.
CCACCGGGCTCAAGCCGGCCAAGCTCGGCAACTCCGACAACCTCAAGGTCGGCGACCAGGTCGTCGCCATCGGCTCCCCCGACCGCCTCACCGGCACGGTCACCAGCGGCATCGTCTCCGCCCTGAACCGCGAGGTCAACGTGCCCAAGTCCGAGCAGCAGTCGCCCCAGCGGCAGCGCGGCGGGGGCGGGGGCAGCTGGCCGTTCTCGTACGACGGTCAGCAGTTCAACGGGAACACCGGATCGAACACCACCTCGTACAAGGCCATCCAGACAGACGCCTCCCTCAACCCGGGCAACTCCGGCGGCGCCCTCGTCAACATGAACGGCGAGATCGTGGGCATGCCCTCCGCGATCTACTCCCCCTCCAACGACAGCTCCTCCGCCGGCAGCGTCGGCCTCGGCTTCGCGATCCCGGTGAACACGATCAAGGCCGACCTCGACTCCCTCCGCAAGGGCGGCCCCGGCGGAGCCGGCAACAACAACAGCGGCAACAGTGGCAACGGCAGCAGCAACGGCATCAGTGGCTTCGGAACCTCGTACTAGGCGCCGCGTGCGAGCCTGGTACGACCGACCACGACCACCCCTGGGGGACCGAAGATGAATCCGGCCGAAGGCGACCCGCACCGCATCCTCGTCGTCGACGACGAGCCGGCCGTGCGGGAGGCCGTGCGCCGCAGCCTCGCCTTCGAGGGGTACGCCGTGCAGACCGCCGTGGACGGGCTAGACGCCCTCGACAAGGCGGCCTCGTACGACCCCGGCCTGATCGTCCTCGACATCCAGATGCCCCGGATGGACGGCCTCACGGCGGCCCGCCGGCTGCGCGCCTCCGGCAATACCACCCCGATCCTGATGCTCACCGCCCGCGACACCGTCGGCGACCGCGTCACCGGCCTCGACGCGGGCGCCGACGACTACCTCGTCAAGCCCTTCGAGCTCGACGAGCTCTTCGCCCGCGTCCGCGCCCTGCTGCGCCGCAGCGCCTACGCGACCGCGCGCCCGGGCGCCGACGGCCACGAGGAGACGGACACGCTCGCCTTCGCCGACCTGCGCATGGACCTCGCCACCCGCGAGGTCACGCGCTCCGGGCGCCAGGTGGAGCTGACCCGCACCGAGTTCACGCTGCTGGAGATGTTCCTGGCGCACCCGCGCCAGGTGCTGACCCGCGAGCAGATCCTCAAGACCGTCTGGGGCTTCGACTTCGAGCCCAGCTCCAACTCCCTGGACGTGTACGTCATGTACCTGCGCCGCAAGACCGAGGCCGGGGGCGAGCCCCGCCTGGTGCACACCGTGCGCGGGGTGGGCTACGTCCTGCGCGCCGCCGGGGCCGGCGATTCCGGGGGGCCCGAGTGAGCCCGGCGGCCAGGTTCCGCGCCCTCCCCCTGCGCTCCCGGATCGCCCTGCTGGTGACCACGGCCGTGGCCCTAGCCGTGGCCATCGTGTCCGCGGTGTCGTGGGTGATGGTGCAGGCGCAGCTGGGCAACCAGCTGAACCAGTCGCTGATGTCCACCAACCCGACCGCGCAGGTGCTGGAGCGGCTGCGCCAGGGCTGCCCGGCCCGCCCGCCGGCCCAGGCACAGCAGGACATCGCCGAGAACCTGAACGCCACGGTCCAGATCGTCACCGCGGACGGCAGCCACTGCTGGGTGAGCGGGCAGACCGACCTGCCGGTGACCGATACGGACAAGCAGGTCGCGGCGGGCCGCAAGGCCAAGGCGCTGCACGACGCGACGACCGACAACGGCGTCGGGATGCGCGTCTACACCTTCGCGGCGCAGACCCAGCCCGGCGCCCCGGTCTTCGCGGTCTCGGTGGCCCGGCCGCTGGCCGACATCGACAAGCCGCTGTCCACCCTGGCCTGGGTGCTGATCCTGGTCTCCGGCATCGGGGTGGCCGGCGCGGGCGTCGCCGGCCTGTGGGTGGCCCGTACGGGGCTGCGGCCGGTCGACGAGCTGACGGGCGCCGTCGAGCACATCGCCCGGACCGAGGACCTGACCGTACGGATCCCCGACGAGGGCGACGACGAGATCGCCCGCCTGTCGCGGTCCTTCAACTCCATGACGGCCGCCCTCGCCTCCTCCCAGGAGCGGCAGGCCCAGCTGATCGCGGACGCCGGGCACGAGCTGCGCACCCCGCTGACCTCCCTGCGGACCAACATCGAGCTGCTCGCGCGCAGCGAGGAGACCGGCCGGGCCATTCCGCCCGAGGACCGCAAGGAGCTGCTGGCCTCGGTCAAGGCGCAGATGACGGAGCTGGCCGCGCTGATCGGGGACCTCCAGGAACTGTCCCGCCCGGACGCGGCCCCGCCGGCCAAGCTGGAGGTGGTGGCCCTGCACGAGATCGCGCAGAGCGCGCTGTCCCGCGCCCGGCTGCGCGGCCCCGAGCTGCGCTTCACCGACGAGCTGGCGCCCTGGTACGTACGGGGCGAGGCGGCGGCGCTGGAGCGTGCGGTGGTCAACGTCCTGGACAACGCGGTGAAGTTCAGCCCGCCGGGCGGCGCGGTCGAGGTCTCGCTGCGGGCGGGCGAGCTGACCGTACGGGACCACGGGCCCGGTATCCCGGCGGAGGACCTGCCGCACGTGTTCGAGCGGTTCTGGCGCTCCTCCTCGGCCCGCGCCCTGCCCGGCAGCGGGCTGGGCCTGTCGATCGTGGACCGTACGGTGCGCCGCGCGGGCGGCAGCGTCGAGCTGCGGGCGGCGCCGGGCGGCGGCCCGGGCACGGAGGCGGTGCTCCGCATCCCGGGCGCCCCGGCGCCGCCGCCGGAGCAGCCGTCAGTTGTGCCGGATCAGTGAGGCGACGAGCCCGGAGCGGGTGTTGGGGAAGTCCATCGGGACGATCCCCAGCCCGGTCCGGCCGGCCAGTTCCCCGCCGTCGACGAACGAGTGCACCTGCGGGTTGAGCCGGTCGGAGTTCCAGCGCGGCGGCATGTAGGCGGACGTGCTCACGTAGTTGACGAAGAGCTTGCCGGGCTGCTGGACGGCCCGGCGGAACTGGTTCTCGATCTTGCCGCGCTTGGCGAACGGCTCGGCGTTCCAGTCGTCCTGGATGTCGAAGACGTTGCCGTCGCCGTAGCGCAGTCCGGGCAGACCGCCGTTGTCGGCGAGCAGGACCACCTTGCCGCGGGCCTGGCCGAGGGCGGGCAGCGAGTCCGCGATCCGGAACAGCGGGCGCCAGCCCCGGTTGTCGAGGTAGTCGTCGAAGACGGCGCGGAAGGTGGCGTCGCTGTCCTCCGAGTACTCCTGCTTGAGGCGCATCAGCACGGTCTCGGAGGGGTGTGCGGCGAGGAAGTTCCAGCAGGCGACGAGGACGTCCCCGAACATCAGGCCCTGGTAGAAGGAGCCGTGGTGGATCGCGAACGATCCACCGGTGACTCTGCACCGGACGTCGAGGAACCGGATGCCCGAGTCGAGCTGTTCGGCGATCGAGGTGTTCTGGCAGGCGACGAAGAGCCCGCCCTGGCGGGCGCCGGAGTCGTGGGTGCCGGGGATGGTCATCCGCTGGAGGGCGGTGGAGTCCCCGAGCCCGGCCATCCAGTCCTGCGTGCCGAGCGTACGGGCCGAGGCCGGCCCCGCCGCTGCCAGTCCCACGGCCGCGCCGGCGCCCGCCGCCATCGCCCCGACCAGAAATGCCCGACGATCCAGTGCCATGCCCGCCCCTTTTGCCGACCCGGTGACGGCTCCCAGCCTCAGCCGGCTGGTGCCCCCGGGATTCTGGCGTGCGGGACGCGGCTTTACTACCCTTCGGTAGTCCTCAGCTTTCGAGCAACTCGGCCATGGCGCGCAGGCCTTGGGCGAGCTCCCGGCCCGTCGGCGTCTGCTCCGGGTCGGTCAGCGCCTGCACCATCACCCCGCTCAGCAGCGCGATGTGCACCGACCCGAGGGACCGTACGTCCTCCTCGGTGACCGCGTCCCCGGGGACCCCGCGCAGCTGCGCGGCCACCATGCGGCGAGCCTGGCGCTGGTTCTCGGCGAGGGTGGCGAGCAGCTCGGGCGAGGACTGGGCGTGGACGAAGGCTTCGACGGAGGCGGTCCAGAGCCAGCGCATGTCGCCGAAGTCGCGGATCTTGCGGTCCCAGGTGTCGGCGTACCGCTCCGCGGTGGTGGCGCCCTGGCCGGCGAGCCGGCCGGACCCGGCCGCCCACTCGTCCATGGCGGCGAAGAGGGCGAGGTTGAGCAGGGCCTCGCGCGAGCCGAAGTGGTAGCCGATCGCGGCCATGCTCACCTGCGACGCCGAGGCGATGTCGCGCACGGTCGTGCGCAGGTAGCCCTTCTCCTCCAGGCAGCGGCGCGCTCCGGCCAGCAGGTCCTCGCGATTTCCCATGCCGGGATCGTATCCGCGGCAGCATTTGGGCAAGCGCCCAAGACATTCGTATTGCGCGCTTGCCCAAATCCTGGCAGGCTCGTCCCCGTACCGCACGACCGCACCGCCACCGCCACCGCCACCGCATGACTCACAGGGGAGAGCCAAGCCATGCGCCACACGCTGACGATCGACGGCCGCACGCTGTCGTACCTGGACTTCGGCGGCCCGGGCCGCCCGCTGCTCGCCCTGCACGGGGGCATGTCCGAGGGCCTCGCCTTCGCCGGCCTCGCCGACGCCCTGGGCGACGCCTGGCGGGTCATCGCCCCCGACCAGCGCGGCCACGGTGACTCCGACCGGGCCGACGACTACGGCCGCGAGGGCTACCTCTCGGACGCCGTCGCGCTCCTCGACCACCTCGGCCTCGACGCCCCCGTGGCCCTCCTCGGCTACTCCCTCGGCGGGTTCAACGCCTACCACCTGGCCGCCGCCCACCCCGACCGGATCACGGCCCTCGTCAACGTGGACGCCACCGTGGCGATCGATCCCGACACGGCGGGAGCGCTCTTCGGCTTCCTGCGCGACATGCGGTACACCGCCCCCACCCGCGAGGAACTCCTCGCCGCGGCCGGGCCGGTGGGCTCGCAGTTCGTCGAGCGGGCGCTGCGCCCGCTCCCCGACGGCGGCTGGCGGCTGCCGTTCCACCCGCAGGACATGATCGACTCCGCCGAGGCCTGCCGCGGCGACCACTGGGACACCTGGCTCGCGAGCCACTGCCCGGCGCTGCTGGTCCACGGCACGCGCAGCCAGACGCTCCGGCAGGAGACGGCCGACGCGATGGTCTCCCGCCGGCCGGGGACCTCGTACACACCTGTGGACGCGGAGCACTTCCTGCCGTTCACCCACCCCGAGGAGTTCCACGAGGCCGTCCGGAAGTTCCTCGCGGACCTCTGACCGCTCCGCTCCGCTTCGCTCCGGTACGGGGGTCCGGGGCGGACACGCCGAAGGGGCGGCGGGCCGGGAAGGCCCACCGCCCCTTCGGGCGCGTGCTGTGCGCGGGTGTTACTTGACGACCGTGATGCGGTCCGCCGCCGGCGGGGCGAACGGGGCCGCCTCGGTCGACTTCGCGAGGTAGGTGTTGAAGGCCTCCAGGTCGGGCACGCCGACCAGCTTGTTCTTGTGCTCCTTCAGGACGGTGAAACCGTCACCGCCGCCCGCGAGGAACTCGTTCATCGCGACCCGGTAGGTCTTGGCGGGGTCGATCGCCGCGCCGTTCAGCTTCACCGAGTCCACGACGATGCGGTCCGCGCCCGTCTTCGTCATGTCCAGGGTGTACGTGAAGCCCTTCGAGACCTGCAGGATCTTCGGGTTCGGGCCGTTGACCGGGCCGCTGACCTGCTGCTGGAGCGCGGTGATCAGCTGCGCGCCCGTCAGGTCCACCACGTTCATCAGGTTGTTGAACGGCTGGACCGTGTAGGACTCGCCGTACGTCACGACGCCGTCGCCCTCGGCGCCCGCGGCCTTGTAGGCCAGGTCGGCGCGGATGCCGCCCGGGTTCATGATCGCCAGCTGCGCGCCGCCCTTGGCGGCCGGGGCCGTGGCCTCCAGCTGAGCGTCGGCGATCATGTCGCCGAGCGGCTTCTCGGGCGCCTCGGAGCCGCGGCCCGCGATGTCCGCCGAGATGTAGCCCATCGGACGGCTCGCGACCGGGGCCGCCAGCGCGTTCCAGCGGGTGATCAGCTCGGTCATGTCCGGGGCCTTGGGCTGGTCCCGGGTGACGACCTTGTTGACCGGCTTCGGCGCGAGGGCCGCCGTACGGACGATGTCCTTGGTCTGACGGTCGTACGTGAGCGTGGTGTCCGTGAACAGGCGGCCGTACGAGGCGGCCGAGGTCACCATGCGCGGGTTGCCCGCCGGGTCCGGGATGTTGCAGGCGTACGCCTGGTGCGTGTGGCCGGTCACCAGGGCGTCGACCTTCGGGTCCACGTTCTTGGCGATGTCCACGATCGCGCCCGAGATGCCGGCGCCGGCGCCCGGGGCGTCGCAGTCGTAGTTGTAGGCGCCGTTCGCGGGCAGGCCGCCCTCGTGGATGAGCGCGACGATCGACTTGACGCCCTGCTTGTTCAGGTCGGCGGCGTACTTGTTGATCGTCTCGACCTCGTCGCCGAACTTCAGGCCCTTGACCCCGTCGGCGGTGACGACGTCCGGCGTGCCCTCCAGGGTGACGCCGATGAAGCCGATCTTCACGTCCCCCTTCTGCCAGATGAAGGTCGGGTTCATCAGCGGACGCTTGGTCTTCTCGTCCGTGACGTTCGCCGCGAGGTACTTGTACTCGGCGCCCGTGTACTCCTTGCCGGACTCGAAGCAGCCGTCGACCGGGTGGCAGCCGCCATACGCCATGCGGCGCAGCTCGGTCTTGCCCTCGTCGAACTCGTGGTTGCCGACGCTGCTGACGTCCAGCTTCAGCTTGTTCAGCGCCTCGACGGTGGGCTCGTCGTGGAAGAGGCCCGACAGCATCGGGCTGCCGCCGATCATGTCGCCGGCCGCGGCGGTGACGGAGTACTCGTGGCCCTTGCGGGCCTCGCGCAGGCTGGTCGCCAGGTACTCGACGCCACCCGCGGGTATCGCCTTGGTGGTGCCGTCCGCCTGACGCTCGGTCACGGTGCCGGACGAGCCCTGCGGGGGCTCCAGGGTGCCGTGGAAGTCGTTGAACGACAGCATCTGCACGTCGACGGTGCGGCTCTTGCCGGCACCGCCACCACTCGCGGCACCGGCCGGCAGTGCGGCCGCGACCATCGCTCCGGCACCGGCCGTGACGGCGATGGCGGCGAAGGTCAACCGGCGGGTTCGGCGGTGCCGTTGTGGCGTCGCTGACATTTAGTCCCCTTTTGGACAGCGGTAAAACTCGGGAGGTCGGCGGCAGCCTATGGTCAACGCGCGTAGCACGACAGGGGGTACGGGTGTCGGACTGGTTACACGTAGAAGACGGCTCACCGCCGGTCCGCCGCACGCACACCACCGCGGGCGCCTCCCGCGGTCGTAGGCTCGACGCATGACTGACGACGCAGCAGCGGCCCTGGAGCCGGGACGCCAGATTCAGACCCTCGACGAGCTGACGGAGGAACAGGCCGACGCCGTGCTCGCCCTCATCGAGGACGCGGCGCGGACGGACGGCACCACCGCCGTGTCCGAGCAGGGCCGCCTCCAGCTGCGCGGCGGGCGCCGCGAGGGGATCCGGCACTTCCTGCTCACCGAGAAGGGCCGGCTCGCCGGATACGGGCAGCTGGAGGACACCGATCCGGTGGAGGCCCCCGCCGCCGAGCTCGTCGTCCACCCCGCGCTGCGCGGGCGCGGGCACGGGCGGGCCCTGGGCTCGGCCCTGCTGGCCGCCTCGGGCAAGCGGATCCGGGTGTGGGCGCACGGCGGCAAGTCGGCCGCCCGCCACCTCGCGCAGGTGCTCGGCCTGACCCTGTTCCGGGAGCTGCGCCAGCTGCGCCGCCCGCTGGGCCCGGACGGGCCCCCGCTGCCCGAGGTGGTGCTGCCCGCCGGGGTGACCGTACGGACCTTCGTGCCCGGCCAGGACGACGCGGCCTGGCTCGCGGTGAACTCGGCCGCCTTCGCCCACCACCCCGAGCAGGGCTCGCTGACCCAGCGGGACCTGAACGACCGGATCACGCAGCCCTGGTTCGACCCCAAGGGCTTCTTCCTCGCCGAGCGGGACGGGGAGCTGATCGGCTTCCACTGGACGAAGGTGCACGCCGAGGAGCGGCTCGGGGAGGTCTACGTGCTCGGCGTCCGTCCCGGCGCCCAGGGCGGCGGCCTCGGCAAGGCCCTCACCGCGATCGGCCTGCACCACCTCGCGGGGGCGGGCCTGCCCACCGCGATGCTGTACGTGGACGCCGACAACCCGGCGGCTCTGGCCGTGTACGAGGGCCTCGGCTTCAGCACCCACGAGGTCGACCTGATGTACCGCACCGAGAGCTGACGGAGGGCGGGCGGAAGGCCGGCCGCAGGGCCGGGGCGAAGGCCGACCGGAAGCCCGGCCAGCGGCCACGGAGAGCGAGGGCCCGTCCACGGACAGGCCCCGCGCTCCGGGCGCACGCCGGGGACACAGGGGACGCGCCGGATCATTCCGGGCGCGGAAACGACGTAAAAGACGTACTCGTGCACCACCCGGAGCCTGGAAGCCATGCGCCATTCACCGGACCTTCATGAGCGCTTGGGAGTCTCCCGGCATGCAGCCCCGACTCCGACTGACGGCAAACCCGTCCGACGCGCCTGTCCTGCCGCCTGCGCGGAACAATGGAGTCATGAGCCCCCAGCCCAGCGCAGGCCCCGCCGAGGTTCCTGCCCAGCACCCGTCTCACACGTCTGCCGACGCCTCCCCGGCCGCCCCCGGCCCGGCGGCCAAGCCCGCGCGGATCGGCTCCATAGCCGCGCACCGCCCGCACTCCGGCCTGGAGCCCGGCCTCGCGCCCGATCTCGACGCCGACCTGGACGCCTACGACGACAAGGACGGCGACGAGCTCCCCGCAGGGCGCTTCCTCGACCGCGAGCGCAGCTGGCTGGCCTTCAACGAGCGGGTCCTGGAGCTGGCCGAGGACCCGGCGACCCCGCTCCTGGAGCGCGCCAACTTCCTGGCGATCTTCGCGAGCAACCTCGACGAGTTCTTCATGGTCCGCGTCGCCGGCCTCAAGCGGCGCATCGCGACCGGCGTCGCCACCCGTTCGGCCTCAGGCCTCCAGCCCCGCGAAGTGCTGGACCTGATCTGGACCCGCTCGCGCGAGCTCATGGCCCGGCACGCCGCCTGCTTCCAGCAGGACATCTCCCCGCAGCTCGCCGAAGAGGGCATCCACCTCATCCGCTGGCCGGACCTCACCGAGAAGGAGCAGGCCCGCCTCTTCACGCTGTTCCGGAACCAGATCTTCCCGGTGCTCACCCCGCTGGCCGTGGACCCCGCGCACCCGTTCCCGTACATCTCCGGGCTCTCGCTGAACCTCGCGGTCGTCGTCCGCAACCCCGTCAGCGGCCACCGCCACTTCGCGCGCGTCAAGGTCCCGCCGCTGCTCTCGCGCTTCCTGGAGGCCTCCCCGCAGCGCTACGTCCCCCTCGAGGACGTCATCGCCGCGCACCTGGAGGAGCTCTTCCCCGGCATGGAGGTCCTGGACCACCACATGTTCCGGGTGACCCGCAACGAGGACCTGGAGGTCGAGGAGGACGACGCGGAGAACCTGCTCCAGGCCCTGGAGAAGGAGCTCATGCGGCGCCGCTTCGGCCCGCCGGTGCGCCTGGAGGTCGAGGAGTCCATCGACCCCGCCGTCCTGGACCTCCTCGTACAGGAGCTGAACGTCTCGGCCGCCGAGGTCTACCCGCTGCCCGGCCCGCTGGACCTCACCGGCCTCTTCGGCATCGCCTCCCTGGACCGGCCCGAGCTGAAGTACCCCAAGTTCGTCGCCGGCACCCACCGCGACCTCGCCGAGGTCGAGTCCGCTTCCGCGCCCGACATCTTCGCCGCGCTGCGCGAGCGGGACGTACTGCTGCACCACCCGTACGACTCCTTCTCCACCTCGGTACAGGCCTTCCTGGAGCAGGCCGCCGCCGACCCGGACGTCCTCGCGATCAAGCAGACGCTGTACCGGACCTCCGGCGACTCCCCGATCGTGGACGCCCTGATCGACGCCGCGGAATCCGGCAAGCAGGTCCTCGTACTCGTCGAGATCAAGGCCCGCTTCGACGAGCAGGCCAACATCAAATGGGCCCGCAAGCTGGAGGAGTCCGGCTGCCACGTCGTGTACGGCCTGGTGGGCCTCAAGACCCACTGCAAGCTGTCGCTCGTGGTCCGCCAGGAGGGCGACACGCTGCGCCGCTACTCCCACGTCGGCACCGGCAACTACCACCCCAAGACCGCCCGCCTGTACGAGGACCTCGGCCTGCTCACCGCCGACCCGCAGGTCGGCGCGGACCTCTCCGACCTCTTCAACCGGCTGTCCGGCTACTCGCGCCGCGAGACCTACCGCCGCCTGCTGGTGGCCCCGCGCTCGCTGCGCGACGGCCTGATCTCGCGGATCGACAAGGAGGCCGCCCACCACCGGGCCGGCCGCCCCGCGTACGTGCGCCTCAAGATGAACTCGATCGTCGACGAGGCGCTCATCGACTCGCTCTACCGGGCCTCCCAGGCGGGAGTGCCCGTCGACATCTGGGTCCGCGGCATCTGCGCCGTGCGCCCCGGGGTCCCCGGGCTCTCGGACAACATCCGGGTCCGCTCGATCCTCGGCCGCTTCCTGGAACACTCCCGGGTCTTCGCCTTCGGCAACGGCGGCGAGCCCGAGGTGTGGATCGGCAGCGCCGACATGATGCACCGCAACCTCGACCGCCGCATCGAGGCACTGGTCCGGGTCGCCGACCCGGCCCACCGCGCGGCACTGGACCGGATGCTGGAGACCGGCATGTCCGACGCCACCTCCTCCTGGCACCTGGGCCCGGACGGCGAATGGACCCGGCACAGCACGGACCACGAAGGCCAGCCGCTGCGGCACGTTCAGGAGATGCTCATAGACGCCCGGAGGCGCCGGCGTGGCTCTGCCAAACCATGACCTGACAGCGCGTGGAGAGGGCTCCGCGGGTGACGTGCTCGGCACGTACCTGCGGGCCCAGGCCACCGCCTTCCTGCGCGGGCTCCGCCTCCACGAGGAGAGCGGGGCCGACGCCGCGGAGGGCAGCGATGCGGCGCGCGGCCTGCGGGGGGCTGCGCGCCGGATCAGCGGGTCCCTGTCCACCTTCCGGGTGGTGACCGAGTCCTCGTGGGCCGACGGGCTGCGCACCGAGCTGGTGTGGCTGTCCTCGACCCTGGCGGACGAGCACGCGTACGCCGCCCGGCTGACCCGGCTGCTGGACGCGCTGCACCGGCTGTCGGGCTCCCCGGAGGTGCCCGCGCCCCGGGGCGCCGCGGGCGCGCTGACGGTGGGCTCGGCGCGCGCCGGCGCCCTGCTGGAGCGCCAGCTCACGCTGGCCCGGACCCGCGCCCACTCCGCGACCCTGCAGGCGCTGGGCTCGTCCCGGTTCCACGCGGTCGCGGACGCCGTGGCCGTACTGGCCTCCGAGGTGCCGCTGGACCCGGTCGCGGCCCGGGGGCGGGTGGACGAGGTCCTGATCCCGCTGGCGGAGGTGGCCCGCACCCGGCTGGCGGCGGCCGTCTCGGCGCTGCCGCACGCCGCCGAGTCCCAGCCGTACAACGCCGACCACGACGGCTCCTGGCACGAGGTGCGCCGGCTGCTGCGGGTCCACCGCTACGCCCGGGAGGCCCTGGGCGAGGACGTGGCCCGGCTGGCGGCGGCCGGCCAGGCCCTGGACCGCCACCGCGACGCCGCCGAGGCCGCGGCCGCCTCGGCGACGGCGGCCCGCACCCCGCGCATCGCCCCGGCGACGGCGTACGCCCTGGGCGTCCTCCACGCAGACCAGCGGCACGAGGTGGAGGCGGCCCGCTTCACCTTCCAGGGCCTGTGGCAGCCCGTACCGGCCGCCGCCCCCTGACCGGGCGGAGACCGAAAAGATTCAGCCACCCCCGGGTCCGCGCAGGACCCGGGGAAGCACCCCTCCGGGGGTCACATAACGGTAACGACGGGACAACGGCGGATGACACTCCGGAGCAAACCCGGCCATCCACACCAGGCCGTCCGCCACGGTTCACCGTCCGTTCACTTGCCCCGGTCGGCCACTTCACCTGATCTGCCTAATTTCAGTGGTGCACGGAGCGAGTCGCCCACCAGATCGAATGACACGCCGTGCAATCCGACGTAGTCCTCTTCGCACGCCGCCCCGATACAGAAAGCGGCCGGCGGCTTCTGGAAGGAACACCCGAAAAGTGAAGCTTCAGCGCAAGAACATGCTTCGTGCCTCCGCCCTCGGGGCGCTTGTCGTGTCCGGCGCCCTGGTCCTCACGGCGTGCGGCTCGGACAACAACACGAAGACCGCCGACGGATCGGCGAAGCCCTCCGCGGCCGCCGCCGGCGACGTCAAGTGCGACGGCGCCAAGGGCAAGCTCCTGGCCTCCGGCTCTTCCGCCCAGAAGAACGCCGTGGACCTGTGGGTCAAGAACTACATGGCCGCCTGCTCGGGCGTCGAGGTCAACTACAAGTCCTCCTCCTCCGGTGAGGGCATCGTCGCCTTCAACCAGGGCACCGTCGGCTTCGCCGGCTCGGACTCCGCGCTGAAGCCCGACGCCGTCGAGGAGTCGAAGAAGATCTGCACCGGTGGCCAGGGCATCAACCTGCCCATGGTCGGCGGCCCGATCGCCATCGGCTTCAACGTCGCCGGCGTGGACAAGCTGACGCTGGACGCCCCCACCCTCGCCAACATCTTCAACGACAAGATCAAGAAGTGGGACGACGAGGCGATCAAGAAGCTGAACCCCGGCGTCACGCTTCCCTCCACCGCCATCCAGGCCTTCCACCGCTCCGAGGACTCGGGGACCACCGAGAACCTGGGCAAGTACCTCAAGGCCGCCGCTCCCGAGGCCTGGACGTACGAGGCCGCCAAGAAGTGGCCGGCCCCCGGTGGTCAGGCCGCGACCGGCTCCGCCGGTGTCGCCTCCCAGGTGAAGGCCGTTGACGGCGCGATCGGCTACTTCGAGCTGTCCTACGCCTCCTCGCAGAGCATCAAGACGGTCGACGTGAACACGGGCGCCGCCGCCCCGGTCAAGGCCTCCTCCGAGAGCGCCTCGAAGGCCATCGCCGCCGCCAAGATCGCCGGCACCGGCTCCGACCTGGCGCTGAAGCTCGACTACACCACCAAGGCCGAGGGCGCCTACCCGATCGTCCTGGTGACGTACGAGGTCGTCTGCGACAAGGGCAACAAGGCCGAGACGCTCCCGACCGTCAAGTCCTTCCTGAACTACACCGCCTCGGACGCGGGCCAGAAGGTCCTCTCCGAGAACGGCTACGCGCCGATCCCGGCCGAGATCAACACCAAGGTCCGCGAAGTCATCAACTCGCTGTCCTAATCACTGAGCCCCGGATGCCGGGCAGTTCCCGTCCGAACTGCCCGGCGCCCGAGGACCCTCCCCTCCACCCAGGGGATCCGGTGCACCGCCGCCAGGGGGCCTTCCCCCCACCCAGACCGGAAAGATCATGGCTTCCACCACACCCACCCAGATAGACCAGGCTCCGCCTGTCTCCAAGAGCGCGAGGTCCACCGGCCGAGCCGGTGACAAGATCTTCGCCGGGCTCTCCAAGGGCTCCGGCATCCTGCTCCTGGTGATCATGGCGTCGATCGCCATCTTCCTCACCTACCGCGCCTCGATCGCACTGTCGAAGAACGAGGGGAACTTCCTCACCACCTTCGACTGGAACGCGTCGGCCAACCCGCCCGTCTTCGGCATCGCCGTCCTGCTCTTCGGCACCGTCGTCAGCTCGATCATCGCGATGGCCATCGCGGTTCCGATCGCTGTCGGCATCGCCCTCTTCATCTCGCACTACGCGCCGCGCAAGCTGGCCGCGCCCCTCGCGTACGTGGTCGACCTGCTGGCCGCCGTGCCGTCGATCATCTACGGCATCTGGGGCGCCCTCTTCCTCGTCCCGCAGCTCGCAGGCCTCAACCTCTGGCTCGACGAGTACATGGGCTGGACCTACGTCTTCGACAAGACCCAGGTCGGCGTCGCCCGCTCGCTCTTCACCGTCGGCATCCTGCTCGCGATCATGATCCTGCCGATCGTCACCAGCGTCAGCCGCGAGGTCTTCCTCCAGGTCCCGCGCATGAACGAGGAGGCCGCCCTGGCCCTCGGCGCGACCCGCTGGGAGGTCATCCGCATGTCGGTGCTGCCCTTCGGCCGCTCCGGCGTCATCTCCGCCTCGATGCTCGGCCTCGGCCGCGCGCTGGGCGAGACCATGGCCGTCGCGACCGTCCTGTCCCCGAGCTTCCTGATCAACGGGCACATCCTGGACCCGGGCGGCGGCACGTTCGCGCAGAACATCGCCGCGAAGTTCGACGAGGCCAACGAGTTCGGCCGCGACGCGCTGATCGCCTCCGGTCTGGTCCTCTTCCTGCTCACCCTGCTGGTCAACGGTGCAGCTCGCCTGATCATCGCTCGCCGCAAGGACTTCTCGGGGGCGAACGCCTGATGAGCCACGCACTCCAGGACCAGCGGCCGGCCCCGGCCCGCAAGTCCGCCGCTCCCGCCGGCCTCACCCGAGGCGGCCTCCCCCGCTGGGCCCCGGCCGGCACCGCGGTCCTCTCGATCGCCCTCGGCTGCGGCATCGGCGTCGTCGCCGACCTGCACAGCAAGGTCCAGTGGGGCCTGATCGCCTCGATCCTGTTCGTCGTGATCACCTACACCTCCAGCGCGATCGTCGAGAACCGCCGCCAGGCCAAGGACCGCATCGCGACCTCCCTCGTGTGGGTCTGCTTCGTCCTCGCGGTCATCCCGCTGCTCTCGCTGATCTGGACCACCGTCAGCCGCGGCATCAAGGCCCTCTCCGGCGACTTCCTCACCCACTCGATGAACGGCGTCACCAGCTTCGAGGAGGGCGGCGGCGTCTACCACGCGCTGCTCGGCACCATCGAGCAGGTCGCCCTGGCCGCCCTGATCGCGGCGCCGATCGGCCTGCTGACCGCCGTCTACCTGGTCGAGTACGGCAAGGGCTCGCTCGCCAAGGCCGTGACCTTCTTCGTCGACGTCATGACCGGCATCCCCTCCATCGTCGCGGGTCTGTTCATCCTCACGACCTGGAACCTGGCGCTCGGCTTCGGCCCCTCCGGCTTCGCCGGCTCGATGGCCCTGTCGATCCTGATGATGCCCGTCGTGGTCCGCTCCACCGAGGAGATGCTGAAGCTCGTCCCGAACGAGCTGCGCGAGGCCGCCCTCGCCCTCGGCGTGCCGAAGTGGCGCATGATCCTCAAGGTCGTGCTCCCCACCGCCATCGGCGGCATCGCGACCGGCGTCATGCTGGCCGTCGCCCGCATCGCCGGTGAGACCGCGCCGATCATGCTGCTGGTCTTCGGTACCCAGCTGATCAACCCGAACCCCTTCGAAGGTGCTCAGTCCTCGCTCCCCCTGTACATCTGGGAGCAGTACAAGGTCGGCAGTGACGCCTCCTACGACCGGGCATGGGCCGCAGCGCTCGTCCTGATCGCCTTCGTCATGATCCTCAATCTGGTGGCCCGCGGCATCGCCCGCTGGAAGGCCCCGAAGACCGGTCGCTGACGCGACTGTATGAAAGCGAAGTGACCCCTCATGGCGAAGCGAATCGACGTCAGCGGACTGTCCGCCTTCTACGGCGCCCACAAGGCCATCGATGACATCTCGATGACCGTGGAGCCGCGCTCCGTGACCGCCTTCATCGGCCCGTCCGGCTGCGGCAAGTCCACCTTCCTGCGCACCCTGAACCGCATGCACGAGGTCACCCCCGGCGGCCGCGTCGAGGGCAAGGTGCTCCTGGACGACGAGAACCTGTACGGCGCCGGCGTCGACCCGGTCGCGGTCCGCCGCACGGTCGGCATGGTCTTCCAGCGTCCGAACCCCTTCCCCACCATGTCGATCTTCGACAACGTGGCGGCGGGCCTGCGCCTGAACGGCAGCTTCAAGAAGTCCGAGCTCACGGACATCGTGGAGCGGTCGCTGAAGGGCGCGAACCTCTGGAACGAGGTCAAGGACCGCCTGAACAAGCCGGGCTCCGGCCTCTCCGGCGGCCAGCAGCAGCGCCTGTGCATCGCCCGCGCCATCGCGGTCGAGCCGGAGGTCCTGCTGATGGACGAGCCCTGCTCGGCCCTGGACCCGATCTCCACCCTCGCGATCGAGGACCTGATCGGCGAGCTCAAGGAGCGCTTCACGATCGTCATCGTGACGCACAACATGCAGCAGGCCGCCCGCGTCTCCGACCGCACCGCGTTCTTCAACCTCTCGGCTGTCGGCCAGCCCGGCAAGCTCATCGAGATCGACGACACGGACCGGATCTTCTCGAACCCGTCCGTCCAGGCGACCGAGGACTACATCTCGGGCCGCTTCGGCTAAACCGAAGCCCCTCGGATGTGCACAACGTCCTGCGGTGCTGCATGGCGGTGCCACCGCAAGGCGAAAGAAAAGGGCCGGCTCCCCCTGGGTGGGGGGAGCCGGCCCGCTTTCGTTCTCGGATCGCCGTCCTAGACGAAGGCCAGGTCCACGATCCAGAAGCTGAGCGCGGCGACCAGGGCCGCGGCCGGCATGGTGATGAACCAGCCCATCACGATGTTCTTGGCGACACCCCAGCGGACCGCGTTGACCCGCTTGGTCGCGCCCACGCCCATGATCGCCGAGGTGATCACGTGGGTGGTGGAGATCGGCGCGTGGAACAGGAACGCCGAGCCGAACATGATCGAGGCACCGGTGGTCTCGGCGGCGAAGCCCTGCGGCGGGTCCAGCTCGATGATCTTGCGGCCGAGGGTCCGCATGATGCGCCAGCCGCCCGCGTACGTACCGAGCGAGAGCATCACGGCACACACGATCTTGACCCAGACCGGGATCTCGGAACCTTCGGTCTGCAGCTCCGCGATGGTCAGGGCCATCATCACGATGCCCATCGTCTTCTGCGCGTCCTGGAGGCCGTGGCCCAGCGCCATACCGGCCGCGGACACCGTCTGCGCGATACGGAAGCCGCGCTTGGCCTTGTGCGGGTTGGCCCGGCGGAACATCCACAGGATGGCGACCATCACCAGGTAGCCGACGAGCAGGCCGACGACCGGCGAGACGAACATCGGGATGACGACCTTGTCGACCACACCCGACCAGATGACCTCGGTACCGCCGGCCAGCGCCGCGCCGACCATGCCGCCGAACAGCGCGTGCGAGGAGGACGAGGGGAGCCCGAAGTACCAGGTGATCAGGTTCCAGACGATCGCGCCGACCAGCGCCGCGAAGAGGATCCACATGCCCCGGTTGCCCTGGGGCGTCTCGATCAGCCCCTCGCTGACCGTCTTGGCGACCCCGCTGCCCAGGAAGGCACCGGCGAGGTTCATCACCGCGGCCATCGCGAGGGCGGCGCGCGGGGTCAGCGCGCGGGTCGAGACCGAGGTCGCGATCGCGTTCGCCGAGTCGTGGAAACCGTTGGTGTACGTGAAACCGAGCGCGACACCGATGGTCACGATCAGAGCGAAGGTGTCCACGAGGTTCAGGACTCCTTGACCGCGATGGTCTCCACCGTGTTCGCGACGTGCTCGAACGCGTCGGCCGCCTCTTCGAGCACGTCGACGATCTGCTTGAGCTTCAGCACCTCGATGGCGTCGTACTTGCCGTTGAAGAGCTGTGCGAGCAGCTTGCGGTGGATCTGGTCGGCCTGGTTCTCGAGGCGGTTGACCTCGATCCAGTACTCGGTCAGGTTGTCCATCGTCCGCAGGTGCGGCATGGCCTCGGCGGTCAGCTCCGCCGCCCGCGCCAGCACCTCGATCTGCTGCTCGACACCCTTGGGGAGCTCCTCCACCTGGTACAGGACGACCAGGTCGACGGCCTCCTCCATGAAGTCCATGATGTCGTCGAGCGACGAGGCCAGGTTGTAGATGTCCTCGCGGTCGAACGGCGTGATGAAGGAGGAGTTCAGCTGGTGGAAGATCGCGTGTGTGGCGTCGTCCCCCGCGTGCTCGGCTGCCCGCATCCGCTCCGCGATCTCGGCCCGGGCGGAGGAGTCCGCTCCGAGCAGTTCCATCAGGAGCTTCGAGCCCGTGACGATGTTGTCCGCGGATGCGGCGAACATGTCGTAGAAGCTCGTCTCCCTGGGGGTCAGACGAAATCGCACGTGAGGTCCTCGGGGTGCATTGGATTCGGTCAGGCTGATGCTAGGCGCATCCCCCGGCCAGGGCTAACCGGCGGTTCCGGGCGATTACCCAGTGTCCTCCATCAGGCAGAGTGAGGACCACGGGCCCCTGCCGCTCCGTCCGGGGCCCAGTACCCTATACCCATGAGGGGTATCCATCCCCCTCGATCCGGACCACGGGAGGACGCATGACTGCCATCGAGGCGGAGGGCTCCGGAGCCGACGTCACCACAGGTACGGGAACGGCGACCGGGACCTCCACTGCCACCGCTACCGCCACGGGCGCGGTGCACGGCTACCACCACCAGAAGGACGAGCACCTCAAGCGGCTGCGCCGCATCGAGGGCCAGATCCGCGGTCTACAGCGGCTCGTCGACGAGGACGTCTACTGCATCGACATACTCACCCAGGTCTCGGCGAGCACGAAGGCCCTCCAGTCCTTCGCGCTCCAGCTGCTCGAAGAGCACCTGCGGCACTGCGTCGCCGACGCCGCCGTCAAGGGCGGGGACGAGATCGACGCCAAGGTCGAGGAAGCGACGAAGGCGATCGCCCGCCTGCTGCGCACCTGACCCGGTACGGCGGCGGCTACAGCCCGAGACCCATCAGGACCTCGTCGATCCGGTCCTGGCTGAGCCGCTCCTCGTCCGCCGCGGACGCCGCGATGATCAGCTCGCCGCACAGCTCGATCTCGGCGAGCGCCACGTGGTCCTGCACCGTCGTACCGCCTGCGGGAGTCACGCGTGTCACCTCGATCTGCCGTCATCGGTCAGGGGCCGTCTCAGCGTAGGGAGGGCGGGGCGCTGTGCGCATGACACGGATGGACCATTTCCGGATACCGGGCCATGGCCCGATCGCGCCGCCCCGGCACCGTCCGGCCGGCTATTCGGCGATCTTCCCGGCGTAAATGTCCCCGCTTGCGGGCAATACGACCTTCACCGGCGTCCCGAACCCGTAGAGCAGCGTGGTCGAGGAGACATCGATCACGCCATTGTTGACGTAGCTGAAGCGGTGCCGGACCTTCCGCAGCCGGCCCTCCTCGTCGAGGTAGACGTCGAACGGCACGGCGTCCTTGCTGAACCCTTTCGCCGCCGCCTCCAGTGCCCCCTTGACCGCCGGTGAGGCGTTCTTCGCGGCCTGCCCGATGTCGGTGGTCCCGCGGTAGTGCCGCACCTTGGTGCCCGCCACCTCGGTCTCTCCCACGTACGTCGCCTCCTGTACGCCGCGCAGCAGCTCGGCCGCGGCCAGCGGATCGGTGGCCCCGCCCGTGACGAGGTTCCCGTCGGCGAGGGCCGTCGTGTCGACCCGCACCCACTTGTCGTCGGGGACGCCCGCGCCCCGGTTCTTCATGTACAGGGCCCCGGGGACGAGCAGCTCGGTGATGGGCCGGTGCTCGTCCTTGCCGGCCGCGTCCGCCGGGAGCATCACCAGGAGCTGGCCCATCCGGTTCTTGAAGTCGACGCCGCCCTCGCCGCGGATCGTGACCCGGGTCCCGCCCGTGGCCATCTCCATGGCCGTACGGGCCTGCGCGCTGCCGGTCTTCGCCAGCCGGTCGGCGGCTCCCCGTACGGTCGCGGCCGGGTCGGCGGGGGGCCGGCCGTCGTCCTTGGCCGCGCCCGCGCACCCGCCGACCGCGGCCAGGGTCACGGCCATGCCGAGGGCGAGCGCCACCTCACCCGCACGCCCGCGCCGCCGCCTGTGCTGGTGCACCACCATCGCCTGCCAACCCCCAACGCATGACCGCTGCTTGCCCGAGGCCCCCACCCGCTCCGGTTAACGAGGTCCGGGGTTTCCCGTCACGGTCGCCTCGGTCCCGGGGCCCCAAGCGGTCCGGGTACCGTGGTGGTGTGGATTCGCAGAGCAAAGCGTCGCTTGTCCCTCCGCTTGACGTCGCGCCGCACTCCCGTCCCACGGAGCGGCCACCCACCGGGCCCACCGGGCACACCACGAGCACCGCCGAGCGCGGGGCTTTCTGCCTTGCCTCCTGCACCTGCGGCTGGAGAGGCCCGGCCCGCCGCTCCCGCGATCTGGCCCGCAGGGACGCGGACCGGCACCCCACCACCTGACCGGGAAGCCCGGCGGGTCGCCCGTTCGGACGGCCCGGCTGGCCGGGGTCCCCGGGAGCGGATGCCCTGGTTGCATGCCAGGACCCGCACCCCGCGTCGCCGCCCTCCTCTGGGCCCTGCTCATCGTGCTCACGCCCGCCGCCGCGGCCTCGGCCCGCCCGACGGGTTCGGCGGACGGCCCGGCCGACGTGGCCCTGGCCATCGGGGCGACCACCACGGCGGCCGTGGCCACCGGCTTGTGGCTGCGCTCCCGGTACCGCCGCGAGGACGACTCGGAGGGCAGCGGCGCGGAGAGCGGCGACCCGTGAGTCCGCGCCCCCGCCCGAGGGCGGTCCGCCTGTGCTTCGGCGGAGCGGGCCTGTGCCTGCTGGCGGCGGTCCTGGTCTCCGTATGGCACGCGTACGGGCGGCCGTGAGCCGGACCCGCGGCTCCCGCTCCTCCTCGTACTCCTACGCGGCGAGGTCGCTCTCGTGCGGGGCCGGCGGCTGCGCGAGGTCCACCGGGCGGGCCAGGGCGCGGCGCTTGGCCCGGACCAGCCGGCCGGCGCGCGGCGAGCGGGCCACCGCCCGCACCACCGGGGTCAGCAGCGCCATCGCGAGCGGGGCGAGCAGCAGGACGACGGCGGTGCCGAGCGCGAAGCCGCCGATGACGTCGGTGGGGTAGTGGACGCCGAGGTACACCCGGCAGAGGCCCTCGGCGAGGGCCAGCCCGATCCCGATGAGCCCGAGCTTGCGGTGGGCGATGAACAGGCCGACGCCCAGGGCCATCGCGAGGCCGGCGTGGCCGCTGACGAAGGAGAAGTCGCCGGGGCCGGAGTACGGGGCGAGCACGTCCAGGCCGCCGTGCGTGACGAACGGCCGCGGCCGGGCGACGAACGCGCGCAGCGGGACGTTCACGAGGAGGACGAGCGCGGCGGCGAGCGGAGCCCATACGAGGGCGGCGAACGACTCGGCGGCCGTGGCCTCGTCCTGCCGGCGCGTACCGTGCCAGCACCACAGGAAGAGGAGCACCAGGGCCAGCGGGATCCCGTACGAGCCGACGAGGCCGACGGCCCGGTCGACCGCGGCCGGGGCGTGCCGCGCCAGTCCGTTGATGTCGTACAGCAGGCTTACGTCCACGTTCGGCCCACCGGTTGTGAGTCCAGCCATGGCGATGCGCCCCTTAGCCCTTGCTCGGTTCCCCTCGGGCGCACGCCGGTGTGCGCCCCTGAACCCCCCCGTTGATCAAGCCTGCGTCCATGGAACGCCCGTTCTGAACAGCGCGTTCCACTCTCCACCGAATGATCACGGCAACGTTATCGAAGAGAGACTCGTCGTCGCAGCTCAGGGCCTTGGGTTAACGCAGCGTGGGCAAGCGTGGACAAAGGCGCGGTGACTAGGAAGACTTGGCGTCGGCGCTCCGGTCGGGAAGGGCCGCGGCCCCGTCCTTGGTGACACGCGTCGCCCCGAAGTAGTCCGGGGTGTCGATCTTGTCGAACCGGATCACGGCGCCGGTGTAAGGGGCGTTGATCATGTATCCGCCGCCCACGTAGAGGCCCACGTGGTGGATCGCCCGGGAGTTCGTCAGATCATCGGAGAAGAACACCAGGTCGCCGGGGAGCAGTTCATCGCGCGACGGATGCGACCCGGCGTTGTACTGGTCGTTGGCGACGCGCGGCAGCTCGATCCCCACCGACTCGTACGCGGCCTTGGTCAGACCCGAGCAGTCGAACCGCCCGTCCTGATCCGGCGTCCCGTTCCCGCCCCACAGGTACGGCGTCCCCAACTGCTTCTGCGCGAAGTAGATCGCCCCGGCCGCCTGCTGCGAGGGCGCGACCCGCCCGATGGGCCGCTCGAAGCTCTTCGCAAGGGTCGTGATGGCCTTCACGTACCCCTGGGTCTCGTTGTACGGAGGCACGCCGCCGTACTTGATGACCGCGTACGCCCCCGCGTTGTACGCCGCGAGCATGTTGCTCGTCGCGTCCCCCGGCACGCCCGCCACGTCCTTGGCCAGCTCGCAGTCGTACGAAGCCGCCGAGGGGATCGCGTCGTTGGGGTCCCAGATGTCGCGGTCGCCGTCACCGTCCCCGTCGATGCCGTGCCCGGCCCAGGTGCCCGGGATGAACTGGGCGATGCCGCGGGCGTCGGCGGGGCTGACGGCATTGGGATTCCAGCCGCTCTCCGAGTACAGCTGCGCGGCCAGCAGCGCCGGGGTCATGGCCGGGCACAGCGTCCCCCACTTCTGCACCAGACTCTGGTACTTCGCGGGTACGGCCCCCTTGGCCAGCCCCAGCGCCCGGCCCCCGGCCGCCCCGGCTCCGGCGAGGCCGGCCGCGGCCGAGTACGTCCCCACCACGATCAGCACGAGGAAGCTCAGACAGAGCCCGATCCCGATCCCGCCTGCCATCCAGAATCTGCGCACCCGTCAACACTCCCCCATCCCCGTCGCTTTAACGTGTGATTCGCCCGTGTCGCCGGATCCACTAGGCCGCTTGGAAGCCCGTGCAGTGGATACTCGCGTATTTCGCAGGGTCATCCTCGACGTGGTAGAAGACCACCGTCCAGTCCCCCGGGTCGTTCGCCAGGGGCACGCCGGGGCGCGCCTTGCCGTTCACGTGCTCCGCGAAGTCTTCCGGGTACCTGAGCGTCAGGAACTCGCCCGTGTTCCATTTGCCGTAGATGTCGACGGGCTTGCTGGTGAAGCCCACGGCACGGTTGTCCATGGGGAAGGGCTGCCCGGTCTGCGGATCGAGGTCGTGCGGGGACCTGACCGCCACCGACACGTAGTACGGATCGGGTTTGGTCTGGCTGTTCTCGGCGTACTTCACGCGCATCCTGATGGTCACAGACTTCCCGGAGACCTCGGTGCCGACCTGCAGGTCCGCGCCGGGCGGCTTCTGCTCCGCCCCGATGTTGCACGCGCCGGTGCCGTGCGCGGCACGTTCCGGGTCGGTGGAGGGCAGCCAGAAGTAGTGCGAGATCTGATTGCCCTCGATGAACTCGGCGGGCGGCTTGGCTGCCGCGCCTTGCGACGCCGAGGGCGCGGCAGCAGCGTCCTTGCCCCGGTCCTGCCCCCGACCCTCCTCGCCCTTCCCGTCGGACGGAAGCAGCATCCAGGCGGCCAGGGACAGCGTTGCGACCACGGCCACGGACGCCGCGGCCCGCGGCGAACCCCACCCCGCCCGCCGCCCCGGTACGGGAACCGCGGCGTGCGTCGGGGTGTAGCCCGGCGGGAGGCCCGGGCCCTGCGTCCGCATCTCGTGCACCGGCACCGCCTCGCCCAGCGCCCCCAGCCCCAGGTACACCGGATCGTCGATCAGCGCGTCCCGCACCCCGCACCGGGCGATCACCTCCGCCGGCCCCGGCCGGGCCGCCGGGTCCTTCGCCACGCACGCCTCGATCAGCGCCGCCAGCCCCGGCTCCACCCCGGCCACGTCGATCGGCTCGTGCACCGCCCGGTAGCCCACCGTCGCCGCCACGCCCGTACCGAACGGCGGCCGCCCGGTCGCCGCGTACGCGAGCGTCGCGCCCAGCGCGAAGACGTCCGCGGCGGCCCCCGCCCCGGCGCCGAGCAGCACCTCGGGCGCCGTGTACCCCGGTGTCCCGGGCGCCTGGCCGTCCTGGGTCAGGGCCGTCTCGCCCACGCCGCGCGCGATGCCGAAGTCGATGAGCTGCGGGCCCTGCGCGCCCAGGATCACGTTCTGCGGCTTGAGGTCCCGGTGGGTCACCCCGTACGCGTGGACGCTCGCCAGCCCCTCCGCGAGGGCCGCGAACAGCCGCCGGCAGGTGTCCGCGGGCAAACCGCCGCGCTCCGCCACGGCATGACCGAGCGTCGGCCCCGCCACGTACTCCGTCGCCAGCCAGAACGGCGGCGCCGCCAGCGAGGCGTCGATCAGGTTCGCCGTGTACGCCGACCGCACCGCCCGTACGGTCTCGGCCTCGCGCCGGAACCGGGCGAGGGCCTCCGGGTGCCCGGTGATCTCGTCCCGGATCACCTTCACCGCCACCAGGCGGCCGCCGGGCGAGCGCCCGAGGTACACCTGCCCCATCCCTCCGGCACCGAGCCGGGCCAGCAGCGCGTGCGCCCCGATACGGGCGGGGTCGACGTCTCTCAGGGCCTCCACCGGCACGAGCCTGCCACACCGACTCCCGTGCGCGGCAGGCGGGTTGACCCCTCTCGCGGAGTCGGGAACGCGGGGTCAGGAACGCGGTGCGACGAACAGGCTCTGCGCGCTGCGCCCGATGGGCCCCTTCTCGTCGTGCAGCCGGGCGTCGGCGAGCCCGATCCCGCCCGCGTCCACGCTCGTACGGGCCTCCACGCAGGCCCACTCGCCCACCGGGTGGCGGTGCAGGTGCACGGTCAGGTCGCTGTTGACGAACACGTACCGGCCGAAGTCCATCACCGAGCTGATCCCGTTGCCCGAGTCGGCGGCGACCAGCACCCGGTCCAGCGGCCTGGGCTCCTCCCCGGCGACGAGCGGCACCTTCATCCGCATCCAGCAGGTGCCCGGCCCCAGCTCGACGAAGGCGCCTTCGGTGAACCGGGTCTCCATCGCCGAGTGGTAGCCGGTCTCCCACGGCACCGGGAAGAACGGAGTCGGCCCCACCTCCCCGGGCGGCGGCAGCTGCGGCCCCGGCGCCACGCCCGGTACGGCCTCCCCGGCCACCCGGATCCGCAGCGCCCGCGCGAGCATCACCGGCGCGGCCCCGGCCGGGCCGAGGGCGGCCTCGACCACCTCGGTGCTGCGGCCGGCCCGGAGCACCGAGGTGGTGACCTCCAGCGCGCCGATCGGCACCGGCCGCAGGATCTCGTACGTGATCCTCGCGATCCGCATGTCCG
This sequence comes from Streptomyces sp. NRRL S-244, assembly GCF_000717915.1. GTDB lineage: Bacteria > Actinomycetota > Actinomycetes > Streptomycetales > Streptomycetaceae > Streptomyces. The sequence continues at coordinate 266,450 of NZ_JOCX01000010.1, forward strand.
CGCGGGCGCCCTCCCGCTCCTCCACGGCCCGCCCGAGCAGCGCGGCCGGCGGCCCGGCATGCTGCGAGCCCGGGTCCCACGGCCCGCGCGTGTACTCGGTGGCCAGGAACCGGCCGGCATCGACCCGCTCGTAGAACGCCTCGGAGATCGCCATGGCCGGAACGCTACCGACAGGTAACCCGTCCCGCCAGGCTTCCCGGAAACCCGGCGGATCCGAACCTCACGGCCCGATCGCACGGGTTCCCCCGAACCCCACGGGCCCAGCGGGCCGCCTCAGCGGGCGAAGCCCAGCCCGACTCCCAGCCCCACCAGCACCGACCCGATCGCCCGGTTCAACGCCTTCTGCGCCTTCAGCATCCGGTCGCGCAGCCGCGAGTTCGAGAAGAACAGCGCCACCGTGCCGAACCAGCCCAGGTGCGCCGCCGACATGAACAGCCCGTACCCGGCCTGCTGCCACAGCGGCGTCTGCGGATCGACGACCTGCGTGAACGTCGACACGACGAACAGCGTGGTCTTCGGATTGAGCACATTGGTCAGGAACCCGGAGCGCAGCGCGCCCAGCCGCGTCAGCTCCGGCTTGGACTCCAGGTCGACGCTGACCTCGGCCCGCGCCCGGAAGGTCCGTATCCCGATCCACACCAGGTACGCGGCGCCCGCCAGCTTGATCGCCGTGAACAGGGCCGTGGAGGAGGCGATGAGCAGACCGACCCCGAGCATCGTGTACGAGACGTGCACCAGCACCCCGGCCGCGACCCCGGCCGCCGCGAACAGCCCGGTGGGCCGCCCGTACAGGTAGCTGTTCCGTACGACCATGGCGAAATCGGCGCCGGGACTGATCACGGCGAGGAGGGTGATGACGGCAACTGCGATCACTTCTGTCATGTACGGGATGCTCACCGCCCCGGCGCTCCCGATCAACCCCTCACCGGGCCGCGCGCCCCCGACCGGTCACAATGGAGGGGTGTCCGCCAACCCCGCCATACCCGGCACCCCCGCACTCCCCGTCCTCCCGGTCCTGCAAGCAGACTGCTCGAACTGCTTCGCGCTCTGCTGCGTAGCCCTGCCCTTCGCCAAGTCCAACGACTTCGCGGTGCACAAGGCCGCCGGAACCCCCTGCAAGAACCTCCAGGAGGACTTCCGCTGCGGCATCCACACCCGGCTGCGCGACAAGGGCTTCCAGGGCTGCACCGTCTTCGACTGCTTCGGCGCGGGCCAGCAGGCCTCCCAGGTGACCTTCGGCGGCCGGGACTGGCGTACGCACCCCGGCACGGCCGGCGCGATGTACGAGGTCTTCCCGGTGCTGCGGCAACTGCACGAGCTGCTCTTCTACGTCACCGAGGCACTCACCCTCCCGGCGGCCGCCCCGGTCCACGCGGACCTGCGCCGCGCACAGACCGAGACCGCGCAGTGGACCGCGGCCGACGCGGAGGCCCTGACCACCCTGGACGTCGGCGCCCTCCGGCAGCGCGTCAACACGCTCCTCCTGCGCGCCAGCGAACTGGCCCGCGCCAAGGCCCCGGCCCGCAAGAAGAACCACCGCGGCGCCGACCTCATGGGCGCCCGCCTCGCGGGCGCGGACCTGCGCGGCGCCAACCTGCGCGGCGCCTACCTGATCGCCGCGAACCTCAACGGCGCCGACCTGCGCCTCGCGGACCTCATCGGCGCCGACTTCCGCGACGCCGACCTGCGCGGGGCGGACCTGCGGGGCGCCCTCTTCCTGACCCAGCCCCAACTTGCCGCGGCCCGGGGCGACGCGGCGACCAAGATCCCGTCGACCTTGGTCCGACCCGCCCACTGGGCCGCGTAAGCCGGCTACGAAGCGGGTGCCGGTGTGGGTGCCGGCGCCCGTACCGGCACCCGCACCGGCACCCGCACCGGCTCACGGCCTGATGATCGCCGTCCAGCCCGACGGGCAGGTGAGCGCGGCCTCCGGCGTGTACGTGCACTGGTTCTCGAAGACGTCGCCCGTGGTCGTCAGCACCTTCACGTACACCGTGAGGCCCACGGTGGCGACCGACACCCCGCACGCGTTCCGCGGATGCCCCGGGTTCAGCTGCGTCGTGAGGTCCCTCCAGGTGTACGAGCCGAGCGGCGCCGTCGACCGTACGCCCAGGGCCGTCCTCCCCCGGTGGAGCACGGCGCTGAACTCCGTGTCGCTCGCCCCCAGGGCCGTGTCGATGTCCTCGCACGGCCCGTGCGGACCGTTCGGCCCGCGGTCGCCCTTGGGCCCCTGCGGCCCCCGGTCGCCCTTCGGCCCCTGCTGCCCGTGCTCGCCCTTGGGCCCCTGCGGTCCCCGGTCGCCCTTGGGCCCCTGGGGACCCCGCTCGCCCTTCGGCCCGGCGCACGGGTTCGCAGGCTTGGCCGCCTTCCTCGCCTTGGCGGCCTTCGCGGCCTTGCCGGGGGCCTTGGCCGGCAGCGTCCTCGCGTCCGGCTCCGGACACCTGCTGCTGCTCCAGCCGGGCGCGATCGCCGCGCCCGTCCCCTGAGTGGCAGCCATCGCCGGAACCGAGGCGCCCGCGAGCGCGATCGCCAGCGGAACTGCGAAACCACCGGCGAACCACGCCCGCCTACCGGCCTTTACTGCGGAACCCATCCGTCCACTCCTCGCGTCGTCCTACCGAACGGCCTGGAGCATCCCCCGCAACCCGCCGTCGGGATGGAACGACTGACGGAATGTCGGACGAACGTCAGCGACTCGGCCCAACGACACGCCCGCACACTGCGCCGAACGGCGGCCACCCGAGCGGCCCCCCGCACGCCGAGAGGGCAATCATGTGCCCGGGGTCACCCCCCGTGATACACAGAGTGACCATATGTTCTCCCGCCCACCCGCCGCCCCTGCCCAGGTCAGAGCGCGCGGGCGGGCCAAAGGGCGGGAGATCGAGTAAAGAGAGACGTCAAGTCGACGTACGGCGGCGGTTTCATCAGCGAAGATAGTGCGTGACCCATGCCGTCGGGCACGGGCTACCGGAACTACCCATACAGGGGCGGTGAGTTACATGATCCTGGCAGCCGAAAAGGGCGACATCACCACCATCATCGGCGGAATCGCCCCGAACTGGGGGCCGTTCGGCAGTCTCGGCAATGAAGCGAAGGTCATGATCGAGGTGGTCATGGCCGTCGCGATCCTCCTCTGCCTCGGCATCGCCATCTGGGGCGCGGCCAAGCAGCGCATCGGCGCGACCGCACTGCGCGACACGTTCAGCGCGGAGCAGGGCAAGGGCCTGATCGTCGCCGGCCTCACCGGCGTGTTCATCATCGGCTCCCTCGGCACCCTCTTCACCATCGTCTACGGAATGGCCGTCTAGCCGGGCCGCCCACCGGCTGCCCGACCTGATGACAACCAGCGCTACCGTCGTACGAGGCGGAGGGGGCGGACACGGAATGAGCAACGACGACCAGTACGGCGGCGCCGGCGGCAGCGGATACGGCGAGATCGGCGGCACGGGCCAGACCCGCACCCGCCTCCCGGACTCCGCCTCGGACCCGTACGGCGCCCCGCCCCGCCGCACCCCACGCGCCTCGCGCGGCCTGGTCACGGTGGTCGGCGTGGTGGTCCTCCTGATCGCCGCGATCGCCTTCGCCAACCAATCCGGAGACACCCCCGAGACCCCGGCCGAGCAAACCCCACCGGCAGCCTCCTCCACGGCAGCCACGGGCACCCGCCCGGTCGACGGCAAGAACGGCACCATCCCGAAGGGCTTCGCGCACGACGAACAGGGCGCCCAATCGGCGGCCGCCAACTACGCGGTGGCGCTCGTTTCCGCCGACATCCTGAAGCCGCAGATGAGGCGCCAGATCGTCCGTCAGGTCTTCGCCGCAGACAAGGTGTCCGAGCTCGAGACGCGGCTCGACCAGGCTTACGGCAAAGCCTTCCTGGACCAGGCCGGACTGGACGCCAACGGCAACGCGGCCCAAGGGCTCACGTACATCTCGCGGACCGTGCCGGTCGGCACCAAGACGACCAAGTACTCCGACAGCACCACAACCGTCGACGTGTGGTGCACCGGCGCTTTCGGCACCGCAGGCGTCGGTTCGACCAACCCGGTCAGCAACGACTGGTTCACCATGACGCTGACTCTCCGGTGGGCGGAGAACGACTGGAAGGTCGAGAACTTCGCCCAGAAGGACGGGCCGGCCCCGGTCCACACGGACCGCACGGCCTCCACGGCCGAGGAGATCGCAAAGGCCGCAACGGAGTTCGGAGGGTTCACGTATGCCCGGTAGCCGCACCCTCCGCGTCGGCGGGGCCTTGGCCGCCGTACAAACGGCGGCCGTGCTCCTGTCGGCCCGGGCCTTCGCCGCACCCACCCCATCGCCGTCCCCGTCCCCGTCCCCGTCTCAGTCCAACGACAACCGGTGCGACCTGATCGTGGGCCCGGCCAAGGACTACTGCGAACGAGGCAGCGGCGCCGCAGGCGCCCCCCGTACGGGCCTGGCACCCAGCGACCCGGCCGACGCCCTCAACCCCCTCGCCTCCCTGGCCAAGGGCTGCGCCGACGCCGCCGCCTGGATCGTCACCGAGCTCAGCAAAGCGATCAACGGCACGGCCAACGTCGACTTCACCAACGGCGCCTTCCTCAAGCAGTACGCCGTCGTCTTCGCCGCCTCCACCATCCTCACGCTAGTGCTCTGGCTCTTCGCCGTCGCCAAGCGCGCCATCCGCGGCGTCCCCCTCACCACCGCCATCTCCGAAGCCGTCGGCTTCCTCTGGCTCACCGTCCTCGCCTCCGCCTTCACCCCCCTGATCCTCTACACCGTCGTCTCCGCCACCGACGGCGTCACAGAAGTCATCGCCTCGGCGAGCGGCGGCCAGACCGACGTCTTCTTCGGCTCCTTCATCGAAGCCCTCAAGAAGGGCGACTCCATCGGCGGCGGCCCGATCATGCTGATCGTCGTCTCCCTCGTCACCGTCCTCGCCGCCGGCGTCCTCTTCCTCGAACTCTTCATCCGGGCCGCCCTCCTCTACGTCGGCGCCCTCCTCGGCGTCGTCGTCTACGCCGGGCTCGTCGACCGCAACCTCTGGGGCCACGTCCGCCGCTGGGCCGGCATCATGATCGCCGTCATCCTCGTGAAGCCGGTCATCGTCATCGTCCTCGGCCTCGCCGGAGCCCTCGCCGGAGAGAAGGGCCCGAACGCCTTCTCCGCCGTCGTCTCCGGCCTCGCGATCATCCTCCTGGCCATCTTCGCCTCCGCGATGATCTACCGCTTCGTCCCCGGCTTCGGCGACGAGATCGCCTCCGCCCGCTCCAACCGCAGCAAGGCCACCGACGGCGCCCAGGCCGCCGCCGTCATCAGCTCCCCGGCCTCCCTCGTATCCCAGGGCATCAAGACCCACAGCAGCCGCGGCGCCCACCGCGGCGGCGACGGCGGCGGCTCCAGCGCCCCCCGCCCCGCCAACCCCCTCTCCGGAGGCGTGGCCGCCCACAGCAGCCGCCCCACCTCCGGCGGCGGGGCCGGCGGCGGATCCATCCCCTCCGCCACACCCCCGCCCCGCACGAGCTCGAGTACGAGGAACACAGGAGGTGACGGGCGTTGACGACCCAGTCACACCAGCTGCACCCGATCGCGCCCCGCCGCACGTACCTCATCGGCCGCGCCCGGCCGAACGCGATCGTCGGCAAGAACCGCGAGAGCGGCGAGATCGCCCTGATCATCGTCGGCGCGTTCCTCGGCATGATGAGCGGCCTGCTCGTCCCCGGCCTCACCCTGCGCATCGTCAGCCTCGCCGGGTTCCCCATGCTCGCGCTCGCCGCCGTGTACGTCCCGTACAAGGGCCGCACCTTCTACAAGTGGTTCGAGATCAACCGCAGCTACAAGCGCACCCTGCGCCGCGGCACCACGTACCGCTCCTCCGCCATGGAGGCCGGCGTCCGCGCCGCCGACGGCCGCGAGGTCGAGGTCGGCCCGCCCCCCGGCATCGGCCGGATCAACTGGCTCGCCGCCCCCTTCGGCCCCGACGAGATCGCCGTACTCCTCCACGCCGACCGCAGAACCGTCACCGCCGCCATCGAGATCGAGGGCCCCGGCGTCGGCCTGCGCGACAGCGAGGACCAGGAAGCCCTCGTCGACCGCTTCGGCACCCTCCTCAAGCACGTGGCCAACGGCGACGGCTTCGTCACCCGCCTCCAGATGCTCGCCCGTACGCTCCCCGCCGACCCGGACGCCCACGCCAAGGACGTCGCCCAGCGCGGCGACACCCACGCCCCCGTCTGGCTCCGCGACTCGTACGACCAGCTCCAGTCGATGGTCTCCACCTCCTCCGAGCAGCACCGCGCGTACCTCGTCGCCTGCATGCACTACACGCGCGAACTCGCCGCCGAGGCCCACACCATCGCCCGCGCCGGCACCCCCCACAAGGGCCGCAAACTCGACCGCGACGCCGGCCTCGCCATCGTCATGGCCCGCGAGCTCACCGACATCTGCGCCCGCCTCGCCGAGGCCGACATCCGCGTCCGCCAGCCCCTCGGCCAGGGCCGCCTCGCCTCCCTCGTGCACTCCATGTACGACCCCGACCACCCCATCGACCACATCCAGGCCATGACCAAGCGCAACGCCTGGCCGGCCGAACTCGACGCGGTGGAACCCACCTACCTCCAGGCCAAGACCCGCGAGTCCTCCACCCGCGCCCCCTGGTGCCACGCCACCGCCTGGGTGAAGGAGTGGCCGATGACCCCCGTCGGCGTCAACTTCCTCGCACCCCTCCTCGTCCACACCCCGGACGTGATCCGCACTGTCGCCGTCACCATGGATCTGGAGCCCACCGAGGTGGCCATCGAGCGCATGCTCACCGAGAAGACCAACGACGAGGCCGACGCCAGCCGCGCCGCCAAGATGAACCGCACCGTCGACCCCCGCGACATCGCCGCCCACGGCCGGCTCGACCAGAGGGGTGAAGATCTCGCCAGCGGTGCGGCAGGAGTCAACCTGGTCGGGTACATCACGGTGTCCTCGCGATCCCCGGAGGCCCTGGCCCGCGACAAGCGCACCATCCGCGCCTCGGCGGGCAAGTCCTACCTGAAGCTGGAGTGGTGCGACCGCGAGCACCACCGCGCCTTCGTCAACACCCTGCCGTTCGCCACCGGCATCCGACGCTAGCTGGAGGGAAGTGCCGCCCATGCGAGATCCCATGTCCGCTCTGACGGACGCCTTCACCAGCTTCCTGTTCGGCAAGGTCGAGACCACGCGCCTGCCCGTCCGCACCTCCACCGGGCAGGCGCAGGCCGTCTACCTGCCCACCGCCGCCCCCGGACTCGGCGACTCCGGCGTCATCATCGGCCGCGAGGTCTACAGCGGCAAGGGCTACATCTACGACCCCTTCCAGCTGTACGGCCAGCAGCTCCCGGCCCCGCACTGGCTGGTCCTCGGCGAGTCCGGCAACGGCAAGTCCGCCCTGGAGAAGACGTACGTCCTGCGCCAGCTCCGCTTCCGGGACCGCCAGGTCGTCGTACTCGACGCCCAGGGCGAGGACGGCGTCGGCGAGTGGAACCTCATCGCCCAGCAGCTGGGGATAACCCCCATCCGCCTGGACCCCATCGCCGCCAACGACGACGGGATCCGCCTCAACCCCCTCGACCCGGCGATCACGACGACCGGCCAGCTCGCGCTGCTCCGGACCATCATCGAAGTCGCCATGGGCCACGGCCTCGACGAACGCTCCGGCTTCGCGCTCAAGGTCGCGCACGCGTACGTCGTCGACACGATCCGCGACCGCCAGCCGGTCCTCACGGACATCGTGGAACAGCTCCGCCACCCGGAGGCCGAATCCGCGGAGGCCATGAACGTCGACATAGACGACGTCCGCGCCTGGGGCCTCGACGTCGCGCTCGTCCTCGACCGCCTGGTCGACGGCGACCTCCGCGGCATGTTCGACGGCCCCACCACGGTGGGCATCGACCTCGACGCCCCCCTCATCGTCTTCGACCTCTCCCACATCGACCGCAACTCGATCGCCATGCCGATCCTGATGGCGATCGTGGGCGTCTGGCTGGAACACACCTGGATCCGCCCGGACCGCAAGAAGCGCATCTTCCTGGTCGAAGAGGCCTGGCACATCATCAACAGCCCCTTCGTGGCCCAGCTGTTCCAGCGCCTCCTGAAGTTCGGCCGCCGCCTCGGCCTGTCCTTCGTCGCCGTCGTCCACCACCTCTCGGACGTCGTCGACGGCGCGGCCGCCCGCGAGGCCGCGGCCATCCTCAAGATGGCCTCGACCCGCACGATCTACGCCCAGAAGGCGGACGAGGCCCGGGCGACGGGCCGGGTCCTGGGCCTCCCCCGCTGGGCGGTGGAGATCATCCCCACCCTCACCCCCGGCATCGCGGTCTGGGACGTCAACGGCAACGTCCAGGTGGTCAAACACCTGATCACGGAGGCGGAACGCCCCCTGGTCTACACGGACCGCGCCATGACGGAGTCCTCGTCCGGGCCCCAGCTGCCCGACGACCTGCTGGCGGCCGAACTGGAGGCGGAGGAAAGAGCCCTCCTGATGGAACGCCACCGCAACGGCGGCCCTGGCTCGGCGACAACGGTGGCGTAAATGCACGAACGCACGGGGAAAGAACAGGGCGGCATCCCGGACGCCCTCCTCCTCGCCCTCCTGGCGTTCCTCCTGGGCCTGGCGGCCCTGGTCTGGACGTCCACGGGCCTGGCCGCGCTCTTCGCGAAGGGCGCCTGGCCGTCCACGGTGACGTTCACCCGCACCCCCGGCGCGGTCCGCGCCCTGATAGCTCAACCGCACGACGTCCCGGGAGCCTGGCCGGACACGGACCCCTCGGCCCTCTCGGGCTGGGGCCTGTTCTGGGGCCTGTTCATCAGCCAACTGCTGATCCTGTTCGTCCTGACGATCTTCGTGATGGGCGTGATCGCCCGCACGAAGTCCCGCCGCACGAAGCCGGGCCCGCCGCCCGTCCCGGCCGCGGCGGCCGATTCAGCCCCGCCGGCGTTTGAGGCGTGGGGGTCCGGGGGCAGCGCCCCCGGCAACTCCGCCCCCACGATCCCGCCCCCGACCGAGCCGCACCTCCTGCCCGGTCCGCACCACGCATCCACGCTGCCCATCCCGGCCCCGACGGCACATCCAGCCCCGACGGAGTTCGAGGCGCGGGGGCCCGGGGGCAGTGCCCCCGGCACCGGAGGCCGCAACGACAGCACCGTCGGCCACATGGCCTACGGCCCCCCGGCCCGGCGCCACCCCCTGGCCCTCCAAGCCCTGGCGGCAGCGGAAGGTTCGGCCCTCGTCGTCACCTCCTCCCCCGCCCTCTGGGCAGAGACCAAGGACGCCCGCGCCAAACTCGGCCCGGTCCTCCTCTACGACCCCTCCCACCTCTGTGACACCCCGGCCCGCATGCACTGGAACCCCGCCGACGCCTGCGCCGACCGCGACACCGCCGCCGCCCGCGCGATCGCCCTCCTGGCCCCCGTACGCCCCCAGGCCCGCATGGACGCGGCCATCGCCGACACGGCGGAAACGCTCCTGCGCAGCTGGCTGCAAGCCGCGGCCCTCGACGACCGCCCGTTCAAGCAGCTGCACCGCTGGGCCCAGGGCAACAGCGCCCAGGACCCGGTCCGCATCCTCCGTACCCACCCCCAGGCAGCCCCCGGCGCCGCCGGCGAGCTGGAGAGCGCGCTCACCGCCCACCCCGAACGCCGCGAGCAGGCCCAGCACCTGACGGCCCGTGCGCTCTCCTGCCTCACGTCGATCCACATCCGCGAGGCCTGCAACCCGAACCGAACAGATGCACTGACACTGGCATCGTTCGTGGCCGAAGGGGGCACCCTCTACTTGGTGGGCGAATCGCTGGAAGATCTCCGTACCCACCCGGGTGCGATGCCACTGCTCACCGCACTCGCCGCGAGCGTGGTCGAGCACGGCCGCCGCATGGCCGCACGGTCATCCCACGGCCGGCTCGACCCACCACTCACGCTGGTCCTGGAGGACATCGCGGCCGTGGCCCCGATCCCCCAGCTCCCCGAGCTTCTCCAGGAGGGGTCCCTCCCCCTGCTCGCCCTGTGCCGCAGCCGCGAACAGGCCCGCGCCCGCTGGCCGGAGGCAGCCGCACTCCAGCACTAGGGGACGGCTACGGACGGGGCAACACGTACTCGAACTCCGTGGCACCCGGATCCGCCGGCACCGGCAGGACCTCCCCGGTCGCCCGGAACCCGAACCGCCGATAGAAGGCCGCGGCCCGCGCGTTGTCCTCGTGCACGAAGAGCCGTACGCGCTCCAGCGCCGGCCCCTCCAGCGACCAGGCCCAGTCCAGCGCGGCCGCGAAGAGCCCCTCGGTCAGCCCGGTACCCCGCTGCTCGGGACGTACGAACACGCCCACCAAATGCCCCTGGGTCTGCTCGACGACGCGCTCGAAGAAATCGGTGGTCCCGCCCTCCTCGACGAGCACCGTCACCGACCCGACCCACTCCCCGTCCGGTGCCTCGGCCACGAACTGCCGTGCATGCCGCCCGTGCGAAGCCCCGTTCGCCCGGTCCTGCCAGAACTCATCCGTCCTGGCCTCGGCCTGGTCCAAGGTCTCCAGGAAGGCCACCGGCGCCGCCGGATCCTTGAGCGCGGTGATCCGCAGCTCCTTGACCTTCTCCCACTCGTCCGCCCGCACCGCACGCATCACATATTGATCCATGCCCGGATCCAATCACAGGCCCGAATGCCCGTAAACGCAGAAAAGCCCCGTACCGGATACCCGGTACAGGGCTTTTCTACAATGATTGTTCGGCGGCGTCCTACTCTCCCACAGGGTCCCCCCTGC
>NZ_JOCX01000011.1 GCF_000717915.1 Streptomyces sp. NRRL S-244
GGCGGGGGGGCCGCGGAAGCGGCTTGCGCGGCTTGGCGGTCCGTGCTCACAGCGTGCTCCAGTCGTGGTCGGGGTAGCGGTGCACGGGCGCCGACACATCGTCCAGCGCCCGGCAGATCTCCTCCGGAAGAGTAAGGGGCTCCACCGACAACGCCTCGCTGAGCTGCGCGGACGTCCGCGCGCCCACGATCGGAGCGACCACCCCCGGCCGGTCCCGGATCCAGGCCAGGGCCACCTGGAGCGGGGTCACCGCCAGCCCTTGGGCCGCCGTCGCCACCGCGTCCACGATGCCGCCCGCCGTCTCGTCCAGGTACGGGTCCACGAAGCCGGCCATGGTCGGGGAGGCGCCCCGCGAGTCCGCCGGAGTCGTGCCGTCCCGGTACTTCCCCGTCAGCACCCCCCGCCCCAGGGGAGAGGAGGGGAGCAGCCCGACGCCCAGGTCCAGCGCCGCCGGCAGGACCTCGCGCTCCACGCCCCGCTGGAGCAGCGAGTACTCCAGCTGCGCCGACGCCAGCCGCGTCCGCACCCCCGGCGCGGCCAGCTGCCACGTCGCCGCCTTCGCCAGCTGCCAGCCGGAGAAGCCCGCCACCCCCGCGTACCGGGCCCGGCCGCTGCTCACCGCCAGGTCCAGGGCCTGGAGGGTCTCCTCCAGCGGGGTCGCCGGGTCGAACGCGTGGACCTGCCACAGGTCGACGTGGTCCGTTCCGAGGCGGGCCAGCGAATCGTCCAGCGCGGCGAGGAGGTGGCCGCGCGAGCCGTCGGCCCGGCGGTCGGCGGCCCGGACCGAGCCCGACTTCGTCGCGATCACCAGGTCCCGCCGCGGGACCAGTCCGTCGATCAACTGCCCCAGCAGGTACTCCGCCTCACCGCCCCCGTACACGTCGGCGGTGTCGACGAGCGTCCCGCCCGCCTCCCAGAACGTCTTCAACTGCTCGGCAGCGCCCGACTCGTCCGGGCCCTCCGCGGAACGGCCCCAGGTCAGGGTGCCGAGGCCGATCCGGGACACGCGCAGTCCGGTGCGGCCGAGATGCCTCTGCTCCATGACCGCTGAGACTACTGGGGCACTGACGCGGGGAGCCCTGGCGCGCTACAGTCCCCCGCAGACGTACGTTACTGATCGGTAAACCGGCAACACCGTAAGGGGACGACACATGCGGCTCGGCATCAATCTCGGCTACTGGGGCGCTGGCATGGACGCCGACAACCTCGCCGTGGCCCAGGAGGCGGACCGCCTCGGCTACGACGTCTGCTGGGCCGCGGAGGCGTACGGCTCCGACGCCCCGACCGTGCTCGCCTGGGTCGCCGCCCAGACCGAGCGCATCGACGTCGGCTCCGCGATCCTCCAGATCCCGGCCCGCCAGCCCGCGATGACCGCCATGACGGCCGCCACCCTCGACTCCCTCACCAAGGGCCGCTTCCGGCTCGGCCTCGGCGTCTCCGGGCCCCAGGTCTCCGAAGGCTGGTACGGCGTCAAGTTCGACAAGCCGCTCGCCCGCACCCGCGAGTACGTGGAGATCGTCCGCAAGGCGATGAGCCGCGAGCGCCTCAGCTACGAGGGCGAGCACTGGACCCTCCCGCTGCCCGGCGGCCCCGGCAAGCCGATCAAGCTCACCGTGCATCCCGAGCGCGAGCACATCCCGCTCTACATCGCCGCCATCGGGCCCAAGAACCTGGAGCAGACCGGGGAGATCGCCGACGGCGCGCTGCTCATCTTCCCGGCCGCCGAGCACCTGGAGGCCACCGCGCTCACCCACATCCGGGCGGGCCGCGAGAAGGCCGGACTGACGATGGACGGCTTCGACGTCTGCCCGACGGTCCCGCTGGCCGTCGGCGAGGACGTGACCGCCCTCGCCGACATGTTCCGCCCGTACACGGCCCTGTACGTCGGCGGCATGGGCAGCCGGAAGCAGAACTTCTACAACCAGCTCGCCCAGCGCATGGGCTACGAGAAGGAAGCCGCCGAGATCCAGGACAAGTACCTGGCGGGCGACAAGACGGGAGCGGCCGCGGCCGTCCCGCACTCGCTGATCGACTCGACCACCCTGCTCGGCTCCGTCGAGCGGATCGCGGACGGGATGCGGGCCTACGCCGAGGCCGGCGTCACCACCCTCACGCTCGCCCCGGCCGGTTTCACCCTGGACGAGCGGATCACCGCCCTGCGGGCCGGCACGGAAGCCATGGAGCGCGCCGGCCTGGCGTGAACCGTCCCCGCATGCTCTGCGGCCGTGGTGGGGGCTCGGGGGTCTTCCCCGCCACGGCCGACACAGGCACAACGCGGGCGGCACCCTCCGGGTTACGCCCGCGCCCCGACCCCGGCACGTCGTTCATTCGGCCGAGCGGCGCCACCCCTCGGTTGCCGGGCCCCCGGATCGGCCGTTGACTCGATGCATGCTCTCTGCCCGCAGCTTGTTCCAGGAGATCGTCGACAACGACGACTCGTTCCAGCTGTTCTGCTCCATCGCCGCCAGCGGGGAGTCCCAGGGCGGCTGGGAGAACGCCCGGATCGCGGCCCTGGTGCCCGACGGCATGCGCGAGCTCGCGCCGAAGATCACCCGGCACGGCGCCGACGAGGACAAGCACGGCCGGATCTTCAACGCCCTGCTCCGCAAGCGCGGCCTGCCGCCCGTCCCGGTGCCGCCCGAGACCGACTACACCATGCTGCTGGAGCGGCGCGGCATCGGCCTCGCGCACGAGAAGCTGCGCCGCGAGGAGCCGCTGACCGAGGAGGACATCGTCGTCTACCTCGCCCACAGCCGGGTCACCGAGCAGCGCGCCGCCGACCAGATGGTCATGCTCGTCCGGCAGTTCGGCGACCACCCCGAGGTCGGCAGGGCCATCCGCATGATCAGCAATGACGAGGACAACCACCTCGCCTACTGCCACGAGGAGCTGCTCCGCCTCGTCCGCGAGGGACACGGCCGGACCATCCAGCGGGTGCTGCGCGAGAGCGCCCTCGTCGAGATCGCCATCTACCGGGACGTGAGCCTCGCCGTCATGGGCCACATGGGCCGGCTGCTGCGCTGGCCCGCGCCCAAGGCGGCCGCGCTGGCCGCCGGGATCCGCGGGATGTACGCGTACGAGCGGTTCGCCGGCTGGCACCGGATGATCAGCCTGCGCCCGCCGGAGCGGCGCGACGCGCTGGGCGGCGTACCGGTGACAGCGCCCGAGTACGCGTAAGCCCGAGTACGCGTGGGAGGCCCCTCGGGCTACAGCCAGCCGCGGGACTTGAACAGGCGGTGCAGGCCCAGGCAGGCGCCCACCATCACCAGGAGCACCGCCGGATAGCCCCAGGGCTGCCGCAGCTCCCACATGTGGTCGAAGTTCATGCCGTAGATCCCCGCCACCATCGTCGGGACGGCCGCCATCGCCGCCCAGGCCGAGATCTTGCGCATGTCGTCGTTCTGCCGGACGCCCATCTGCGCCAGGTGCGCGGCCAGCGCGTCCGACAGCAGCCGGTCCAGGCCCTCGATGTACTCGCTCGCCTTGGTCAGGTGGTCGGCGACGTCGCGGAAGAACGGCTGCGCGTGCTCGTGCACGAACGGCACGTTCCCGAAGGCCAGCCGGTCCATCGGCTGGAGCAGCGGGCTCGTCGCCCGGCGGAACTCCAGCACCTGCCGCTTGAAGCCGTAGATCCGGGCGGCGGTGTTCTTGGTGTCCGAGGCCTGCGGCGCGAAGACCTCGGCCTCCACCTCCTCCAGGTCGGCCTGGAGCTCGGCCGCGACCTCGATGTAGTGGTCGACCACCGCGTCGGACACCGCGTACAGGACCGCCGTCGGACCGTGCCGCAGGACCTCCGGCTCGTGCTCCAGCCGGCTGCGCACGGCGCTCAGCGCGGCCCCCTCGCCGTGCCGGACCGTGACCACGAAGGAGTCGCCGATGAAGAGCATCAGCTCGCCCGTGGTCACCGTGTCGGTGTCGTCGTCGTACATGACCGGCTTGAGGACGACGAACAGCGAGTCGTCGTACACCTCCAGCTTGGGGCGCTGGTGCGCGGTCAGCGCGTCCTCCACCGCCAGCTTGTGCAGTCGGAACTCCTGGCTGACGTGCTCGAACTCCTCCTCCGTCGGTTCGTACATGCCGACCCAGAGGAAGGCGTCACCACTGGCCCGCGCCTCGTCCAGGGCGTCCGAGAGGTCCTCGGGCGCAGGAGAGCGGCGGCCGTCCCGGTACATGGCGCAGTCGACTATCACGGACGGCATTCTCCCCCGCCCGCGCCCGGCCCGCACACGAGCACCACCGCTTAGGCTTGCGCCATGGCCACGCTGATCCTCGTACGACACGGGCGGTCCACCGCCAACACCGCAGGGCTGCTCGCCGGATGGACGCCGGGAGTGGCCCTCGACGAGCGCGGAGCCGAACAGGCGGCGGCGCTGCCCGGGCGGCTCGCCGCGGTGCCGCTCGCCGCCGCCGTCAGCAGCCCGCTCCAGCGCTGCCGCGAGACCCTTGCACCGCTGCTCGCCGCGCGCCCGGAGCTCGCGCTGCACACCGACGACCGGATCGGCGAATGCCACTACGGGGACTGGTCGAACCGCAAACTCTCCGAGCTCTCCGACGAACCCTTGATGAAGATCGTCCAGCAGCACCCCTCGGCCGCCGCCTTCCCCGGCGGGGAGTCGATGCGCGCCATGCAGGCGCGCGCCGTGGACGCCGTACGGGAGTGGAACGCGCGGATCGAGGAGGAGCACGGGAGCGACGCCGTCTTCCTCATGTGCTCGCACGGGGACATCATCAAGTCCCTTGTCGCGGACGCCCTGGGCATGCACCTGGACCTCTTCCAGCGCATCCACGTGGACCCCTGCTCGGTCACCGCGGTCCGCTACACGCCGACGCGGCCGTTCCTGCTCCGGCTCGGCGACACCGGGGACTTCGGCTCGCTCGCCCCGCGCCCGGCCCGCGCGGCGGACTCCGCGGACTCCGCGGCCGCCGACACCGCCACGTTCGAGAGCGCGGCGGAGACCGGAGGGAACGCGGTCGTCGGAGGCGGCGCGGGCGCGGCCTGATCGAACGGCGCAGTAGGGTGGACGGGCCGAAACAACCCGCCACCGAGACTTGGAGACTGGACGTGCCCCGTCAGGTGTTCCTCTACGATCCGCCGGACCGCTTCGTGGCGGGCACGGTCGGCCTCCCGGGACGCCGTACGTTCTTCCTGCAGGCCTCTTCCGGCCCCCGCGTCACCAGTGTCTCCCTGGAGAAGACCCAGGTCGCGGCGTTGGCCGAGCGGATGGACGAGCTGCTGGACGAGGTCGTACGGCGCACCGGGGGCAATGCCCCGGTCCCGGCCGTCGCCCCCGCCGAGGCCGCGGACACCGCGCCTCTGGACGTCCCGGTCGACGAGGAGTTCCGCGTCGGCACCATGGCCCTGGCCTGGGACGGCGAGGAACAGCGGATGATCGTCGAGGCGCAGGCTCTGGTGGAGCTCGACGCCGACTCGGAGGAGGACCTCGCCGAGGCAGAGGAGCGGCTGCTCCAGGACGAGGAGAACGGCCCGCCGATGCTGCGGGTCCGCCTCACCGGCGCCCAGGCCCGGGCCTTCGCCAAGCGGGCCCTGGACGTGGTCAACGCGGGCCGGCCGCCGTGCCCGCTGTGCAGCCTGCCGCTGGACCCGGAGGGGCACGTCTGCCCGCGCCAGAACGGCTACCGGCGCCAGGCGTGAGCGCCACGGGGGAACTTGAGGAGCTGCTCGCCCGGGGCGAGCTCACGGTCGTCGGCCGGATCCGCGAGGCGTCCAACGCGGTGCTGCTGTGCACGGTGGCGTACGGGGGCCGCAGCGCCGACTGCGTGTACAAGCCGGTCAAGGGCGAGCGCCCGCTGTGGGACTTCCCGGACGGGAACCTGGCGCAGCGCGAGGTCGCCGCCTACCTCGTCTCCGAGGCCATGGGATGGGGCCTGGTGCCGCCGACCGTGCTGCGCGACGGGCCGTACGGCGAGGGCATGGTCCAGCTGTGGATCGAGTCCGGGGACGGAGGGGACGACAGGGACGGCGGTTCGGGCGGCGACGAGTCCGGCGACGGCAGCGGGCTGCTGGCCCTCGTCGAGGGCGAGGAGGCGGGGGAGGGCTGGAAGCCGGTCGCCCTCGCCGACGTCGGGGAGGGACGCACCGCGCTGCTCGTGCACGCCGACGACCCGCGGCTGCGCCGGCTCGCCGTCCTCGACGCCGTGATCAACAACGGTGACCGCAAGGGCGGCCACCTGCTGCCCGCGCCCGACGGGCGGCTGTACGGCATCGACCACGGGGTGAGCTTCCACCGCGAGGACAAGCTGCGGACCCTGCTGTGGGGCTGGGCCGGCGAACCGCTGACCGACGAGGCGCGCGGGGTGCTCACCGCCCTGGCCGCCCGGCTGGCCGACGGGGAGCCGCTCGCCACCCGGCTGGCCGAACTGATCACCCCGGTCGAGCTGGCCGCCGTACGGGCCCGCGTGGCCGATCTGCTGCGCACCGGGGTACACCCGCAGCCGTCCGGGCAGTGGCCGGCCATCCCCTGGCCTCCGGTCTGAGCAGGGCGGGCCGGGCAGAGCCCCGGTACGCATAGAACCGGCCAGACCGCAAGACCGCCGATCAAGCCAACAGTGCAGGTCCGGTTCGTTTACGGAACACGCGTCCGGTTAGGCTCGACACATGCATGCCTGGCCCGCTTCTGAGGTCCCCGCCCTTCCTGGCAAGGGCCGCGACCTCCAGATCCACGACACCGCGACCCAGGGGACGATCACCCTCGCCCCCGGTCCCGTCGCCCGTATCTACGTCTGCGGCATCACTCCGTACGACGCGACCCACATCGGTCACGCGGCGACCTACAACGCGTTCGACCTCGTACAGCGCGTGTGGCTCGACACCAAGCGGCAGGTCCACTACGTCCAGAACGTGACGGACGTCGACGATCCGCTCCTCGAGCGGGCGCTGCGCGACGGCCAGGACTGGACCGAGCTCGCGGAGCGCGAGACGGCCCTCTTCCGCGAGGACATGACCGCCCTGCGGATGCTGCCGCCGCAGCACTACATCGGCGCCGTCGAGGCCATACCGGGCATCGTGCCGCTGGTGGAGCGGCTGCGCGACGCCGGAGCCGCGTACGAGCTGGACGGCGACATCTACTTCTCGGTGGAGTCCGACGCCAACTTCGGCAGCGTCTCCCACCTCGACGCCGAGGCGATGCGGCTGCTGTCCGCGGAGCGCGGCGGCGACCCGGAGCGCCCGGGGAAGAAGAACCCGCTGGACCCGATGCTGTGGATGGCGGCCCGCCCGGGCGAGCCGAGCTGGGACGGCGGCTCGCTGGGCCGCGGCCGGCCCGGCTGGCACATCGAGTGCGTCGCCATCGCCCTGGACCACCTGGGCATGGGCTTCGACATCCAGGGCGGCGGCTCCGACCTGGTGTTCCCGCACCACGAGATGGGCGCCTCCCACGCGCAGGTGCTGACGGGCGAGTTCCCGATGGCCAAGGCGTACGTGCACGCGGGCATGGTCGCGCTGCACGGCGAGAAGATGTCGAAGTCGAAGGGCAACCTGGTCTTCGTCTCCGCGCTGCGGCGCGCCGGGGTGGACCCGGCGGCGATCCGCCTCGCGCTGCTCTCGCACCACTACCGGGCCGACTGGGAGTGGACGGACGAGGTCCTGGAGCAGGCGGTGGCCCGCCTGGAACGCTGGCGCGCGGCCGTGTCCCGCCCGGACGGCCTGCCGGCGGACGCCCTCGTCGAGGAGGTCCGCGAGGCCTTGGCCAACGACCTGGACGCCCCCGCCGCGCTCGCGGCGGTGGACCGCTGGGCGGACGCCCAGAACGCCTCCGACGGGGACGACGAGTCCGCGCCGGGCCTGGTCTCGCGCACGGTCGACGCCCTCCTGGGCGTGGCCCTCTAGCGGACCGCGGCCGAAGCCGCCGATGCCCCCTGTCCTTCCGGGCAGGGGGCATCGTCGCGTTCCGGGCCCGGAACGGGCCGGCCGGCTACGCCTCGGGAGGCGTCTCCTCCTCGTCCGGGGCCGGCGGCTCCTCGCCCGAGCCGGACGGGTCCGGCTTGCGCTTCGGCGGGCGGGTCAGACCGCTCGACGTGTCGCGCAGGTACGAGCCGTCGCCCGGCTCGGCCGAGGGGGCCGCCGGGTCGCGGCGGCGCAGGTACCGCTCGAACTCCCGGGCGATGGCGTCGCCCGAGGCCTCCGGCAGGTCCGCGGTGTCCCGCGCCTCCTCCAGCGTCTGCACGTACTCCGCCACCTCGCTGTCCTCGGCGGCCAGTTGGTCCACGCCGAGCTGCCACGCCCGCGCGTCCTCCGGGAGTTCACCCAGCGGGATCCGGATGTCGATCAGATCCTCCAGCCGGTTCAGCAGGGCCAGCGTCGCCTTCGGGTTCGGCGGCTGTGACACGTAGTGCGGGACCGCCGCCCACAGCGAGACCGCCGGGACGCCCGCGTGGGTGCAGGCCTCCTGGAGGATGCCCACGATCCCCGTCGGACCCTCGTACTTGGTCTCCTCCAGGTCCATCGTCCGTGCCAGGTCCGCGTCCGAGGTGACCCCGCTGACCGGCACCGGCCGGGTGTGCGGGGTGTCCCCGAGCAGCGCGCCCAGGATCACGACCATCTCCACGCCCAGTTCGTGCGCGAAGCCCAGGATCTCGTTGCAGAACGACCGCCACCGCATGGACGGTTCGATGCCCCGCACGAGCAGGGGGTCGCGCGGCTTCGCCCCGCCGATCCGCACCACCGACAGCCTCGTCGTCGGCCACGTGATCTTCCGTACCCCGTTGTCCAGCCACACCGTCGGCCGGTTGACCTGGAAGTCGTAGTAGTCCTCGGCGTCCAGCGCCGCGAAGACCTCGCCCTTCCACTCCCGGTCCAGGTGCGCGACCGCACCGGAGGCCGCGTCACCCGCGTCGTTCCAGCCCTCGAACGCGGCCACCATGACCGGGTCGATCAGCTCGGGCACGCCCTCAAGCTCGATCACCCAGGTCTCCTTCCGAAGTTCCCTTGTGTACGTGGGCCAGCCTAAGCCTTGAGGGGACACCGGCCACAGCCCACGACAGAGGGGCGGTTCCCCTCGGAACCGCCCCTCTTCCCCACCTGCGTACGAGCTATGCCTTGCGGCTCAGCATCTCCTCGACCCGCGCGCGCACGGAGTCGTCGTCCAGGCCGCGGACCGTCACCGTGGTGCGGCGGCGCAGCACGTCGTCGACCGTCTCGGCCCACTCGTTGTCGCGGGCGTAGGCGACCTGCGCCCAGATCTCCGGGCCGTCCGGGTGGATCCGCTCGGCCAGCGCCGGGTCCTCGTTCGCGAGGCGCGCGATGTCGAAGGCCAGCGAGCCGTAGTGCGAGGCCAGGTGGCGGGCGGTGAGCGGGTCCATCCGCGTGCCGGGCTCGCGGTCCACGAGCAGGCGGTGCGCGACGGCGTTCGGGTTGGCGACACCGGGCAGCGGCACCCGGCGTACGAGCGACTTCACCGGCTCCATGTCGTCGGTGAGCGGGCTGCCGGGCAGCTTGGCCAGCTTGTCCATGACCACGCGGCCGATGTGCCGGTACGTGGTCCACTTGCCGCCGGCCACCGACAGCATGCCGCCGGCGCCCTCGGAGACGACCGTCTCGCGCTTGGCCTTCTCGACGCCGCCGGGGCCACCGGGCAGCACCCGCAGGCCGGCGAAGGCGTACGTCATCAGCGAGCGGTCCAGGTCGGCGTCCTTCACCGAGAAGGCCGCCTCGTCCAGGATCTGCGCGATGTCGGACTCGGTGGCGCGCACGTCCGCCGGGTCGCCCTCGTACACCTCGTCGGTGGTGCCGAGCAGCAGCTGGTCCTCCCACGGGAGGGCGAAGGTGATGCGGTACTTGTCGATCGGGGTGGCCATGGCGGCCTTCCACGGCGACTTGCGCTTCATGACGATGTGCGCGCCCTTGGAGAGGCGGATCGACGGCATCGAGTGCTTGTCTTCCATGCGCCGCAGGTGGTCCACCCACGGGCCGGTGGCGTTGAGCACGACGCGCGCGTCGACGCCGAACTCGGTGCCGTCGAGGCGGTCCTTGAGCTCGGCACCGCTGACCCGGCCGCGCGTCATGCGCAGGCCGGTGACCTCGGCGTGGTTGAGGACGACGGCGCCCGACTCGACGGCCGCGCGGACCGTCATGACGGCGACCCGCGAGTCGTTCATCTGGTGGTCGTAGTAGACCGCGACGGCCTTGAGGTTGTCCGTCTTCAGACCCGGGTTGTCGGCGGCGGCACGGGCCGGGGATATGACCTTGCCCATGCCGTCGCCGAAGGCCGAGAGGGCGGAGTAGGCGAAGACGCCCGCGCCCAGCTTGGCCGCACCGACCGGTCCGCCCTTGTAGACCGGCAGGTAGAAGGTGAGCGGGTTGACCAGGTGCGGGGCCACGTCCTTGGCCAGCACCCGGCGCTCGTGGTGGTTCTCGGCGACCAGCTTGACCGCGCCGGTCTGCAGGTAGCGCAAGCCCCCGTGGACGAGCTTGGAGGAGGCGGAGGAGGTGGCGCCGGCGAAGTCGCCGGCGTCCACCATGGCGACCCGCAGACCCGACTGCGCGGCGTGCCAGGCCACCGAGGTGCCCAGGATTCCACCGCCGATGACCAGCAGGTCGTACGTGGCCTTGGCCAGCTGCTCACGGGTCTCGGCGCGGCTCGCGTTCGAGCCGGCGGTCGGGTGCGTACCCAGGGTGGGGACGCTCTGCAGGGTGCTCATATCTCTTAGCTCCTCGTCGATTGACTCAGCTGGTGCGTCAGCTGGCGACTTCGTCGTCGATCCAGCCCATGGACCGCTCGACGGCCTTGAGCCAGTTCTTGTACTCGCGGTCCCGCTGTTCGGCGGGCATCCGCGGGGTCCACTCCGCCGCGCGGCGCCAGTTGGCGCGCAGGGCGTCGGTGTCGGGCCAGAAGCCGACGGCCAGGCCGGCGGCGTAGGCGGCGCCGAGGCAGGTGGTCTCCGCGACCATCGGACGGACCACGGGGGCGTCCACGAAGTCGGAGAGGGTCTGCATCAGCAGGTTGTTGGAGGTCATGCCGCCGTCGACCTTGAGGGCCGCGAGCTCGACGCCCGAGTCCTTGGTCATGGCGTCGGTGATCTCGCGGGTCTGCCAGGCGGTGGCCTCCAGGACGGCACGGGCGATGTGCGCCTTGGTGACGTACCGGGTGAGGCCGGCGATCACACCGCGGGCGTCGGAGCGCCAGTACGGGGCGAACAGGCCGGAGAAGGCCGGCACGAAGTAGGCGCCGCCGTTGTCCTCGACCGAGAGCGCGAGGGTCTCGATCTCGGCCGCGGTCTTGATCATGCCCATCTGGTCGCGCATCCACTGGACGAGCGAGCCGGTGACGGCGATGGAGCCCTCCAGGGCGTAGACCGGCTTCTGGTCGCCGATCTTGTAGCCGACCGTGGTCAGCAGGCCGCTGTAGGAGTTGATGACCTTGTCGCCGGTGTTCATCAGCATGAACGTGCCGGTGCCGTACGTGGACTTGGCCTCGCCCTCGGCGAAACAGGTCTGGCCGAAGAGGGCGGCCTGCTGGTCGCCGAGCGCCGAGGCGACCGGGACACCGGCGAGGACGCCGTCCTTGACGTGGCCGTAGACCTCGGCGGAGGACTTGATCTCGGGGAGGATGTCGAGCGGCACCTCCATGGACTCCGCGATCTTGGCGTCCCACTCCAGGGTGTGCAGGTTCATCAGCATGGTGCGCGAGGCGTTGGTGACGTCCGTGACGTGCACACCGCCCTCGGCGCCACCGGTGAGGTTCCAGATGACCCAGGAGTCCATGGTGCCGAAGAGGATGTCGCCGGCCTCGGCGCGCTCGCGCAGGCCCTCGACGTTGTCGAGCAGCCAGCGGGCCTTCGGGCCGGCGAAGTAGCTCGCCAGCGGCAGGCCGGTCTCGCGGCGGAAGCGGTCCTGGCCGACGTTGCGGCCGAGCTCCTTGCACAGGGCGTCGGTGCGGGTGTCCTGCCAGACCAGCGCGTTGTGCACCGGCTGGCCGGTGTTCTTGTCCCACAGGACGGTGGTCTCGCGCTGGTTGGTGATGCCGACGGCCTTGACGTCGGCGGCGGTGATCTCGGCCTTGGCGATGGCGCCGGCGACGACCTCCTGGACGTTGGTCCAGATCTCGATGGCGTCGTGCTCGACCCAGCCCGGCTTCGGGAAGATCTGCTCGTGCTCCTTCTGGTCGACGGCGACGATGCGGCCGTCGCGGTCGAAGACGATGCAGCGGGAGGAGGTGGTGCCCTGGTCGATCGCGGCGATGAAGGGGCCGGTGCTGCTGGTCATGTGGCTGCTCCTGGCAGGTCTAGGTAGGCGGAATCAGGTGGCGGTGCGGATCTTGCGATACGTGCCGGTGCTGATCAGGCGAACGCGAGGTTGTACAGACCACCGGCGAGGGCGGCACCGACGAGCGGGCCGACCACCGGGATCCAGGAGTATCCCCAGTCGGAGCCGCCCTTGTTGGGAAGCGGCAGCAGGGAGTGGACGATGCGCGGGCCGAGGTCGCGGACCGGGTTGATGGCGTAGCCGGTCGGACCGCCCAGCGAGAGGCCGATGCCGACGACCACGAAGGAGGTGATCAGGACGCCGATGACGCCGAGGCCCTTGCCGTTGTCCTGCAGGCCCTGGGTCAGGATCGCGATGACCAGGACGAACGTACCGATGATCTCGGTCGTCATGTTCTGGACGACGTTGCGGATCTCGGGGCCGGTGGAGAAGACACCGAGCACCGGGCCGGCCTGGTCGTGCGGGTGCGGGTCCTCGGGGCCGAGCGTGGCGTCACGGATGTGCTCCGGGTCCGAGAGGTGCACCCGGAACTGTCCGTAGTACGTGATCCACATGAGGACCGCGCCGAGCATGGCGCCGAGGAGCTGGCCGGCGAAGTAGACCGGAGTGTCGCTCCAGTCGCCGTTCTTGATCGCAAGGCCGACGGTGACCGCCGGGTTGAGGTGCGCGCCGGAGAGCGGCGCGGAAACGTAGGCGGCGATGAGAACGGCGAAACCCCAGCCGAACGTGATCGCGAGCCAGCCTGCGTTCCGGGCCTTGGAGCTCTTGAGCGTCACGGCGGCGCAGACGCCACCACCGAGCAGTGTGAGCAGGGCGGTACCGATGGTCTCGCCGATGAAGATGTCGGAGCTGGACACCCGCGACTCCTTTGTCTTACGTCCAGGGGTGTGCGGAACCGGGTCCCGTCCGGTGGTCCGCGCACTCGGTGAGTGGTTCACCGGTCCATGGCCTTGCCACACCCTAACGCGTATTGCCGGTAGGTGTTCGACAATGCCGACCGATGAACGGCAGTTTTCATCCCTGGTGAAGAACGCGTCAAGGGTTGGCCAGGCCAAAGTGTCGGATCGTTACCACTAGGTACGATCAGCCAAACCCGGCCACCAGATGGCCGAGATATGGCGAAAAGAGGGCAGAAAGCGGCCAGGGGGTGGCCGAGAAGCGCTGGAAGGGGCCTAGAACCGGCCCGCGCCGAGATCGCGTGAAACAGCGCGCGCGCAGTCCCGTACGGACGCCACGAGGCTCGCACGGGGCTCCCCGGACTCCCCGCACACCCGCTCCACGGCCCCCGCGACCGCCACGGCGCCCACCGGCATCCGGCGCCGGTCGTGGATCGGCGCCGCCACCGAGGCGATGCCGTCCCAGGTCTCCTCGACGTCCGCGGCCCAGCCGCGCGCCCGGGTCAGGTCGAGGATCTCCTCGAAGCCCGCGCCGTCGATGACCGTCCGGGGCGTGAACGCCTCGCGCTCCGCCTCCAATGCCTCCGTGTGGGCGACCGGGTCGTACGCGGAGAGCACCTTGCCCAGGGCGGTGGAGTGCAGCGGCTGCATGGCGCCGACCTCCAGCACCTGGCGGCTGTCGTCCGGGCGGAACACGTGGTGCATGATCAGCACCCCGCTCTTGTGGAGCACGCCCACGTAGACGCTCTCGCCGCTCGCCCGGGCCAGATCATCCGTCCAGACCAGTGCGCGGGCGCGCAGCTCGTGCACGTCCAGGTAGCTGTTGCCCAGGCGCAGCAGCTCCGCGCCCAGCTGGTAGCGGCCCGAGGCGGGGTCCTGCTCCACGAAGCCCTCGGCCTGCAGCGTGCGCAGGATCCCGTGGGCCGTGCCCTTGGCCAGGCCCAGGGAACTGGCCACGTCCGAGAGGCCCAGCCGGCGCTCGCCGCCCGCCAGGAGTCGCAGCATCGCAGCGGCTCGTTCGAGCGACTGGATGTTCCGTGCCATCGCGCAGCCTCCTGCTGACGTAGTTCGACAATGCTGAACAGTATCGGTCCATGTCGACCTTGTGCATGGTTGGGCAACTGTTCAGGCCTCCGTCGGCCAGGACACACCCGGCAGACCCCCGCGCACAGAATGCAGTCCGCCACGTGGGACAGCCTCACCGGGTCCGGTGCCGCGCGGTTACCCTGACCGCGTGCACCCTTGACACAGCGAGGGTGCAAAGCCGACAGCCGTCGCATCCCAGGGAGCACACCCATGGCCTCGTTGCCGAACCCGCCCGCTGACACCCAGACCCGGGCCGATGCCCTCCGGGAGGCGCTCGCGACCCGCGTGGTCGTCGCCGACGGAGCCATGGGGACGATGCTCCAGGCGCAGGACCCCTCGATGGAGGACTTCCAGCAGCTCGAAGGCTGCAACGAGGTGCTCAACGTCACCCGCCCCGACATCGTGCGCTCCGTCCACGACGCGTACTTCGCGGTGGGCGTGGACTGCGTCGAGACCAACACCTTCGGTGCGAACTTCGCGGCGCTCGCCGAGTACGACATCCCCGAACGCAATTTCGAGCTGTCGGAGTCCGGCGCCCGCATCGCCCGCGAGGTCGCCGACGAGTACACCGCCAAGTCCGGGCAGCAGCGCTGGGTCCTCGGCTCCATGGGCCCCGGCACCAAGCTGCCCACCCTGGGCCACATCGACTACGCGACGATCCGCGACGCCTACCAGGTCAACGCCGAGGGCCTGATCTCCGGCGGGGCCGACGCCCTGCTCGTCGAGACCACCCAGGACCTCCTGCAGACCAAGTCCTCCATCATCGGCGCCCGCCGCGCCATGGAGGCCCTCGGCGTCTCCGTCCCGCTGATCTGCTCCGTCACCGTCGAGACCACCGGCACCATGCTCCTCGGCTCCGAGATCGGCGCCGCGCTCACCGCGCTGGAGCCGCTCGGCATCGACATGATCGGCCTGAACTGCGCCACAGGCCCCGCCGAGATGAGCGAGCACCTGCGCTACCTGGCCCGCAACGCGCGCATCCCGCTCTCCTGCATGCCCAACGCCGGCCTGCCCGTCCTCGGCAAGAACGGCGCGCACTACCCGCTGTCCGCCCCCGAGCTCGCCGACGCCCAGGAGACCTTCGTCCGCGAGTACGGGCTCTCCCTCGTCGGCGGCTGCTGCGGTACGACCCCCGAGCACCTGCGTCAGGTCGTCGAGCGGGTCCGCGGGCTCAGCCCGGCCGTCCGCGAGCCCCGCCCGGAGCCCGGCGCGTCCTCGCTCTACCAGACCGTCCCGTTCCGCCAGGACACCGCGTACATGGCGATCGGCGAGCGGACGAACGCGAACGGCTCGAAGAAGTTCCGCGAGGCCATGCTCGAAGCCCGCTGGGACGACTGCGTCGAGATGGCCCGCGACCAGATCCGCGAGGGCGCGCACATGCTCGACCTCTGCGTGGACTACGTGGGCCGCGACGGCGTCGCCGACATGAAGGAGCTCGCCGGCCGCTTCGCCACGGCCTCGACGCTGCCGATCGTCCTGGACTCCACCGAGGTTCCCGTGATCCAGGCGGGCCTGGAGAAGCTGGGCGGCCGCGCCGTCATCAACTCGGTGAACTACGAGGACGGCGACGGCCCCGACTCCCGCTTCGCCAAGGTCACCCGGCTGGCCCGCGAGCACGGCGCCGCGCTGATCGCGCTGACCATCGACGAGGAGGGCCAGGCCCGCACCGTCGAGCACAAGGTCGCCATCGCCGAACGCCTGATCGACGACCTGACCGGCAACTGGGGCATCAACGAGTCGGACATCCTCATCGACACGCTGACCTTCACCATCTGCACCGGCCAGGAGGAGTCCCGCAAGGACGGCATCGCGACGATCGAGTCGATCCGCGAGCTCAAGCGCCGCCACCCGGACGTCCAGACCACGCTCGGCCTGTCCAACATCTCCTTCGGCCTGAACCCGGCCGCCCGCGTGCTGCTGAACTCGGTCTTCCTCGACGAGTGCGTCAAGGCCGGCCTGGACTCGGCGATCGTCCACGCCAGCAAGATCCTGCCCATCGCGCGCTTCGACGAGGAGCAGGTCAGCACCGCCCTCGACCTGATCTACGACCGCCGCGCCGAGGACTACGACCCGCTCCAGAAGCTGATGGCCCTCTTCGAAGGCGTCAACACCAAGTCCCTCAAGGCCGGCCGCGCCGAGGAGCTCATGGCGCTCCCGCTCGACGAGCGGCTCCAGCGCCGCATCATCGACGGCGAGAAGAACGGCCTGGAGGCCGACCTCGACGAGGCCCTGCGGGAGCGCGCCGCCCTCGACATCGTCAACGACACCCTCCTGGAGGGCATGAAGGTCGTCGGCGAGCTCTTCGGCTCCGGCCAGATGCAGCTGCCGTTCGTCCTCCAGTCCGCCGAGGTCATGAAGACGGCGGTCGCCCACCTGGAACCGCACATGGAGAAGACCGACGACGAGGGCAAGGGCACCATCGTGCTCGCCACCGTCCGCGGCGACGTCCACGACATCGGCAAGAACCTCGTCGACATCATCCTCACCAACAACGGCTACAACGTCGTGAACATCGGCATCAAGCAGCCGGTCTCCGCGATCCTCGAAGCCGCGCAGGAGCACAAGGCCGACGTCATCGGCATGTCGGGCCTGCTCGTGAAGTCGACCGTGATCATGAAGGAGAACCTGGAGGAGCTCAACCAGCGCAAGCTGGCGGCCGACTACCCGGTGATCCTCGGCGGCGCCGCCCTCACCCGCGCCTACGTCGAACAGGACCTCCACGAGATCTACGAGGGCGAGGTCCGCTACGCCCGCGACGCGTTCGAGGGCCTGCGCCTGATGGACGCCCTGATCGCCGTCAAGCGCGGCGTCCCCGGCGCCTCCCTGCCGGAGCTCAAGCAGCGCCGCGTCGCCAAGCGCCCTGCAACAGCGGGGCCCGTCCTCGACGAGCCGGAGGAGAAGGGCGGCCGCTCCGACGTGGCCGTCGACAACCCCGTCCCCACCCCGCCGTTCTGGGGCACCCGCGTGGTCAAGGGCATCCCGCTGAAGGACTACGCCTCCTGGCTGGACGAGGGCGCGCTGTTCAAGGGCCAGTGGGGCCTCAAGCAGGCCCGCGCCGGCGGGGCCACGTACGAGGAGCTCGTCGAGACCGAGGGGCGGCCGCGGCTGCGCGGCCTCCTCGACAAGCTGCACACCGAGAACCTGCTCGAGGCCGCGGTGGTCTACGGGTACTTCCCGTGCGTCTCCAAGGGCGAGGACCTGATCATCCTCGACGACGACGGCAACGAGCGGACCCGCTTCACCTTCCCGCGCCAGCGCCGCGGCCGGCGCCTGTGCCTCGCCGACTTCTTCCGCCCGGAGGAGTCCGGCGAGACGGATGTGGTCGGCCTCCAGGTGGTCACGGTCGGGTCGAGGATCGGCGAGGCCACGGCCAAGCTGTTCGAATCCGACTCGTACCGCGAGTACCTGGAGCTGCACGGCCTGTCGGTCCAGCTGGCCGAGGCCATGGCCGAGTACTGGCACGCCCGCGTCCGCGCCGAGCTCGGGTTCGGCGGCGAGGACCCGGCCGCGGTCGAAGACATGTTCGACCTGAAGTACCGCGGCGCCCGCTTCTCGCTGGGCTACGGCGCCTGCCCCGACCTGGAGGACCGCGCCAAGATCGCCGACCTCCTCCAGCCGGAGCGGATCGGCGTCCACCTCTCCGAGGAGTTCCAGCTCCACCCGGAGCAGTCCACCGACGCGATCGTCATCCACCACCCCGAAGCGAAGTATTTCAACGCACGCTGAGGCGGACCGACGTACACTTGTCGGTCCCATACAGGCCGGTCGCCTGTTCCCCGGGGGAATGCCCGTGGGGAAGAGGCGGCCGGCCTTCTCGTCCCCTGAGAGAGGTGTGTGCCGGATGACCAGCACCGTTCCCGCGCCCGTCGCCCGTACGGCCGACGGGCATGCCCTGCAGGCGGTGCTGCTGGACATGGACGGCACCCTCGTCGACACCGAGGGTTTCTGGTGGGAGATCGAGGTGGACGTCTTCGGCGAGCTCGGCCACCGGCTCGACGAGTCCTGGCGCGACGTCGTCGTCGGCGGGCCGATGACCCGCAGCGCCGCCTTCCTCATCGAGTCCACCGGCGCCGCCATCACCCTTTCGGAGCTGAGCGTCCTGCTCAACGAGCGCTTCGAGGCGCGGATCGCCGATCAGGTCCCGCTGATGCCCGGCGCCGAGCGGCTGCTGGCCGAGCTGGCCCGGCACAACGTGCCCACCGCCCTCGTCTCCGCCTCGCACCGCCGCGTCATCGACCGCGTGCTGCGCGCCCTGGGCCCCGACCGGTTCGCGCTGAGCGTGGCCGGCGACGAGGTGACCCGTACGAAGCCGCACCCCGACCCGTACCTGCTCGCCGCCCGCACCCTCGGCGCCCACCCCTCGCGCTGCGCGGTCATCGAGGACACCGCGACGGGCGTCGCCTCCGCCGAGGCCGCCGGCTGCCGGGTCGTGGCCGTGCCCTCCGTCGGCGTCATCGCGCCCGCGCCCGGCCGTACGATCGTCCGCTCGCTGGAGGACGTGGACCTTCCGTTCCTGCGCTCCCTCATCACTCCGATGAACTGATCGCATACGCTCAGTGCCGAACGGAACGGCGGTGTGACCGAGGTCCCACGGAAGGATCTTCCGTTCCATGGCGCGGAGGCTGAAATTCCATCCTTTCCCTGGCAGTTCTCACGGGTGACCTTTGTCACCCGCCAAGCCCCCGACGGACCTGTCCGGGGGCTTGGATACCTGCCCTTGTGTCCGGATTGATCAGCTCCTGACCGAATCTGGGATGACCACCACATAGACAGGCAGTCCGCACCCATCACCGTGCGATTACGCCCCAAGTCCTGCCAGTTCAAGCCATCCCCTCCCAGACCACTAATGTCGACGCGGGCACTACGCCGCACCTCTGCTGACCCGGACGCACACCCATGTGCCGGATCCGCGTGGACCGATCGTCACAACACCGGCCCGATCGTTCCGCCCTGAACGGGCGACCGCCGCGAAGTGCCCTTTACGCCGCTTTGAGCAAGTGCCGGTCTAGGGAGTACTTCCAGCATGAACCGCAAGACCCTGGTGCTGACGGCCGCGGCCGGACTGCTCACCCCCACGCTCGCCGCCTGCGGCAGCACGAGCGGAGGCGGAGCGGGATCCGGAGCGATCGTCGTCGGAACCACCGACCGGTTCGAGGCGGCCGATTACGCCCCCGCACCGTTCGACCCGGCCTACGCCTACGACGCCGGCGCATGGAACGTCCTGCGGCAGACCGTCCAGACGCTGATGCACACCCCCCGCGGCGGCGGCCAGCCCGTCCCCGAAGCGGCCTCCGACTGCCGCTTCACCGACACGGGCAACGAGAGCTACCGCTGCACCCTGCGCTCCGGCCTCAAGTTCGCGAGCGGCGAGCCCCTCACGGCCAAGGACGTCAAGTTCTCCATCGACCGCGTCCTCGCCATCAAGGACGAGAACGGCCCCTCCTCGCTGCTCTCCACCCTCGACACCGTCGAGGTGAAGTCCGCCGACACCCTCGTCTTCCACCTGAAGACCCCGGACGCGACCTTCCCGTACAAGCTCTCCACCCCCGCCGCCGGCATCGTCAGCGAGAAGAACTACGACGCCAAGAAGCTCCGCGAGGGCTTCGCCGTCGACGGCTCCGGCCCGTACACGATGAAGGCCGAGGTCAAGGACAACCACCTCGTCCGGGCCGTCTTCAGCAAGAACCCGAACTACAAGGGCGACTTGAAGCTGCAGAACGACAAGGTCGAACTGCGCACCTTCGAGGACTCCGCGGCCATGGGCAAGGCCCTCACCGCCGGATCCGTCCACATGGTCTCCCGCACCCTGTCGCCCGCCCAGATCACCGAGTTCGCCGCCAAGCCGCCCAAGGGCGTCAAGCTGGTCCCGCTGCCCGGCCTGGAGATCCGCTACATCGGCTTCAACACCGACGCCCCGGCCGTCAAGGACAAGGCCGTACGCCAGGCCCTCGCCGCCGCCGTCGACCGCAACGCGGTCATCGACAAGGTCTACGGCAAGTCCGCGCAGCCGCTGTACTCGCTGGTCCCCAGCTCCGTGCCCGGCCACGTCAACTCCTTCTTCAACAAGTACGGCGAGGCCAACACCGCGAAGGCCGCCGACCTGCTGAAGGCCGCCGGGATCAAGACCCCGGTCAAGCTGACGCTGAACTACACCAAGGACCACTACGGCGACGGCACGGCCACCGAGTTCGAGACCCTCAAGAACCAGCTGAACTCCACCCAGCTGTTCGACGTCACCGTCCAGGGCTCCGACTGGTCCGACTTCCGGCCCGCGCAGAAGAAGGGCGACTACGCCGCCTACGGGCTCGGCTGGTTCCCCGACTACCCGGACGCCGACAACTTCCTCGCCCCGTTCCTGGAGCAGGACAACTTCCTGGGCACGCCGTACGCCAACGCCGCGGTGCGCACCAAGCTCATCCCCGAATCCCGGCGCGCCGTCGACCGCAACGTCGCCGTCCCCGCGATCACGGAGATGCAGGACATCGTCGCCGAGGACGTGCCCGTCCTGCCCCTGTGGCAGGGCAAGCAGTACGTCGCCGCACGCGACGGGATCACCGGAGTGGAGTGGTCGGTCAACGCCATCTCCGACCTCCAGCTGTGGGAACTCGGCCGGGGCGTCAGCGGCTGAGACCGGCAGTAACCGGCAGCAACCGGCGGCGGGTGTCGCAGGCCGGCGCAACGAAACAGTGAGACTGTGAAGGACGTTCGCGTGATGAGACGTAACCAGTGGCTTGCGGCCCCCCTCGGCGCGGCCACCGCCGCCGCACTGCTCAGCGGTTGCGGTTCGACCGGCAGCCCCACCGCCGACGGCGGCGGCAAGGGCGTGGTCATGGGCATATCCGACCGGGTGCGGTCCACCGACCCCGCCTCCGGCTACGACGCCGGGTCCTGGCTGCTCTTCAACAACGTGTTCCAGTCCCTGCTGGCCTTCCCCAAGGGCGGCGGCACCACGCCGGAGCCCGACGCCGCGCAGAGCTGCAACTTCGAGGGCGGCGACAGCAAGCTCTACAAGTGCACCCTGCGCGCCGGCCTGAAGTTCAGCAACGGCCACGCGCTCACCTCCAAGGACGTCAAGTACTCCTTCGAGCGCACGCTGAAGATCAACGACGACAACGGCCCGGCCGTGATGCTCTCGTCGATCGCCGGCATCGACACCCCCGACGACAAGACCGTCGTCTTCCGCCTCAAGACCTCCGACGCGACCTTCCCCAGCAAGATCGCCTCGGGCGCGGGCTCCATCGTCGACCACAGCGAGTACCCGGCGGACAAGCTGCGGACCGACAACAAGGCCGTCGGCTCCGGCGTCTACAAGCTGGACTCGTTCAACGACAAGAGCGCCGGCTTCTCCGTCAACGAGAACTACAGTGGCAAGGCCAAGGCGAAGAACACCGGCGTGACGCTCAAGTTCTTCAACGGCGACCAGGCCGGCCTGAAGAAGGTCCTGGAGGGCGGCGACGTCGACTTCGCCTTCCGCGGCCTCGCCGCCAAGGACATCGCCGCCCTGTCCTCCACCAAGACCGGGGACCACAAGGTCGAGGTCGTCCAGGGCACCGGCGCCGAAGTCGAGCACCTCGTCTTCAACATGAACGACCCGGTCGCCGGCAAGCTCCCGATCCGCAAGGCCATCGCCTACCTCGTGGACCGCGAAGCGATCGTCAAGGAGGTCTACGACGGCACCACGACCTCCCTGTACTCGATCGTCCCGGCAGGCATCGCCTCCCACAACACCGCCTTCTTCGACCGCTACGGCGGCAGCCCGCAGCCGAAGAAGGCCGAGGCCGTCCTGCGCGCCGCCGGCATCAAGGACAAGGTGAAGATCACCCTGTACTCGACGACGACGCGCAACGGCCCCTCCACCGACCAGCAGTTCCAGCTCATCGCCAAGCAGCTCAACGACAGCGGACTCTTCGAGGCCGACGTCAAGTCCATCGAGTTCGCGCAGTACGAGAAGGACATCCAGGACGGCAAGTACGGCGTGTACGTCAAGGGCTGGGTCCCCGACTACCCGGACGCCGACAGCTTCACCCAGCCGTTCTTCGGCCCGGACAACGTCGTGCACAACAACTACGACAACAAGGAGATCAGCGGGACGATCATCCCGTCGACCTCCGCCAAGTCCGACCGCACCGCGGCCAACACCGACTACAACCGCCTTCAGGACATCGTCGCCGACGAGATCCCGCTGCTCCCGCTCTGGCAGAGCAAGCAGTACGCCGTCACCCGCCAGAACGTGACCGGCCTGCAGTGGTCCCTGGACGCCTCCACGGTCTTCCGCTTCTGGGAGATCAGCAAGGGCTGACCCGACCCGGTACGGCGAAGGGGCCGGCAGCCGCGCGATGCGGCCGCCGGCCCCTTCGGCCGTTCCGAGCGGGGTCAGGCCCCCGCGCCCGGCCGCACCAGACCGCTCTCGTACGCGTACACCGCCGCCTGGACCCGGTCGCGCAGGCCCAGCTTCGTCAGTACGTGCCCCACGTGCGTCTTCACCGTCGTCTCGCTGACGAACAGGTCCGCCGCGATCTCCGCGTTCGACAGGCCGCGCGCCACCAGCTTCAGCACCTCGACCTCCCGCTCGGTCAGCGTGCCCAGCGTGTCCGGCATGCTCTCCTCACCCGACGGCAGGTGCCCCGCGTACTTGTCCAGCAGCCGGCGCGTGATGCTCGGCGCCAGCATCGCCTCGCCGCCCGCCACCACGCGGATCGCCTGCACCAGCTCGACGGCCGGCGCGTCCTTCAGCAGGAACCCGCTCGCCCCCGCCCGCAACGCCTCCACCACGTACTCGTCCAGATCGAACGTGGTCAGCACGAGCACCTTCGCCGGCCCGTCCCGGCCCGGACCCGTGATCTGCCGGGTCGCCTCCACCCCGTCCATCCGGGGCATCCGGATGTCCATCAGCACCACGTCGGGCTGCAGCGCCCGTACCTGCTCCAGCGCCTGCAGACCGTCCCCGGCCTCGCCGACGACCGCCAGGTCCTGTTCGGCCTCCAGGATCATTCGGAAGCCGGTGCGCAGCAGCGGCTGGTCGTCGACCAGTAGGACGCGGATCGCCACGGGGGGTACCTCGTATTCGTACGGCGGCATCGACGGACGCCGCCCATTCTGCCCTGATCGGCCGCTCAGGATTCCTCCGGGCGGCCCGCCCCGGGCTCGGCCCCCGCCCCGGCCTCGGCCTCGGCCCCGGGCCCGGGCCTCGGGACGACCACCAGCGGATAGACCGGGGGAGTCCCGCCGAACTCCGGACACACCGCCCGGTGATCGCACCAGCCGCACAGCTTCGTCGGCCGCGGCCGCCACTCACCCGTCTCCGTAGCCTCCTTGATCGCGTCCCACAGCGCCAGCAGCTTGCGCTCCACCCGCTCCAGATCCGCGACCACCGGGTCGTACGTCAGCACGTCCCCACTGCCCAGATACACCAGCTGAAGCCGCCGCGGCACGACCTGCTTCAGCCGCCACACCACCAGCGCGTAGAACTTCATCTGGAACAGCGCGCCCTCGGCGTACTCCGGCCGCGGCGCCTTGCCCGTCTTGTAGTCGACGATGCGCACCTCGCCCGACGGCGCCACGTCCACCCGGTCGATGATCCCGCGCAGCCGCAGCCCCGACTCCAGCTCCGTCTCCACGAAGAACTCCCGCTCCACCGGCTCCAGCCGCGTCGGGTCCTCCAGCGTGAACCACCGCTCCACCAGCGCCTCGGCCTCCGTCAGCCAGCGCGCCAGCCCCGCCCCCTCATCGCCCTCCGGGAACAGCTCCACCAGCTCCGGCTTCGACTCCAGCAGCCGGTCCCACTGCCCCGGGACCAGCGCCTTGGCCCGCGGCGCCGTCCGCTCCGCCGCCGGGTGGTCGAAGAGCCGCTCCAGCACCGCGTGCACCAGCGTGCCCCGCGTCGCCGCCGCACTCGGTTTCTCCGGCAGCTTGTCGATCACCCGGAACCGGTACAGCAGCGGGCACTGCATGAAATCGCTCGCCCGCGAAGGGGAGAGCGAGGAGGGCGCCACAGCGCGCGGCGCTGCGTCCGCATCGGCATCGGCTGCGCCAGGAACCGGACCGGGGCTCGTCGTCATGGACAAAACCCTACGACCCGCCGCCGACAGCGCGCGCATACCATCGACGCCGGGCCCCCTCGCACTGCATGATCGGAGCATCACACCGCGCTACCGGAGACCCCACCCCGCACCGGACGTGCACCTGCACCACACTGGGAGCACCACCGGCCGCAATCCGCCGGACAGCACCGAACGAAGGAAAGCCGTGGCAGACACCGACGAAACCGGCGAGCGCGCAGACAAGCGCTCCGGACCGGGCGGCGGCATCCTCATGGGCCGCCCCTTCGGCGTGCCCGTCTACGTCTCGCCCAGCTGGTTCCTCGTCGCCGCCCTCATCACCTGGGTCTTCGGCGACCAGCTCGACCGCGTCCTGCCCGACCTCGGCCCCGCCCGCTACCTCGTCTCCCTCTTCTTCGCCGTCGCCTTCTACGCCTCGGTCCTCGTCCACGAACTCGCCCACACCGTCGCCGCACTGCGCTTCAAACTGCCCGTGCGCCGGATCCAGCTCCAGTTCTTCGGCGGCGTCTCCGAGATCGAGAAGGAGTCCGAGACCCCCGGCCGCGAATTCGTCCTCGCCTTCGTCGGCCCCCTCCTCTCGCTCCTCCTCGCCGGCGCCTTCTACCTCGGCATGGAGCTCGTCGACCCGGCCAGCGTCCCCGGCGTCCTGCTCGCGGGCCTGATGATCTCCAACCTGCTCGTCGCCGCGTTCAACCTGCTCCCCGGCCTCCCGCTCGACGGGGGCCGCATGCTCCGCGCCGTCATCTGGGGCATCACCGGCAAGCCCATGACCGGCACGGTCGCCGCCGCCTGGGTCGGCCGCGGCCTGGCCGTCGCCGTCCTCATCGGACTCCCGATGATCACCCACACCGGAGTCCTCGGCGCCGGCACGGACGACATCGGTGGCATGAACACCGTCATGGACGCCCTGCTCGCCGCGATCCTCGCCGCGATCATCTGGACCGGCGCCGGCAACAGCCTGCGCATGGCCCGCCTGCGCGAACACCTCCCCGAACTGCGCGCCCGCACCCTCACCCGGCGCGCCGTCCCCGTCGAGAACGCCACCCCCCTCTCCGAGGCCCTGCGCCGCGCCAACGCCCACGGAGCCCGCGCCATCGTCGTCGTCGACGGCCACGGCGACCCCCTCTCCATCGTCCGCGAGAGCGCCATCGCCTCCGTCCCCGAACACCGCCGCCCCTGGGTCGCCGTCAGCACCCTCGCCCAGGAGCTCACCGACGGAATGAGGCTCTCCGCCGAACTCTCCGGCGAAGAACTCCTCGACCACCTCCGCGCCACCCCCGCCACCGAGTACCTCGTCCTCGAACCCTCCGGCGAGATCTACGGCGTTCTGTCCACCCTCGACGTCGAGAAGGCCTTCGTGAAGGCCATGGCGCGGCCCCAGTCCTGAAGCCAATACACTGGTCACATGTCCGAACCGACCGGTGCCGCCCGCCGACGCGGGCCCTTCGAGGTCGGGGACCAGGTTCAGCTCACCGACCCCAAGGGCCGCCACTACACGTTCACGCTCGAAGCCGGGAAGAATTTCCACACCCACAAGGGTTCCTTCCCGCACGACGAGCTGATCGGCTCCCCCGAAGGAAGCGTCGTCCGTACCACGGGCAACGTCGCCTACCTCGCGCTGCGTCCCCTGCTCCCCGACTATGTCCTGTCCATGCCCCGCGGCGCCGCCGTGGTCTACCCCAAGGACGCCGGCCAGATCCTGGCCTTCGCCGACATCTTCCCCGGCGCCCGCGTCGTGGAAGCGGGGGTGGGCTCCGGCTCCCTGAGCAGCTTCCTGCTGCGCGCCATCGGCGACCAGGGCATGCTCCACAGCTACGAGCGCCGCGCGGACTTCGCCGAGATCGCCACCGCGAACGTCGAGCGCTACTTCGGCGGCCCGCACCCCGCGTGGCAGCTGACCGTCGGCGACCTCCAGGACAACCTGTCCGACACCGACGTCGACCGCGTGATCCTCGACATGCTCGCCCCCTGGGAGTGCCTGGAGGCCGTCTCCAAGGCGCTGGTCCCCGGCGGCATCCTGTGCTGCTACGTGGCCACCACCACCCAGCTCTCCAAGACGGTCGAGTCCATCCGCGAGATCGGCTGCTTCGCCGAGCCGCAGCCCTGGGAATCGATGATCCGCAACTGGCACGTCGAGGGCCTCGCCGTCCGCCCGGACCACCGGATGATCGGCCACACCGGCTTCCTCGTCACCGCCCGCCGCCTCGCCGACGGGGTCGAGCCCCCCATGCGCCGCCGCCGCCCCGCCAAGGGCGCCTACGGCGAGGACTACGACGGACCCGGCAGCGACCGCTCCGCCTAGACGGCGGCGAGGCCGCCCGGCCGACCCAACACCAAGGCGCTGTGGCGCAGTTCCCCGGACGAACCGGGAACTGCGCCACAGCGCCTTTTCGTTGTCCCACCAGGTGCCACCCATACCGGCCCCAGCCGACACGGACCCGGCCGTTCCGCCCCGGTGTGAGGTGTGGCACGATGCTGGCTCCCCGTCACCCTTCGCACAGGAGACACCCCGCGTGCCGCACCGCCCCGCCGAGCTGACGCCGACACCGGACTTCCTGGCCCACAGCAGCGCCAGGCCCCTCCACTGGCTCGCCACGGCCACCGCCATGGCCGCCGTCGTAGCCGTCGCGGGACTCATCCAGCCGGACGCGGCCGCCACCGGCCACGCCGCGCCCGCCGACTCCTCGGCCGACTCCTCCGCGGCCCCCGCGAGCGGCCCGCAGGCCGCCGCCCCCGACCCGGCGGCGGTCACGTACCCGCTGGACTGCAAGGGCCTCCCGACGGCCGTCACGGCCACCGCCCAGGGCGATCTCGACGGCGACGGCCGCCCCGAGACCGTGGCCGCCGTCCGCTGCGACGCAGGATCAGGCACTCCGCCGCACGCGATCTACGTACTCGCCCAGGACAAGACCCCCGGCGCGACGCCGAGGGTCGTGGCCACCCTGCTGGAGGCCGGGAAGCGGCAGACCGCCACCGAGCTCACCGTCCGCGACGGGGTCGTCACCGCCAGTCTCCTCGGTTACTCCTCGCCCCAGGTGCCCCGCTACAGCCCGGACGTGAAACAGCTCGCCAAGTGGCGCTGGAGCGGCGGAAAATTCCGCCAGGAGCTGACGAACTCAGACGCCAGGAGTGTTTGAACCGTCACTCCGCGTCGGGACCGAAGACCTCGACCCTGTCCGAAACGCGCCTTACGTGGATGCAGTCGCCGGGGCATTCCTTCGCCGAGTCCACCACGTCCTGGAGCAGCGTCAGGGGAACCGGAGTCGTCGCCCCCGCCTCCACGAGAAGCTCGTCCTCAGGGCTCTTCACGTACGCCAGACCGTCGATGTCCAGCTCGAACACCTCCGGCGCGTACTGCACACAGATGCCGTCACCGGTGCACAGGTCCTGGTCGATCCAGACCTCGAGCGGCTCGCCGGCCTGCCCGGCACCACCCGTGGGAGCCTCCTGCTGCACGGTCATATCTCCTGCCGTTCCCTGTGCTCAGTGATCCGTTTCCGCCACAAGCCGCGGCAAGTCGCGCGAGCCCTGACGGGTGTTGAACACTTCGACCTTACAACCGGCCGCTTTCCGATGTTGATGGGTGGGTATTTCCTTGGCGTGAGGGAGTACGCAAGGGTGAAGATCGGACACACCTCTACCGTCTTTGTGATCTAGGGGTTTCAATCACCACCAGCCCAGGTAGGGTCAGGAAGCGTCCAGCTCCCCTTGGAGGAGGTGAGGACCGTGGCAGCCCACGACGACGACATCAACCGCGGCATCCGGCCGGGGCGAGGGTCTGAGGACCCCGCCGGCCAGGTTGCCTATCTCGAGCAGGAAATCGCCGTCCTGCGACGTAAGCTCGCCGACTCTCCGCGACACACGAGGATTCTCGAAGAGCGGATCGTCGAGCTCCAG
The DNA here is from genome assembly GCF_000717915.1 of Streptomyces sp. NRRL S-244. GTDB lineage: Bacteria > Actinomycetota > Actinomycetes > Streptomycetales > Streptomycetaceae > Streptomyces. The sequence goes on from NZ_JOCX01000011.1 coordinate 28,158, forward strand.
ACAAACCTGGCCGGCGTCTCCGCGCAAAACGAGCGACTGGCAAATACGCTCCGTGAGGCCCGCGACCAGATCGTCGCCCTCAAGGAGGAAGTCGACCGGCTCGCACAGCCGCCGGCCGGCTTCGGTGTCTTCCTTCAGGCGAACGAAGACGGCACCGTCGACATCTTCACCGGCGGCCGAAAGCTCCGCGTGAACGTCAGCCCCAGCGTCGAACCGGAAGACCTCCGGCGCGGCCAGGAGGTCATGCTCAACGAGGCCCTCAACGTGGTCGAGGCCATGGAGTTCGAACGGGCCGGGGACATCGTCACCCTCAAGGAGATCCTCGAGGACGGCGAGCGCGCCCTGGTGGTCGGGCACACCGACGAGGAGAGGGTGGTGAGGCTCGCCGAGCCGCTCCTGGACATCACCATCCGCCCCGGCGACGCCCTCCTGCTCGAACCCCGCTCCGGCTACGTCTACGAGGTGGTCCCCAAGAGCGAGGTCGAGGACCTGGTCCTCGAAGAGGTCCCGGACATCGACTACGACAAGATCGGCGGCCTGGGCGACCAGATCGAGCTGATCCGCGACGCGGTCGAGCTCCCGTACCTCTACCCCGACCTCTTCAAGGAACACGAACTGCGGCCCCCGAAGGGCATCCTGCTCTACGGCCCTCCCGGCTGCGGCAAGACGCTCATCGCCAAGGCAGTGGCCAACTCCCTTGCCAAGAAGGTCGCAGAGGTGACCGGACAGGCCCAGGGCAAGTCCTACTTCCTGAACATCAAGGGCCCCGAACTGCTCAACAAGTACGTCGGCGAGACCGAGCGGCACATCCGCCTCGTCTTCCAGCGTGCCCGTGAGAAGGCCAGCGAGGGCACCCCCGTCATCGTCTTCTTCGACGAGATGGAGTCCCTCTTCCGCACCCGCGGATCCGGAGTCAGCTCGGACGTGGAGAACACCATCGTCCCCCAGCTGCTCGCCGAGATCGACGGTGTGGAGGGCCTGGAGAACGTCATCGTGATCGGCGCCTCCAACCGCGAGGACATGATCGACCCGGCCATCCTGCGCCCCGGCCGGCTCGACGTGAAGATCAAGATCGAGCGCCCCGACGCCGAAGCCGCGAAGGACATCTTCGCCAAGTACCTCAAGGCGTCGCTGCCGCTCCACAGCGACGACCTCACCGAGCACTCCGGCTCGCCCGAGGTCGCCGTCCACAGCATGATCCAGACCGTCGTCGAGCAGATGTACGCCGAAACCGAGGAGAACCGCTTCCTCGAGGTCACGTACGCCAACGGCGACAAGGAAGTCCTGTACTTCAAGGACTTCAACTCCGGCGCCATGATCCAGAACATCGTGGACCGGGCCAAGAAGATGGCCATCAAGGCCTTCCTCGAACACAACCAGAAGGGCCTTCGCGTCTCCCACCTCCTCCAGGCTTGCGTGGACGAGTTCAAGGAGAACGAGGACCTGCCCAACACCACCAACCCGGACGACTGGGCCCGGATCTCCGGCAAGAAGGGCGAGCGGATCGTATTCATCCGCACGCTCGTCACCGGAAAGCAGGGCGCGGACACCGGACGCTCCATCGACACGGTGGCGAACACCGGTCAGTACCTCTGATCGAACAGGGCGGCTGCGGATGCCCTACCCGGGCACCCGCAGCCGACTGCTTTACCGACTGTTCTTTTCAGCCGGTGACGGGGTGAAGTCAATGACTGAAATGATCTCCCCACCAGCGCGGAGTGGTTCTAGGCTCTTCCGTACCGCCGGTCGCGCAGTGCGGGGACGGGCACCGCACACGCACCGGAGCACCAGCGGTACTTGAGCGCCGCTCCCGAACGGGAGCGCCGCCGGGCAAGGAGGGCCGCATGACCGTACGGCGAGTAATGGGAATCGAGACGGAGTACGGGATCTCCGTCCCGGGGCACCCGAACGCCAATGCCATGCTCACCTCGTCCCAGATCGTCAACGCCTACGCGGCGGCGATGCACCGGGCGCGCCGCGCCCGCTGGGACTTCGAGGAGGAGAACCCGCTGCGGGACGCCCGCGGCTTCGACCTCGCCCGCGAGGCCGCCGACAACAGCCAGCTCACCGACGAGGACATCGGCCTCGCCAACGTCATCCTCACCAACGGCGCACGGCTCTACGTCGACCACGCGCACCCCGAGTACAGCTCTCCGGAGATCACCAACCCGCTCGACGCCGTCCTCTGGGACAAGGCCGGCGAGCGGATCATGGCCGAGGCCGCCGTGCGGGCCGCCCAGCTCCCCGGCGCCCAGCCCATCCACCTCTACAAGAACAACACCGACAACAAGGGCGCCTCCTACGGCACGCACGAGAACTACCTGATGAAGCGGGAAACCCCCTTCTCGGAGATCGTGCGCCACCTGACCCCCTTCTTCGTCTCCCGCCAGGTCGTGACCGGCGCGGGGCGGGTGGGGATCGGCCAGGACGGCCGCGAGCACGGCTTCCAGATCAGCCAGCGCGCGGACTACTTCGAGGTCGAGGTCGGCCTGGAGACGACGCTCAAGCGGCCCATCATCAACACGCGCGACGAGCCGCACTCGGACGCCGAGAAGTACCGCCGGCTCCATGTGATCATCGGCGACGCCAACCTCTCCGAGATCTCGACCTACCTCAAGCTCGGCACCACCGCCCTGGTCCTCTCGATGATCGAGGACTCGTTCATCAACGTCGACCTGGCCGTGGACCAGCCCGTGCGGACCCTGCACCAGGTCTCCCACGACCCCGATCTGCAACACCTGATCACGCTGCGCAGCGGCCGCACGCTGACCGCCGTGCAGCTCCAGATGGAGTACTTCGAGCTGGCCAGGAAGTACGTGGACGAGCGTTTCGGCTCCGACGCGGACGAGCAGACCAAGGACGTGCTGGCCCGCTGGGAGGACGTGCTGGGCCGGCTGGAGAGCGACCCGATGAGCCTGTCGGGGGAGCTGGACTGGATCGCGAAGCGCGAGATCCTGGAGGGCTACCGGAGGCGGGACGGGCTCGGCTGGGACGCCGCCCGGCTCCACCTGGTGGACCTCCAGTACGCGGACGTACGGCCCGAGAAGGGCCTGTACAACCGCCTGGTGGCCCGCGGCAAGATGAAGCGGCTGGTGGAGGAGCCGGCGGTGGAGCGCGCGCAGGGCAAGCCTCCGGAGGACACCCGGGCGTACTTCCGGGGCCGGTGCCTGGAGCAGTACGCGGACGACGTGGCCGCGGCCTCGTGGGATTCGGTGATCTTCGACCTCCCGGGCCGCGACTCGCTCCAGCGGGTCCCGACGCTGGAACCCCTGCGGGGTACCCGCAAGCACGTGAAGGAGCTCCTGGACCGCTGCCGCACGGCGGAGGACCTGGTGCGGGTCCTGAGCGGGAACTGAGGGCTGAAAAGTCCCCCGTCCGGGAATCATGAAGGCAGCCGCACGTTATGAAAGTGCGGGGACGAATGCCGGGCCCTCCTTGTAGGGTCCGGCGTAGGGTCTGATCTTGAGAGATCCCGATCCCGGGGTCTCTCGACATGAGCGCGCGAACCGAGCGGGGTGAGGTAGACATGGCGACCAAGGACACCGGCGGCGGACAGCAGAAGGCGACTCGCTCGACCGAGGAGGTCGAGGAGGCGGCGGTCGAGGAATCGACCGACCTCAAGGAGCGCCAGGAAAAGCTCTCTGACGACGTCGACTCGGTACTTGACGAGATTGACGATGTACTCGAGGAGAACGCCGAGGACTTCGTGCGGTCCTTCGTGCAAAAGGGTGGCCAGTAAGGCCCCTTTGCCTTCGATTCGAAGGTGATGGTAGGAGATGGCCAGGCTGGAGCGGAGCGAAGTCGCGCGCCCGATGCGGTGAGCAGAAGCCGCGTCGGGCGTTCGCTCCCGCAGGTTGATCATCGCCGTCGGACGGGTAGGGTCCGTGGCGTACTTTGCATCAACTGCGATTCAGGTCTTGGCGTGTTGAAAGACAACCCCGACCGCACGTCGGGCCGCCGCATATTTGGAGGGAACGCGTGGAAGCCAACACTCGTAGCACGGGGCGGCTGCCGGCAGCCTTCCTGACGCCGGGTTCGTCTTCGTTCATGGACTTCCTCGGGGCGCATTCGCCCGAGATGCTGCCGGGGAACCGGAAGCTGCCCGAGGGCGTTGTCGAGGCGCCGCACGGGACGACCATCGTCGCCACCACCTTCCCCGGTGGTGTCGTGCTCGCCGGTGACCGGCGGGCGACCATGGGGAACATGATCGCGCAGCGGGACATCGAGAAGGTGTTCCCCGCCGACGAGTACTCCGCGGTGGGCATCGCCGGTACGGCCGGCCTGGCCGTGGAGATGGTGAAGCTGTTCCAGCTGGAGCTGGAGCACTTCGAGAAGGTGGAGGGGGCGACCCTCTCCCTGGAGGGCAAGGCCAACCGGCTCTCCACCATGATCCGGAGCAATCTGGGGATGGCCATGCAGGGGCTGGCCGTCGTGCCGCTCTTCGCCGGCTGGGACGAGGGCAAGGAGAAGGGCCGGATCTTCTCCTACGACGTGACCGGCGGCCGCTCCGAGGAGCACGGCTTCGCCGCCACCGGCTCCGGTTCCATCTTCGCCCGGGGCTCCATGAAGAAGCTGTACCGCCCCGATCTGACGGAGGAACAGGCCACCACCCTGGTCGTGCAGGCGCTGTACGACGCCGCCGACGACGACTCGGCGACCGGTGGGCCGGACCTGTACCGCCACATCTACCCCATCGTCACCGTCATCACGGACGAGGGCTTCCGCAGGCTGACGGACGAGGAGTCGCAGGAACTCGCCCGCAGCGTCACCAACCGGCGGCTCGAGCAGCCCGACGGGCCGCGCGCGGCCCTGCTCTGACCAGTCCTCCTCGTCGCCCAGAAGAAAGGGACGGATAACCGGTGTCGACTCCGTTCTATGTGTCACCCCAGCAGGCCATGGCCGACCGGGCGGAATACGCCCGGAAGGGCATCGCCCGCGGTCGCAGCCTTGTCGTGCTGCAGTACGCCGACGGCATCGTGTTCGTCGGCGAGAACCCGTCCCGCGCGCTGCACAAGTTCAGCGAGATCTACGACCGGATCGGCTTCGCGGCCGCCGGCAAGTACAACGAGTACGAGAACCTTCGGATCGGCGGCGTGCGCTACGCCGATCTGCGCGGATACACCTACGACCGTGACGATGTGACGGCCCGTGGGCTGGCCAACGTCTACGCGCAGACGCTCGGCACGATCTTCTCCAGTGCCGGTGAGAAGCCGTACGAGGTGGAGCTGGTCGTGGCCGAGGTCGGTGCGACGGCCGCGGGCGACCAGATCTACCGGCTGCCGCACGACGGTTCGATCGTGGACGAGCACGGCTCGGTCGCGGTCGGCGGCAACGCCGAGCAGATCAGCACGTACCTGGACCAGCGCCACCAGGACGGGATGACCCTGTCCGAGGCGCTGAAGCTGGCGGTGCAGGCGCTGTCCAGCCAGGCGAACGGTGCGGACAAGACGATTCCGGCCGAGCGGCTGGAGGTCGCGGTGCTGGACCGGACGCGGGCCCAGCAGCGCAAGTTCAAGCGGATCCGGGGCCGGCAGCTGTCGCGGCTGCTGGAGGCCGATGTCACGGCGGCCGTGCAGGCCGATGCCGTGTCGAACGACGAGGCTCCCGAGGACGATTCCGAGTAGGGATCCGCGCGCGTACGGCGCCCCCGGCCTTCCGGCCGGGGGCGTCTTCGCGTTTCAGGCCGGGGCCGGGCCGGTGGAGGCGCGGACGACCAGATCGACCGGGAGGTCGGGGGCGGTCCAGGGGGTGCCGTCCAGGACGGCGAGGAGGGCGGTCATGCCCTGTTCGCCGACGCGTTCGGCGGGGAGGTGGACGGTGGTGAGTTCGGGTTCGACGGCGGTGGCGAGGGCGAGGTCGTCGAAGCCGGTGACGGAGAGGTCCTCGGGGACGCGCAGGCCGAGGCGGCGGGCGGCCTTGCAGGCGCCCGCGGCGAGGATGTCGTCGTCGCAGACGATGGCGGTGGGCCGGCCCTCGGGGGCCGCGAGGGCCGCCTCCATGGCCGTACGGGCGTCGGCGACGGTGAGCTGGGCCCGTACGGTGCGCAGCTCGGCGTGGGGCGCCAGCCGGGCGGCCAGGGCTTCGGCGCGGACGTCGAAGGTCCAGGAGTCGACGGCGGAGGCGAGGTGGAGGATGCGGCGGTGGCCGAGCGCGAGGAGGTGTTCGGTGATCTGGCGCATGCCGTCGGCCATGGCGAGGTTGACGTGGGCGGCGGCGCGTGTGGCGGTGGGGTCGCTGTCGAGCATGACGAGGGGAAGTTCGGCGTCGCCGATGGCGTCGAGGGCGTGGGCGGCCATGGAGGAGGCGATGACCCCGTCGAGGGCGGCGCGGGCGGAGGCGAAGGGGTCGCGGGCGGGGCCGGTGCCGTCGGGGGAGGGGTAGAGGACGACGCCGAAGCCGTGTTCGGCGGCGATGCGGGCGGCGCCGGTGTAGACGCGGGCGAAGAACTCGTTGGTGAGGGCGGGGACGACGAGGAGGGCGGTGCGGGTGGAGCCCAGGCGGAGGTTGCGGGCGGCGAGGTTGGGACGGTAGCCGAGGGCGGCGGCGGCTTCGCGGACGAGGCCGGCGGTGCGCTCGGAGACGCGGCCGCGCCATTTGTCGCCGAGGACGAGGGAGACGGTGGCCTGGGAGACCCCGGCGGCGGTGGCCACGTCCCGGCTGGTGGGTCTCGTCACACGGTGCTCCTGAAGTGCGAGGTCGTACGCGTTCGGCGGGGGTTGCGGCGGTCTTCCGGGTGGACCCCGTGGTGTGGACATGGTACGTATGACGGGTCACGTTATACGTATTACCTTGATTACTCCGGGCTGGATTCCGGGCAGAAGGGGGCCGTCATGGCCGCGGGATACGCGGAGCTGCTCAGGACCCGGCACGCCGCGAGGCTGCTGGTGGGCACGCTCATAGGCCGGCTGCCGAACGGCACCGGCCCGATCGCGATCGTGCTGTTCACCCGGGCCGAGGGCGGCAGCTACAGCCTGGCGGGCGCGCTGGCGGCCGTGTACGGGCTGGCCAACGCGGTGGGGCAGCCGCTGCTGGGGCGGGCCGTCGACCTGTTCGGGCAGCCGCGGGTGCAGCTGCCGGCCGCGGTGGTGTCCGCGCTGGGCATGGTGTGGCTGGCGCTGGCGGGTACCGGCTCGCCGGCGGCCGCGTACGGCGCGGTGGTGGTCGCGGGGCTCTTCACGCCGCCGCTGGAGGGCGGGCTGCGGGCGCTGTGGCCGGGTGTGCTCGGCGGCAAGGAGGAGCGGGTGCACGCCGCGTACGCGATGGACGCGGTGGCCCAGGAGGTCATGTTCACGGTCGGTCCGCTGCTGGTGACGCTGTTCGTGGCGCTGTGGGACCCGGCGGCCGCGCTGCTGGTGATCAATGCCATCGGTGTGCTCGGCGCGCTGTCCGTCGTGGTGTCGGAGCCTTCGCGTACGTGGCGTTCGGCGCCGCGCGAGGCGCACTGGCTGGGCGCGCTGCGCTCGCCGGGGCTGCTGGCGCTGCTGGGCTCGTTCTTCTTCGTGGGCATGGCGCTGGGTTCGATCACGGTGGCGGGCGTGGCGTACGCCGACGACCACGGGAACCAGGCGGTGTACGGCTGGCTGATGGCGGCGCTGGGTCTGGGCGCGCTGGTCGGCGGGGTGGCGTACGGCGCCCGGCAGTGGGCGGGCGCGCCGGAGCGGCGGCTGCGGCTGCTGGTGGCGCTGCTGGCGGTCTGCTACCTGCCGCTGATGCTGGTCCCGGGCCCGCTGCCGATGGCGGCGCTGGCGGCGCTGGCCGGTGTGTTCCTGGCGCCCGCGCTGGCCTGTGCGTTCATCGTCGTGGACCGGCACGCTCCGGCCGGGACGGTGACGGAGGCGTTCTCGTGGCTGGTGACGTTCTTCGGGGTGGGCGCGGCGATCGGTACGGCCGCGGCCGGCCCGGCGGTGGAACTGGGCGGTACGGCGAGCGGGTTCGGCGTGGCGAGCGTCGCCGGTGCGGCGGCGCTGCTGGTGCTGACGGCCACTCAGCGGATCCTGGCCGCTCCGGGCCGGACCCGGACGGTGGCGGGTTCGCCGCCGGGATCCGTCGAGGGCACCGGTGGAGGTGCGGAGGCAGGCGCGGACGGAGCCGCAGGCGGGGGCGCGGTGGATGGTCCGGCGGGCGGTCCGGCAGGCGGTCCGGCGGAGCGGCTCGTCGGGAACTGATCGAAACGGCGTTCACGAACCCGGTTTCAGAACAGTGCGGAAGGCGTAATGTTCAGTCATGGACCGCCGCATTTTCGGGCTGGAGAACGAGTACGGCGTCACGTGCACGTTCAGGGGACAGCGCCGACTGTCTCCTGACGAAGTGGCGCGCTACCTCTTCCGCCGTGTTGTGTCATGGGGCCGCAGCAGCAATGTCTTCCTGCGGAACGGCGCCCGCCTGTACCTCGACGTGGGTTCGCATCCGGAATACGCAACTCCCGAATGCGACAACGTGACGGAACTCGTCACGCACGACAAGGCAGGCGAGCGCATTCTCGAAGGTCTGCTCGTCGATGCCGAACGCCGCCTGCACGAGGAGGGAATCGCGGGCGACGTCTATCTCTTCAAGAACAACACCGACTCGGCGGGCAACTCGTACGGCTGCCACGAGAACTATCTGGTGGCCCGGCACGGGGAATTCTCCCGCCTGGCGGACATCCTCATTCCGTTCCTCGTCACGCGCCAGCTGATCTGCGGTGCGGGCAAGGTGCTGCAGACCCCCCGGGGCGCGGTCTACTGCGTGAGCCAGCGGGCCGAGCACATCTGGGAGGGCGTCAGTTCCGCGACGACCCGGTCCCGGCCGATCATCAACACCCGGGACGAGCCGCACGCCGACGCCGAGCGCTACCGCCGCCTGCACGTGATCGTCGGGGACTCGAACATGTCCGAGACGACCATGCTGCTCAAGGTCGGGGCCACCGACCTGGTGCTGCGCATGATCGAGGCGGGCACGGTGATGCGGGACCTGACCCTGGAGAACCCGATCCGGGCGATCCGCGAGGTCAGCCACGACATCACGGGCCAGCGCAAGGTGCGCCTGGCGAGCGGCCGCGAGGCCTCGGCGCTGGAGATCCAGCGCGAGTACTACGACAAGGCCGTGGACTTCGCCGAGCGCCGGGGGATCCGTACCGGCACGGTGGACCAGGTGCTGGAGCTGTGGGGCCGCACGCTCGACGCGATCGACGCGGAGGACCTGGACCGGATCGGGACCGAGATCGACTGGGTCATGAAGTACCAGCTGATCGAGCGGTACCGGGCCAAGCACGGCATGACCATGTCGAACCCGCGAGTGGCCCAGATAGACCTCGCGTACCACGACATCCACCGCCGGCGCGGGCTGTACTACCTGCTGGAACGCAAGGGGCAGGCGGCTCGGATCTGCAACGACCTCAAGATCTTCGAGGGCAAGTCGGTGCCCCCGCAGACCACGCGGGCGCGGCTGCGCGGCGATTTCATCCGCCGGGCGCAGGAGCAGCGGCGGGACTTCACGGTCGACTGGGTGCACCTCAAGCTCAACGATCAGGCGCAGCGGACCGTGCTGTGCAAGGACCCGTTCCGGTCGGTGGACGACCGGGTGGAGAAGCTGATCGCCGGGATGTGAGATCGCGCTGATCTTGCGCAGGGCCCCGTACGGATCTCGTACGGGGCCCTGCGCACGCCTTAGAGTGGCGACGACCGCACCGCCGTCTGAGATCTGAGGAACACGTGCGCCGACTTGCCGGCCTGCTTGTCGTACCCCTTCTGCTGCTGTCGACAGCAGCGTGTGGCGACAGCGGCTCCGACTCCGCCGAGATGAAGAACGGGGCGCCCGCGATCACCAAGGGCGCCAAGTTCGGTGAGACCCCCACCCTGTCGAAGGGCAAGGGCGACCCGCCGAAGGAGCTGAAGGTGGTGACCGTCAGCGAGGGCAACGGCCCGGCGCTGAAGAAGGGCGATGTCGCCCAGGTCAACTACCTCGGCCAGGTCTGGGACGGCAAGGAGCCGTTCGACCAGAGCTTCGGCAAGGGCAAGCCGTTCGAGGTGACCATCGGTGCCGGCATGGTCATCAAGGGCTGGGACCAGGGTCTCGAGGGCAAGAAGGTCGGCAGCCGCCTGGAGCTCGTGATCCCGCCGGACCTCGGTTACGGCGACAAGGGCTCCGGCGACAAGATCAAGCCGAACGCCACGCTGGTCTTCGTCGTGGACATCGTCAAGGGCACCTCGGTCCCGGCCTCGGCCACGGGCAAGGAGGTCGCGCAGGACAACAAGGACCTGCCGAAGATCGGTACGAACACGGACGGCAAGGAAGTCTCCGTGACCGTCCCGAAGGACACCACGCCGCCGGCGAAGCTGGTCTCGAACTACGTGCTGGAGGGTGACGGCCCGGCCGTCAAGGACACCGACAGCGTCGTGGTCAAGTTCAACGGCAAGACGTGGAAGGACGACAAGACCTTCGAAAGCACGTACGCCACGGACCAGACGGTGACCTGGCCGATGGACCAGCTCTCGGTCAAGGGTCTCAAGGAAGGCCTGACCGGCAAGAAGGTCGGCAGCCGCATCCTGCTGGTCATCCCGCCGGACCAGGGCTTCGGCGACAAGGAGACGGGCACCATCCCGGCCAACTCGACGCTGGTCTTCAGCCTCGACATCCTCGCCGTGATGTAAGACTGTCCGAGTTGACCTGATTCATTTTTGAGGAGCAGTTCCGTGAGCAACCAGCTCGAGAAGCCCGAGATCGACTTCCCCGACTTCCCGGTCCCGGCCGACCTCGTCATCGAGGACATCTGGGAGGGCGACGGCGCCGAGGCCACGGCCGGCAACAAGGTCTCCGTCCACTACGTGGGCGTGGCCTATTCCACCGGCGAGGAGTTCGACGCCTCCTGGAACCGCGGCACCCCGCTGCAGTTCATCCTGGGCATCGGCCAGGTCATCGACGGCTGGGACCGGGGCGTCCAGGGCATGAAGGTCGGCGGCAGGCGCAAGCTCGTCATCCCGGCCCACCTCGCGTACGGCGACAACAGCCCGACCCCCGCCATCAAGCCGGGCGAGACGCTGATCTTCGTCTGCGACCTGATGGGCGTCTGATTCGACGACGCGTGATCGGTGAAGGGGCCCCCGCCGTCAGGCGGGGGCCCTCGCTTTTGCCGGGGCCCGCCGGGGCGGTACGGTCAACGGTCACGGACGTGTCGTACGTGCCGTGGGTGCAACGTGTGGGCGGAGAAGGGCGGAAGGGCGTCGATGGCGATTGCCAAGGCCGAGCGGCTGATGAATCTGGCGCTGTGTCTGCTGGGGACCCGCCGGCCGCTGAGCAAGCGGGAGCTGCGCGGTTCCATCGAGGCGTACATGGAAGCCGGCAACGACGAGTCGTTCAACCGCATGTTCGAGCGGGACAAGGACGATCTGCGTGAACTCGGCCTCGTCATCGAGACGGTGGAGAACCTGGACGGCGAGACCGGCTACCTCGCCCGCCGCGACAGCAACCGGCTGCCGCCCGTCTCCCTCGACGCCGAGGAGGCCGCCGCCCTGGGGCTCGCGGCCAAGGTCTGGCAGCAGGCCCGCCTCGCCGGAGCCGCCAGCGGCGCCCTGCAGAAGCTGCGCGCGGGCGGGATGCCGGAGGCGGGGGATCCGTACGAGGGCCAGCACAGCGCCATCGAGCCGCGCATCCCGGTCCACGAGGCGGCCTTCGAACCGCTGATGCTGGCCTGCCGCGACCGCCGGCCTGTGGTCTTCGACTACCGCAAGTCCACCGCCGCGCGCCCCGAGACCCGGCAGGTGGAGCCGTGGGCGCTGGAGTGCTGGCGCGGCCACTGGTACCTGGCCGGCTACGACCGCGACCGCGGGGCGGAGCGCGTGTTCCGGCTCTCCCGGATCACCGGGAAGGTCCGCTCCCGGGCGGCCAAGTACACCGCCGAGGTCCCGGACGTGGTCACCGTACGGGAGACCGTGGCGAGCTGGGCCGGGGAGAGCGCGGACCGCTCCGCGCTGATCCGGCTGCGGTCCGGGGCCGGGTACCCGCTGCGGGCCAAGGCCACCGCCGTGCGCGAGGGCGGGGACGGCTGGGACGAGCTGGAGATCCCGTACGGGCACGGGCTCGACGCCTGGCTGGTCGAGTTCGGGCCGGACGTGGTGGTCGTGGCCCCCGCCGACCTGCGGGCCGACGTCGTGGACCGGCTGCGCGCCGTGGCCGCGGGCTGAGGCCGCCCCGGCGGACCGGACGACCGGCCCGAGCCGTCACGGCCGCCGCCCGATCCACCGCACCGATCGCACCACCGCACCGTTCGCAAGACGTGCCCTGAGGGGGAGACGTACCAGCATGGCTGCCAACGCCATCGACCAGACCCGCCGGATGCTGTCCCTGGTGACGTACCTGCGCGAGCGCCCCGGGGCGCACGTCGCCGACGTCGCCCGCGCCTTCGGGATCACCGAGGACGAGCTGATCTCGGACCTCGACGTGCTGCCCATGTGCGGGACCAGCTTCCGCGGCGGGGACCTGCTCGACATCGACACCGACGGGGAGCGCATCTGGTGGCGCAACCCCGACGCCTCGGGGGAGTCCACCGCGGAGCCGCTGCGCCTGGCCGCCGACGAGGCGACCGCGCTGCTGGTCGCCGCCCGCGCCGTGGCGACCCTGCCCGGGCTGCGCGAGAGCGACCGGGACGCGCTGCTGCGCGCCACCGCGAAGCTGGAGGCCGCCGCCGGCGAGGCGGCCGGTGCCAGCTCCCGGCTGTCGGTGACCTTCGAGGCGGAGGGCGGGGTCTTCGCGGACGTCGACCGGGCCATCGCCGAGCGCCGTCGGCTGTGGCTGCGCTACTACTCGCCGGCCCGGGACGAGCTGACCGAGCGCAAGGTCGACCCGATCCGGCTCTTCGCGGTGGGGCACACGTACATGGAGGGCTGGTGCCACCTCTCCGAGGCCCGGCGCACCTTCCGCCTCGACCGGGTCGCCGAGATCCGGCTGCTGGACGAGCGGGCCGAGCCGCCCGCCATCGAGCCGCGCGACCTGTCCGAGGGACTCGTCCAGCCGGCCGCCGAGGACCCGGAGGTCGTGGTCGAGGTCGGGCCGGGCGGCCGCTGGGTCGCCGAGTACTACCCGCACGACAGCGCCGAGGAACTGTCCGACGGCGGCCTGCGGATCACGCTGCGCAGCCCGGACCCGGCCTCGCTGCGCCGGCTCGCGCTGCGGCTGGGCCGGGAGGGCCGGATCGTGGCGCCCGCGGAGCTGGCCGACAGCGCGCGGCAGGCGGCCCGGGAGGCGCTCGCCGGGTACGGGGACCAGGGCTGAGCGGGGCGGGACCCGTACGCCGAAGAGGGCAGGGCAAGGGGAAGCGGCGGGGCCGTGCGGTACGGGCCGTGCCGTACGGGAGCTGCGCCGTCCGCGCGCGGACGGTCTGAGGGGAGCGCCGAGCGATGTCGCCAATGTCCGGGCCACGGGGTGTGCAGGCCGCCGCGGGGCCGCCGGTTTCGTTCAAAGCGGCCTGTTCCGACTGCCGGGCCCGTTTCGAGCTGGACGCGGGGGCCCTGCGGCTGGTGATCGGCGGGAGCCGGCGCACCACGTTCTACTCGTTCACCTGTCCCGAGTGCGGTGCCTCCGTGCGCAAACCGGCCGGTGAGCGCATCGTGGAACTGCTGACCGGCGGTGGCGTGAGCACCCTGCGCAGCGTCTGAGGCGGCCGGTGGCCTAGGCTCGACCCATGCTGTGGCCGATGCTCGCAATCGCCCTGGGTTTCCTCGGGCTCGCCGTCCTCGCCGTCCTCGCGGTGCGCGTCTTCGTGGAGGTGCGGCGGTTGTCCGGCCAGGTCGAGCTGGCCAGCCGGCGGATCGCGGACGCCTCGGGGGACCTGGAGCGCGCGGCGGGCGATCTGGCGCGGGCGGGCGGCTCCGCCCGGCCGTAAACCGGTACAAAGCGCAGGATCGTGACCCGCAGGTCTCTGGAAAGTGCGGGTCGGGGCCCGTACCGTCGGTCCCAGCCGCACGCAAGGCGGGATACCCCGGGGGATTGCCGGGCGTTAACCCCCGGGGGTTACGATCCTTGCCTGAGCGGTCACGGATCAAGATCCGCGGCCGCGGACACCACAATCAGCCGTTTCGGTGAGAAGGAAGTCAGACATGATCGGCAATCTGAAGCCTCTTGAGATCCTCCTGATCATCGCCGTGATCTTCCTGCTGTTCGGTGCCAAGAAGCTCCCCGACATGGCGCGCTCCCTGGGCAAGTCGGCCCGCATCCTCAAGAGCGAGGCCAAGGCCATGAAGGCGGAGAGCGCGGCGGAGGACAACACCACCGCCGCGACCGTCGCGGACCAGGCCCCGCAGCAGGCCGCCGCCCCGCGCACGATCAAGGCCGCTCCCGGCGACGTGACCAGCTCGCGTCCGGTCAGCGAGCCGAACCACACCACCCAGGGCTGATCCCCCGGCCGCCGGACCGCCGGTCCGCGGCCGCGATCACGCCGGTCATCTGCAACGAGACAAGGGACGTGGGTTGCTCAAGTCTGCCCGCAAGCAGGAGAAGCAAGGCAAGCAGGAGAAGGACGCCGAAGGGCGGATGCCTCTTGTCGAGCACCTGCGTGAGCTGAGAAACCGCCTGCTGAAGTCGGTCCTGGCGATCCTCGTGATCACTGTCGTGGCGGCCTTCTACTACAAGAACCTGATCGACTTCATGCTGAAGCCGATGCTGGACTCCGTCGGCTGCACCAACGGGGTGGTCTCGCAGCGCAACGGCCGGCCCTGCGCCGACATGACCGTGAACGGCCTCATCGCCCCGTTCTCGATCGCCCTCAAGGTCTCGCTCACCGCCGGTGTGGTGCTCTCGGCCCCGGTGTGGCTCTACCAGCTCTGGGCCTTCGTCGCCCCCGGCCTGCACAACCACGAGAAGCGCTACGCGATGGGCTTCGTCGCCGTCGGCGCTCCGCTGTTCGGCGCCGGCGCGGTGCTCGCGTACAAGCTCCTGCCGAAGACCGCGCAGATCCTCCTCGAATTCACCCCCGAGAACGCGCGCAACCTGCTCCCGGTCGACGACTACCTCGACCTGGTCACGCGCATGGTCGTCGTCTTCGGCCTCGCGTTCGAGCTGCCGCTGCTGCTGATCCTCCTCAACTTCACCGGGGTCCTCACCGCGAAGCGGCTGGCGAGCTGGTGGCGGGCCATGGTGCTGGGCATCACGATCTTCGCCGCGTTCGCCACGCCCACCGGCGACCCGCTGACCATGCTGTCGCTGGCCGCGCCGATCATCGCCCTCTACTTCATCGCCCTCGGGATCTGCCTGGTCAACGACCGCAGGCGGCGCCGCGGCAACCCCGACGCGCTGCTCGACGACGACGAGGCGTCCGAGCTGGACCTGACGCCCGCGCCGATCGGTGCGATGGAGCCCGTCCAGGCCCCGACCGCCCTGCCCGAGCAGGCCGACGGCGGCCGCAGGCAGATCAACGGTTACGACGACGCGACCTGACAGGTACATTCCGGTGGGTGAGCGCTGAGATCACCCTCCTCGTCAATCCCACCGCGGGACGCGGCCGGGGCGCGCACGCCGCGCAGCCGGCCGCTTCCGCGCTCCGGGCCGCCGGATTCTCCGTACGGACGGTCCTCGGCGCCGATGCCGGGGACGCGCTGGCCCGGCTGCGCACCGCCGTCCGGGAGGGCACCGGGGCGGTGATCGCCGTCGGCGGCGACGGCGTGGTCTCCCTGGCCCTGCAAGCCCTGGCCGGGACGCTGGTACCGCTCGGGGTGGTCGCCGTGGGGACCGGGAACGATTTCGCGCGGGCCATGGGGCTGCCCGTAGGGGAGCCCGCGCAGGCGGGGCGGCTGGCCGCCGAGGCGCTCAAGGAGGGCCGGATCCGCGAGATCGACCTCGGGCGGGTGACGGGGACCCCGGAGCAGCGGGAGACCTGGTACGGGACCGTGCTGTGCTCGGGCTTCGATTCGCGGGTCAACGACCGCGGCAACCGGATGCGGCTCCCGGCGGGCCGGTTCAAGTACGACCTGGCGATCCTCGCCGAGCTGGCCGCCTTCCGGCCGTTCCCGTACCGGATCACCCTCGACGACGGCCCGGTGATCGAGACCGAGGCCACGCTGGTGGCCGTCGGCAACGGGAGCTCGTACGGCGGCGGCATGCGCATCTGCGCGGACGCCGTCCCGGACGACGGGCTCTTCGACGTCGTGGTCGTGGGCGACTGCAGCCGGGCCACCCTGCTCAGGGTCTTTCCGCAGGTATACAAGGGGACGCACCTCGGCCACCCGAAGGTGACCGTCCACCGGGCCGCGAAGATCACGCTGGAGGCCGCCGGGATCACCGCGTACGCGGACGGCGAGCCGCTGGGACCGCTGCCGGTGACCGCCGACTGCGTTCCGGGGGCCCTGCGGCTGCTGGCCTAGCGCCGTCCCGGGGGCGGCCCGGCAGTCCGTATAAATGATCGCGACTGTTGTCAGGGGCGGCGGGTAGGCTCGACAACAAGATGACCGAAGAACTCTCACCCGCCGAGCGGTACGCCGCTGCCCGGATCCGCGCCGCCGAAGAGGCCTCCGCCCTGGCCCCCTTCCGCGAGATGTACGAATTCGACCTGGACGCGTACCAGGTCGACGCCTGCAAGGCACTCGAGGCCGGCAAGGGCGTCCTCGTCGCCGCCCCGACCGGCTCGGGCAAGACGATCGTCGGCGAGTTCGCCGTGCACCTCGCCCTCGGCCAGGGCCGCAAGTGCTTCTACACGACGCCCATCAAGGCCCTGTCGAACCAGAAGTACGCCGACCTCGTCAAGCGCTACGGCGCCGACAAGGTGGGCCTGCTGACCGGTGACAACAGCGTCAACTCCGAGGCGCCCGTGGTCGTGATGACCACCGAGGTGCTCCGCAACATGCTGTACGCGGGCTCGCAGTCGCTGCGCGGCCTCGGCTACGTCGTGATGGACGAGGTGCACTACCTCTCCGACCGGTTCCGCGGAGCGGTCTGGGAGGAAGTGATCATCCACCTCCCCGAGTCGGTCACGCTGGTGTCCCTGTCGGCCACCGTGTCCAACGCCGAGGAGTTCGGCGACTGGCTCGACACCGTGCGCGGCGACACCGAGGTGATCGTCTCCGAGGAGCGGCCCGTCCCGCTGTGGCAGCACGTCATGGCCGGCCGCAAGATCTACGACCTCTTCGAGGAGGAGTCCGACCACGGGGGCCGCGGCTCCGCGCGCCGCGAGGTCAACCCCGACCTGCTGCGCATGGCGCGCGAGGAGAACACCCGCACGTACAGCCCGAAGGACCGGCGGCGCGGCAAGATGGTCCGCGAGGCCGACCGCGAGCGCGAGCGGCGCTCCCGCGGCCGGATCTGGACCCCGAGCCGCCCCGAGGTCATCGCCCGCCTCGACGGCGACGGGCTGCTGCCCGCCATCAACTTCATCTTCAGCCGGGCCGGATGCGAGGCCGCCGTCCAGCAGTGCCTGTTCGCGGGCCTGCGGCTCAACGACGACGCGGCCCGTCTCAAGGTCCGTGAGATCGTCGAGGAGCGGACCGCGTCCATCCCCGCCGAGGACCTGCACGTCCTGGGGTACTACGAGTGGCTCGAGGGCCTGGAGCGGGGCATCGCCGCGCACCACGCCGGCATGCTGCCGACCTTCAAGGAGGTCGTGGAGGAGCTGTTCGTCCGAGGCCTCGTCAAGGCCGTCTTCGCCACCGAGACCCTCGCGCTGGGCATCAACATGCCCGCCCGCACGGTGATCCTGGAGAAGCTGGTCAAGTGGAACGGCGAGCAGCACGCCGACATCACCCCCGGCGAGTACACGCAGCTCACCGGCCGGGCCGGACGGCGCGGCATCGACGTCGAGGGCCACGCCGTGGTGCTGTGGCAGCGGGGCATGGACCCGGCGGGGCTCGCCGGGCTCGCCGGTACCCGTACGTATCCGCTGCGCTCCAGCTTCAAGCCGTCGTACAACATGGCCGTGAATCTGGTCCAGCAGTTCGGGCGGCACCGTTCGCGCGAGCTGCTGGAGACCTCGTTCGCGCAGTTCCAGGCCGACCGCTCGGTCGTCGGGATCTCCCGGCAGGTGCAGCGCAACGAGGAGGGCCTGGAGGGCTACCGGGAGGGCATGACCTGCCACCTCGGGAACTTCGAGGAGTACGCGCAGCTGCGCCGCGACCTCAAGGACCGCGAGACGGACCTGGCCAAGCAGGGCGCGGCCCAGCGGCGGGTGCAGGCGGCCGGTTCGCTGGAGAAGCTCAAGCCGGGCGACATCATCCACGTGCCGACCGGCAAGTTCGCCGGGCTCGCGCTGGTCCTGGACCCGGGCGTGCCGGCCGGGCGGGTCAACGGGCACCGGGGGTACGAGTACGCCGAGGGCCCGCGGCCGCTGGTGCTGACGGCGGAGCGGCAGGTCAAGCGGCTCGCCGCGATCGACTTCCCGGTCCCGGTCGAGGCCATCGAGCGGATGCGCATCCCCAAGACGTTCAACGCGCGCTCGCCGCAGTCCCGTCGGGACCTGGCGTCCCAACTGCGGGCCAAGGCCGGGCACATCGCGCCGGAGCGGCGCGGGCGCGGCCGGTCCGCGGCGGCCGACGACCGCGAGATCACGCGGCTGCGCGCCGAGCTGCGGGCGCACCCCTGCCACGGCTGCGACGAGCGCGAGGACCACGCCCGCTGGGCGGAGCGCTACCACCGCCTCAAGCGGGACACCCAGCAGCTGGAGCGGCGCATCGAGGGCCGGACGAACACGATCGCCCGCACCTTCGACCGGATCCACGCGCTGCTGACCGAGCTGGACTACCTGCGCGAGGACGAGGTCACCGTGCACGGCAAGCGGCTCGCCCGGCTGTACGGGGAGCTCGACCTGCTGGCGTCGGAGTGCCTGCGCGAGGGCGTCTGGGAGGGACTGTCCCCGGCGGAACTGGCCGCCTGCGTCTCGGCGTTGGTGTTCGAGGCACGGCAGTCCGACGACGCGGTGGCGCCGAAGGTGCCGGGCGGCGCGGCGAAGGCGGCGCTGGGCGAGATGGTCCGGATCTGGGGCCGGCTCGACGCGCTGGAGGAGGAGCACCGCATCAACCAGGCGGAGGGCGTGGGCCAGCGCGAGCCGGACCTGGGCTTCGCGTGGGCGGCGTACCAGTGGGCTTCCGACAAGAGCCTGGACGAGGTGCTGCGGGAGGCGGAGATGCCGGCCGGCGACTTCGTGCGCTGGTGCAAGCAGGTCATCG
Organism: Streptomyces sp. NRRL S-244; assembly: GCF_000717915.1. Taxonomy (GTDB): domain Bacteria; phylum Actinomycetota; class Actinomycetes; order Streptomycetales; family Streptomycetaceae; genus Streptomyces. The sequence goes on from NZ_JOCX01000011.1 coordinate 47,276, forward strand.
ACGTGCTGGGGCAGATCGCGGCGGCGGCTCCCTCGGCGTCCGGTGACAGCGGGAGCACGGTGGCCCGCAACGCCCGCAAGGCCGTGGACGCGCTGCTCCGCGGCGTGGTGGCCTACAGCTCGGTCGGCTAGGCGGCTTCGTGGGCCCGCCGGTTCCGGCGGCTAGCCCGTCTCGGGCCTGTCGGGACCTCGCCAGCCGGCGAGGTCCTGCCAGGCCCGAAGGCTCAGGCCGCTCTCGAAGCGGCGCGGGGTGCCGGTGACCGGGTCGGTGAACGACACCGTACGGGCCAGGAGCTGGAGCGGCCTGCGGTAGTCGTCCGGGGCCGGGTCGGTGACCTCCGGGTACACCGGGTCGCCGAGGATCGGCAGGCCGAGGCCGTTCATGTGCACCCGCAGCTGGTGGGTGCGCCCGGTGTGCGGGGTCAGCCGGTAGCGGCCCAGCTCCCCCTTCGTGGCGAGGAGTTCGACCAGGGTCTCGGCGTTCGGTTCCGCGCCCGGGACCTCGGCCGCCGCGATGATCCCGCGGGTCTTCTCGATGTGGCTGCGGACCGTGCGGGGGAGGGTGAGCGCCGGGTCGTGGCCGGCGAGGGCCTCGTACTGTTTGACGACCCGCCGCTCCTGGAACAGCAGCTGGTACGCGCCGCGGTCCTCGGGGCGGACGCTGAACATCACCAGTCCGGCGGTCAGCCGGTCCAGCCGGTGCGCCGGGCTGAGCTCGGGCAGGTCGAGCTCGGTGCGCAGCCGGGCCAGGGCGGTCTGCGTGACGTGGCTGCCGCGCGGGGTGGTCGCCAGGAAGTGCGGCTTGTCCACGACCAGCAGGTGCGCGTCGCGGTGGACGACGCGGATCGGGAACGGCACCACGGGCTCCGGCGCCATGTCCCGGTGGAACCACAGGTAGGCGCCCGGCTCGTACGGGTCCTGCGGGCTCAGGACCCGTCCGCCGGGGCCGAACACCCGCCCGGCGCGCAGCAGGTGCGCGATGGACTCGGCGCCGCGGCCGCCGGCGTACCGCTCGGCGAGGTAGCCGCCGAGGTCGGGCCAGCGCCCGTCGGGGTCGGCGGGCAGCCGCAGCCGGACCGGGTCGATGCCGGCGACCTGGGGCAGGGGCGAGGGGGGTGCCTGGGCTCTGCGTCTCATCGGGTCCAGGCTATGCGGCTACTGCTTGGTGAAGGTGCCCAGGTGGTTGGCGTCCAGGTACTCGATGCGGACCGTGCCGTCCTTGAAGAACACCCCGGTGCGGCCGACGGCGTTCTCGCCGGAGGTCACGTAGCTGAAGGTGTCCCCGTCGTAGTGGGTGAGCGGGAAGCGCATCGGCTTGGGGCCCAGCGACAGGGTGAGCCCGCCGCCCTCCTCAGCGGTCACGGTCAGCTTTCCGTAGTACGGGCTGACGTAGGTGCCGGTGTACGCGCTGTCGGCGCGGGCCGGCTTCGCGCCCGCGGGCGGGTGCGCGTAGTCGGTGGCGGAGGGGCCGGGGCCGAGTTGCTGGGCGTACAGCTCGGCGAAGAGCGGCAGCCAGTCGGTGGTCGGCGCGCCGTGCTCGGCGGTGTCGAAGAAGTCCATCGCGATGGCGTCGGCCATGCCGACCGGGGCGCCGTTGGTGAGGACGACGATGCCGAGCTTCTCCAGCGGGAGCAGCGTGACGTTGGTGTTGGCGCCGAGTTCGAACCCGCCGGAGTGGCTCAGGCGCAGCCGGCCCGCGTCGTCGTACGAGACGTTCCAGCCGAGCCCGTAGAAGCCGGTGTGGTCCAGGGGCGGGGTCGGCGCCTGCGACACGATGTGCGGCAGGCGCGTGGCCGCCAGGGTGCCGGAGGGAATGATCCGCTTCCCGTCGAGGGTGCCGCCGGCGAGCTGGAGGCGCAGCCAGCGGGCCATGTCGGTGACGGTGGAGCTCACGCCGCCGGCCGGGGCCTGGGCGTCGGGGTCGCGCACGAATCGGGGCGACCAGGTCCCGTCCGGGTTCTTGACGTGGGTGGCCGCGTGGTCGGGGGCGTTGACGAAGGAGGAGAACTCGGTGCTGGTGTGCGTCATCCCGGCGGGCTTGAACAGGGTGTCCTGGCTGAGCTTCTCCCAGGTCGTGCCCTGCTGCCGGGCGACGGCCTCGGCGGCGGCGGTGAGGCCGAAGTTGGTGTAGTTGTAGCTCGCGCGGAAGGGGGTGAGGGGCTCCAGGCGGAGGTGGTCGAGGATGTACGCCTGGTCATAGCCGAGGTCTTCGAGGAGGTCGCCCGCGTGGTCGGGGAGGCCGCTGCGGTGGGAGAAGAGGTCGGCGGTGGTGACGTGACCGGTCACCCAGGGGTCCTTCAGGGCGAAGCCGGGGAGTTCGGTGCGGCCGTTCCAGTCGGCGGGGTCCTTCAGGGCGCCGGCCACCACCGTGGAGGAAATCGGTTTGGAGACGGACGCGACCTGGAAGACGGTGTCCGGGCCGATGGCCCCGGGCGCGTCGGTGCGGCGGACGCCGAAGCCCTTGAGGTAGACGACCTTGTCGTCGTGGACGACGGCGACGGCGGCCCCGGGGACCCCGGTGCTGCGCATGGCGTCGGTGACGAACCCGGGCAGGCGCCCGAGCGCGGCGTCCACTTCCGCGTCCGTGATCTGGGGTTTCGGCGCGGGCGGTGGGCTGGGCGCGGCGGCGGCGCCGGTCGCGGCCAGTACGACGGCGGCTCCTGCCACACCGAGCGAGTGGAGCGTACGCATGGCGACATTGTCCCGCCGAACGGGCGACTCCGCCCGCTGTGCCGGCGGGGCCGGGGCTCGTGCGGGGCGGTCCCCAAGTGCCCCAAGCGCCCCAAGCGCCCCAGGCGTCCCCAGGGCGGCCCGCCGCGTACGTCAGGCCGCCGATTCCTGTTCGGCCAGGACCCTCTCGTTCCAGTCGCGCTTGATCGCCCGCCAGCCCTCGTCCGTCTCGCCGAGCCGCCAGTAGCCGGAGATCGACAGGCGTTCCTTGGGGACGCCCCGCTCCAGGCGCAGGTGGCGGCGGAGGTCCTTCACGAAGCCGGCCTCGCCGTGGACGAAGGCGTGCACGTCGCGGGAGGGGAACTCCAGGGCCCTGACCGCCTCGACGAGCATCTCGCCGACCGGGCCGGAGCCGCGGTGCAGCCAGACCGGGACGATGCCGTCCGGGGTGGCGACCTTCTGCTCGTCGTCCGGGCCCTCGACCTCCACGAACGCGCGTACCCGCGCGCCCACCGGCATGCGCTCCATCGCGGCGGCGATCGCCGGCAGCGCGCTCTCGTCGCCCACCAGCAGGTGCCAGTCGGCCGCCGGATCCGGCGCGTACGCGCCACCGGGGCCGAGGAAGCGGACGAGTTCACCCGGCTGGACGCGGGCCGCCCAGGGGCCCGCCAGCCCCTCGTCGCCGTGGACGACGAAGTCGAGCGTCAGCTCCAGGTGCACCGGGTCCCAGGCGCGGACCGTGTACGCCCGCTGACGCGGCCAGGCCTCCCGCGCGTACTCGGCGCGGATCCGGTCCAGGTCCCACGGCGAGGGGTAGGTGACGCCTTCGGGGGCGAACAGGAGCTTGATGTATTGGTCCGCGAACTCGCCCGCACTGAACCGGACCAGTCCGGCGCCGCCCAGCACCACGCGCACCATGTGCGGCGTCAGCCGCTCTGTGCGCACGACGACTGCGGTGCCGATCTTGCGGGCGCGTCCTTCTGCCACGGCGTCTCCCCTTGCTCCCCTGAAACTTAGGATTACCTAAGTTAGCACCTCAAGGGCGCAGCGCGCTGCTGAGGCGCGATACCGCTCCGCCCAAACCCCACCTGCGCGCCAGCGCATCGACGAGTTCCGGCTGCGCGGGCACCGCGGGCAGCGCCGGGTCGAACTCCGGAAGCGGGACGTCCGAGGCCACCCGGACCACCTTCGGAGCCACCGCCAGATACGGCCGGGATTCGTCCAGCCGCTTGCGCTGCGTAGGTGTCAGCTTCGACTTTGGGTCGTCGATCGCCGCGATGATCCCGGCCAGTGATCCGTACGCGTCCAGCAGCTTCGCCGCCGTCTTCTCGCCGACCCCCGGGACCCCCGGCAGCCCGTCGCTCGGGTCCCCGCGCAGCAGCGCCAGGTCCGCGTACCCCGCGCCGTCCACCCCGTACTTCCCGCGCAGCCACGCCTCGTCCGTCACCTGGAGCGTGCCGACCCCCTTCAGCGGGTACAGCACGCGCCGCTGCCGGGCGTCGTCGACCAGCTGGTACAGGTCCCGGTCGCCGGTGACGATGTCCACCGGGCCCGTGGCGCGCGCCGTGAGCGTGCCGATCACGTCGTCGGCCTCGTACCCGGCGACGCCCACCCGGGCGATCCCGAACGCGTCCAGCGCCGCCTCGATGATCGGCACCTGCGGCGACAGCGTGTCGGGGGTCTCCTCCACGTCCGGACCGCTCTCGGTCTCCTCGGCGACCCGGTGCGCCTTGTACGAGGGGATCAGCTCCACCCGCCACTGCGGCCGCCAGTCGGCGTCCATGCACGCCACCAGATCGTCGGGGCGGTGGTCCTGGACGAGGCGCCCGATGAAGTCGAGCAGCCCGCGCACCGCGTTGACGGGGGTGCCGTCCGGGGCCTTCACGGAGTCCGGCACGCCGAAGTACGCGCGGAAGTAGAGGGAGGCGGTGTCCAGCAGCATCAGGCGTCGAGTCGTCGTCACGGTGACGATGATGCCGCACCCCGCCCGCGGCCGACGGTTACGCCCGGGGGCACGGGAGATGGCCGCAAGAGCGCTCGGAAACGGCACGGGAGTTTCACCCGGGGCGTACCCTGGTCGGCTCTTGCACGCGAAACCGGGGGCGGATGCTGCGTAAGGTGCTTACAGCACACCGATGTGAGACGGACGCCGACGTACGCCGACGGACCAGACAAGGGGAGGGCAGCCCCGCCATGGACGACAGGGACGGCTCGGACGACAAGGAACGGGACAAGGACGCCAAGGAACCGCTCCGGGTGGGCGTGGCCGTGCGCAAGCGCCGCCGGGCACTGCACCTCACCCTCGCCGCCGTATCGGCGCGCAGCGGCCTGTCGGTGCCCTTCCTGAGCCAGATAGAGAACGAGCGGGCGCGGCCCAGCATGCGCTCCCTGGAGCGGGTCGCCGACGCCCTGGAGACCACGGCCGTCGAGCTGCTGGCCGCCTCCGACACCGCGCGCACGGTCGATCTCGTACGGGCCGGGGACGACTCCGGGCTCACCCCGGTGCCGGGCGTGCGCCCCCTCGTACGCGGACACCACCAGCTGCACGCGCTGGAGTTCACCGGCGACCAGGACGCCGGCCGCGAGTACCAGCACCGCAACGACGAGCTGATGTACGTGGTCTCGGGCGCGTGCCAGGTGGAGGCGGAGGGGCGGGCGTACCGGCTGGAGAGCGGGGACGCGCTGTTCCTGTCCGGCGGCGTACGCCACCGCTGGCGGGCCGTCTCCGAGGACACCCGGCTGCTGGTCGTGGCGGTGGGCGAGCACATCCACGCGACCTCCGAGCCGCCCTCGCCCGGGCAGTGAGCCGCAGCCGGACGCGGGTCGTCTCGCTCGTGCCCTCGCTGACCGAGGCGGTGGCGGTCAGCGCTCCCGGGCTGCTCGTCGGGGTGACCGACTGGTGCACGCATCCCGCGGACCTCGCCGAGCGGGGCGCGGTGCGCATCGGGGGGACGAAGAACCCCGACGTGGAGCGGATCACGGCGCTGCGCCCGGACCTGGTCATCGCCAACGAGGAGGAGAACCGGGTCCCGGACCTGGCGGCGCTGCGCGCGGCCGGGGTGGAGGTGCTGGTCACCGAGGTGCGGGAGCTGCCGCAGGCGCTGGCCGAGCTGTCCCGGGTGCTGGTGGGGGCCCTGGGGCTGGCGAGGCCGCGGTGGCTGGACGAGGCCGAGGAGGCCTGGGCACGGGTGGCGCCGGCCGGCCCGCTGCGGGCGTTCGTACCGGTGTGGCGGCGGCCGTGGATGGTGCTCGGCCGGGACACCTTCGCGGGCGATCTGCTGGCCCGCCTCGGCGTGCACAACGTCTACGCCGGGCACGCCGAGCGGTATCCGCGGGTGCCGGTGGAGGAGCTGGCCGCCGCCGACTGCGATCTGGTGGTGCTCCCCGACGAGCCGTACCGCTTCACGCGCGAGGACGGCCCGGAGGCCTTCCCGGACCGTCCCTCCGCCCTGGTCAGCGGCCGCCACCTCACCTGGTACGGACCCTCGCTGGCCGAGGCCCCGGCGGTACTGGCGGCGGCCCTGCGGGCGGCGCGTTAGCGGGGGAGCAGCGCGCCGGTGGACAGGCCGCGCAGGGTGTGGGCCGCGGCCAGCAGCCAGGCGGTCAGCAGGGCCAGGAACAGGGCGGTCGCGAGCCAGGCGAACGCGGTCAGGCCGGTGTGGCGGGCCAGACCGGCGGCGCCCGTGACGCAGGTGCCGACGGGGAAGGTCAGCGCCCACCAGGTCATCGCGAACCCCATGCCGTTACGGGCGGCCCGGACCAGCATCGCGGCCGCGAGGGCCAGCCACAGCAGGGCGAAGCCCATCACGGGCACTCCGTAGACCACCGCGAAGGCACCGAGCGCGCCGGCGTAGGGGGCGCCGATCGCCTCGGGGGCCACGTCGGCGAGCTGGTTGACCGCGGTGGTGGACTGGCCGAGGGGGCCCAGGACCAGGAACAGGGTCGGGGTCAGCAGCAGGGGCAGGGGACCGCCCACGATCAGCCGGCCGAAGACCAGGGGCAGCATCAGCAGGGTGGCCAGCAGGCTGATGCCGAACATGGCGTAGCAGGCCAGCAGCAGCGCCTCGCGGGGCTGTCCGGCGGGCAGGTGGGGTATCAGCAGGGGCCCCAGGGCCGCGGAGACCATCGGGGCGACCAGGGGCAGCAGCCACACGGGGGTGGCCTGCGCGGCCTCCACCTTGTGCCGGACCATCATCAGGTACGGCACCACCACGGCCATGAGCAGGCCGATCGCGGTGCCGGCGGTGAAGAGCACGGCGTCGACGGCGACGGCGGCGGGCACGCCGATGAGGTCCTTGCCGACGATCAGGGTGCCGCCGCCGACGGCCAGCAGGGCCATCGCGAGACATCCGTAGAAGGGGGCCACGGCGGGGTCGAGGAGGTGGGCGCGGGCCTGGTCGCGGTGGTGGAGCCAGTGGCCGGCGCGGGCGGTGAGCAGGAGGGCGAGGGCCGCCGCGGACAGCGCCCAGACGATCTGGCAGGCCACGCGCTGGCCGGGCACCTGGTACGGGAGGGTCGCGCCGGCGTTGGCGACGATCGCCGTGCCCATGACGGACGCGTACCAGTTGGGGCCGAGGTGACGGAGCGCCGGGAAGGCCTTGTGGGCTTCGGGGTTCCGGGAGGTGTGGGCGCGGGGTCGCGCGAGGGTGGTGGCCATGGACCCAGCCTCGTGGCGGGGCCCGGCGGACGGCAGAGGCCATCTCTCTATAAGGCCATAAACTGACTTTATGGGTAACGAGGAGTGGGTTCCGCTGGCACACCGGGTACCGGACCTGGGGGCGCTGGAGCTGCTGCTCGCGGTCGCCCGGATCGGCAGCCTGAGCGGCGCGGCCAAGCGCATGGGCATCACCCAGCCCGCCGCGAGCAGCCGGATCCGCGCGATGGAGACGCGGCTGGGCGTGGCGCTGGTGGACCGCTCGCCGCGGGGGTCGACCCTGACGGCGGAGGGGGCGCTGGTCACGGACTGGGCGCGGCGCGTGGTGGAGGCGGCGGAGGCGTTCGACGCCGGGGCGCAGGCGCTGCGCGGGCGGCGGGACTCGCGGCTGCGGGTGGCGGCCAGCATGACCATCGCGGAGTACCTGCTGCCGGGGTGGCTGATCGCGCTGCGCGGGCAGCGGCCGGGAACGGCGGTGTCGCTGCACGCGGGGAACTCGGCGGTGGTCGCGGAACGGGTGCTGGCCCACGAGGCGGACCTGGGGTTCGTGGAGGGCTTGTCGGTGCCGGAGGGGCTGGACTCGGCGGTGATCGCGCAGGACCGGCTGGTGGTGGCGGTGGCTCCGGGGCACGCGTGGGCGCGGCGCTCGCGGGGGGTGGCGGCGCAGGAGCTGGCGGCGACGCCGCTGATCCTGCGGGAGTGGGGCTCGGGGACCCGGCAGGTGCTGGACGCCGCGCTGGCGGAGAGCGGCGGCCTGGCGGCGCCGCTGCTGGAGCTGGCGTCGACGACGGCGGTGAAGGCCGCGGCGCTGAGCGGGGCCGGGCCGTGCGTGCTCTCGGAGCTGGCGGTGGGGGAGGAGCTGGCGGCCCGGCGCCTCGTCGAGGTCCCGGTGACGGGGGCGGCGCTGGGGCGGGCCCTGCGGGCGGTGTGGCCGGTGGGGGCCAGGCCGGCGGGCCCGGCCCGCGACCTGCTGTCGCTGACCCGGGCCCGCCCCTGACCTGCGGTCCGGTGGCCCGGCCCGCGTTCCTGTTCCTCGGACTCCTCAGGCTCCTCGGACTCCTCGGGCTGATCGGCCTGATCGCCCGACCGGCCTCCGTCAGGCCGGGACCACCGCGCTGAGCGAGGCCGCTTCGACCAGCGCGGACATCACGCGGGTGTCCTTGTCGCGTTCCGGGTGCCATTGGACGCCGAGGACCCAGTGCGCCGGGTCGGGGAGTTCGATGGCCTCCACCGTGCCGTCGACCGCGTGGGCCGAGGCGATCAGGCCCGCGCCCAGGCGGTCGACCGCCTGGTGGTGGTAGGTCGGCACCTCCGCCTCCTCCGGGACCAGCGCCGCGTACCGGGTCCCCTCGACCGGGCGGACCGGGTGCCAGGACATGACACCAGGGGCGACCGCATGGCCGTCGATGTGCTGGACCAGCGTGCCGCCCAGGGCCACGTTCAGCGCCTGCATGCCCCGGCAGATGCCCAGCACCGGCAGGCCCGCCGCCAAGGCCGCCTCGATCAGGGAGAGTTCCCACTCGTCCCGCCGCGTGGCGGGAGCGCCCGTACGAGGGTCCCGCTCGGCCCCGTAGCGGACCGGGTCCACGTCGGGGCCGCCCGCGACGACCAGGCCGTCCAGCCGGCTCAGCACCTCCGCCGCCGAACCGGATTCGTCCGGCGGGAGCAGCACGGCCGCGCCGCCCGCCGCCTGGACGAGTTCGTGGTACCCGGTGGGGACGAGGGACGTGGGGACGTCCCACACCCCGTAGCGGGTGGATTCCTCCACGTAGGTCGTGATGCCGATGAGCGGCCTGGGCACGGTTGTTACCTCCAGGGTTCGGGGAACGGCGGTCAGTCTCGGGTGAGTTCGGCCTCGGCCTGCGCCAGCGCCGCGAACTCCTCCTCCGGAGCGGAGGCCACGAGGTGGTGCCGACTGTAGAACGCGAAATAGGCGAGGGCGACGGCGTACACACCGAGGGCGATGAACGCCGCGTCCTTGTCCACCAGGAAGGTGGCGACCAGCGCCGAGAGGGCGAGGACGAAGGCCACCGAGGAGGTGGCGATGCCGCCGGGCGTGCGGTACGGGCGCTCCAGGCCCGGCTCCCGCCTGCGGAGCACGATGTGCGAGAGGGCCATCAGCGCGTACGAGATCGTCGCGCCGAACACCGCGATGTTGAGCATGCGCGGGCCGTTGCCGGTGGCAGCGGCGAGCGCGAAGCCGATCGCGCCGGGGATGAGCAGGCCGAGGTACGGGGCCTTGCGCTTCGAGGTGAGGGAGAGGAAGCGCGGCAGGTAGCCGGCCCGGGAGAGGGCGAAGAGCTGGCGGGAGCCGGCGTAGATGAGGGAGAAGAAGGAGGCCACGAGGCCCGCGAGCCCGGCGTAGTTGACGAAGGTCTTCAGCCAGGAGAGGCCGGGGTCCCCTTCGAGGGCGACGACCAGCGGGTTCCCCGCGTCCTTGATGGCGTCGGCGCCGCGGGCGCCGGTCGAGGCCAGGAAGGTGAGCAGGGCGAGCAGGACGAGGATGCCCATGGAGATCGACAGGGCCCGGGGCATGGAGCGCACCGGGTCCTTGGCCTCCTCGGCGGCCAGCGGTACGCCCTCGACGCCGAGGAAGAACCACATGCCGAAGGGGAAGGCGGCCCAGATGCCGAGGACGCCCAGCGGCAGCCAGGAGCTGGATCCGGCGGCGGTGGTGTCCACGGCGATGTTGTCGAGGTTCGAGGGGTCGAACTCGGTGAAGGCGCCGAGCGCGAAGACGATCAGCGCGAGCACGGCGATGGCGGTGACGACGAGGGAGAAGCGCAGGGCCTCGCCGACGCCCCACAGGTGGATGCCGATGAAGACGGCGAAGCAGGCGAGGTAGACCGGCCAGCCGGAGGTGAGGCCGAAGAGGTTCAGGGATTCGACGTAGTCGCCGATGAAGATGGCGATGGCGGCCGGGGCCAGGATGTACTCGATCAGGATCGCGGTGCCGGTGAGGAAGCCGCCCCAGGTGCCGAGCGCCCGGCGGGCGAAACCGTAGCCGCCGCCCGCCGTCGGCAGGATCGCGGACAGTTCCGCGAGGGAGAAGACGAGGCAGGCGTACATCGCGCCCATCAGGACGGTGGCGATGGCGAGCCCGCCGAAGCCGCCCTGGGCGAGGCCGACGTTCCAGCCGGAGAAGTCGCCGGAGACGACGTACGCGACGCCGAGGCCGGTCAGCAGCAGCCAGCCGGCGCTGCCGCGGCGCAGCGTACGCCGCTCCAGATAGCCGTCGGAGCTGTCGCCGCCCTCGGGGGACGTGGTGGGTTCGGGTACGGCTGCGAGCCGTGCCTCGGTGTCGTCGGCCATGTGCGCTCCTGCCTAGGGCAATGGTTGTGGGGCGTACCTTTGCCGTAGGGGAGTGGAGTGCGCAAGACCCCTGCGTTAAACGGGGGTAACGAAAACCTCTCGGGCCGCATCCGCCGCGTCCGTTCTAGGCCAGGAATCCGCGCAGCAGGGCCGCCGTTCCGCAGCAGTGTTCGCGCATCACCTCGCGCGCCGCGTCCGGGTGGCGCTCCAGCACCGCCTCCACGAGCGAGCTGTGCTGCTGCTGGGAGTGCTCCAGGTTCCGCACCAGCAGCGGGATGCAGTCCAGCAGGTCGTTCACCGTGGCCCGCACGGCGGCGTACTGGGCCGTGAGGGTGGCCGATCCGGCGAGCTCGCACAGGGTGAGGTGGAAGAGGGTGTCCTGGCGCCGGTAGTCGGTCAGCGGGGCGTCATGGGTGGCGGCCAGGGCGCCGAGCAGCCGCTCGGAGCCCGCCTCGGTGAGCCCCTGGGAGGCGCACAGTCCGGCCGCGCCGACCTCCAGGACCTCGCGGAACCGCAGGACGTCCTCGATGTCCACGCCCACCACGCGCCGGCGCAGCTCGTCCTCGCTGCCGCCGGCCGGGGTGTCGGGGCGGGGGAGCACGAACGTTCCGCCGTACCGCCCGCGCCGGGCCTCCACCAGGCCCTGGTCCTGGAGCACCTTCAGCACCTCGCGCAGGGTGACCCGGCTGATCCCCATCCGCTCCGCCAGCTCCCGCTCGGGCGGCAGCCGTTCGCCGCCCGGCACCAGACCCAGCCGGACCACCTGGAGGATCTGCTCCAGGGCCTCCTCGAAACCGTTGCCCGCCCGCACCTGTCGCAGTACGGGATTCAGCCGCGCGATCGCGCCGCCTTCGCTCGCCGTGTCGGTCATCTTGGCTCCTCCCCTTCCCAAGCAATGGTTCTGTTCAATACCTTAGGCGTTCTCGGCTCACCGAAGGAGAGATTCCAGTGGTAGACCGCAAGCCTCCGCTCGCGCCCGAGGAGCTCCGCGCTCTCGTGGCGAGCGGCGAGATCGACACCGTCGTCCTGGCCTTCCCCGACATGCAGGGGCGGCTCCAGGGCAAGCGGTTCGCCGCACAGTTCTTCCTCGACGAGGTCCTCGCCCACGGCACCGAGGGCTGCAACTACCTCCTCGCCGTCGACACGGACATGAACACCGTCGACGGATACGAGATGTCCTCCTGGGACCGCGGCTACGGGGACTTCGCCATGCACCCCGACCTCGCGACCCTGCGCCGGATCCCGTGGAACCCGGGCAGCGCCTTCCTCCTCGCGGACCTCGCCTGGAACGACGGCTCGCCCGTGGTCGCCGCGCCCCGGCAGATCCTGCGCCGCCAGCTGGAGCGCCTCGCCGACCAGGGGTACACGGCCATGGTCGGCACCGAGCTGGAGTTCATGGTCTTCCAGGACACGTACGAGCAGGCCTGGAACTCGGGCTACCGCGGGCTGACCCCGGCCAACCAGTACAACATCGACTACTCGGTCCTCGGGACCGGCCGCATCGAGCCCCTGCTGCGCCGGATCCGCAACGAGATGCAGGCCGCGGGCCTGATCGTCGAGTCCGCGAAGGGGGAGTGCAACCTCGGCCAGCACGAGATCGCCTTCCGCTACGACGAGGCGCTGACCACCTGCGACCAGCACGCCGTCTACAAGACCGGCGCCAAGGAGATCGCCTCCCAGGAAGGCGTCTCGCTCACCTTCATGGCCAAGTTCGACGAGCGCGAGGGCAACTCCTGCCATATCCACCTCTCGCTGGGCGACGCCGACGGGCACAACGCGATGGCCGGCGACGGCCCGGGCGGAATGTCACCGGTGATGCGACACTTCCTGGCCGGCCAGCTGGCCGCGCTGCGCGACTTCTCCCTTCTCTACGCCCCGAACATCAACTCGTACAAGCGTTTCCGGCCGGGATCCTTCGCGCCGACCGCCGTCGCCTGGGGCGTGGACAACCGGACCTGTGCGCTCCGAGTCGTCGGCCACGGCCGCTCCATGCGCTTCGAGAACCGCCTCCCGGGCGGGGACGTGAACCCGTACCTCGCCGTCGCCGGCCTGGTCGCCGCCGGTCTGTACGGCATCGAGAACCGCCTCGAACTGCCCGAGGCCTGCGCGGGCAACGCGTACACGGCGGACTTCGCGCACGTTCCCACCACCCTGCGCGAGGCCGCGGAGCTCTGGGAGAACAGCGAGATCGCCAAGGCCGCGTTCGGGCCCGAAGTGGTCGCCCATTACCGCAACATGGCCCGCGTGGAACTGGACGCGTACGACTCCGCCGTCACCGACTGGGAACTGCGCCGCTCCTTCGAACGCCTGTAGTCACCTGGTAGCCCACTCACCGTCATCTCTGCCCCCGAACCTCTGTGAGGCGACACGTGTCCGATGTGCTGGCCCCCGACAAATTGACAGTGTTGAATCCGGCCACCGAGGAAGTCGTCGCCATCGTCCCGGCCGCCACACGGGACGATGTCGACGCCGCCGTCGCGCGGGCCGCCGCGGCCCAGCGCGGCTGGGCGGCGGCCGCCCCCGCCGACCGGGCCCGGCTGCTGCGCCGCTTCGCCGCGGTCGTCGACGAGCACATCGAGGAACTGGCCCGGCTGGAGGTCCGCGAGGCCGGACACACCATCGGCAACGCCCGCTGGGAAGCCGGCAACGTCCGCGACCTGCTCGAATTCGCCGCCGGGGGAGTGGAACGGCTCTCCGGCCGGCAGATCCCCGTCGCCGGCGGCATCGACGTCACCTTCCTCGAACCCCTCGGCGTCATCGGCGTGATCGCCCCGTGGAACTTCCCCATGCCGATCGCAGCCTGGGGCCTCGCCCCGGCCCTGGCCGCCGGCAACGCCGTCCTCCTCAAGCCCGCCGAGACCACCCCGCTCACCGCGCTGCGCCTCGCCGAACTCGCCCTCGAAGCCGGGATCCCCGAGCACCTCTTCCAGGTGCTCCCCGGCCGCGGGACCGTCGCCGGAGACGCGCTCGTCGAGCACCCGGGCGTCGCGAAGATCGTCTTCACCGGATCCACCCCGGTCGGCAAGCAGATCATGGCCAAGTGCGCCGACCGGGTGAAGCGCGTCACCCTCGAACTCGGCGGCAAGAGCCCCAACATCGTCTTCGCCGACGCGGATCTCGAAGCCGCCGCGGCGGCCGCCCCGATGGCCTTCCTCGACAACACCGGCCAGGACTGCTGCGCCCGTACGCGGATCCTCGTCCAGCGCTCCGCCTACGACCGGTTCCTGGAGCTGCTCGCCCCCGGCATCGAAGGCGTCGTGGTCGGCGACCCCGCCGACGAGAAGACCCAGATGGGGCCGCTGATCTCCCGCGTGCAACTGGAGCGCGTGCGGTCGTACGTCACCGACGACCTCACCGCGATCCGCGGCACCGCCCCCGAGGGCCCCGGCTTCTGGTACCCGCCCACCCTCGTCACGGACGTCGCCCCCACCGCGCCCGTGGCGGCCGCGGAGGTCTTCGGCCCCGTCGCCGTCGTCCTCCCCTTCGAGGACGAGGAGGACGCCGTACGCCTGGCCAACGCGACCGAGTACGGGCTCTCCGGCTCCCTCTGGACCCGCGACATCGGCCGCGCGCTGCGCGTCTCGCGCGCCGTCGCCGCGGGCAACCTGTCCGTCAACTCCCACAGCAGCGTCCGCTACTGGACGCCCTTCGGCGGCTACAAGCAGTCCGGACTCGGCCGCGAGCTCGGACCCGACGCCCTGACCGCATTCACCGAGACCAAGAACGTCTTCATCAGCACGGAGGCCTGAGCCCATCATGACCACTTCTGACACCGAGATCGTCTGCCGCCGCCTGGTCGGCCGCACCGCCGTCATCACCGGAGCCGGCAGCGGCATCGGTCTCGCCACCGCCCGCCGGCTGGCCTCCGAGGGCGCCAACGTGGTCTGCGCCGACATCGACGCGAGCGCCGGCAAGGCCGCGGCCGAGGAGGTCGGCGGCCTGTTCGTGAAGGTCGACGTCACCAGCCCGGAGGAGGTCGAGGCCCTCTTCAAGACGGCCTTCGACACCTACGGATCCGTCGACATCGCCTTCAACAACGCGGGCATCTCGCCCCCGGACGACGACTCGATCCTCACCACCGGCCTGGAGGCCTGGAAGCGGGTCCAGGACGTCAACCTCACCTCCGTCTACCTCTGCTGCAAGGCCGCCCTGCCGTACATGCAGCGCCAGGGCCGCGGCTCCATCATCAACACCGCGTCCTTCGTGGCCATCATGGGCGCCGCCACCTCGCAGATCTCGTACACCGCCTCCAAGGGCGGCGTGCTCGCCATGTCGCGCGAGCTCGGCGTGCAGTTCGCCCGCGAGGGCATCCGCGTCAACGCCCTGTGCCCGGGGCCGGTCAACACCCCGCTGCTTCAGGAGCTGTTCGCCAAGGACCCGGAGCGGGCGGCCCGCCGCCTGGTGCACATCCCGCTGGGCCGGTTCGCGGAGCCCACCGAGATCGCGGCCGCCGTCGCCTTCCTCGCGAGCGACGACTCCTCGTTCATCAACGCCACCGACTTCCTGGTCGACGGCGGCATCTCGGGCGCGTACGTGACGCCCCTGTAGGCAGACCCGCGGGTGGGCGCCCCCACCGTTCACCCGTACTCCATCCCCCCGACAGCCGGGCGTCGCACGACGCCCGGCTGTCGTGTCCTACCGTCCGAGATGATCTTCGTGAGAAAGAGGAGTGTTCACCTCAGTGACCCCACGCAGCACCGTACGACGGCTCCAGGCCGTCGGCGCCGCCGTCGCGATGGCCGCCGGCACCCTCGTCGCCACCGCGCCCGCCGCCCAGGCGGCCCACTGCACCACCCCGCGGCTCGCGGGCGGCTGGTACGGGGACAACCAGGCCCGGCTCCAGCAGCTGATCGACGCGTACGGGAAGTGCAACCCGTACCGGCCCAGCCGCACCAAGCCCGTCGCCGTCTTCGACTGGGACAACACCGTCGTCAAGAACGACGTGGGCGACGCCCAGATGTACTGGCTGCTGCGGAACGGCAAGATCCGCCAGCCCGCCGCCGGGGACTGGACCGCCACCAGCCGCTACCTCACCCCGGCCGCCGCCCGGGCCCTCGCCGACGCCTGCGGCGCCCTCGCCCGCCCCGGCGCCCCGCTGCCCACCGGCACACCCGCCGGCGCGGGCTGCGCCGACGAACTCGCCGCCGTCTACGGAAAGGCCGCGACCCGCTCCGGCGCCGCCGCCTTCGCCGGCTGGGACCACCGCACCATCGAGCCCGCGTACGCCTGGCTGCCCCAGCTGATGCAGGGCTGGACCGCCCGCGAGGTCCGCGGCTTCGCGGCCGCCGCCCGCACCGAGAACCTGGCCGCGCCCGTCGGCGCCACGCAGCAGGTCGGCACCGGCACGGTCACCGGCTGGGTCCGCTACTACGACCAGCAGAAGGACCTCATCGGCGGCCTGCAGAAGGCCGGCTTCGACGTCTGGATCAGCTCGGCCTCGCCGCAGCCGGTCGTCGAGGTCTGGGCCAAGGGGGTCGGCGTCGCCGCGGACCACGTCATCGGCATCCGCAACACGACCACGTCCGGCGGGAAGCTCACCGCGCACCTGCAGGGCTGCGGGTCGGTGAAGGACGGCGCCGACACGATGATCACGTACATCGACGGCAAGCGCTGCTGGATCAACCAGGAGGTCTTCGGCGTGCGGGGCGCGGCCGCCGAGAAGGTGCAGCCGGCCGCCCGCCGCCAGGTGTTCGCCGCCGGCGACTCCGACACCGACGTCACGTTCCTGCGGGACGCGACCGCGCTGCGGCTCGTGGTGAACCGGAACAAGAACGAGCTGATGTGCCGCGCGTACGACGACAGCGACGGCAAGTGGATCGTGAACCCGATGTTCATCGAGCCGAAGAAGCAGAAGACCACCCCGTACCCGTGCTCGACCACGGGCTACGTCGACCACGACGGTACGGCGGGCCCCGTCCGCCGGGGCGACACGAGCGTCGTCCCCGACCAGACGGACCGCGTGTACCAGGCCGGCTAGAGGAAGGTGCGGCCCTCGCCCCGGTAGGTCGGGACGGTGGCGCTCACCCGGTCGCCCTCGATGAGGTGCAACGCGTCGAAGCGCTCGCACAGTTCGCCCGCCTTGGCGTGACGGAACCAGACCCGGTCGCCGATCAGCAGGTCGTCGGCCGGGCTGCCGAGCAGCGGTGTCTGCACCTCTCCGGCCCCCTCCTGGGGGTCGTAGCGCAGCCCCTGCGGGAGGTACGGGACCGGGAGCCGGTCCGGTCCGGCCGCGCCGGAGGCGGGGTACCCGCCGCCGAGGACGGTGACCACGCCGACGCCGGGCCTGCGGACCACCGGCTGGGCGAAGAGCGCCGCCGGGCGGCCGCGGAAGGACGTGTAGTTGTCGAACAGCCGCGGTACGTAGAGCCCGGAGCCGGCGGCGATCTCCGTGACCGCGTCCTCGGCGGCGGTCTGCTGGACGCTGCCGGTGCCGCCGCCGTTGACGAACTCCAGGTCCGGGACGACCGCGCGGACGGCCCGTACGGCCTCGGCGCGGCGGGCCGCGAGCTCCTTGCGGGCGGCGGCCTGCATGAGCCGGATGGCGCGGGAGCGGAAGGGGCGCCCGGCGAGGGAGTCTCCGACGCCGGCGACGTGGCCCTCGTAGCCCATGAGCCCGACGACGCGGAAGCCGGGACGGGCGCAGACGGCACGGGCGAGGTCGGCGAGCCGGGAGGGCTCGCGGAGCGGGGAACGGCGGGCGCCGACGCGGATCCTGCCGCCGAGGAGGTGGAGGGCGGTGTCGAGTTCGAGGCAGACGCGGATCTCCTGCTTTCCGCCGTCGCGGGACCCGTCGATCAGCTCCAGCTGGGCGGGGTCGTCGACCATGACGGTGACGGCAGCGGCCAGTTTGGGGTCGCCGGCGAGCTCGGCGAAGCCGGTGCGGTCGGCGGAGGGGTAGGCGAGGAGCACGTCCTCGAAACCCGAGCGGGCCAGCCAGATCGACTCGGCGAGGGTGTACGACATGATGCCGGCGAACCCGGGCCGCGCGAGGACCCGTTCGAGGAGCGCGCGGCAGCGGACGGACTTGCTGGCGACGCGGATCGGCTTGCCGGCCGCGCGGCGGACCAGGTCGTCGGCATTGGCGTCGAACGCGGCGAGATCGACGATGGCCAGGGGCGCGTCGAGGTGCGCGGTGGCCCGGTCGTAACGGGCCCTGTCTCCACTGGCGGGAAGATTCATGGGCGGCAGCCTGCCAGATGGTTCTACCCGTGGGTAGGGGTGTGCGGCCGGGGCCGCGCGGTCGTACCCCGCACCGGAGCACGGGCCGCCCGGGCAGACCCTCGCCGCGTCCGGGCCCGCGGTGGGGGCGCCACGGGCGCGTAGAGTACGGGGTGGCAGCCGGACGGAACGGGGGGCGGAGCCGCCGGATGAGTGCGTCTACACCGCAGACCGCGGTCCTGGCCGAGCCCGTGGCCGAATCCGGACCGGGAGGGCGCGGGGCCGGACGCGGCGTTGCCGTCGTGGTGTGCGCGGTGCTCGGGGTCGGTCTCCTCGGCGGGGCCGGGGTCAGCGGATGGGTCGAACAGCGCGACGCCCAGCGGCCCTTGGCCGCCGACGCCGCCTACCGCAAGGCCGCATCGATCTGGCGCGCGACTCCCGTGGACAGTCTGTTCCCGCCCGTCCTCGACGGCGCCGACTCCGGGCCCGGCGGGGCCGACCGGACCTGGACCCGGGTCGCGCTCGCGCCCGACTCCGACTGTGGACCCGCGCTCGCCGCCGACTGGCAGGCGGCCCTCGCCGCCACCGGCTGCACCCGGGTCCTGCGCGCCACGTACACAGACTCCACCCGCAGCTCCCTCGTCACCGTCGGCATGGTCTTCACCCCGGCCGACGCGGCGGGGATGGAGACGCTGCGGGGACGCCTCCCGGCCCCGCCCGGCTACGGCTTCGCCGACAGCCAGCGCGCCGCCTGGACCGCGTCCGTGGTTCCGCAGGCCCCCGTCGTCGTCTACACCGTCTCCGCGTTCACCGACGGCCGCACGCCGGGCGCCCCCCGCCCCGCCGGGGACATGATGCGCAAGGACGCCACCGGAGCCGTCGCCCAAGCCGGCCTCGGCCACGCGGCCAAGGCCGTCGCCGACCGGACGGAGCGCACCGTGCGCGCCCTGGCCGCGCCCCCCGCCCCCTCGGACACCTCCCGGTGAGCCGGGGCAGGGCCCGCGCCGTCCTCGTGCTCGGGGTGCTGCTCGTCGGTGCCGCTGCGGCGCCGGCCGCGGCCGACGGCATCCGGGACCGGCAGTGGGGGCTCACCGCGTTGCGGGCCGAGGAGGCCTGGGGGACCACCCGGGGCGCCGGGGTCACCGTCGCCGTCCTCGACACCGGGGTCGACGCCACCCACCCCGACCTGGCCGGGCAGGTCCTCGACGGGGCCGATCTGATCGGGATGGGCGCCGGGCGCGGCGACCGCTCCTGGGCCCGGCACGGCACCGCCATGGCCGGGATCATCGCCGGGCACGGCCACGGCGGCAACCGCCGCCAAGGCGTACTCGGCATCGCCCCGCAGGCCAAGATCCTCCCCGTCCGGGTGATCCTCGAAGAGGGCGACCCCGGCCGGGCCAAGGCCCGCGAGAGCAAGGGCGGCGCGCTCGCCGAGGGCATCCGCTGGGCCGCCGACCACGGCGCGAACGTCATCAACCTCTCCCTCGGCGACGACAGCGACTCCGCCCACCACGAGGCCGCCGAGGACGAGGCCGTCCAGTACGCCCTCGCCAAGGGCGTGGTCGTCGTCGCCTCCGCGGGCAACGGCGGCCGGCAGGGCGACCACGCCTCCTACCCGGCGGCCTACCCCGGGGTCATCGCCGTCACCGCCGTCGACCGCGGCGGCCAGAAGGCCGCCTTCTCCACCAGCAACTGGTACGCCACCGTCAGCGCCCCCGGCGTGGACGTCGTCATCGCCGACCCCGACCGCTCCTACTACGAGGGCTGGGGGACCAGCGCCGCCTCGGCCTTCGTCTCCGGCGCCGCGGCCCTCGTCAAGGCCGCCCACCCGGACCTGTCCCCGGCGCAGATCAAGAGGCTGCTGGAGGACACCGCCTCGGACGCCCCGCCCGGCGGCCGCGACGACTCCCGCGGCCACGGTCTCGTGGACCCCGTCGCCGCCCTCCAGGCCGCCGGGGCACTGCGCGCCGAGCCGCCGGTCCCCACACCCGTCGCGGCCGCGCAGCCGTACTTCGGCCCCGGCCCCGAGCCGGTCCGGGCCGGGGCCGGGCGCGGCGGCCGCCTCGGGGCACCGGCGGCCGCGGCCGCCGGGCTGGTGCTGCTCGTCCTGGCCGCCGTACTGGCCCGGCGCCCGCGCGGCGCCCGGCGGGACCGGAACCAGGAGCGGGACCAGGAGCGGGATAGGGTCGGGTAACTGTGGCGAACAAAAACATTCCCGACCCCGGCTTCTCCGACGACGACGGCTCCGCCGACCCCCGGCTGAGCGCGGCCCTGGCCGCCTGGTCCGCGGACCGGACGAAGGAGCCGCAGGTGCTGGCCGCCCTCAAGGGCGCCCGGCTGCTGGTCCCGGTCGTCGCCGTGCTCGGCGAGGTCGAGACCGACCCGGAGACCGGCCTGAAGCGCGAGAAGACCAGCGACATGGCCGTCCCGACCCTGCGGGCGGGGGACCGGCGGGCACTGCCCGCGTTCACCTCGATCGCCTCGCTGGCCCTCTGGGACCCGGCCGCCCGCCCGGTCGCCGTCCCGCTGCACCAGGCCCTGGCCGCCGCCGCGCACGAGAAGGCCGACACCGTGGTCCTGGACCTGGCCGGCCCCGTCACCTACCAGCTCACCGGCTCCGCGCTGCTCGCGCTGGCCGAGGGCCGCACCGACGCCGGCCCGCTGGCCGACCCCGCGGTGCGGGAGGCCGTACGGGCCGCCGTGTCCGCGGAGCCGGCCGTGCTCCGCGCCCACCTCGGGCCGGGCGGGGCGGACGCCGACGGCACGCTCGCGATCGTGCTGGCCGCGGGGGCGCGGGGGGCGGGGGACCACGCCGCGGCCCGCCGCGTCGCCGAGGCCCTGGCCGCCGACGAGACCCTGCGGGCCCGCCTCGTGCACGGGCTGGACCTGGCCCTGCTCCCGCAGGAGGCCCCGGCCCCGCCCGGCGAGCCGCTCTTCACCCGCTGAGCCGCGACGTACGGGACGCGGCATGCAGGAAGGGCCGGGGCATCGCCCCGGCCCTTCCGCGTGAGGTGCGGTCGGCTCAGCCGAAGACCGGGCCCGTGAACTTCTCGCCCGGACCCTGGCCCGGCTCGTCGGGCACGATCGAGGCCTCGCGGAAGGCGAGCTGAAGCGACTTCAGGCCGTCGCGCAGCGGGGCCGCGTGGAAGGAGCTGATCTCCGTGGCGCTCGCCGTGACCAGGCCGGCCAGGGCCGTGATCAGCTTGCGGGCCTCGTCGAGGTCCTTGTGCTCGGAGTCCGGCTTGTCCAGGCCCAGGTTGACCGCCGCGGCGCTCAGCAGGTGCACGGCCACCGTGGTGATCACCTCGACGGCGGGCACGTCCGCGATGTCGCGGGTCATGGCGTCGTAGTCGGGAGCGTCCGGCGTGCTGTCGGCCTCGGTGGCGGGGGTGGGGGTCGCGTCAGTCATGCCTCACACGATAAGCCGGGCCGCGCACGCCGCCGACCGGGCCCCGGGCCGGGACGGGGCGGACGCCGCCGGGTGAGCGGACCCGGCGCGGAATGCTATATTGGGCTGACGACCGGCCGGAGACGCATGTCCCCGGCCCACAAGTGGAGGCTCCGCTCTCCCACCCGACCACCCTCCGGGGCGGCGGGTCACCGGTCAGGTGGCATCCATCGTTCCGTACGGACGATGGAAAGCTGCCCGAGTCTGCGCCCCGCGATCGCATGCGGCGGTGCTCCGGTTGTATTGGAGCCCCTGCCTGTGCCCGGCGGGGCATTTTTCATGTTCCGCCGCGGTTGGTCTGACGACATCAGACGTCAGCGGCTGTCTGCCAGACAGCCGTGTGGTGCTACCGAGGAGGATCCATCAGCACCGAGCCCCGCATCAACGACCGGATTCGCGTTCCCGAGGTACGACTCGTCGGTCCCAGCGGTGAGCAGGTCGGCATCGTGCCGCTTGCCAAGGCCCTTGAGCTGGCGCAGGAGTACGACCTCGACCTGGTCGAGGTCGCGGCGTCCGCACGCCCGCCGGTCTGCAAGCTCATGGACTACGGCAAGTTCAAGTACGAGTCGGCCATGAAGGCCCGTGAGGCGCGCAAGAACCAGGCGCACACGGTCATCAAGGAAATGAAGCTCCGGCCGAAGATCGACCCGCACGACTATGACACCAAGAAGGGTCACGTCGTTCGGTTCCTCAAGCAGGGCGACAAGGTCAAGATCACGATCATGTTCCGTGGTCGCGAGCAGTCCCGGCCGGAACTCGGCTACCGACTGCTGCAGCGCCTCGCTTCGGACGTCGAGGACCTCGGGTTCATCGAGTCGAACCCGAAGCAGGACGGCCGCAACATGATCATGGTCCTCGGTCCGCACAAGAAGAAGACCGAGGCGATGGCCGAAGCCCGCGAGGCGCAGGCCGCCCGCAAGGCCGAGCGCCAGGGTGTCGCCGCCGACGAGGCTCCTTCCGAGGAAGCCGCCGTCGAGGAGGGCACCGAGGTCGTCTCTGCCGACGCCGAGGTCGAAGCCGAGGCTGAGGCCGAGGCCGACGTCACCGAGGCCGCCTCTCCCGAGGCACCGGCCGAGGCCTGATCCCGAGGCAGCCCGTCTCGGATCACCGACACAACATGACGCTCCCGGGCGCCGGTCCCTCCCCGGACCGGCGGGGGCGCCACCGACGAGGAGATAACGGCGCTATGCCGAAGAACAAGACGCACAGCGGTACCAAGAAGCGCTTCAAGATCACCGGCTCCGGCAAGGTGCTCCGTGAGCGTGCCGGTAAGCGCCACCTGCTCGAGCACAAGTCGTCCCGTGTCACCCGCCGCCTCACCGGCACCGCGGAGATGGCCCCCGGCGACGCCGCGAAGATCAAGAAGCTTCTCGGCAAGTGACGCCCCTCCGCTCCCCCTGCCGGGAGCGGACGGCGTCGAGACCGGGACCCCATCGAATTCGGGCCGTGTGAAGACACCCACGGCCCCGCTACAAGGAGTTAAAAAGTGGCACGCGTCAAGCGGGCAGTAAACGCCCACAAGAAGCGCCGGGCGATCCTCGAGGCGGCCTCCGGCTACCGCGGTCAGCGTTCGCGCCTGTACCGCAAGGCCAAGGAGCAGGTCACCCACTCGCTGGTCTACAACTTCAACGACCGCAAGAAGCGCAAGGGCGACTTCCGTCAGCTGTGGATCCAGCGCATCAACGCCGCTGCCCGCCAGAACGGCATGACGTACAACCGCCTCATCCAGGGTCTGAAGGCCGCCAACATCGAGGTGGACCGCAAGATCCTCGCGGAGCTGGCCGTCAACGACGCCAACGCGTTCGCCGCGCTCGTCGAGGTTGCGCAGAAGGCGCTTCCGGCCGACGTCAACGCCCCGAAGGTCGCCGCCTGAGCGGCAAGCCCTCGAAGGCTGCAGTAACTTGCCCGGACCCGCAGGCCTCGTGCCTGCGGGTCCGGTGCGTTGATCACCGAGTTCGACTGAGTTCCACCCGCTGTACGTACGGAAGCGAGCCGACCGCCATGGGCACCCCCGCCGAGCTGATCTCCCCCCGATCCCCGCGGGTGGCCGCCGCCAGGCGACTGGCGCGGCGCAACTTCCGCACCAAGGAGCGCCGGTTCATCGCCGAGGGCCCGCAGGCCGTCCGCGAGGCCGTCGAGCACCGCGGTGCGGGCGGTGCGTCGACCCTGATCGAGCTGTTCGCGACCGTCGAGGCCGCCGAGCGCTACACCGGGATCATCGAGGCGGCGCTGGCCGCCGGCACGCGCGTCCACTACGCCTCCGACGAGGTGCTCGCCGAGGTCTCGCAGACCGTCACCCCGCAGGGGATCGTCGGCGTCTGCCACTTCCTCGACTCGCCCTTCGAGGAGATCCTCAAGGCCGAGCCGAAGCTGGTCGCCGTCCTCGCCCACGTCCGCGACCCCGGGAACGCCGGCACCGTACTGCGCTGCGCCGACGCCGCCGGCGCGGACGCGGTCGTGCTGACCGACGCCTCCGTGGACCTGTACAACCCGAAGTCCGTACGGGCCTCCGTGGGCTCCCTCTTCCACCTGCCGGTGGCGGTCGGCGTCCCCGTGGAGCAGGCCGTCGAGGGGCTCCGGGCGGCCGGCGTGCGGATCCTGGCCGCCGACGGGGCCGGCGAGGACGACCTGGACGCCGAGCTCGACGCGGGCACCATGGGCACCCCCTCGGCCTGGGTCTTCGGCAACGAGGCGTGGGGCCTGCCCGAGGAGACCCGGGCGCTCGCCGACGCCGTCGTACGCGTTCCGATCCACGGCAAGGCCGAGAGCCTGAACCTCGCGACGGCCGCCGCGGTGTGCCTCTACGCGTCCGCGCGTGCACAGCGGGCTCCCGGAGGGTGCCGCTCCGTGACCCCCAGCTAGTAATGTGGCGGCCCGGGGGGCCCACTGCGCTACTCGGAGATGTGGGGTACGGGGACATGACCGTCGGTACGAACAGCTCGCCAGGGGCCGTGACGGCGTCCGGGACGCCGTCCCTGGCGGCCGTCCCCGCACAGGGCCCGGGCCGCGCCGGTCCGGCCGCACCCGCGCCGTGCGAACCCCGCGAACCCGGCGAACCCCGGGAAACGTGTGATCCGGCCGGGATCCCGGAGTTCGCGGCGCTCGGGATCGACCCCGACGACCTCCCCGACGGGCTCGTCGTCGCCGACGACACCGGCCGGGTGATCTGCTTCAACTCCGCCGCCGCCCGGATCACCGCGCTGGCCCCCGGCGAGGCGCTCGGCGTACGCATCGACCGGGCGCTGCCGCTGGAGGACCTCGACGGCCGCCGCTGGTGGGCGCTGACCGATCCGTACGGGGGCCTCGCCACCCGGCGCGGCCAGCCCGAGCGCAACCTCCTGCTGCCCGGCGGCCGCGAGGTGCTCGTCTCCGCCCGGTACGTGCGCACCCACCCCACCGGCCCGCTGCGCCGCCTCGTCGTCACCCTGCGCGGCACCGAGGCCCGCCGCCGCACCGAGCGCAGCCACGCCGAGCTGATCGCCACCGTCGCGCACGAGCTGCGCTCGCCGCTGACCTCCGTCAAGGGGTTCACCGCGACCCTGCTGGCCAAGTGGGAGCGGTTCACCGACGACCAGAAGCGGCTGATGCTGGAGACCGTCGACGCCGACGCGAACCGCGTCACCCGCCTCATCGCCGAGCTCCTGGACATCTCCCGCATCGACTCCGGCCGCCTGGAGGTGCGCCGCCAGCCGGTGGACATCGCCACCGCCGTGGGCCGCCACGTCCAGGCGCTCACTGCGAACGGCCAGGCACCCGACCGGTTCCTCGTACGGGTCAGCTGCTCGCTCCCCGATCTGTGGGCCGATCCGGACAAGATCGACCAGATCCTCGGCAACCTCCTCGAAAATGCGGTGCGGCACGGCGAGGGAACGGTCACCATCGACGTATCGCCGACCAGCCTGACGAACGCCGCGGGCAAGACCGAGAAGGGCACCGCCGTCACCGTGACCGATGAGGGCCCCGGGATCCCCGAGGAGTCGATGGGCCGCGTCTTCACCCGCTTCTGGCGGGGCAGCAAGCGCGGCGGCACCGGCCTGGGCCTGTACATCGTCAAGGGCATCGTCGAGGCCCACGGCGGCACCATCACGGTCGGCCGCGGTCCCGGCGGCGGCGCCGAATTCCGATTTATCCTGCCCGTGGGGGCGCCGGCCTACCTCACGCAGTAACCCTGCGGAGGGTCTCGCCAGGCGGCCCACGGGCTCCTTCACCCCCAGCGACCTTTAGACTCGTCCTTTGGCACCTTTGTGTCCTTGTGCCGAGCGCGCCCTGCGTGTCGCGCGGGGGACCCACCAGCCAGCCATCGGAAGTACGGGAAGAGATGTCGGCACCGAACAAGTCGTACGACCCTGTCGAGGTCGAGGCACTGAAACCGGAAGAGATCGAGCGCATGCGGGACGAGGCGCTCGCCGCCTTCGCGGCCGCCGGCGACCTCGACGCGCTGCGCGAGGCGAAGACCGCGCACATGGGCGACCGCTCGCCCCTGGCGCTCGCCAACCGCGAGATCGGCGCACTGCCCCCCCAGGCCAAGGCCACGGCGGGCAAGCTCGTGGGCCAGGCCCGCGGCGCCGTGAACAAGGCCTTCGGGGCCCGCACGGTCGAGCTCGAAGCGGAGCGCGACGAGCGGGTGCTGGTCGAGGAGGCGGTGGACGTCACGCTGCCCTACGACCGCGTACCCGCCGGTGCCCGGCACCCCCTGACCACGCTGATGGACCGCATCGCGGACGTCTTCACGGCCATGGGCTACGAGGTGGCCGAGGGCCCCGAGGTCGAGGCGGAGTGGTTCAACTTCGACGCCCTCAACTTCACGCCCGACCACCCGGCGCGCCAGATGCAGGACACGTTCTTCGTCCAGGGCCCCAAGGGCACCGAGGGCGACGAGTCCGGCGTCGTGCTGCGCACCCACACCTCCCCGGTGCAGGCGCGCTCGCTGCTCGACCGGGAGCCGCCCGTGTACGTGGTGTGCCCGGGCCGGGTGTTCCGCACCGACGAGCTCGACGCGACGCACACCCCGGTTTTCCACCAGGTCGAGCTGCTCGCCGTGGACGAGGGCCTGACCATGGCCGACCTCAAGGGCACCCTGGACCACATGGTCCAGGCGCTCTTCGGCAAGGACATGACCACCCGGCTGCGCCCGAACTTCTTCCCGTTCACCGAGCCGTCCGCCGAGATGGACATGCAGTGCTACGTGTGCCGCGGCGAGTCGGTGGGCAACCCCGACCGCCCGTGCCGCACCTGCTCCAGCGAGGGCTGGATCGAGCTCGGCGGCTGCGGAATGGTCAACCCCAAGGTGCTCATCGCCTGCGGTGTGGACCCCGAGAAGTACAGCGGGTTCGCCTTCGGGTTCGGCATCGAGCGGATGCTGATGTTCCGCCACAACGTCGAAGACATGCGAGACATGGTCGAGGGTGACGTCCGGTTCACCCGGCCGTTCGGGATGGAGATCTGATGCGGGTCCCGCTTTCTTGGCTGCGGGAGTACGTCGACCTGCCTGCGGGCGAGACCGGTCGTGACGTGCAGGCCAAGCTCGTAGACGCCGGCCTCGAGGTCGAGAGGGTCGAGCAGCTCGGCGCCGGCCTGAAGGGCCCGCTGGTCGTCGGCCAGGTGCTGACCATCGAGGAGCTCGAGGGCTTCCGCAAGCCGATCCGTTTCTGCACGGTCGACGTCGGCCAGGCCAACGGCACCGGCGAGCCGCAGGAGATCGTCTGCGGCGCCCGGAACTTCGCCGTCGGCGACAAGGTCGTCGTGGTCCTGCCCGGCGCGGTCCTGCCCGGCGACTTCGCGATCGCCTCGCGCAAGACGTACGGCCGCACCTCGCACGGCATGATCTGCTCCGGCGACGAGCTGGGCATGGGCGACGACGGCACGCACGGCATCATCGTGCTCCCCCCGGAGCACGAGGTCGGCACCGACGCGATCGAGCTGCTCCAGCTCGTCGACGAGGTCCTCGACATCGCCGTCACCCCGGACCGCGGCTACTGCCTGTCCCTGCGCGGCGTGGCCCGCGAGACCGCCACCGCGTACGGCCTGCCGCTGCGCGACCCGGCGCTGCTCGACGTGCCCGCGCCGAACTCGTACGGCTACCTGGTCAAGATCGACGACCCGGCCGGCTGCGACCGCTTCACCGCCCGTACGGTGACCGGCCTCGACCCCGAGGCGAAGTCCCCGATCTGGCTCACGCGGCGCCTGCAGAAGGCCGGCATGCGCCCGATCTCGCTCGCCGTCGACGTCACCAACTACGTGATGCTCGAACTCGGCCAGCCGCTGCACGCCTACGACCGCTCCCGCCTGGACGGCGCCATCGGCGTGCGCCGCGCCGAGCAGGGCGAGAAGTTCACCACCCTCGACGGGGTCAAGCGCACGCTCGACGCCGAGGACCTGGTGATCACCGACAACAGCGGGCCGATCGGCCTCGCCGGCGTCATGGGCGGTGCCAACACCGAGATCGCCGACTCCGTGACCGACCCCGAGACCGGCATCGTCTCGGGCACCACGGACGTCGTCATCGAGGCCGCGCACTTCGACGCCCTGACGATCTCGCGCAGCGCCCGCCGCCACAAGCTCGCCTCCGAGGCCTCCAAGCGCTTCGAGCGCGGCGTCGACCCGCAGGCGGCCTCCGCGGCCGCGCAGCGGACCGTCGACCTGCTCGTGCTGCTCGCGGGCGGCACCGCCGAGGCCGGCGTCACCGAGCTCACCGCCCCGGGCGCCCCGCGCACCATCGCGATGCGCGCGGACCACCCGGACCGGGTCGCGGGCATGGACTACGGCCGCGAGACCGTCGTCCGCCGCCTCCAGGAGGTCGGCTGCGACGTCTACGGGCAGGACGAGCTCGTCGTCACCGTCCCGTCGTGGCGGCCCGACCTCGCCGAGCCCAACGACCTCGCCGAAGAGGTCATCCGGCTGGAGGGCTACGGGAACCTCCCGTCGACCCTGCCGAAGCTGCCCTCCGGCCGCGGTCTGACCGCCCGGCAGCAGCTGCACCGCCGGGTCGGCCGCGCGCTGGCCGGCGCGGGCTACGTCGAGGCGCTCAGCTACCCGTTCGTCGGCGAGGGCGTCTTCGACCAGCTCCAGCTGCCCGCGCACGACGCGGCCCGCCAGGTGGTCAGGCTGGTCAACCCGCTCTCCGACGAGGAGCCGGCGCTGCGCACCACGCTGCTGCCGGGCCTGCTGGGCGCGCTGCGCCGCAACGACAGCCGGGGCAGCCACGACCTCGCCCTCTTCGAGACGGGCTCGGTCTTCCGGGCCGGCCCGCAGCCGGGCGTCGCCGTACGGCTGCCCGTCGACCGGCGTCCCACGGCCGAGGAGATCGCCACGCTGAACGCCGCCCTGCCGGCCCAGCCGCGGTACGCCGCGGTCGTGCTGGCCGGTGCGCGCGAGCAGGCCGGCTGGTGGGGCAAGGGCCACCCGGCCGACTGGGCGGACGCGGTGCAGGCCGCGCGCTCGCTGGCCGCCGAGGCCGGCGTGAAGCTCGTCGTGCGCCAGGGCCAGTACGGGCCGTGGCACCCGGGCCGGTGCGCCGAGCTGCTCGTCACCCTGAACGGGGTGGAGACGGTCATCGGCCACGCCGGTGAGCTGCACCCGCGCGTGGTCAAGGCGATGGGCCTGCCGGCCCGCACCAGCGCCATGGAGCTCGACCTGGACCGCCTCGCGGCGGCCGGCGGCGGGGCCGTGGAGGCGCCCCGGATCTCCACCTTCCCGGTGGCGACCCAGGACGTCGCGCTGATCGTCGACGCGTCGGTCCCGGCGGCCGACGTCGAGGCCGCGCTGCGCAAGGGCGCCGGCGAACTGCTGGAGTCCCTGCGGCTGTTCGACGTGTTCACCGGTGAGCAGGTCGGCGCGGGCAAGAAGTCCCTGGCGTACGCGCTGCGCTTCCGCGCGGCCGACCGCACGCTGACCGCCGAGGAGTCCACGGCCGCGCGCGACGCGGCGGTGGCGCTGGCCGGCGAGCGCACGGGCGCGGTGCTGCGCGGGGCGTAACCGCTGCGTGGCCTGATGCCCAAGGGGCGTATCCGGTGGTCCGGATGCGCCCCTTGCGCGTGGGCGGGCGTCGGGGGACCCCAGCTCACTCAATGGGGTGAGAACGCCGGTGACCCGTGTCCATGGATGCGGCGGGTCGACAGAATCGTTGCGGCCGAGGGGAGGCCGTAACGATGATCACGTGTCGGGAGATGCCCCAGGTGCGTCGGGCGTGCGTCCTCGCATGGGGCGGCGCCGCGGTGTCCTGGGAGCTGACCACCCCGGGGCCGCTCGGCGCCGGCCTGGCCAGCTGCGCGGCGTTCCTGTTACTGGCCGCCGGATGTGCGCTGCACATCCGGCACGGGCTGATGGCGGAGCTGCGGCGCTCGCAGGAGATCGCGGGCGCGGCGCAGCGGGCCCTGCTCCGGCCTCTGCCGGGGCGGATCGAGGGCCTGACGGTGGCGGCGGCGCAGCTGTCGGCGAGCCGGGGTGCCGCGGTGGGCGGCGACCTGTACGAGGCCGTGCCGACGGCGTACGGGGTGCGGGTGGTGATCGGGGACGTACGGGGGCACGGGCTGCCGGCGCTGGGCGCGGCGGCGGCGGTGCTCGGTGCCTTCCGGGAGGCGGCGTACGACGAACCCGCGCTGGGCGGGGTGCTGGTGCGGATGGAAAGGGCCCTGGCCCGGCACGTGCGGGACCGGCCGTGGCCGGAGCAGGCGCCGGCGGGCGCTGCGGATACGGAGTCCGGCCCGTCGGAGGAGTTCGTGACGGTGCTGCTGCTCCAGATCGCGGAGGACGGCTCCGTGCTGGCCCTGAACTGCGGTCACCCGTGGCCGTACCTCCTGCGCGAGCCGCAGCCGCTGGAGCCCTGCGGGGCCTCTCCCCGCACCGCCCTTTCACCCCTTTCACCGTTTCCCGGGCCCTGCCCGGACCCGCGCCCCGAACGCCGGCACGTTCAGCCCCGGCGGCGTTCGAGGCGCGGGGTCTGGGGCGGAGCCCCGGTTCCGGGAAGGGGCGGGGTGGGGAACGGCTCCGCGCGGCGGCGTCGGGACGTGCAGCCGCTCGACGGGGGTGAGACGTTCCCGCCGCTCGGGGTGGTGCCCGTACGGCCGGACCTCAAGCCGCAGGACTGCGGGCGACTGTGGCCCGGCGACGTCCTGTTCCTGCACACCGACGGCGCCGAGGACGCCCGCGACGCCGCAGGGCGGTTCTTCCCCCTGCGCGGCGTGCTCGCGGAGCTGGCCTCCCGGCAGGCGGACACGCCCGCGCGGCTGGTGGCGGGCGTGCACGCCGCACTGCTGCGGCACACCGGCGGGCAACTCACCGACGACGTCGCCCTGCTGGTGCTGCGCAGCGACCGCGGCGACCGCGGCTGCTGACACGGGGACCGCACACCGGGCCCGGTGGGAGGGCCCGGCGCGCGTTCCACGACCCCTGCCGGGGCCCGGCGACCAACCGGGCGCCGGCGGAGCCGGAGCGCGCCGCCCGCCTGCCATGGAGTGTCGGGCAGACAGCAAGGCGGGCGGCGCGGTGCGGGTCGTCGCACTGTACGAGGGGGAGCCGACGACCCGAGCTGCCTCTTTGGCGAGGCTCTTAAGTGAACCGCTCCTAGGGCTCGTTGCGGCAGGGTGCGTATCGCATTTATGCGCGTACTCGGTTCGCACCCCGTGTGAACCGCGCACCCACTAGCCTGAGACCGAAGAGCCCTTGGAGGGGCCCATGCAGCCCAATGCCCTTCTCGACGCCCTCCTCGCCGAGGCGGGCATGTCCCATGCCGGACTCGCGGCGCACGTCAACCAGGCGGGCCGCACCCGCGGACTCGCCCTGCGCTATGAACACACCGCCGTCACCCGGTGGTTGA
Organism: Streptomyces sp. NRRL S-244; assembly: GCF_000717915.1. Classification (GTDB taxonomy): domain Bacteria; phylum Actinomycetota; class Actinomycetes; order Streptomycetales; family Streptomycetaceae; genus Streptomyces. The sequence goes on from NZ_JOCX01000011.1 coordinate 78,331, forward strand.
GGGGCCAGCGGCCGCGCGGCCAGGTGCCCGACCTGATCTGCGAGGTGCTCGGCGGCCGGCTCCGGCGCCCGGTGTCGCTGGACGACGTCGGGTTCGGCGTACCGGGCCAGCCCGTCTCCCCGCACGGCTCTCCGCTCAGCGGCTTCGTCGACCGGGCCGCCGCCCTGTGGCGCTCCGACGAGCAGGGCCGCGTCCAGCTGCTCAGCGCCGAGGCCGTCACCGGGACGCCGGCCGTGATCCCGGTCTGGGAGTGGGAGAACCCGCCCGAGGACGCCGACGTCTCCCGCGACGGGCCGAACCGGATCGGCCCGGAGCACATCGAGATCCTGCGGGCCGCCCGCGCGCACTACGAGCTGATGTACCGCCGGGCCGGCGGGGTGGTCACCCGGGCCCGGATCGTCCGCTTCCTCGGCAGTGAGACCGCGCCGATGCTGCGCGGCAGCTACCCCGACGGGCTCGGCCGCCAGCTGCACCGGGCCACCGGGTCCCTGGTGGCGGTGGCCGGGATCTGCGCGTACGACTCGGACGCCCACGGGCTGGCCCAGCGCTACTTCCACCAGGCGCTGCGGCTCGCCAAGGCCAGCGGGGACCGGGGGCTCGGCGCCTACGTCATCGCGCTGATCGTCAACCAGTCCCTGCACCTGCGGGAGCACCGCCAGGCCGTCGCCTTCGCCGAGGCCGCGCTGCGCGCCGCGGGCCGGCACACCACCCCGGCCCTGGCCGCCGACCTGTACGCCATGCAGGCCAAGGCGTACGCCCAACTCGGGGACACCGCCGCCGCGCTGGCCTGCATCCGGAATGCCGAGGCGGCCGCCGAGCGGATCCGGCCCGGCACGGAGCCGGACGAGACGGGGTACGTACAGCCCGGGCTGGTCAACGTACAGGTGGCCGAGGCGCTGCTCAGCCTGGGTGACCTGCACGCCGCCCACGAGCAGGCGACGGCGGCGGTCGGGACGCCGGCGCACGACCGAGGGCGGGTCCACCGGCTGGCGATGCTGTGCGAGATCCAGCTGCGCCAGGGCGAGGCGGACCGGGCGGTGGCGGCCGCCGCCGAGATGGCCGAGCGGGCCAAGGGCATGGAGTCGCTGCGACTGCGGGACCGGCTGCGGGCGGTCCGCGAACAGCTGCTGACCAGCGGATGTTCCGGCGCGGAAGAGACCGCGCAGTTGATCGACGGGGCGCTGCGCGTTCCCCTCTGAGCGCGCGAACTGCTGCCATGTTGCCACCTACTCGAACGGAAGGTGGCACAACCGTGCAGTGGACGAACCTGAGTGAGCAGACCGTGTACAAGAACCGCTGGTTCGACGTGAATCTCGCCGATGTGGAACTTCCCGACGGCCGGCACCTGGACCACTTCGTGATCCGGCTGCGGCCGGTCGCCGTCGCCACGGCCGTCAACGAGGCCAACGAGGTGCTGCTGCTGTGGCGGCACCGGTTCATCACCGACAGCTGGGGCTGGGAACTGCCCGCGGGCGTGGTCGAGGACGGCGAGGACATCGCGGCGGCCGCGGCCCGGGAGATGGAGGAGGAGTCGGGCTGGCGGCCCGGGCCCCTCCACCACCTGATGACCGTCGAGCCGGCCAACGGACTGACCGACGCCCGCCACCACCTCTACTGGGCGGACGGGGCGACGTACATCGGACACCCCGAGGACGACTTCGAGTCATCACGCCGCGAGTGGGTGCCGCTGAAACTCGTGCCGGACATGATCGCGCGCGGCGAGATCCCGGCCGCCAACATGGCGGCCGGGCTGCTGCTCCTGCACCATCTGCGGCTCGGCTGACCGCGCCGGCCGCAGGTCCCGGTCCTGCGGGATCAGCCGTACGGGTAGAAGCCCGAGCCGGTCTTGCGGCCGAGGCGGCCGGCGTCGACCATCCGCTGGAGCAGCGGGGGAGCGGCGTACAGCGGCTCCTTGTACTCCGCGTACATCGAGTCGGCGATCGAGGCGATCGTGTCCAGGCCGATCAGGTCGGAGAGCTTGAGCGGACCCATCGGGTGGGCGCAGCCCAGCTCCATGCCGTTGTCGATGTCCTCGCGGCTCGCGATGCCGGACTCGAACATCCGGATGGCCGACAGCAGGTAGGGGACCAGGAGCGCGTTGACGACGAAGCCCGACCGGTCCTGGGCGCGGATCGCGTGCTTGCCCAGGACCTTCCCCACCAGGGCCTCGGCCCGCTTGATGGTCTCCTCGCTCGTGGTCAGCGCCGGGATCAGCTCGACGAGCTGCTGCACCGGGGCCGGGTTGAAGAAGTGGATGCCGATGACCTGGTCCGGCCGCGAGGTCGTGACGGCCAGCTTGACCAGCGGGATCGAGGAGGTGTTGGAGGCGAGGATCGCGTCCGGGCGGGTGATCACCTGGTCGAGGACCTGGAAGATCTCCGTCTTGACCTGCTCGTTCTCGACGACGGCCTCGATGACGAGGTCGCGGTCGGCGAACTCGCCGAGATCGGTGGTGAAGGTGAGGCGGGCCAGGGTGGCGTCCCGCTCCTCCTCGCTGATCTTGCCGCGTTCGGCGGCCTTGGTCAGGGAGTTGTGCAGCCGGGTGCGCCCGATCTCCAGGGCCTCGCCGGTGGTCTCGGCGACCTTCACCTCGAGGCCGCTGCGGGCGCACACCTCGGCGATGCCCGCGCCCATCTGGCCACAGCCCACTACGCCGACTCGGGTGATGTCGGAAGGGAGGTCAGTCACTTCGTGCCTTTCGCAGCTCATCCGTCGGCGGGTCCCCCGTGCTGCCCAGTGTCACTGCGCTCCGGCGCCCGCCACGCCCCACGACGTTACCCCCGACCTTGACCATGGCGGGGGGCCGGGGCGGGCATGCTGTCAGATGCAGGGCACTGTCACGCAATGGAACGGAGTCGTCACATGGCGTACATCGGGCGTCGGGGGCTGCTGGCGGGGGCCGCCGGGCTGCTGGCCGCGACGGGCGGGGCGGGTGGGGCGGCCCCCGCGCGGGCGGCGCAGGGGCGCGGTCCGCGCAGGAAGGCCGCCGCCGAGTTCCGCGCGATGTGGATCGCCTCTGTGGAGAACGTGGACTGGCCCTCCGAGAGCGGGCTGGACGCCGCGGACCAGCGGGACGAGCTGGTCCGCCTCCTCGACACCGCCGTCGCCCGCCGCCTCAACGCCGTGGTCCTCCAGGTCCGGCCCGCCGCCGACGCCATGTGGCCCGGGGCCCGGGAGCCCTGGTCGCAGTGGCTGACCGGGGAGCAGGGGGAGGACCCCGGCTGGGACCCGCTCGGCACGGCGGTCGCCGAAGCCCATGCCCGGGGGCTGGAGCTGCACGCCTGGTTCAACCCGTACCGGGTGGCCAACCACACCGACCCCGACCGCCTGGCCGAGGACCATCCGGCCCGTCGCAACCCCGACTGGACCGTCGCGTACAACAAGAAGCTGTACTACAACCCGGGGCTGCCCGAGGTGCGCGCCTTCGTGCAGGAGGCCATGCTCGACGCCGTCTCCCGGTACGAGGTGGACGGGGTGCACTGGGACGACTACTTCTACCCGTACCCCGTCGAGGGAGAGGAGTTCGACGACGACGACGCGTACGAGCGCCACGGCGGCGGCTTCGCCTCCCGCGCGGACTGGCGGCGCGGCAACACCGACGCGCTGGTCCGCGAGATGTCCGAGCGGGTACGGGCGATCCGCCCTGCGGCGCGCTTCGGCATCAGCCCCTTCGCGGTCTGGCGCAACAGCAACCGGGATCCGCTGGGTTCGCCGACGCAGGCCGGCGTCGAAACGTACGACGACCTGTACGCGGACACCCGCAAGTGGGTCCTGGAGGGCTGGATCGACTACATCGTGCCGCAGGTGTACTGGCAGATCGGCCACCCGACCGCCGACTACGCGAAGATCGTCCCCTGGTGGGCGGGGACCGTCGCCGGCACCGACGTGGCGCTCTACGTGGGCGAGGCCCTGTACCGCTGCGACCGCAACAGCACGACCGAGGCGTGGCGCGATCCGCAGGAGCTGTCCAAGCACCTGACGTTCGCCCGCGATTACCCCGAGGTCCGCGGCCACGTCTACTTCTCGGCGAAGCAGGTGGTCGCGGACCCCAATGGTGCGATGGCCAGGGTCGTTGCCGACCATTATCCGACGGCCGTGCCGCCGAGGTGACGCGTTGGCCGTGTCGGCCGCGTCGCGTGGGTGCAGTCAGTGCGGGGGCTCCGTCGGGTGCTTCACGACGCAGTCGGGGCCCGGAGACATGACTGCCTCGTGACCGTCCGAGAAGCGGACCCGGTAGGGAGGGGTGCCGTTCTCGCCGAGTACCTGAGTGATTTCACCGACCTTGTCGTGCTGGCCCACGATCCTGCCGTGCTGCACCAGCTGGTCGCCCTCGGTCGCGCGCATTTCTGACCTCCTCGGAGGCGGTCTGAATCCGGTGACAGCAGTTTACGGCGATTTGTTGTGATTAGGCCCGCTGGGTCACGGCGATGCAGACCAGGACCGCGCAGGCGGCGGCCGGGGCGGCGGGGGAGAGGCGCTCGCCGAGCAGCGCCACCGACCAGACCAGGGTCAGCAGCGGCTGGGCGAGCTGGAGCTGGCTGGCCCGCGGCGCGCCGATCTCCGCCATCCCGCGGTACCAGACGTACAGGCCGAGGAAGGTGGAGCCGGCCGCCGCCCAGACGAGGCCGGCCAGCCCGTGGCCGCTCAGGTGCACCGGCTCGTACGCGAGCCCCAGCGCGGAGCCGGCCAGGCTGAGCGGCAGGCACAGCACCAGCGCCCAGCCGATGACCTGCCAGCCGGGCAGGACGCGGGCCAGGCGCCCGCCCTCGGTGTACCCGGCCGCGCAGACCAGCAGGGCCCCGAAGAGGTAGCCGTCGCCCGCCGAGAGGGCGCCGCCGCTCTGCGCCAGGGTGAAGCCGAGCACGACGGCGGCTCCGGCGACGGCCGCGCCCCAGAACCGGCGCGAGGGGCGGGCGCCGGTGCGCAGCGCGGACACGGCGGCCGTGGTGAGCGGGAGCAGGCCGACCACGACGGCGGCGTGCGAGGTGGTGGAGGTGGTCAGCGCCAGGGTGGTGAGCAGCGGGAAGCCGACGACGACTCCGGCGGCGACGACGGCGAGGCCCGCCCAGTGCGCGCGGGCGGGCAGCGGCACCCGCCCGGCCAGCAGGAAGCCCCCCGCGATGAGCGCGGCGAGGAGGCTGCGCACGGCGACGAAGGACCAGGGTCCGAAGCTCTCCAGGCCCCAGGCGGTGGCGGGGAAGGTCAGCGAGAAGGCGATGACGCCGAGCGCGGCGAGGGCGCTGCCGCCGGTCGCCCGGCCGCCGAGGCCGCCCGGGCCGCGGAGTCCGGCGCGCAGGCCGGACCGGTGTGCAGGGGGCCCGACCGCTATCGCGGTGTGGAGAGTAGCGCTATTCTGTGCTGTCATGTACGAGCGTAGCAGCGTGGCGGAGTTGGCAGAATCCCTGCGGTCGGAGCTCGACCGCTACTCGGTGGGTGGAAAGCTGCCATCGAGCCGGGCCCTGGTGGAGCGCTACCGGGTCAGCCCCGTCACCGTCTCCCGCGCCCTCGCGCAGCTGGCCGCCGAGGGGCTGGTCGTCACCCGGCCCGGCGCAGGGGTGTTCCGGGCCCGGCCGCGCACGGCGGAGCCCGCGCCCGGGGACACCTCCTGGCAGGAGGTCGCCCTGAGCGCGGAGGGCGCGGGCGAGGTGGTCCCGCGCTCGGTGGACGCCTCCGGCGTACTGGCCTGTCTGGCCGCGCCGCCGTCCGGGGTGATCGGGCTCAACAGCGGCTACCTGCACCCCTCCATCCAGCCCGAGCGGGCCATGGCCGCCGCGCTGGCCCGGGCCGGTCGGCGCCCCGGGGCCTGGGAGCGGCCGCCCATGGAGGGCCTGCCCGAGCTGCGCGACTGGTTCGCCCGGGAGATCGGCGGGGCGGCCGGGGCCGTCGGCGCCGCCGATGTGCTGGTCACCGCGGGCGGGCAGAGCGCGCTCACCACCGCCCTGCGGGCGCTGGCCCCGCCCGGGGCGCCGGTCCTCGTGGAGTCCCCGACCTACCCCGGGCTGCTGGCCATCGCCCGCGCCTCCGGCTGCCGGCCGGTGCCCGTCCCGGTGGATGCCGAGGGGGTCCGGCCGGAGCTGCTGGCCGCCGCCTTCGAAGCGACCGGCGCGCGGGTGTTCGTATGCCAGCCGCTGTTCCAGAACCCGACCGGTGCGGTGCTGGCTCCCGGGCGGCGGGCCGAGGTGCTGCGGATCGCGCGGGCCGCCGGGGCCTTCGTGGTGGAGGACGACTACGCCCGGGCCCTCGGCCACGACGACGCCGGTCCGCTGCCCCCGACGCTGGCCGCCGAGGACCACGACGGGGTGGTGGTCCATGTCCGGTCCCTGACCAAGGCCACCTCGCCCAGCCTGCGGGTGGGCGCGCTCGCCGCCCGGGGCCCGGTGCTGGACCGGCTGCGGGCCATCCAGATCGTGGACTCCTTCTTCGTGTCCCGGCCGCTCCAGGAGGCCGCGCTGGAGCTGGTCGGCGCCCCCGCCTGGCCGCGCCACCTACGGGCCGTCGCCACCGAACTGCGCCACCGGCGGGACCTGCTCGCGGGCGCGCTGCGCCGGGAGCTGCCCGGGCTGACCCTGCCCCATCTGCCCTCGGGCGGCTACCAGTTGTGGGCCCGGATGGCCGAGGGCGACGACGACGCGGCCTTCGCGGCGGCGGCCCTGCGCGCCGGAGTCGCGGTCGCCGCGGGCCGCCCGTACTTCTGCGCGGAACCGCCGGGGCCGTACGTACGGCTCAGCTTCGCCGGGGTCTCGGGCGCGGCGGAGCTGGGCGAGGCCGTACGCCGGCTGCGCTCGCTCCGGGCCCCGGCCTAAATCGCTGGAGCGCCGCCGCTCCGCGGCCCTACCCTGCGGCCATGGACGGAATCAAGATCACCACCCTTGCGCAGCGACCCGAACTGGCCGAGCGGCTCTGGGACATGAAGGACACCTGGCCGGAGTTCGCCCAGCACGACTCGCTCGCCTGGCTCCTGTACCCGCGGATGGTCAAGGAGCTGGCCGACTACGTCCTGGTCGCCACCGACGGGGATGCGGTGGTCGCCCGCGGGTTCAGCGTGCCCTTCGCACACCACGCGCCCGGCCGGGACGGGGTGCTGCCCGCGCGGGGCTGGGACCAGGTCCTCATGTGGGCCTTCTCCGACCTGCGGCGCGGGGTCGCCCCCGACACGGTGAGCGCCATCGAGATCACCATCGCCACCGACCGGCTCGGCGCGGGCCTGTCCGGGCGGATGCTGGCCGCGATGCGGGAGAACGCCCGCGCCCGCGGCTTCGCCGAGGTGGTGGCCCCCGTCCGGCCCAGCGGGAAGCCGGCCGAGCCGGACACCCCGATCGAGGAGTACGCGTACCGCACGCGCGAGGACGGCCTCCCGTACGACCCGTGGCTGCGGGTCCACGTCCGCGCGGGGGCGGTGATCGACTCGGTGGCCCCGCTGTCGATGACGATCACCGGCTCGCTCGCGCAGTGGCGGGAGTGGACCGGGCTGCCGTTCGACACGACGGGCCCGGTGCGGGTGCCGGGAGCGCTGGCCCCGGTCCGCTGCGAGGCCGAACAGGGGTACGCGGCGTACGTGGAGCCGAACGTCTGGGTCCGGCACCGGCTGGACCGCCTGGCGTAAGGGAGTCCGTCAGGGCGTGACGATCGCGAAGTCGGGGTCGGGCTCGGTGAGGTGGCCGGTCAGCTCGGCGAGCCGGGCCGGATCGCCGGAGACCTCGGCCCGTCCCTGGGCGAGCAGGTCGGCGAGCGCGCTCCGGCCGAGCAGGAGGGCGCGCAGGGCCGGCTCGTCCAGGGCGATCTCGACGTCCGGCTCGCCGGCGGCCGGGCCGAGGCCCCGGACGTGGGTGAGCACGCCGTTCTTCAGGCGCAGGGTGCTGGGCTCGCGGCCGTCGGTGAGCCGCCAGCGGACGGTGACGTCCGCGTCCCAGCTGCGCGGGCCGTCGACGCGGATCGCCAGGGAGTCGAAGAGCTGGTCGAGCGTCAGGGTGTTGATCAGGTCCTCGGAGGCGCTGGTGGCGGACGTCCCGACCGGGCCGTGGCGCAGTTCGTGGGCGCCGGTGAGGTAGAAGTTGCGCCAGGTGCCGTTCTCGCTGCCGTAGCCGAGCTGCTCCAGGGCGTCCGCCTGCAAGGCGCGGGCCTCGGCGTCGTCGGGATCGGCGAACAGGACGTGGCCGACGACCTCGGCGACCCAGCGGAAATCGCCCTGCGCGTAGGACTGGCGGGCGCGGCGCAGCACCTCGCCCGCGCCGCCCATGAACTCGACGTACCGGGTGGCGGCCTCGGTGGGCGGGTGGGCCCACAGGTGGGCCGGGTTGCCGTCGAACCAGCCCACGTACCGCTGGTAGACGGCCTTGGCGTTGTGGCTGACGGAGCCGTAGTAGCCGTGGGTGTGCCAGGCGCGCTCCAGCGCGGGCGGCAGTTGCATCCGCTCGGCGATCTCCAGCCCGGTGAGCCCCTGGTTGATCATGCGCAGTGTCTGGTCGTGCAGGTAGGCGTACAGGTCGCGCTGCTCGGAGAGGAAGGCGAGGGCGTCCTCGCGGCCCCAGACCGGCCAGTGGTGCGAGGCGAACACGACGTCGGTGGCGGCGCCGAAGAGCTGGACGGTCTCGGTCAGGTACCGGGCCCAGTCGTGCGGGTCGCGGACCTGGGCGCCGCGCAGCGTGAGCAGGTTGTGCAGGGTGTGGGTGGCGTTCTCGGCGGTGCACAGGGCGGCGTGGCCGGGGAAGTGGATGTTGAGTTCGGCCGGGGCCTCGGTGCCCGGGGTCATCTGGAACACCATGCGGATGCCGTCGACGGTCTCGCTCTGCCCGGTACGGGTGATGGCGAGGGTCGGCGGGATGAGGGTGACCGTGCCCGTCGACGTCGTGGGGCCCAGCCCCGCGCCGATCTGCCCGCGGGGGCCCTTGGGCAGGGCGGCCCCGTACATGTACGTGGCGCGACGGCTCATGGCGGTGCCGGCGTAGACGTTCTCGCTGACGGCGTGCTCCAGGAACCCCTCCGGGGCGAGCACCGGCACCCCGGCCGCGACCTCCTCGACGCTGATCACGCCCTTGACGCCGCCGAAGTGGTCGGCGTGGCTGTGCGTATAGAGGACGCCGGTGACGGGGCGCTCGCCGCGGTGGCGGCGGTACAGCGCCAGTGCGGCGGCGGCGGTCTCCGTGGAGATCAGCGGGTCGATGACGAGGATGCCGCGCTCGCCCTCGACCACGGTCATGTTGGAGAGGTCGAAGCCGCGCACCTGGTAGATCCCGGGGACCACCTCGAACAGTCCGTGTCCGGCGACGAGGCCGCTCTGGCGCCACAGGCCCGGATGGGCGGTGGGCGGGCAGTCCGCGTCGAGGAACCCGTAGGCGTCCAGGTCCCACACCACGCGCCCGTCCGCGTCGCGGATGCCGCTCTCCCCGACCGTGCCGAGGAATCCGCGGCGCTCGTCCTCCAGGTCGCGGGTGTCGTCGAACGCGGAGCCCCGCAGTGCGGCGCCGTTGGCCTCCGCGACGACGGGTTCGGCATCTCCGGGAGAGCCCTTCATGCGCGGTCCTCGGTGCTGGTCGGGTGCTGGTCGGGGACGGGTCGGGTGCTGGTCGGGTGCGGGTTGCGGAACTCCCTGTCATCTTCCCGTGCTCCGGCGGGGCCCGCAGAGTGATCACCACGGGCTTTGCATAAACCTGCGGCGATACGTATAGTCATGCCATCGAGGAGGAGGGTCCGATGGTGGTACGTGTAGCGGTGGCCGGAGCGAGCGGGTACGCGGGCGGAGAAGTACTGCGCCTGCTGCTCTCCCACCCCGAGGTGGAGATCGGCGCGCTGACCGGCAACTCCAACGCCGGACAGCTCCTCGGCAGCCTCCAGCCGCACCTGGCGCCGCTCGCCGGCCGGACCCTGGAGGCGACCACGCCCGAGGTCCTCGCCGGCCACGACGTGGTCTTCCTGGCCCTGCCCCACGGTCAGTCCGCCGGCGTCGCCGCCCAGCTCGGCGAGGACGTCCTCGTCGTCGACATGGGCGCCGACCACCGGCTCGAGGACTCCGCCGACTGGGACGCGTTCTACGGAGCCCCGCACGCCGGCACCTGGCCGTACGGGCTCCCCGAGCTGCCCGGTTGCCGCGCCGCGCTGGAGGGGTCCAAGCGCATCGCGGTTCCCGGGTGCTTCCCGACCGCCGTCACCCTCGCCCTGTTCCCGGCCTACGCCGCACAGCTGGCCGAGCCGGAGGCCGTGATCGTCGCCGCCACCGGCACCTCCGGCGCCGGCAAAGCGCTCAAGCCGCACCTGCTCGGCTCCGAGGTCATGGGATCCGTCAGCCCGTACGGGGTGGGCGGCGGGCACCGGCACACCCCCGAGATGGTGCAGAACCTGAGCCCGATCGCCGGGCAGAAGGTCTCCGTCTCCTTCACCCCGACCCTCGTGCCGATGTCGCGCGGCATCCTGGCCACCTGCTCCGCCAAGGCCCTCCCCGGCACCACCGCCGACGCGGTGCGCGCCGCGTACGAGAAGGCGTACGCGGACGAGCCCTTCGTGCACCTGCTGCCCGAGGGGCAGTGGCCGGCGACCTCGTCCGTCCACGGTTCCAACGCCGTTCAGATCCAGGTCGCGTACGACGGGTCCGCCCGGCGGATCATCGCGATCAGCGCAATCGACAACCTCACCAAGGGCACCGCCGGTGGCGCGGTGCAGAGCATGAACATCGCCCTCGGGCTCCACGAGAGCCTGGGTCTTTCTTCGATCGGAGTGGCACCGTGAGCGTCACGGCAGCACAGGGGTTCACGGCCGCGGGCATCGCGGCCGGGATCAAGGCGAACGGCAACCCGGACCTGGCCCTCGTGGTCAACAACGGTCCGCGGCTGGCCGCGGCGGGCGTCTTCACCTCCAACCGCGTCAAGGCCGCACCCGTCCTCTGGTCCGAGCAGATCCTGCGCGGCTCCGTCATCAGCGCGGTCGTCCTCAACTCCGGCGGCGCCAACGCCTGCACCGGCCCCAAGGGCTTCCAGGACACCCACGCCACCGCCGAGAAGGTCGCCGAGGCGCTCGGTGGCGGGCACAACGCCGGCGAGGTCGCCGTCGCGTCCACCGGCCTGATCGGCGTCCTGCTCCCCATGGACAAGCTGCTCCCCGGCATCGACACCGCCGTCGCGGCCCTCTCCGCCGACGGCGGCGAGGACGCCGCCATCGCCATCAAGACCACCGACACCGTGCACAAGACGGCTGCCGTCGCGCAGGACGGCTGGACCGTCGGCGGCATGGCCAAGGGCGCGGGCATGCTCGCCCCGGGCCTGGCCACCATGCTCGTCGTCCTCACCACCGACGCCGACCTGGACAGCGCCACCCTCGACCGGGCGCTGCGCTCGGCCACCCGCACCACCTTCGACCGGGTCGACTCCGACGGCTGCATGTCCACCAACGACACGGTGCTGCTGCTCGCCTCCGGGGCCTCCGGCCAGGTGCCCGCGTACGAGGCCTTCGCGGAGGCCGTACGGACCGTCTGCGACGACCTCGCCCGCCAGCTGATCGGCGACGCCGAGGGCGCCAGCAAGGACATCCGCATCGAGGTCGTGGGCGCGCTCACCGAGGGCGACGCGGTCGAGGTCGGCCGGTCCATCGCCCGCAACAACCTGCTCAAGTGCGCCATCCACGGCGAGGACCCCAACTGGGGCCGGGTGCTCTCCGCCATCGGCACCACCCGGGCCGCCTTCGACCCGGACCGGCTGAACGTGGCCATCAACGGCGTCTGGGTCTGCAAGAACGGCTCGGTCGGCGAGGACCGCGACCTCGTCTCCATGAAGGAGCGCGAGGTCCGCATCACCGCCGATCTGGCCACCGGCTCCGAGTCCGCCGTGATCTGGGCCAACGACCTGACCGCCGAGTACGTCCACGAGAACAGCGCGTACAGCTCATGAGCGACGAGAAGGCCGGGCAGCCCGGCAGCGGCACCGCGCGCAAGCACACCGCGCTGCCCAAGGCGCAGATCCTCATCGAGGCCCTTCCCTGGCTCACCCGCCACAACGGCAAGGTCGTCGTCGTCAAGTTCGGCGGCAACGCCATGATCGACGAGGACCTGAAGGCCGCTTTCGCCCAGGACGTGGTCTTCCTGCGCCAGGCCGGCCTCAAGCCGGTCGTGGTGCACGGCGGCGGCCCCCAGATCAACGCCCAGCTCGACAAGCAGGGCCTGGTCAGCGAGTTCAAGGCGGGCCTGCGCGTCACGACCCCCGAGGCCATGGACGTCGTACGGATGGTCCTGGCGGGCCAGGTCCAGCGCGAGCTGGTCGGGCTGCTCAACCAGCACGGGCCGCTCGCCGTCGGCATGACCGGCGAGGACGCCCACACCATCACCGCCACCCGGCACACCCCGGAGATCGACGGCGAGCTCGTCGACATCGGCCGGGTCGGCGAGATCACCGCCATCGACACGGGTGCGATCGAGGCGCTGCTGGCGGACGGCCGGATCCCGGTCATCTCCTCCATCGCGCGCAGCGCCGACGACCACCACGTGTACAACGTGAACGCCGACACGGCGGCCGCGGCGCTCGCCGCCGCGCTGGGCGCCGAGACGCTGATGGTGCTCACGGACGTCGAGGGCCTCTACGCGGACTGGCCGAGCAGCGACGAGGTCATCAGCCGCCTCACCGTCAGCGAGCTGGAGAAGCTGCTGCCCGAGCTGTCCAGCGGGATGGTGCCCAAGATGGAGGGCTGCCTGCACGCCGTCCGCGGCGGGGTGAGCACGGCCCGCGTGATCGACGGACGGGTGCCGCACTCCATCCTGCTGGAGATCTTCACCGACGAGGGAATCGGCACGATGGTCGTGCCCGACGCACAGGGAGGGGAACCCGCGTGACCGGCAATCAGGACTACGCCGCCCGCTGGCAGGGGACGCTGACCAACAACTACGGGACGCCCGCGCTGGCCCTCGTACGCGGCGAAGGCGCCCAGGTCTGGGACGCGGACGGCAAGCAGTACACCGACTTCGTCGGCGGCATCGCGGTCAACGCCCTCGGGCACGCCCACCCGGCGATCGTCGAGGCCGTGACCCGGCAGATCACCACCCTCGGCCACGTCTCCAACCTCTACGCCTCCGAGCCGGTCCTCGCGCTCGGCGAGCGGCTGCTCCAGCTCTTCGGCCGCCCCGGCCGGATTTTCTTCTGCAACTCCGGAGCCGAGGCCGTCGAGGCCGCCTTCAAGATCGGACGGCTGACCGGGCGGACCCACATGGTGGCCACCGGCGGCGGCTTCCACGGCCGGACCATGGGCGCCCTCGCGCTCACCGGCCAGCCGAACAAGCAGGTCCCGTTCCTGCCGCTGCCCGGCGAGGTCACGCACGTGCCGTACGGCGATGTCGAGGCCCTGCGGGCCGCCGTCACCGAGGAGACGGCCCTCGTGGTCATCGAGCCGATCCAGGGCGAGAACGGGGTCGTCGTCCCTCCGGCCGGATATCTGACGGCCGCCCGGGAGATCACCCGCGCCACCGGCACCCTGCTCGTCCTGGACGAGGTGCAGACCGGGATCGGGCGCTGCGGCCACTGGTTCGAGCACCAGGCCCACGAGGGCGTCGAGCCCGATCTCGTCACGCTCGCGAAGGGTCTCGGCGGCGGACTGCCGATCGGCGCCGTGGCCGCCTTCGGGCCGGCCGCGGAGCTGCTCCAGCCCGGCCAGCACGGCACCACCTTCGGCGGGAACCCCGTCGCGTGCGCCGCCGGCCTCGCCGTCATCGACACCATCGCCGCCGAGGGACTGCTCGACCGGGTCAAGGCGCGCGGGGAGCGGCTGCGCTCCGGAATCGAGGGCCTGCGCGAGGGGAAGGGCCACCCGCTGGTCTCCCATGTCCGTGGTGAGGGCCTTCTCCTGGGTATCGTGCTGACCGGGCCGCTCGCACCGCAGGTGCAGCAGGCGGCCCAGGATGCCGGCTTCCTGGTCAACGCGCCCGCCCCCGACGTCGTACGGCTCATGCCCCCGTACGTACTCTCCGAGGCCGAGGCGGACGCGTTCGTCCGGGCCCTGCCCGGCATCCTCGACGCAGCCAACGGGGACGGACACACCGGGGAATGAGACGACGATGAGCCAGGCGCAGGACCACGAGGAGTGGGGCTCCCCCCGGACCGAGTCCGGGGGCGGGCCGTCCGTTCCGCAGACCCGCACCGCCCGCCACCGCCGGATCGTGGACATCCTCAACCGGCAGCCGGTCCGCTCGCAGAGCCAGCTGGCCAAGCTGCTCGCCGACGACGGGCTGAGCGTCACCCAGGCGACGCTCTCCCGCGACCTCGACGAGCTGGGCGCGGTGAAGATCCGCAACACCGGCGGCGAGCTGATCTACGCGGTGCCCAGCGAGGGCGGCTTCCGCACCCCGCAGGCCCCGCTCGGCGAGTCGGCCAAGGAGGAGCGCATGCGGCGCCTCTCCGGCGAGCTGCTGATCTCGGCGGAGGCCTCCGCGAACCTCGTCGTCCTGCGCACCCCGCCGGGCGCGGCCCAGTTCCTCGCGTCCGCGATCGACCAGGCCGAACTCCGCGAGATCCTCGGCACGATCGCCGGCGACGACACGCTGATGCTGATCAGCCGTGACCCGTCGGGCGGCCAGGCCCTCGCGGACCACCTGCTGAGGCTGGCCCAGAAGGAGGGCTGACCGCCCCCGGGGCGGCTTCACGGTCCGTCAGGTCCCGTACGGCGGAGCGGATATCCGGTGTCCCCGCTCCGGCCGGGCCGCCTAGGCTCGGCGTGTGCATGCCTACACCCTCACCAGTGTCGCCGTGCCCGTCACCGCCGGGCTGTACGGGCTGATCGGCGCGGTCCGCCGCCGCACCGCGGTGCGGCACCGCCGTGCCCTCGACCGGTGGGCCGCCGTCCTGGCCGACCCGTACCAGGCCGCCGTGGGGCGCTGGTGGCCGAACGACGCGGTCCAGGCCGCCGCCGCCCGGCTGGTCCTGGACGGGCTCGTCACCGTCAACCACCGCGGCAACCTGAGCCCCGCCCCGGCCGCCACCGACCCGGCCCGCAGCCCCGGCCATCCCCTGCCCGAGGCACTGCTGGCCGCCCTGCTGCGCCGGAGCGCCCCGGCCACCCTCGGCAACATCGTGGTGAGGGACGCGGAGTTCGAGACGGCCCTCCGGGAGTTCGGGGCGGCCCGCCCGCCCCTCCTCACGGTCGGCGAACCCGCCCGCCCGGCCCGGTTCGGGCTGTACCTGCTCCTGGCCGAGATGCTCTTCTACGTCACGGGCGTGATGTCGCTGCAGCCCGCCGGCGACGCCGAATGGGCGGCCGCCTGGGCCGCCTGGGCCGGGCTGATCGCCCAGGTGATCTGGTTCCGCGTCTACGACCGGGCCCGCGGGGTCGGCTGGACGGGCGACCGCGCCGCCGTGGAGGCCGCGCGCGACGGGACCCACCCGGCGCTCCAGGCCCTGGGCGCCCGCGATCCGGAGGCCTTCTGCCGGCTGCGCGTGAGCCGCCTGCGCACCCGGCGCCGCCGCAACCGAGGCCGCCGGCGCCGCGCGGCGACCCCGGCCGGTGCTCAGTAGCGGGTGACGGCGAGCGGTCCCTCCCCGGTCCCGATGGCGATGTGCGGGCGGCGGTGCGGATCGGCCCAGCGCAGGATCGCGCGCATCGCCCGCTCCGGCACGGACACGCAACCTGCCGTCGCCCCCTTGCCGTTGACGTGCAGGAAGATGCCCGCGCCGCGGCCGTGCACCGGCTCCTCGTAGTTGAAGCCGATGACCAGCGCGTGCGCGTACTGCTTCTCGTACGTGACCAGGTGCTCCGCCTCGCCGGGCGCGCAGTCCGCGGGCAGCGGCTCGGTCCACCGGTTGTACGCGGCCGACGCGTTGTCCTGGCACCACCAGGAATCGGGGGTCACCCGCCGGTAGCGGAACTCCGTCCCGGCCGGCGCGTGCCGGATCCCGAACGCGTAGGGGAGCTCGTACAGGCCCGTCGGCGTGGTGTTCGTGCCCTGGGTACGGGTCGCGCCCTCGGTCAGGCCGTTCGCACCGAAGCGCGCCTCGGCGCTGCCGGCCTCGTACCAGCGCCCCGCCCGGCGGTCCCACCAGGTCAGTCGCCCGGTGGTGGATCCGGGTGCGGGCGCCACAGCGGTGATGAGCTGGCTGCCGCCGCCGGTGTCGGCGAGGCGGGCGGGCAGCGGCGCGGACTGGTACGGGCCCTGCGCGAGCAGGCTGGTGACGATCGTTACGCCGGTGACGAGAGCGGTACGCAGCACATGTCAGACGGTACGGGGAGGGAGGGGCAGCGGCAGCGCAGGCAGGCCGTCGACACTCGATCCGATGAACTCCTTCTTCTCGCAGTACGCGCCGAATTCCTCGTCCGTCTTGCGGCCGAAGTACTCCGCGTGCAGGGTGCGCTCGCCCTGGTACTCCATGAACGGGACGGCGTACCCGCACACATCGGCGATCCTGCGGGCGTGCACGACGATGATCGCCCGGGCCGAGGGCCCGTCGGCGGCCCCGAACAGGCCGATCAGCTCGCCCCAGCGGGGGTCGTCGCGGAAGACGGCCTCGCCCTCGCCGTGGATGCGCACGATGTTGGGCGGGCCGCTGAACGCGCACCACATCAGGGTGATCCGGCCGTTCTCGCGGACGTGGGCGATGGTCTCGGCGCCGCTGCCGCCGAAGTCGAGGTAGGCGAGGGTCTGCTCGTCGATGACGACGAGCGTTCCGGCGCGGCCCTTGGGGGACAGGTTGACGTGGCCGTCCCCGGCGAGCGGGGCGGTGGCGGTGAAGAAGACCGGCTGCTCCTCGATGAACGTGCGGAGCCGGCCGTCTATGCGTTCGTAGAGCTTTCCCATGTGGATCAGTATCCGGTGCGGCCGGACACCGCACGGGGAATTCCGAGCTGCGAGCGCATCCGCCCCATGACGTCATCGCTGAACAGGTCGGTGCACCGGTCCAGCAGGGCGCCCACCTGCGGATCGCGCAGCGGCAGCGCGGGCGGCCCGTACGGGGACCACAGGCTCTGCACGCGCTGCGCGGCGAGTCGGCGCAGTCCCGGTTCGGCGTCCGTCAGCAGCTCCACGGAGGCCCGCAGCCCGATGACGCCGCCGCGGGCGTGCAGCACCCGGTAGGCGGCCCGGCGGGTGTGCGCGGGCCGGCCGGGCGCGATCCGCCCCAGCAGCCACTCGTCGGGCAGCCGGGCCGCGACCCGGGCCAGGCTCACGGACGCCTCGCGGGCGACCGCGGCCGACGGGTCGTCGAGCAGCGGCCGCAGCAGGTCCACGTCGGTGGTGTCCAGGGTGCGCAGTCCGGCGACCGCCGCCGCCCGGACGGCCCCCGCGGGGTGGTCCAGCAGGGCCCGCAGCAGCGGCGCGTCCGTCCGGCGGGCGCATTCGGCGAAGCCGGCCACGGCGTACGCGGTCACCCGGGCCGGGTCCTCGACCACGGCGCGGCAGAGGGCGTACGGGTCGCCGCCGTCCTGCTTGACCAGCCAGCGCGCGCAGGCGCGGACCAGCCCGGAGCGGTCGGCCAGGTGGCCGGCGGCCTCGGCGCAGCGCCCGGCGCGGCGCAGCGCGGTGACCCCGCCGGCCCGGACCATCGGCATGTGCCCGCGCAGCAGGGCGTCGATCGCCTCGTCGTCCGGTCCGTCGGCGGCCAGCGCGGCCAGCGCCGCGTCCGCCCACAGCCGGGCCGTCGCGGGATCCTGCTCCTGGGCGGCCCGCCGGGCCAGTTCCCGTGCACCGAACAGCCCGGCGCCGAGCGTGATGCGCGTGGCGAACCGCCGGGTCGGCAGGTCCCCGCTGCGCCGCAGCCAGCCGAGCACGGTGTCGGGCTCATCTCCGGTCATCGTGCGCGCGGGCCTCGCCGCGCGGCCCCACCGCGCAGGCCGCGCCGGACGCCAGTAGGGGGCGAGCACCGGCTCCGGCGCGCGCAGGGCGGTCTCGAACAGTTCCAGTGCCCAGGCGCCCTGATCGCGCCCGCCGAGCCGCAGCACGAGGGGCGTCAGGCCGATCAGGGTGTCCGCGGGGCGCGCGGCCAGCGCCTCGGCGAGCACCCGCCGGGCGCGGTCGCGCACCGCCGGGACCCAGTCGGCGCACCGGATCGCGACGAGGGGCAGCGGCGGCTTCGGGCCCTGGAGCGCGGCTTCGCGGACCCGGCCGTCCGGGTGGCACAGGCGCACCTCGATCCGGGCGGCGCCGCGCGGCCCCGGGAACCAGGGGGAGTGGCCGCGCCGGATCTCCGCGTCGAAGGCGATCCAGGAGGCCGGCAGGACGGGGCGGCCGACGCCGCCGATCCCGAAGCGTCCACCGCGCAGCAGGCCCGCCGCCGCGGCCCGGCCCTCCGCGCTCTGCTGCCGTGCACCGGCTCCCATATGCCCCTCCCGAAGTGGCCCAGACCGCCGATCCTAGGCCGGTGTCGCAAGGGGCGCCCCTGATATTCCCGCTGGTCGGCGGGGGTGCGCCCCGAGCTCGATTGACGAAACATACGGAGCAGTGCATAGTTATGCCTGCAACTGGACGGACTGCTGGATGCACCGTAAGGAGAAGCCCGTGACCGAGCGCGTCGTACTCGCCTATTCAGGCGGACTGGACACCTCCGTCGCCATCGGCTGGATCGCCGAGGAGACGGGCGCAGAGGTCATCGCCGTTGCCGTGGACGTCGGCCAGGGCGGCGAGGACCTGGACGTCATCCGCAAGCGCGCCCTCGCCTGCGGTGCCGTCGAAGCCGAGGTCGCGGACGCCAAGGACGAGTTCGCCGACGAGTACTGCCTCCCGGCGATCAAGGCGAACGCCCTCTACATGGACCGGTACCCGCTGGTCTCGGCGCTCTCCCGGCCGGTCATCGTCAAGCACCTGGTCGCCGCCGCGAAGAAGCACGGCGCCGGCATCGTCGCCCACGGCTGCACCGGCAAGGGCAACGACCAGGTCCGCTTCGAGGCCGGCATCCAGACCCTCGGCCCCGACCTGAAGTGCATCGCCCCGGTCCGCGACTACGCCATGACCCGGGACAAGGCCATCGCCTTCTGCGAGGCCAAGAACCTCCCGATCGCGACCACCAAGAAGTCCCCGTACTCCATCGACCAGAACGTCTTCGGGCGCGCCGTCGAGACGGGCTTCCTGGAGGACATCTGGAACGCGCCGATCGAGGACATCTACGAGTACACCGCCAATCCCGCCGAGCCGCGCGAGGCCGACGAGGTCGTCATCTCCTTCAAGGAGGGCGCCCCCGTCGCCATCGACGGCAGGCCCGTCACCGTCCTCCAGGCGATCCAGCAGCTCAACGCCCGGGCCGGAGCCCAGGGCATCGGCCGGATCGACATGGTCGAGGACCGCCTCGTCGGCATCAAGTCCCGCGAGGTGTACGAGGCCCCCGGCGCGATCGCGCTGATCACCGCGCACCAGGAGCTGGAGAACGTCACCGTCGAGCGCGAACTGG
The DNA here is from genome assembly GCF_000717915.1 of Streptomyces sp. NRRL S-244. Taxonomy (GTDB): domain Bacteria; phylum Actinomycetota; class Actinomycetes; order Streptomycetales; family Streptomycetaceae; genus Streptomyces. The sequence continues at coordinate 97,665 of NZ_JOCX01000011.1, forward strand.
CCCGCTACAAGCGGCAGGTCGAGCAGCGCTGGGGCGAGCTGGTCTACGACGGCCAGTGGTTCTCCCCGCTCAAGCGGGCCCTGGACGGCTTCGTCGACGAGGCCAGCCGGCACGTCACCGGCGACATCCGGATGACCCTGCACGGCGGCCGCGCCGTGGTCACCGGCCGCAAGTCCGACGCTTCGCTGTACGACTTCAACCTGGCGACCTACGACTCGGGCGACACGTTCGACCAGTCCAAGGCCCAGGGCTTCATCGAGATCTTCGGTCTCTCGTCGAAGATCGCGGCACGCCGCGACCTGGCCTGAGCCCGACTCGTTACGCAGTACGAAGTCGGCCTCCCCGTAACCTCCGCGACGGGGAGGCCGACGCACATCCACGCACGCATTCCTGAGGAGCAGCAGCTGTGAGCAGCAACAACGGTGGTGACGTCCGGCTCTGGGGCGGCCGGTTCGCCGACGGCCCCGCCGAGGCCCTCGCGAAGCTGTCCGCGTCGGTCCACTTCGACTGGCGCCTCGCGCCGTACGACATCGCCGGATCCCGTGCCCACGCCCGCGTGCTCGCCAAGGCGGGTCTGCTCACGGCGGACGAGCTCGACCGCATGATCGCGGGCCTGGACCGGCTGGAGGCCGATGTCGCCGACGGCTCCTTCACCGGGACCATCGCCGACGAGGACGTGCACACCGCCCTGGAGCGGGGCCTGCTGGAGCGGCTCGGCGCCGACCTCGGCGGCAAGCTGCGCGCCGGCCGGTCCCGCAACGACCAGGTGGCCACCCTGTTCCGGATGTACCTGCGCGACCACGCCAGGATCGTCGGCGGCCTGATCGCGGAGCTCCAGGACGCGCTGGTCGGCCTCGCAGAGACGCACCACGACGTGGCCATGCCGGGCCGGACCCACCTCCAGCACGCGCAGCCGGTGCTCTTCGCGCACCACGTACTGGCCCACGTGCAGTCGCTGGCGCGGGACGCGGAGCGGCTGCGGCAGTGGGACACCCGGACCGCGGTCTCCCCGTACGGCTCGGGCGCGCTGGCCGGCTCCTCGCTGGGGCTGGACCCGGAGGCGGTCGCCGCCGACCTGGGCTTCGAGCGGGGCTCGGTCGGCAACTCGATCGACGGCACGGCCTCGCGCGACTTCGTCGCCGAGTTCGCCTTCATCACCGCGATGATCGGGATCAACCTGTCCCGGATCGCGGAGGAGATCATCATCTGGAACACGAAGGAGTTCTCCTTCGTGACCCTGCACGACGCCTTCTCGACCGGGTCGTCGATCATGCCGCAGAAGAAGAACCCGGACATCGCGGAGCTGGCGCGCGGCAAGTCGGGCCGGCTCATCGGCAACCTGACGGGCCTCCTCGCCACGCTGAAGGCGCTGCCGCTGGCCTACAACCGGGACCTCCAGGAGGACAAGGAGCCGGTCTTCGACTCCTGCGACACCCTCGAGGTCCTGCTCCCGGCCTTCACCGGGATGATGGCGACGCTCACGGTCAACCGGGAGCGGATGGAGGAGCTGGCTCCGGCAGGCTTCTCCCTCGCCACGGACATCGCGGAGTGGCTGGTCAAGCAGGGCGTTCCGTTCCGCGTCGCGCACGAGGTGGCCGGCGAGTGCGTCAAGGAGTGCGAGGCGCTCGGGATCGAGCTGGACGGGCTCACGGACGAGCAGTTCGCGAAGATCTCGGAGCACCTGACCCCGGAGGTCCGTACGGTCCTCAACGTGCCGGGCGCCCTCGCCTCCCGCAACGGCCGCGGCGGCACCGCCCCCTCGGCGGTCGCGAAGCAGCTCGCGGAACTGAAGGCCGACCTGGTCATCCAGCACGCCTGGGCCACGCACAAGCAGTAGCCGCACGGCGCTGCCCCTTTGCCCCGCGGCCCTGCGGCCCGCACGCCCGCCGCCCCCCTCGGGGGCCGGGCCCTGCACCCCCGCACGCCGCGGAACGCCCGCGGGGGCGGCCGGAGCCCTGGCTCCGGCCGCCCCCGCGTCGTACCCGCTCAGCGCACCGGGTGCTCCGGTTCGTAGTTGGTCAGCACGCAGCCGTCGACCTGGGACTTCTCCAGCCGGTACCCGGTCGGGGCGGAGAAGCCCGGCACGCAGTTCACGTAGAGGAACTGCAGCTGGTACAGGCCGAACCGGGCATCCGGGTCGTTGGTCTCCACCGCGATGTTCTCCCCGACCAGCAGCAGGCTCGCGGTGGCCCGCAGCTTTCCGTCGTCCTTCAGGTCGGCCAGCTGGGCGGCCTTCGCCTTGTTCTGGAGCTTCTTCATGTCCCCGACGGTGTCGAGCCAGCTCAGGCCGACGGCGCGCTGCGCCCCCGCCGGCTGACCGCACAGGGCACGGCCCGTGATCCCCCAGTCCAGGGCGTTCCCCTTCACGACGGGCTGGTAGTCGATGGACTCGATGGCCACCGCCTCGGGGTCCGTGGAGAAGTGCTTCTCACACTCCTTCAGGCTGCTGCCCACGAGCTTGCGCAGTTCGGCGATGCCGCCCGCGCGCGGGAGCCCGAGGCTGCCGGTCTTCGGCTGGCCGGGCTTTTTGGTGTCGCCCGCCGCCGGGTCCTGAGGGGTCTCGAAGTTCGGACTGCCCGAGCCGTCCTCGGTGGCGAAGAAGTCGGTGAGGCCGCAGCCCTCCACCAACGGCTTGCGGTACTCGTACCCCTCGGGCGTGCGGCCGCCCGGGTTGCAGACCAGGACGCGCAGGTCCGAGCGGACCAGGGCCAGGGCGGTCTTCGACCTGGTGGGGAAGGCGACGAAGCCCTCGCCGACGAGGACGTTGCTGAAGAGCCCGTAGGATCCGTCACCCCCGGCGATCCGGTCCATGACGTACTTCTTGTAGCCCGCCTGGAACGCCTTCATGTCCTTCGGGACGGCGATGGCGATGTCGCCCTTCTCGGGCTTGTCGCTGCAGACGCCGACCTCGGTGACCGACCACTGGCCGACCTTGGGGAAGTCGCCGCTCGGCATCCTCGGGTCGTCGGGCTTCGCGCTCAGGTCCTCGCACGAGGTGAACCGGCGCATGTACCGCTGCGCCTCGGTGAGGCGGCCTTCGGCGGTGGCCGCCGCGGTGGCGGTGGCCGCGGGCGCTGCGGGCGGTGCGGCGTCCCCGCTCCCCTCGCACGCGGAGAGGGTTGCGAGGCAGGCGAGGGCGGCAGTCGTGGCGAGGATCCGCCGGATCCGCTGGATGTGCATGGGTCGCTTTCGTCGGAACTGCAGGTCATGGTGCGCAGGGGGTGGCATGTGCATGCTAATTGCTGCGGCAGGCCCGCCCGTTACGCCGCCCAGCGCGCCAGCGCCTCGAAGTCCGCCCGGGTCAGGCCGATCCGCTCGTCGATGCGCATGAGCAGGGCCCGCGCGGGGTGGCGCTGGTCCACGTACTCCCGGTCCATCGCCGTGATGTCGTCGTCGATCCACGCGAACTCCCGTGCGCCCGCGTACTCCAGGACGTACTGCGTCTTCCAGAAGGTGCCGCGCGGAGCCCGCCCGTGCATCTGCGGCCAGTCGATGTACGGGAGCCTCGGCAGGCCCAGGTGCGGGCCTATCCAGTCGTTCGCCTCGTCCTTCCACGTGGTCGCCCAGACCAGCTCGTACGAGCGCGCCAGCGCGAGCAGCTCCGCGCCGTGGGCGTGGTTCAGCCAGACCCGCAGCGGCCGCCGGCTCTCGGCCTCGGTCCAGCCGCTCGGGCGCATCCGGTGGGTGGAGTACCCCTCCGGGCGGCGCTGGGGCTTGGCCGCGTACGGGTTCAGCGGGCCGTCCACGTCGATCAGCAGCAGTGGCTTCATGGGGTGAGGATTCCTCTCCGGCTGCCCTGTGGCAGCTCATTTTTGCCCCGCGTGAGACGTCTACGTCTCATTCGGGGTATGCTTGTCTCATGGCCATGGATCGTGACCAGGTGCTCCGCGACGCAGCAGCCCTGCTCTCCCGCAAATCGACCGCCACGATGGACGAGGTCGCCCGCGCCGCAGGCATCGGGCGCGCGACCCTCCACCGGCACTTCGCCGGGCGCGACGCCCTCGTACGGGCCCTCGAAGAACTCGGCATCCGCCAGTTCGAGGCGGCCTTCGACAACGCCCGCCTCGACGAGGGCACGGCGGTCGAGGCCCTGCGCCGGCTCGTCGCCGAGGCCGAGCGCGACGCCCAGCTGCTGGCCTTCCTCGTCACCGAGAACCAGCTCTTCGAGGGCGACCAGGTCAACGAGGGATGGTCCCGGCTCGACGCGCGCGTCAGCGCGCTCTTCCGGCGCGGCCAGGAGGAGGGCGACATCCGGATCGACCTGAGCCCCGCCTGGCTCACCGAGGCCCTCTACGGCCTCATCGGCACCTGCGCCTGGGCCGTCATGGACGGCCGGGTCGCCGCGAAGGACTTCCAGTACATGATCATCGAGCTGTTGCTCGGTGGCGCACGACGGAGCGTGGAGAAATGAGCCGCACAGAACAGCTGACGCACGGGCAGGGGACGGAGGCGAGCGGAGCCAAGGGGAGCAAGGGGCGCTGGCTGGCGCTCTCCGTGCTCGTCCTGGCCGTCCTGCTGGTCGCGGTCGACGCCACCGTACTCGGCCTCGCCACCCCCTCCCTCAGCGAAGACCTCAAGCCGTCCGGCACCCAGCTGCTGTGGATCGGCGACATCTACTCGTTCGTCATCGCCGGTCTGCTCGTCTCCATGGGCTCCCTCGGCGACCGCATCGGCCGCAAGAAGCTGCTCCTGGTCGGCGCCACCGCCTTCGGTGCCGTCTCCGTCCTGAACGCCTACGCCACCAGCCCCGAGATGATGATCGTGGCCCGGGCCCTGCTCGGCGTGGCCGGCGCGACGCTGATGCCCTCGACCCTCGCCCTGATCCGGAACATATTCCACGACGCCAAGGAGCGCAGCCTCGCCATCGGCATCTGGGGCGCCACCGCCTCGGCAGGCGCCGCGATCGGTCCCGTCGTCGGCGGAGCCCTGCTCCAGCACTTCTGGTGGGGCTCGGTCTTCCTCATCAACCTGCCCGTGATGATCGCCCTGGTCCTCGTCGGCAGCAAGCTGCTGCCCGAGTCCAAGAACCCGGTCGCCGGGCCCTGGGACCTGCTCAGCGTCGCCCTCTCGCTCGTCGGCGTCATCGGCGTCGTGTACGCCGTCAAGGAGATCGCCACGCACGGCATCACCCGGGGCGTCGCGGTCTCCGCCGCCCTCGGCGCCGCGTGCCTGTACGGCTTCGTCCGCCGCCAGTTCGGCCTGCCGTCGCCGCTCCTCGACATGCGGCTCTTCAAGCACCGCGGCTTCTCCGGCGCGGTCCTCGCCGACCTGCTGACCGTCTTCGGCCTCTCCGGCCTCGTCTTCTTCCTCTCCCAGTTCCTCCAGCTCGTCCAGGGCCGCGACCCCCTGGAGGCCGGCCTGGCCGAACTGCCCGCCGCCATCGGCGCGGTGGTCACCGGCCTGATCGCCGGCCGTTACGCCCGCCGGTACTCGGTACGGTCCATCGTCACCGGCGGTCTCGCGGCCATCGGGCTCGCGCTCGGCGCGCTCACCCTGATCCACAAGGAGAGCGGCTACCCGCTGCTCGGCGCGGCCCTGCTCGTCGTCGGCCTCGGCGCCGGCTTCTCCTTCACCGTCACCGCCGACGTCATCCTCTCCAGCGTCCCCAAGGAGCAGGCCGGTTCGGCCTCGGCCGTCTCCGAGACCGCGTACGAACTCGGCGCGGCCCTCGGCATCGCCCTGCTCGGCTCCGTCGTCACCGGCGTCTACCAGGGCTTCACCGCCCCGGCCTCGGTCCCCGGACCGGTCGCCGACGCCGCGCACGAATCGCTGGGCGGCGCCGTCGAAGCCGCCAAGGCGCTGGACCCCGCGACCGCGCAGACCATGGTCGGCGCCGCCCAGGACGCCTTCGTGGACGGTCTGCGGTTCGCCTCCGGCGTGGGCGCGGCCGTGCTGCTGGCGACCGCGGTGGCGGCCTGGTTCCTGCTCAAGGGGCAGAAGCTCCAGGACGGCATCGCGCACTGATCCCCTCAAGGGGTGGTTCCTGAACGGAGTTGACAGTCCGTCGACACGCAGGACACCATCCCCGCGATGGAGATCAACGAGCTGACCCCGGCGGAGCGCCGCGTATGGGAAGCCTTCCCGCGCGGGGAGGGCGTCGACTTCCGGGAGCACCCCGACGAGAACGGCTTCGGCGGCGCGCAGTGGGGGCCCGAGCGCACGCTGCGCGCCGAGGTGCTCAGCGCCCTGCTGCTCAGCCGGGTCACCGCTGCGGGCCAGGTCCCCGGGCTCAACGTCCGGGGCGCCCGGATCACCGGCAAGCTGAACCTCAAGTACGCGCTCGTCGAGCACGGCATCCGGCTGCGCGCCTGCTGGTTCGAGCGCAAGCCCCTGCTCTACGGGGCCCAGCTGCGCGCCCTCGTACTGTCCGACTCGGCGCTGCCCGGCCTGACCGCCTCCACCCTCGGCGTCGACCTCGTCCTGCGGCTGTCCTGCTGCCGCATCACGGGGCCGGTGCGGCTCCAAGGAGCCCGGATAACCGGCGGCCTCTTCCTCCAGCGGGCCGTCATCGGCGACCCGGACGCGCAGCAGGAGGCCGAGGAGCCCTCGCTCCAGTTCAACCACGCCGCCATCGGCACCGACGTCATCGCGATGGACCTCACCGTCCACGGCCAGACCCGGATCAACGGCGCCACCGTCGGCGGCCAGCTCAACCTCGACGGCGCCCGCCTGCTCGCCCCTGGTGGCACCGCCCTGCACGCCGAGACCCTGTCCGTCGGCACCGACCTGCGCGCCATGCGGCTGGAGGCCCGGGGGCGGGTCAACCTCACCGGCTCCCGCATACCCGGCCAGCTCAACCTCGCCCACGCGCGGCTCGCCAACCCCGGCGGCGTGGCGTTGCGCGCCTCCAGCTGCGTGATCGGCGAGGTGTGGCTGCGGTCCTGCGACACCATCCGCGGCGGGGTGAACCTGCGCCGCTCCCAGTTCGACCTGCTGCACGTGCCGCCCGGGACCTGGCCCGAGCAGATCCGCATCGACGGGCTCAGCTACCGCACCCTCGCCCCGCACCTGCCGCCCGAGGAGCGGCTGCCCGCGCTGGAGCGCGAGGAGTCCGGGTACCTCCCGTACGCGTACGAGCAGCTCGCGGCGGCCTACCGTACGGCCGGGGACGAGGCGGGCGCGCGGACCGTACAGCTCGCCAAGCTGCGCCGGCACCGGCGTACGCTGCCCCGGCACGCCAGGCTCTGGGGGCTGCTCCAGGACGCCACTGTCGGCTACGGCTTCCGGCCGCTGCGGGCGGCGGGCTGGCTGCTGGCGCTGCTGCTGACGGGGACGCTCGCGTACGGTCTGCACCCGCCGAGGGAGCTCAAGGCGGGGGAGGCACCGGAGTTCAACGCGGTGTTCTACACGATCGACCTGATGCTGCCGATCATCGGCTTCGGCCAGGAGGGCGCCTTCGCGCCGAGCGGCTGGTACCAGTGGCTCTCGTACGTGCTGATCGTGACCGGCTGGGTCCTCGCCACGACGACCGCGGCGGGCGTCAGCCGGTCACTCCAGCGTCAGTGACCGCTATGCGGCTTCCTTGGCCTTCGTCGCGTACATGTCGACGTACTCCTGGCCCGAGAGCCGCATGACCTCCGCCATCACCGAGTCGGTGACGGCGCGCAGCACGTAGCGGTCGCGGTCCATGCCCTCGTAGCGGGAGAACTCCATCGGCTCGCCGAAGCGGACGGTGACCCGGCCCGGGCGCGGCATGCCCTTGCCGCCCGGCTGGAGCTTGTCGGTGCCGATCACCGCGAAGGGGACCACGGGGGCGCCGGTCATCAGGGTCAGGCGGGCGATGCCGGTGCGGCCGCGGTAGAGGCGGCCGTCGGGGGAGCGGGTGCCCTCGGGGTAGATCCCGAAGACCTTGCCCTCTTCGAGGATGCGGCGGCCGGTCATCAGGGCGGCGACGCCGCCGTTGGCGCCGTCACGGTCGACCGGGATCATGCCGGACCCGGTGAAGAACCAGGCCATGGCGCGGCCCTTGACGCCCTTGCCCGTCACGTACTCGTCCTTGCCGATGAAGTGGACCGTACGGTCGCACAACAGCGGAAGGATCATGGAGTCGATGAAGGTGAGGTGGTTGCCCGCCAGGATCACCGGACCGGTGCCCGGGATGTTCTCGATGCCCTCCACCCGGGTGCGGAACATCATGCGCATGACCGGTCCGACAGTGGCTTTGATGAGCGATGTACGGAACAACGTGAGCCCTCCGGCATCGAAACGCGATTTTCGCACCACACGGGGGTAGTGCAGGTGAGGACGATACTCGCGGGTCAGCTCCGAGTGCACATCGGGTTCACGAGGTGGATACGCAGTGTTGACGCACGTTTCCGCCATGTTCCCCGCAGGCCCACCCCCGCGCCACCGGCCGCTGCCTACGATCGGCACGCCGAACGGGGCCGCTCGGACCGGCAGATCCCGGGTACCGACCGGCCCTCTCAGACGACTGGAGTGGCACTCATGACGCAGGGTGGGGCAGCACGGCGCACGGTCCTGGGGGCGGCCGTCCTGGCAGCGGGCGGCGGCATGGCCGGGCTCTCGGCGGGATCCGCCTCGGCGGCGCCGGCAGCGGACGGGGCACAGGCGGCGGAGGCGGCGTACGCCGACGACCTGCGGCGCGGAGGCGGCTACCGGGAGCTCCCCGTCCCGCTGGTCATCGGCCACCGCGGGGCCAGCGGCTACCGGCCCGAGCACACCCTCGGCTCGTACCAGCTCGCCCTCGACCTGGGCGCGGACGTCGTCGAGCAGGACCTGGTGCCCACCAAGGACGGCCACCTCGTGTGCCGCCACGAGAACGAGATCGGCGGCACCACCGACGTCGCCGACCACCCCGAGTTCGCCTCCCGGCGTACGGCCAAGTCGGTCGACGGGGTCGCGGTCACGGGCTGGTTCACCGAGGACTTCACGCTCGCCGAGCTGAAGACCCTACGGGCGAAGGAACGTATCCCCGCCGTCCGCCAGCGCAACACGCTCTACGACGGCCGGTGGGACGTGCCCACCTTCGAAGAGGTGCTGCGCTGGGCCGACCGCGAGGGCAAGCGGCGCGGCAAGCGCGTCTGGCTGCACGTCGAGACCAAGCACCCCACATACTTCCGGTCCCTGGGCCTCGGCCTCGAAGAGCCCCTCGCCAAGCTGCTGCGCCGCTACGGCCGCGACGGGCGGGGTGCCCCGCTCTTCCTCCAGTCCTTCGAGCCCTCCAGCATCCAGCGGCTCTCCCGGCTGGTCTCCGCCCCGCGCGTGGTCCTGCTGTCCGCCGCCGGCACCCGGCCCTGGGACTTCGAACAGGCCAAGGACCCGCGGACGGTGTCGGACCTGGTCAAGCCCGAGGGCCTGAAGTGGATCGCCGGATTCGCCCAGGGCATCGGCCCCACGATGGACCTGATCCTCCCGCGCGACGCGGCGGGCAAGCTCGGCGCCCCGACCACGCTGGTCAAGGACGCCCACGCCCGGGGGCTGGTGCTGCACCCCTACACCGCGCGCAACGAGAACACCTTCCTGCCGGCCGAGTACCGCAAGGGCACCGACCCGAACGCGTACGGGGACGCCTTCGGCGCCTTCAAGACGTACTTCGAGCAGGGCATCGACGGCATCTTCACGGACAACGCGGACACCGGACTCCTCGCGGCCGAGGCCTTCCGCCCGGGCCGCGGCCGCTAGGCCGTGTCTTTTGGATCCGGCCTGATCCGAAAGACACGGCCTAGACGCGTGGGGGCGGCTTTCGGCCAACGCCCGAGGCCCCGCACCGTCAACAGATAAGCGGAATATCACGTACGGGTGGGCTGTGCCGGGTGTGGAAACCGCCGGGCACGGCCCGCGCGTCCCGCCCGGCATGGACCTGCTGAAGGACTCCGACCTCCTGAACGAACTGGGGCCGCTGCTCTCCGCCGAGGCGGCCGCGGAAGCCCCGGGCGCCGGAGTGGAAGCGGCCGACCTGGAGCAAGCCGTCTGGGTCAGGCTGCTGGAACACGACCCCGCCCCCGCCGAACCTGCCCGCTGGCTGCGCCGCGCGGTGCGGGCCGAAGCCCGGCTCGCCCGGCGCCGCGCCCGCCGCGAGATCCCGTACGGCTGCCGGCCCGGCAGCGCGGGCGCCGAACCCGAAGTCGCCCTGCTGGACGGGGAGGAGAACCGTGCTCTCCGATCGGCCGTCGCCCGATTGCCCGGACGGTGTCCGGAGCTCATGGGGGCACTTCTTTCGCCCAGAGACCTCACTTACCGTGAAATCGCAGGAGAGTTGGGTATCTCACAAGGAAGTTTGGGACCCGTCCGTTCCCGTTGCCTGGGATGTCTGCGCAGAATGCTCGCGTGAGGTTGCGGCTCCTCGCCTTCGGGGAAGGGAGCGGTAGACCAATGGGCTACCAGGTGAGCGGGAGGCATGCGCACATGGGCATGAGCGTGACCATTTCGGCGGCAGCTGCCGAGGACACTGAGCAGATCCTCAAACTGCAGTACCTGGCGTTCCAGCGTGAGGCCGAGCTGTACGGCAACTACCGCATCCAGCCGCTCACCCAGACCCTGGACTCCCTCAAGGCGGAGCTGGAGTCGGACACGGTGCTCGTGGCCCGGCTCGGCGACGAAGTGGTCGGCACCGTGCGCGGCAGCGTCGACGAGGACGGCACCGGCAAGATCGCCAAGCTCTGCGTCCACCCGCGCCTGCAGGGCCACGGGCTCGGCGCCCGGCTGCTGCGCGCCGTCGAGGAGGCCCTCGCGGGCCACGCCGAGACCACCCGCTTCCGCCTGCACACCGGCCACAAGAGCGAGTCCAACCTGCGCCTCTACCGCAAGGCCGGCTACGTACAGGTCGGCGGCCGCACGGCCTCCGACGGCGTCCGCCTGGTCATCCTGGAGAAGGAGGCCACCGACGCGGCCGACTTCGCGGTCAGCGCCTGACGCCGGTGACCCCTGCGCGCGGCGCTCAGCGCTTGGCGCGCAGCCAGAGCATCCCGGTGATCGGCAGGATCACCGGGATGAACAGGTAGCCCATCCCGAAGTCCGACCAGACGGTCGCGTCCGGGAAGGCCTCGGGGCGCACCAGTGTCCAGGTGCCCACGGCCAGTACGCCCGCCAGCTCGGCGGCGCAGCAGAACAGCGCCGCCCTGCGGGCCGTCTCCCCGCCGCGCACCAGCGAGTACGTGATGAACGCGTAGACCAGGGCCGCCGCGCCGGACAGCGAGTACGCCAGCGGCGCCCGGTCGAACTCGGTGGAGATCTGGTAGGCCGAGCGCGACAGCGCCCCCACCACCATCACCCCGTACAGCCAGACCAGCAGCAGTCCGGGTCCGGAGACCAGCCGCTTGCGTCCGCCCGGAGTGGCGGTCGTCGTGTCAGGCACCGGGGGTCCCCCAGATGTCGTAGAGGCGTACTTCGAGGACGGCGAGGACGAGCGCGCCCGCGGCCACCGTCACCGAGCCCCACTTGGTCCGCTCGCTGAGCGAGAGCAGCCCGGCGGCGGGGACCGCCGCGAAGGCGCCCACCAGGTAGGCCACGAAGATCACCGTGCCCTCGTCGGGCTTGCCGCCCCGAGCCAGCTCGACCACGCCGATCACCAGCTGGGCCAGGGCCAGCAGGGTCACCACGCCCATGCCGATGAAGTGCCAGTCCTTGGTGGGCTGGTCCCGCAGGGCGGCGAATCCGCACCAGGCGGCGAGGGCGAGTGCGGCCGCGCCGAGGGCGACCGTCAGGGCGTCGAGCATGCAGCGAGGGTATTACGGGCCGAAAGGCCCGGTGCGCGCGCCCCTGGGCGCGGGCTCTGCCGGCGGCGCTCCGGGCCGGGGCGGACCCGGCCCGCTGCACCGGGGCGCGGACCGTGGCCTTGACCACAACGCACCCCTCCGCAGAGCTCCGTGCGTGCCTGGTCGTACGGGGTCTGCCGGCCGTGTCCGCGCAGGTCAGCGACGGGGGTGTCACGGTGTCGGCGGACGGCCGGGGCTGACCGGTGTTGTCCGGTATGCGGCCGGATTCCGTCCGCTATTCGGACAGCTTTGATCGGTGACGGGATACGTCTGCTTTACTTGGGCCCATGACCACGACGAGCAGCCGCACCCTTGCGACCGAGGCGACGATGACGCCCGGTGCTCGTTGTATGTGTCGAATGTGCGCCTTCTGAGGGCCCCTCTCCTGAGTCTCGCGCCCCGAAGCGAGACCCGGCCGAGCCCGTCCAGACACCCCGGACCGCTCCTGCCCCGCGCACGCGTCGACGCCGACCATTTGTGACGGTTCGACCCGTATCGCGTCCCCAGATGTTTGCCCCGTGCCGGCACCCCGCTGCGCCGCGCACTCGACAGCGACGGAATTCCTGTGATCACCACATCGGGCCTCACGAAGGTCTACCAGTCCCGTGGCCGCGAGGTCACCGCCCTGGACGGCGTCGATCTGCACGTCCGCGAGGGCGAGGTATACGGAGTCATCGGCCAGAGCGGCGCCGGCAAGTCCTCCCTGATCCGCTGCGTGAACCTGCTGGAGCGCCCCACCACCGGCACCGTGAGCGTCGACGGCGTCGACCTCACCGCGCTCGCCGGCCGCGGCCGCCGCGCCGGCAAGGAGCTCCGCGAGGCCCGCAGCCGCATCGGCATGGTCTTCCAGCACTTCAACCTGCTGTCCTCGCGCACCGTCCAGGGCAACATCGAACTGCCGCTGGAGATCCTCGGCGTCTCCGGCCGCGAGCGCTCCCGCAAGGCCCTCGAACTCCTCGACCTCGTCGGCCTCGCCGACAAGGCCAAGGCCTACCCCGGCCAGCTCTCCGGCGGCCAGAAGCAGCGCGTCGGCATCGCCCGCGCCCTGGCCGGCGACCCCAAGGTGCTCCTGTCCGACGAGGCCACCAGCGCCCTGGACCCCGAGACCACCCGCTCGATCCTCCAGCTGCTGCGCGACCTCAACCAGCAGCTCGGCCTGACCGTCCTGCTCATCACCCACGAGATGGACGTCGTCAAGACCGTCTGCGACTCGGCCGCCCTCATGAAGCAGGGCCGGATCATCGAGTCCGGCACCGTCGCCGAACTGCTCGCCACCCCCGGCTCCGAGCTCGCCGCCGAACTCTTCCCCGTCAGCGGCGCCGCCACCGGCCCCGACCGCACGGTCGTCGACGTCACCTTCCACGGTGAGGCCGCCACCCAGCCGGTCATCTCCCAGCTGTCGCGGACGTACAACATCGACATCTCGATCCTCGGCGCCGCGATGGACACCGTCGCCGGCCGCCAGATCGGCCGCATGCGGATCGAGCTGCCCGGCCGCTACGAGGACAACGTCGTGCCCGTCGGCTTCCTGCGCGAGCAGGGCCTGCAGGTCGACGTCGTCGACGATCCCGAAGACGCCGACGCCGAGCTCGCCCAGCTCGTCAAGGATGGTGCCCAGTGACCTGGTCCGAGATGCAGCCCCTGCTCACCCAGGGCACGTACGACACCCTCTACATGGTGCTGTGGTCCACCCTGGTGACCGTCCTCGGCGGACTGCCGATCGGCATCCTCCTCGTCCTCACCGACAAGGGCGGCCTCCTGCAGAACCGGCCGCTCAACAAGGTCCTCGGCGTGATCGTGAACATAGGCCGCTCGCTGCCGTTCATCATCCTGCTGATCGCCCTGATCCCGGTCACCACCGCGGTCGTCGGCACCTTCATCGGCCCCACCGCGATGATCGTCCCGCTGGCCATCGGCGCCATCCCCTTCTTCGCGCGCCTCGTCGAGACGGCCGTCCGCGAGGTGGACCACGGCCTGATCGAGGCCGTCGAGTCCATGGGCGGCGGCGTTCCCACCCTCGTGGGCAAGGTGCTGCTCCCGCAGGCCCTGCCCTCGCTGGTCGCAGCCGTGACCACCACCCTGATCACCCTGATCGGGTACTCCGCCATGGCCGGCGCGGTCGGCGGCGAAGGCCTCGGCTCCAAGGCCATCACCTACGGCTTCCAGCGCTTCGAGACCGGCTTCATGCTCGCCACCGTCGTGGTCCTGATCGCCATCGTCACGGTGATCCAGCTGATCGGCGACGGCGTGGTACGCCTCCTCGCCCGGCGCGGCCGGACAGCCTGAACCGGGCCCACCGCCCCCCGAACCTCCCCCCCCGAAAGCCCGCACTTGTCGTGCTTGGGCCTCCATCCGGAAAAAGCAAGAAAGGCACTCTTCGTGCGTAAGAACATCAAGGCCACCGCCTTCGCCGCCGCCACCGCCGCGCTCGCCCTCGGCCTCACCGCCTGCGGCAGCTCCTCGGACCCGTCCTCCACCAAGGCCGACGGCGGCAAGGCCGACGAGAGCAAGCCGCTCGTCATCGCGGCCTCCCCGAGCCCGCACGCCGACGTCCTGAACTTCGTCAAGGACAAGCTGGCGGCCAAGGAGGGCCTCAAGCTCGAGGTGAAGGAGTTCACGGACTACGTGCTCCCCAACACCGCCACCGAGCAGGGCCAGGTCGACGGCAACTACTTCCAGCACAAGCCGTACCTCGACGACTTCAACAAGAAGAACGGCACCCACATCGTGCCCGTCGTGAACGTGCACCTGGAGCCCCTCGGCCTCTACTCCAAGAAGGTCAAGGCCCTCGCCGACATCAAGGCCGGCCAGACCATCGCCGTCCCCAACGACACCACCAACGAGGGCCGCGCGCTCCAGCTGCTCGCCGCGAACAACCTGATCACCCTCAAGGAAGGTGTCGGCACCGGCGCCAAGCTGTCCGACATCACCGACAAGAAGGGCCTGGAGTTCAAGGAGCTGGAGGCCGCCACGGTCCCGCGCGCCCTGAACGACGTGGACGCCGCGGTCATCAACGGCAACTACGCCCTGGAGGCCAAGCTCTCGCCCGCCAAGGACGCGCTGGTCCTGGAGAAGGCGGAGGGCAACCCGTACGCCAACTTCCTCGCGGTGAAGGCCGGCAACGAGAAGGACCCGCGGATCGAGAAGCTCGCCAAGCTCCTCAACTCCGACGAGGTCAAGAAGTTCATCGAGGACAAGTACCAGGGCTCGGTCATCCCGGCCTTCGGCGCCCCGAAGTCCTGATCCAGAACCGCTGATCGGCCCCGTACGCCCCCTCGGCGTGCGGGGCCGAGCGCTGCCCGCTTCCGGGCAACCCGCCCGCCACATCACACCGCCGATGCTGCATGCTGTGCCTACGGCCCGCACAAAGGTCCAGCAACGGCATGGAGCTGCGCATGACTACCACCTTCCCGGACGTCACCATCAGCACGGACCGGCTGGTGCTGCGCCCCTTCGACGGGGAGGACGTCACCGCGCTCGCCGAGATGATGAACGACGAGCACGTCATCGCCTGGACCTCCGTGCCGCACCCCTACACGCACGCCGACGCCCACGCCTGGGCCACCCGGCACTCCCACGCGGAGCGCACGGAGGGCAGAGGCATCGTTTTTGCCGTCACCGAGTTCCTCACCCAGCGCCTCGTCGGAATCGTGCACCTCAAGAACACCAACTGGCGCACCCGCAGCACCGAGGTCGGTTACGTCACCGCACCCTGGGCCCGCGGCGAGGGCTACGCCAGCGAGTCCGTACTCGCCGCCGCCCAATGGCTCTTCCACGACCAGGGCTTCGAACGCCTCGAACTGCGCACCGCCGCCGACAACACCGCCTCCCAGCAGGTGGCCCAGAAGATCGGCTGCATCAGCGAAGGCGTCCTGCGCAATGCCTGGATGGTGCGCACCCGGCCCGAAAACGGAACAGACGGCTCCTGGACGGACACCCGCACCGACCTCATCGTCTGGAGCCTGCTCCCCGAGGACATCGACGACATGGAGCAGTCGGACGGCTACAACGGCTACAACGGCCACGACGACTACGGATACGGCCGCGGCGCCCAGGCGGGCGCCGGCGGCTACGCCGTCGGCGCCGACTGGAGCTGACCGGGCCGACCCTATGACCAGGTAGTCTCACCGTGCCTGGTGGCCCGCCCGCCGGCCCCTGCGGACGAAGCTCCGCCCGCCCCCACCCCAGGAGACTGACGACGATGGCCGACCGGGTCACGGTGATCGGCTGGGACGGCTCGCCCCTGACCGCGGCCGCCCGGTCCGCGCTCTCCGCCGCCACCCTCGTGGCCGGTGCCGCCCACCACCTCGCCCTTCCCGAGGTGCCGCCCACTGCCGAGCGCATCCGCCTGGGCAGCCTCGGCCTGGCCGCCCGCCGTATCGCCGGCCACCGCGGCACCGCCGTCGTCTTCGCCGACGGGGACCCCGGCTTCTTCGGCGCCGTACGCATCCTGCGCGCCCCGGAGCACGGCCTCGAGGTCGAAGTCGTCCCCGCCGTGTCCGCCGTCGCCGCCGCCTTCGCCCGCGCCGGGATGCCCTGGGACGACGCCCAGATCGTCGTCGCCCACCCCCGTACGCTGCGCCGCGCCGTCAACGTCTGCCGCGCCCACGGCAAGGTCGCCGTCCTCACCTCGCCCGGCGCCGGCCCCGCCGAACTCGCCCTGCTGCTCGGCGGGGTCCACCGCACCTTCGTCATCTGCGAGGAGCTCGGCACCGCCGGGGAGCAGGTGACCGTCCTGACCTCCGACCGGGTCGCCGACCACAGCTGGCGCGACCCCAACGTCGTGATCGTCATCGGCGGACAGGCCGCCGCTCCCGCCCCCGCCACCTCCGCCGCACCCTCCGCCACGGCCGCCGACCCGGCCTGGCTGCTCGGCCAGAGCGCCGCCCACTCCGGCCCGCGCGGCTGGGCCCGGTCCGCAGCCGACGCGGCCGAGGGGGAGTCGGCGCTGCTGCGCGCCGCCCAGCTCGCCCGGCTCGGCCCGCGCACCGGCGACCTCGTCTGGGACATCGGCACCGGCTCAGGCGCCCTCGCCGTGGAGGCCGCCGCGTTCGGCGCCGCCGTCATCGCCGTCGACGCCGACCCGCGCGCCTGCGAACGCGCAACTGCCGCCGCCCGCAACCGGGGCGTACAGGTCCAGGTCGTCGCCGGGCGCGCACCACACGTACTGGAGGACCTCCCCGAACCCGACGTCGTCCGCGTCGGCGGCGGGGGAGCCGCGGTCGCCCGGGCCGTCGCCGACCGCCGCCCCGAACGGATCGTCAGCCACGCCTCCACCCGCGACGAGGCGGAGGCGATCGGCCGCGCGCTCACCGAGGGCGGCTACACCGTCGAGTGCGCGCTCCTCCAGTCGGTGGGCCTGGACACCCGTACCTGGAGCGAACAGGACCGTTCCGTCGTCTTCCTCCTGGCAGCCGAACGCCCCGTGAACCGCTAGAGCGGAGGCCGGGGTAGGCTGGCCGATCGTCGTACCGCCCTGGCACCTCCGGGGGTGACGGCACCGCCGGACGCGCGACGTGGCGCAGTCCACAGCGCACCATGCCGGTTATGGCCGCCATGGTGGCTAACGGGCGCGACAATGCTTACGGGTTGTCGTGCGGGGCGTGCGCGCGACGGACACGTCGTACGGCAACCCCGCTCGGGCGCCGGGCGATCGAAGACGCACAACCGATGGGCGAGGGGTACGCATGACTGACACCGGCCAGGTACCGGGCGAGGGTCTCCCGGACAACGCGGGCATGGTGGATCAGCAGGGCATTCCCGCTCCGGTCCAGCACCCGGGCCCCGCCCCCGCTCCCGTCCAGGGCGGCTACGCCTTCCAGGACCTCGTGGACAACCCGGCCGAGCCGGAGGACGAGGAACTGCTGCTGATGCCGAGCGGCCAGGGCGCGTGGAGCGACCCGCAGGTCGTGCCGCCGGCGCCGGTCTTCCCGGTCGAGACCTCCTACGGCGACGCGCCCTACGCCGAGTACCCCGAGGCGCCGGCCGCGTACGCCGAGTCCGCCTACCCCGCCCCGGCCGCGTTCCCCGACCCCTCCTACGGCGACGCCTCGTACAGCGCGGGCGCGCACGAGGCCGGCGGCCGCGATTCCGGCGCGCTCGACCTCGGAGGCCTCGTGGTCCCGCCGCCGGCCGCCGCCCCGGTGGTTCCGGCCGCGCCCGTGGCCCAGACCGCGCCCTCCCGCCGGCCGCTGCACATGGGCCCGCCCGTGCCCGAGGCCACCGGCGGAGTCGTACGCTCCCTCGCCGACCGGGGTCCGGCCGCCGCTCCGGTGGCCCCCGCCGTGCCCGTGGCACAGGTGGCGGCTCCCGCAGCGTCCGCAGTTCCCGCGGCGCCCGTGGCCGTGCAGGTCGCTGCTCCGGTGGCGCCGGTTCCGGTCCAGGTGGCCGGGCCGCCGACCGTGGGCCCCGAGTACCTGGACGTCCCGCGTCCCGAGGCCGTCGCCGCGGCGGCCGCGCCGCAGCCGGGCGAGATCCCGCCGCAGGCCGGCGCCCCGTGGACGGCGGAGCCGGCCCCGGAGCCGGTGGCCGCCCCGGAGCCCGTCGTCGTACCCGAGCCCGTGATGGCCCCCGAGCCCGTCATGGCGCCTGCGCCCGCGGTGGTGCCCGAGCCCGTCATGGCGCCCGAGGCGTCGGCGGCCGAGGTCCCCGCCGAGTCCCCGGCGGCCCCGCAGGCCCCTCAGCCGGAGCCGGCCGCCGCGGTGGAGCCCGAGCCGGCCGCCGTCGCCGTGGCCGTCGTGGAGCCCGCGCCGGAGCCCGTCGCCGAGGCGCCCGTCGCCGCGGAGCCCGACGCCGAAGCCCCGGTGGCGCCCGCCGTGGAGCCAGCGCCGGAGCCGGTCGTGGCCGAGGCCGCGCCGTCGGAGGTGCCGGTGGCGGACGCACCGGTGGCGGAGGCTCCGGCCGCCGAGCCGGAGCCGGAGGCCCTGCCCGCGGAGACGCCGGTCCAGGCCCCCGAGGCCGTCGAGTCCGTCGCTCCCGAGGCCCCTGCGGCCCCCGTCGCCCTGGAGCCCGTACCGGAGGCGGTCCCGCAGGCCGAGGCGGTGGAGCCCGAAGCCGCTCCCGAGCCCGCGCCGGAGCCGGTCGCCGCAGCGGAGCCCGAGCCGGTCGTCGTACCGGCCGCCGAGCCGCCGGTGGCCGAGGCCCCCGCCGAGCACGAGTCCGAGGCTCCCGCCGCTGCCGAGGCCGAGCCCGAGCACTTCGTCCCCCTCGTATCCGTCGCGGAGTCCGCCGCGGGCGAGGCGGCCCCCGCGTACACCGACGCCGAGCGCGAGGCGGTCCTGCGCGTCATGCGCGAACGCCGCGACATCCGCAACGGCTTCCGCACCGACCCGATCCCGCACGAGGTGCTCCTGCGCGTCCTGGAGGCCGCCCACCACGCGCCCAGCGTGGGCCACTCCCAGCCGTGGGACTTCGTCGTCATCCGTTCGGCCGAGACCCGCCGGACCATGCACGAGCTCGCCCAGCGCCAGCGCGAGGCCTACGCGAAGTCGCTGCCCAAGGGCCGGGCGAAGCAGTTCAAGCAGCTCAAGATCGAGGCCATCCTCGACACCCCGGTGAACATCGTCGTCACCGCCGACCCCACCCGCGGCGGCCGCCACACCCTCGGCCGGCACACCCAGCCGCAGATGGCCCCGTACTCCTCGGCCCTCGCCGTCGAGAACCTCTGGCTCGCCGCGCGCGCCGAGGGCCTCGGCGTCGGCTGGGTCAGCTTCTTCGACGAGCGCGAGATGGTCCGCGAGCTCGGCCTGCCCGAGCACCTGGAGGTCGTCGCCTACCTGTGCGTCGGCTACGTCGACGAGTTCCCGGAGGAGCCGGAGCTGGCGCAGGCCGGCTGGTCGCAGCGCCGGCCGCTGGCCTGGGTCGTGCACGAGGAGACGTACGGGCGCCGCGCGCTGCCCGGCGAGGAGCCGCACGACCTGCTCTCGGAGACGGTCGCCAGCATCCGCCCGCTCGACGCGAAGGCGCTGGGCGAGGCGTGGGAGCGCCAGAAGCGCATGACCAAGCCCGCCGGGGCCCTGGGCATGCTCGAAATCATCTCCGCACAGCTGTCCGGCCTCTCCCGGGTCTGCCCGCCGCCGATCCCGGAGCCGGCCGCGGTCGCGATCTTCGCGGGCGACCACGGGGTCCACGCCCAGGGCGTCACCCCGTGGCCCCAGGAGGTCACCACGCAGATGGTGGCCAACTTCCTGGGCGGCGGCGCGGTCTGCAACGCGTTCGCCAACCAGGTGGGCGCCGAGGTCTGCGTGATCGACGTCGGCGTGGCAGGGGACCTCCCCGCCACCCCCGGCCTGCTCCCGCGCAAGGTCCGCCCGGGCACGGCGGACCTCTCCACGGGCCCGGCGATGACCCGCGAGGAAGCGATCGCGGCCATCGAGGTGGGCATCGAAACGGCCCGAGACCTGGTGGCGGCGGGCAACAAGGCGCTGCTGACGGGCGAGATGGGCATCGCGAACACGACGGTGTCGGCCGCCCTGATCTCGGTCTTCACCGGGGTCGACCCGGCGGAGGTCACCGGCCGCGGCACGGGCATCAACGACGAGACGCACGCCCGCAAGGTCGAGGTCGTACGCCGCGCACTGGAGCTCCACCAGCCGGACCCGGCGGACCCGATCGGCGTCCTCGCGGCGATCGGCGGCCTGGAGCACGCGGCGATCGTCGGCCTCCTCCTGGGCGGAGCCTCCCTGCGCACCCCCGTGATCCTGGACGGCGTCAGCGCCGGCGCGGCAGCCCTGGTGGCCCGTGCCATCGCCCCGGAATCCCTCTCGGCGTGCATCGCGGGCCACCGCAGCGCGGAGCCGGGCCACGTGGCGGCCCTGAACAAGCTGGGCCTGCGCCCCCTGGTCGACCTGGACCTCCGCCTCGGCGAGGGCACGGGCGCGCTGCTGGCCCTCCCGCTGGTCCAGAGCGCGGCCCGCGCGATGCACGAGGTGGCCACGTTCGACTCGGCCGGAGTCACCGAGAAGTAGCCCCTGCGGCGCCGCTGCCGGGGGCTCTGCCCCCGGACGGGGTCTGGGGCGGAGCCCCTAGTTCCGGGAAGGGGCGGGCAGGGGAGAGCCGCCCGCAGGGCCCGCCCCGCGCCACCGCCCCGGCCGGGCCGTATCGTGGACCCGCACAAGAAACCGCACGTCAATACGCCCGCCGCTCCAACGCCGCAGCGGCAAGCCACAACGACGACCGCCGCGTCAGGAGCCGCACCGCCATGGCTGAACACCCCGCGTACCCTGTCGGCCTGAGACTCGCCGGCCGCCGCGTCGTCGTCATCGGCGGCGGCCAGGTCGCCCAGCGCCGGCTGCCCGCGCTCGTCGCGGCCGGCGCCGACGTCCTCCTCGTCTCGCCCTCCGCCACGCCCTCCGTGGACGCCATGGCCGAGACCGGCGAGATCCGCTGGGAGCGCCGCCGCTACCGGGACGGGGACCTGGACGGTGCCTGGTACGCGCTGATCGCGACCCGCGACCGGGCCGCCAACGACGCCGCCTCCGCCGAGGCCGAGCGCCGCCGGGTCTGGTGCGTGCGCGCCGACGACGCCGAGGCGGCCACCGCCTGGACCCCGGCCACCGGCCGCGTCGAGGGCGTCACCGTCGCCGTCCTGAGCGGCAACGACCCCCGCCGCTCCGCCGCCGTCCGCGACGCGGTCGTCGAGGGGCTGCGCGACGGCTCCCTCACCGCCAGCCGCGTCCGCACCCCCGGCGTCGCCCTCGTCGGCGGCGGCCCCGGCGACCCCGACCTGATCACCGTCCGCGGGCGCCGCCTCCTCGCCGAGGCCGACGTGGTCATCGCCGACCGGCTCGGCCCCCGCGACCTGCTCGACGAACTCCCGCCGCACGTCGAGGTCATCGACGCCGCGAAGATCCCGTACGGCCGCTACATGGCCCAGGAGGCCATCAACAACGCCCTGATCGAGCACGCCCGGGCCGGCAAGGCCGTGGTCCGGCTCAAGGGCGGGGACCCGTACGTCTTCGGCCGCGGCATGGAGGAGCTCCAGGCCCTCGCCGAGGCCGGCATCCCCTGCACCGTCGTCCCCGGCATCTCCAGCTCCATCTCGGTGCCCGGCGCCGTCGGCATCCCGGTCACCCACCGCGGTGTGGCGCACGAGTTCACCGTGGTCAGCGGCCACGTCGGCCCCGACGACCCGCGTTCCCTGGTGGACTGGGCCTCCCTCGCCAAGCTCACCGGCACCCTGGTGATCCTGATGGGCGTGGACAAGATCGGCCTGATCGCCGAGGCCCTCGTCCGCCACGGCCGCCCCGCCGGCACCCCGGTCGCGGTCGTCCAGGAGGGCACCACGGCCACCCAGCGCCGCGTGGACGCCACGCTCGCCACCGTCGGCGAGACCGTACGGGCGGAGGGGATCCGTCCGCCCGCGGTCATCGTGATCGGCGAAGTCGTCAACGTCGGGGCCCACGCCGCCCCCACCGCCTGAAACACCCAGGCCCCGCACGGCCGTTGGAACCTCACCCCGGACAAGGCAGTATCACCCTGTGGCTGATCTCATCACCGTCGAAGACCCCGACGACCCCCGCCTGCGCGACTACACGGGCCTGACCGACGTCGAACTGCGGCGCCGGCGCGAGCCCGCGGAAGGCCTGTTCATCGCCGAGGGCGAGAAGGTCATCAGACGCGCCAAGGACGCCGGGTACGAGATGCGCTCGATGCTGCTCTCCGCCAAGTGGGTCGACGTGATGCGCGACGTCATCGACGAGCTCCCGGCCCCGGTCTACGCCGTCACCCCGGAGCTCGCCGAACGCGTCACCGGCTACCACGTGCACCGCGGCGCCCTCGCCTCGATGCAGCGCAAGCCGCTGCCGGCGGCCGACGAGCTGCTCGCGGCGGAGGGGGCGGGCGCGGGCCACCGGATCGCCGTCTTCGAGGGCTTCGTCGACCACGCCAACCTCGGCGCCGCCTTCCGCAGCGCCGCGGCCCTCGGCATCAGCGCGATACTCCTCTCCCCGGACTGCGCGGATCCGCTCTACCGGCGCGCCATCAAGGTCTCGATGGGGTCCGTGTTCTCGGTTCCGTACGCGCGCCTGGACCAGTGGCCCGCCGATCTGGAGAAGGTCCGCGAGGCGGGCTACCGGATCCTGGCCATGACGCCGAGCCCGAAGGCCACCGCGCTGGACCAGGTACCGCCGGAGCGCTTCGAGCGTTCCGCGATCATGCTCGGCTCCGAGGGCCACGGCCTGTCCACCTACGCGCTGCGGGCCGCCGACGAGTGGGTCCGGATCCCGATGGCGGAGGGGATCGACTCCCTGAACGTGGCCGCGGCCTCGGCGGTGGCCTTCTACGCGACCCGCCCGCCCCAGCCGCAGGCCCCCGCCCCGGTCTCCCCGGAGCTCTAGGAACCGGCTAGAACTTCTGGGCGGCGGCGATCCCCAGCGCCACGATCAGCGTGACCACGACGAACACGATCAGCCGCTGGCGCATCAGCCGGGGGTCCGGCCGCGAGGGGCGCCGCCCGGCTCCCGTCGTACGCGGGGCCTGGCGGCCTCCCGTACGCCCAGCCGTCGGCCGGGAGGACGGGCCGCCCGGGTTCCGCGAGGACGAAGGGCGCGGGGACGAGGGCCGGGAGGAAGAGGGCCGCGCGTGCCCACCGCTGTTCGGGCCCTGACCCTGGCCCTGCCCGTGACCGTGGCCCTGGTCCGGCCCCTGGGGCGCGGGCGTGCCGCCCGTACGCCGCTCCGTTTGCTGGTCCGCGTACTCACCGGCCCGCTCCGTCAGCCGCCCGGTCGGTCGCTCGGCCCGCACGCGCTGCGCCGGCGGGCGCCCGTCGGACAGCCCCTGCGCCTCGCGGGCCGCGATCTCCTTCAGCCGCATCGACAGCTGGAGCGTGCTGGGCCGCTCCTCGGGGTCCTTGGCCAGGCAGGCCTGTACGAGGGGCGCCAGCGCGTCCGGGACCCCCACCAGATGCGGCTCCTCGTGCACCACGCGGTACAGCATGACCTCGGAACTGCCGTGCCCGAAGGGCGAGTCGGCGGTCGCCGCGTAGGCAAGGGTGGCTCCCAGCGCGAACACGTCGGTCGCCGGGGTGACGGCGGCCCCGCGCACCTGTTCGGGGGCGAGGAAGCCGGGGGAGCCGACGGCCGTACCCACATGGGTGAGGGTGCTCGCACCGGTGGCCCAGGCGATCCCGAAGTCGATGATCCGGGGACCCTTGGGGGACAGAAGAATGTTCGAGGGCTTGAGATCGCGGTGGACGACCCCCGCCTCGTGCACGGCGACCAGTCCCTCGGAGAGCGCGGCCCCGATCGCGGCGATCTGCGCGGCCGTGAGGGGACCCTCCTCGGCCACCTTGTCGTGCAGGGACGGGCCGGGCACGTACTGCGTGGCGAACCACGGGCGCTCCGCGTCCAGGTCCGCGGCCACCAGGCGCGCGGTGCACCCGCCGCGGATCCGGCGGGCGGCGGACACCTCGCGCGCGAAGCGGGAGCGGAACTCCTGGTCCTCGGCCAGGTCGGGCCGGATCACCTTCAGCGCGACCCGCTGGCCGCGCCGGTCCGATCCCAGGTAGACCACGCCCATGCCGCCGGCGCCGAGGCGTCGGTGCAGCCTGAATGAGCCGACGACACGCGGGTCCTCGCGCCGGAGCCGCATCATCGCCATGTCCACCCCGCTGACCGGTCGTCCTGTTGACGTGCCACAGCTTACGGACGATCCGCCACGAGCGCTCAGAGGCCGCGCCCTCGCCGGAAGAATCGATCGTCAGTGCGGGGCAGCCCACTTGAGGGTTCCTCACCCGCACGGACCCCTGCCCGTACGGCACTTGCCCGTACGGCCAAGCGGCCCTCGGGCCAAGGGGATTGGGCATCCGGCCGGGGTCGTGCGCGGGGCGCGCGGAGGGCGGGAGCGCGTGCGCCGGGCGGGCGCTCGGGGCGATCTTGCGAGTACCCCGTCGGCAGACACGCATGCGCGGGGAGTGACGGAAGTGAGCGAACTCACTACCCTCCGGTCATCCCCTCCGGGATGACCCTCAGAACGGGGGGCCGGTCTCCACCCAGGGGAGTACACGCACGGTGGCCCGTCATCCTCTTGGAGGCCTGCCAAGGGGTACGAGGGCAGGACGCCAGGGGCCCTCGCCGCGCCTAGTGTTGAAGACAAGCGGCGGGTGGCGCACTCGTCCCCCGAGGTCACGAGCCCGCCGCTGCCAACCGACAGGGAGAGGACCATGGCGGACATCACGCGGCACGGACGCAAGGCATTCGCGTTCAACGGCCATGAGTCCGGCACGCGCCACCCACTGGTGGCCGCGGCCATGGTGCTCCCCCTGGCCGCCCTCCTGCTCTTCCTCTTCGGAGGATTCGACCAGGTGGCGGCACAGGCGTCGTCCGTGGGCGTGATGCTGGGGCGCTGAGCGGCGCCCCGGGTCCGGGAGAGCGGCCCGGACCGGGACATCGGCCTGTCGAACCCCGTGGGGACGGGGGCGCGACGGACGGCAGGTGAAGGGTGCTGCCCGTACGACTGGGGAGTCGGACGGGCAGCACCCTTTTTCATGCCGTCCCACACCGTCGTCCGCCGCTTCATGCGGCCCCGCGGTTCCGTAACCTGCTTCCGAGACGCCAGCGACGGGAGCCGTGGAGCCGCGATGAACCAGGAGCCACTGCCCGCCGCCCTCGCGGCGTACGCCGGCGCGGGGGAGCGCGGCGCCCCCTACGAGCTGCTCGCCGAGCGCGAGGACGGCACGGTCGTGCGCTGCGGCGAGATCGTCGCCAAGGCGCACGCCGGGGACAGCGACCGCGCGGGCCTCGCCGTACGGATGCGGATCGCCGCGGACGAGGCGCTGGCCGGGGTGCTGCTGGCCCCGCTGCGCCCCGAGGTCGGCTACCTCGGGGGCCGGCCGGTCTCCCTCTGGCCGTACGGGGCTCCGGTCGACCCGGAGCGTCCCGAGGACGCCCCCTGGGAGGCGGCCGGACGGCTTTTGGCGGCCCTGCACCAGGTGCCCGTGCACCGGCTGCCCGGCCCGGTCCCCCCGATGCGGGGCCCGGCCAAACTCGCCCGCGCCCTGCGCCGCCTGTCCCGGGCCACGGCTCCCGACGGGGTCAGGGGTCCCGACGGGGTGCGGAGTACCGACGGCGCCCGCAGTGCTGACGGCGCCCGCAGTGCTGACGGCGCCCGCAGTCCTGACGTCGCCCGGAGTCCGGCCGGGGCGCGGTCCGGGGCCGCGCTCGTGCCCGGCCCCGCCGAGGGCCGGCCCGCCGGCGACCTCGTACGGGCCGCTGCGCGGACCCTGCCCGCCTGGGTGCGCGGGGAGGCGCCGGCACCCCGCGGCGG
Source organism: Streptomyces sp. NRRL S-244 (assembly GCF_000717915.1). Classification (GTDB taxonomy): domain Bacteria; phylum Actinomycetota; class Actinomycetes; order Streptomycetales; family Streptomycetaceae; genus Streptomyces. Next base: position 123,641 of record NZ_JOCX01000011.1, read on the forward strand.
GGCCCTGTGCCACGGGGACCTGCACCTCGGGCAGTTGGTGCGGGGGCCCGGCCCCGACGGGGGCTGGCGGCTCATCGACGTGGACGACCTCGGCATCGGGACCCCCGCCTGGGATCTGGCGCGGCCCGCCGCCTGGTACGCCGCCGGGCTGCTCGACACCGGCACCTGGGTCCGCTTCCTCGACTCCTACCGCGCCGCCGGCGGCCCCGCGGCCGGACCGCCCGGCTCCGACCCCTGGCCGGAACTGGACCTCGCCGCCCGGGCCCTCACCGTGCAGACCGCCGCCCTCGCCCTGGCCAAATCGGCGGAAAGCCGACGCCGACTCGAAGACGTGGAGCGGCTGATGGTGGAGTCCTGTGCCCGAATTGCCTCCCTCCCGCCCGACTTGGAGGCACAGGCTCCGTCGTAGGGTGAGCTTCACGCCACCGGGCATGCATCCGGTGTCGAAGCAGACGGCGAGGAGTTGATCCGGTCATGCAGTGTCCGAAGTGTCACGCGATGATGCACACCTACAACCGCAACGGTGTCCAGATCGAGCAGTGCAGCAACTGCCGCGGCATCTTCCTGGACTACGGCGAGCTGGAGGCGCTGACCCGCCTGGAGTCCCAGTACACCGGCGGCCAGTACGGCCAGGTCCCGCCGCCGGCCGCGCCCCCGGCCCCCTACCCGGCCGCGCACGCCCCCGCCCCGGCCTGGGGCGCCCCGCACCACGGCGGCCACGGCCACGGTCACCACGGCCACCACAAGGGCGGCTTCGGCCGGATGCTCTTCTCCTCCTGAGGCCCCGGGCTCCGGGCTCTGGGCCCCGGGCTCCGGGCCCGCCACAACGCAGAAGCCCCGGCCGTCGAAACGGCCGGGGCTTCCGGAGGTGGTGCGCGATACTGGGATTGAACCAGTGACCTCTTCCGTGTCAGGGAAGCGCTCTCCCGCTGAGCTAATCGCGCGGGACTACGGTGCGAAACCGCAGATGAAGCAGGTGATGCCTGTACTGCGTGCGCGATACTGGGATTGAACCAGTGACCTCTTCCGTGTCAGGGAAGCGCTCTCCCGCTGAGCTAATCGCGCGGGGATCCTTGCGGATCAGTGGACGATACTGGGATTGAACCAGTGACCTCTTCCGTGTCAGGGAAGCGCTCTCCCGCTGAGCTAATCGTCCTTGGAGGTGGAGACGGGATTTGAACCCGTGTAGACGGCTTTGCAGGCCGTTGCCTCGCCTCTCGGCCACTCCACCATGGAGCTGGCAGGGGTTCTCGGGAAGATCCCCCACTTCGAGCGGACGACGAGACTCGAACTCGCGACATCCACCTTGGCAAGGTGGTGCTCTACCAACTGAGCTACGTCCGCAGGTCACCGTGTTCGCTCCGGGGTTTTCCCCCTTCGCTCCCTGGCGACGTGTTGAACTCTAGCGGATTCCCGGGCCAGCTCAAAAACGCGTTTCCGCAGCGTGCTGCCGCTCGATCACCACCGGTCACCCGGCGGTCACCTCACCGGCGCCGCGGCGTCACCGGTCATAGACTCGCAGCCGTGCACGACCTGCTTCCCCTGGCCCGCTTCGGCGGCCTCCTCGCGACCGACCTCCGAGACGTCACCAGCGACCCCTCCGCCCTCGACTCGACGGGCTTCTGGGCGGTCGCCGCCGACTTCGAGGGACGCCTGGTCTGCGCCCGCTTCGGCGACATACGCCCCGACCCCGTCCCGGCGCCCGTCCCGGGGGCCTGGCGCGGCCCCGCCGCGGACCAGTGGTCCTCCTCCCTCGACCGCGCGGCCTACACGGCCGGAGTACGCCGCATCCGCGAATACATCGCCGCCGGCGAGGTCTACCAGGCCAACCTCTGCCGCGTGATGTCCGCGCCGCTGCCCGACCCGGACCGCGCCGACGTCGACGCCCTCACGGCCCTGCTCGCCCGCGGCAACCCCGCCCCGTACGCAGGAACGATTCGGCTGCCGGCCCACGGCGTCGAGATCGCCACCGCGTCCCCCGAGCTGTACCTGCGCCGGGTCGGCCGCCACGTGGAGTCCGGCCCCATCAAGGGCACCGGCCGCACCGCCGCCGACCTCCTGCCCAAGGACCACGCCGAGAACGTCATGATCGTGGACCTCGTACGCAACGACCTCGGCCGGGTCTGCGCCACCGGCTCCGTCTCCGTCCCCGAGCTGTGCGCCGTCGAGGAGCACCCGGGCCTGGTCCACCTCGTCTCCACCGTCAGCGGCGAACTCGCCGAGGGCGCGGGCTGGCCCGAGCTGCTCGCCGCCACCTTCCCGCCCGGCTCCGTCACCGGCGCCCCGAAGTCCTCCGCGCTGCGGATCATCGAGGCCCTGGAGACCGCCCCCCGCGGCCCCTACTGCGGGGGCATCGGCTGGGTCGACGCCGACCGCGGCACCGCCGAGCTCGCCGTCGGCATCCGCACCTTCTGGATCGACCGCCGGCGCCCGGGCGGCCCGAGCCTGCTCTTCGGCACCGGCGCCGGCATCACCTGGGGCTCCGACCCCGATCGCGAATGGGCCGAGACGGAGCTGAAGGCAGCCCGGTTGCTCAGGGTAGCGTCGGGAACCCATGAGGTGACCGGCACCCCTGGGTGAGCGGAGGGATCGTACGGTGAGGATCTGGCTCGACGGCGCGCTGCGGGAAGCCGACAGCGCACAGGTGTCCGTCTTCGACCACGGGCTGACCGTGGGCGACGGCGTGTTCGAGACGGTGAAGGCGGAGCGCGGCACCGCCTTCGCCCTCACCCGCCACGTGGACCGGCTGACCCGCTCGGCCCGCGGCCTCGGACTGCCCGACCCCGACCCGGACGAGGTGCGCCGGGCCTGCGCGGCCGTCCTTGAGGCCAATCCGCTGCCGCTCGCCCGGATGCGCATCACGTACACGGGCGGCGTGTCCCCGCTCGGCTCCGACCGCGGCGACGCCGCCCCCACCCTCGTGGTGGCCGTGGCCGAGGAGAACCGCCGGCCGGACACCACCGCCGTGATCACGGTGCCCTGGGTCCGCAACGAGCGATCCGCCGTGGCCGGCCTGAAGACCACCTCGTACGCCGAGAACGTCGTCGCGCTGGCCGCCGCCCACCGGGCCGGGGCCTCCGAGGCACTGTTCGCGAACACCGTCGGGCGGCTCTGCGAGGGCACCGGCTCCAACGTGTTCGTCGTGCTGGACGGGGAGCTGTACACGCCGCCCCTCGCCTCCGGCTGCCTCGCCGGCATCACCCGGGCCCTCGTCGTGGACTGGGCCGGCGCCAAGGAGACGGACCTGCCCTTCGAGGCGCTGGAGCAGGCCGAGGAGATCTTCCTGACCTCCACGCTGCGCGATGTGCAGGCCGTCCACCGGGTCGACGGGCGGACCGTGGCCGCGGCCGTGCCGGGGCCCGTCACGGCCGAGGCGATGCGGATCTTCGACGCGCACGCCGGCGCGGACCTGGACCCCTGATCCGGGTGCCCGGTGCGACGGGCGGGACGGGCGGGACGGGTGTAACGGGTGGGACCGGGAAAGGGGCACCGCCCGAACCGCCCGTTTAATGGCTGTCGCAGGGGGCCGCAGGGCGGGTAGAACTCGATTGATGACCACCACCCTGCGGCCGAGCGGGCCGCTTCAGCAGAGCAGCGGGGGCGCGCGGTCGCGCCCGTACGAGATCCGGGTCAACAGCAGGCGCGTCGGCGCGCTGCTGATCGCCTGCGACACGCCCTTCGGGCCGGCCGTCGGCGAGATCCGGGATCTCGCCGTCGACGAGCCCGACCGGCGGCGCGGCCGCGCCACGGTCGGGGCGCTCGCCGCCGAGGAGGTGCTGCGCGGCTGGGGCTGCCGCCGCGTCCGGGTCTCCGTGCCCGCGCAGTCGCCGGGCGGCCTGCGGATGGCGCAGGCGCTCGGGTACGCCGAGTACAGCCGCATCATGGCCAAGGACCTCCCGGCGGAGCCGCCCGAGCTCCGCGCGGGGGTCGTCGGCCGGCCCATGACGGAGGCCGAGTACGAGGTCTGGCTCGTCGCGGCGGTCGAGGGCTACGCCGCCGACTGGACCACCCGCGGCATGCCGGAGGAGGCCGCGCGGGCGAAGGCGGTGGCCGACCACGAACAGGCGCTGCCCCGCGGACTGGCCACCGAGGGCACCACCCTGTCCGTCCTGGAGGCGGACGGTGTCCCCGTCGGCCACGTGTGGGCGGCGCCGAACGGGGAGGGCGCGTACGTCTTCGACGTCGCCGTCGCCGAGGAGCACCGCGGCCGGGGCCACGGGCGCGACCTGATGCTCCTCGCCGAACGCGCGGCCCTCGCCGGGGGCCACCGCGTCCTCGGGCTCCAGGTCTTCGCGGGCAACACCCCGGCCCTGCGGCTGTACGAGTCCCTCGGCTACCGGACGACGGCCGTCAACTACGCCAAGGACCTGCTCTAGGCGTTGTCGGCCAGCAGGCGGTCCGCGATCTCCTCGATGCGGGCGCGCAGGCCCTCCTGGCTCTTGCCGCCGTCGAGGCGCTCGCCGTCGATGACGTACGTCGGGGTGCCGGTCACGCCGATCGCCTTGCCCTCGGCCTGGTCGGCGTCGACGATCAGGATGTGCCTGCCGTCGATCAGTGCGGTGTCGAACTCCTCGGCGTCGAGGCCGAGTTCACGCGCCGCGTCCAGCAGTACGGCCTCGCCGCGCTCGCCGAGCTCCGCGGTGCGGGCCAGTACGGCCTCCACGTACGGCCACGCCGCCCCCTGCTCCGCGGCCTCCTCGGCGGCCTGCGCCGCGGCGAAGGCGTGCTTGTGCTTCTCCAGCGGGAAGTGGCGCAGCCGGATGTCCAGCCGGTCGCCGTAGCGGGCCCGCAGGGCGCGTACGTCGTCCAGGGCGCGGTGGCAGTCCGGGCACTGGAGTTCGCACCAGACGTCGAGGATCACGGAATCGGTCATGGGCCCAGTGTCCCAGCCGCCGGGCGCGGTCACCGAAACGCACCCCTGCCACGCCCCTGCGGTGCCCTTGCCGCACCCCCTGCCGCACCCCCTCACGCACCCCCTGAGGAGGAGGCGCGACCCCGAGATCTCCCGGAGATCGGTGCGGGATCCGCTCGGGCCGTGGCCGCTGCGGTGGTGCCCGGTGCAGGATGGAAGGGACAGATCGCCCATCCCTGGAGGACCGCATGCTGGCCGAGACCATATGTTCCGCGGTATCCGCGGCGGGCCTGGGCATCGCCGCGGTGACCGCGTACCGCAAGCGCTTCCTCGCGGCCACGCGGATCGCGGCGTACGCGCTGGTGCCGGTCGCCCTGGTGCTGACGGGCTTCGTGGAGTGGGTGTCCGGGATGGTCTTCAAGCCGACCGTCTGGGTGGGCTTCGGGCTGCTCGGGCTCTCCTGGGTGCTGTTCATGACCACCCGCGCCATCGAGCGGCGCGGGCTCGGCGCGGCGGAGAAGCCCGCCAAGGCGGCCGAGCCGTCGAAGGCCGCGAAGGCGGCCAAGGGGAGCCCCGGGCAGGAGGCCGTGGCCCCGGCCGCGTCCGCCCCCTCGCCGGGGCAGGGTGCCCGTCCGCAGCCGGCGTCCCGCCAGGCCCCCGCCGCTCCTGCGGACGACTTCTCCGACATCGAAGCGATTCTGAAGAAGCACGGAATCTGAGGCCGGGCGCGGTATCGCCGCGGGCCTGACAAGAAGGGGTGAACTCCCGCGTAAAGGCTGGCGTGTTGGGGGCTGATGAGGCGCGCCCTGCGCGATCATCGCCCCGACATGCTCGACACATCGCAGGGCGACCCGCCGGTTCCCGCACCGGCCCCGGTCCCCGCCCCCGTCGCCGACGAGCCGCGAGGCTGCCTCTTCGCGCTCTCCCAGCCGCCCCTGATGATCTTCCTAGGGGTGATCGGCACCCTGTTGCTGCTGGCCGCCGTCCATGACCTCTTCCTGCTGTGAGCCCCGCCAAGCCTCGCGCTGGGTGTCCTGCCGGGCGTCCCGCTACGCGTCCTGCTGGGCGTCCGGCTCCGAAGGGCCGGCGTCGGCCTCCTTGCGCCGGGCCCGGTACGCCGCCACGTGCAGCCGGTTCCCGCAGGTCCGGCTGTCGCAGTAGCGCCGCGAGCGGTTCCGGGACAGGTCCACGAAGGCCCGCCGGCAGTCGGGGGCCTCGCAGCGGCGCAGCCGCTCCTGCTCGCCGGAAACCACGATGAAGGCCAGCGCCATGCCGCCGTCGGCCGCGAGGTGGTCGCCCAGCGAGGCGCCCGGCGCGAAGTAGTGGACGTGCCAGTCGTAGCCGTCGTGGTCGGTCAGCTGCGGGGTGGTGCCGGCGGTCGCCACCAGCTCGTTGATGAGCCCGGCCGCGATCCGCGGATTGGGCGCACCGAAGACCTGGGCGAACTTGCCGCGGACCGTCCGTACGCCGGAGAGGTCGCGGGCGCCGAGCTCGCCGATGTCGCTGATCTTGTACTCGCGCACGAATTCGCGCAGTGAGCCGACGTCCGCCAGTCCGTCGGGCTGGTCCGCCTCGGCCGCGGTGTTCACCAGCGCGACGACGACGTCGAGCGCGCGACGGGTGTCGTGGGGAATCTGCACGGGGGTCGCTCCCTGGGGGCCGGGCCTGCGGCGACGGGCCAGTGCCGCCGCTGGGGGCCGACTCTAGCCGTGCCCGGGCGGAACCGGGAGGGACCCCCGTGACGGACGCGTCACCAGCGGCAACGCGGACCGCGCCACGCACACCGGCGCCGCCCTCGCGGACGGCTTCCGCAAGAACAGCGCCGGCACTGCCGTATGAGGTTTTCGTCCAGCCCGCACCGTCGCCCCGAGTCGGACGGTGCGGAGTGGCCCCCGGCGCGTGCCGGGAGGTGCTCCCTGAGGGCCTGGCTCAGCTTTCGGCCAGGATGTGGGAGAGCTCCTTGTCGAGGTCGAAGTGCCGGTGTTCGGTCCCGGGTGGAACCGCGGCGTCCGTCCGCTTGAGGAACGATTCGAGTGCGCGGGCGGGTGCTTCGAGCAGTGCTTCTCCCTCCGGTGAGCTCAGGGCGATGCAGACGACGCCCTGACCGTGGCTGCGGGACGGCCAGACGCGGACGTCTCCGGTTCCGGTGGGCCGGTGGAGGCCCTCAGCGAGGAGGTCTCGGGCGAAAACCCACTCGACCGTCTCCTCGGCGCCGGTGTGGAAGGTGGCGTGCACGGCGTAGGGATCGGCCGTGTCATACCGCAGGCCCGCCGGGACAGGCAGTGAGGACTCGCTCGACACAACGAGGCGCAGGTGCAGCTCGCAGCTGACCGTGGTGTTCATAAGCGCCAGGGCCTTTCGCTCAGTGTGCGCTCGGGGATTCGCACGTCGGCGAAATCGACATGCCACCTACGGTGCCGTTGTAAACCCCTCTGACCGTTTTGCGGACCTCTGGGTCCCTCGGACGGCGGATCCAAAGCACCATTCACGTGTGCTTCCGGCTCCGGTAGATTCGGGCTCATGAATACGGGGAGTGACCGCGGGACCCAAGGGTCCGCAGCCGAGTCCGCAGTCGAGTCCGAGGTCGAGTCCGCAACCGACGACGCCGCTCAGCAGACCACGGAAGGAGCGCCGCACGTATCGAAGGCTCCCGCCTTCATCAAGTCGCGCCGCACCCTGCACCTCAGCTGGCAGGTCGGCGTCTTCATCGTCGGGCTCGCCGTCATCGGCGCGGGCGTCGCCATGCTCGTCCTGCCCGGCCCCGGCTGGGTGGCGATCTTCGCGGGCCTGGCGATCTGGGCCACCGAGTTCGCCTGGGCGTCGCTCGTGCTCCGCTGGACCAAGCGCAAGGTCACCGAGGCCGCGCAGAAGGCGCTGGACCCGAAGGTCCGCCGCCGCAACATCATCCTGACCAGCGTCGGACTCGTGATCGCGGGCGCGCTGATCGGCTTCTACCTGTGGAAGTACGGGCTCACGATGCCCTGGGACCTCAAGGACCAGTGATGGTCGGGAACCACCGCTGACATGGGGTAATGTTTGCGGTGCGTCCGGGCGATTAGCTCAGTGGGAGAGCACTTCGTTCACACCGAAGGGGTCACTGGTTCGAACCCAGTATCGCCCACCCGGACCAAGGGCCCGGAGACTTTCACCGTCTCCGGGCCCTTGGCGTTTCCCCGCTCACGCCGTTATCTCAGCCGGCCGAGCGCCGCCCGCAGCCGACGCGCGTCCCGCAGCCTCTTCTCGTACGTCGCCCCCACCACCAGGAGCAGCAGCCCCGCCAGCGCCGGCGGCAGCCAGCGCGGCAGCGCGTCGACGGCCTGGACCACGTACGGGGCCAGCTCGTGCAGGGCCACCGCGGCGAGGGTGGCGCCGCCGAGCAGCAGCGGGGCCTGGAGCCGCCGGTGCGCGCCGAGCAGGGTCACCGCCAGCGCCGCCAGGCCCAGCAGCAGCGGCCGCAGCCAGTGCGGATCGCCCCAGGCGGCGAGCAGGCTCGGCAGCAGCGTGGCGCCCAGCCCCGGTCCGTACGCCGTCCACGACGAGGCCCGCGCGTCCCGGCGGCGGCGTACGAAGCCCACCGCCAGCGCGGGCACCGTCACCGGCAGCGTGTACGCCTCCGGCACCTGCACCCCCGACGCCGACAGCCGGATCCACGTCGCCGCCACGAACAGGGCCCCGGCCGCCCAGCCGAGCCCGCGCCGCTCCGCCCGCAGCGCCGCGCCCGCGCAGACCACCCCGGCCAGCGCGCACACCAGCGCCGCCCGGGCCGGCTCCCAGGGCCAGCTCGCGAGGAGCAGCGCCACCGCGCCGACCGCTCCCGCCGCGGCCTCCGCCGGGAGCCGCACCGGGCCCAGCCGCGGGCCGGCCGCAGCCACCGCCGCCGGGACCGCCAGCAGCGGCAGCGCCCACCAGGACGCCGCGAGCCCCCACAGCGCCCCCAGCGCCGCCACCACGGCCGCCGCGTACCCGACGGCCAGCACCGCCGCCCCGGCCCGTACGGGCAGCGGAGCGGGCCGCCGCGCCGCCCCCGCCGCGCAGCCCGCGCCCAGCAGCACGAACACGACGAAGGTGGCGGTACGGCCGTCCAGCGCGGCCACCGACAGGTTCAGCGCCCCCACCACGGCGCACACCGCGGCCGCGTACCCCGCACCGCGCCCGAGCCGCAGCGCGCACACCCCGGCCGCCGCCGTGACCGCCAGCTGGGCCGCGAGCACCGCCGCCACGGGCAGCCCGAGCAGCAGCGGCGCCGTGAACAGCCCCGCCCAGCCGAGCACCACCGCGATCACGCCCGGCTCCGGGCGCGGCAGCACCCGGGCCGACCACCCGGCCGCCCCCGCCGCCAGCAGCAGGGTCACCGCGGCCGCCGGGCCCGGCCCGTACGCCTCCGGGGAGGGGGTCGTCGCCGCCCACACCTCGCCCAGCACCCGGACCCGGAACCCCAGCGAGCCCACCGCCGCGACCAGCGCGGACAGCGCCGCCAGGGCGGCCACCCCCGCCCCGGCCCGGGCCAGGCCGCGCCGGACCGCCGCCGGGATCGCGCTCGCCCGTACCGCCGCCAGCAGCGGCAGGGCGAGCAGCAGGAACACCACCACGGCCCAGTCCCGCGCCAGCAGCGGCCGGACCGGGCCGCCGAGCGCCGCCACCCCCGCGAGGGCGCCGGCGACCGAGGCCGCCATCGCCGAGGGCTCGCGCCAGGCCACCCCGACGCCCAGCGCCGCGCAGGCCGCCAGCAGCAGCGCCGGAGCGGCCGCCGCCCCCGCCGAACCGGCCTGCGCCATCTGCGACAGCCCGCTCAGCAGGGCCCCCGCCCCCAGGACGGCCGCGCTCACCGCCGCCGGGCCGAACACCGCCGCCCGCGCCCGGGCCCCGGGCACCAGCAGGACGAGCGCCGCGTCCAGCGCCGCCGTCGCCAGCAGCGCCCAGCCGGCCCCCACCGGCCCCGCCGCCGCGGCCACCGCCGCCAGCGGCAGCGGGAGCTGGGCCGTCAGCACCGCCGCCGGCAGCGGGACCACCAGCCCCGGCAGCACGCGGGCGTACCCCGCCCACAGTGCCGCCAGTACGCCGGCCGCCCCCGCGGCGTACGCCGTGCCGTCGGTCTGCGGCGTCGCGACCGCGTACACCGCGTACGCGTCCAGCACCGTCAGAAGCAGCCCCACCGCCGCCACCGACTCGGCCGTCGACCGCAGCCCGCGGCGCAGCAGCAGCGCGGGCGCGCCCAGCGCCGCCGCCGTCACCACGGCCAGCACCGCGCCGCGCCCGGCGATCCCCAGGGACCCCCAGCTGACCAGCGTGAACGCCAGCGCGGCCACCGCGAGCAGCACCGCACCCAGCGTCAGCAGCACGTTCTGCGCACCCGGGCCCGAGGGCTCCTGCGGGCGGACGGGGGAGGCGGAAGCCGCCGACGTCCAGCCGTTCGGCGCCAGCAGCCGCAGCAGCCAGTCCCGCCGGGCCAGCAAGTACGCGCGCCGGGCGTCGAGTTGAGCCAGCTCGTGGTCGATGAGCGCCAGCTCGCGGTCGGGTGGCAGCGGTATGCCGGGGGGTGGTGGAGTCGCCATGCTCCGGAGTGTGGCGCCCGTCACGCCGTCAGGACATGGGCGTGCGTACTCAGATCCGCGCTGAGTACACGGGAGTACGCGTCCGTACCCACGGGAGAGTGGATGCGGCGGAGCGGGCCCCGCGCGCCGCCCCGCCGGTCCAGACTGGGGCCATGGACCGCAGTCGCCTGGACCGCTGGAACCGCTACCGCTTCCGCAGTGTGTGGGACCTCGACGCCCCGCCCGCGCGGGTCTACTCCGTACTGGAGCAGGCCGGCGACTACCCGCGCTGGTGGCCCCAGGTCCGCGCGGTCGAGCAGAGCGGCGGGCAGGGCGGGCCCGTCGGGGACGGCGGGCGCGATGGGGACGGCGGGGACGGCGGGCGCGACGGGCGCGGCGGGTACAGCGGCACCCTGCTCATCCGCTCCCTCCTCCCGTACGAGATCCGGATGACCGCCACCGAACTGCTCCGCGATCCCGGGCGCGGCCTCCTGGAGGCGGCCCTGCACGGGGACATCGAGGGCTGGGCGCGGTGGACCGTGCGGGCCCGCCGGGGAGCGGGCGGCCGCGGGACACGGGCCCTGTACGAGCAGGAGGTCGAGGTGCGCAGCCCCCTGCTGAGGCGCCTCGCGTTGCCCGTGCGGCCCGCGTTCCGCCTCAACCACGCGCTGATGATGCGGGCCGGACGGCACGCGCTCGAGGCCCGGCTCGCCACCTCGCCGGAAGCGGTTTGAACCAGACCCCGTGCCTCTTGTATTGTTCAACCCGTTCCCGGGCGATTAGCTCAGCGGGAGAGCACTTCGTTCACACCGAAGGGGTCACTGGTTCGATCCCAGTATCGCCCACCGGGTCAGGCCGGTCCGTCTCACGACGGACCGGCCTTCCGCATGTCGGGGGCCCGTTGCTCTCGCGTCCGTCCCGGGCCGTGTCCTACGCCGCCGCCGGCAGCTCCGGCCGCAGCGGCCAGTGCGGATCCACCGCCTCCGGCGTCCCCTGCCGCGCGAACCACGCCTGCAGCCCGCGCGCCTGCGCCGCGTGCCACACCGCCTGGAGGGTGTGCAGCTCCGCCGGGGTCAGCCGCTCCAGCCGGGCCGCGAACCGGCGCCCCACCGCCCGTACGACCTCCAGCGAGGCCAGCGCGTCCGCAGCCGCGTCATGCGCGCCCTCCAGCTCTATCCCGTAGTGCGCGCACAGGTCCGTCAGCGTCCGGCGGCCCTTGCGGTACCGGTCCAGGTGCTTGTCCAGCACCCGCGGGTCCAGCACCGTCAGCGGCCGGTTGTCCAGATACCGGGCCAGCGTCGACGCCCGGTGCCGGCGCAACTCCCGGTCCAGCAGCGTCAGATCGAACGGCGCGTTCATCACCACCACCGGCCGGCCCGCCACCAGCTGCTCCCCGAGCGCACGGGCTATCTCCTCCACGACGGGCGCCGGCCACCGCCCGTTGCGCTGGAGGTGGTCATCGGTCAGTCCGTGCACTTCCGTGGCCCCCGGGGGCACCGGAATCCCGGGATTGACCAGCCAGCGGGTGGAGCGGACCCGGCCGCCCGCACACTCCTGCACGATGAGAGCGGCGGACACGATCCGGTCCTGCTCCACGTCCACCCCGGTCGTCTCCGTGTCGAATGCGGCCAGCGGCCCCTCATACCAGCGCGTCATGGCGAACTCCTCGTTCCCGATCGGCAGTCGGGGCGCACCCGGGCACCGCCGCCTCGGAACGTGCCACCCCTGCCCGCATCGGTGATACCCGGCCTGTTTGCGCCGTACGCCGTTTGCGGGCGGTCCGGTACGGAGACAACTTTCCTGGGGGACCGCACACATGACCGGTCGTCACCCCACCCACCACACCACCCTCATTCGGCAGAGCCCGGAAGGCATGGGGAGCCGGCCATGGCGCTCGCGCAGCCCGAACCGGGCGGGATGCTGCAGGGGCGGACCGATCCGCGGAACGAGGACCGGACCGGACCGCTGCGCGGCACGCTCGCCACCACCGCCTGCATGGAGACCCTCCAGGTGGGATACCTGCACGCCGTCGCGGCCGCGGCCGGCTGCTCGCTCTCCCAGCCCTTTCCGGACAACGGCATCGACTGGCAGGTCAACCACGGCGCGCCCGAGCACGTCGTCGACGACGAGGTCACCATCAAGGTGCAGCTCAAGGCGACCTACCAGATACCGCCCAGACCGGCCGGGCCCACGTTCGCCTTCACCCTCGACAACGAGCACCTGGTGAAGCTGGCGCGCACGCCGGTCGCCGTCCACAAGATCCTCGTCGTGATGCTCGTCCCGCGAGAGCGCGACCAGTGGCTCGCCGCCGGCCACGACCGGCTCGACCTGCGGCACTGCTGCTACTGGACCAACCTCGCCGGGCACCCCGTGACCGGCCGGCGCCGGACCACCGTACGGATCCCCACCACGCGGATCTTCGACGACCGGGCGCTGTGCGAGATCATGACCCGGGTCGGGTCGGGAGGGACACCTTGATGCACTGGCACTCACCGAACCTGGAACCGCTGAGGTCCCCGTCGGAGTACGGGGACTTTTCGTACGGGGACTTCTCGGACTCCGGGACGCCCGATCCCGCACACGTCGACCCGGCCGTGCTGGGGGCCCTGCTGCACCGGCACGGCTGGCAGCGCCGGGGCGGGGCCGCGGGGCGGTACGGGCGCTGGACGCCGCCGGCCCCGCAGGGGTCGGCCGGCGGGGGGAGCAGCCTCCTCGTCCCCGAGAGCCGGGCCTTCCCCGACTGCTCCGACCTGCTGGAGGAGGCGCTGACCGCCCTCTCGCGCAGCGCGCTGCCGTCCGCGCGGGAGGTGCTGTACGGACTGAGCGTGCCCAGCGACGAGATCCGCTGGGAGCGGCGGATCCCGGAGGGCCCCGAGGGACCGTACGGGCCCCGGGGCGCGGCCGCGTGGACCGTGCAGGAACAGCTCCGCTCGGCCGCCCGGCAGCTGCTGCTGGCCGGGGCCCTCGCGGACCGGGCCAGGGCCGGGTACTACGGGGCCCGCCACCGCGGCCAGGCCGAACGAGCCCTGGACGGGGTCCTGGTGGGGCCGGCCCCCGGAGGGCGCCGGCTGACCGCGTACGTCCCGGTGGACGGCGGGCGGGGCACCGTGACCCGGCTGCACCACGCGCTGCACGCGGCCCGTGAGGCCGTGGACTACCGGCGGGCCACCGGCGGCATGGAGGCCTTCGACGCGGCGGTCGAGGCCGGGGTCAGCCGGGAGCTGGCCGACGCGCTGATCGCGCTGGTGCGCGGCTCGGAGGGGGCCCGGATCGCGCTGGCCTGGGCGCCGGCGGCGGGGGTCCCGGCGGGGTGCGCGGCCCGGCCGGAGCCGGTGGAGTTCTCGCCCGGGGACCTGCCGGTGCTCCGGGAGGCGGCGGCGCGCTACACCCGGGACGAACCGGCGGTTCCCGTGCGGGTGGCCGGCGCGGTGGTCCGGATGCGGCGCTCGGCGCCGGGCGGCGGGGGCACGATCCGGCTGCGCGTCCTGGCGGGGGCGGAGGTGCCGTACGTACGGGCGGTGCTGGACGAGGAGGCGTACCGGGTGGCGGGGCACGCGCACCTGGTCGGCGTGCCGATCCGGGTGAGCGGACGGCTGCAGCGCCGGGGCGGGTTCCGGCGGCTGACGGACGCCACCGACGTGAGCCCGGTCCCGCTGGACGAGGTCGAGCGCGACCGCCTGATGAAGTCCCTGGACGAGTCCCTGGACCCCGCGGACGTCCTCCCGACGGACGACTGACCGGCGACTGACCGACGGCTGACCGACCCCGCCGCGGCGCGCCGTCCGACCCGGGCCGGGTGCCCGGGGCGGCGGAGGCTTAACCGTTTCGCGGCGGGGCCGCTCGGCTCGGTACGATTCAGGCGCGCAGTGTTCGCTCGCGCACCCCCTGAGTCAGGAGAGACCGGTGTCAGACGTCCGTGTGATCATCCAACGCGATTCCGAGCGGGACGAGCGCGTGGTGGCCACGGGCACTACGGCGGCGGAGCTCTTCGCCGGCGAGCGCACCATCGTCGCCGCGCGCATCGCGGGTGAGCTGAAGGACCTCGCGTACGAGGTGAAGGACGGCGAGACCGTCGAGCCGGTGGAGATCTCCTCCGAGGACGGCCTGAACATCCTGCGCCACTCGACCGCGCACGTCATGGCGCAGGCCGTGCAGGAGCTCTTCCCCGAGGCCAAGCTGGGCATCGGCCCGCCGGTCCGGGACGGCTTCTACTACGACTTCGACGTCGCCAAGCCCTTCACCCCCGAGGACCTCAAGGTCATCGAGAAGAAGATGCAGGAGATCCAGAAGCGCGGGCAGAAGTTCGCCCGCCGCGTGGTCTCCGACGAGGCGGCCCGCGAGGAGCTCGCCGACGAGCCGTACAAGCTGGAGCTCATCGGCATCAAGGGCTCGGCCTCGACCGACGACGGCGCGAACGTCGAGGTGGGCGGCGGCGAGCCGACCATCTACGACAACCTCGACGCCAAGACCGGCGAGCTGTGCTGGAAGGACCTCTGCCGCGGTCCCCACCTGCCCACCACCCGCAACATCCCGGCGTTCAAGCTGATGCGCAACGCGGCCGCCTACTGGCGCGGCAGCGAGAAGAACCCGATGCTCCAGCGCATCTACGGCACCGCCTGGCCGTCGAAGGAAGAGCTGAAGGCCCACCTCGACTTCCTCGCCGAGGCCGAGAAGCGCGACCACCGCAAGCTCGGCAACGAGCTGGACCTCTTCTCCATCCCGGACGAGATCGGCTCCGGCCTGGCCGTCTTCCACCCGCGCGGCGGCATCATCCGCCGGACCATGGAGGACTACTCGCGCCGCCGGCACGAGGAAGAGGGCTACGAGTTCGTCTACTCCCCGCACGCCACCAAGGGCGCGCTCTTCGAGAAGAGCGGGCACCTGGACTGGTACGCGGAGGGCATGTACCCCCCCATGCAGCTCGACGGTGGTACCGACTACTACCTCAAGCCCATGAACTGCCCGATGCACAACCTGATCTTCGACGCGCGCGGCCGCTCCTACCGTGAGCTCCCGCTGCGCCTGTTCGAGTTCGGCACCGTGTACCGGTACGAGAAGTCGGGCGTCGTGCACGGCCTGACCCGTGCCCGCGGGTTCACCCAGGACGACGCGCACATCTACTGCACCCGTGAGCAGATGGCCGAGGAGCTCGACCGCACCCTCACCTTCGTGCTGAACCTGCTCCGCGACTACGGTCTGACCGACTTCTACCTGGAGCTGTCGACCAAGGACCCGGAGAAGTTCGTCGGCTCGGACGAGGTCTGGGAAGAGGCCACCGCCGTCCTCCAGCAGGTCGCCGAGAAGCAGGGCCTCCCGCTGACCCCCGACCCGGGCGGCGCGGCCTTCTACGGCCCGAAGATCTCCGTGCAGGCGCGCGACGCCATCGGCCGCACCTGGCAGATGTCGACCGTCCAGCTGGACTTCAACCTGCCGGAGCGGTTCAACCTGGAGTACACCGCGCCCGACGGCTCCCGCCAGCGCCCGGTCATGATCCACCGCGCGCTGTTCGGCTCCATCGAGCGGTTCTTCGCCGTACTGCTGGAGCACTACGCGGGCGCCATGCCGCCGTGGCTGGCCCCGGTCCAGGCGGTCGGCATCCCGATCGGCGACGGACACGTCGAGTACCTGCAGGAGTTCGCCGCCGAGGCGAAGAAGAAGGGCCTGCGGGTCGAGGTGGACGCCTCGTCCGACCGGATGCAGAAGAAGATCCGCAACCACCAGAAGCTCAAGGTCCCGTTCATGATCATCGTTGGTGACGAGGACATGGCCGCCGGCACGGTCTCCTTCCGCTACCGCGACGGTTCGCAGGAGAACGGCATCGCCAAGGACGAGGCGCTGGCCAAGCTGGCCAAGGTCGTCGAGGACCGCGTCCAGGTCTGACCGGCGCAGTACGGCCTAGCGACGGGGCCCCGGGGAACTTCCGTTCCCCGGGGCCCCCTCGTCGTCCTCGTCGCGGAAGACCTGGATCAGCCAGGACGAGAACGAGCCCGTCACCGCCCCGAGCAGGGCCAGGCCGCAGAGCATCAGGCCTGTAGCGATCACCCGTCCGGTCGGGGTCACGGGGGCCACGTCGCCGTAGCCGACCGTCGTCAGGGTCTGCACCACGCACCACGCCGAGTCCCCGAAGGTGCGGACGGGGGAGGCCGGGTCCGTCCGCTCGCTGTGGTAGATGCCGAGCGAGCCGGAGAAGCCCAGCAGTACCGAGGTGAGCCCGGCGTACGTGATCACGCGCGGGTACAGGCTGCGGCGGGGGCGGCGCCCCTTGGCCCGGATCGCGTCGTGGACCTTGACCAGGCGCAACGGACGCAGCGTGGGCAGGAGGACCACCACGGCGTCCAGCCAGTGCCGGCGGACGAACCGCCGCGGTTTCTCGCCGCTCAGGACCAGCCGGGCCAGGAAGTCCGCGAGGAAGCAGCCCCAGGTCGCCAGGATCGCGATTGCCGCGATGTCCTGCCAGACATGATCGGTGCCGGGGACCAGGACGCGGACGGCGTACCCGGCCATGAAGACCAGGGAAGCGTAGAAGAGCGGCAGCTCGGTACGCCGCTCCCAGACTCGATCACGGGGCTCTGCTTCGGCACGCATGGGCCCAGCATCGCGGTGCCGGTGGCCGTCTTCCCCCCGGCGACACGCCCTCCCGGGGCAAGGTCATATGCTGCATCCCATGACGAGTGAGCCGGAGCAGCAGATCGGTGTGGGCACGCAGGACGCGTTCCAGCGTCTGTGGACGCCCCACCGGATGGCGTACATCCAGGGGGAGAACAAGCCGACCGGTCCGGAGGCCGGGGACGGCTGTCCCTTCTGCGGGATTCCGGAGATGTCCGACCAGGACGGCCTGGTCGTGGCCCGGGGCAAGCACGTCTACGCCGTGCTGAACCTGTATCCGTACAACGGCGGCCATCTGATGGTGGTTCCGTACCGGCACGTCGCCGATTACACGGAGCTCGACGTCGCCGAGACGGCCGAGCTGGCCGATCTCACGAAGCGGGCGATGGTCGCGCTGCGCAAGGCGTCCGGGGCGCACGGTTTCAACATCGGCATGAACCAGGGCGCGGCCGCGGGGGCCGGCATCGCGGCACACCTGCACCAGCACATCGTGCCCCGCTGGGGCGGGGACACCAACTTCATGCCGGTCGTCGGCCACACCAAGGTGCTGCCCCAACTCCTCGCGGACACCCGCCAGATGCTCGCCGACGCCTGGCCCAACGACTAGGACGAAAAGCAGGACGAAGAGCAGGACGACCAGGACGGCCAGCAGGTCCCGGGGCCGCGGATCGGCCCCGGGACC
This sequence comes from Streptomyces sp. NRRL S-244, assembly GCF_000717915.1. Taxonomy (GTDB): domain Bacteria; phylum Actinomycetota; class Actinomycetes; order Streptomycetales; family Streptomycetaceae; genus Streptomyces. The sequence continues at coordinate 141,312 of NZ_JOCX01000011.1, forward strand.
TGCTGCCTACGCGTCGTAGGCGTCGGCCTTGCGCGGGGCGGCGTCCTGGACGAGCCCGCTGACGATCATCGAGCGGTTGCTGAAGCGGTCGATGTCGGCGCCGTTCTCCTCGAGCACCCGCAGCGCCGCCGCGTGCACCGCCCGCAGGACCGGGGTAGCGGCGCGCAGGGCGTCGTCGGCCATGAAGCGGTGGCGCCAGGGCTGGCCCGCCCAGACGTGCCGCAGGCCGAAGGGCTCCGGCAGGACCAGCTTGCCGCCGAAGAACTCGAGGACCGGCGGGAACCAGGTCAGCGGGGCGCGGACGGCGAGGCGGACCACTTCCGCGGCGTCCACCAGCGGCAGGGGCCGCTCGACGGTCTCCCAGAAGCGGATGGACTTCGGCACCTCGACCTTCGGGGCCGCCGACTTGCTGGTGAACAGGCCGTGCACCGGTCCGAGCGCGTGGCCGGTCACCTCGACGCGCAGGGTCTTGTACAGCACGGTGACCGTCACCAGCATGGTGATCACCAACTGGCCGTCCCAGAGCGGGTACTGGATGCCGAGGTAGTGCCGGTTGCCGCCGCTGAACTGCTGCTCGTTGCAGATCCGGGTGATCTCGTGCGGCTTGACGAGGAAGGTGTCCACGTCGGCGCCGGTGGGGCGGGCCACCTCCCCGGCGGCTTCGCCGACCGGGGTGACGATCCAGTGCTGGATCGAGGCGGGCGGCAGGCCGCCGGTGTGCAGCGGGCCGCGCTCCAGCTTGCGCAGCTCGGTGTCGATCGCGCGTATGACGTCCCAGCTGCGGAACGGGTGGATCTCCATGCCCTCGGTCTTGGGCGCGAGCTCCTCGGCCATCTGCCAGCTGCCCCAGCGGGTGCCCATGCCGAGGATGCCCTTGGGGCCGGCGTAGAAGACTGAGTTGCTGCGGTCCTCGGCCGTGAGCTTGGCGAGCGAGTGCCGCAGGTCTTCCCGGGCCTTCTCGTCGGGGTTGCCGGGCACCGCCTCCGGGATCTTGGCGCCGATGCCGCTGCCGGCCAGCAGTCCGTCCCAGCGGGAGCGCAGGTCGGCGGCGGTGGCCTCGCAGATCCGGCGGGCGAGGAGCCAGCCCACGGCGGGAGCGATGATCATGCCGCGCAGGTAGAGGCCGAGGAAACCGGTGAACGGCAGCCGGAACATGAGTACGGCCGCCACGACGGCGACGCCCACGAGCAGCAGGGTGCCCATCCAGGACGAGCGCTTGCCGTCACCCTTGGTCAGCGTCTTGCGGAGCTGGAACAGGCCCAGCCACAGCAGGAGGCCGGGCAGGAAGACGACGCCGGCGACGAGCATGATCAGGCGCAGCTTGCGGTCGCGCTCCTTGCGGATGCGGGAGGCGGCCAGGCAGTGCTCGACGACGGTCTGCGGGTCGAGGCCGAAGGACTGGATGAGCGGTTTGCGGCCGGCGCCGAGGGTGCGGGCCTCGACGGCACGACAGAAGGCCTCGCCCAGATTGGGCTCGAAGAGCGAGATCTTCGGGGGTTTGATCGTGGACTTGTGGTACTCGTTGTCGGCTTTCGCGATGTCGGACAGCTTGGTGTCCTTGCCGCCGTCCCGGTACGCGGCCGACGCGAGGGCGTTGGTCGCCGCCGTCTGGCCCCCGCCCCCCTGGAGGGGGACCTGTGCCCCGGGCCTGAAGTCGAATCCGTCGTCCGCCACCGTTGCCCCCATCGCTGTGCGTTGTGCTCTTTTGCCGCGCAGATGAGCCTATCGGCGTATCTCTTCCCATGGTCATGGGACAGGGAAATGCCGCCCACCGCAAGCGGCTTGGGTGGGCGGCTCCCGGCGCTGTGTCAGTCAGGTTCCCTTCTCGGCCTGTTCTCGCACCTTGTCGGCGATCTGGGGCGGCATGGCCTCGTGGCGGGCGTAGGCGCGGGTGAACCGGCCCGTGCCGTGCGACACCGAGCGCAGTTCGACGGCGTACCGGCCGATCTCGATCTCGGGGATCTCGGCTCGGACCTGCGTGCGGCCGGAGCCGGCCTGTTCGGTGCCGACCACGCGGCCGCGGCGGCCGGCGAGGTCGCTCATGACGGCGCCGACGTACTCGTCGGGGACGAGGACGGCGAGCTCGGCGACCGGTTCGAGGAGGTGGATGCGCGCCTCGGCGGCGGCCTCGCGCAGGGCGAGCGCGCCGGCGGTCTGGAAGGCGGCGTCGGAGGAGTCCACCGAGTGCGCCTTGCCGTCGAGCAGGGTGATGCGTACGTCGACCAGCGGATAGCCGGCGGCGACCCCGCGGGCGGCCTGGGTGCGTACGCCCTTCTCGACGGACGGGATGAACTGGCGGGGCACGGCGCCGCCGACGACCTTGTCGACGAACTCGATGCCGCTGCCCGGCGGGAGCGGTTCCACCTCGATCTCGCAGACGGCGAACTGGCCGTGCCCGCCCGACTGTTTGACGTGGCGGCCGCGGCCCGCGGCCTTGGCGCCGAAGGTCTCGCGCAGGCTCACCTTGTGCGGGACGGGGTCGACCTGGACCCCGTAGCGGGTGCGCAGCCGTTCGAGGGCCACGTCCTGGTGGGCCTCGCCGAGGCACCACAGGACGACCTGGTGGGTGTCCGGGTTCTGCTCCAGCCGCATCGTGGGGTCCTCGGCGACGAGCCGGGCCAGGCCCTGGGAGAGCTTGTCCTCGTCGGCCTTGCTGTGGGCGGCGATGGCGAGGGGGAGCAGCGGGTCGGGCATCGGCCAGGGCTCCATGAGCAGGGGCCGGTCCTTGGCCGAGAGGGTGTCGCCGGTCTCGGCGCGGGTGAGTTTGGCCACGCAGGCGAGGTCCCCGGCGATGACCTGGGTGAGGGTGCGCTGCTGCTTGCCGAAGGGGGAGGTGAGGGAGCCGATCCGCTCGTCGACGTCGTGGTCCTCGTGCCCGCGGTCGGCCAGGCCGTGACCGCTGACGTGCACGGTCTCCTCGGGACGCAGGGTGCCGGAGAAGACGCGGACGAGGGAGACGCGCCCGACGTAGGGGTCGGAGGAGGTCTTGACGACCTCGGCGACGAGGGGCCCGTCGGGATCGCAGGTGACGGCCGGGCGCCCGGCGCCGTCCGGGGCGGTGACGGCCACGGCGGCGCGCTCCAGCGGGGTGGGGAAGCCGCCGGTGATCAGTTCCAGGAGTTCGACGGTGCCGAGCCCCTGGCGGGCGCCGTCGGCGGCCGGGGCGGCCATCAGGACGGGGTGGAAGGTGCCGCGGGCGACGGCGCGCTCCAGGTCGTCGACGAGGGTCTTGAAGTCGATGTCCTCGCCGCCGAGGTAGCGGTCCATGAGGCTCTCGTCCTCGCTCTCGGCAATGATCCCCTCGATGAGGCGGGAGCGGGCGTCGGAGATGAGGGCGAGCTCGGCGGGCTCGGGGTCGCGCTCCACGCGCTCCCCGGAGGTGTAGTCGTACACGCGCCGGGAGAGCAGGCCGAGGAGGCCGGCGACCGGGGCGTGCCCGTCGGGGCCGGGAGGCCCGTAGAGGGGCAGGTAGAGCGGGATGACGGCGTCGGGGTCCTCGGCTCCGAAGATCTCCCCGCAGACGGTGGTCATCTGTGCGTAGTCGGCGCGGGCTGCCTCCAGATGGGTGACGACGATGGCGCGTGGCATGCCGACGGCCGCGCACTCGTCCCAGACCATGCGGGTGGCGCCGTCGATGCCGTCCGAGGAGGAGACGACGAAAAGGGCCGCGTCCGCGGCGCGCAGACCGGCCCTGAGCTCGCCGATGAAATCGGCGTATCCGGGGGTGTCCAGGATGTTGATCTTGATACCGGCCCATTCGACCGGGACGAGGGACAGCTGTACGGACCGCTGCTGGCGGTGTTCGATCTCGTCGTAGTCGGAGACGGCGGTGCCGTCCTCGACCCGGCCGGCCCGGTTGACGGCGCCCGCCGTCAGGGCGAGGGCCTCGACCAGCGTGGTCTTGCCGGCTCCGCTGTGGCCGACCAGCACGACGTTCCGCAACGACGACGGGCGGTCGGCCGTCGGTGCCCTGCCGGCGGCTCCGGCTTGGTGTGATGTGGCTCCCATGATGCTCGTGCCTCCCGGTGTGACGGTGAGGAGGTTGAATCGGGGTCCTTCGAGCTTTGCACCGGCGTCACACTGCGTCCATACGTAGTACCCGGCACTGTCCGGAGCGTGACGCGGGCATGGACCGGCGATTGCCCGGCCCGAACCGGTGGGTGCGCGGCGCCGGGGGCCCGGGGCGCTGGCTACGATGGGCCAGCCGGTGGCCGATGTGGCCGTGCGGCCCAGCGACCCTCCGGGAAGGCCATGCTGAACAAGTACGCGCGTGCTTTCTTCACGCGTGTTCTCACGCCATTCGCCGCATTCCTCCTCCGGCGGGGGGTGAGCCCGGACGCGGTCACCCTGATCGGCACGGCCGGAGTGGTGGCGGGAGCGCTGGTCTTCTTCCCCCGGGGGGAGTTCTTCTGGGGCACCATCACCATCACCCTGTTCGTGTTCTCCGACCTGGTGGACGGGAACATGGCCCGCCAGGCGGGCGTCTCCAGCCGCTGGGGCGCCTTCCTCGACTCCACACTCGACCGGGTGGCCGACGCGGCGATCTTCGGCGGCCTCGCGCTCTGGTACGCGGGCTCCGGGAACGACAACGTGCTGTGCGCGGTGGCGATCTTCTGCCTGGCCAGCGGCCAGGTGGTCTCGTACACGAAGGCCCGCGGCGAGTCGATCGGCCTGCCGGTGGCCGTCAACGGGCTCATCGAGCGCGCCGAGCGGCTGGTGATCTCGCTGGTCGCGGCCGGTCTGGCCGGGCTGCAGACCTTCGGCGCGCCCTCGTGGATCGGGGTGCTGCTGCCGATCGCCCTGTGGGTCGTCGCGGTGGGCTCGCTGGTCACGCTGATCCAGCGGGTGGTCACCGTACGCCGTGAGGCGGCGGAGGCCGACGCCGCGGCCGCCGTGGCCGAGGGAGGCGCCGCCTGATGGCCGGCCGGGTGCAGGACAGGCTGGTCGACGGGCTGTACGGGCTCGGCTGGGCCGGGGTGAAGAAGCTGCCGGAACCCACCGCGGTGGCCCTCGGGCGCCGGATCGCGGACTATGCGTGGAAGAAGCGCGGCAAGAGCGTGCTCCGGCTGGAATCCAACCTGGCCCGCGTCGTACCGGACGCCGGACCGGAGCGGCTGCGCGAGCTCTCGAAGGCCGGCATGCGCTCGTACATGCGCTACTGGATGGAATCCTTCCGGCTGCCGACCATGGACCCGGAGCGCTTCGGCACGGACGTCGAGTTCAAGGACGAGCACCTCCTGCGCGAGGCGCTCGCCTCCGGGCGCGGGGTCGTCGTCGCCCTGCCCCACCTGGCCAACTGGGATCTCGCCGGCGCATGGGCCATCGGCCACATCGGCGTCCCGTTCACCACGGTGGCGGAGCGGCTCAAGCCGGAGAGCCTGTACGACCGCTTCGTGGCCTACCGGGAGAGCCTGGGCATGGAGGTGCTGCCCCACAGTGGCGGCGCGGCCTTCGGGACCCTGGCCCGGCGGCTGCGCTCCGGAGGCCTGGTGTGCCTGGTCGCGGATCGCGACCTGTCGGCCACCGGGGTCGAGGTGGACTTCTTCGGCTCGGCGGCGCGCATGCCGGCCGGGCCGGCGCTGCTGGCGCAGCAGACGGGGGCGGTGCTGCTCCCGGCGACCCTGCACTACGGGGACTCGCCGAAGATGTACGGCCGGATCCACCCCGAGGTGGCGGTGCCGAAGACCGGGAGCCGGACCGAGAAGACGGCCGTCATGACCCAGGCGGTGGCCGACGCCTTCGCGCAGGGGATCGCCGAGCACCCGGAGGACTGGCACATGCTGCAGCGGCTGTGGCTGGACGACCTGGAGGAGCGCGCGTAGTGAAGATCGGCATCGTGTGCCCCTACTCCTGGGACGTACCGGGCGGCGTCCAGTTCCACATCCGCGACCTCGCCGAGCACCTGATCCGGCTCGGCCACGAGGTGTCGGTGCTGGCCCCGGCGGACGACGAGACGCCGCTGCCGCCGTACGTGGTCTCGGCGGGGCGGGCGGTGCCGGTGCCGTACAACGGGTCCGTGGCCCGGCTGAACTTCGGCTTCCTGTCGGCGGCGCGGGTGCGGCGCTGGCTGCACGACGGCGTCTTCGACGTGATCCACATCCACGAGCCGGCCTCGCCCTCGCTGGGACTGCTGTCCTGCTGGGCGGCGCAGGGGCCGATCGTGGCCACCTTCCACACCTCGAACCCGCGCTCGCGGGCCATGATCGCGGCGTACCCGATCCTCCAGCCGGCGCTGGAGAAGATCAGCGCCCGGATCGCGGTGAGCGAGTACGCGCGCCGCACGCTCGTGGAGCACCTGGGCGGGGACGCGGTCGTGATCCCCAACGGGGTCGACGTGGACTTCTTCGCCTCGGCCGAGCCGAAGCCGGAGTGGGGCGGGCAGACCCTCGGCTTCATCGGCCGGATCGACGAGCCGCGCAAGGGGCTGCCCGTCCTGATGGCGGCCTTCCCCAAGATCGTGGAGGCCTGCCCGGACGTACGGCTCCTCGTGGCGGGCCGCGGCGACGAGGAGGAGGCCGTGGCCTCCCTGCCCGCCGGGCTGCGCGCGCGGGTGGAGTTCCTCGGCATGGTCTCGGACGAGGACAAGGCGCGGCTGCTGCGCAGCGTCGACGTGTACGTGGCCCCGAACACGGGCGGCGAGAGCTTCGGCATCATCCTGGTCGAGGCCCTGTCGGCGGGGGCCGCGGTGCTGGCCTCCGACCTCGACGCGTTCGCGCAGGTCCTGGACCAGGGGGCGGCGGGGGAGCTGTTCGCGAACGAGGACGCGGACGCGCTGGCCGCCGGCGCGGTGGCCCTGCTCCGCGATCCGCAGCGGCGCGCGGAGCTGAGCGCCCACGGCTCCGCGCACGTGCGCCGCTTCGACTGGTCGACGGTCGGGGCGGACATCCTGGCGGTCTACGAGACGGTGACGGACGGCGCGGCGGCGGTGGCCACGGACGAGCGCGTCCGCCTGCGCACCCGCCTGGGGCTGACCCGGGACGCCTAGCCGCGCCCGAGGCGCCTCCGGAAGGAGGGTATTGTCGCGCGGCGTGATCGAAACCCTTGTCTGGACCGCCCTGGCGCTCGGCGTCATCGGGGTCTACCTCAGCTGGACCGCCGGACGGCTGGACCGGCTGCACTCGCGGATGGACGCCGCCCGCGCCGCCCTCGACGCGCAGCTCGTACGGCGCGCCTCGGTGGTGATCGAAGTGGCGGCTTCCGGAGTGCTCGACCCCGCCTCGTCGATCGTCCTGTACGAGGCCGCCCACGCCGCCCGACAGGCCGAGGAGGAGCAGCGCGAGGTCGCCGAGAGCGAGCTCAGCCAGGCGCTGCGCGCCGTGTTCGCCGACGCCGCCCAGGTGGATCTGCTCAAGGCGGCCCCCGGTGGCGAGGCGGCCGCCGAGGAGCTGGCCGCGGCGGTCCGCCGGGTGCCCATGGCGCGGCGGTTCCACAACGACGCCGTACGGGCCGCCCGCGCGCTGCGCCGGCACCGCAAGGTCCGCTGGTTCCGGCTGGCGGGCCACGCCCCGTTCCCGCTCGCCTTCGAAATGGACGATGAGCCTCCGGTGGATCTTGCCGACCGCCCGTAGCGGGGCCCGGCGGTCCCACTTGTACCCAAAGGCCAAGTTGAAAGGGGCCACCGGCTCCTCATTGGCCCTTGCGGTGGACTGCTCGGGGGCGGTTTGCTCGGCGCTGTAGCACCGCGGCCCCTGGGTCACCCCTGGGCGCGGTACCGCCGCAGCACCCGTCTTCCCTTCGAGTGAGGTCAATCCGTGAGCACGCTTCCCTCCACCCCGCAGTCCGCTGAGTCCGCGATCGGCACCTCCCGCGTCAAGCGCGGCATGGCCGAGCAGCTCAAGGGCGGCGTGATCATGGACGTGGTCAACGCCGAGCAGGCGAAGATCGCCGAGGACGCCGGCGCCGTGGCCGTCATGGCCCTGGAGCGGGTCCCCGCCGACATCCGCAAGGACGGCGGCGTCGCGCGCATGTCGGACCCGAACATGATCGAAGAGATCATCGAGGCCGTCTCCATCCCGGTCATGGCCAAGTCCCGCATCGGCCACTTCGTCGAGGCCCAGGTCCTGCAGTCCCTCGGCGTCGACTACATCGACGAGTCCGAGGTCCTGACCCCGGCCGACGAGGTCAACCACTCCGACAAGTGGGCGTTCACCACCCCCTTCGTCTGCGGTGCCACCAACCTCGGCGAGGCCCTGCGCCGCATCGCCGAGGGCGCGGCCATGATCCGCTCGAAGGGCGAGGCCGGCACGGGCAACGTCGTCGAGGCCGTCCGCCACCTGCGCCAGATCAAGAACGAGATCGCCAAGCTGCGCGGCTTCGACAACAACGAGCTGTACGCCGCCGCCAAGGAGCTGCGCGCCCCGTACGAGCTGGTCAAGGAAGTCGCCGAGCTCGGCAAGCTCCCGGTCGTGCTGTTCTCCGCCGGTGGCGTCGCCACCCCGGCCGACGCCGCGCTCATGCGCCAGCTCGGTGCCGAGGGCGTCTTCGTCGGCTCCGGCATCTTCAAGTCGGGCGACCCGGCCAAGCGCGCCGCCGCCATCGTGAAGGCCACCACCTTCTACGACGACCCGAAGATCATCGCGGACGCCTCCCGCAACCTGGGCGAGGCCATGGTCGGCATCAACTGCGACACCCTCCCCGAGGCCGAGCGCTACGCCAACCGCGGCTGGTAGTCATCACCATGACCACCCCCGTGATTGGTGTCCTGGCACTCCAGGGCGACGTACGGGAGCACCTGATCGCCCTGGCCGCGGCGGACGCCGTGGCCAGGCCGGTCCGGCGTCCCGAGGAGCTCGCCGAGGTCGACGCCCTGGTGATCCCCGGCGGCGAGTCCACGACGATGTCGAAGCTCGCCGTCCTGTTCGGCATGCTGGAGCCGCTGCGCGAGCGCGTGCGGGCCGGCATGCCGGTCTACGGCACCTGCGCCGGCATGATCATGCTCGCCGACAAGCTGCTCGACGGCCGTGACGACCAGGAGACCCTGGGCGGCATCGACATGATCGTGCGCCGCAATGCCTTCGGCCGGCAGAACGAGTCCTTCGAAGCGAAGATCGACTTCGCGGGCATAGAGGGCGGCCCCGTCGAGGGCGTCTTCATCCGCGCCCCGTGGGTGGAGTCGGTCGGCGCCGCCGCCGAGGTGCTCGCCACGTACGACGGCCACACGGTCGCCGTGCGCCAGGGCAACGTCCTCGCCACCTCGTTCCACCCCGAGCTGACCGGAGACGACCGAGTCCACGCGTACTTCGTCGACATGGTGCGCGCGGGGCTGTAAACAGGTCCCGGTAGGATCTCAGGTGCACACTGTTGGTTACGCGAAGGAGACAGGCGGATGTCCGGCCACTCTAAATGGGCTACGACGAAGCACAAGAAGGCCGTGATCGATGCCAAGCGCGGCAAGCTCTTCGCGAAGCTGATCAAGAACATCGAGGTCGCGGCCCGTATGGGCGGCGCCGACATCGACGGCAACCCGACCCTCTTCGACGCCATCCAGAAGGCCAAGAAGAGCTCGGTCCCGAACAAGAACATCGACTCCGCGGTCAAGCGCGGCGGCGGCCTCGAGGCCGGCGGCGCCGACTACGAGACGATCATGTACGAAGGCTACGGCCCGAACGGTGTCGCGGTGCTCATCGAGTGCCTCACCGACAACCGCAACCGTGCCGCGTCCGACGTCCGCGTCGCCATGACCCGCAACGGCGGCTCGATGGCCGACCCGGGCTCGGTCTCGTACCTGTTCAACCGCAAGGGCGTCGTCCTGCTGCCCAAGGGCGAGCTCTCCGAGGACGACGTCCTGGAGACGGTGCTCGAGGCCGGTGCCGAAGAGGTCAACGACAACGGTGACACCTTCGAGATCATCAGCGAGCCCACCGACATGGTCGCGGTCCGCACCGCGCTCCAGGAGGCGGGCATCGACTACGACTCGGCCGACTCCAGCTTCGTCCCGACCATGCAGGTCGAGCTGGACGAAGAGGGCGCGCGCAAGATCTTCAAGCTGATCGACGCGCTGGAGGACAGCGACGACGTGCAGAACGTCTTCGCCAACTTCGACGTCTCCGACGAGGTCATGGAGAAGGTCGACGCCTGATCGGGCATCAGCGGCGGGGCGGGGGGGGGGCCCCCCCCCCCCCCCCCCCCCCCTCCGTGCCCCCACCGCCGCCTGTCCCCCCCCCCCACCCTGCGTCGATTGCTTGTGCGTACAGACTAACCGGTGACACTGACAAAGCGGCGGGCCGGCGGGGTGGGAGTGGCTGGACCGCCACCGGCCCGAAGTCGTCGCCGTGGAGCGGGTGTTCAGCCAGCACAACGTCAGTACGGTGATGGGCACCGCCCAGGCGAGCGCCGTCGCCATGCTGTGCGCGGCGCGCCGCGGGATACCGGTCGCCCTGCACACCCCCAGCGAGGTCAAGGCCGCCGTCACCGGCTCCGGCCGGGCCGACAAGGCGCAGGTCGGGGCCATGGTGACCCGGCTGCTGCGGCTGTCCGCCCCGCCCAAGCCGGCCGACGCCGCGGACGCCCTCGCCCTCGCCATCTGCCACATCTGGCGGGCCCCCGCCCAGAACCGCCTCCAGCAGGCGGTCGCCCTGCACGCCTCGAAAGGCCGCCCCTCATGATCGCCTTCGTCAGCGGCCCCGTCGCCGCGCTCGCCCCCACCCTGGCCGTGATCGAGGTCGGGGGAGTGGGCATGGCCGTGCACTGCACGCCGAACACCATCGCCGGCCTGCGGACGGGCGAGCCGGCGCGGCTGGCGACCTCGCTGGTCGTACGGGAGGACTCGCTGACGCTGTACGGCTTCGCGGACGACGACGAGCGGCAGGTCTTCGAGCTGCTGCAGACGGCGAGCGGGGTCGGCCCGCGCCTGGCGCAGGCGATGCTCGGGGTGCACAGCCCGGACGCGCTGCGGGTGGCCGTCTCCACGGGTGACGAGAAGGCCCTGACGGCGGTGCCGGGCATCGGCAAGAAGGGTGCCCAGAAGCTGCTGCTGGAGCTCAAGGACAAGCTGGGCGCACCGCTGGTGGGCGCCCAGCGCGCCCCCGCGGCGGCCGGTCCGGCGCCGTGGACGGAGCAGCTGGCGGCGGCCCTGATCGGCCTGGGCTATGCCTCCCGGGAGGCGGAGGAGGCCGTCTCGGCGGTCACCCCGCAGGCGGAGGCGGCCATCGCCGCCGGCGGCTCCGCCCCCGTCCCCCAGCTCCTGCGAGCAGCCCTGCAATCCCTGAACCGCGCCCGCTGACGGGCGCGGCGCCGCGCCCGGCCCGCTCCGGAAACCACCGTACGAACGACAAGGCAGACTGACAGCGTGAACTGGGAAGACGAGAGCGACGACCGGATCGTGGCGGCTGCGGCGGACGGCGAGGACACCGCCGTCGAGGCGGCCCTGCGCCCCAAGGACCTCGGCGAGTTCGTCGGCCAGGAGAAGGTCCGCCAGCAGCTCGACCTGGTGCTGAAGGCGGCCCGCCAGCGCGGCGCCACCGCCGATCACGTGCTGCTCTCCGGTGCGCCCGGGCTCGGCAAGACCACCCTCTCCATGATCATCGCCGCCGAGATGGGCGCGCCCATCCGGATCACCTCCGGCCCCGCCATCCAGCACGCGGGCGACCTCGCCGCCATCCTCTCCTCCCTCCAGGAGGGCGAGGTCCTCTTCCTCGACGAGATCCACCGCATGTCCCGGCCCGCCGAGGAGATGCTCTACATGGCCATGGAGGACTTCCGCGTCGACGTGATCGTCGGCAAGGGGCCCGGGGCCACCGCCATCCCGCTGGAGCTGCCGCCCTTCACCCTGGTCGGGGCGACGACCCGGGCCGGCCTGCTCCCGCCCCCGCTGCGCGACCGCTTCGGCTTCACCGGGCACATGGAGTTCTACGCCCCCGAGGAGCTGGAACGCGTCATCCACCGCTCCGCCCGCCTCCTCGACGTGGAGATCGACACGGCCGGCGCCGCCGAGATCGCCGGCCGCTCCCGCGGCACCCCGCGCATCGCCAACCGCCTGCTGCGCCGTGTCCGCGACTACGCGCAGGTCAGGGCCGACGGGGTGATCACCCGCGAGGTGGCCGGCACCGCCCTCCAGGTGTACGAGGTGGACGCCCGCGGCCTCGACCGCCTCGACCGCGCCGTGCTCGAAGCCCTGCTCAAGCTGTTCGGCGGCGGCCCCGTGGGCCTGTCCACCCTCGCCGTCGCCGTCGGCGAGGAGCGGGAGACCGTCGAGGAGGTCGCCGAGCCGTTCCTGGTACGGGAAGGCCTGCTGGCCCGTACCCCGCGCGGCCGGGTCGCGACCCCCGCCGCATGGGCTCACCTGGGGCTTGTCCCGCCCCCGCAGCAGGGGAGTGGATCAAGCGGACAACAGGGCTTGTTCGGGGCCTGACGGCGCGGAGGTTCGCCGGGTCAGGAACTGCGGTGCCATGCTGGGCGTTGTTCCATCGGTGCGGACTCGCCTAGACTCCGCCGATGCCGACCCTTCAGGTCGGCATGCCCACCCCCGTAGAAATTGACCGTCTCCCGTGCGGTCGTGCGAAGGATCTCCGTCCCGTGAATCTCGTGACACTCCTCCCGTTCATCGTGCTCATCGGGGCGATGTTCCTGATGACCCGCTCCGCGAAGAAGAAGCAGCAGGCGGCCGCGCAGATGCGTGACCACATGACGCCCGGCACCGGTGTCCGCACCATCGGCGGCATGTACGCCACGGTGAAGGAGATCGGCGAGGACACCGTCACCCTCGAGGTGGCCCCCGGTGTCCACGCGATCTACGCGAAGAACTCCATCGGCGCCGTCCTCGACGACGCGGAGTACAACCGCATCGTCCACGGCATCAGTGATGATCTGACGATCGACACGCCGGCCGTCCCGGACGACGCCTCCTCGCTGACCCTGGACAAGGACGCGGACAAGGACGCGGACGAGGCCGGGACCGACGCCCCGAAGCTCGACCTGGGCAAGAAGGACGAGCCCGAGGCCGACGAGCCCAAGGACGCGCAGGCCAAGGGCGACGAGCCCAAGGGCGACAAGCCCGAGGACGGCAAGGCCGACGGCGAGGCCGGCGCGAAGTAGCGCGCGGCCGGGGACCGGGCAGGCGCCTGACCGGCGGCCGCCGCGGTCCCCGTCAGTGACACTTCTGCGGGGGGCAGGGGTCCCCACCACACATTTCGTGGCCGTCCGCGCGCTGACCCGGCGCGGGGCGGTTGGACAGGGAGATACGACAAGGTGGCAGCACCGAAGAAGGGCCGGCGGCCCACGGGGGCTCAGGGGAGGCCGGGGCGCGCCCTGGCGATCATCCTGATCGCGATGGTGGCGCTCACCGCGGGGATGTTCCTCACGAAGCAGACGACTCCCCGGCTCGGCATCGACCTCGCGGGCGGTACGAGCATCACGCTCAAGGCCAAGAGCGAGCCCGGCAAGCCGGACGCGATCAACGAGACCAACATGAACACGGCGGTCGGCATCATCGAGCGCCGCGTCAACGGTCTCGGCGTGTCGGAGGCCGAGGTCCAGACGCAGGGCCGCGACCACATCATCGTGAACATCCCCAAGGGGACGAACGAGAAGCAGGCCCGCGAGCAGGTCGGTACCACCGCCCAGCTGTACTTCCGCCCGGTCCTGGCCTTCGCCGACGGTGCCCCGGCGGCCCCCGAGGCCACGCCGAGCCCGTCCGCGAGCAGCTCCGGCGCCCCGAAGGCCGAGGGCAGCGGCAAGCCCGGCACCCCGGCCACCCCGTCGTCCAGCGCCACTTCCCAGGGCCGTGTGCTCAGCGAGGCCCTCAAGGCCCCGGCCGCCACCGCCTCTCCCTCGCCCTCGGCGAGCGAGTCGAAGAAGGCAGACGACAAGGCTCCGGCCCCCACCCCGGCCCCGACGGGCGTCGAGGCGGCCGCCGCCGACCTCCAGGCGAAGTTCGCGGCGCTGGACTGCACCAACGAGGCGCAGCGCGCCGCGGCCGGCAAGGGCGCCAAGCCCGAGGACGCGACGCTCGCCTGTGGCAAGCGCGGCGACGCCTGGGGCAAGTGGATCCTCGGCCCGGCCGGCGTCGCCGGTACGGACGTCAAGGACGCCAAGGGTGTCATCGACCCGCAGCGCGGCCAGTGGATCGTCACCATGCAGTTCACCGACAAGGGCGCCGACAAGTTCGCCAAGATCACCGGTGAGCTCGCCACCAAGCAGATGCCGCAGAACCAGTTCGCGATCGTGCTCGACGGCGAGGTCGTCTCCGACCCGTCCGTCAGCCAGGCGCTGACCGGCGGCAACGCCGAGATCTCCGGCGGCTTCACCCAGCAGACCGCGCAGGACCTGGGCAACATGCTCTCGTACGGCGCCCTGCCGCTGTCCTTCAGCGAGGACAGCGTCACCACCGTCACCGCCGCGCTCGGCGGCGAGCAGCTGAAGGCCGGCCTCATCGCCGGCGCCATCGGCCTCATCCTCGTGGTGATCTACCTGCTCGTGTACTACCGGGGCCTGGCCTTCATCGCCATCGTCAGCCTCCTGGTGTCCGCGATCCTCACGTACACGATCATGGCGCTGCTCGGAAAGGGCATCGGCTTCGCGCTGAACCTGCCCGCCGTCTGCGGTGCGATCGTCGCGATCGGCATCACGGCGGACTCGTTCATCGTGTACTTCGAGCGCATCCGCGACGAGATCCGCGAGGGCCGCACCCTGCGTCCCGCCGTGGAGCGGGCCTGGCCGCGCGCCCGGCGCACCATCCTGGTCTCCGACTTCGTGTCGTTCCTGGCCGCGGCGGTGCTGTTCATCGTCACCGTCGGCAAGGTGCAGGGCTTCGCCTTCACCCTGGGTCTGACGACCGTGCTCGACGTGGTCGTGGTGTTCCTCTTCACCAAGCCGATCATGACGCTGATGGCCCGTACGAAGTTCTTCTCCAGCGGCCACCCCTGGTCCGGACTGGACCCGAAGCGGCTCGGCGCCAAGCCGCCGCTGCGCCGGTCCCGCCGCACCGGCTCCGGTACCGGTTCCGGTTCCGTCACCGCTCCCGTCGACGTAAAGGAGGCGTGAGAGATGTCGAAGCTGGGAGATCTCGGCGCCAAGCTGTACCGCGGTGAGGTCGGCTACGACTTCGTCGGCAAGCGCTTCATCTGGTACGGCGTTTCCATCCTGATCACCATCACGGCGATCGTGGCCCTGGCCGTTCAGGGCCTCAACATGGGCATCGAGTTCAAGGGCGGTGCCGTCTTCACCACCCCGAAGACGGCCGTCTCGGTCGCCAAGGCGACCGAGGTGTCGGAGAAGGCCTCGGGCCACGACGCGATCGTCCAGGAGCTCGGGACCGGCGGCCTGCGCATCCAGATCTCGGGTCTGGACACGAACGACGCGGCGGGCGTCAAGAAGCAGCTCGCCACCGACCTCAAGGTCTCCGAGGCCGACATCAACGCGGACCTGGTCGGCCCCAGCTGGGGTGACCAGATCGCGAACAAGGCCTGGACCGGCCTCGGCATCTTCATGGTCCTCGTGGTGATCTACCTCGCCATCGCCTTCGAGTGGCGGATGGCGGTCGCCGCGCTGATCGCCCTGATCCACGACCTCACCATCACCGTCGGCGTGTACGCGCTGGTCGGATTCGAGGTCACGCCGGGCACCGTGATCGGTCTGCTGACGATCCTCGGTTACTCCCTCTACGACACCGTCGTCGTCTTCGACGGTCTCAAGGAGGGCTCGAAGGACATCACCAAGCAGACCCGCTACACGTTCAGCGAGATCGCCAACCGCAGCATCAACGGCACCCTGGTCCGCTCGATCAACACCACCGTCGTGGCGCTGCTCCCGGTCGGGGCGCTGCTCTTCATCGGCGGCGGCTTCCTGGGCGCCGGCATGCTGAACGACATCTCGCTGTCGCTGTTCGTCGGCCTCGCGGCCGGTGCGTACTCCTCGATCTTCATCGCGACCCCGCTGGTCGTGGACCTCAAGGAGCGCGAGCCGGCGATGAAGGCGCTGAAGAAGCGGGTGCTCGCGAAGCGGGCGGCCGCGGCGGCCAAGGGCGAGTCCCCGGAGGACGAGGGCTACGAGGCCACCGACACCCCGCAGGTCGTGGCCCAGGGCCGCGCCGGGCGGCGCCGGTGAGCACGCTGTCCCCCGAGGTGCGCGAGCTGCTGCTCAGCCGGATCAAGGACGTGGCGGACTACCCGAAGCCGGGCGTGATGTTCAAGGACATCACCCCGCTGCTGGCCGACCCGAAGGCCTTCGCGGCCCTGACGGACGCGCTGGTGGAGCTGGCCGGGCAGTACGGCGCGACGAAGATCGTCGGGCTGGAGGCGCGCGGGTTCATCCTCGCGGCGCCGGTGGCGGTCCAGGCGGGCATCGGCTTCGTGCCGGTGCGCAAGGCCGGGAAGCTGCCGGGTGCGACGCTCGCGCAGTCGTACGAGCTGGAGTACGGCACGGCGGAGATCGAGGTCCACGCCGAGGACCTGTCGGCCGGTGACCGGGTCATGGTCATCGACGACGTCCTGGCCACGGGCGGCACCGCCGAGGCCTCGCTCTCGCTGATCCGGCGGGCCGGGGCCGAGGTCGCCGGGGTGGCGGTCCTGATGGAGCTGTCGTTCCTGCCGGGCCGCGATCGGCTGGCCGGCGCCCTTGCGGGGGCCCCGCTGGACGCCCTGATCGTCGTCTGACGAAGCCGAACGCGAAGCGGGCGGGCACCGGGACATCCCGGTGCCCGCCCGCTTCCGCGTGGGCGGCCGATGCTCCGGCCTGCGACGGGCCGGCCGGGCCCGAAGGAGCCGGGGCTCGGGGAACGGGGTGGGGGATCCATCGCTACCATTGGTTGTCCGGACCTGACCGGGGCACCGGATCCTCTTGAGGAGCGCTCTTGCCAGACGAGGTCCAGCCACTCTCCGCCGCGCAGCCCGACCCGCAGGCCGAGCGGGCCGCGACGCCCCCCGCCACGCCCCCGCCGGCCCCGCCTGTGAAGCCCGCGCCCCTGAAGCCCGCGCCCGCGAAGCCGGCGCCCGCGAAGTCGGCCGGGTCCTCCAACCGCGTGCGCGCCCGGCTCGCCCGCCTCGGCGTCCAGCGTTCCAACCCGTACAACCCGGTACTGGAACCGCTGCTCCGCATAGTCCGCAGCAACGACCCGAAGATCGAGACGGCCACGCTGCGCCAGATCGAGCAGGCGTACCAGGTCGCCGAGCGCTGGCACCGCGGCCAGAAGCGCAAGAGCGGTGACCCGTACATCACCCACCCGCTCGCGGTGACCACCATCCTCGCCGAGCTCGGCATGGACCCGGCCACCCTGATGGCCGGCCTGCTGCACGACACCGTCGAGGACACCGAGTACGGGCTGGAGGACCTGCGCCGCGACTTCGGCGACGCCGTGGCCCTGCTCGTCGACGGCGTCACCAAGCTCGACCGGGTCAAGTTCGGCGAGGCCGCGCAGGCCGAGACCGTGCGCAAGATGGTCGTCGCCATGGCCAAGGACCCGCGCGTCCTGGTCATCAAGCTCGCCGACCGCCTGCACAACATGCGCACCATGCGCTACCTCAAGCGGGAGAAGCAGGAGAAGAAGGCCCGCGAGACCCTCGAGATCTACGCCCCGCTGGCGCACCGGCTGGGCATGAACACGATCAAGTGGGAGCTCGAAGACCTCGCCTTCGCGATCCTCTACCCCAAGATGTACGACGAGATCGTCCGCCTCGTCGCCGAGCGCGCGCCCAAGCGCGACGAGTACCTCACCGTCGTCACCGACGAGGTCCAGACCGACCTGCGCGCCGCCCGCATCAAGGCCACCGTCACCGGCCGCCCCAAGCACTACTACAGCGTCTACCAGAAGATGATCGTCCGCGGCCGCGACTTCGCCGAGATCTACGACCTGGTGGGCATCCGCGTCCTCGTCGACACCGTCCGGGACTGCTACGCGGCCCTCGGCACCGTGCACGCGCGCTGGAACCCGGTCCCCGGCCGGTTCAAGGACTACATCGCGATGCCCAAGTTCAACATGTACCAGTCGCTCCACACGACGGTCATCGGACCCAGCGGCAAGCCCGTCGAACTCCAGATCCGCACGTTCGACATGCACCGCCGCGCCGAGTACGGCATCGCCGCGCACTGGAAGTACAAGCAGCAGACCGTCGCCGGCACCTCCAAGGTCCGCACCGACGTCCCGCAGGCCGCCAAGGGCAGCGCCGGCCAGGACACGGTCAACGACATGGCCTGGCTGCGCCAGCTGCTGGACTGGCAGAAGGAGACCGAGGACCCGGGCGAGTTCCTCGACTCGCTGCGCTTCGACCTCTCCCGCAACGAGGTCTTCGTCTTCACGCCCAAGGGCGACGTCATCGCGCTGCCCGCCGGAGCCACCCCGGTGGACTTCGCGTACGCCGTCCACACCGAGGTCGGCCACCGGACGATAGGCGCCCGCGTCAACGGCCGCCTGGTCCCGCTCGAATCGACCCTCGACAACGGCGACCTCGTCGAGGTCTTCACCTCCAAGGCCGAGGGCGCGGGCCCGTCCCGCGACTGGCTGGGCTTCGTCAAGTCCCCGCGGGCCCGCAACAAGATCCGCGCCTGGTTCTCCAAGGAGCGCCGCGAGGAGGCCATCGAGCACGGCAAGGACGCCATCGCGCGGGCCATGCGCAAGCAGAACCTGCCGATCCAGCGCATCCTCACCGGCGACTCGCTCGTCACCCTCGCGCACGAGATGCGCTACCCCGACATCTCCTCCCTGTACGCGGCGATCGGCGAAGGCCACGTGGCCGCGCAGGGCGTCGTGCAGAAGCTGGTGCAGGCCCTCGGCGGCGAGGAAGCGGCCAACGAGGACATCGAGGAGAGCGTCCCGCCCTCCCGGACCCGGGGCACGCGCCGCAAGAACGCCGACCCGGGCGTGGTCGTCAAGGGCGTCGACGACGTGTGGGTCAAGCTGGCCCGCTGCTGCACCCCGGTCCCGGGCGACCCGATCGTCGGCTTCGTCACCCGCGGCAGTGGCGTATCGGTTCACCGGGCGGACTGCGTCAACGTGGACTCCCTCTCCCAGGAGCCCGAGCGGATGCTGGAAGTGGAATGGGCGCCCACCCAGTCCTCGGTCTTCCTGGTCGCCATCCAGGTCGAGGCGCTGGACCGGTCCCGGCTGCTGTCGGACGTCACGCGGGTCCTGTCGGACCAGCACGTGAACATCCTCTCCGCGGCCGTCCAGACCTCCCGCGACCGCGTGGCCACCTCCCGCTTCACCTTCGAGATGGGCGACCCCAAGCACCTGGGACACGTCCTGAAGGCCGTACGGGGCGTCGAGGGCGTCTACGACGTCTACCGCGTCACCTCGGCCCGCCGGCCGTAGCGGGGAGCGCACAGCGCACGGACGAGGGCCCCGGTACGACAGCGCCAATTCCCATTGGCCGTACCGGGGCCCTCGTACATCCTCGGGCGGTGATCAGCCGCCGAATTCCTCCAGGCCCTTCAGCGCCTGGTCCAGCAGGGCCTGGCGGCCCTCCAGCTCGCGGGCCAGCTTGTCGGCCTTCGCGTTGTTGCCCGCCGCACGCGCCGCGTCGATCTGCTCACGCAGCTTGTCGACCGCCGCCTGGAGCTGACCCGTCAGACCGGCCGCACGGGCCCGCGCCTCCGGGTTCGTACGACGCCACTCGCCCTCCTCGGCCTCCTGGATCGCCCGCTCCACCGCGTGCATCCGGCCCTCGACCTTCGGCCGGGCGTCGCGCGGCACGTGGCCGATGCCCTCCCAGCGCTCGTTGAGGGAGCGGAACGCGGCCCGGGCCGCCTTCAGGTCCGTGATCGGGACGAGCTTCTCGGCCTCCTCGGCCAGCTCCTCCTTCAGCTTCAGGTTCTCCACCTGCTCGGCGTCGCGCTCCGCGAACACCTCGCCGCGCGCCGCGAAGAATACGTCCTGCGCACCGCGGAAACGGTTCCACAGATCGTCCTCGGACTCGCGCTGCGCCCGGCCCGCCGCCTTCCAGTCCGCCATCAGCTCGCGGTAGCGGGCGGCCGTCGGACCCCAGTCGGTCGACTTCGACAGCGACTCGGCCTCCGCGACCAGCTTCTCCTTGACCTTGCGGGCGTCCTCGCGCTGCGCGTCGAGCGAGGCGAAGTGCGCCTTGCGACGCTTGGAGAAAGCGGAACGGGCGTGCGAGAAGCGGTGCCACAGCTCGTCGTCCGACTTGCGGTCCAGGCGCGGCAGACCCTTCCAGGTGTCCACCAGGGCCCGCAGCCGCTCGCCGGCACTGCGCCACTGGTCGCTCTGCGCCAGCTGCTCGGCCTCGGCCACCAGCGCGTCCTTGGCCGCACGGGCCTCGTCCGTCTGCTTGGCCTTCTGGACCTTGCGCTCCTCGCGCCGCGAGTCCACGGTCGCGACCAGCTTGTCCAGCCGGACGCGCAGGGCGTCGAGGTCGCCCACGGCGTGGTGCTCCTCCACCTGCGTGCGCAGGTGGTCGATGGCCGTCTGCGCGTCCTTGGCGGACAGATCGGTGGTCCGCACCCGCCGTTCGAGGAGGCCGATCTCGACCACCAGGCCCTCGTACTTGCGCTCGAAGTAGGCCAGAGCCTCCTCGGGGGTGCCCGCCTGCCAGGAGCCGACGACCTTCTCGCCCTCGGCAGTACGCACGTACACGGTGCCCGTCTCGTCGACGCGGCCCCACGGGTCGCTGCTCACAGCGCCTCCTCCACCTGATGCCTGCGAGGGGTTCACCCCCTGGGCATCGTCCACAGTTTCCTGGGGCGGGCAGCGCCCGCCCTGCACAACGCCAACATAGGCGACCGCCGGGCCGGCTGTCCGCATCCCGCACGACGGAATATCACCGTACGGGCCGGACGCCGGCCGGTCCCGGGGCCGCCGGACCCCGTCAGTTCTGGGTGACGGCGCCCTTCTGGACGGTCACCGGGGTCTTCGGGGCCCCGTCCTGGCCGCCGTCGGCCGTACCGGCCTTGGCCACCTCCTCCAGCGCCTTCAGACCCGCCGCGTCGATCTTGCCGAACGGCGTGTACGACGGAGCCAGCGGGCTGTCCTTGTAGACCAGGAAGAACTGGCTGCCGCCGCTGTGCGGCTGGCCGGTATTGGCCATCGCCACCGTGCCCGCCGGGTAGATCACCTGGCCCTGCTCGTTCGGCTTGCCCAGCGAGTCGAGGTTCTCGTCGGCGATCGTGTAGCCGGGGCCGCCCATGCCCGTGCCCTCCGGGTCGCCGCACTGCAGCACGAAGATCCCGGAAGTGGTCAGGCGGTGGCACTTGGTGTTGTCGAAGAAGCCCTTGTCCGCGAGCGCCTTGAACGAGTTGACGGTCTCCGGCGTCTTCGCCGCGTCCATCTCGAACTTGATCTCACCCGCGGTGGTCTTCAGGTCGAACGTGTACTTCGCGTTCTTGTCGATCGCCATCGCGGGCGCGGGCGACTGCTTCGCCGAGGGCGAGGCCGACGGGTTCGCCGCCGGGTCCGCCGCGCTGTCCTTCTTGTCCTTGTCGAAGACACCGCCCACGACGAGGCCCACCAGCGTCGCGACCACCACGGCCACCGCCGCACCGATCACCGCCGCCCGCTGCCGCGCCTTGCGGCGGGCCTCGACCCGGCGCTTCTGCTGGCGCTCGTACTTCTCCCTGGCGAGCTGTCGCCGCCGCTGATCGTTCGTGACCACCGGGTCGTCTCCTTGTACGTGTATGGCACCGCTGTCCGGGCTCGGTTAGGCCGTACCGTATATGGGTTCGCTGTGGAACGAGCGGCGCCGGTAGGCTCTGAGCAGCAGCATTCCGATCTCGGCCGCTGCTGGAGTTCCCGCCGGACGAGGATTGAGGACGAACGTGCTGATTGCCGGGTTCCCCGCCGGGGCCTGGGGGACCAACTGTTACGTGGTCGCCCCCGCCGCCGGTGAGGAGTGCGTCATCATCGACCCGGGCCACCAGGCCACCCGGGGTGTCGAGGAGACGCTGAAGAAGCATCGGCTCAAGCCCGTCGCGGTCGTCCTCACCCACGGCCACATCGACCACGTGGCCTCGGTGGTCCCGGTGTGCGGAGCGCACGACGTGCCCGCCTGGATCCACCCCGAGGACCGCTTCATGATGAGCGACCCGGAGAAGGCACTGGGCCGCTCCCTGGGAGCGCAGCTGATGGGCGAGCTCACGGTGGGGGAGCCCTCCGACGTGAAGGAGCTCAGCGACGGCGCGAAGCTGGCACTGGCGGGCATGGAGCTCACCGTGTCGCACGCGCCCGGGCATACCAGGGGGTCGGTGACCTTCGGGATGCCCGAGGCGGGGGACGTCCCCCCGCTGCTGTTCTCGGGCGACCTGCTCTTCGCCGGCTCCATCGGCCGTACCGACTTCCCGGGCGGCAGCCACGCCGACATGCTCGAGTCGCTGGCCCGCGTGTGCCTGCCGCTCGACGACTCGACCGTGGTGCTGCCCGGTCACAACGAGCACACGACCATTGGCCGTGAGCGCGCCACCAACCCGTACCTGCGGCAGGTGGCCGCCGGCCTGGGAGACGCCTTCACGTCTCCACGACGAGGAATGTGACGAGAGTTTCGTGAGCACCTTCAAGGCCCCCAAGGGCACGTACGACCTGATCCCGCCGTACTCGGCGAAGTACCTGGCGGTACGCGACGCCATCTCGGCCCCGCTGCGCACGGCCGGATACGGATACATCGAGACGCCCGGCTTCGAGGACGTCAACCTGTTCGCGCGCGGAGTCGGTGAGTCCACCGACATCGTGACCAAGGAGATGTTCACCCTCACCACCAAGGGCGGGACCAACCTGGCCCTGCGCCCGGAGGGCACCGCCTCCGTGCTGCGCGCGGCGCTGGAGGCGAGCCTGCACAAGAAGGGCAACCTGCCGGCCAAGCTCTGGTACTCGGGCTCGTACTACCGCTACGAGAGGCCGCAGGCGGGCCGCTACCGCCACTTCTCGCAGGTCGGTGCCGAGGCGATCGGCGCCGAGGACCCGGCGCTGGACGCCGAGCTGATCATCCTGGCCGACCAGGCGTACCGCACGCTGGGCCTGCGCAACTTCCGGATCCTGCTGAACTCGCTGGGCGACAAGGAGTGCCGCCCGGTGTACCGGGAGGCGCTCCAGGCCTTCCTGCGCGGGCTGGACCTGGACGCCGAGACCGTGCGCCGGGCCGAGATCAACCCGCTGCGCGTCCTCGACGACAAGCGCGCCGAGGTGCAGAAGCAGCTGGTCGGCGCGCCGATGCTGCGGGACTACCTGTGCGACGCGTGCAAGGCGTACCACGAGGAGGTCCGGGCGCTGATCACGGCGGCCGGGGTCGCCTTCGAGGACGACGAGAAGCTGGTGCGCGGGCTGGACTACTACACGCGGACCACGTTCGAGTTCGTCCACGACGGTCTCGGCTCGCAGTCCGCGGTGGGCGGCGGCGGGCGCTACGACGGCCTGTCCGAGATGATCGGCGGCCCCGCGCTGCCGTCGGTGGGCTGGGCGCTGGGCGTGGACCGTACGGTGCTGGCGCTCGAGGCGGAGGGTGTCGAGCTGGACATCCCGCCGGCGACGTCCGTGTTCGCGGTGGCGCTGGGCGAGGCGAAGCCGGTGCTGTTCGGGCTGGTCACGGAGCTCCGCAAGGCCGGTGTCGCGGCGGACATCTCGTACGGGGGCAAGGGCCTCAAGGGTGCGATGAAGGACGCCAACCGGTCGGGCGCGCGGTTCGCGGTCGTCGCGGGCGACCGCGACCTCGCCGAGGGCGTCGTCCAGCTGAAGGACATGGAGTCCGGGGACCAGTCCCCGGTCGCCCTGGCGGACGTGGTCGCCCTGCTCCGCACCAAGCTGGCCTGACCGGAGCCGCCCTCCGGGGCGGCGCCGTCAGAGGAGGTCGTGCCGCATGGCTGTGGTCACCGCAGCCGTGCGGTCCGTGACCTCCAGCTTGCCGAAGATGCGCAGCAAGTGCGTCTTCACGGTGGATTCCGCGACGAACAGGCGGCGGCCGATCTCCGCGTTCGTCGCGCCCTCCGCGACCAGGCGCAGGACCGCGACCTCGCGGTCGGAGAGGCGGGGGCGCTCGGGGCGGGTGCGCAGGCGGTCGACCAGGCGGCCCGCCACCGACGGGGCCAGGACCGTCTCGCCCCGTACGGCCGCGCGGATCGCGTCGGCCAGTTCGGCCCGCGCCATGTCCTTCAGCAGGTAGCCCGCCGCACCCGCCTCCACCGCGCGCAGGATGTCCCGGTCGTTCTCGTACGTCGTCAGGACCACGACCCTGACCGGCAGCCCGGCCGCGCTGATCCGGGCGATCGACTCGACGCCGTCGCCGCCCGGCATCCTCAGGTCCATCAGGATCAGGTCCAGGCCGCCGGGGACCAGCTCCGCGGCCAGCGCCTCCGCCTGCGGGCCGTTCGCGGCCTCCGCGACGACCTCCAGGTCCGGCTCCGCGCTCAGCATGCCGCGCAGGCCCTCCCGTACCACCGGGTGGTCGTCGGCCAGCAGGATGCGGATCATGTTCTGCGGCTCCTCAGCGGATCGGGAGTGTCACGGTGACGGTGGTGCCTGCCTCGGCGGCGCTGTCGACGACCGCCGTGCCGCCGACCTCCGCCGCGCGGGCGCGCAGCCCCCGCAGGCCGTAGCCCGACGCCGGGGCCGCCGGGTCGAAGCCGCGACCGGTGTCCCGGACCGTGACGGTCAGTGCGCCGTCACCGTAGGCCAGGGACACCGAGCAGCGCGCCCCCGCCCCCGCGTGCTTGGCCGCGTTCGACAGCGACTCCTGGCAGGACCGCAGCGCCACCACCTCCAGCGCCGCGGCCAGCGGCCGCACCTCCCCGGTCACCGACACCGCCGCCGGCGGGTCCTGCCGGGCCGCGAGGCGGCGTACGGCGTCCGGCAGGGAGCCGGCGTCCAGATCGGCGGGGACGCCGCCCGCGACCAGGGCCCGGGCCTCGGACAGGTTCTGCCGGGCGGTGGCGGCCATCAGATCCAGGTGCCGGTGGGCCTGCTCCGGGTCGGTGTCCAGCTCCGACTGCACGGCCTGGACCAGCATCAGCAGGCTCGTGAAGCCCTGGGCGAGCGTGTCGTGGATCTCGCGGGACATGCGTTCCCTTTCGGCATGGGCGCCCTGCGCGGCGGAGAGCCGGGCCACCTCCTCCCGGCTGGCGTCGAGTTCGGCGATCAGCGAGGCACGCTCCTGGCTCTGCTCGATGATCCGGATGATCCAGGCGCCGAAGAAGGAGGAGAAGGCGAAGGTGACGAACGAGCTGGCCGCGTTGATGAAGACGTCGTGTCCGGCCGGCCGCCACAGCAGCGCCCACCCGGCCACCGGCAGCAGCGCCACCACCGCCATCGTGCCGATCGCCCGGCGCAGCGGCAGCAGCATGAAGCAGTGCGGGGCGAGCGCGAAGGTGATCAGCCGGGTCTCGCCCACCAGGAACGCGGCGGGCAGGAACAGGGCCAGCATCACGCCCAGGTAGCGCAGGGACCGCCCCGGTTCGGTCCAGGGATCCTTCAGCAGCAGGGGCCGGCCGGCCCACGCGTACCAGGGGATCAGCAGCGTGAGCAGGACGGCGGCGGGGACCCGGTACGACAGCGCGGGGAAGTCCGCGCCCAGCACGAAGGCCACGGTCGCGGCCCACACGAGGCCGAAGTAGAGGTCCCACGGCCCGAACGCGCGGTCCCAGACGTGGGATTCACGCGCCCCGGCCGTTCCGGTGAAGCCGTTCAGCCGTCGCGGCGGTTCTTCCACTTGAAGGTCAGCAGACACAGGACCAATCCTCCGACGACCCAGGCCCCCAGGACCAGGGCGACCTTTCCGTACTCCCAGCCGCCCGCCTGCTCCAGCACGGCCGCGGACTCCGGCAGGAACACCCCGCGCAGGCCCTGGCACATCCACTTGAGCGGGAACAGCGCGCCGATGTTCAGCAGCCAGTCCGGGATCGAGCTGACCGGGATGAAGACGCCGGAGATGAACTGGAGGATCAGGAACGGCAGCACGACCACCGAGCTCGCGCTCTTGCCGGACTTGGGCAGGCTGCTGATGGCGATGCCGAGCAGGGCGCAGCCGGTGAGGCCGAGGGCGAAGATCCAGCCGAAGGTGAGCCACTTGGCGGCCGAGGCCGGCAGGTCGAGGTCGAACAGGGTGGAGCCGACGAGCAGCAGGATCGCGGTCTCGGCGAGTCCGGTGGCGAGCACCATCCAGACCTTGCCGAGGAAATACGCGGCCGGGGGCATCGGGGTCCCGCGCAGCCGGCGCAGCACCTTCTCGTCCCGCTCGACGGCGATCGAGATGCCGAGCGACTGGAAGCTGGTGGACATGATGCCCGCGGCGACCATGCCGGCCGCGTAGAGCTGGGAGGCGGTGACGCCGGTGTTCTCCACGCTGTCGCGGAAGATCGAGGCGAAGAGGGCGAGGAAGACGATGGGGAAGGCGAAGGTGAAGATCATCGCGTCGCGCTGGCGGACGAACTGCTTGATCTCCAGCGCCCCGCGGCTCAGGCCCAGGGTCCAGGCGCCGGGCAGTGCCCTCGCGGCCGCGGCGGCCCGGCCGCCCGTCGTCGTGGTCGTGGCAGTGGTGGTCATCGTGCGTCCTCCGGCTGCTGCGCGGTCGTGGGTACGAGCTGGCCCGTGAGGCGCAGGTACACGTCCTCCAGGGTGGGCCGGCCGATCTTCAGCCCCGGGATCTCGCCCTCGAAGCGGGCCATGAGCTCGGCGACCGTACGGGTGGGGGTCTCGGTGGCGACGCTGTGTGCGGTGCCGTCGGCCCCGGTCCACTCGACGGTGGCGCCGGTGCCGAAGCGGGAGCGGAGCCCGGCCGGTTCGCCCTCGGCGACGACCTTGCCGCTCGCGATGACGGCCAGGCGGTCGGCGAGGGCCTCGGCCTCCTCCAGGTAGTGCGTGGTGAGCACGATGGTGGTGCCCTCGCCGGCGAGCAGCCGGATCAGGTCCCAGAACTGGCGGCGGGCCGCCGGGTCGAAGCCGGTCGTCGGCTCGTCGAGGAGCAGCAGCTCGGGATCGCCGATGACGCCGAGCGCCACGTCGAGCCGGCGCCGCTGGCCGCCCGAGAGGCCCTTCACGCGCTGGTCGCGCTTCTGCTCCAGGCCGACCAGGGCGATGACCTCGGCCGGGTCGCGCGGAGCCGGGTAGTAGCGGGCGAAGTGCTCGACCGTCTCCCGTACCGTCAGTTCGGCGGGCGCCGACTCGTCCTGCCAGACGATCCCGACGCGCGAGCGCCAGGCCCGACCGGCGACGGCCGGGTCCGCGCCGAGCACGCTGACCGCGCCCCCGTCCCGTTCCCGGTGGCCCTGAAGGATCTCCACCGTCGTGCTCTTGCCGGCGCCGTTGGGCCCGAGGAGGCCGAAGACCTCGCCCTGCCGGATCGTCAGATCGAGTCCGTCCACCGCGGTGACCTCGCCGTACTGCTTGCGAAGCCCCCGTACTTCCACCGCGTTCTGTGTCATGCCTCGAATGGTGTGGCGGAACGCGCCCCACCGGTCCCCCCTTGCGTACGTCCTTATGTCCACCGAACGGTGGACACACAGCTCCGTACGGCACAATGGCCGGTGCTTGTTGACCTTGCAGATGTGGAGCGGGCGGTATGACGACACGAGGTACGGACGCAGACACCGCCCCGCGGACGGTCGGCGCGAGCAGGGCTCTCGCCTTCCTGCTGGTGATCACCGGCGCCTTGGGACTGCTCGCGGCCTGGGTGATCACGATCGACAAGTTCAAGCTGCTCGAGGACCCGAACTTCACGCCGGGCTGCAGCCTGAACCCGATCGTCTCCTGCGGCAACATCATGAAGAGCGAGCAGGCGTCCGCCTTCGGCTTCCCGAACCCGATGCTGGGGCTGGTCGCGTACGGCATCGTCGTCTGCGTCGGCATGAGCGTGCTGGCCGGGGCCCGGTTCCGGCCCTGGTACTGGCTGACCCTCAACGCGGGCATGCTGTTCGGCGTCGGGTTCTGCACCTGGCTGATGTACCAGTCGCTGTACAACATCAACTCGCTGTGCCTGTGGTGCTGCCTGGCCTGGGTCGCCACGATCTTCATGTTCTGGTACGTCACGGCGTTCAACGTGCGCGAGGGGCTGCTGCCCGCCCCGGGCTGGCTGCGGGCCTTCCTCGACGAGTTCACCTGGGTGCTGCCGGTGCTGCACGTCGGGATCATCGGCATGCTGATCCTGACGCGCTGGTGGGACTTCTGGACCTCCTGAGGGCGCGGCCCGCTGTCGGTGGGCTCGCTTAGGCTTCCTGTGTGGAACCAGACCTGTTCACCGCCGCTGCCGAAGACCGCCGGGAGAAGGATCCGGCGAGCTCCCCGCTCGCCGTCCGGATGCGCCCGCGCACCCTGGACGAGGTCGTCGGCCAGCAGCACCTGCTGAAGCCCGGATCACCGCTGCGGCGGCTGGTCGGGGACGGGGCGGGCGGTCCGGCCGGAGCCTCGTCGGTGATCCTCTGGGGCCCGCCGGGCATCGGCAAGACCACCCTCGCGTACGTGGTGAGCCAGGCGACGCAGAAGCGGTTCGTGGAGCTGTCCGCGATCACGGCGGGCGTGAAGGAAGTACGCGCCGTCATCGAGGGCGCCAAGCGGGCGGCCGGCGGGTACGGCAAGGACACGGTCCTCTTCCTCGACGAGATCCACCGCTTCAGCAAGGCCCAGCAGGACTCGCTGCTCCCCGCCGTCGAGAACCGCTGGGTGACGCTGATCGCCGCGACCACGGAGAACCCGTACTTCTCGATCATCTCCCCGCTGCTGTCGCGGTCCCTGCTGCTCACGCTGGAGCCGCTCACGGACGAGGACCTCAGCGCGCTGATGCGGCGCGCGCTGACGGAGGAGCGGGGGCTGGGCGGGGCCGTGACCCTGCCGGCGGACGCGGAGGCGCACCTGCTGCGGATCGCGGGCGGCGACGCCCGCCGGGCGCTGACGGCGCTGGAGGCGGGTGCCGGGTCGGCGATCGCCAAGGGGGAGCCCGAGATCAGCCTCCGGACGGTGGAGGAGGCGGTCGACCGCGCGGCGGTGAAGTACGACCGGGACGGCGACCAGCACTACGACGTGGCGAGCGCGCTGATCAAGTCGATCCGCGGTTCGGACGTGGACGCCGCGCTGCACTACCTGGCGCGGATGATCGAGGCCGGGGAGGACCCCCGGTTCATCGCGCGCCGCCTGATGATCTCGGCGAGCGAGGACATCGGGCTGGCGGACCCGACGGCGCTGCCCCTCGCGGTGGCGGCGGCGCAGGCGGTGGCGATGATCGGCTTCCCGGAGGCGGCGCTGACCCTCTCGCACGCGACGATCGCCCTGGCCCTGGCCCCGAAGTCGAACACCGCGACGACCGCGATCGGCGCGGCCCTGGCGGATGTCCGGGCGGGCCTGGCGGGCCCGGTGCCGACGCATCTGCGGGACGGCCACTACAAGGGCGCGGCCAAGCTGGGCCACGCGGTGGGGTACGTGTACCCGCACGACGTGCCGGGCGCGATCGCGGCGCAGCAGTACGCCCCCGACGCGGTGCATGGGAAGCGGTACTACGAACCGACCCGCTACGGCGCCGAGGCCCGCTACGCGGACGTGGTGGAGAAGGTGCGCGAGCGCCTCAAGGGCGGTTCCTGACCCCGCCGGGGGTACGTCTCGGCCCCGCGCGGCGGCACGGCGTGCGGGGGGTGTGTCCTGAGCCTAGGCTCCGGGACACGGGAACTCGGGCTTGGGCGCCGGCCGCGGCAGCGGTGCTGCTGCTCAGCGGATGTCACCACAGCGGTGGCGGGGCGGCCCAGACCAGCGCCGCGCGGCTCGTGGCGCAGGTGCCGCTCGCCGGCCCGGGTTTCCCCCCGGGGGGCGGCCGCCGCCAAGGACCAGCTGGCCCGAGACCCTCCCGTACTCCTACCGCAAGGCCTCGCAGATCCAGACCGACCACGTCGTCGCGCTCGGCGCCGCCTGGCGGGGCGGTGCGTACGCCTGGACGCCGCAGCGCAGGCTCGCGTACTAGCCGCCCGCCGCCGCGAACAGGGTGTGCATCGCCCGGCGCAGCTCGCAGACGTCGCGTACCGGCGCCGGGAAGTCGAAGCGGGCGTCGAAGGAGGAGCCGTCGCCCGTGAAGCGGACCCGCAGGCCCAGCCGGTCCAGGGCCAGCGGGACCGCGGTCGTGCCGGCGCTCTCCCGCGGGCCCAGCAGCGCGCACAGGTCCGCGATCCGGTCGTGGTGCGCGGCGGCCAGGTGCTGGAGGAGCTCCGTCTCGTGGTCCACCATCGGGTCCGGCTCCGCCGCGGCCAGCTCCTCGGGGTCCACGTGCTCGGCGCCCCACAGGTCGTCCACCGAGATCTCGCCGACCTCCAGGCGCAGCATCACGAAGGAGGGCCGGCCGTGCAGCCCGAGGAGCTCGCCCACCGGCCGGCGCTGCGCCAGCAGTGCGGCGCAGGCCGCGCGGTCGTCCCCGCGCACCTGGGTCAGCCACCCGGCGAGCCACGCACGGCCTCGGATACGATGGGGAACGGACACCGGCGCCACATCCGTGATCTCGATCACGGCGGTGAGGTCGTCGTCCTGGGCGTAAGCGGCCGCCCTGGCAGCCGCGGATTCCCCTGACACCAGGAGAATCACGTCCCCGTCCGGGGTGACGGTCCGCGCGGCCGGCACCCCTGCCCCGAACTCTGCCTGGTCAAGCGACCGCACCTGGTCGAAAGCACCCGGCAGCATGAGGGATACTGAGGCGTTGGACTCTACGAGGGTTCGTACGCGTTCGGCTCCGGTGAGCTGCCGAACGCCTTCCCTGGGACGCGGCTGACCTTGCTTATCGTCGGCGCAAGCGGATTCTGTTTCGTCTGAATCCGAACTGCGTTGCGCACTGGGCAGGGGGATCCCATGTGGTCGAGACATTACGTCCTCCTCGATAAGGTAAGCCTCACCTAACTTACATGGAGGTAGGTTCCCCGTGAACCAGAAGCGACCCAAGGTCAAGAAGTCGCGTGCCCTCGGCATTGCGCTGACCCCGAAGGCCGTCAAGTACTTTGAGGCCCGCCCCTACCCGCCGGGCGAGCACGGCCGTGGCCGCAAGCAGAACTCGGACTACAAGGTCCGTCTGCTCGAGAAGCAGCGTCTGCGCGCTCAGTACGACATCTCTGAGCGTCAGATGGCCCGCGCGTACGACCGCGCCAAGAAGGCCGAAGGCAAGACGGGCGAGGCGCTGGTCGTCGAGCTCGAGCGTCGCCTCGACGCCCTGGTCCTGCGTTCGGGCATCGCCCGCACCATCTACCAGGCCCGCCAGATGGTCGTTCACGGCCACATCGAGGTCAACGGTGCCAAGGTCGACAAGCCGTCGTTCCGTGTCCGCCCGGACGACGTCATCACCGTGCGCGAGCGCAGCCGCGAGAAGGTTCCGTTCCAGGTTGCCCGTGAGGGTGGCTACGCAGGCGAGGGCGAGACCCCGCGCTACCTGCAGGTCAACCTGAAGGCCCTGGCCTTCCGCCTGGACCGCGACCCGAACCGCAAGGAAATCCCGGTCATCTGCGACGAGCAGCTCGTCGTCGAGTACTACGCCCGCTGATCCAGCGGCCGTAGCCTCACAGGCTGGTCAGCCCGCCGGTTCCCCTCTGGGGGAGCCGGCGGGCTTCCTGTTTTCGGCGGACCCCGAATTCCGGTACGGCGGTGGATCTCAGGCGCGATAGGGTCGGAGAAAGACCTGTCTGGTGATCAACATGCAGAGAGCGGTGCAACGTGTCCGGTGGAGAGGTGGCCGGGATCCTCGTGGCCGTCTTCTGGGCCATTCTGGTCTCCTTCCTCGCCGTCGTACTGGTGAGGCTGGCCCAGGTGCTCAAGGCGACCACCAAGCTGGTGGCCGACGTGACCGAGCAGGCCGTCCCGCTGCTCGCGGACGCCTCCACCACCGTCCGCTCCGCGCGCACCCAGCTCGACCGGGTCGACGCGATCGCGAGCGACGTCCAGGAAGTCACCTCGAACGCCTCCGCGCTGTCCTCCACCGTGGCCTCCACCTTCGGTGGGCCGCTGGTCAAGGTCGCGGCCTTCGGCTACGGCGTCCGCAAGGCACTGGGCAAATCCACGGAAGCCGCGCCGCAGCGGGCGTCCCGACGTACTGTGATCGTTGGCCGTACGGTGCCGGCTGCCCGGCGCCGGAAGCAGAAGGGCTGAAACCTCCGATGTTCCGCCGAGCCTTCTGGTTCACCGCCGGCGCAGCCGCCGGCGTGTGGGCCACCACCAAGGTCAACCGCCAGCTCAAGAAGCTGACACCGGAGAGTCTCGCCGCCCAGGCCGCGGACAAGGCCGTGGAGGCGGGCCACCGCCTCAAGGACTTCGCCCTCGACGTCAAGGCGGGAATGTCCCAGCGCGAGGACGAGCTGAACGACGCACTGGGACTGCACCAGGATCCCGACCGGCCGGACAACGTCACCGCCCTCCCCGGGCCGCGGCGGCTGCGGGCCATCCAGAACGACAAGACCACCCACTCGAACCTTTCGTACAACCGGAATGAGGACCACTGATGGAGTCGGCTGAAATCCGCCGCCGCTGGCTGAGCTTCTTCGAGGAGCGCGGTCATGCCGTTGTCCCTTCGGCGTCGCTCATCGCGGACGACCCGACTCTGCTGCTGGTCAACGCGGGCATGGTCCCGTTCAAGCCGTACTTCCTCGGTGAGACCAAGCCGCCGGCCCCGCGCGCCACCAGCGTGCAGAAGTGCGTCCGTACGCCGGACATCGAAGAGGTCGGCAAGACCACCCGCCACGGCACGTTCTTCCAGATGTGCGGCAACTTCTCCTTCGGCGACTACTTCAAGGAAGGCGCCATCAAGTACGCCTGGGAGCTGCTCACCAGCTCCGTGGCGGACGGCGGCTACGGCCTGGAGCCGGAGAAGCTCTGGATCACCGTCTACCTCGACGACGACGAGGCCGAGACGATCTGGCGCGAGAAGATCGGCGTGCCCGCCGAGCGCATCCAGCGCCTGGGCAAGAAGGACAACTTCTGGTCCATGGGCGTCCCGGGTCCCTGTGGCCCGTGCTCGGAGATCAACTACGACCGCGGCCCCGAGTTCGGCGTCGAGGGCGGCCCCGCCGTCAACGACGAGCGCTACGTGGAGATCTGGAACCTGGTCTTCATGCAGTACGAGCGCGGCGCCGGCGACGGGAAGGAAGACTTCCCGATCCTCGGCGACCTGCCGTCGAAGAACATCGACACCGGTCTCGGCCTCGAACGCCTCGCGATGATCCTGCAGGGCGTGCAGAACATGTACGAGACCGACACCCTGCGCGTCGTCATGGACAAGGCCACCGAGCTGACCGGCGTGCAGTACGGCGCCGCCCAGAACACCGACGTCTCGATGCGCGTGGTCGCCGACCACATTCGCACCTCCGTCATGCTCATCGGCGACGGCGTCACCCCCGGCAACGAGGGCCGCGGCTACGTGCTGCGCCGCATCATGCGCCGAGCCATCCGCAACATGCGCCTCATGGGCGCCACCGGCCCGGTCGTCCAGGACCTGGTCGACGTCGTGATCAACACGATGGGCCAGCAGTACCCGGAGCTCGTCACCGACCGCAAGCGCATCGAGACCGTCGCGCTCGCCGAGGAGGCCGCCTTCCTCAAGGCCGTCAAGGGCGGCACGAACATCCTCGACACCGCCGTGACCGAGACCAAGGCCGCCGGCGGCACGGTCCTCTCCGGCGACAAGGCGTTCCTGCTCCACGACACCTGGGGCTTCCCGATCGACCTCACCCTGGAGATGGCCGCCGAGCAGGGCCTCTCCGTGGACGAGCCCGGCTTCCGCCGCCTGATGCAGGAGCAGCGCGACCGGGCCAAGGCCGACGCCAAGGCCAAGAAGACCGGCCACGCGGACATGTCCGCCTACCGCGAGATCGCCGACGGCTCCGGCGCCACCGAGTTCACCGGCTACGCCACCACCCAAGGCGAGTCCACCATCGTCGGCCTGCTGGTCAACGGCGTCTCGGCGCCCGCCGCCTCCGAGGGCGACGACGTCGAGGTCGTCCTCGACCGCACCCCCTTCTACGCCGAGGGCGGCGGCCAGCTCGCCGACCAGGGCCGGATCAAGCTCGACTCGGGCGCCGTCATCGTCGTCCGCGACGTGCAGCAGCCGGTCCCGGGCGTCTCCGTGCACAAGGGCTCCGTCCAGGTCGGCGAGGTGACGGTGGGCGCCTCCGCGTACGCCGCCATCGACATCAACCGCCGCCGCGCCATCGCCCGCGCCCACTCGGCCACGCACCTGACCCACCAGGCCCTGCGCGACGCGCTGGGCCCGACGGCCGCCCAGGCCGGTTCCGAGAACTCGCCCGGCCGCTTCCGCTTCGACTTCGGCTCGCCGAACGCCGTCCCCGGCACGGTCCTCACCGACGTCGAGCAGAAGATCAACGACGTGCTCTCCCGTGAGCTCGACGTGACCGCCGAGATCATGAGCATCGACGAGGCGAAGAAGCAGGGCGCCATCGCCGAGTTCGGCGAGAAGTACGGCGAGCGCGTGCGCGTCGTGACCATCGGCGACTTCTCCAAGGAGCTGTGCGGCGGTACGCACGTCGCCAACACCGCCCAGCTCGGTCTGGTGAAGCTGCTCGGCGAGTCCTCCATCGGCTCCGGCGTGCGCCGCGTCGAGGCCCTCGTCGGCGTGGACGCGTACAACTTCCTCGCCAAGGAGCACACGGTCGTCGCCCAGCTCCAGGAGCTGGTCAAGGGCCGTCCGGAGGAGCTGCCGGAGAAGATCGCCTCCATGCTCGGCAAGCTGAAGGACGCCGAGAAGGAGATCGAGAAGTTCCGCGCGGAGAAGGTCCTCCAGGCCGCCGCCGGTCTCGCCGAGAACGCCCAGGACATCCACGGCGTCGCCCTCGTCGTGGGCACCGTCCCGGACGGCACCGGCGCCGACGACCTGCGCAAGCTGGTCCTCGACGTCCGCGGCCGGCTGCAGCAAATCACAGGCGCGGGCGACCGCCCGGCCGTCGTGGCCCTGTTCACCACGGCGAACGACCGCCCGCTGACCGTCATCGCCACCAACGAGGCCGCCCGCGAGCGCGGTCTCAAGGCCGGCGACCTGGTCCGTACCGCCGCCAAGACCCTCGGCGGCGGCGGTGGCGGCAAGCCGGACGTGGCCCAGGGCGGCGGCCAGAACCCGGCCGCCATCCCCGAGGCCATCGCCGCGGTCGAGCGCCTCGTCGTCGAGACGGTCTGACCATGACGCTGCGCCGTGGCCGCCGTCTCGCCATCGACGTCGGGGACGCCCGGATCGGGGTCGCCTCGTGCGACCCCGACGGGGTGCTCGCCACACCGGTGGAAACCGTTCCGGGCCGGGACATCCCCTTCGCCCACCGGCGGCTGCGGCAGCTCGTCGAGGAGTACGAGCCCCTCGAAGTCGTGGTCGGCCTGCCCCGCTCGCTCAGCGGGCGGGAGGGGCCGGCCGCGGCCAAGGTGCGCGCCTTCGCCATGGAACTCGCCAAGGGCATCAAGCCGGTGACGGTCCGTCTGGTGGACGAGCGGATGACCACGGTCACCGCCGCCCAGGGGCTGCGGGCCTCGGGACGGAACGCCAAGAAGGGCCGCTCGGTGATCGACCAGGCGGCCGCTGTGGTGATCCTTCAGAACGCTCTTGAGACCGAACGGGTATCAGGTAATCCGCCCGGTGAGTGCGTCGAAGTGGTTGTCTGATCGCGATACGGTAACGTTCCGCGCGATGCGGCGGCATTCGAACAAGTCGTCGCCCACCACTTCAGAGGCGGAACCGGGTGCCGCGGCGGACAGGGCCGTTGCCTCCGTCTCGCGGCTCTAGGGGACCGATGACTGAGTATGGCGGGGGCCGTGGCCCCGAACCGTGGCACCCGGAGGACCCCTTGTACGGGGACCACGGGTGGACCGGGCACGAGGCCCAGCAGGCCCAGCAGGCTCAGATGCCCTACGCCGGCGGCTCCCAGCAGCAGTACCAGCAGGATCCCCCGTACCCGCTGGACCCGCAGTACCAGCAGGATCCGCAGTACCAGCAGCAGTACGTGCAGCAGGGCCAGTACCCGGATCAGCAGCAGGGCTATGCCCCGCAGCAGCCCCAGCAGCTCTACCAGCAGCCGCAGCAGCCGATGTACGACGGCCAGGGCCAGAGCCAGGGCCAGGGCTGGGACACCGGCCAGGTCCAGGCCCAGGCCCAGGCCCAGGCCCAGGTCCAGGCCCAGGCCCAGTACGCCGCCGTCCCGCAGGCCGACCCGTACCTCGGTGCGGACCCGTACGCCCAGCAGCCCGTCGGCGGCTACCCGGGCGAGGCCCCCGACCTCTACGGCACTCCCGAGGCCTACCCGCCGCCGCAGCCCCCGGGCCGGCGCCACCTGGTCACGGAGCAGGAGCAGGAGCCGGAGCAGGAATCCGAGTACGCCGACGAGACGGCCGACGAGGCCTCCACGGCGGCGACCGGCGAGGACGGCGACTCCGACACCCCGGGCGGCGGCGGACGCCGCGGCCGTTCGAAGGACAAGAAGCCCAAGCGCCGCAACGGCGCGGCGTGCCTGATCGCCGCCGTCGTGATCGTGGGCGTCCTCGGCGGTGGCGGCTACTACGGCCTGGACTACCTCAAGTCCAAGTTCACCACCGGCGAGGACTACGCCGGTGAGGGCGAGGGCTCCGTCACCATCGACATCCCCAAGGGCACCGGCATGGGGGAGATGGGCCGCATCCTCAAGGCGCACGGCGTCGTCAAGAGCGCCGACGCGTTCGTCGCCGCCGCCAAGGCCAACCCCAAGGGCGGCGCCATCCAGGCAGGCTCCTACACGATGAAGGAGCACATGTCGGGCAAGGCGGCCGTCGACCTCATGGTGGGCGGCGCCGGCGTCAACGCGCTGGACGTCATCCCCGGCTGGAAGACCAGCCAGGTCTACAAGGCCATCGACGAGCGGCTCAAGCTCAAGGAGGGCACGACCAAGGACATCGCCACCAAGGAGGCGAAGAACCTCGGTCTGCCCGACTGGGCCAGCAGCAAGGACCTCAAGGACCCGCTGGAGGGCTTCCTCTACCCGGCCCGCTACGACCTGAGCAAGGACGCGACCCCGCAGTCGATGCTCAAGCAGATGGTCGCCAAGTCCAACGAGGCCTACGAGAGCGCGGACGTCAAGGGACAGGCCTCCAAGCTGGGCCTCTCGAGCCCGCTGCAGCTCGTCACCGTCGCGAGCCTCGTCCAGGCCGAGGGCAAGTACCAGCACGACTTCGACAAGATCTCCAGGGTCGTCTACAACCGGCTCAAGCCCGGCAACACGGAGACCTACGGTCTGCTCGACTTCGACTCCACGGTCAATTACATGAGGGGCCAGAGCACCCTGGACGTGGGGTCCGTCAACGACCTGCGCAAGCTCGACGACCCGTACAACACCTACAAGATCAAGGGCCTGCCGCCCGGACCGATCGGCAGCCCGGGCCCCGACGCGCTCAAGTCGGCGATCAACCCGGCCACCGGTCCCTGGTACTACTTCGTGTCGGTGAACGAGAACGAGACGCTGTTCGCCGTGACCAACGAAGAGCACAACAGGAACCGCCAGAAGTACGAAGAGGAGAGGAAGAAGGAAGGGCAGTGATACGCGCAGCCGTGCTCGGTTCACCGATCGAGCACTCCCTTTCACCGGTGCTGCACCGCGCCGCGTACCAGGAGCTCGGCCTCGACGACTGGTCGTACGACCGCTTCGAGATAGACGAGGACGCGCTCCCGCAGTTCGTCGCCGGCCTCGGCCCCGAGTGGGCCGGGCTGTCCCTGACGATGCCGCTCAAGCGCGCGGTCATCCCGCTGCTCGACGGCATCAGCGACACCGCCGCATCGGTCGAGGCGGTCAACACGGTCGTCCTGACCAAGGACGGCCGGCGCCTCGGCGACAACACCGACATCCCCGGGATCGTCTCGGCGCTCCACGAGCGCGGCGTCGACACGGTGGAGCGCGCCACCATCCTCGGCGCCGGAGCCACCGCCTCCTCGGCCCTGGCCGCGCTCGCCCGGATCTGCTCCGGCGAGGTCACGGTGTACGTGCGCTCCCGGGCCCGCGCCGACGAGATGCAGGAGTGGGGCGAGCGCCTCGACGTGGCCGTCCGTACGGCCGACTGGGCGGACGCCGCCGACGGGCTGGGCGCGCCGCTGGTCATCGCGACGACCCCGGCACGCGCCACGGACTGGCTGGCCGACCGCGTACCGGCCGGTGCGGGGACCCTCTTCGACGTCCTGTACGACCCCTGGCCGACCGCGCTCGCCGCGGCCTGGTCGGAGCACGGCGGCCGGCTCCTCGGCGGCCTGGACCTCCTCGTCCACCAGGCGGTGCTCCAGGTCGAGCAGATGACCGGCCGGCACACCGCGCCGCTGGCCGCCATGCGGGCGGCCGGTGAGGCCGCGCTGCGCGCCCGCCACTGATCCGCTGCCCCGCCGCACCGGCCGCGGCCGCACCTGATGCACTGCTCCGGCCGATCTTGCCCGCGTACGGCCCCACTCGCCAGGGTGAGCCCGGGTGCACCGCCGTCCGCCAGCTGGACCGGAGGGCGGCGCACCGGCCCGGACATGGGAGGATCGGGTATGGCGGGTCCGGGCCGAGCCCCCGGCCGCGCCGCCGCAGTACCCAGGCGCGAGCATGAGGAGCATCGTTGAGCAGGTTGCGTTGGCTGACCGCAGGAGAGTCGCACGGACCGGCACTGGTCGCGACGCTGGAGGGCCTTCCCGCCGGCGTTCCGGTCACCACCGAGCTGGTGGCCGACCACCTGGCCCGGCGCCGGCTCGGCTATGGCCGCGGTGCCCGGATGAAGTTCGAGCAGGACGAGATCACGTTCCTCGGCGGCGTCCGCCACGGCCTGTCCCAGGGCTCCCCGATCGCCGTCATGATCGGCAACACCGAGTGGCCCAAGTGGGAGACCGTCATGTCGGCCGACCCGGTCGACCCGTCGCTGCTCAAGGACACCGGCCGCAACGCGCCGCTGACCCGCCCGCGCCCGGGCCACGCCGACCTGGCGGGCATGCAGAAGTACGGCTTCGACGAGGCCCGGCCGATCCTGGAGCGCGCCAGCGCCCGTGAGACCGCCGCCCGCGTCGCCCTCGGCGCCGTCGCCCGCTCCTTCATCAAGGAGGTCGCGGGCATCGAGATCGTCTCGCACGTGGTGGAGCTGGCCACGGCCAAGGCCCCGTACGGCGTGTACCCGACCCCGGCCGACGTCGAGAAGCTGGACGCGGACCCGGTGCGCTGCCTGGACGCGGACGCGTCGAAGGCGATGGTCGCGGAGATCGACCAGGCCCACAAGGACGGCGACACCCTCGGCGGCGTCGTCGAGGTCCTCGCCTACGGGGTCCCGGTCGGCCTCGGCTCGCACGTGCACTGGGACCGCCGCCTGGACGCGCGCCTCGCGGCCGCGCTGATGGGCATCCAGGCGATCAAGGGCGTCGAGGTCGGCGACGGCTTCGACCTGGCCCGCGTACCCGGCTCGCAGGCGCACGACGAGATCGTGGCCACCCCCGAGGGCATCAAGCGCACCTCCGGCCGCTCCGGCGGCACCGAGGGCGGTCTGACCACCGGTGAGCTGCTGCGCGTACGGGCGGCCATGAAGCCGATCGCGACGGTCCCGAAGGCCCTCGCGACGATCGACGTGGCCACCGGCGAGGCCGCTGCCGCCCACCACCAGCGCTCCGACGTCTGTGCCGTCCCCGCGGCGGGCATCGTCGCCGAGGCGATGGTCGCCCTCGTCCTCGCGGACGCGGTCGTGGAGAAGTTCGGCGGCGACTCGGTGCCCGAGACCCGGCGCAACGTCCAGTCGTACCTCGACAACCTGCAGATCCGGTGACGGGCGGACCACTGGTCGTCCTCGTCGGGCCCATGGGGTCCGGCAAGTCCACGGTGGGGGCGCTGCTCGCCGAGCGGCTCGGCGTCCCCTACCGGGACACCGACGCCGACATCGTCGCGGCCCAGGGCCGCGAGATCTCGGACCTCTTCGTCGACGAGGGCGAGCCGTACTTCCGTGAGCTGGAGCGCCGGGCGGTCGCCGCCGCGGTCGCCGAGCACACCGGAGTCCTCGCCCTCGGCGGCGGCGCCGTCCTCGACGCGGGCACCCGGGAGCTGCTGGCCGGGCTGCCCGTCGCCTATCTGTCGATGGACGTCGAGGAAGCCGTCCGGCGGGTCGGGCTGGGCGCGGCGCGCCCGCTGCTCGCCGTCAACCCGCGCCGCCAGTGGCGCGAGCTGATGGAGGCCCGCCGCCCCCTGTACACCGAAGTCGCGCGCGTCGTGGTGGCCACCGACGACCGCACCCCCGAAGAGGTCGCCCAGGCGGTCCTCGACGCTCTGGAGTTGAAGGACGTATGACAGACCAGGTGACGCGCATCCAGGTCGGCGCCAGCGCCGGACACGACGCGTACGACGTGCTGGTGGGCCGGCAGCTGCTCGGCGAGCTGGGCGGCCTGATCGGTACGAAGGCCCAGCGGGTCGCCGTGATCCACCCCGAGGCGCTGGCCTCGACCGGTGAGGCACTGCGCGACGACCTGGCCGAGCAGGGCTACGAGGCGGTCGCCATCCAGGTGCCGAACGCCGAGGAGGCCAAGACCATCGAGGTCGCGGCGTACTGCTGGAAGGCGCTCGGCCAGTCCGGGTTCACCCGCACCGACGTGATCGTCGGCGTCGGCGGCGGGGCCACCACGGACCTCGCGGGCTTCGTCGCGGCCAGCTGGCTGCGCGGGGTGCGCTGGATCGCCGTACCGACCACCGTCCTCGCGATGGTGGACGCGGCCGTCGGAGGCAAGACCGGCATCAACACCGCCGAGGGCAAGAACCTGGTGGGAGCCTTCCACCCGCCCGCCGGCGTGCTGTGCGACCTGGCGGCGCTGGACTCGCTGCCGGTCAACGACTACGTCAGCGGCCTCGCCGAGATCATCAAGGCCGGTTTCATCTCCGACCCGGTGATCCTCGACCTGATCGAGGCGGACCCGGCCGCGGCCCGCACGCCCGACGGCCCGCACACCGCGGAGCTCATCGTGCGCTCGATCCAGGTCAAGGCGGACGTCGTCTCCAGCGACCTGAAGGAATCGGGGCTGCGGGAGATCCTCAACTACGGGCACACGCTCGCGCACGCCATCGAGAAGAACGAGCGCTACAAGTGGCGGCACGGCGCGGCCGTGTCGGTCGGCATGGTCTTCGCGGCCGAGCTCGGCCGGCTCGCGGGCCGGCTCGACGACGCGACGGCCGACCGGCACCGGGAGATCCTGGCCGCGGTCG
Source organism: Streptomyces sp. NRRL S-244 (assembly GCF_000717915.1). Lineage (GTDB taxonomy): Bacteria > Actinomycetota > Actinomycetes > Streptomycetales > Streptomycetaceae > Streptomyces. The sequence goes on from NZ_JOCX01000011.1 coordinate 182,328, forward strand.
GGCTGCCGCTGACCTACCGCGGCGACCAGTGGCCCAAGCTGCTCCAGACCATGCAGGTCGACAAGAAGTCCCGCGGCAACCTGCTGCGCTTCATCGTCCTCGACGGCCTGGCCAAGCCCACCGTCCTGGAGGGCCCCGACCCGGCGCACCTGATCGCGGCGTACGGCGAGGTGTCGGCGTGAGCCGCAAGGTGCTCGTGCTGAACGGGCCGAACCTTGGCCGGCTCGGATCGCGCGAACCCGACGTGTACGGGGCGACCTCGTACGCCGGGCTCGTCGAGAGCTGCCGCACGCTGGGCGAGGAGCTCGGCTTCGACGTCGAGGTCCGCGAGACCAACGACGAGGGCGCCATAGTGCGCTGGCTGCACGAGGCGGCGGACGGCAAGATCCCGGTCGTGATCAACCCGGGCGCCTTCACGCACTACTCGTACGCGATGCGGGACGCGGCGGCGCAGCGCACCGCGCCGCTGATCGAGGTGCACATCTCCAACCCGTACGCCCGCGAGGAGTTCCGGCACACGTCGGTCATCGCCTCGGTGGCGACCGGGACGGTGGCGGGCTTCGGCATCGGCTCGTACCGGCTGGCGCTGCGCGCGCTGGCGGACGAAGTCGCGCTCTGACGGTGCTGGTGGGCGGGTCCGCCCCCGTGGTCATATAACGTTCTCGCATCAGTCGGTGGAACGAGACGGAGTGGCAGCGGATGCAGCAAGGAGTGGGGGGCGGCGGAGCGGGCTGGGGGCAGCCGGGACATCATGCGGCCGTGCCCCCGCAGCCGCCGATACCCCCCGCGCAGGGGTGGCCCGTGCCGGGGCCGCCGGCCGCGCCCCCGCAGGCGCCGGCTCCCCACGCGTCGGCCCCGCACGCGCAGGCCCCGCACGCGCCGCCGTATTCACCGCCGCCCGGCGCCGAGGCCACGGGGCACATTCCGCTCCCGCCCGCGGTGGCCGGGACCGGCGGGGCCACGCTGGCCGTGCTGCTGATCGGCCCGGCGGGCGCGGGCAAGACCACCGTGGCCCGGCACTGGGCGAGCACCCGGCCGGTGCCGACCGCGCACGTGAGCCTGGACGACGTCCGGGAGTGGGTGTGCTCGGGCTTCGCGGACCCGCAGGCGGGCTGGAACGACCACTCCGAGGCCCAGTACCGGCTGGCCCGCCGCACCTGCGGCTTCGCCGCCCGCAACTTCCTGGCCAACGGGATCTCCTGCATCCTCGACGACGCCGTGTTCCCGGACCGGCCGGTGGTGGGCCTGGGCGGCTGGAAGCGGCATGTGGGTCCCGCCCTGCTGCCGGTCGTCCTCCTGCCCGGCCTGGAGATCGTCCTGGAGCGCAATGCCGCCCGCTCGGGCAACCGGCGCCTCTCGGACGAGGAGGTCGCCCGCATCCACGGCCGCATGGCGGGCTGGTACGGCTCCGGCCTGCCGATCATCGACAACTCGGACCTGGACGTGGAGGCCACCTCCCGAGCCCTGGACGAGGCCCTGGCCCGGGCCCTGGCCACCCCTGGTTTCTAAGCGGTCAGGTTTGGAGAAGCGTGGGGCCGCGTGCCGCGGCTAGCGTGAAATCCCAAGCCCACCCCACCGCTTCAGGAGTGATCATGAGCCCCTCTGCCACCCAGGGAATCAAGACCGTTCTGCACCCCGTCTCCGACCTGGCCGCCGCCAAGGACGTGTACACCGCGCTGCTCGGCGTCGCGCCGACCATCGACGAGCCGTACTACGTCGGCTACGAGGCCGCCGGCCAGCAGATCGGGCTCGTGCCCGGCGGCGCGGCGCAGGGCATGGCCGCGCCCGTGGCCCACTGGCACGTGCCGGACATCGAGGCCAAGCTCGCCGAGGTCACCGCCGCCGGGGGCAAGCTCAAGGACCCCGTGCGCGACGTCGGCGGCGGCCGCCTCGTGGCCACCTTCACCGACCCCGACGGCAACGTCCTCGGGCTGCTCCAGGACCGGTGAGCGCGCCCCGTACAGCTGGTTAGATCGAGCCAGGCTGCCCGACCCGACGGACGGAGACACGATGAGCATGGCCAGGCCCGCGCTGCACGATGCCGACAGCCACGACCTGATCCGCGTGCACGGCGCGCGGGTGAACAACCTCAAGGACGTCAGCATCGAGATCCCGAAGCGCCGCCTGACGGTGTTCACCGGTGTCTCCGGCTCGGGCAAGAGCTCGCTGGTGTTCGACACGATCGCCGCCGAGTCGCAGCGGCTGATCAACGAGACCTACAGCGCCTTCGTCCAGGGGTTCATGCCGACGCTGGCCCGGCCCGAGGTCGACGTACTCGACGGTCTGACCACCGCGATCACCGTCGACCAGCAGCGGATGGGCGGTGACCCGCGCTCGACGGTGGGCACCGCCACCGACGTCAACGCCATGCTGCGCATCCTCTTCAGCCGGCTCGGCAAGCCGCACATCGGCTCGGCCAAGGCGTTCTCCTTCAACGTCGCCTCGATCAGCGGGGCAGGCGCGGTCACCGTCCGGCGCGGCGGGCAGGAGGTCAAGGAAAGGCGCAGCTTCAGCATCACCGGCGGCATGTGCCCGCGCTGCGAGGGCCGCGGCGCGGTCACCGACATCGACCTCACGCAGCTCTACGACGACACCAAGTCGCTGAACGAGGGCGCGTTCACGATCCCCGGGTACACCGGGGGCGGCTGGAACTCCCGCCTCTACATCGAGTCGGGCTTCTTCGACCCGGACAAGCCGATCCGCAGGTACACGAAGAAGGAGCTGCAGGACCTCCTGCACCGCGAGCCGACCCGCATGAAGATCGCGGGCATCAACATGACGTACGAGGGACTGATCCCGCGCGTCCAGAAGTCGATGCTGTCCAAGGACACGGAGTCCATGCAGCCGCACATCCGGGCGTTCGTGGAGCGCGCGGTCACCTTCACCACCTGCCCCGACTGCGCGGGCACCCGCCTCAACGAGGGCGCGCGCTCCTCGAAGATCAAGCGGAAGAACATCTCCGACCTGTGCGCGATGGAGATCCGGGACCTGGCCGAGTGGGTCCGGGGCCTGGACGAGCCCTCGGTGGCGCCGCTGCTCGCGACACTGCTGGGCACCCTCGACTCGTTCGTCGAGATCGGTCTCGGCTACCTCTCGCTCGACCGCGCCTCGGGCACGCTGTCGGGCGGCGAGGCGCAGCGCGTCAAGATGATCCGCCACCTCGGCTCCTCGCTCACCGACGTCACGTACGTCTTCGACGAGCCCACCACCGGCCTGCACCCGCACGACATCCAGCGGATGAACAACCTCCTGCTGCGGCTGCGGGACAAGGGCAACACGGTGCTCGTCGTGGAGCACAAGCCGGAGACGATCGCGATCGCCGACCACGTCGTCGACCTCGGCCCCGGCGCCGGTGCGGGCGGCGGCACCGTCTGCTTCGAGGGCACCGTCGAGGGGCTGCGGACCGGCGGCACCATCACCGGCCGGCACTTCGACGACAGGGCCTGCGTCAAGGACAGCGTGCGCAAGCCCACCGGCACGCTGGAGATCCGCGGAGCCCGCACCCACAACCTCCGCGACGTCGACGTGGACATCCCGCTCGGGGTCCTCACCGTCGTCACGGGTGTCGCGGGCTCCGGCAAGAGCTCGCTCGTGCACGGCTCACTACCCCGGAAGCAGGGGGCCGCGGGCGAGGGGGTGGTGTCGGTCGACCAGGGCGCCATCAAGGGGTCCCGGCGCAGCAACCCGGCGACGTACACCGGACTGCTCGACCCGATCCGCAAGGCGTTCGCCAAGGCCAACGACGTGAAGCCGGCCCTGTTCAGCGCCAACTCCGAGGGCGCCTGCCCGACCTGCAACGGCGCCGGGGTCATCTACACCGACCTGGCGATGATGGCCGGGGTCGCCACCACCTGCGAGGAGTGCGAGGGCAGGCGGTTCGACTCCTCGGTCCTCGACTACCACTTCGGCGGCCGTGACATCAGCGAGGTGCTCGCGATGTCGGTGACCGAGGCCGAGGAGTTCTTCGGGTCGGGGGACGGGCACCTCCCCGCCGCGCACCGCATCGTCGCGCGCCTCGCCGACGTCGGCCTCGGGTACCTCACCATCGGCCAGCCGCTCACGACCCTCTCCGGCGGCGAGCGCCAGCGGCTCAAGCTCGCGACCCACATGGCAGAGAAGGGCGGGGTCTACGTCCTCGACGAGCCGACGGCCGGCCTGCACCTCGCCGACGTCGAGCACCTGCTGGGCCTGCTCGACCGGCTCGTCGACTCCGGCAAGTCGGTCATCGTCGTCGAGCACCACCAGGCGGTCATGGCACACGCCGACTGGATCATCGACCTCGGGCCCGGCGCGGGCCACGACGGCGGCCGGATCGTCTTCGAGGGCACCCCCGCCGAGCTCGTGGCCGAGCGCGCCACCCTCACCGGCGAGCACCTCGCGGCGTACGTGGGCGGCTGACCGGGGCGCGGCCCGCAGCGGGCGAGGGCCCGGGCCCCGCGGCCGGGGCCGTCGCCGGGACCCGGCCCCGTACGGGTGTGCTCACCAGGCCGGATGCGCGGGGCGCTCGTACGCTCGAAGACATGTCAGACGTGTACGCGGCCCGCCGGGGCCTGCTTCGCGACCGCTGTGCCGCAGCGGGGAACGCCGCCGCACTGATCACGCGTCCGGCGAACGTCCGCTACCTCACCGGGGCGTCCCCGCCGTCCGCCGTCCTGCTCGTCGGGCCGGACGGCGAGGACATGCTGTTCACCGTCGGCCCGCCCACCGGCGAAGCCGACGAGGGGCGCCTCGACGAGCGGCTCAGGCTCTCCGTACTGGCGGGCCCCGGCAGCGACGCGGCCGTCGCGGCCGGGGACATGGCCGGTTCGCTGCGCGTCGAGTCGCTGGCCGTAGAAGAGCACCACCTCACCGTCGCCCGCCACCGCGCCCTGCGCTCCGTCGCGCCCAAGCTGCGGCTCGTGGACCTGGGGACCACCGTGGAGCTGCAGCGCCTCGTCAAGGACGAGGAGGAGATCGCCTGCCTGCGGATCGCCGCGGAGATCGCCGACCAGGCCCTCGGTGAGCTGCTGGAGTCGATCCTGGTGGGCCGGACCGAACGCCACCTCGCCCTGGAGCTGGAGCGCCGCCTCGTCGACCACGGCGCCGACGGGCCCGCGTTCCCGACCTCCGTCGGCACCGGGCCGCACTCCGGCCGCTCCCGGCACCGGCCCTCCGACCGCCGGGTCGAGGAGGGCGACTTCCTCTCCGTCTGCCTCGGCGCCAACTACCGCGGCTACCGCTGTGAGATCGGCCGGACCTTCGTGATCGGCACGAGCCCGGCCGACTGGCAGATCGAGCTCTACGATCTCGTCTTCGCGGCCCAGCGGGCGGGCCGCGAGGCGCTCCTGCCCGGCGCCGCGTACCGCGATGTCGACCGCGCGGCGCGCTCCGTACTGGACTCCGCGGGCCACGGCGAGGCCATCGCTCCGTCGACCGGACACGGTGTCGGCCTCGAAATCGACGAGGACCCGCAGCTTGCACCTACGGCAATGGGTAAACTGGACGCTTGCGTGCCGGTCACCGTCGAACCGGGGGTTCACCTCCCGGGCCGGGGAGGTGTCCGGATCGATGACACGCTCGTCGTGCGCCCCGAGGCGGACGGCGGTCCCGAGCTACTCACCATTACGACCAAGGAGCTGCTCGCGCTCTAGCCCGCCGCGGCGGACTGTGCGCGCACCCGTGGTCTTCCAGTGCAGGAGATTCCGCAACCGTGGCTTCCACGAACGACCTCAAGAACGGCATGGTGCTCAAGCTCGACGGCGGCCAGCTCTGGTCCGTCGTCGAGTTCCAGCACGTCAAGCCCGGCAAGGGCCCGGCCTTCGTGCGCACCAAGCTCAAGCACGTGCTCTCCGGCAAGGTCGTCGACAAGACGTTCAACGCCGGCACGAAGGTCGAGACGGCCACCATCGACCGCCGCGACATGCAGTTCTCGTACATGGACGGCGACTACTTCGTCTTCATGGACATGCAGACCTACGACCAGCTGATGGTCGACCGCAAGGCCGTCGGCGACGCCGCCAACTTCCTCATCGAGGGCTTCACCGCCTCCGTGGCGCAGCACGAGGGCGAGGTGCTCTACGTCGAGCTCCCGGCCGCCGTCGAGCTGGTCATCGAGCACACCGACCCGGGCGTCCAGGGCGACCGCTCCACCGGCGGCACCAAGCCCGCCAAGCTGGAGACCGGTTACGAGATCCAGGTCCCGCTCTTCGTCACCACCGGCGAGAAGGTCAAGGTCGACACCCGCACCTCCGACTACCTCGGCCGGGTGAACAGCTAACCGTGGCTGCCCGCAGCAACGCGCGCAAGCGCGCCTTCCAGATCCTGTTCGAGGCCGACCAGCGCGGGGTGCCCGTGCGCGAGGTCCTCGCGGACTGGATCCGCCACGCGCGGTCGGACGACCGGCAGCCGCCCGTCAGCGCCTTCACGATGGATCTCGTCGAGGGGTACGCCGACAAGGTGAACCGCATCGACGACCTGATCGTCACCTACGCCGTGGACTGGGAGCTCGACCGCATGCCGGTCGCGGACCGGAACATCCTGCGGCTCGGTGCCTACGAGCTGATCTGGGTGGACGACACCCCGGACGCCGTGGCCATCGACGAGGCCGTCCAGCTGGCCAAGGAGTTCTCGACGGACGAATCCCCCTCGTTCGTGAACGGGCTGCTGGCCCGCTTCAAGGACCTGAAGCCGAGTCTGCGCCGGGGCGAGTAGCCCACGCGGTCCGGCGAGAACGGCAGGGCCCGCAGCGCACGCGCGCTGCGGGCCCTCCGTCCGTTCCGGCGCGGCACCGCGGACCGGTGCGCGGGACGGGTACGCGGGGCGGGTACGCGGGGCGGGTACGCGGGGCGGGTACGCGAAAACCGGCGCGGGCCGGGAGCCACTGCCGGCTCCCGGCCCACGCCGGTAACGTTTCTGCTGGTCCTCGGCTCGGGGACTAGATGTCCTCGTGCGCCACGGCGCGACGCGCATCCGCGTCGAGCACGCCCCAGCTGATCAGCTGCTCGGTCAGGACCGAGGGGGACTGGTCGTAGATGACGGCCAGGGTGCGCAGGTCGTCCTGGCGGATCGACAGCACCTTGCCGTTGTAGTCCCCGCGCTGGCTCTGGATGGTGGCGGCGTACCGCTGCAGCGGGCCGGCCTTCTCGGCGGGCACGCCCGCGAGGCGCTCCAGGTCGAGGCGCAGCTTCGGCGGCGGCTCGGCGGCCCCGCCCGGAGTCGTACCCGGCAGCAGCTCCTGCACCGGTACCCCGTAGAAGTCCGCCAGCTCGGCGAGGCGCTGGACGGTCACGGCGCGGTCCCCGCGCTCGTACGACCCGACCACCACGGCCTTCCACCGGCCCTGGGACTTCTCCTCGACACCATGGAGGGAGAGGCCCTGCTGGGTGCGGATGGCGCGGAGCTTGGCCCCGAGCTGTTTGGCGTATTCGCTGGACATAACGCTCCCGGACGCTGTGACGACATGACCACGTGCGGCACCGCCGCGCGGCTGGTAACTCACTGTGAGGTTACGCAGCGTTACTTGGATGCGTCAAGCCGAATGGTCTTGGCCGCCCCCCTTCGAGCGGCCCCCTCCGGGCCGGGTGCGGGTGCGGGGCCCGGCCCCTGGTACCGTGGAGGCCGTACAGCCAGACGTCCTTTAAGAACCGTCCCGTGAGGCGGAGAAGGAGGTCCTTTCATGGACGCTCAGCAGAGCGATGCGCGCCCCGTTCTGGAGGCGCAGGACATCGCGCGGGTGCTGACCCGCATCGCCCACGAGATCGTCGAACGCGCCAAGGGCGCCGACGACGTGGTGCTCCTCGGCATTCCCACCCGCGGCGTGTATCTCGCCCGCCGGCTGGCCGCCAAGCTCGAAGAGATCACCGGCACGAAGATCCCGGTCGGATCCCTCGACATCACCATGTACCGCGACGATCTGCGGCTGAAGCCCGCCCGCGCGATCGGCCGCACCGAGATCCCCGGCGACGACATCGACGGACGCCTCGTCGTCCTCGTCGACGACGTGCTCTTCTCCGGCCGCACCATCAGGGCCGCCCTCGACGCGCTGGGCGACCTCGGCCGCCCCCGCGCCGTGCAGCTCGCGGTCCTCGTCGACCGCGGCCACCGCGAGCTGCCGATCCGCGCCGACTACGTCGGCAAGAACCTCCCCACGTCGCTGCGGGAGACCGTCAAGGTCCAGCTCCAGGAGGAGGACGGCCGAGACGCCGTGCTGCTCGGCCAGCGGACCGACACGGCCGCCACCGGGCAGTAGCCCGTACGAGTGAGGGGCCCCGAACGCGGGGGCCCGCGCGCGAGCCTGCCTGCCGGGCCGCACCCCACCCCGTCCGCGGCCCGGGCCTCCCCGCCGCCCCGCCCTCCCCGCCGCTCTGACCTCATCGACAAACGGAGCACCCTGATGAAGCGCCACCTCATCTCGGCCGCCGATCTCACGCGCGACGACGCCGTCCTCATCCTCGACACCGCCGAGGAGATGGCACGCGTCGCGGACCGGCCGATCAAGAAGCTGCCCACCCTGCGCGGCCTCACCGTCGTCAACCTCTTCTTCGAGGACTCGACCCGCACCCGGATCTCCTTCGAAGCGGCCGCCAAGCGACTGTCCGCCGACGTCATCAACTTCTCCGCCAAGGGCTCCTCGGTCTCCAAGGGCGAATCCCTCAAGGACACCGCGCTGACCCTGGAGGCCATGGGCGCCGACGCCGTCGTCATCCGCCACCACGCCTCCGGCGCCCCCTACCGGCTCGCGACCTCCGGCTGGATCGACTCCGCCGTCGTCAACGCCGGCGACGGCACCCACGAGCACCCCACCCAGGCCCTGCTGGACGCCTTCACCATGCGCCGCCGCCTGGTCGGCCGCGACGCCGGCCTCGGCAAGGACCTGAACGGCCGCCGCATCACCATCGTCGGCGACGTCCTGCACAGCCGCGTCGCCCGCTCCAACGTGCAGCTGCTGCACACGCTCGGCGCCGAGGTCACCGTGGTGGCCCCGCCCACCCTGGTCCCGATCGGCGTCGAGAGCTGGCCCTGCGAGGTCTCGTACAGCCTCGACGACGTGCTGCCGAAGTCCGACGCGGTCATGATGCTGCGTGTGCAGCGCGAACGCATGAACGCCGCCTTCTTCCCGACCGAGCGCGAGTACTCCCGCCGGTACGGGCTCGACGGCGACCGCATGGCCAAGATGCCCGAGCACGCCATCGTCATGCACCCCGGCCCGATGAACCGCGGCATGGAGATCACCGCCGAGGTCGCCGACTCCGACCGCTGCACGGCCGTCGAGCAGGTCGCCAACGGCGTCTCCACCCGGATGGCCGTCCTGTACCTGCTGCTCGGAGGCTCCGAGCCGGCCGTCACCACCACCAGCACGCCCCGTATCGAGGAGAGCAAGTAAAGATGAGCAAGATCCTGATCCGCGGGGCGAAGGTACTCGGTGGCGAGGCGCAGGACGTCCTGATCGACGGCGAGACCATCGCCGCCGTGGGCACGGGCCTGGACGCCGAGGGCGCGACCGTCATCGAGGCCGCCGGCCAGACGCTCCTCCCCGGCCTCGTCGACCTGCACACCCACCTGCGCGAGCCCGGCCGCGAGGACTCCGAGACCGTCCTGACCGGCACCCGCGCCGCCGCCTCCGGCGGCTACACCGCCGTCTTCGCCATGGCGAACACCTTCCCCGTCGCCGACACCGCCGGCGTCGTCGAGCAGGTCTGGCGCCTCGGCAAGGAGTCCGGCTACTGCGACGTGCAGCCCATCGGCGCCGTCACCGTCGGCCTGGAGGGCAAGCAGCTCTCCGAGCTGGGCGCCATGCACGACTCCGCCGCCCGCGTCACCGTCTTCTCCGACGACGGCAAGTGCGTCGACGACGCCGTGATCATGCGCCGCGCCCTGGAGTACGTGAAGGCCTTCGGCGGCGTCGTCGCCCAGCACGCCCAGGAGCCCCGCCTGACCGAGGGCGCCCAGATGAACGAGGGCGTCGTCTCCGCCGAGCTGGGCCTCGGCGGCTGGCCGGCCGTCGCCGAGGAGTCGATCATCGCCCGCGACGTCCTCCTCGCCGAGCACGTCGGCTCCCGCGTGCACATCTGCCACCTCTCCACGGCCGGCTCCGTCGAGATCGTCCGCTGGGCGAAGTCCCGCGGCATCGACGTCACCGCCGAGGTCACCCCGCACCACCTGCTCCTCACCGACGAGCTGGTCCGCTCGTACAACGCGGTCTACAAGGTCAACCCGCCGCTGCGCACCGAGCGCGACGTCATGGCCCTGCGCGAGGCGCTCGCCGACGGCACGATCGACATCGTCGCCACCGACCACGCCCCGCACCCGCACGAGGACAAGGACTGCGAGTGGGCCGCCGCCGCCATGGGCATGGTCGGCCTGGAGACCGCGCTCTCCGTCGTCCAGCAGACGATGGTGGAGACCGGACTGCTCGACTGGGCGGGCGTCGCCGAGCGCATGTCCTTCGCCCCGGCGCGGATCGGCGGCCTGGACAACCACGGCCGCCCCGTCTCGGCAGGTGAACCCGCGAACCTGACCTTGGTCGATATCTCGTACCGTGGTGTCGTGGACCCCGCACACTTCGCCTCCCGCAGCCGCAACACGCCTTACGAGGGCCGTGAGCTGCCGGGACGCGTCACTCACACCTTCCTGCGGGGCCGGGCAACGGTCGTGGACGGGAATCTGGCGTGACACCTGCAGTAATCCAACTGGCCGCCGAGGCCGCCGAACGACGGTCGGCGGAGGTGACGGACTTCGGCGCACGCATCGCGTGGGTGGTCGGTCTGCTCGTCTTCATCGCGTTCGTGTACTGGCTGATGCGGCAGGGCTGGAAATGGCGCGGCGCCCTGCAGAGCGATCTGCCGGAGCTGCCCGCCGCCCCCGGCGGCCTCCCCGAGCACCGGCTGGCCCTGACCGGCCGGTACCACGGGTCGACCACCGCCGGGCAGTGGCTCGACCGGATCGTCGCCCACGGCCTGGGGGTGCGCAGCCGGGTCGAGCTCACGCTCACCGATGCGGGCCTCGACGTGGTCCGTCCGGGTGCCACCGACTTCTTCGTACCGGCCGCGCAGCTGCGCGGCGCCCGCCTCGACAAGGGAATCGCGGGCAAGGTACTCACCGAGGGCGGTCTCCTCGTCGTCACGTGGGCGCACGGCGACAAGCTGATCGACTCCGGATTCCGCTCCGACCGCGCGGCCGAACACGCCGCCTGGGTCGAAGCCATCAATCTCATGAACCAATCCATCACGACGGAAGGCGCCGAACGATGACGACCTCCACCAGGGGAGCAGCCAAAGCTCCCGCCGTACTCGTCCTGGAGGACGGTCGGATCTTCCGCGGCCGCGCCTACGGCGCTGTGGGGGAGACCTTCGGCGAGGCCGTGTTCTCCACCGGCATGACCGGCTACCAGGAGACCCTCACCGACCCGTCGTACCACCGGCAGGTCGTCGTGATGACCGCCCCGCACGTGGGCAACACCGGCGTCAACGACGAGGACCCCGAGTCCTCCCGCATCTGGGTCGCCGGGTACGTCGTACGCGACCCCGCCCGCGTCCCGTCCAACTGGCGCTCGCAGCGCTCGCTGGACGAGGAGCTGGTCAAGCAGGGCGTCGTCGGCATCAGCGGCATCGACACCCGCGCCCTGACCCGCCACCTGCGCGAGCGCGGCGCCATGCGCGTCGGCATCTTCTCCGGCGAGGGCATCGCCGCCGACGCGGACCTGCTGGCCAAGGTCCAGGCCGCCCCGCAGATGAAGGGCGCCGATCTCTCCGCCGAGGTCGCCACCAAGGAGACGTACGTCGTCCCCGCCATCGGCCCCGACGGCGAAGCCGTCCCGATCGGCGCCGCGAAGTTCACCGTCGCCGCCGTGGACCTCGGCATCAAGGGCATGACCCCGCACCGGATGGCCGAGCGCGGCATCGAGGTGCACGTGCTGCCCGCCACCGCCACCGTCGAGGACGTGTACGCGGTCCAGCCGGACGGCGTGTTCTTCTCCAACGGCCCGGGCGACCCGGCCACCGCCGACCACGCGGTCTCCGTCATGCAGGGCGTCCTCGCCCGCAAGACCCCGCTCTTCGGCATCTGCTTCGGCAACCAGATCCTGGGCCGCGCGCTGGGCTTCGGCACGTACAAGCTGAAGTACGGCCACCGCGGCATCAACCAGCCGGTGCAGGACCGCACCACCGGCAAGGTCGAGATCACCGCGCACAACCACGGCTTCGCCGTGGACGCGCCCCTCGACAAGGTCTCCGAGACCGCCTACGGCCGCGCCGAGGTCTCGCACGTCTGCCTGAACGACAACGTCGTGGAAGGCCTCCAGCTGCTCGACCAGCCGGCCTTCTCCGTCCAGTACCACCCCGAAGCGGCCGCCGGCCCGCACGACGCCGCGTACCTCTTCGACCGTTTCGTGAATCTGATGGAGGCCGAGCGTGCCTAAGCGCACCGATATCCAGTCCGTCCTGGTCATCGGCTCCGGCCCGATCGTCATCGGACAGGCCGCCGAGTTCGACTACTCCGGCACCCAGGCCTGCCGCATCCTCAAGGCCGAGGGCCTGCGGGTCATCCTGGTGAACTCCAACCCCGCGACGATCATGACCGACCCGGAGATCGCCGACGCCACGTACGTCGAGCCGATCACCCCCGAGTTCGTCGAGAAGATCATCGCGAAGGAGCGCCCCGACGCGCTGCTGCCGACCCTCGGCGGCCAGACCGCGCTCAACACCGCCATCTCCATGCACGAGCAGGGTGTGCTGGAGAAGTACGGCGTGGAGCTCATCGGCGCCAACGTCGAGGCCATCAACAAGGGCGAGGACCGCGACCTCTTCAAGGGCGTCGTCGAGGCCGTCAAGGCCAAGATCGGTTACGGCGAGTCCGCCCGCTCGGTCATCTGCCACTCCATGGACGACGTCCTGGCGGGCGTCGAGACGCTCGGCGGCTACCCCGTCGTCGTCCGGCCCTCCTTCACGATGGGCGGCGCCGGCTCCGGCTTCGCCCACGACGAGGACGAGCTGCGCCGCATCGCCGGCCAGGGCCTCACGCTCTCCCCGACCACCGAGGTGCTCCTGGAGGAGTCCATCCTCGGCTGGAAGGAGTACGAGCTGGAGCTGATGCGCGACACCAAGGACAACGTGGTCGTCGTCTGCTCCATCGAGAACTTCGACCCGATGGGCGTCCACACCGGCGACTCCATCACCGTCGCCCCGGCCATGACCCTGACCGACCGCGAGTACCAGCGGCTGCGCGACATCGGCATCGCGATCATCCGCGAGGTCGGCGTCGACACCGGCGGCTGCAACATCCAGTTCGCGATCGACCCGGTCGACGGCCGCGTCATCGTCATCGAGATGAACCCGCGCGTCTCGCGCTCCTCGGCGCTCGCGTCGAAGGCCACCGGCTTCCCGATCGCCAAGATCGCCGCCAAGCTGGCCATCGGCTACACCCTCGACGAGGTCCCCAACGACATCACCGAGAAGACGCCGGCCTCCTTCGAGCCGACCCTCGACTACGTCGTCGTCAAGGCCCCGCGCTTCGCCTTCGAGAAGTTCCCGCTCGCCGACGCCACCCTCACCACCACCATGAAGTCGGTGGGCGAGGCCATGGCCATCGGCCGCAACTTCACCGAGGCCCTCCAGAAGGCCCTGCGCTCCCTGGAGAAGAAGGGCTCGCAGTTCACCTTCGTCGGCCCCGTCGGCGACAAGGAAGAACTCCTCGCCACCGCCGTCCGCCCCACCGACGGCCGCATCAACACCGTCATGCAGGCCATCCGCGCCGGCGCCACCCAGGAAGAAGTCTTCGAGTCCACGAAGATCGACCCCTGGTTCGTCGACCAGCTCTTCCTGATCAAGGAGATCGCCGACGAGCTGGCCGCCGCCGAGAAGCTCCACCCCGAGCTGCTCGCCGAGGCCAAGCGCCACGGCTTCTCCGACGCCCAGATCGCCGAGATCCGCGGCTTGCGCGAGGACGTCGTCCGCGAGGTCCGCCACGCGCTGGGCGTCCGCCCGGTCTACAAGACGGTCGACACCTGCGCCGCCGAGTTCGCCGCGAAGACCCCGTACTTCTACTCCTCGTACGACGAGGAGAGCGAGGTCGCGCCCCGCGAGAAGCCCGCGGTGATCATCCTGGGCTCCGGCCCGAACCGCATCGGCCAGGGCATCGAGTTCGACTACTCCTGCGTCCACGCCTCCTTCGCCCTCAGCGACGCCGGCTACGAGACCGTGATGGTCAACTGCAACCCGGAGACCGTCTCGACGGACTACGACACCTCCGACCGCCTGTACTTCGAGCCGCTCACGCTCGAAGACGTGCTGGAGATCGTCCACGCCGAGTCGCTGGCCGGCCCCATCGCCGGCGTCGTCGTCCAGCTCGGCGGCCAGACCCCCCTCGGCCTCGCCCAGGCCCTCAAGGACAACGGCGTCCCGGTCGTCGGCACCCCGCCGGAGGCCATCCACGCCGCCGAGGACCGCGGCGCGTTCGGCCAGGTGCTCGCCGAGGCCGGCCTGCCGGCCCCCAAGCACGGCACCGCCACCACGTTCGCGGGCGCGAAGGCCATCGCCGACGAGATCGGCTACCCGGTCCTCGTACGCCCCTCGTACGTGCTCGGCGGCCGCGGCATGGAGATCGTCTACGACGAGGACCGGCTGTCCTCGTACATCGCGGAATCCACCGAGATCTCGCCGACCCGCCCCGTCCTCGTCGATCGCTTCCTCGACGACGCCATCGAGATCGACGTCGACGCCCTGTACGACGGCACCGAGCTCTACCTCGGCGGCGTCATGGAGCACATCGAGGAAGCCGGCATCCACTCCGGCGACTCGGCCTGCGCCCTGCCCCCGATCACCCTCGGCGGCTTCGACATCAAGCGCCTGCGCGCCTCCACCGAGGCCATCGCCAAGGGCGTCGGCGTTCGCGGCCTGATCAACATCCAGTTCGCGATGGCGGGTGACATCCTCTACGTGCTGGAGGCCAACCCGCGCGCCTCCCGCACCGTCCCCTTCACCTCGAAGGCGACCGCGGTCCCGCTCGCGAAGGCCGCCGCCCGCATCTCGCTCGGCGCCACCATCGCCGAACTGCGCGAAGAGGGCATGCTCCCGAAGACCGGCGACGGCGGCACCCTGCCGCTCGACGCGCCGATCTCCGTCAAGGAGGCCGTCATGCCGTGGTCGCGCTTCCGCGACATCCACGGCCGCGGCGTCGACACCGTCCTCGGCCCGGAGATGCGCTCCACCGGCGAGGTCATGGGCATCGACTCGGTCTTCGGCACGGCGTACGCCAAGTCGCAGGCCGGCGCCTACGGCCCGCTGCCCACCAAGGGCCGCGCGTTCATCTCCGTCGCCAACCGCGACAAGCGCTCGATGATCTTCCCGGCGCGCGAGCTCGTCAACCACGGCTTCGAGCTGATGGCGACCTCCGGCACCGCCGAGGTGCTGCGCCGCAACGGCATCAACGCCACCGTCGTGCGCAAGCTCAGCGAGGGCGAGGGCCCGGGCGGCGAGAAGACCATCGTCCAGCTCATCCACGACGGCCAGGTCGACCTGATCGTCAACACCCCGTACGGCACCGGCGGCCGCCTCGACGGCTACGAGATCCGCACGGCGGCCGTGGCCCGCGGCGTCCCGTGCCTGACCACGGTCCAGGCGCTCGCCGCGGCCGTCCAGGGCATCGACGCGCTCAACCACGGAGACGTGGGTGTGCGCTCGCTCCAGGAGCACGCGGAGCACCTGACCGCGGCCCGCGACTAGCAGCCCGTACGAGGAGGGGGACACGGATGCGCGATGCGCGTCGGTGTCCCCCTCGTCATGAGCGCACAAGGGATCTTCTCGACATGTACAAACTCTTCTTCGACCTGGTCTTCAAGCGGATGGACCCGGAGCAGGCCCACTACCTGGCCTTCCGCTGGATCCGGCTCGCGGCCCGCACCCCCGTGCTGCGCACCTTCGCCGCCGCGGCCCTGGCCCCCCGGTACAAGGAGCTGCGCACCGAGGCGCTCGGGCTGCGCATGCACGGCCCCTTCGGACTCGCGGCGGGCTTCGACAAGAACGCCGTCGCCATCGACGGCATGTCGATGCTCGGCTTCGACCACATCGAGATCGGCACGGTCACGGCGCAGGCGCAGCCGGGCAACCCCAAGAAGCGGCTGTTCCGGCTCGTGCCGGACCGCGCGCTGATCAACCGCATGGGATTCAACAACGAGGGCTCGGCGGCCGTGGCGGCCCGCCTGGCGGCCCGCGTGCCCGTCTTCAACACGGTCGTGGGCGTCAACATCGGCAAGACCAAGGTCGTGCCGGAGGAGGAGGCGGTGGCGGACTACGTCGCCTCCACCGAGCGCCTGGCCCGCCACGCGGACTACCTGGTCGTGAACGTCTCCTCGCCGAACACGCCGGGCCTGCGCAACCTCCAGGCCACCGAGTCCCTGCGCCCGCTCCTGACGGCCGTACGGGAGGCCGCGGACCGCACCGTGACCGACCGCCGGGTCCCGCTGCTCGTCAAGATCGCCCCGGACCTCGCGGACGAGGACGTGGACGCGGTCGCCGACCTCGCGCTGGAGCTCGGCCTGGACGGCATCATCGCGACCAACACCACCATCGCGCGCGAGGGTCTGGGCCTGAAGTCCGCCCCGGCGCTCGTGAAGGAGACCGGCGGCCTGTCCGGCGCCCCGGTCAAGGAGCGCTCCCTGGAGGTCCTGCGCCGCCTGTACGCCCGGGTGGGCGACCGCCTGGTGCTCGTGGGCGTCGGGGGCATCGAGAACGCCGAGGACGCCTGGCAGCGGATCCTGGCCGGCGCCACCCTGATCCAGGGGTACAGCGCGTTCATCTACGAGGGCCCGTTCTACGCCCGCGCGATCCACAAGGGCCTGGCCGCGCGCCTGGCCGTCAGCCCGTACGCGACCCTCGCCGAGGCCGTCGGCGCCGAAACCCGGAAGGCCATGCAGTGACCGAGACCCCCGTGACCGAGACCGTGACCCCCTTCGGCACCCGCCTGCGCGCGGCGATGGACGCGCGCGGCCCGCTGTGCGTGGGCATCGACCCGCACGCGGCCCTCCTCTCGTCCTGGGGCCTGAACGACGACATCGCGGGCCTGGAGAAGTTCTCCCGCACGGTCGTCGAGGCGCTGGCCGACTCGGTGGCCGTCTTCAAGCCGCAGGCGGCCTTCTTCGAGCGCTTCGGCTCGAAGGGCATCGCGGTGCTGGAGCGGACCGTGGCCGACGCGCGGGCGGCCGGCACGCTGGTCGTGATGGACGCCAAGCGCGGGGACATCGGCTCGACGATGGCCGCGTACGCGCAGACCTTCCTGTCGCCCTCCTCCCCGCTGTTCTCCGACGCCCTGACGGTCTCCCCGTACCTGGGCTACGGCTCGCTGGAGCCGGCGGTGGAGCTGGCCCGCCGCTCGGGCGCCGGACTCTTCGTCCTCGCCCTCACCTCGAACCCGGAGGGCGCGGAGGTCCAGCGCGCGGTGCGCGAGGACGGCCGCACGATCGGCGCGACGATGCTCGGGCACCTCGCGGCGGAGAACGCGGGCGCCTCGCCGATGGGCTCGTTCGGAGCGGTGGTCGGCGCCACGCTCGGCGACCTGTCCTCCTTCGACCTGGACATCAACGGCCCGCTGCTGGCCCCCGGCATCGGTGCGCAGGGCGCGACGGCGGCCGACCTCCCGGCGGTCTTCGGCGCGGCCGTCCGCAATGTGGTCCCGAACGTCTCGCGGGGCGTGCTGAAGCACGGTCCGGACGCGGCCGCCCTGCGCGCCTCGGCGACCCGGTTCGCGGACGAAATCCGCGAGGCGGTCTCCGCCTGACGCCCGTTCGGGAGTGCGGCCGGGAGCTCCGGCCGCACCGCGCGTCGTACGGTCTGACGAAAATCGAACGTCTTTCCCCGGACAAAACCGGGGTGGTTTGTCCGTGATGTACGGTTCAGTGGAGGCTGACCAGGACTTTTCGTCCGTTCTCGCTGACTGGAGCGGTGTTGGCCGCTAGTCTCCGATCAGAGTGACGAGCAGCGAACGAGTTCCACCGCTGTTCGGGCATTCGCCTGGTGTGGCGCCCTTGGGCTCCCCACTGGTCCGTATCCGACAGTTCGACATCCGAGGTGACGTAGGCGTGGCTCTTCCGCCCCTTACCCCTGAACAGCGCGCAGCCGCGCTCGAAAAGGCCGCCGCGGCTCGCCGGGAGCGGGCCGAGGTGAAGAATCGACTCAAGCACTCCGGCGCCTCGCTCCAAGAGGTCATCAAGACGGGCCAGGAGAACGACGTCATCGGCAAGATGAAGGTCTCCGCCCTGCTGGAGTCCCTGCCTGGCGTGGGCAAGGTCCGCGCCAAGCAGATCATGGAGCGCCTCGGCATCTCCGAGTCCCGGCGTGTCCGAGGTCTCGGTTCCAACCAGATCGCGTCTCTGGAGCGTGAGTTCGGCACTCCTGCCGGCTGACGCGTTGCCTGAAGTTCTCCCGGCGTTCTCAGGCAGTCCCGAGAACCTGGATAATCGCTCTATGGCAGCAGAGGTTCGTCCGCGGCTGACCGTGCTCTCCGGCCCCTCGGGGGTCGGCAAGAGCACGGTCGTCGCGCATATGCGCAAGGTCCACCCCGAGGTATGGCTCTCGGTGTCGGCCACCACCCGCAAGCCGCGGCCCGGTGAGCGACACGGAGTCCACTACTTCTTCGTCAACGACGACGAGTTCGACAAGCTGATCGCCAACGGCGAGCTGCTGGAGTGGGCCGAGTTCGCGGGCAACCGCTACGGCACGCCCCGCGGCGCGGTGGTGGAGCGACTGGAGAACGGCGAGCCCGTTCTCCTGGAGATCGACCTCCAGGGCGCGCGACTCGTCCGCGAGTCCATGCCCGAGGCCCAGCTCGTCTTTCTCGCGCCGCCGAGCTGGGACGAGCTGGTCCGCCGGCTCACCGGCCGCGGCACCGAATCGCCCGAGGTCATCCAGCGCAGGCTGGAGACCGCCAAGGTCGAGCTCGCTGCCGAGTCCGAGTTCGACACCACCCTGGTCAACACCTCCGTCGAGGACGTGGCGCGCGAGCTGCTAGCCTTGATGGAAGTTGTCTGATCGTTGATCGATGTTCATTTCGGTCAATGCTTGATCATTCACCCATTCTTCGGAAGGTAGAGCGTGTCCTCTTCCATCACCGCGCCCGAGGGCATCATCAACCCGCCGATCGACGAGCTGCTCGAGGCCACGGACTCGAAGTACAGCCTCGTGATCTACGCGGCCAAGCGCGCGCGTCAGATCAACGCGTACTACTCGCAGCTCGGTGAGGGCCTGCTCGAGTACGTCGGCCCGCTGGTGGACACCCACGTCCACGAGAAGCCGCTTTCGATCGCGCTGCGCGAGATCAACGCGGGTCTGCTGACCTCCGAGGCCATCGAGGCCCCGGCCCAGTAAGGCACCGAGAATTCCTTTCACCACAGGCCCGGCAGAACATCTGCCGGGCCTGTGGTGTGTCATAGACACGTACGACGATCAGCGAGAGAGGGCGTGTGTGGTGGGTAAGCCGAAGGTCGTGCTCGGAGTCAGCGGCGGGATCGCCGCGTACAAGGCCTGCGAGCTGCTGCGCCGGCTCACCGAGTCCGGGCACGAGGTGCGGGTCGTCCCCACGGAGGCGTCCCTGAACTTCGTGGGCGAGGCCACCTGGGCCGCGCTCTCCGGCAACCCTGCGGGCACCGAGGTCTGGGAGACCGTCCACGAGGTCCCGCACGTCCGCATCGGGCAGGGCGCCGACCTCGTCGTCGTCGCCCCCGCCACCGCCGACATGCTCGCCAAGGCCGCCCACGGCCTCGCCGACGACCTGCTCACCAATACGCTGCTCACCGCGCGCTGCCCGGTGGTGTTCGCCCCCGCCATGCACACGGAGATGTGGGAGCACCCCGCCACCCAGGAGAACGTGGCCACGCTGCGCCGCCGCGGCGCCGTCGTCATCGAGCCCGCCGTCGGCCGGCTCACCGGCAAGGACACCGGCAAGGGGCGGCTGCCCGACCCCGAGGAGATCTTCGAGGTGTGCCGCAGCGTCCTGAGGAGGCACGCTCTCGTGGGCGGGGCGGCCGCGCCCGACCTGGCCGGCCGGCACGTGGTGATCAGCGCGGGCGGCACGCGGGAGCCGCTCGACCCGGTCCGCTTCCTCGGCAACCGCTCCTCCGGCAAGCAGGGCTACGCCCTGGCCCGCACGGCCGTCGCGCGCGGGGCCCGGGTCACCCTCGTCGCGGCGAACACCGCCCTCGCCGACCCGGCCGGGGTGGACGTCGTACGGGTCGGGACGGCCGTACAGCTGCGCGAGGCCGTGCTCAAGGCGGCGGCGGACGCCGACGCGGTGGTGATGGCCGCGGCCGTGGCCGACTTCCGGCCGGCCGAGTACGCGAGCGGCAAGATCAAGAAGAAGGACGGGCAGGATCCGGCCCCGGTGGCGCTGGTGCGCAACCCCGACGTCCTCGCGGAGATCTCGGCCGACCGGGCCCGGGAAGGCCAGGTCGTGGTCGGTTTCGCCGCCGAGACGGACGACGTGCTCGCGAACGGCCGCGCCAAACTGCTCCGCAAGGGGTGTGATCTTCTCGTCGTGAACGAGGTGGGCGAAGCCAAGACCTTCGGTTCCGAGGAGAACGAAGCCGTCATCCTGGCCTCCGATGGTACGGAAACCCCGGTTCCCTATGGTCCGAAGGAGGCCTTGGCGGAGGCGATTTGGGATCGGGTCTCCCCGCGACTCGCCCCCCGACGCGCCTGAGCGACGACTCTTCTCGTAGCCGATTCCATGAGCCAGAATGGAGTGCCGCAGGTCACATGGCTCCCATTGGGCGAGACAGGTGGTCCGGCAAACGGTGGCGACCGATAAACTGCACACTCGGAACGTGATCGGGCGCAGCCCCCGGTGTGGTTCCGCCAAATGATCAGCCAGCAGCCGCTGCAACCCCAGGGAGCGTTGTGTCCCGTCGCCTGTTCACCTCGGAGTCCGTCACCGAGGGTCACCCCGACAAGATCGCTGACCAGATCAGCGACACGATCCTCGACGCACTTCTCACCGAGGACCCGACCTCGCGTGTGGCCGTGGAGACGCTCATCACCACCGGTCTCGTGCACATCGCCGGTGAGGTGACGACGAAGGCGTACGCGCCGATCGCGCAGCTCGTCCGCGACAAGATCCTCGAGATCGGCTACGACTCCTCGAAGAAGGGCTTCGACGGCGCCTCCTGCGGCGTGTCGGTGTCCATCGGCG
Source organism: Streptomyces sp. NRRL S-244 (assembly GCF_000717915.1). GTDB lineage: Bacteria > Actinomycetota > Actinomycetes > Streptomycetales > Streptomycetaceae > Streptomyces. Next base: position 203,478 of record NZ_JOCX01000011.1, read on the forward strand.
CGCAGTCCCCGGACATCGCGCAGGGCGTCGACACCGCGTACGAGAAGCGGGTCGAGGGCGACGAGGACGAGCTCGACAAGCAGGGCGCCGGCGACCAGGGCCTGATGTTCGGCTACGCGTGCGACGAGACCCCCGAGCTCATGCCGCTCCCGATCCACATCGCGCACCGGCTCTCGCGCCGCCTCTCCGAGGTCCGCAAGAACGGGACCATCCCGTACCTGCGCCCCGACGGCAAGACCCAGGTCACCATCGAGTACGACGGGGACAAGGCCGTCCGCCTCGACACCGTCGTCGTGTCCTCGCAGCACGCCTCGGACATCGACCTGGACTCGCTGCTCGCCCCCGACATCCGCGAGTTCGTCGTCGAGCACGTGCTCGCCCAGCTCGTCGAGGACGGCATCAAGCTCGACACCGAGGGCTACCGCCTGCTGGTCAACCCGACCGGCCGCTTCGAGATCGGCGGCCCGATGGGCGACGCCGGCCTCACCGGCCGCAAGATCATCATCGACACGTACGGCGGCATGGCCCGCCACGGCGGCGGCGCCTTCTCGGGCAAGGACCCGTCCAAGGTCGACCGCTCCGCCGCGTACGCCATGCGCTGGGTCGCCAAGAACGTGGTCGCCGCCGGCCTCGCCTCGCGCTGCGAGGTCCAGGTCGCGTACGCCATCGGCAAGGCCGAGCCCGTCGGCCTCTTCGTCGAGACCTTCGGCACCGCCAAGGTGGAGGTCCAGAAGATCGAGGACGCGATCGGCCAGGTCTTCGACCTCCGCCCGGCCGCGATCATCCGCGACCTCGACCTGCTGCGCCCGATCTACGCCCAGACCGCCGCGTACGGCCACTTCGGCCGCGAGCTGCCGGACTTCACCTGGGAGCGCACCGACCGCGTGGACGCGCTGCGCACGGCCGCCGGTCTGTAAGAACACGCAGGACCCGCTGTACGGACGGCCCCGGACCCTGAGGTCCGGGGCCGTCCGTTGTCGGTGGGGTTTGGTAAGAATGCGGGTGTGAGCAGCAGAGACGAATCCGGGCAGCGGAGCGGGGACGAGGGTCCCGTCGGTCCGCCGGAGCAGCTCGCGCTGATGCGGGAGATGGTCGCCGAGGCGAAGGCCAAGGCCCCCAAGGCCAAACCGCGCACCTGGCGCGGCGCAGCCGTCGCCGAGGAGCTCCCGGTGGCCCGCGTCCTCGTCAACAAGGGCGTGCTCCACCTCGACCGGCTCTTCGACTACGCCGTCCCCGCGGAACTCTCCGAGGCAGCCCGGCCGGGCGTCCGCGTCCGGGTCCGCTTCGGGGCCGGCGGCCACCGCGTGCACGGCGGCCGCCGCGAGGGCGGCGGCCTCATCGACGGGTTCATCGTCGAGCGGCGTGCCGAGTCCGACTACGACGGAGCCCTCGCCGCCCTCGCCCAGGTCGTCTCGCCCGAGGTGGTGCTCACCCCCGGCATGCTGGCCCTGGCCCGGGCCGTCGCCGACCGGTACGCGGGCAGCCTGGCCGACGTGCTCCAGCTCGCCCTGCCCGCGCGCAGCGCCCGCGCCGAGGCCAAGCCCTCACCCGAGCCGCTGCCCCCGCCCGCCGCCCCCGATCCGGGCGGCTGGGCGCGGTACGGCTCCGGCCCCGCCTTCCTGCGGGCCCTGGCCACGGGCGGCGCGCCGCGCGCCGTATGGACCGCCCTGCCCGGCCCCGGCTGGGCCGACGAGCTGGCCCGGGCCATGGCCGCCACCCTCGCCTCCGGCCGTGGCGCCCTCGCCGTGCTGCCCGACGGGCGCACGGCGGCCCGGGTCGACGCGGCGCTCACCGCCCTGCTCGGCGAGGGGCGGCACGCGCTGCTGACCGCCGAGTCCGGCCCCGAGAAGCGCTACCGCCAGTGGCTCGCCGTGCACCGGGGCTCGGTGCGGGCCGTCATCGGCACCCGGGCCGCGATGTTCGCGCCCGTACGGGACCTCGGGCTGGTCGCCGTCTGGGACGACGGCGACTCCAGCCACAGCGACGACCACGCGCCGTTCCCGCACGTACGGGAGGTGCTGGAGCTGCGCGCCGTCGCAGACGGCTGCGGCTTCCTGGCCGGGAGCACCAGCTGCACCGTGGAGGCCGCCCAGCTGGTCGAGACGGGCTGGGCGCGGCCGCTCGTCGCCGACCGCGAGACGGTACGGGCCTGCGCGCCCCGGATCCGGACCGTGGGCGACGAACTCCTGGCCCGGGACGAGGCGGCCCGCGCCGCCCGGCTGCCGAGCCTGGCCTGGGAGACCGTACGGGAGGGGCTGAAGTCCGGGCCCGTGCTCGTACAGGTGCCCCGGCGCGGCTATGCGCCGCGCCTCGCGTGCGAGCGGTGCCGCACCCCCGCCCGCTGCACGGTCTGCGCGGGGCCCCTGGAGGCCCCCGACGCGCGGGATCTGCACTGCGGCTGGTGCGGCCGGCAGGAGAGCGCGTGGCATTGCGAGGAGTGCGGGTCGCTGCGGCTGCGCGCCCAGGTGGTGGGCGCCCGGCGGACGGCCGAGGAGCTCGGGCGGGCCTTCCCGGCCGTGCCCGTACGGACTTCGGGGCGCGACCACATCCTGGACGAGGTGCCGGACCGGCCCGCGCTGGTGGTGTGCACCCCGGGAGCCGAGCCGGTCGCGGCCGGCGCCGGGTACGCGGCGGCGCTGCTGCTGGACGGCTGGGCGATGCTGACCCGGCCCGACCTGCGGGCCGGGGAGGATGCGCTGCGCCGGTGGATCGCGGCCGCCTCGCTGGTCCGGGGGGAGGGGCAGGTCGTCGTGGTGGCGGAGCCGACGCTGCGGCCGGTCCAGGCCCTCGTGCGGTGGGACCCGGTGGGCCATGCCGTACGGGAGCTCGCGGAGCGGGCCCAGCTCGGGTTCCCGCCGGTGTCCCGGATGGCGGCCGTGGCCGGTCGGGGCGAGGCGGTGGAGGCCTTCCTGGCCGGAGCCGGGCTGCCGCCGGAGGCGGAGGTGCTGGGCCCGGTCCCGGTGCCGGGGCGGCGCGGGGAGCCCTCGCCGGGGGAGCGGGCCCTGGTCCGCGTCCCGCCCGGCAGCGGGGCCGCGCTGGCTGCGGCCCTGAAGTCGGCCCAGGCGGCCCGGCTGGCCCGCGGAGTCCCGGCGGCGGAGTCGGTCCGGGTCCGGGTCGACCCGCCGGACATCGGCTGAGGGGTGTCTCCCCGCCCCGCCCCCCGGACCCCGCGTACGGGGGCGGGGCCAACGCCCCTGGGGGCACCTCCCGGCGGTGGCCGGGGGAGGAACGGCGCAAGGGCGGGGAGGGGACGTGCCCCGCAGGGCCACCGCCACCCGGAGACGGCACCGGGGCCCGGTGCCATCAGGGTCCGGCGGGTCAGGCCCGGGACAGCCGAACGCCCCCGGCGGGACGGGGTGTCCCGCCGGGGGCGGTGGTCGGCGGCCGGCCGTCGGAGGTCGGCGTCCCGGCGCCCGGCGGCGGTTCAGCCGTTACGGGGCCCCGGGAAGGCGGCCGCGGAGCGGGCCGGGGCCGCGGCCTGGGATTCCTCGCGCAGCGGCTGCGGCGGCACCGAGCGGGCCGCCGGGACCGTGGGCAGCGGCCCGAGGGTCCGCGTGGTCGTGCCCTCGGCCGGCGGCTCCGCCGACTCCGCGGCCTGGGCCCGCCGGGCCCCGTACCGCCGGTGCACGGCCTGCTTGGTGACGCCGAGCGCGGAACCCACCGCGTCCCACGAGAAGCCGAGCGAGCGGTCGAAGTCCACCGCTGCGGTCACCAGCGTCTCGACGCTGTCCCGCAGCTCCTGCGCGAGGCGGACGGTGGGCGCGGGGGCCCGGCCATAGACGACGAAGCCCGTGGAGGGACCGGAGCGGCGCGGGCGGTACACATTGCCGAGCTGGGCGGTGAGCGTACGCAGAGCATCCACCTGCCGGCGAACCCGCTCGATGTCCCGCACCAGGAGATGCAGGCTGGCCCGTGCTTGGGCGTCGTGGGTGGCGTGGTCGGCCATGAAGAAGCCTCTCGAACCGGTGCTGAAGAGCGGATCGGGCCGCAGACACCGATCTCATCGCGCGGCCCGGTTTCGGTCAATCTCTCTTGACCAACGCGCCAAACGGCACTGAAGTCACGCACCGGGGGCGTGTCGGCATATGCGAGAGGCGCGCGTGTGTGCGTACGCCCCCTGACGGGCCGTCCGGGACCCCTCGCAGGCCCTCCGGCGGGCCGTGGCCCGGCCCCCTGGGCGGGCCCCCGTGGTGCCCGCCCACCGGGCCGGGCGGCCCCAACGGCGCCGGGAACATAGACTGGTGCGCTGCTGACAGCCGAGATAGCGAGGTAGGACCCCAGTGAAGCTCGTCTTCGCAGGCACCCCCGAGGTCGCCGTGCCCGCCCTGGACGCCCTCATCGCCTCCGGGCGGCACGAGGTCGCCGCCGTCGTCACCCGGCCCGACGCACCGGCCGGCCGCGGCCGCCGGCTCGTCGCCAGCCCGGTCGCCGAGCGCGCCGAAGAGGCCGGCATCGAGATCCTCAAGCCCGCCCGGCCCCGCGACCCGGAGTTCCAGGCCCGGCTGCGCGAGATCGGCCCGGACTGCTGCCCGGTCGTCGCGTACGGGGCGCTGATCCCCAAGAGCGCCATCGAGATCCCCCGCCACGGCTGGGTCAACCTGCACTTCTCGCTGCTGCCCGCGTGGCGCGGGGCCGCGCCCGTACAGCACTCGATCATGGCGGGGGACCAGGTCACCGGCGCCTCCACCTTCCTCATCGAGGAGGGCCTGGACTCCGGGCCCGTCTACGGGCACCTGACCGAGGAGATCCGCCCCACCGACACCAGTGGCGACCTGCTCACCCGCCTCGCCTTCGCCGGCTCCGGCCTGCTGGCCGCCACCATGGACGGCATCGAGGACGGCACGCTGCGGGCCGTCGGGCAGCCCGCCGACGGCATCTCGCTCGCGCCCAAGATCACCGTCGAGGACGCCCGCATCGACTGGAACGCCCCGGCGATGCGCGCCGACCGCGTGGTGCGCGGCTGCACGCCCGCGCCCGGCGCGTGGACCGTCTTCCGCGGGGAGCGGCTCAAGCTGATCTCCGTGGGCCTGGTCACCGACCGGACGGACCTGGCGCCCGGCGAGCTCTCCCCGGCCAAGAACAACGTGTACGTCGGCACCGGCTCGCACGCGGTGGAGCTGCTCTGGGTGCAGCCCCAGGGCAAGAAGCCGATGCGCGGCGCCGACTGGGCCCGCGGGGTGCGGATCGCTCCCGGCGAGCGCGTCGGCGCCGCGGACGTAGGCTGATCCGTACCGGTGTCCGAGTCGGACACCGGCCCGCCGCCGGCACCACCCCGTACGCCGGAAGCACGTACGCCTGCACCCCGTGCGTCGGCACCACCTCGTAGACCCCGTAAACCCGGAGCACCTTTCACGTGAGCGATCAGTCCCGTCCCCCGCGCAGCGCCGCAGGCCAGCGGCAGGCCAAGCCGTACCGCCGCCCCAAGAAGGACCCCGTCCGGATGCTGGCCTTCGAGGCCCTGCGGGCGGTGGACGAGCGCGACGCGTACGCGAACCTCGTCCTGCCCCCGCTGCTGCGCAAGGCCCGCCAGACCGAGGGCTTCGAGGTACGGGACGCGGCGCTGGCCACCGAGCTCGTCTACGGGACGCTGCGCCGGCAGGGCACGTACGACGCGGTCATCAAGGCCTGCATCGACCGGCCGCTGCGCGAGGTGGACCCGCCGGTGCTGGACGTGCTCTCGCTCGGCGCCCACCAGCTGCTGGGGACCCGGATCCCGACGCACGCGGCGGTCTCGGCCAGCGTGGAGCTGGCCCGGGTGGTGCTCGGGGACGGGCGCGCCAAGTTCGTGAACGCCGTGCTGCGCAAGATCGCCGCGCACGACCTGGACGGCTGGCTGGAGCTGGTGGCCCCGCCGTACGAGGAGGACGCCGAGGAGCACCTCGCGGTGTACCACTCGCACCCGAGGTGGGTCGTCAGCGCCTTGTGGGACGCCCTCGGCGGCGGCCGGGCCGGTATCGAGGACCTCCTCGAAGCCGACAACGAGCGGCCCGAGGTCACCCTGGTGGCGCGGCCCGGGCGGTCCACGACCGAGGAGCTGCTGGCGGCGGTCGGCGAGGACTCGGCGCTGCCGGGGCGCTGGTCGCCGTATGCCGTGCGCATGGCCGAGGGAGGCGAGCCGGGCGCGCTGGAGGCGGTCCGCGAGGGGCGCGCCGGCGTTCAGGACGAGGGCAGCCAGCTGGTGGCGATGGCGCTCGCGGCCGCGCCGGTCGAGGGGCGCGACGAGCGCTGGCTGGACGGCTGCGCGGGACCCGGCGGCAAGGCGGCCCTGCTGGGCGCCCTGGCGGCGCAGCGCGGGGCGTTCCTGCTGGCCTCCGAGAAGCAGCCGCACCGGGCGCGGCTCGTGGAGCGCGCCCTGGCCGGCAATCCCGGCCCGTACCAGGTCATCGCGGCGGACGGCACCCGGCCGCCGTGGCGGCCGGGCTCCTTCGACCGGGTCCTGATGGACGTCCCCTGCTCCGGGCTGGGCGCGCTGCGCCGCCGCCCGGAGGCCCGGTGGCGGCGGCGCCCGGAGGACCTGGAGGGCTTCGCCCCGCTCCAGCGCGCACTGCTGCGGGAGGCGCTGTCGGCGGTCCGGGTGGGCGGGGTCGTGGGCTACGCGACGTGCTCGCCGCACCTGGCCGAGACCCGGGTCGTCGTGGACGACGTCCTGCGCGGCCGCGGCGCGGGCGCCTCGCCGGTGGACGCCGAACTGATCGACGCCAGGCCGTACATGGCGGGCGTCCCGGCCCTGGGCGACGGCCCGGACGTACAGCTGTGGCCGCACCTGCACGGGACGGACGCGATGTACCTGGCACTGATCCGGCGCACGGGGTAGCGGAGCGGCAACCGTGGGCGAGCGCGTGGTCGAGGCCGATGGCATCAGACTGTGCACCGAGTCCTTCGGGGATCCGGCCCGTCCGCCCGTCCTGCTCGTCATGGGGACGGGGGCTTCGATGCTCTGGTGGGACGAAGGGTTCTGCCGGATGCTCGCCGGGGGCGGGCGCTTCGTGGTCCGGTACGACCACCGCGACACCGGCCGGTCCGTCACGTACGAGCCGGGCCGTCCCGGGTACACGGGCGCGGACCTGGTCGGCGACGCCGCCCGGGTGCTCGATGCGTACGGCATCCCGGCCGCGCACGTCGTGGGCGTCTCCGCCGGAGGGGCGCTCGCGCAGCGGCTCGCGCTCGACCACGCCGACCGCGTCCTGTCCCTCGTCCTGATCAGCACGTCCTCGGCCGTCCCCGGCGGTGACCGCGCGCCTGCGCCGCCCACCGCGGAGTTCATGCGCTTCGTCTCGGCCGTGCGCGTCGACTGGTCGGACGCCGACTCGGTGGTCGAGTACCAGGTGGCCTGTGCGCGCGTGCTCGCGGGAGGTCGGCGTCCGTTCGACGAGGCCGCCGCCCGCGGCCTCGTCCGCCGCGACGTCGAGCGCGCGCACGATTTCGCCGCGCTCCGCAATCACGACGCGCTCCCGGAGGGCGAGCTCCCCTCCGCGTCCCTGTCCTCGATCGCCGTGCCCGTGCTGGTGATCCACGGGACCGCCGATCCGATGTTCCCGCTGTCGCACGGCGAGGCACTCGCGCAGCAGATCCCCGGGGGAAGGCTGTTGGTCCTGGAGGACGCCGGACACGGGGTCGAGCGGGCCGACTGGGCGGTGATCGTCCCCGCCGTCCTCCGGCACACCGCCGGGGATCATGCCGGCGGTGATCTATAAGAATGTGTTGATTGTTCCTCGGCATTGGTTAAGGGTCGCTACGTCCGCCCTCAGTTCCGGGGTCGTGGCCGGAACCGCGCCACGGCATGGCAGGCTTGGGGCATGGCCGCTCAGATTTATCCCAGCATCCTGTCCGCCGACTTCGCCCGACTCGCCGAGGAGGCGAAGGCCGTCGAGGGGGCCGACTGGCTGCATGTCGATGTCATGGACAACCATTTCGTCCCGAACCTCACCCTCGGTGTGCCCGTCGTGGAATCCCTGAGCCGCGCCACGGACATCCCGCTGGACCTGCACCTCATGATCGAGAACCCGGACCGCTGGGCCCCGCAGTACGTCGAGGCCGGCGCCGGATCGGTCACCTTCCACGCCGAGGCCGCCGCAGCGCCCGTGCGGCTCGCGCGGGAGATCCGGGCCAAGGGGGCGCGGGCGTCCATGGCGCTCAAGCCCGCCACGCCGATCGAGCAGTACGAGGACATCCTCCCCGAGCTCGACATGCTGCTGATCATGACGGTCGAGCCCGGCTTCGGCGGCCAGCCCTTTCTCGACATCATGCTCCCCAAGATCCGCCGTACCCGGGAGCTCATCGCCAAGCACGGTCTGGAGCTGTGGCTCCAGGTCGACGGCGGGGTCTCGGCCACGACGATCGAGCGGTGTGCGGAGGCCGGCGCCGACGTGTTCGTCGCGGGAAGCGCGGTCTACGGGGCGGTCGACCCGGCCGCGGCCGTCCGTACGCTGCGCGAGCAGGCGGACGTCGCGATCGCCGCGGCGCCCTGGGCTTGCGACCACTGAAACGAGAGTTGGTGAACAGCTCGGTGAACGGGAGCTGTCCAGGCTGATCAACGGCCGCCGGATCTGACAGGATGAACGGCGAGTCGAGAGTGTGAACAGCAGTGAGGAGAACGCGGTGTCTGCAATGTCGGCGGGACGGTCAGCCCTGCGGATGGGACCCGCGGAGCTGGTGCAGGCGGCGGCCATGGCGCGCCGCTTCTACCTGGAGGGCAAGTCCAAGATCCAGATCGCCGAGGAGTTCGGCGTGAGCCGCTTCAAGGTGGCCCGGGTCCTGGAGACCGCCCTCGAGCGCGACCTCGTACGGATCGAGATCCGGGTGCCGGCCGAGCTCGACGCGGAGCGGTCCGACGCGCTGCGGGCCCGGTACGGGCTCCGGCACGCGGTGGTGGTCGAGTCCCCGGCCGACGCGACCGAGGACGCGCCGGACCCGGAGAACCTGGGCGCGGTCGCCGCCGACCTGCTCGGCGAGCTCGTCAACGAGGGCGACGTACTGGGCCTGGCGTGGGGGCGGTCGACCATCCACATGGCCGCCTCCCTGCACCGGCTGCCGCAGTGCACCGTGGTGCAGCTGACGGGCGTGTACGACGCCGGTACGGCCGAGCGCGGGTCCGTGGAGGCCGTACGGCGGGCCGCCCAGGTCTCGGGCGGCGACGCGCACCCGATCTACGCGCCGATGCTGCTCCCCGATCCGGCGACCGCGGCCGCGCTGCGGAGCCAGACGGGGATCGCCCGGGCCTTCGAGTACTTCGACAAGGTGACGGTCGCCGCGGTCTCGATCGGGTCCTGGGAGCCGGGCATCTCGACCGTCCACGACATGCTCACCGACGAGGAGCGGGCGCACTACGCCTCGCTCGGTGTCGCGGCCGAGATGTCCGCCCACCTGTTCGACTCCGAGGGGCGCCGCGTCGGGCGGGACCTCGGCGAGCGCTGCATCACCGTCGAGGCGGACCGGCTGCGGCGGATTCCCGAGGTCGTGGCCATCGCGGGCGGGCTGCGCAAGGCGTCCGCGATCGGGGCGGTGCTGCGGTCCGGGCTGGTGACCAGCCTGGTCACCGACACGGCGGTCGCGGACTACCTGCTCACCGAGTCGGAGCCGGGGCTGCGGCCGGCGCTGGAGCGGGCCGACCCGGACGACTGAGTCCCCCCGGTTCCTTCGCGGATCGTGTGCGGCACCCCCGCGCCGCCGCCCTGCCGGGCCCGGCGCGGGCCCTGGGCGGGCCCTGGGCGGGCCCTGGGCGGGCCCTGGGGTCGGTCCGGGGCGGATGGTGCCGCAATTGAGATCCGAACGGCGGCCCGTGCGGGGGGCTGTGGGGCGCATACTGGTCTCAATGACAAAGTCAGCAGTACCTCGCCGCCATTTGCCGTCCAGCCCGTTCAAGGCCCCCGTGGAACCGCCGCTCCGGCAGTTCAGCGTCGGCGACCGGGTCTCTCACGATGAGCACGGCCTCGGCCGTGTCGTCGGTATCGAGGAGGGGATCGCTGTCCTGGTCGACTTCGGGTCGGTCCAGAAGAGAATTCTGAGTCCTTACACCAAGATGTCCGCGCTCTGAGGCTGTCGCCGCCGCGGTTGCCGTCGCCGCGCGATTCGCGAGCGAATCGGATATTTGGCACGATCGGTGCATGATCTTCAGGGACGTGCCCCGGTCGTTGCTGCGTCTGGTCGTGGGGACGGTGTTCCTGTGCGCTGCGCTGGTCGGCGTGGCGGGGTGTGGTGGGGAGAAGGCCGCGCCGTCCGCCGCCGCCTCGGCGCCGGCTTCCGTACCGGGTCCCGCCGTTTCCTCGCCGCCCGGATGGGCCAAGGGGATGGCGACCGTACGGGCGGACGCGCTGCCGGCACAGGCGCGGGACGTGCTCCTGCTCATCGACAAGGGCGGGCCGTATCCGTACCGGCAGGACGGCACCGTGTTCGGGAACTTCGAGAAGGTCCTGCCGAAGCAGAAGCGCGGCTACTACCACGAGTTCACCGTGAAGACGCCGGGGGAGCGCGACCGCGGGGCGCGGCGGATCGTGACCGGTGGGGGTGGGGAGTTCTACTACACGGACGACCACTACGACACCTTCAAGGCGGTCCTGCGATGACCCTGGATCCGCGGCCGCTCGGGCCGGCGCTGGCCGCCGCCGAGGAAGCGGGCTGGACGACGCTCCGGGTGGACCTGGCCGGCGTGCGCAGCAAGGCCGAACTGATGCGGCGGTGGGGAGCGGAGCTCCGGGTGCCGTCCTGGTTCGGCGGGAACTGGGACGCGCTGGCCGATGCGCTGATCGACCTGTCGTGGCTGCCGCGGGCGCCGGGGCGGCTGGTGGTGGTGACGTCCTGGCGGCCGTACGCGCAGCTGCGGCCGGGGGACTGGGAGACCTTGCAGGAGATCCTGGAACAGGCCGTCGACTTCTGGCGCGAGGGCGCCGAGGGCGCCGCGGGCGAGTTGACCGTGCTGCTCGCCGACGGCGGGGGCGGGGACGAAGCCCCCGCCCCCGGAGGGGTCTAGCTCTTCGGGATCCACGGGGGCGTTTGGCCCCAGGACCAGATCGGGATCTTGGCCGCGTCCACCGGCGGGGGGTTGGGGCCCGAGTAGATCAGGGCCATGCGGGTGCCCCACTCGATGTAGTACGCGAACACCGCGCGGAATTCGGGGTCCGCCGGGAGGCCGACCTCGTCCGCCGTGTCCATCAGCAGGTCCACCCAGCGGCGGCGCTGCGTCTCGGTGATGCCGCGGCCCAGGTGCTTGGTGGCCATGTGCTGGTGGCCGCCGTGGTGGGCCGTGTACTCCGCCGGGCCGCCGAAGACCTCCGACAGCCAGACGGCGACGTGCTGGGGGTGCTCCGAGTCCATGCCCGCGAAGACCGGGGCCAGGATCTCGTCCTGCAGGGCGTGTGCGTAGAAGGCGTCGGTGAGGCGGTTCATCGCCTCCGCCCCGCCCATCCACTCGTAGATGGTGGGAGTGGTGCCGGGTGTGGTGCTCATGACTGGGGTGCGGCCTTTCCGGGGCCGGCCACGTCGGTGACGCGGTAGTGCTGCATCTCCTCGATGGCCTTCACGTACGGGCGGATCGCGCTGAAGAACGCCGGGAAGTGCTCGCCCTTGCGGAATCCGTTGAGGTGGGCGTCGACCGACGTCCAGCGGATGCGGAGGATGTAGCGCTCCCGGTCGTTCTCCTCCTCGCAGCGGGCCAGCTCGTAGTCGATGCACTCGGGTGACGCGGCCAGGGCCTCCGCGGCCTGCCGGTACGAGTCCTCGAAGGCCTGCTGGTCGTCCAATGCGATCCGGTAGCGGATGTATTCGACGGTGGTGGTCATGGGGCGTGCCTCTCCCTGTGATCGGGTGCCGGTCGGCTCGCTGTCAGACTTGCGCGATCATGCCCCGGTGGGGAGGACTTTCGTCATTCCGACTCAGACTTCTTGGAGTCCGCGGCCTCGGAGGCGTCGGAGGCGTCCGCGACGTCGGGGCCGGCCGCGCGGACCTGCTGGACCTTGGCCAGCGAGTCGCGGAGCTCGGTCAGCCACTCGTCCGTGTTGCGGCCGACGAGGCGGACGCACCAGGCGAGGGCGTCGGCCCGGCTGCGGGCGACGCCGCCCGCCACCAGGGTGTCGAGGACCTTGCGCTCCGGCTGGCGCAGGCGCGTCATCACCGGGACCGCCAGGTGCGTGAACAGGACGCGGTCGTCGCCGGACTGGACGGCCCAGGCGACCTTGCGGCGGTAGAGCTCCTCCGCCTCCCGCGCGACCTCGATGCGCTGTTCCCGGGTGCGCTCGCGGAACTCCTTGACGGACTCGGTCGCCGGGATGGTGCCGACGACCGTGATCTCCTCGCGGTCGACCGCCACGTCGACCAGGGACTCGTACACGTCCACCGGAAGGCGGTCCGCGAACCACGTGCGAAGCTGCTCGCTCTGCTCGGCTGTAATCATGTAATCAACGTTGCATCCGGCGCCCGCTTGATCGCAAGCGATTCGTGTTCGCTCTCAGCCCATCGACCGGTACCGGTGGATCAGCGAGACCGCCATCGCCCCCTCGCCCACGCCCGAGGCCACGCGCTTGACCGAGTGGGCCCGTACGTCGCCGGCCGCGAAGACACCGGGGACGCTCGTCTCCAGCGGGTACGGGGCGCGCTCCAGGCTCCACTCCGCCGGGAGCTCCCCGCCGTTCGCGATCAGGTCGGACCCGGTGAGCACGAAGCCGTACTCGTCGCGCTCGACCACGCCCGACAGCCAGTCCGTGTGCGGGCGGGCGCCGATGAAGGTGAACATGAACCGGGCCGGGACCTGCGTGTCCGCGCCCGTCGTCGCGTCGTGGAGGGTCAGCTGCTCCAGGTGTTCGTCGCCGTCCAGCCGGACCACCGTCGTACGGACCTTGACCTCGATGTTCGGGGTGCGGTCGATCTCGTCGATCAGGTAGCGGGACATGCTCGCGTCCAGGGATTCGGCGCGGACCAGGATGGTCACCTTGGCCGCGTACTTGGCGAAGTGCACCGCCGCCTGGCCGGCCGAGTTCGCACCGCCCACGATGAACACGTGCTGCGAGATGCACGCCGAGCTCTCCGTCGTCGCCGCGCCGTAGTAGAGCCCCGCGCCCTCGAAGCGGTCCGCGCCGGGGGCCTGAAGGCGGTTGTACGAGACGCCGGTGGCCAGCAGCACCGTTTCGGCGCTGATCTCCGTGCCGTCGGCCAGGGTCAGGATCTTCGCCGGGTCGTCCCGGGTCAGCGAGACCACCTCCACCGGGTGCAGGATCTCGGCGCCGAAGCGGGAGGCCTGGATGGTGGCCCGGCGGGTCAGGTCGCCGCCGGAGAGGCCCGAGGGGAAGCCCAGGTAGTTCTCGATCAGGCTGGAGGTGCCGGCCTGGCCGCCCGGGGCGCGGGAGTCCAGCATCAGCGTCGAGAGGCCCTCCGAGGCCGCGTAGACCCCGGCCGCCAGACCCGCGGGGCCCGCGCCGACGATGACGCACTCGTAGTGCGGGCGCGAGGCGGTGGTGGCCAGCCCGAGGCGCTGGGCGAGCTCGGTGTCGGACGGCGCGGAGAGCACTGCCCCATCCGGGAACCGTACGAGGGGCAGCGCCGCGTCGGGCTGGGCGGCGATCAGGGTCAGCGCCTCGGGATCCCGCTCCACGTTCAGGAAGCGGAACGGCTGGCCGTTGCGGGTGAAGAAGTCCCGGACGGCGTGCGTGCCGGGGGAGACGAGGTGTCCGGCGACGATGATGCCGTCGTACGCGGGGCGGTAGGTGGCCAGCCAGTCGGAGAGCAGGTCGTCCAGGACCGGGAAGAGCCGCTCGTGCGGCGGGTCCCACGGCTTGAGCAGGTAGTAGTCGAGCCGCACCCGGTTGATGGCGGTGATCGCCGCGTCCGTCTCCGCGTACGCCGTGAGCAGCACGCGGCGGGCGTCCGGGAAGCGGCTGACGGCCTCCAGGAGGAACTCGACGCCGGTCACGTCGGGCATCCGCTGGTCCACGAGGAACAGCGCCGGGTCGTGGCCGCGCTCGTCGAGGGAGTCCAGGATCTTGAGGGCGTCGGCGGCGGAGGAGGCGCCGAGCACCCGGTAGCGGTCGCCGTACGCGCTGCGCAGGTCGCGGCGGACGGCGCGCAGCACCTGCGGATCGTCGTCCACGGCCAGGATGACGGGCTTCCTGCTCTCGGCGCGCTCGGCCGCGGCCGCCGTGGCGGGGGCGGTGGCGCTCTCCGGGGCCGCGCTCACGCCGCGTCCAGCATCAGCTTGTCGGCGTAGCACCAGGCCCAGGCCTCGCCGGGCTCGTGCGAGGCGGCGATGGGGTGCTCGCTGGTGCGGTAGTGCCTGGTGGCGTGGCGGTTCTTGGAGGAGTCGCAGCATCCGACGTGCCCGCAGCTGAGGCACATCCTCAGGTGCACCCAGCTGTCGCCGAGGGCGAGGCACTCCTCGCAGCCCTCGGTGCCTGGTTCCACCGGACGCATCTGATCGATGTGTGTGCACAACAGGTCCGTCGTCATCGTCCCCGTCCCTCTCCTCGATCCATCGCGCACCCCTGATTCACGGCGCGTCCAGACCATAGGGCGGTGCCCCCGTAATGGTTCAGCGATTCGGCCGAGGTCATGAAGTCCTGCGGCTACTTCATGACGTCCGGAAGCGACTACCTGAGGTGCCCCTGCGACCTGCCCTCCCACCTCATGAAGTCGCATACGGGCACTTTGACGCAGCCCTCGGGCGCAAGCAGTGTGGGTCAGGCCAACGACAACAGGCGGCGCCTGGAGGAATCCGTGAGCAGAAAGATTCTGGTCATTGTCTCCGAACACGGTTACTGGGCCGAAGAACTGATAGGCCCCGTTTCGAAGTTCGACGAGCAGGGCTACGAAGTCGTATTCGCCACGCCGACCGGAAAGCGTCCGCACGCTCTTCCGCCGAGCCTCGACGCGAACTTCATCGACCCTCCACTGGGACGCTCGGTCACCACCGAGGAGAACGCCCGGCTGGGGCGGGAGTTCGAGCAGTCGAGCCGGCTGGACACGCCGCTCGACATCGAGGCGTGGGCGCCCGAGCGCCCGTACACGAGCGACGAGGGCTACCTGCGCAAGCTGGAGCAGTACCACCGCGATCTGGAGAAGCTGGAGGCCGACATCGCCGGCTACGACGCGCTCCTCATCGTCGGCGGCAGCGGCCCCATCGTCGACCTCGCCAACAACGAGCGCGTCCACGCGCTGATCCTGGCCTTCAAGAACGCCGGCAAGGTCGTGGCCGCCGAGTGCTACGGCGTGGCCTGCCTGGCCTTCGCCCGCGACTGGGGCGACCGCAAGAGCATCATCTGGGGCAAGCACGTGACGGGCCACTGCAAGGAGTACGACTACAAGGACGGCACCGGATTCCTCGGCACCGACTTCAACATGGGCCCGCCGCCGTACCCGCTGGAGTACATCCTGCGCGATGCCACCGGGCCGCGCGGCGCGTATCACGGGAATTTCGGCCACCCGCTTTCGGTGATCGTCGACTACCCGTTCGTGACCGGCCGTTCCACCCCTGATTCATATCTGACGGGGCAGAAGATCGTGGAAGTCCTGGAGGACGGTCTCACCCGTTACGGGTGGTAGGGGGAATCATGGAAGCCACTCCCGGACGGGAAAGGCTGATCGAGCAGTTCAAGGCCGACGGCCTGAATGTGATGTTCGGAAATCCGGGGACGGTGGAACAGGGATTCCTCGACGCGGTGGACGCGGCGGAGGACTTCCACTACGTCCTCGCCCTCCAGGAGACCGTGGCCGCCGGCATCGCCGACGGCTACGCCCGGGCCACCGGCGGCGCCGCCCTGCTCCAGCTGCACTCCGGGGTGGGGCTGGGCAACGGCATCGGGATGCTCTACCAGTCGTTGCGCGGCCACACCCCGCTCGTCGTGGTCGCCGGCGACGCCGGGGTCCGCTACGACGCCATGGACGCGCAGATGGCGTCCGACCTGGTGGCGATGGCGAAGCCGGTGACGAAGTACGCGACCCGGGTCACCGACCGCCACTCCGTACTGCGCACCATCCGGCGGGCGGTCAAGATCGCCCTGACCCCGCCGCGCGGCCCGGTCTTCGTGGCGCTGCCGATGGACGTGCTGGACGAGCTGAACTCCGAGCCCGTCCTGCCCGCCGCGGTGCCGCTCACGGACGTGGCGCCCTCGCCGGCCTCGGTGGGGCGGGCGGCCGAGCTGCTCGCCTCCGCGGAGCGGCCCGTGATCCTCGTCGGGGACGGGGTCTCGCTCTCCGGGGCCCAGCGCGAACTCGCCGCCGTCGCCGAGCTGCTGGGCGCCGACGTGTACGAGGTCGACTCCTCCGAGGTGAACATCGCGGCCTCGCACCCGCTGCGCCGCGGCCAGACCGGCCACATGTTCGGCCCGCACAGCAAGGAGCTCGTCGCCGGCGCGGACGGGGTGCTGATCGTCGGCACCTACGTCTTCCCGGAGGTGTTCCCCGAGCTGGAGAACCCCTTCCGGGCCGGCGCCAAGGTCGTCCACATCGACCTGAACGCGTACGAGATCGCCAAGAACCACCCGGTGGACCTGGGGCTGGCCGCCGACCCGAAACAGGCCCTGCGCGCGCTGGCAGGCGTACTGGAGCGCCGGCTGAGCCCGCAGAGGCGGGCGGCCGCGGCCGCCCGGCTCGACGCCCGCACCCGGGAGCGCGCGCTGTCCGCCAGGAGCGGGGACACCGAGCAGGAC
Organism: Streptomyces sp. NRRL S-244; assembly: GCF_000717915.1. GTDB lineage: Bacteria > Actinomycetota > Actinomycetes > Streptomycetales > Streptomycetaceae > Streptomyces. The sequence goes on from NZ_JOCX01000011.1 coordinate 220,106, forward strand.
GGCACGCCGATGGCCGTCTTCCTGCGGACCCTGGCCGAGCGCACCGGCGGGGACCTGATCGTCTTCGACGAGGCGCTGACCACCTCGCCGCTGGTCACCCGGTACCTGCCGGCGGAGCGCCCCGGCGACTACCACCTCACCCGGGGCGGTTCGCTCGGGGTGGGCTTCCCGGGGGCGGTCGGCGCCAAGCTGGCCCGTCCCGACCGCCTGGTCGTCGGCTTCGCGGGCGACGGAGGGTCGATGTACACGTACCAGGCGCTGTGGACCGCGGTCCGGCACGGCATCGACGCCAAGTTCGTGGTCTGCAACAACCGCAAGTACCGGCTGCTGGACGACAACATCGCCCAGTACTGGCGGGAGCGGGACATCCCGGAGCACGGGTTCCCCGGCTCCTTCGACCTCTCCCACCCCGAGATCGACTTCGCCGGGCTGGCGCGGGCGCTCGGCGCCGAGGGGATGCGGGTGGAGAAGCCGGACGAGGCGGTCGCCGCCGTGGCCCGGATGCTCGACCACCCCGGACCGTTCCTGGTCGACGTACAGATCTGACACCGCACAGCACACACCACCACGGACAGGAGGAGACCGCATGCCCGCCGAGCGGCTGACCGAGGACGCGATCCGCACCTTCGCGGAGAACTGGTACGTGGCCCTGGACCAGCACCTTCCGCTGGACCAGGTGCTCCCCCTCATCACGGGGGACCTGGAGTTCAAGGTCCCCGAGGACACCTTCCTCGGACACCAGGGCTTCGGCCGCTGGTACGAGGCGGTCACCCACCGCTTCTTCGACGAGGTCCACACCGTCACGAAGGTGGAGCCCGTCATCGAGGGCGACCGGGCCATCGTCCGGGTCCTGGTCAACTGGCAGGCCAAGATCTGGGACCCGCCGGCCGCCCGCAGCGAGTGGCTCGGCTTCGACGCCGACCAGACCTGGACGGTGGTGGCCGGTCCCGACGGACCGCTGATCAAGCAGTACACCGTCAACGACCTGGCCCCGATGCCCGGTTCCGGCTCGCTCTGAGCGCGGGCGCGGACGCGGACGCAGGCGAAGGCGAAGGAGAAGCGACGATGACCGAAGTGACACGGGAGCGGGTCGAGGCGGCGTACGCCGCCCTCGGCTCCGGCGACCGGGCCCGCATCCTCGAGTACTACTCCGAGGACCTGCGCTGGCTGGTGCCGGGCAGCCACCCGCTGGCCGGCTGGTACGAGAGCCTGGACGCCTTCCTGGAGCTGATGGGGCAGACCCACAAGCTCACCGGCGGCACCTTCCGGATGGACATCCAGGCGGTCCTCGTCGGCGAGGACTGCAGCGCCGACGTCTGCCGCAACGTCGCCGTGCGCGACGGCGCGGACCGGGCGAGCCAGTCCCCGTACGAGCGCATGGACTACCCCGTCTTCCACTTCATGCGGTGGCGGGACGGCCGGATCATCGAGGGCCGCGACGGGCTCTTCGGGGACTCGGCGACCGCCTTCAGCCAGTTCTGGGCGCCGTTCGCGCCCGACGGAACCCGCCGGGACCGATAGGGGGAGGAGCGCGATGAGCGCTGTGGACGCACGACAGATCCTTGAGAAGTACTACGAGTACGCCAACGCGGGGGACTGGGACCGCTGGTGCGACCTGTTCGCCGACGACCAGGTCATGGACGAGCAGCTCGCCGGACACATCGAGGGCCTGGAGCTCCTGCGCTCGATGATGAAGGGCATGGGGACGATGTACCGCGTCTTCCGGAACGAGCCCGTGCACTTCCTCGTCGACGGGGAGAAGGCCGCGGCCGTCTCCCACCTCAGCGCCGTCAGCGCCTCCGGCGAGGCGATCGAGGCCGAGGTCATGAACTTCTTCCGGATCGTGGACGGAAAGATCGCCTACATGGCGAACTACCACGACACCGTCCCCTTCCAGGTGCTGAACCAGGGCTGAGGGAGGCCGACTCGTGGCGATCGCCGAGAGAGAAGAGTACGACTACGTCATCGTGGGATCCGGCACCGCGGGCAGCGTCCTCGCGAACCGGCTCTCCGAGGACCCGGACGTCTCCGTCCTGGTCCTGGAGGCGGGCGGCAACCGGATCCCGCCCGAGGTGGACGACCCGTCCTCCTGGTACAAGCTGCTCGGCGGGCCCGTCGACTGGGGCTACACCAGCGTCCCGCAGCCCGGGCTCGACGGCCGGCGTACGTACGAACCGCGCGGCAAGGCCCCCGGCGGCAGCAGCAACCTGTACATCATGATGCACATCCGGGGCCACGCCTCGGACTTCGACAACTGGACCTACCAGGGCGCCGCCGGCTGGGGGTACGAGGACGTCCTGCCGTACTTCGCCCTCCTGGAGGGCCAGGAGGACGCCACCGCGCCCACCACCGGCACCCGCGGCCCGCAGCGCATCACCAACGCCGGGCAGCACGGCCCCAACCCGGTCTCCCGCGCCTTCATCGACGCGGCCGTCGAGCTCGGCCACCAGGAGATCGCCGACTTCAACACCGACGGGCCCCGGCGCGGGCTCTTCGGCACCGGCTGGCACCACATCGACGTGGCCGACGGGCGCCGCCAGGGCACCCTCGCCGCCTACCTGGAGCCGGCGCTGGACCGTTCCAACCTGACGCTGCGCACCAGCGCCCAGAGCACGCGTCTGCTCTTCGACGGCGACACCTGCACGGGAGTCGAGTACACGCAGCTCGCACCGCCCGCCGATTTCCCCGGCCGGACCGTGCGCGATGCGCACAGCACGGCCGCCGCGCCCGGACCGCACTCCGTACGGGCCCGCCGCGAGGTGATCGTGGCCGCCGGGGCGATCGAGTCCCCGAAGCTGCTGCTGCTCTCCGGCATCGGCGACCCCGGGCAGCTGCGCGAGCACGGCATCGAGACGGTCGCGGCGCTGCCCGGGGTCGGCGAGAACTTCCACAACCACGTCCTGACCGGGCTGATGGCCGAGGTCACCCAGGAACTCCCGCCCCCGGCGCAGAACCTGTCGGAGAGCGCTCTGTTCCTCTCGTCCCGGCCCGGCCTGCCCGCGCCCGACCTGCAGATCGCCTTCGTCCACGTGCCGTTCGACGTGATCGTCGGCAAGGACCACCCGGACACGGTGAGCATCCTTCCCGGTGTCGTACGCCCCGTCTCGCGCGGCTGGATCCGGCTCGCGAGCGCCGATCCGCTGGCCCACCCGCTGATCAACCCGAACTACCTGGGCGACCGGTGGGACCTGGAGCGGATGGTGCAGGGCATCAAGCTGGCCCGGGAGATCTTCGCGACCTCGGCCTTCTCGCCCTGGTACAAGCAGGAACTCCAGCCCGGTCCCGGCTTCGTCTCCGACGAGGACCTGCGGACCTTCGCGAAGCAGAAGTCGGAGAGCTACCACCACCAGGCCGGCTCCTGCCGCATGGGCATCGACGACCTCTCCGTCGTCGACCCCGAGCTGCGGGTGCACGGCGTACGCAACCTGCGCGTCGTCGACGCCAGCGTGATGCCCGCCGTCCCGTCGGGCAACTGCCACACCGCCATCGCGATGATCGCCGAACGCGCGGCGGACTTCCTGAGGGGGACCTCCCGTGCCTGACGCCGTACTGCGCGAGGGTGCGCTGAGCGGGACCCGGATCGCGGTCCTGGTCGAGAGCGACTTCTACGAGCCGGAGATCTTCTACTACGGCCGCCGGTTCGCCGAGGAGGGCGCCGAGGTCGACTTCCTGACCCGGCTGTGGGGCAACGACTCCATCACCTTCTCCGGGCACGAGTACCGGGCGCCGTTCACCGCCGACAAGTCCCTGGAGGGGCTGAGCGACGAAGAGCTGCGCCGGTACGCGGCGATCATCGTGCCCTCGGGCATGGTGGCCGACCGGCTGCGCTACACCGAGGACGTGGACGTGCTGGCCCCGGCCACGGAGCTGCTGCGCCGGGCCTTCGAGGAGCCGACCGTCCTCAAGGGGATCATCTGCCACGGCATGTGGCTGGCCGCCTCGATCCCGGACAAGATCCGGGGCCGCAAGGTGGTCTGCCACAACAACCTCATCGGCGACGTCCGGAACATGGGCGCCGAGTACGTGAACGAGGACGTGGTGGTCGACGGCGACCTGGTCACCGGCCGCACCGGCGCCCACCACCACCTCTTCGCCCGCCGGATCATCGAGCTGATCGCGGCGGGGCGGGGCCGGGGGAGCGCCTGATGCCCGGACCCGCGGAGCGCGAGATGGTCTGGTCGCACGTGGGCCTGAACTGCACGGACCAGAAGACGACCGAGGAGTTCTACACCCGGTACTTCGGCTTCACCCGGGCCCGGGTGGTCGACCTCGGGGAGGCGCGGATCGTGTTCCTGCGCAAGGGGGACGCGTACCTGGAGCTCTTCGCGGCCGGCACCCCCGCGGCCCGCCCGGCGCAGGACGACGGTCCGCAGGCCCCGGGCCGGATGCGCCACCTGGCCTTCCAGACCGACAGCGTGGACGCGTTCCTGGCCGAGCTGGGCGACGCGGCCGAAGTGACCCTGGGGCCGCTGGACTTCGACGACTTCATCTGCGGCTGGCGGACCGTGTGGGTCCGCGATCCCGACGGGGTGATCGTCGAGGTCAGCCAGGGATTCGAGGACGACCGCTCACACGACAAGGACGGTGCATGACATGGCGGACGCCGTGAGCTTCTCCTTCTCCGACACCATCGCGGGCTACGTCGGCCGCTTCGACTCCGAGTCCCGCGTGCTGCGGCTGAAGACCTCGGACGGGCGCGAGTTCGACGTCTCCCTGGCCGGGGACCCGAGCGCCGAGCTGGTCCGCAACCTGGACGAGCCGTACATCGACGCCTCCGGGCACATCGACGAGATGCTCTCCCCGGGCCGGTTCCTCTTCGTCTACGGCGTCCACTACCCGGAGCGCGGCGGGCGTTTCGACGCCAAGCGCCTGGTGTTCCTGGGCCGCGGCGCCGAGGACTACCGGTTCGAGGAGCCCAGCTGGTGGGTCAAGCAGATCGAGTCGCTGGCCGACTTCTACAAGCGGGCGCAGTTCGGCGACGGGCCGGTGGACTTCACCGAGTACCGCACCGAGATCCGGCTCGGCGGCGACAAGACCGCCAGCCACGTCCAGGAGACCGACACGATCTCCCGCCTGGTCTACGGCATGGCCTCGGCCTACCTGCTGACCGGCAAGGACGAGTACCTGGAGGTCGCCGAGCGCGGCACCGAGTACCTGCGCAAGCACATGCGGGTCGTGGACAGCGAGGAGGACGTGGTCTTCTGGTACCACGGCATCAGCGTCGACGGGGACAGCGAGCGCAAGCTGTTCACCTCGGAGTTCTCCGACGACTACGACGCGATCCCGATGTACGAGCAGATCTACGCGCTGGCCGGCCCCATCCAGACCTACCGGGTCACCGGTGACATCCGGATCAAGAACGACGCGGACGCCACCATCCGGCTGTTCGACAAGTTCTTCTTCGACCCGGAGCAGGGCGGCTACTACTCGCACATCGACCCGATCCTGTTCAGCGCGGACCACGAGTCCCTCGGCGAGAACGCCGAGCGCAAGAACTGGAACTCGGTCGGCGACCACGCGCCCGCGTACCTGATCAACCTCTACCTGGCGACGGGCGACCAGAAGTACGCCGACTTCCTCGAGTACACCTTCGACACCATCGCGGACAAGTTCCCGGACTACAAGAACAGCCCCTTCGTCCAGGAGCGCTTCTTCCGCGACTGGTCGCACGACACCGCCCACAGCTGGCAGCAGAACCGCGCGGTCGTCGGGCACAACCTGAAGATCGCCTGGAACCTGATGCGGATGAACTCGCTGAAGGCCAAGCCGGCGTACGAGGACCTCGCCAAGAAGATCGGCGAGATCATGCCGGCGGTCGGCAGCGACGTGCAGCGCGGCGGCTGGTACGACGTCGTCGAGCGGGTCAAGTCCGTCAGCAAGGACGGCCAGGAGACGTATCGTTTCGCCTGGCACGACCGCAAGGCCTGGTGGCAGCAGGAGCAGGCGATCCTCGCCTACCTCATCCTGAACGGCACGGTCGGCGGCGACGCCTTCCTGCGCGAGGCCCGGCAGGCGGAGGCCTTCTACAACACGTTCTTCCTCGACCACGACGAGGGAGCCGTCTACTTCAACGTGCTCGCCAGCGGTACGCCGTACCTGCTCGGCACGGAGCGGCTCAAGGGCAGCCACTCGATGTCCATGTACCACTCGGCGGAGCTCTGCTACCTGTCCGCCGTCTACAACAACCTGCTGATCAACAAGCGGGAAATGGACTTCCACTTCAAGCCCGACCCGACCAACCTGCCCGACCGCGTGCTGCGCGTCTCTCCCGACCTGCTGCCCGCCGGCTCCGTGCAGATCGCGTCCGTCGAGATCGACGAGAAGCCGTACCGGGACTTCGACGCCGACGGCCTGACCGTCCGGCTGCCGGACGTCCAGGGGCGGGTCAAGGTCAAGGTCCGGCTGCGCCCGGTGACTTCATAGCGCTCAACGGGGGGCGCCCCGACTAGAGGGGAAAGCAATGTCTCTGAACGTCAAGGAACGCCGCAACAAGGGCGGTACCGTCCTCGTCGCCACCGGCGAGATCAACAGTGAGACCTCCGGACAGCTGCTGCAGGCCCTGCTGCCGCTGGTCCGCGAGGGCCGGCCGCTGCGGATCGACCTCACGGCCGTCACGTACGTGTCCAGCGCGGGCCTGCGCACCCTGCTCGTCGTCTACCGCGAGGCCCAGCACGCCGGTGTCGCCGTCACCCTCTACGGGGTGAGCGAGGAAGTCCGGTTCGTCATGTCGGCCACCGGCTTCCTCGACTTCTTCGAGACCGGCGAGGCCGTCGCGGCGAGCGCCAAGGCCAAGGCCGCGCGATGAGCGAGGGCCAGTCCGAGCAGGTGCTGCGCGTCGACGCGTACCCGACCCACGAAGTGGGCGGGTACCGCGTCCGCGCCGGCAAACCGTTCCCCTTCGGGGCCAACGTGGTCCCCGGCGGGGTCAGTTTCTCCGTCTTCTCCGACCAGGCGACCTCCATGACCCTGGTCATCTTCAAGCGCGGAGAGCCCGAGCCGATGGCCGAGCTGGAATTCCCCGAGGAGTTCCGCACCGGCAGCGTCTTCGCCATGACGGTCTTCGGCCTCGACCACGAGAACATCGAGTACGGGTACCGCGCCGACGGCCCCTACGACCCGGTCACCGGGCACCGCTTCGACGCCCGCCAGGTCCTCTCCGACCCCTACGCCCGGCTGATCTCCGGCCGCGACGTGTGGGGCGTGGAGCCGGACCGCAGCCGCGGCTACCAGTACCGCTCGCGGGTCTGCCTCCAGGACTTCGACTGGGGGGACGACACGCCGCTGCGGCTCCCCGCCGAGGACCTCGTCGTGTACGAGACCCACGTGCGCGGCTTCACCCGGCACCCCTCCTCGCAGGTCACCGCCCCCGGCACGTTCGCGGGGCTGCGCGAGAAGATCCCGTACCTGAAGGAGCTCGGGGTCAACTGCATCGAGCTGCTCCCGGTGTTCGAGTTCGACGAGAGCGACAACATGCGCTCCAACCCGGAGACGGGCGAGCACCTCTTCGACTACTGGGGCTACAACACGGTCTCGTTCTTCGCGCCGAAGGCCGGCTACGCGGCCACCGGACGCTACGGGATGCAGGGCGACGAGTTCCGCACCCTGATCAAGGACCTGCACGCGGCCGGCATCGAGGTCATCCTCGACGTCGTCTTCAACCACACCGCCGAAGGCAACGAGCAGGGCCCGACGATCTCCTTCAAGGGGCTCGACAACGCCACGTACTACATGCTCACGCCGGAGGGGTACTACTTCAACTTCAGCGGCACGGGCAACACGGTCAACTGCAACCACCCCGTCGTGCGCAACTTCGTGCTCGACTGCCTGCGCCACTGGGTCGCCGACTACCACATCGACGGCTTCCGCTTCGACCTCGCGGCCATCCTCGGCCGGGCCCTGGACGGCACCCCGCTGCCCAACCCGCCGCTGCTGGAACTGCTCGCCTACGACCCCGTCCTGCGGCACACCAAGCTCATCGCCGAGGCCTGGGACGCGGGCGGCCTCTACGAGGTCGGCAACTTCCCGGCGTACGGACGCTGGGCCGAGTGGAACGGGAAGTACCGCGACACCGTGCGCAGCTTCCTCAAGGGCGACCCCGGGGTGACCGGGGAGCTGGCCACCCGGATCGCCGGCTCGCCCGACCTGTACTCCACCCGCGGCACCTCCGCCTCGGTCAACTTCCTCACCGCCCACGACGGCTTCACCCTGGCCGACCTCGTCTCGTACAACGACAAGCACAACGAGGCGAACGGCGAGGGCAACAACGACGGGGCCAACGACAACAACAGCTGGAACTGCGGGGCCGAGGGGCCGACCGACGACCCCGAGGTCAACCGGCTGCGCACGCGCCAGATGAAGAACGCCCTGGCCATCCTCATGACCAGCCAGGGCATTCCGATGCTGCTGTCCGGCGACGAGGTCGCCCGCACCCAGCAGGGCAACAACAACACGTACTGCCAGGACAACGAGCTGTCCTGGTTCGACTGGGACCAGGTCGACGACAACGCCGAACTGCTCCGGTTCACCCGGGAGATGATCGCCTTCCGCGGGCGCCACCGCGAACTGCGCTCCACCTCCCACCCCACCGGCCAGGTCCGCGAGAGCCTGGGCCTGCCGGACATCAGCTGGCACGGCGAGCGGGCCTGGCAGCCGGACTGGTCGGCGGAGAGCCGGCTGCTGGCGGTGGCCCGCTGCGGCACCGGGGACGACGACGTGGTGTACGTGGCCATGAACTCGCACTGGGAGGCGCACGACCTGGAGCTGCCCGCGCTGCCGCACGGGCGCAGCTGGCACCTGTTCGCGGACACGGGGGCCGAGGCCCCGCACGACATCCGCACCCCGGGCGGCGAGCCCGAGCTGGAGAACGCCGGGAAGTACCTGATCGGTCCGCGCTCGGTCGTGATCCTGGTCGGCCGGACGCCCGATCCCGAGCTCTAGCCGCGCCCGCTCCCTGATCCCACGAACGCTCCAACCGTACGGCCGAAGGAGACCTCACATGCCGCTTTCCGTGTCCCTGAGCATCGAGGGCGACACCACCGTCATAGAGCTGGCGGGCGAGCTGGACGCCAAGACCGCGCCGGACTTCCACCAGACCATCGAGAAGGCCGCCGGGCACGGCACCGGCACGGTCGAGATCAGGATGGCCGGCGTCGGCTACATGGCCAGTGCCGGACTGCGGTCCCTGGTCTTCGCCCAGCAGAAGGTCGCGAACCACGTGACCATCAAGGTGGTCGGCGCGATCGAGCCCGTGTCCCGGACCATCCGGACGGCCGGGCTGGACCGCAGCATCGTGCTCTCCGATGAGTGAATCGCATGAGTGACATGGTCGAACTGGCGAGGACGCCCGCCGAACTGGAGGTGCCCGCCACGCTGGGGGCACTGGGCGACATCGCCTCGTTCGTCCTGCGGCTGGCCGGCCGGGCGGGCCTGGGCAAGGGGCCCGCGTACCGGATCCGGCTGGCCGTGGACGAGCTGGCCACGAACATCGTGATGCACGGGTACCGGGGCGGCGACGGGCGGATCACCGTCCGCGGCCGCTCCGGTCCCGGCCGGGTGCAGATCTCCATAGCGGACTCCGCGCCGGCGTTCGACCCCGTCGAGGGCTGCCTGCCCCCCGCCCCCGGGGTTCCCCCCGAGCGGCGCAGGATCGGCGGACTCGGCATCCACCTGGCGCTGACCAGCGTGGACGAATTCAGCTACGTACGCAGGGACGGCCGCAACATCAGCACGCTGACTGTGAACGCTGAGGGGACGGACCCATGCCCTCCACGACCGTGATCATCCTCGACGAGTACCCGCCGCCTCCGCTCGAACTGCTCGACGCGCTGCGCTCGATGGACGCGGAGCTCGTCACCCGCACCCTGGCGGAGCTGCGGGGCGGCCCGCTCGACGAGCTGCCCGTCGCCGACGTCCTGCTCGCCCCGGCCCAGGCCGAAGGCGAATCGGTGCGCCTCGCGGTACGGCGGCTGCGCCGCTGGGCCGGGGCCCCCATCGTGGTCGTCTGGACGGTGACGGAGTTCGCCGCCCTGGAGGAGCACGTCCGGCTCGGCCACGACTACCTCGTACCGCCCTTCCTGCCCGCTCTCGTAGGGGCCCGGCTGCACAGCTGCTCGGAGCGCGCCGGACTCGGCCGCACCCTGCGCGAAGCCGATGCACGCGCCGAACTCATGGGCTACGAGAAGGAATTGGAGATCGGCCGGGAGATCCAGGCCGGCTTCCTGCCCGAATCGCTGCCGGTCCCCGAGGGCTGGGAGATCGACGTGCGCTTCCGGCCCGCCCGGCAGGTCGCCGGGGACTTCTACGACGTCTTCGAGATCTCCCGCGGCCGCCGCCTCGCCTTCGTCGTCGCCGACGTCTGCGACAAGGGGGTCGGCGCCGCGCTGTTCATGGCACTGATCCGCTCGCTGCTGCGGCACACCGCGGAGAACAGCGGACTCCAGCACCTGGTGGCCGCCGGGCGCGCGGGCGGCAGCCGGCGGATCCCGGTGGTCGGCGCGACACCGCTGCTCAACGCGGTCACCGCCACCAACGGATACCTGACCCGCAACCACCTCAGACAGGGCTACTTCGCCACCCTGTTCTTCGGTGTGCTCGACCCCGTGACCGGCAGCCTCGTGTACATCAACGGGGGCCACAACGCGCCGCTGCTGCTGCGCGCCGACGGCGGCGACCCGCTCGCCCTGGAGGTCACCGGACCCGCCGTCGGGGTGCTGCCGGACTGCGTGTACACGCTCGGCTACGCCCAGCTGAACCCCGGCGACACCCTGTTCGTGTTCACCGACGGAGTGCCGGAGGCCCGCTGCCCCGACGGCAGCTTCCTCGGTGACGAGCGGATGCTGGAGCTGCTCGCCGGCCCCCCGGCGAGCGGCAGGGAGGTGGTCGACCTCATGGACACCGCGGTACGGGAGCACACCGGAACGGCCGAACAGCACGACGATGTCACCATGCTGGCCCTGCACCGGCCACGTGCGGCGCGGGGGCCGCACGCGGACCGGACCACGGCCGCGGGCCGTGCGGCGGTGGCCTGATGGCCCGGACCATCGTGGTGCACTCGCACCGCGGGGGCACCGGCAAGTCCTCGGTACTGGCGAACCTCGCCCTGCTCATCGCGGGCGAGGGGCGCCGGGTGGGGGTGGTCGACACGGACATCCAGTCGCCCACCCTGGACCTGCTCTTCCGGCTCGGCCCGGGTCCCTCCCTGGCCGACTACCTGCTCGGGCGCTGCGAGATCGAGTCCACGGCCCAGCAGGTCGGCGTGCCCGGGCTGTACGTCGTACCGGCACGGACCGGGACGGCGGCCCTGCGCGAGCTCATGACCAGCGGATACGACGTGGGGCTGCTGCCGGAGGGCTTCGACCGGCTGGTCGAGTGCTACGCGCTCGACGTGCTGCTGCTCGACACCCACGCCGGGCTCAACAACGAGTCGGTGACCGCCATGGCGAGCGCCGACGTACTGATGATCATGGCCCGGGCCGACCGGATCGACCTCTCCGGGGTCGAGGAGACCATCGCCCTCGCCGGGCGGCTGGCCTGTCGGCGGGCCCTGGTCATGAGCATGGCCCCCGAGGGCATCGACGGGGAGCGGATCCGCCGGCGTGCCGAGGAGGTGTACGGCGCCCCCCTGGCCGGAATCCTTCCCTATGTTCCGGAAATGGCCGCCCTGTACGGCGAACGCATATTCGCAGAAGCCCATCCCGACCACCCCCTGGTCGGTGAATTCCGCACCATCATCTCCGCGTTGGACGCACCTCACGAAGTATCGCGCGCCTGACGCTCCCCCCTTACGCCCCCTGCGGGGGGCGTGTTGAATCGGCAGCGATTCCAGAACAAGGAGAACAGTCATGAAGATTCTCGTCGTCATGACGGCCAAGGCAACGCTCCACCTGTTGGACGGGGAACAACACCCCTCGGGTTTCTGGGCCGAGGAATTCGTCGTTCCCTACACCCTCTTCAAGGCCGCAGGCCACACCGTGGACGTGGCGACGATCGGGGGCCAGGCCCCCACGGTCGACCAGACCAGCATCGACCCCCAGTTCATCCGGTGGGTCCGCCCCGAGGGCTCGCCGGACGAGGACGCGGCCAACGCCGCCGAGTACGTGAGAGTCGTCGAGAGCACCCCCCAGCTCAAGAACCCCCTCGCCCTGGAGTCCCTCGGAGAGAAGGACATAGCCGAGTACGACGGCATCTACGTCAGCGGCGGCCACGGCGCGATCGGAGACCTGCCCCACTCCGACGAACTCGCCCAGATCCTGCGCTGGGCCCTCGCCCAGGACAAGCCGCTCGCCACCGTCTGCCACGGCCACACCTCGCTGCTCGCGCTGCGCGACGGCGAAGGCCGCTGGCCGTTCGAGGGCTACCGGATGACGGCCTTCTCGCACAGCGAGGAGATGGTCACCAACATGGCCGGCCGCCTCCCGCTGATCCTCGAGGCCGAGCTCACCCGGCTCGGCGCGCGCTACGAGAAGGCCGAGAAGATCTGGGACTCGCACGTGGTCGTGGACCGCAAGCTCACCACCGGCCAGAACCCGTACTCCTCCAAGGCCCTTGCCGAGACGTTCCTGGAGCAGCTCGCCAAGGGATAGAGAACGCCCCCGCATCCGACACCGGAAGGCAGCCATGACCAAGCGCGCGCTCAGCGACCAGCCCTTGGCCAACCCCGGGAAGCTGTTCATCGGCGGCACATGGGTCTCGGCCCAGGACGGCCGTACCGAGCCGGACATCAGCCCCGTGGACGGACAGGAGATCGTACCGGTGGCCCAGGCCGCCGCCGCGGACGCGGACGCGGCCGTGGCCGCCGCCCGCCAGGCGTACGAGGAAGGTCCCTGGAGCAGACTGTCCGCCCAGGAACGCGCGCTGCGGCTGAACCGGGTCGGCGAGCTCATCGAGCGCGACCTGGAGGAGATCGCCCTGCTGGAGACGGTGGACATGGGCAAGCCGTTCGCCTTCTCCAGCACGGTCGACGCCCCCATGGCCGCCCAGCTCATGCACTACTACGCCGGCGCCGTGACCCGGGTCGACGGCTCCTCGCGGGCCCCGGCCGGCGGGCAGCTCGCGTACACCCTGCGCGAGCCGCTGGGCGTGGTCTGCGCCATCACCCCGTTCAACTTCCCGCTGCTGCTGTCGATGACGAAGATCGCACCGGCGCTGGCGGCGGGCAACACGGTCGTGCACAAACCCTCCCCGGCCACCCCGCTCACCGCGCTGAAGATCGCCGAGCTCTTCCAGGAGGCGGAGATCCCGGACGGCGTGCTGAACGTGATCACCGGTCCGGGCGTGGAACTCGGTGAGACCCTCACCGGCCACCCCGACATCGACAAGATCGCCTTCACCGGCTCCACCGCGGTCGGCCAGACGATCATCCGCAAGTCGGCCGGCACCCTGAAGAAGGTGACGATGGAGCTCGGCGGCAAGTCCGCCAACATCGTCTTCGCCGACGCCGACCTGGACGCCGCCGAGGAGCTCGCCTTCTTCGGCATCTACTACAACAAGGGCGAGATCTGCACCGCCGGCTCGCGCCTGCTGCTCCAGCGCCCCATCCACGACGAACTGGTCGAACGCCTGGTGAGCCGGGCCGCCGCCCTCAAGCCCGGCGACCCGCGCGACCCGGAGACCCTCTTCGGGCCGCTGGCCCACCGCGGCCAGTTCGAGAAGGTCAGCTCGTACATCGAGATCGGCGAGAAGGAAGGCGCGGTCCTGCGCACCGGCGGCACCGGCTGGACCCCGGAGGGGGCCTCCAGCCAGGGCCTGTACTTCCTGCCGACGATCTTCACCGGCGTCGACAACGGCATGCGGATCGCGCAGGAGGAGATCTTCGGCCCGGTCCTGTCGATCATCCCCTTCGACACCGAGGAAGACGCGATCCGGATCGCCAACGACAGCGCGTACGGGCTCGCCGCGGGCGTCCACACCAAGGACCTGCGGCGCGCCCACCGGGTGGCCTCCCAGATCAAGGCCGGCACGGTCTGGGTGAATTGCTACAACCAGTACGACCCCTCCGTGCCGTACGGCGGCTACAAGGCCTCCGGATACGGGCGCGAGTGCGGACCGGAATCCCTGGAGAGCTACACGCAGACGAAGTCGGTCTGGATCGGCATGGACTGAGTGCCCGACCGGCTGACCGGCTGACCGACCGAGCGACCGACGGAGTAGGAGCGGCAATGCGCACAGGCATCATCGGCACCGGGCGGATCGGTTCCACCCTCGCGCGGATCCTGGTGGCGGCCGGGCACGAGGTCTTGTTGGCCAATGCCCGCGGCCCCGAGTCCATCGGCCCCTTACTGGCCGAACTGGGCCCGGCGGCCTCGGCGGCGCACCCCGCCGAGGCCGCCGACCAGGCCGAACTGCTGGTGCTGATGGTGCCGTACGCGAGCATCCGAGGACTCCTCCCGTCCGCGGCCGTGCAGGACAAGGTGCTGGTGGACGCCACGAACGCGTTCAGCGGTGGCGGCAAGCCCGCCGACCTGGGCGGGCGCGCCTCCAGCGAACTGGTCGCCGAGTGGTATCCCGGCGCCCGGGTCGTGAAATCCCTGAACACCATGCATTTCGAGACTCTCGCCGTCGCTGGTACCGCGGGGGGCGAACGCCTGGCCCATTTCACGGCGGGCGACGACGAGAAGGCGAAGGAAATCGTCGCGGGAATCATCGCGGATTTGGGATTCGCGCCCGTCGACACCGGCTCGCTGCACTCCGGAGGAATTCTCCAGCAGCCCGGCGGGCCCCTTTTCAACCGGCCGCTCACGGAAGCGCAGGCGCTGGCATGGATCTCTCACTGAACGTGAACGGAAGACCCGAGCAGTTCGCGGCCGAGCCGAACGAACTGCTCGTGGAACGGCTCCGCGACGGCCTCGGGCTGACCGGAACCAAGGTCGGCTGCGACACCGGCCAGTGCGGCACCTGCGTCGTCCAGCTCGACGGACGGTCGGTCAAGAGCTGCCTGATCCTCACCGCGTCCGCCGCCGGATCCCGGGTGACCACCATCGAGGGGGTCACCACGCGCGGCGGCGAACTCAACGGCCTCCAGGAAGCCCTGCGCCAGGAGCACGGGACCCAGTGCGGGTTCTGCACCCCCGGCATGGTGATGGCCCTCGGCGAGCTCGTCGAGAACACCGCGGACCGCGAGGCGCCCACCGAGCCCGAGATCCGCGAGTGGCTCACCGGCAACCTGTGCCGCTGCACCGGCTACCACAGCGTCGTACGGGGCGTGCAGCGCGCCTGCTCCGCCGCCCGGACCGAGATACCCGAGGAGATCAGCGGGGGCGCCGCCGTCTCCGCGCCCGCCGGGCCCGAGCCCCAGCCGGCGGCCGTGTCCGCCTCCGCGTCGGCGTCCGGCAAGGAGGTGTGAGGGAGATGACCGCAGTGACGGGGGAGGCACCCCTCCAGGGATCGGGCCTGCTCGGCCAGCCTCTGGACAGCCGCGAGGATCCGCAGCTGCTGCGCGGCGAGGCGAAGTACGTGGCCGACATCGACCTGCCGGGCACCGCCCACATGGCGATCCTCGGCAGCCCGGTGGCCCACGCGAAGATCCTCTCCATCGAGACCAAGGCCGCGGAGCAGATGCCCGGCGTGCTGAAGGTGGCCACCGCGGCCGATTTCACCGACGTGATGCCGCTGCCCTGCATCTGGATCCCCGGCGGGGTCGAGAGCCACTTCCCGCCCCACCCGTACGGACTTCCCGGCGCCCGCCCGGTCCTGACCGGTGACACCGTCCGGCACGTCGGCGACCCGATCGCCGTGGTCGTCGCCGAGACCCCGCGCCAGGCCGCCGCCGCCCTGGCCGCCATCGCCGTCGAGTACGAACCGCTGCCCGTGGTCACCCGGGCCGACGCGGCACTCGCCGAGGGCGCGCCCCAGCTGCACGAGGCCGTACCGGGCAACCTGAACGCGTACTGGACCTGCGGCGACAAGGACCGCACCGAAGCGGCCCTCGCCGAGGCCGAGGTCAAGGTGGAGCTGGACCTGGTCAACCAGCGCACCATCAACAGCCCCATCGAGCCGCGCGGCGCGGTCGGCGACTACAACGCCGCCACCGACGAGTACACGCTGTACGCCTCCACCCAGGGCCCGCACAACCACCGCTTCCTGCTCGCCGCGCTGGTCCTCGGCATCCCGTTCAACAAGCTCCGGGTGATCGCCCCGACCGTCGGCGGCAGCTTCGGCACCAAGGGGTACCTGTACCCCGACATGGCGCTGGTCCTGCTGCTCTCCAAGGCGCTCGGCCGGCCCGTGAAATGGGTGGACACCCGCACCGGGCTGATGAACTCCACCGTCCAGGGCCGCGACCACCGCCAGCACGTGGTGCTCGCCGGCACCCGCGACGGCCGGATGACCGGCCTGTGGGCCACCAGCTACGCCAACCTCGGCGCGTACCCCTCCACCATCGGCCCCGGTGTCGCCACCGCCCTGATGGGCCGCTCCATCAGCGGCATGTACGACATCCCGGCCGCCTTCTGCGAGGTGTACGCCGCGTTCACCAACACCGTCTCGCTCGGCGCCCAGCGCGGCAGCGGGCGCGCCGAGGCGGCCTTCCTGATGGAGCGGCTCGTCGACCGGTTCGCCTCCGAGATCGGCATGGACCCGGCCGCCGTCCGGCGCAAGAACCTGGTGCCGAACGAGAAGTTCCCGTACGACAACGGCCTCGGCTGGACGTACGACTCCGGGGACTACCAGGTGAACTTCGACAAGGCGATGGAGCTGTCGGGCTACGCCGACATGCCCGCCCGCAAGGCCGAGGCCCGCACCCGCGGCAAGCGGCTCGGCGTCGGCATCGCCACGTACGTGGCCATCTGCGGGGTCGGCCCCTCCACCCGGATGTCCAAGGAGGGCATGCTCGGCGGCACCTGGGAGAGCGCGAACATCCGCGTCCACCCGACCGGCGAGGTCACCGTCACCGTCGGCTCCGCCTCCACCGGCCAGAGCCACCACACGGTCTTCGCGCAGGTCGCCGCCGACGAGCTCGGCATCGACCCGGCCCTGGTCCAGGTGTACGAGGGGGACACGCTCAAGGCCCCGTACGGACAGGGCACGTACGGCTCGCGCTCCTACAGCATGGCCGCGCCCGCCGTCGCCCTGACCGCCCGGAAGATCAAGGCGAAACTGGTCAAGGCCGGGGCCGTGTTCCTCGGCGTCCCCGAGGACAAGGTCGTCTACGCGGGCGGCAAGGTCTACGAGGAAGGCAACGAGGAGAACACCAAGACCTTCGCCGAGCTGGCGATGGCCATGTGGTACGGCTGGGGACTGCCCCACGAGATCGAGCCGGCCATCGACGAGACCACCCATTTCGACCCGCCCGACTTCAACTACCCCTTCGGCACGCACGTGGCGGTCGTCGAGGTCGACGAACTCACCGGCGAGACCGAGGTGGTGGCCTACACCGCCGTCGACGACGCCGGGAACATCGGCAACCCGAAGATCGTCCTCGGGCAGATCGAGGGCAGCATCACGCACGGCCTGGGCCAGGCGCTGATGGAGGCCGCCGTATACGACGAACAGGGCCTGCTGCTCAGCTCCGACCTGACCAAGTACGCCCTGCCGCGCGCCGCGGACGTGCCGTTCTTCACCCTCGGCAAGACCACCACGCCCAGCCCGCACAACCCGCTGGGCGCCAAGGGCGCCGGCGAGATCGCCACCGTGCCGCCCGCCGCTGCCGTCACCAACGCGGTCGTCGACGCCCTGTCCGACCTGGGCGTCCAGCACATCGACATGCCGCTCACCCCCGAGAAGGTCTGGCGCCGCCTGAGAGGGGAAGCCCAGTGATCCTCACCGAGTTCGACTACGTCCGGCCCGTCGGCCTCGAAGAGGCCCTGACCCTGCTCTGCGGCACCCGGGGCGCCCGGGTGCTGGCCGGCGGCCAGAGCCTGCTGCCCGGGCTGCGCACCGGGGAGGACACCGCCCGGCTGCTCGTCGACGTACGCCACCTCGAAGAGCTCCGCGGCATCGAGCGGAGCGCCGCCGCCATCCGGATCGGCGCGCTGACCACGCTCGCCGAGCTGGCCACCCACCCGGTGGTCCTCGCCGAGGCCCCGGAACTGGCGGCCGCCGCCCGGGCCAACGGGGACCCCCAGGTCCGCAACCTCGGCACGGCCGGCGGGAACCTCGCCGCCGCCGGGCGCGCCACCGACCTGCCGGTCGCGGCCATCGCCGCGGACGCCCAGGTCGAACTGGCCGGACCCGGCGGGCGGTGGACCGTGCCCGCCGAGGAGTTCGCGGTCTCCGGGGCTCCGGCCGGGTCCGTGGTCACCGCACTGCTGGTGCCCGCCGCCGGGCGGGCCGCCGCCTTCGAGAAGACCGCCGACCGGGCCACCCGCTACCCGGTGTGCGCCACCGCGGTACGGATCACCCCCGACGGGCCGCGCATCGCGGTCACCGGGGCCACCGCCCGCCCGCTGCGGCTGCGCGGGGTCGAGGACCGGCTGCGCGGGGGCCCGTACACGACGGAGGCCGTGCTCGCGGCCTTCCGGGCCGAGCCCAGGGAGCTGTTCGTCCCCGGGCGAGGCACCTCGGCCGAGTACCTCGGCCACCTCGCGGGGGTGCTCGCCGCCCGCGCGCTGCAGAGGGCAGACCAGGCCCTCGCCTGACCGCCCACCACGGGGAGTTGACGCAGTGGCCGAATTGTCCAGGACGACCACGGGGGTTCCGGCCGGGCCGGCCGCCCAGGCGGCCGCGGCCCCCAGAGGCTCCGGCTTCTGGGTGGTCGGGGCGGTACTCGTCCTGCTGATGCTCTCCTCGTCCGTGCCCTCCGCCCTCTACGTGCTCTACCAGCAGAGATGGGGCCTGTCCTCCGGCATGATCACGGTGGTCTTCGCCCTGTACGCCGTCACCGTGCTGATCGGGCTCCTGCTGTTCGGGTCCCTCTCGGACACCCTGGGCCGGCGCCCCGTGCTGGGCGTCGGCCTGGTCCTGGCGATCGTCTCGATGGGATTGTTCGCCGGGGCACAGGGGCTCGGGCTGCTGCTCGCCGCCCGCGCGGTGCAGGGCCTCGCGGTGGGCCTGGCCACCGGGGCGATGGGCGCCGCCCTGCTCGAACTGGCCCCGCGCTCGCGGCCGGCGCTCGGCGCCCAGGTCAACAGCGCGGGGCCGACGGTGGGGATCGGACTCGGCGGGATCGGGGCCGGGCTGCTCGTCCAGTACGCACCCGCCCCGACCGTGCTCAGCTACCTGCTGCTGGTCGCGGCCTTCGCGGTCACGCTGGTGGGGGTGTTCAGGATGCGTGAGAGCGCTCCCGAGGCCCGCTCCGGGGGGAGGATGCGGATCAGCGCACGCCGGATCCACGTCCCGGCCGCCGTGCGGGGCCGGTTCGCCGTCCTCGTCCTGACCATCGTCGCCGTCTGGTCCGTCGGCGGCTTCTACCTCTCGCTCGGGCCGCACCTGGCCCTCTCCCTGCTCGGTAGCTCCAACTACCTGGTCGGCGGGGCCACCGTGGCCCTGCTCGCGGGCGCCGCCACCGCGGCCCAGCTGCTGCTGGGCCGCGTCGAGGCCCTGCGCACCGCCGTCCTGGGCCTGTGCGGGCTGCTGGCCGGGCTGGGCCTGGTCCTGCTCGCGCTGGGCCTGCGCTCGGCCCCCGTGTTCCTCGCGGGCACCGCCGTCCTCGGCGGCGGCTGGGGCGCGGCGTTCCTCGGCTCCTTCCGGGCGCTGAGCGCGCTCGCCGACCCGGCGCACCGCGGCGAACTGACCGCCGCCGTCTACGTCTTCGCGTACCTCGCGATGAGCGTGCCGGCGGTCCTCGCCGGAATGCTCACCAACATCCACGGTCTGCACCGCACCTCGGTCGGCTTCATGGCCGCCGTCGCCGGGGTGTGCGCGCTGGCCCTGTTCGTCACACTGCGGCTGGCCGCCCGCACCCGGGCCGAAGGGAGCACGACATGAAGGCTGCCGACATGAGCACCGCGGAGCTGCGGTCGGCCCTGCTCGGACTGGAGGTCTTCGCCGGACTCACCGAGGACCAGTTGGACTGGCTGGTGTCCGTCTCCGAGCCCCGGGTCCTCGGTGACGGGGAGGTCCTGTTCCGGGACGGCGAGGAGGCCACCGGCTTCCACGTCCTGCTCGCGGGCGGGCTGGTCGTCACCAAGGTCGTCGACGGCCGGGAGGAAGTGCTGACCCGGCACTCCACGGAGGAGGAGAGCGCCGCCGCCGAGGAGCACGACGGGAAGCCCTCCGCCGCGCACCGCTTCACCGGAGAGCTGCCGCTGCTGACGGACGGGGCGTACGTGGCCACCGCCGCCGCGAGCGGCCCGGCGACCACCGTCGTCGCCTACCCGAAGCCGGTGTTCTTCGAGATGCTGACCCGCTGCCACGGGGTGGCGGCCGTGCTGATCCCGGTGCTGGCTTGGCGGATCAAGTCCTCGGAGGTGCAGGCCCGCAAGCGGGCCACCGTCGAGGCGCTCGGCACCCTGGCCGCCGGCCTCGCGCACGAGCTGAACAACCCGGCGGCCGCCGTGGCCCGGGCCGCGCAGGAGCTGGCGCCGGCCCTGGAGGGCCTCACGCGGACCGCCCAGGCCTGGGGCGCCGCGGCGACGGGCGCGGAGCGCTCCGTGTTCGACCGGCTGGCCGAGGAGCTCGACAAGCTGCCGCCTCCGGTGACCACCGATCCGTTCGCCCAGGCCGACGCCGAGGAGGAGATCGCCGACTGGGCCGAGGAGGCGGGCACCGAGCGGCCCGGGCTGCTCGGCTCGGGGATCTCGGACCTCGGGCTGGAACTGGGCTGGCTGCTGCAGCGGCTGGAAGGGGTCGGGGAACCGGCCCTGCCCGCCGCCCTCGACCACCTGGCGGCCCTGCTGGAGATCCGCTCGCTCGCCGCGGAGCTGCGTGCGGCCGGCCCCAGGATCTCCCAACTCGTCGCCGCCACCCGGGATTACGCCAATCTCGACCGGGCGCCCGAACAGCGCTTCGCGGTGGCCGACGGGATCGAGAACACGCTGGTCGTCCTGCGTGCCAAGCTCGGCGGGATCACCATCGTGCGTGAGTACGAACCGGACCTGCCCGAACTGACGGGCTATCCGAGCGAGTTGAACCAGGTGTGGACCAACCTGGTCGACAATTCCGCCGAGGCCATGGAGGGCGCCGGCACCCTCACCCTGCGGGTGCGCGCCGAAGGCGTGTGCCTGGTCGTGGAGATCGCCGACACCGGGCGGGGCATCCCCGAGGACTCCCTGCCGCGGATCTTCGAACCCTTCTACACGACCAAGGACGTGGGGAAGGGCACGGGCCTCGGACTCCACCTCAGCTACCGCATCGTGACCCAGCGCCACCACGGCTCGATCACCGCCCGCTCGCGTCCCGGCGAGACCCGGATGGTCGTCCGGCTGCCGCTCACCGCGGCCGCCGCCTGCGCCGAAACACCTGATGAGCCCACCTCCGACCGCTCCACCACCAGTTGAATGAACGGAGTCGACATGGCCAAGTACGACATCTCCAAGCTCCACCCGGTCTTCGTCCGCCAGATGGAGGCGCTGGCCGCCCTGGACATCGAGGCGGTCATGAAGAACTACACCGACGACGCGGTGCTGCTGCGCTTCGAGGGGGTCTCCGTCGGCATCGACGCCGTGCGCGAGACGTTCACCGGCTACCTGACGGTGAAGCCGACCCTGGTGGAGCTCCAGGAGTACATCGAGACCGAGGACACGATCTTCTACCGCGCGATCATGAACCTGAACGGCGAACCGGAGCACGCGTTCGGGACACTGGTGGTCCGCGATGGCCGGATCTGGCGCCAGACCGCCGGTTTCGGCGGCTGACCAACGATATCTGGGTAGCGTGTGCGGGGAGGGCGGAGGCAGCGCCCTCCCCGCACGCGCAAGCCCGTCCGGCGACCGGGGTCAGGGCTTGTCTTGGCTTGGCTTGTGAAATGGCAAAGGGGAGGTCATGGAACGCGAAACCGGACGTGTCGAGGCATTCAGTGACGGTGTATTCGCCATCGTCATCACGATTCTGGTCCTGGAACTCAAGGTTCCGGAGGAAAAGGGATCGGACTTCTGGCACGGGGTGTCGGAACAGTGGCCGCACTATGCCGCATACGTGGTGAGTTTCCTCATCATCGGCGTGATGTGGGTGAATCACCACACCATCTTCAGTCACCTGAAGCGGGTGGACCGGCCGCTGTTGTTCCTGAATCTCCTGGTGCTGATGGTGGTATCGGTCATTCCCTACACCACCACCGTTCTCGCCGAGCACCTCGTCGAGGAGGGCGGCTCCGCCAACGCCGCCGCGGTCCTCTACAGTTCGGTCACCGTGGCCTACGCACTGGCGTTCCTGGCCTTCTGGTGGTACGTCACGCGGGTCGGCCACCTGTTCCACGAGCGGGTGGACAAGGACGGCGCGCGGGCCACCCGCGTGCGCTTCGGCCTCGGCGCCGTGGCCTACCCCTTGACCGTTCTCCTGTCCTTCTTCTCCGCTCCCCTCACTCTCGCCACACACTTCCTGATCGCGCTCTACTATGCGGCGAACCAGATCCCCATCCCCCTCGTGGTAGAGGAAGAGCGGCTCGAATCTGCGAGCGACCTCAGGAAGTAGCCGCCGGGGCCTACGGCCGCTCAGTACGGTCAAGTAGGGTATTGGATCTAGTGGTCGCGGGGGAGGCCCAGATGGCTCGCGCAGTCCTGCCGGAGGAATCCACCAAGGAAATCTCCGAATTGATCGACGTCCTGATCTCTCTTTTCTTCGAATCATTACCCCGGCGGGACCAGCGAAACTGGGCCCGCGTTTATCTCAACGGCCTCGTGCGGACCAGCGGGAAGAAAACAATCCGTAACATCGCCGGAACCGGGGCGAGTTCCGTCGAGCAGAGCCTCCAGCAGTTCATCAGCAAGTCCCCGTGGGACTGGACACCGGTGCGCCGCTCCCTCGCCCAGTACCTCGAACGCACCGCCCAGCGCCCGCTGGCCTGGGTGGTCCAGCCCATGGTCATAGAGAAGGCCGGCGACCGCTCCGTCGGGGTCGGCAGGCAGTTCGTCCCCCAGCTCGGCCGCACCGCCAACTGCCAGCAGGCCAGCGGCATCTGGCTCGCCTCCAGCGAGGCCAGCTTCCCCGTCGAATGGACCCTCACCCTCCCCGGGCCCTGGACGAACGAGCTGATGCGCCGCAGGCGGGCCGGCATCCCCGACACCGCCCGCTCGCTCACCCCCGCCCAGGACGCCGTACACGCCGTCCAGCGGATGGCCGCCACCTGGCAACTCCAGCGCCGGCCCGTGGTGATGGAGGTCGCCAACACCGACATCCCGCAGAGCATCGAGTCCTTCACCTTGCAGGACATCCCCTTCGTCTTCAAGGTCGACGGCTCGCTGCCCGTCTCCTTCGGCGGCGCCGGCCGGCACAAGCCCGGACCGCACACCGCCCCCGCCCGCGAACTCATCGACTCCCTGCGCTCCCAGCGGCGCGTCGTCGAATGGACCCGGCACGGCCGCGCCGAAGGGGCAGTGACCCTGCTGACCTCGGCCGCCATCCTCGCGACCCCCGGCGAGGACCGCCCCGTGCCGATGTCGCCCACCCCGCTGCTGCTCGTCGGCGCCTGGACCGAAGCCGCCCTGCTGCCCTCCGAGTTCTGGATCACCAACATCGGGGACCGGCCGCTGGCCCAGCTCTTCCTGCTCGCCAAACTCACCGACCGGGTATCCCTCGATTTCACCGAGACCTGCGAACCCGTAGGCATCCGTGATTTCGAGGGCCGCTCCTTCCGTGGCTGGCACCACCACGCCACGCTCGCGAGCGTCGCCCACGCCTCGAAGCTGCTCAGCGCCCGCGGCCGGGTCCCCGACGGATTCCCCCCGCCCGGCCGGCCCGCGATCGGCGGGGCGCCGGCCCCCCGGCCGCGCACCGGAGCGCCCGGTCCCGTACCGCGGACCGGCCCGCCCGTGCTGCCCCCGCGGCCGCTGATCCCCGGCCAGAGCGCGAGACGCGAGTACATCCGCTGATGCTCGACATCGCCGAGGAACTACGCGCGTGGTGTGCCGCGCACCGGGAATTCGCCCTGGCCACCGTGGTGGCCGTCACCGGGAGCGCGCCACGCGGCCCGGGCGCCTCGCTCGCCGTCGACGCCGGCGGCACCGCGCTCGGCTCCATCTCGGGCGGCTGCGTGGAATCCGCCGTGCACGAGCTGTGCCTCGACGCCATCGCCTCCGGCGAGGGCGGCGTGCACCGCTTCGGATACAGCGACGACGACGCCTTCGCCGTGGGCCTGACCTGCGGCGGGGTCCTGGACGTGCTGGTCACCCCGGTGCGCGGGCACGATCCGGTGCGGCCCGTCCTGGGCTCCGTGCTGGAGGCCGCCGCCGGCGGGGCCCGGGCCGCGCTGGCCCGGGTGGTCTCCGGCCCGCCGCCGCAGCTCGGCCGGGCGCTGGCCGTCCACCCCGACGGATCGTACGAGGGCTGCCTGGGCGGGGGCGCGGCCCTGGACCGGGCCGCCGCCGTGCACGTACGGGACCTGCTGCTGGCCGGGCGCACCGGGACGGCTGAAATCGGCACCGCCGGCGGGCTGTGCGGGCAGCCGCTGACCCTGCTGGTCGAATCGGCCGCCGAACCGCCCCGGCTGATCGTCTACGGCGCCATCGACTTCGCCGCCGCCCTCGCCCGGATCGGCGCCTTCCTGGGGCACCGGGTCACCGTCTGCGACGCCCGGCCCGTCTTCGCGACGCCGGCCCGCTTCCCCGACGCCGACGAGGTGGTCGTGGACTGGCCGCACCGGCACCTGGCCGCGGAATGGGAGGCGGGCCGGGTGGACTCCCGTACGGCGGTCTGCGTCCTCACCCACGACGTCAAATTCGACGTACCCCTGCTGGCCCTCGCCCTGCGGCTGCCGCTCGGCTACGTCGGAGCCATGGGATCGCGGCGCACCCACGCCGCACGGGAGCAGCGGCTGCGCGAGGAGGGGCTGCCGCAGGCCGCGCTCGCCCGCCTGCGCTCGCCCATCGGACTGGACCTCGGCGGCGCCACGCCCGAGGAGACGGCCCTGTCGATCGCCGCCGAGTTCACGGCGGCCCGGTACGGAGGATCGATCCTCCCCCTGGCCCACCGGCCCGGTCCGGTCCACCGGCAGAGGACCAAAGTCCCGTAGGGACGGCCGGCCGTCCCGTAGGAACAGACCACAGGGCCCGGTATGTCCTGGACGATCAGCCCGGGCGGCATTAATCCCGGGCCATGGGAGAATGAAGTACGTGCGTTTCCCCGGCCGCCCGCCGGGGCCGCAGCCGGATCCTTCGATCGACTGGGATGTTCAGCACGTGCGTTTCCTCAATGACCAGAAGCCGCCGTACGACCTGACGTACGACGATGTATTCATGGTGCCGAGCCGCTCCGCGGTCGGTTCCCGCCAGGGCGTGGACCTCTCCTCGCCCGACGGCACCGGCACCACCATTCCGCTCGTCGTGGCGAACATGACCGCCATCGCGGGCCGCCGCATGGCCGAGACGGTCGCCCGCCGCGGCGGCATCGTGGTCATCCCGCAGGACATCCCGATCGAGGTCGTCACCGACGTCATCTCCTGGGTGAAGACCCGCCACCACGTGCTCGACACCCCGATCACCCTGGCGCCCACCCAGACCGTCGCCGACGCGCTGTCCCTGCTGCCCAAGCGGGCCCACGGCGCCGGTGTCGTCGTCGACGCCGACGGCCGCCCGGTCGGTGTGGTCACCGACCACGACCTGACCGGCGTGGACCGCTTCACCCAGCTCTCCGAGGTCATGTCGAAGGAGCTCCTGCTCATCGACGCCGACATCGACCCCCGCGAGGCCTTCAACAAGCTCGACGCCGGCCACCGCAAGCTGGCCCCGGCCGTCGACAAGGACGGCAAGCTCGTCGGCCTCCTCACCCGCAAGGGCGCGCTGCGCGCGACCCTGTACACCCCGGCCACCGACGCGAACGGCAAGCTGCGCATCGCGGCCGCCGTCGGCATCAACGGCGACTTCGTGCAGAAGGCCAAGCAGCTGCTCGACGCGGGTGTGGACACGATCGTCATCGACACGGCCCACGGCCACCAGGAGTCGATGATCAACGCGATCAAGGCCGTGCGCGCGCTGGACCCGCAGGTCCCGATCGTGGCGGGCAACATCGTGGCCGCCGAGGGCGTCAAGGACCTCATCGAGGCCGGCGCCGACATCATCAAGGTCGGCGTGGGCCCCGGCGCCATGTGCACCACCCGCATGATGACCGGCGTGGGCCGCCCGCAGTTCTCCGCGGTGCTGGAGTGCGCGGCGGAGGCGAAGAAGCACGGCAAGCACGTGTGGGCCGACGGCGGCGTCCGCCACCCGCGCGACGTGGCGATGGCGCTGGCCGCCGGTGCGTCGAACGTGATGATCGGCTCCTGGTTCGCGGGGACGTACGAGTCCCCGGGCGACCTCCAGCAGGCCGCCGACGGGCGCCTCTACAAGGAGTCGTTCGGCATGGCGTCGGCGCGTGCCGTGCAGAACCGCACCTCCGAGGAGTCGGCGTACGACCGGGCCCGCAAGGGCCTGTTCGAGGAGGGCATCTCGACCTCGCGGATGTTCCTGGACCCGGCCCGCCCGGGCGTCGAGGACCTGATCGACTCGATCATCGCGGGCGTGCGCTCGTCCTGCACCTACGCGGGCGCGGGCTCCCTCGCGGAGTTCGAGGAGAAGGCCGTGGTCGGCGTCCAGTCGGCGGCGGGCTACGCCGAGGGCAAGCCGCTGCACGCCAGCTGGAGCTAGTCTCCGCTCCCCGCTTTCCCGCTCCCCGCTTTCGCATTCCCGGTGGCCCCGGGCCCGTCCTCCGCGGACGCGGCCCGGGGCCACCGGCGTTCGGCGGGGACCGTTCGGCGAGCCGTTCGACCGGTCGGCGCAGGTGGCGGGCGGATACGCCATGCGGCGGATATCTCCGGGTGCCGGGTCCGTCACGCTCGGGTCATCCGACCTGGAAGGGGCACCCCGTGACCACGACCCTCGGCCGCCGCACCGACGCCCACGCCCTCGCGCGCCTCCACAGCGAACACGGCAAGGCCCTCTACGGCTTCCTCCTCGGTCTCACCTTCGGCGACCGGCACCGCGCCGAGGACCTCCTCCAGGAGACCCTGTTCCGCGCCTGGAAACATCCCGAGGTGCTGGAGAGCGGCCACGCCTCGATGCGCCCCTGGCTCTACACCGTCGGCCGGCGCCTCGCCATCGACGCCCGGCGGGCCCGCCTGGTCCGGCCCGCCGAGGTCGGGCCGGACGCCCTCGACGCCCACGCGCCCGTCGCCGACGACGGCACCGAGCAGGCCGCCACCGTCCTCGACGTCCGCGACGCGCTGAGATCACTCAGCCCGGAGCACCGCGCGGTGCTCGTGCAGATCTACTTCCGCGGGGCATCGGTCTGCGAGGCCGCCGAGGCGCTCGGCGTCCCCGCCGGGACCGTCAAGTCCCGTACGTACTACGCCCTGCGGGTGCTGAGGGACGCCATGCCCGGCTACGGCCCGGGCCCCGCCATCGGACCCGCCGTCGGACCCGGCGCCGGCGCCGGACCCGACCGCCGCGTCGCCGCCTGAGCCGCCACCGCCGTCCGCGAGCGGACCTGGAGCTTCGCCAGGATGTGCGAGACGTGCGTCTGGACCGTCCGCGCGGACAGGAACAGGGCGCTCGCGATCTCCGGGTTCGAGCGGCCCTGCGCGACGAGCAGGGCCACCTTCAGTTCCGCCGGAGTCAGCGCCTCCCACCCGTTGGCCGCCCTCCGCCGCGCCGAGCGGCTGCCGCGCCGCACCCCCAGGCTCCGCAGCCGGGCGTCGGCCCGCGCGATGTCCCACCGCGCGCCCAGCCCCTCGTACGCGGACACCGCTCGCGTCAGCGCCGACCGCGCCGCCGACAGATCGCCGTGCCAGGCCCGGGCCACCGCCAGGTCCTCCCACGCGTGGCCCAGCACCAGCGGCCGGCCGCCGCGCTCCGCCCGCTCCAGCGCCCGCGCCAGCAGCTGCGGGTCCTGCGCGAACAGGCCCTCGCAGCGCAGCCGCGCCAGCGCCGGGCCCGGGTACTCGGCCAGCGCCGCCGCCGTCCGCCCGCAGGCCGCCACCGCCGCCCGGGCCGTGGCCGTGTCCCCGCACTCCAGGGAGAGCCGGACGATCTCCGACAGCATCCAGGGGCGTGCGTACGCCCTCGCCTCGTCCGGGCCGTCCGCCAGCGCCGGCAGCAGCTCGCGCACCGCTTCGGCCGGACGGCCCGCCCGCTCCGCCAGCAGGGCCCGGGCCAGCAGTACGTGCCCGCTGTAGCGGCGGGCCGCCGGGGCCGCGAACGCGTCCGGCGGGAGCAGCGCCAGCTCGGCCCGCGCCGCGTCGAGCTCGTCCCGGTGGCCCCGTACGAGCGCCCGCAGTCCGTGCACCACCACCGGAAGCCAGCCGTCCGAGACGGGCAGCCCGTCGGCCCGGGCCACCCCGGCGAGCGCGGCGTCCCAGTCGCCGAGCCCGTACCGGAACTCGGCGAGCAGGGCCTCGGTCACCACCAGCCGCCCCGTCGAGCGGGTGGCCAGGGCCAGCTCCCGCGCCTCGTGCAGCGCCGCCGCGACGGGCTCCGGCTCGTCGAACTGCCCGTGGCCCTCGGCCTGGTTGGCCAGGAGCAGCAGCCGCATGTCGTTGGCCTCGGGGGCGCGCCGGGCCCAGGCGATCCCCTCGGCGACATGGCGCAGCGACTCCCGGCCGCGGCCCAGGTGGAACAGGGCGAAGGCCATCGCGTGGTGGGCCTCCGCCCCGCACAGCGGATCGCCCAGCCGGGCCGCCTCCGCCACCACCGGGACGGCCAGGACGCGGGCCTGCGCCGGGCTGCCCCGTTCGGCCAGGGCCAGGACCCGGCAGGCCTCCAGCCGCAGCCGGAGCGCGGGGGAGGGGACCGGCTGCGCCAGTGCGTCCTCGGTGACGGCCAGCGCCCGGCCCATGTCACCCTCGATCATCAGCGCCGACACCAGCTTGAAGGCCAGCGCCGCCCGGGCCCCGGGATCCGCCGCCCGCCGGTGGAGGGTGGCCAGCAGCTCCGCCGACTCGGGGCGGCGCAGCATCAGGGCGGCGTCCGCGAGGCTCCCCTCCAGGGCGTCCCGGTCCGCGCGGTCGGCCTGGCCGACGGCCCGCTCCAGCAGTTCGGCGGCCGCTCCGGGCGCGGCCGCGATCAGGGACTGCGCCGAGTCAGCCAGCCAGTGCACCGCCCAGCGGTCCAAGGCGCCCCCGGCCAGCAGCTGTTCGGCGGTCCGGGCCGGATCGCGCCCGGCCTCGGCGAGGGCCAGGGCCGCCTCCTGGTGCAGGGCGGAGCGGGCGGGCCGGGGCAGTTCGGCGTACAGGGCCCGGCGCAGCGCGGGATGCCGGAAGCGCAGCTCCTCGCCGGTGTCCTCCAGCAGCCCGGCCAGCAGCGGCTCCTCCAGCTCGGCCAGCACTTCGCGGGCGGGCCTGGCCTGTACGAGGGCCAGCTCGCGCGGCGTGAAGGCCGGCCCGAGCAGCGCCGCGTGCCGCAGGGTGGTGTAGGCGGCGCGGGAGAGGTAGCCGAGGCCCCGGGGCAGGGAGCCGGGCGGCTCGGGCAACTCCTCCTCCGGAACGGTCAGTTCGGCGGTGTCGGCGGTGATCTCGATGGCCCGGGACCAGTGCGCCGCCAGCTCGTGCAGGAGGCGGGGGTTGCCGCCCGCCTGGTCGGCGGCCCGGCGCAGGCGCGGGCCGGGGGGTGCGCCCAGCCGCTCGTGGAGCAGCTCGGCCGACTCCGGCCCGGTCAGCGGCTCCAGCCGTACGGTGTGCCCGCCCGGGCCCGCGCCCAGCTCGGCGCACAGCTGCTCCACCTCGGGACGCCGGGGCAGCGGTCTTCGGGTCGCCGCCAGCAGCAGCGGCAGCCGGTCCGCCATCCGGCCCAGGCGCCGCCACAGCAACAGGCTGGCCGGGTCGGCCCAGTGCAGGTCGTCAAGCACCAGCAGCAGCGGGCCCCGCGCGCACCACCCCTCGACCCCGGACACCATCAGGTCCATGGCGGCGAGCCACGCCCCGCCGGGCTGCTCCGCCTCCCGGGCCTCCCGGAGCAGGGCGACCACGGCCGCCCGGTCGGCGCCCCCGGGGTGCAGACAGTCCAGGGCGGACCGGAGCGGCAGCTCCGCCGTGAAGGGGTCGGCGGCCCCGTAGCGCACCCGGCAGCCCAGCGCGGCCGCCTCGGCCAGCGCCTCGCGCACATGTGCCGTCCGGCCCGAGCCGGGCTCGCCCTCCACGATCAGGCGGCCGCCGAAGCCGCGCGCACCGCCGCGCACCCGGTCCCGTAACCCCTCGCGCTGCTGTTCCCGCCCGACCAGCACGTCGGCGAACCTCCCAGACTGTCCCCCGGCTGCCGCCGGGGAAGCCCCGGCAGTCGGTCCGCGCCTCGGCCAGGATGGCATGCCCGGCGCCCGGTCAGTACCGGGGCGGCTGCAGTCCTGGACCCGAACTGTGCACGCCCGCACGGTACTTGGGTATCCGCAGGGAGATCTTCATGCCCGCGCCGACCCCCGTCTCGATCACCGGGCCGTACGCGTCCCCGTACACCTGCCGGATCCGCTCGTCCACGTTCGTCAGCCCGATGCCCGACGAGGAGCCGCCGCGCTCCCCGGCCAGGATCCGGCGCAGCACGGCCGGGTCCATGCCGACCCCGTTGTCCTCGATGGTGATCACCGCCTCGGCGCCCGCGTCCCGGGCGGCGATGGTGATCAGGCACTCCTCGGTGGAGTCCTCCAGCCCGTGCTTGACGGCGTTCTCCACCAGCGGCTGGAGGCACAGGAACGGCAGCGCCACCGGCAGCACCTCGGGCGCCACCTGGAGGGTCACCTTCAGCCGGTCCCCGAACCGGGCCCCGGCCAGGGCCAGGTACTGCTCGATGGACCGCAGCTCCTCGGCGAGCGTGGTGAACTCGCCGTGCCGCCGGAAGGAGTAGCGGGTGAAGTCGGCGAACTCCAGCAGCAGGTCCCGCGCCCGCTCCGGATCGGTGCGGACGAACGAGGCGATCGCGGCCAGGGAGTTGAAGATGAAGTGCGGGGAGATCTGCGCGCGCAGCGCCTTGATCTCCGCCTCCATCAGGCGGGTGCGCGAGCGGTCCAGCTCGGAGAGCTCCAGCTGGACGGAGACCCAGCGGGCCAGCTCCGTCGCGGCCCGCACCAGCACCGCCGACTCCCGCGAACCGTAGGCCACGAGGGCGCCGAGCACCCCGTCCTCGCCGGTGAGCGGGGCGAACACCGCCCATTTCAGCGGGCAGTCGGGGCGGGTGCACTCCGTCCGTACGCTCATGCTGCGGCCGGAGTCCAGCATGAGGGCGACCCGGGCCATCGCCCGCCGCTCGTGGTGGTCGGCGCCCGGCCCGTCCCAGGCCAGCACGGACTGCCGGTCGGTGAGGCACAGGGCCTCCGTGCCCAGCAGCGCGCGCAGCCGCTTCGCGGCCTTGCGGGCGGCGTCCTCGGTGAGCCCGGCGCGCAGCGGGGGAGCGGCCAGCGAGGCGGTGTGCAGGGTGTGGAAGGTGGCCCGCTCCACGGGGGTGCCGAGGTCCAGGCCGGTCGCCCGTTCGCCGCGCCGGGCGTGCCACCGGCCGCCGGCCCAGCCCAGGCCCAGCAGCAGGGCCGCGCCCGCCACCGCGAGGGCCGAGAGCACCGCTCCGGTCACGGAGCACCGCCCGCACCGGCCCCGGTCACGCTCTCCGGCAGGTGCAGCCGGGCCAGCGTCGCCGCCGTCCCCGCCGGGATCCGCGACCGGGTCGCCAGCGATACGAGCACCATCGTCAGGAACCCCAGCGGCACCGACCACGCCGCCGGCCACGCCATCAGCGTGTGCACCCACCCCGCCGGGGGCAGCCCCGCGCGGGTCGCCAGCACCGCGCCCAGTGCCGCCCCGCCCCCGGTGACCAGCCCGGCCACGGCGCCCGGCGGGGTCAGCCCGCGCCACCAGATGCCCAGCACCAGCAGCGGGCAGAACGACGAGGCCGACACCGCGAAGGCCAGCCCCACCGCGTCCGCCACCGGCACGTCCGTCAGCAGCACGCTCCCGCCCAGCGGCACCAGCATCGCCACCAGCACCGCGATCCGGAACGTCCGCACACCGCGCCGCGCCAGGACGTCCTGGTGCAGCACCCCGGCCACCGCCATGGTCAGCCCCGAAGCCGTCGACAGGAACGCCGCGAACGCGCCCCCGGCCACCAGCGCCCCCAGCAGATCGCCGAGCACCCCGCCCACCATCCGGTCCGGCAGCACCAGCACCGCCGCGTCCGCCTCCCCGGTGAGGGCGAGTTCCGGGGCGTAGGTCCGGCCGAGCACCCCGTACACCGGCGGCAGCAGGTAGAAGAAGCCGAGCAGCCCGAGCACCACCAGCGTGGTGCGCCGCGCGTCACGGCCGTTCGGGCTCGTGTAGAAGCGCACCGCCACATGGGGCAGGCCCATCGTGCCGAGGAAGGTGGCCAGCACCAGCCCGTACGTCGCGTACAGGCCGAGCGCCGGCCGGCCCCCGTCCATCGGCTCGGACCAGCGGGCGGTGTCCCGCCCGGATTTCGCCCGGGTCTGCGGAACCCGGGTGTCCGGGGCGAACTCCAGCCGCGCCCCGGCCCGTACGGAGTGCTCCCCGGGCTCCAGCGTCAGCGGGGCCGCCGTGTGGGTGCGCCCGTCGACCTGCCCGCTGACCTTCACCGCCAGCGGCGCGTCCAGCGACAGCCGTACGTCCTCGGCGAGCGTGACGGAGGTGTGCTCCCGGAAGACCGCCGGGGCGTCGAAGGAGGCGCGCGGCGCACCGTCCCCGGCCCAGGCGGCGAGCAGGAAGAACGCGGGCACCAGCAGCGCGGTGAGCTTGAGCCAGTACTGGAAGGCCTGCACGAAGGTGATGCTCCGCATCCCGCCGGCCGCGACGGCCGCGGTCACCACGAACGCGACGACCACCCCGCCCACCCAGTGCGGGGCCCCGGTCAGGATCTCCAGGGTCAGCCCGGCGCCCTGGAGCTGCGGCAGCAGGTACAGCCAGCCCACCCCCACCACGAACAGCACCGCGACCCGGCGCACCGCCTGCGACTCCAGCCGGGCCTCGGCGAAGTCGGGCAGCGTGTACGCCCCCGAGCGCCGCAGCGGGGCCGCCACCAGCGCCAGCAGCACCAGGTATCCGGCGGTGTAGCCGACCGGGTACCAGAGCATCTCGGGCCCCTGGAGCAGCACCAGCCCGGCCACCCCGAGGAAGGAGGCCGCGGAGAGGTACTCCCCGCTGATCGCCGCCGCGTTGAGCCGGGGCCCCACCGTCCGCGAGGCGACGTAGAAGTCGGAGGTGGTCCGCGATATCCGCAGGCCCAGCGCGCCGACCAGCACCGTGACCAGGACGACGACGGTGACCGCGGTCAGCGCGTACGTCTGGTTCAAGGCTCGGTCCTCATCGCCCGGGGCAGGGGGTACCGGAGTCTACGCACGGCCCCGGAGCCCGCAACAGACGCGAACCGGGCCGATCCCACCCCCTCCCACCGGCCGAAAAGGGGTGTCAGCGGGCGGGGTCGCGGTGTTCGGCGCAGTCGCGCAGGGCGATCTCCAGCTCCACGTACGAGTCTTCGGCGCGGCGGAAGGCCAGGGTCAGCGCCGCCTCCGCGCGGGGCGGGAGCTGTTGGCGGACGCCCTCGTTGGCCTCGTACAGGACGTCGGCCCAGCGGGCGGCGGCGCTGCGCAGCCGGGCGAGCAGCAGCTCGGCCTCGGCGGGGCCGGCGGGCGGGTTCCGGGGCAGTACGGCCAACGCGTCGAGCAGCGCCTGGATCTCGGCCATCCGCACCCCCAGCTCGTTCCCGGCGGCTCCACCATAGGTCCGGGGACGGTCGGCCGCGGGCGGCGGGGCCCGCCCTGCGACCGACGGCAGGAGCGGGGCGCCGTACGTCCCGTTCGGTGCGACGAACGGCACACGGGCACGCCGGACGGTCGGCGGCCGCCCGGGCCGTCTCTAGCCGGTCGCCTGGCGCATCAGCAGGTCCCGCAGCTGGCGGGCGTGGCGCCGGCTGACCTGGAGCTCGGCGGATCCGACGCGGACGCTGGTGGTGCCGGCGTCCAGGCGGAGCTCGTCGATCCGGCCGAGGGCCACCAGGTGGCGGCGGTGGATGCGGACGAACCCGCGGGCCGCCCAGCGCTCCTCCAGCGTGGAGAGCGGGATGCGGACCAGGTGGCTGCCCTCGTCGGTGTGCAGCCGGGCGTAGTCACCCTGCGCCTCGACGTACGCGATGTCGGCGATCGCCACGAACCGGGTGACGCCGCCCAGCTCGACGGCGATCTGGTCCGCGGTGCGGTCGGCGACGGTGAGCTCGGGGGCGGGGCGGCGCTGCGGCGGGACGGAGGGACCATGGGGACCCGAGGGCCCGTGGGGGCCGGGGTGCCCCGGGTGACCTGGGAAACCGGTCCGGCCGGCCGGACCGGACCGGCCGACGGTCCCGGCCGGTTCCGCGGCCTCGGGCGGCTGCGCGGCGGACCGGCCCAGCTGGGCGCAGGCCCGGCGGACGGCCTCGCCCAGCCGCTCCGGGCGGACGGGCTTGAGCACGTAGTCCACGGCCTTGAGGTCGAAGGCCTGGACGGCGAACCCCTCGTGGGCGGTGACGAACACGATCAGCGGCGGCCGGGCGAACCCGGCCAGCAGCCGGGCGATGTCGAGGCCGGTCAGCCCCGCCATGTGGATGTCGAGGAAGACGACGTCGATGCCGTCGGGCCCCTCGGGGCCGGTCTCCAGGGCCCGGGTGATCCGCCGCAAGGCCTCGGTTGCGTCCGAGGCGCCCTCGGCGCTCAGCACCCGGGGATCGGAGCCCAGCAGGTAGAGGAGCTCCTCGAGGAGCGGCTTCTCGTCGTCGACGGCCAGTACGCGCAGCATGCGGTGGAGTGTAGGGACGAGCGGGCCGAGGCGGAACGGTGCGCGGCCCGCCTGCCAGGGGGGAGAGGGGCAGGGGGCCGCGCGGTTCCGGGTGTGGGGGATGCGGGGGAGGGGCGGTGGATCAGGAGGTGGTGATCAGCTTGCCGTCGGGGGACACGGCGTACCAGGTGCCGCCGACGCCCTGGCCGTTGATGTCGCCGGCCTTCTTGTCACCGGTGAAGGTGTAGACGGGCCAGCAGTCGATGGCCTGCTGCTTCTTGCCGTCGGGGCGGTCCAGGACCGAGTAGCCCTTCTCCACGATGCCCTTGGCGTTGGCCTTGTCCACCGGGGGCACCACCGGCCACTTGGCCACGCAGTCGCCGGTGCAGTTGGAGGCCATCGGCCAGGCGGTGTCCTTCTTGAACCGGTAGACGGTCATCCCGTTGCCGTCGACGATGTGGTCGCCCAGCTTGGGGTCCTTGGCCACGGTCAGCGCGCCGGTGGCCTCGCCCGCTCCGGCCGGCGCGGGGGCCGCCGCCTTCGCGGCCTTCTTGCCGTCGGGGGCGAAGGCGAACCAGGTCCCGCCGACGCCCTGCCCGTTGGTCTCGCCCGCCTTGGTGTCCTTGCCGAACCGGTACACCGGCCAGCCGGCGACCGTCAGCTGCTTGCTGCCGTCGGTGCGCACGACCTCGCCCAGCAGGGCCGCGTCCATGCCCGCGGCGGCGGTGGCGTCGCCGGCCGGTACGGCGGGCCAGGCCTTCGCGCAGTCCCCGTCGCAGTTGGACTTCGGCGGCTTGGCGGTGTCCTTGTCGAAGCGGTAGAGGGTGAAGCCGGCGCTGTCGGTGAGGAGGGCGCCGATCTGCTCGTTCTGGGCGACCGCCAACTGCCCGGCGCCCTTGGCATCCGCGCCGGCGGCGGTTCCCGCGCCGTAGTCGGAGCCGTAGTCGCCGGCGCCGGAAGCGGGAGCCTGGGACGCGGCCCCGGCCGGCTTCGCGTCGCCCGCCGTGTCGTCCCCGCCGCAGGCGGTCGCCGTCAGGGCGACGACGACTGCGACGGCGGCCAGGGTGGTTCCGCGCTTGATGCCCATCTTGATCTCTCCCACGTGTGGTGTCTCCGTGTCCGCCGCCCGTTTCCGCGGTGCGTCGGCAACTGTGCTCAGGACACGCCCTGTCGGGGTCGATCTGTTCAAGCGGATTCCTGTGGGCTGTTTCACTCACCCGGGACCGAACCCGGAGCGCCGCAGAGCCGTGACCACAGCGAGGCCGAGGACCTGGTGTCCGGAGTCGTTGGGGTGCAGTCCGTCCGCCAGGTGCTCCGGACCCAGCAGGTCACGGCCCGGCAGCAGGGCGAGGCGGTCGTCCCCGGCGGCGATCCGGTCGCGGGCGGCCCGCTCCATCGCATCGCGCAGGGCGCCCAGGGTGGCGCCGAGCCGGTTCGGGGTGCGCTCCGCGTCGGGCCGCAGTACGGGGGAGACCAGCAGCAGCGGGGTCCGCGGATGCCCCTGGCGGACCAGGTCGAGGAACGCGCGGGTGGTCTCGTACAGCAGGGGCGCCGAAAAGGGCACGCGGGACCAGCAGTTGGTGCCGAACGCCAGGGTGAGGACGTCCGCGGGCAGACCGGCGATCTGCTCGGCGGTGGCGAGCTCCCCGCGGGCGGCGCCCGCGTACCCGAGGTTGACCGTGTCCCAGCCCAGCGCCCGCCCGGCGACCGCGGGCCAGCCGTGGGCGGGCCGGGTCGACCACCAGCCCTCGGTGATCGAATCGCCGTGCACCACCCAGCGCGGGCCGGCCGGAGCCGGGGCCACGGCGCCGCCGACCCCGCGCAGGCCGAGGACCAGCGGGGACTGCCCCTCCGGCGGGTGGAGGGTGAACGGGCCGGTCCCGCCCGGCAGTTCGATCCGTACGACGGCCTCCGCGGCCGGGTCGGTCCAGACCTCGCGGACCACCCCGTGCCGGTCCCACAGGGCGAAGCAGTGCGCGAGGTCCCGCAGCGCGTCGGTGGGGCCGGGGACGGTCGCCCGGTAGCGGATCTCCACGGCGTGCGCCGCGTGCGCCGTGAACTCCAGACGCACCCCTATCGGCAGGGTGGCCCGCTCACCGGTGTCCCACGGCAGCCGCATGCCGTCCTCCGGGTCGGCCCGGACCGGGCGCCCCTTGTCCAGCCAGGCGACCCCGCGCAGGAAGGGCCCCGGGTCCAGCCAGTGCGTGGCGGTGCTGTCGGCGTTCACGGCGTTCACGGCGAGCCTCCGGTCGTCGGTCCCGGCGGCATGCTGCGGCAGATCTGACGAGGTGTCAACGGAACGGACAAAGGGGGCGTACGCATTGATCGATCATCCGCGCGCAACAAAGGACCATCCAGGACAGATCCGCGCAACGATCGTGCGGCAATGTGCAAGGATGGTGCATTACGGGCGGTATCACTCAGCTCGTAGGCTCACTCGCTGTACGTGGAGTGGCGCGGACCGCCTGCTCGGCGGTCCCCCATGCCCAGGCTTCTTTGTCTGTGTCCTGCCCCGGACCGCTGCGGTCGATGCCTCAGTCCCCATCCGCAGTGTCAAAGGAGTCCCCTCGTGCTCGAAACCGGCCAGGCGCCACCGCTCACCTCCGAGCCCCGCAAGCCTGTGAACCCTCTGCTGCGCCGCAAGCCGGTCGAGCAGATGGTCGCCGAGGGCGGCCAGGGCGAGGGCGGGAACCTGCGCCGCTCGCTCACCATGTGGCAGCTGACCATGATCAGCATCGGCGCCACCCTGGGCACCGGCATCTTCGTCGTCCTCGGCGAGGCGGCCCCCAAGGCCGGCCCGGCCGTCACGATCTCCTTCATCATCGCGGGCCTGACCGCCCTCTTCTCGGCCCTCTCCTACGCGGAGCTGGCCGGCTCGGTGCCGGTCTCCGGCTCCTCGTACTCGTACTCCTACGCCACCATGGGCGAGTTCATCGCCTGGGTCTGCGGCTGGTGCCTGGTCCTGGAGTACGCCGTCTCGGTCTCGGCCGTCGCCGTCGGCTGGGGCCAGTACCTCAACGAGCTCCTCGACGGGACCATAGGCGTCACGCTCCCCGAGAAGCTCTCCGCCGCCCCGCTGGGCGACGGCGGCATCATCAACCTGCCGTCCCTGGTCGTCGTCCTGCTCGCCATGGTCTTCCTGCTCCGCGGCGCCAAGGAGAGCGCCCGGATCAACACGATCATGGTCGTCGTGAAGATCGTCACCCTGGTGCTCTTCATCGGCATCGGCGTCATGGGCATCAAGTCCGGCAACTACGCCCCGCTGGCCCCGCTCGGCGTCAC
The DNA here is from genome assembly GCF_000717915.1 of Streptomyces sp. NRRL S-244. Lineage (GTDB taxonomy): Bacteria > Actinomycetota > Actinomycetes > Streptomycetales > Streptomycetaceae > Streptomyces. The sequence continues at coordinate 258,114 of NZ_JOCX01000011.1, forward strand.
CGGCATCAGCGCCGCCGCCTCCACGCTCTTCTTCTCGTACATCGGCTTCGACGCCGCCTCCACCGCCGGTGAGGAAGCCAAGAACCCGAAGAAGGACCTGCCCCGCGCGATCATGCTGTCGCTGGGCATCGTCACCGTCCTGTACTGCCTCGTCGCCTTCGTCGCCGTCGGCGCCATGCCGTGGCAGGACTTCGAGGGCACCGAGGCCGCGCTGGCCCAGATCATGACCAACGTCACCGGTGACTCCTTCTGGGGCGTCGTCCTCGCCGCCGGCGCCGTCGTCGCCATCGCCTCGGTCGTCTTCGCCGTCCTCTACGGCCAGACCCGCATCCTCTTCGCGATGTCCCGCGACGGCCTCGTCCCCAAGGTCTTCGCCAAGGTCGACGAGAAGACCGGCGCCCCCCGCGCCAACGTGGTGATCGTCTCCCTCTTCTGCGGCGCGCTCGCGGCGTTCATCCCCCTGGGTGAGCTCGCCAACGCGACCAGCATCGGCACCCTCTTCGCCTTCGCCCTCGTCAACATCGCCGTCGTGATCCTGCGCCGCACCAAGCCGGACATGCCGCGCACCTTCAAGGTGGCGCTGTTCCCGGTCACGCCGATCCTCGGCTTCCTCGCGTGCGGCTACATGATGTACAGCCTGCCGACCGCGACGTGGGTCGCTTTCGGTGTCTGGATGGCCGTCGGCCTCGTGGTCTACTTCCTGTACGGCATCCGCCGCTCCCGACTGGCCACGGCAGAAGTGGCCACAGCAGAAAAGTGATCCACCCGCAGTGCGACTGAACGATCTCGACGAACGCATCGTGCACGCCCTCGCCGAGGATGCCCGCCGCTCCTACGCCGACATCGGCTCCGAGGTCGGACTCTCGGCCCCGGCCGTCAAGCGTCGCGTGGACCGGCTGCGGGCCGAGGGAGCCATCACGGGCTTCACCGTCCGCGTCGACCCCGCCGCCATGGGCTGGGAGACCGAGGGCTTCATAGAGATCTACTGCCGCCACAACACCTCGCCCGACGACATCCGGCGAGGGCTGGAGCGGTACCCCGAGGTGGTGTCCGCGTCGACCGTCACCGGCGACGCGGACGCCCTCGTCCAGGTCTTCGCCTCCGACATGCGCCACTTCGAGCGCGTACTGGAGCGCATCGCGGGCGAACCCTTCGTGGAGCGCACGAAGTCGGTGCTCGTCCTGTCCCCACTGCTGCGCCGCTTCACCTCGGGCGCACCGGCCTGATACGCCCTCGGACACCCCTGCGCCCTCGGACACCCCTGCGCCCCGGCATCCCGATGCCGGGGCGCAGCCGCGTCCGGGGTCCCGCGGGCGGCGTTCAGCGGTGCCCGGCGCTCGCGCGGGCCGTACCGGTGCGGCGGCCGGCGGGCTCCGGCAGGGCCCGGCGCTCCTCCTCCGTCAGGCCGCCCCACACCCCGAACGGCTCCCGGGTCCGCAGCGCGTGCTCCAGGCACGCGGCACGCACCGGGCAGACGGCGCAGACCCGCTTCGCGGCCTCGTCGCGGTCGTCCCGCTCCTCGCCCCGCTCGCCGGCCGGATGGTAGAAGCGCCCGGGGCCCAGGTTCCGGCAGGCCGCGCGCAGCTGCCACTGCCAGTGATGGTGCGCGGTGCCGGGCAGCCTTGAGACGTCGGTCATGGCAGTTCCTTTCCGTGGATTACCGACGCGTCTGACCGCTCTCCGCTCCGCGAAACCTGCCGCCGCCCCACTCCGGCCGTACGGGACCTGCGTCAGGCCGTCGCGTCCGGGGTGCGGACACCCATGAAGTACGGGCGCCGGCGGAGGGTGAAGCCCATCGACTCGTAGAGGGCGATGGCTCCCGTGTTGTCCGCCGCCGCGTGCAGGAACGGGCGGTCGCCGCGTTCCACGATCCCCGCCGCCACCGCACGGATCAGGCGGCCGGCCAGACCGCGGCCCCGGTGGTCCGGATGCGTGCACACCGCGCTGATCTCCGACCAGCCCGGCGGGCGCATCCGTTCCCCCGCCATCGCGACGAGCCGGCCCTCGTGCCGGATCCCGAGGTACGTGCCCAGCTCGACGGTGCGCCGCGCGAACGGCCCCGGCTTCGTGAGCTGGACCAGCTCCAGCATCTCCGGTACGTCGGCCGGCCCCAGCAGGACCGCCTCGGGGGCGGCCTCGATCCGTACCGCCCCACCGTCCAGCTGCACGCCCGGTATCGAGGTCTCGGTCGTCCACCCCGCGGGAGGCGTCGGCAGGCCGGTGATCCAGACCGTCTGGCCCGGGCCGGCGAGTGCGGCCAGATCGGCCCAGGCCTCGGGGTCCTCCGGGTCCGCCATCCCGACGAACGGAGAGGTGTCGGCGACGTACCGCGCCGCCAGGCCCCGGGGTCCGGTCTCGGCGAGGGCGCTGCTCGGGCCGCTCAGGGCGGCCCAGACCGGATTGTCGAGTACGTGGACCGGGGTGGCCGTGTCGATGTCGGGCGCCATGGGGTGGGAGACTCCTTCTGCTGGTGACGACATGCGTGCGGGTCATGCGGATCGTGCGGGTCATGCGGGCCATGCGGATCATGCGGGACAAGGGTCATGTGGGTCAGCATCCGGCGCGGTCGGGTTTATGCCCCGGTCGCCCCGGCAGTCGCTACGCGCCCGCCGACAGGGAGCGAACGGCCTCGCGCAACGAATCTCCGTCCGAGCCGTGAAACGCGCAACGAATCGATGCGCGGAGCGCAACAGTCATGGCTTGTCGACGTCGAACGGGTGAACGTACCTTCAATAGGACCCACTCCCCTCCTGCCACAGAGGTACGCCCATGCCCCCGCTGCGCACCGCCCTCCTCCAGAGTTCCGGACGGCTCGGCGACACCGCCGAGAACCTGAAGGCGCTCGACGAGGCCGCGCAGCGCGCCGCACAGGCGGGTGCCGGGCTCCTCGTGACCTCGGAGATGTTCCTGACCGGCTACGCGCTGGAGGTCCAGGACGTCGCCGCCCTCGCCGAGGCCGCCGACGGCATGTCGGCCCGCGCCATCGGCGAGATCGCCCGCCGCCACGGCGTCGCCGTCCTGTACGGCTACCCGGAGCGCGAGGGCGACACGGTGTACAACGCGGCCCAGCTCATCGGCCCCGACGGGGCCCGGCTCGCGAACTACCGCAAGACCCACCTCTTCGGCTGCTTCGAGCAGGACGCCTTCACCCCCGGCGACACCCCCGTCGTCCAGGCGGAGCTGAACGGCCTCCGCATCGGCATCATGATCTGCTACGACGTGGAGTTCCCGGAGAACGTCCGGGCCCACGCCCTGGCCGGCACCGACCTCCTCCTGGTGCCGACCGCGCAGATGCACCCGTTCCAGTTCGTCGCCGAACAGCTCGTCCCCGTACGGGCCTTCGAGAACCAGATGTACATCGCGTACGTCAACCGCACCGGTCCGGAAGGCGAGTTCGAGTTCGTCGGACTCAGCTGCCTGGCGAGCCCCGACGGGGTGACCCGCACCCGGGCCGGGCGCGGCGAGGAGCTGGTGATCGGCGAGGCCGATCCCGAGCTGCTGCGCGCATCGCGCGAGACCAACCCGTACCTGCGCGACCGCCGCCCCGGGCTCTACGCCTCCCTCGTCTGAGCCCCGCCAGCGCCCTCCCCCCTGCCCCACCCCCGCAAGGAGCCGTACCCCATGACGTCCACGGTGCCCACCACCGCCGTCCCGCACAGCGACGGACAGCCGCCGATCACCATGTTCGGCCCGGACTTCCCGTACGCGTACGACGACTTCCTCGCCCACCCCGCGGGCCTGGGCCAGATCCCGGCGACGGAGTTCGGCACCGAGGTCGCCGTCATCGGCGGTGGGCTGTCCGGCATCATCTCCGCGTACGAGCTGATGAAGATGGGCCTCAAGCCCGTCGTCTACGAGGCGGACCAGATCGGCGGCCGGCTGCGCACCGTCGGCTTCGAGGGCGCCGGCACCGAGGGCCTGACGGCGGAGATGGGCGCAATGCGCTTCCCGCCGTCCTCCACCGCGCTCCAGCACTACATCGACCTCGTCGGCCTGGTCACCGAGCCCTTCCCGAACCCGCTCGCCGAGGCCACCCCCTCGACGGTCGTGGACCTCAAGGGCGAGACCCACTACGCCGAGACCATCGCCGACCTCCCGCAGGTCTACCGCGACGTGTCGGCCGCGTGGAACGCCTGCCTCGACGAGGGCGCCGACTTCTCCGACATGAACCAGGCGATGCGCGAGCGGGACGTCCCGCGCATCCGCGAGATCTGGGCCAAGCTCGTCGAGAAGCTCGACGACGAGACCTTCTACGGCTTCCTCTGCAAGTCCGAGGCCTTCCAGTCCTTCCGCAAGCGCGAGATCTTCGGCCAGGTCGGCTTCGGCACGGGCGGCTGGGACACCGACTTCCCGAACTCCATCCTGGAGATCCTGCGCGTCGTCTACACCGAGGCCGACGACCACCACCGCGGCATCGTGGGCGGCTCGCAGCAGCTGCCGGTGCGGCTGTGGGAGCGCGAGCCCGAGAAGATCGTGCACTGGGCCCAGGGCACGTCCCTGTCCACCCTGCACGAGGGCACCCCGCGCCCGGCGGTGACCCGCCTGCACCGCACGGCCGGCAACCGCATCACGGTCACCGACGCCTCCGGCGACATCCGTACGTACCGTGCCGCGATCTTCACGGCGCAGTCCTGGATGCTGCTCTCGAAGATCGAGTGCGACGACACGCTGTTCCCGATCGACCACTGGACGGCGATCGAGCGCACCCACTACATGGAGTCCAGCAAGCTCTTCATCCCCGTGGACCGGCCGTTCTGGCTGGACAAGGACGAGGAGACGGGCCGCGACGTCATGTCGATGACCCTGACGGACCGTATGACGCGCGGTACGTACCTCCTGGACAACGGCCCGGACGCGCCGGCCGTCATCTGCCTCTCGTACACGTGGTGCGACGACAGCCTGAAGTGGCTGCCGCTGTCCGCGAACGAGCGGATGGAGGTCATGCTGAAGTCCCTCGGCGAGATCTACCCGAAGGTCGACATCCGCCGCCACATCATCGGCAACCCGGTGACCGTGTCCTGGGAGAACGAGCCCTACTTCATGGGCGCGTTCAAGGCCAACTTGCCGGGCCACTACCGCTACCAGCGGCGCCTGTTCACCCACTTCATGCAGGACCGCCTCCCCGAGGACAAGCGCGGCATCTTCCTCGCGGGCGACGACATCTCCTGGACGGCGGGCTGGGCCGAGGGCGCGGTCCAGACGGCGCTGAACGCGGTCTGGGGCGTCATGCACCACCTCGGCGGCTCCACGGACGCCACCAACCCCGGCCCGGGCGACCTCTACGACGAGATAGCCCCGGTCGAACTCCCGGAGGACTGACCCACCCGGTCCCTCCGGCCCCATGACCACGGGCCGCCCCCGCGCCACGAGCGCGGCGGCGGCCCGTTTTCAATGCGCCCGGTCAGGAAGCCGGGGTCAGGGGGTCGGGATCAGGGGGTCGGGGTCAGGAAGTCGGGATCAGGAAGTCGGGGTCAGGAGGCAGCGGCCGACCAGGCCCACGCCGGCGTCCAGGGAGTCCGTGAACTCCTCGGCCAGGTCGGGGGAGCGGCGCAGGGTCCACAGGAGGCGGGCCGCCGACCAGGCGGCGCCGCGGGCGCGGTCCAGGCTCCAGGAGCCGAGCAGGTGGGTCAGCGGGTCCGCGATCTCCAGCAGGTCCGGGCCCGGCATCAGGTCCTCCCGGATGTGTTCCTCCAGGGACACCAGGGTGTCGCCGACCCGGTCGAAGTCCGCCTCCAGGGCCCGTGGTTCGCAGTCCAGGGCCCGGCAGGTGGCCACCACCGCCAGTGCCAGGTCGTGCCCGATGTGCGCGTTGATCCCGGCCAGCGCGTGCTGGAGCGGCCGGACCCCGGGGTGGCGGCGGTACTGGAGCAGCGGGCGCCAGCAGGCCGGGGCCCGGTCCGCCTCCACCGCCGTCAGGTACCGCTCGGCGAACCGCACGCTCAGCGCCTGCGCCCGCCGCGGCGCCGGGAACTCCCCGTGGGAGATGCGCGCGTGGAGGGTCTCCGTCACCGTCAGGTACACCCGGTTGAAGACGGCGACACCGTCCTGCGCGGGGAGCCGCTCGTCCAGGGCGCGCATCCGCGCGAGTACCGCTTCCATGGGTGGCAGCGTCGCAGCCGGCGGTGCGGATCCGGGGAACTTGGCCGTGTGCTTCGCCGGTTCGGGCGAACCCGGACCGCCCGCCGGCTCCCTCAGGGGCGGGTGTCCCGGGCGGCTTCGCCCGCGTCGCCGGTGTCCGCGCCCGCGTCCGCCTACTCCTCCGCGTCGCCCGTGTCGTACGCCGACGTGCCCGAGTCGAGCAGCGGCTCCTGCTGCTTCAGGTGCGCGGGCGCGAAGTACCGCAGCGCGTGGTAGCCCGTGATCACCACGATCGTGCCGAGCGCGATACCGCCCAGCTCGAAGCTGTCCGAGAACTGCAGCTTCACCCCGCCGATGCCGATGATGATGCCCGCCGCGGCCGGCACCAGGTTCAGCGGATTGCGCAGGTCCACCCCGCCGTTGATCCAGATCTGCGCGCCGAGCAGGCCGATCATCCCGTACAGGATGACGGTGATCCCGCCGAGCACCCCGCCGGGGATCGCGGCGACGACCGCGCCGAACTTCGGGCACAGGCCGAAGAGCAGCGCGAAGCAGGCCGCCGCCCAGTAGGCGGCCGTCGAGTAGACGCGGGTCGCCGCCATCACGCCGATGTTCTCGGAGTACGTGGTGTTCGGCGGGCCGCCCACCGCCGTCGACAGCATCGACGCGGCGCCGTCGGCCGCGATCGCCGTGCCGAGCTTGTCGTCGAGCGGGTCGCCGGTCATCTCGCCGACGGCCTTGATGTGCCCGGCGTTCTCGGCGATCAGGGCGATCACCACCGGCAGCGCGATCAGGATCGCCGACCACTCGAACTGCGGCGCGTGGAAGGCCGGCAGCCCGATCCAGTCCGCCTTGCCGACCCCGGAGAGGTCGAGCCGCCAGTGGTCGACGGCCTCCGCCCCGCCCACCGGCGAGTGGATCTTGCCGAAGAGCAGGTCGAAGACCCAGGAGACGGCGTACCCGAAGATCAGCCCGAGGAAGATCGCGATCCGTGACCAGAAACCCCGCAGGCAGACCACGGCCATCCCCGTGAACAGCATGGTCAGCAGTGCGGTCCACTGGTCCTGCGGCCAGTACGTCGAGGCCGTCACCGGCGCCAGGTTGAAGCCGATCAGCATCACCACCGCGCCCGTCACCACCGGCGGCATCGCCGCGTGGATGATCCGCGCCCCGAAGCGCTGCACGGCGAGCCCGGCCAGGAACAGCGCCACGCCGACCACGAACACCGCGCCCGTGACGACCGCGCTGTCCCCGCCGCCCGCCCGGATCGCCGCCGCGACGCCGACGAAGGAGAGGGAGCAGCCCAGGTACGAGGGCACCCGACCGCGCGTGGCCAGCAGGAAGATGGCCGTCGCGACACCCGACATCATGATCGCCAGGTTCGGGTCCAGGCCCATCAGGACCGGCGCGACGAAGCTCGCCCCGAACATCGCCACGACGTGCTGGGCGCCGAGCCCGGCGGTCCGCGGCCACGACAGCCGCTCGTCCGGCCGCACCACCGCTCCGGGGGCGGGGGTCCGCCCGTCTCCGTGCAGGGTCCAGCGCACGCCGAGGCCCATGTTTCCACCACTTCCGTCGAACCGAACGACACCGATTGATCACGCATGCCGGCCGCCGGGGCATGCCCCGGCGGCCGGCATGCATTTTACGGTCGGACAGTCGCCGGTTCCTCCCGGTCCAGGGGTGCGGCCTCGGCCGCCACCGGCTTCTGCCGCAGTACGGCCGCCCCTGCGACCAGCGCGAACGCGAGCAGGGTGACCAGCCCGAAGGACACCACGAGCGAGGTCGCGTCCGCCACCGCGCCGATCGCCGACGGCGCGATCAGCCCCGAGGTGTACGTGATCGTCGCCACGCCCGCGATGGCCTGCGCCGGGGCCGGCCCGCTGCGCGCGGCGGCCGCGAAGGCCAGCGGGACCACCACCGCGATGCCGAGCCCGATCAGCCCGAAGCCCGCGATCGCCACCGCCGGGCCCCCGGCCGTCACCACGAGCACCCCGCCCGCGGTGGCCAGCACCCCGCCCGCCCGGACGGTGCGCACCGCCCCGAACCGGTCCACCACCCGGTCCCCGACGAGCCGGGCGAGCGCCATGGTGAGCGCGAACGCGGTGGTGCAGGCGGCCGCGAGACCGGCGTCCGTGTCGAGCACGTCCCGCAGGTAGACCGCGGACCAGTCCATGCTCGCGCCCTCCGCGAAGACCGCGCAGAACCCGATCGCGCCGATCAGCAGCGCGGACTTCGGGGGCAGCGCGAAGTGCGGCGGGGCCTGTGCCCCCGCGGCGCTGCGCAGATCGAGCACTCCTCGTACGGCGACCAGCCCGGCCGCGGTCAGGACGAGCGCGGCGACCAGGTGGTGCAGCCGGGCGTCGGCCCCGGCGTGCGCGGCGACCGTGCCGGCCGCCGAGCCGATCAGCGCGCCCACGCTCCACATGCCGTGCAGCGAGGACATTATCGAGCGGCCGAGCCGGTTCTCGGTCTCCACGCCCAGCGCGTTCATCGCGACGTCCGCCATCCCGGAGGTCGCTCCGTAGACGAACAGGGCGAAGCACAGCGTGGCCAGGTTCGGGGCGAGGCTCGGCAGGATCAGGGACAGGGTCCACAGCGACAGCAGCGCGCGCAGCGCGGCGCGGGCCCCGAAGCGGTGGTTGATCCGGCCGGCCAGCGGCATCGCGAGCGCCGCACCCAGGGCGGGGAAGGCGAGGGCGAGGCCCAGGGTGCCCGCGCCGAGCTGGGCGTGGTCCTGGATCCAGGGGATACGGGTGGCGAAGGAGCCGGTGACGGCCCCGTGGGTGCAGAAGACGGCGGCGATGGCGAAGCGGGCATGGCGCAGGCGCGCCGGGCTGAGGTCTGTGTCCCCTGTCATGGATTTAAACTATCAGGGACCCTGCCTGATAGTTGATGTGCCGGAGCTACTTAGGATGGGCGCCGTGATTCCTGCCAAGGCCCTGACCCCCGCCGCTCCGTCGCCCGCGTCACCGAGCACGGCCCGGGCCATCAACGACCGCCTGGCCCTGGGACTCCTGCAGGGAGAGGGGCCGCTGACCGCCACTCAGCTCAAGGCGATGACCGGACTCTCCCGCCCCTCGGTCGCCGACCTCGTCGAGCGGCTCACCGACGCCGGGCTCATCGAGGTGGTGGGGGAGTCGGGCGAGCAGCGCCGCGGCCCCAACGCCCGGCTGTACGGGATCGTCGCCCGCCGCGCGTACCTGGCTGCCCTGGACGTACGGACGGACAGCGCGACCGCGGTCGTCGCGGACCTGCTCGGCCGCCCGCTGGCCCGGGCCGCGCTCCCGGTGGACGCCGTCGACGAGGCCGTGACCCGGCTGGAGGCCCTCGCCCGGGAGGCCGGCGCGGACCGGCTGCACACGGTGGTGGTCGGCGCCCCGGGTCTGGTGGCCCCGGCCGGGGAGCTGCGCAGCACCGTCGGACTGCCCGCCTGGCACCGGGACCTGGTGGCGGCCCTCCAGCGGCGGCTGCCGGCCACGGTGGCCGTGGAGAACGAGACCAACCTCGCGGCCCTGGCCGAACAACGCGTCGGCGTCGCCCGGGACCTGGACTCCTTCGTCCTGCTGTGGCTCGGCGCGGGCGTCGGCGCGGCGGTCGTGCTGGACGGGCACCTGCGCCGCGGAGCCTCGGGCGGCGCGGGCGAGATCGGCTTCCTCCCGGTGCCGGGCACCGGCCGACTGCCCTCCGCGACGGACTGCGGCGGCGGCTTCCACGCGCTGGTCGGCCGGGACGCCGTGGCCGCGCTCGCGATGGAGCACGGCTACGCCGGGCCGGTCGAGGAGGCGGTGGCGGGCGCCGCGGGCGAGGCCTTCCTGGACGCCCTGGCCCAGCGGCTCGCCCTGGGCGCGGCCGCCGTCGCGGCCGTCCTGGACCCGGGATGCCTGGTCCTGGCGGGCGGGCTCGGCCACGCGGGCGGCGCCGGCCTGGCGGCCGCGGTCGCCCGCCGGCTGGCGGAGCTGACCCCCGTGCCGATGGAGGTCCGCGCCACCGCGCTCGGCGATCCGGCGGTCCTCACGGGCGCCCGCCTGGCCGCCCGAGAAGCCGCCCAGGCGGACCTCTTCGGCCCCTAGGAGGTGTCTGGCCGCACCCGGCCGGCGGACCTACCGGTCGTCGCCGCCCGGCGTCGTGGCGGCCGCCACCCGCGGCCGGCCGAAGAGTGCGGTCCCGCCGCCCGGCCTCAGGGCCTGCCCTCCGCGGCCCGGGCCGTCAGGAACTCGCCGAAGGTGATCTTGCCGACCGCGTGGGACGGGGTCAGGTTGCCGCCGCGGCGAAAGGCCGCGTACGCCTTCCCCGCCAGCGGCAGCGCGAACACCTTGCGCCCGCGCCCCGTCGCCGCCAGGTACGCCCGGCCCAGCTCCACCAGCGTGTGGATCTCCGGGCCGCCCATGTCCGTGACCCGGCCCGCCGGGGCCGGGACGGCCAGTTCCGCCAACCGGTCCGCGACCTCCTCGACGGCGATCGGCTGTACCCGGACCCCCTTGGGCAGCGGCACCGGCACCACCGGCACCTTCGCCAGCGCGTCGACCAGCATCGCCACCAGGTCGTGGAACTGCGTCGTCCGCAGGATCGTGAAACCCAGCCCCGACGCCTCCAGCATCCGCTCGACCCGGTACTTCACCGTGTAGTAGCCGAACGGGACCACGTCCACCCCGACGATCGAGATGTAGACGATGTTCGTGACCGTCCCGGCCCGCCGGGCCGCCTCGATCAGGTGCCCGGCGGCCACGTCGTCGCCGCCGCGCGGGGTGCTCGCGCAGTGCACGACCACCTCCGCGCCGGCCATCGCCGCGTCCAGCCCGCTGCCGTCCCGCAGGTCCACCGGGTAGTCCTTCGCGCGGCGGCTCAGGACCCGTACGTCGTGGCCCGCCGCCCGCAGCCGGGCGACGACCGGCCGGCCGAGGTTCCCGGTGCCTCCGGTGACGAGAATCGTGCTCATGGTGTCCGTCCCTTCCCCGCGTTCCAGCTTCTCCGGATCCACCACGCCCCGCACCCCGCGGACCGGCCCGCCGCGGGGTCCCGTGTGATCACCGCAGCAGCGTACGAGGGCACCCGCGGCCGGACGTGCGAGGACCCGGTGGCCGCCGGGCCACCGGGTCCTCACGTCTCTTCACCTGCGGCACGTGCGCGGTGTCAGCAGGCGCCCTGGTCCTTCCAGACGCCCCACTCGCCGGTGGTGCCGGGCTCCTCGTTCTGCGTCCACCACTGGGCCTTCCAGGTGTGGCCCTTGTGCGAGACGAGGTTGCCGCTGTTGTAGATCGTCCCCGCGACGTACGCCGGGTTCGTGCAGGTCCCGCCCGGCGGTGTGGTGGGGGGAGTCGTCGGCGGGGTGGTCGGCGGCGTCGTCGGGGGAGTGGTCGGCGGGGTGGTCGGGGGCTGGGTGGTGCCCGGCTCCGTCACCGTCGTGCCGCGCGCCAGGTCCCCGGCGAGGGCGTAGGTGGTGCCGGAGATGTTCACCGTCCAGTTGGAGGGCGTGGAGACCGGCAGGTAGTAGTTGAACGCCAGGTCGACCGAGGCGCCGGGAGCCAGCGTCTGCCACGCCGGGAGCTTCAGCGAGACCCGCTGGAAGTCGCCCTTCAGGCCGCCGACGTTGGTGCCGGTGTGGCCGCCGGCGATCACCTTCGTGCCGAATCCGGACTGGTCGGAGGCGTTGTTCGGGGCCGAGGTCCCGTAGTCGAACTGGAACTCGGTGCCGCCGGGCAGCGTGGTCTTCGTGTTGTTGGTGATCTTGAGCTTCGGGGTGATCGGGTAGTTGGAGTCGCCCAGCTTGAACTCGGTGAACTCCGTCTTGATGTCCACGGCCTGGGCGGGCAGGGCCGCACCCGCCTTCTTCGCGCCGTAGGGGGCCGCCGACTTGAACTTCTCGTACATCAGGGAGGTGAGGGTGTCGCCCGTCTCGTACTGGCCCTTGGCGGCGTTGTACCCGTAGTCGCCCGCCAGCTCCCAGACCATCGTGCCGCCGATGCCCCTGTTCACCACGTAGTCGGCCTTGGCGGCGACGGACTGCTCGTCCTCCGTCGACAGGAAGACCTTCTTCTGGTCGTTCCACAGCCACGGCGCCACCAGCGTGGAGTCGTACTTGCGGGCGTAGGTGCCGGTCAGCGTGGTGTTCGCGGGGAAGCCGTACTTGGTGACGTAGTCGCCGACGACGCCCTTCTCCAGGTTCTTGGCGTGCCACATCGGGTTGGAGCCCGCCGGGGACTCGACCCCGTTGGTGTCCAGGTCGTGCCACAGGTTGTCGATGCCGACCGCGCCGTCACCGCACTTGGTCAGCCCCGCTCCGGCCGGGCAGGTGGTCGCCGGGGCCTTGCCCCACAGGCCGTCCGTGCCGCCCTGCACGTTCTTGAAGCCGCGGGTGTAGTACGGCAGGCCCATGTTGATGCGGCCGGTCGGCATGGAGCCGCGGAAGTAGTGGTAGGCCCAGTCGGAGTTCAGGTAACCGATGCCGCCGTACTGGGAGGTGGAGTAGACGCCGGCGGCGGCCAGTTCGCCGTCCTTGCCGTCGTCGAAGAGCGAGGCGTTCGGACCGACGTACTCGTTCCAGGCGCCGTGCAGGTCGTAGGACATGATGTTGACGTAGTCCAGGTACTTCTGCATCTGGAACGTCTCCATGCCCCGCAGCAGGTATCCGGAGGAGGGGGCGGCCACGGAGAGCAGGTAGTGCTTGCCGTCGGCGGCGCCCGCACGGTCGAGCTTCTCGCGCAGCGACTTCATCAGCGCGGCGTAGCCCTGGACGAGGCCGGCCCGGCGGGCGTTGGAGAGCTGCCAGTCGAGCGGGTTGCCCGCGTCCTTCATGGTGGTCGGGTACTCGTAGTCGATGTCGACGCCGTTGAAACCGTACTTCCGGATGAACTCGACCGAGGAGTCCGCGAAGGTGTCGATGCCGGCCTGGTTGACGGAGCCGTCGGCGTTGGTGGCCATCGAGTAGAAGCCGCCGGAGGCGACGCGGTTGCCGTCGTCGCCGAAGTAGCCGCCGGTCTCGGCCCAGCCGCCGACCGAGATCAGCGTCTTGACGTTCGGGTACTGCTTCTTGAATTTGTTCAGCAGGTTGAAGTGGCCCTTGTACGGGAGGGCCGGGTCCATCTCGGCGCCCGCCACGCCCGGCCAGGTCATCCCGGTGGCGGCGTTGTTCGCGTTGTCGGTGCCGACCGAGATCTTGTTGTCGGAGCCGACGTGGGCGAAGGCGTAGTTCAGGTGGGTGACCTTGGACCACGGGACGTTGTTGGCGAGGTAGGCGGGGGTGCCGTCCTTGCCGGTCCGCCAGCCGGTGAAGTATCCGATGACCCGGCGCTGGTGGTCGGCGCCCATCTTCTCGCGGCCCTCGGAGTCGTAGACGGAGCAGTACGGGACGTCGACGCCGGCCGTCTTGTACAGCCCGTCCGGGCGACAGCTCTCGTTGTCGGCGGCGTGTGAGACGCCTGCCGAGAGCCCGCCCACCAGCAGGCCGGCGATCGCTGCGCCGGATGCCAGGAGCATCGCTCTCGTACGTGTGGGGGACGGCATGGTGCCTCCTGGGGAGGGGAGGGATGGCGGGACACAAGGGACACAACAGGCGGAGAAGTGGTGCGTGTTGGCCCGTGACGTGCGCACATCTGACGGGCTGTCTCCCGGGGAAGATGAAGGGAACGTTAAGAGGACTAGACCACCCCGTCAATAGGTCTGGACCAATAGCGCGCCGACCTGACGGACTCCCGCGCGAGCCCCTCCCTGTGACCCAGGCCACAGCCCCTCACTCGCATGGCCGCCGATCACCCGTGGCAAACTGGCAGCAGTACCAGTAAGCAGCGCACTCCGGGGTCGGTGTAATTCCGAACCGGCGGTATAGTCCGCGACCCGTCCGCAGCCAGCGGCCGGTTGATCAGGTGAAATTCCTGGACCGACGGTGAAAGTCCGGATGGGAGGCAGTGCGCGGCGGGCCAGTCACCGGTACGCCGCCGTCGGCGGTTCATCGGCGCATCCCTGCGGATGCGGCCGGGCGGACCGTTTTTTCGGCCTCGGCGTCCCCGCGTGTGCTGTACCGCTTCATCTGTCGTATCCCGACAGGCCCCGGAGTCCGTGCCCGACGAGGCAGGAGGACCCGGTGGCGAACCACGCCGCGCACGCACCGCACGACGCCTTCGGCGAGCCCGAGCCCGACGCCCACGTCGATGCCATCACCGGCGCCGACGCGCGGGCCATGCGCCGCGCCGTCGAGCTCGCCGCCCGCGGCCTCGGCTCCACCAGCCCCAACCCGGTCGTCGGCTGCGTCATCACCGACGCCGCGGGCACCGTCGTCGGCGAGGGCTGGCACGAGCGGGCCGGCGGCCCGCACGCCGAGGTCCACGCCCTGCGCGCCGCGGGCGAAGCGGCCCGCGGCGCCACCGCGTACGTCACCCTCGAACCCTGCAACCACACCGGTCGTACGGGGCCCTGCGCCCAGGCGCTCGTCGAGGCCGGCGTCACCCGCGTGGTCTACGCGGTCCCGGACCCGAACCCGCAGGCCAGCGGCGGCGCCGCCACCCTGCGCGCCGCCGGGGTCAAGGCCGAGGGCGGTTTCCTGGAGGCCGAGGCGGCGGCCGGCAACGCCGCCTGGCTCACCTCCGTACGCCTGGGCCGCCCGTACGTGACCTGGAAGTACGCCGCCACCCTCGACGGCCGCAGCGCCGCCGCGGACGGCAGCAGCCGCTGGATCACCGGCCCGGAGTCCCGCGCCGACGTCCACCGGCTGCGCGCCGAGGCCGACGCCGTCCTCGTGGGCGGCGGCACCCTGCGCACCGACGACCCGCACCTGGCCGTACGCGGCGTCGAAGGCGCCACCCAGCCCCTGCGCGTCGCCCTCGACACCCGCGCCGCCCTGCTGCCGGCCGCCCGCATCCTCGACGACGCCGCGCCCACGCTGCTCGTCGTCGGCGAGGACGCCGACACCCGGCACCTGCCGGGCGTCGACCTGCTCCGGCTCCCCCTGCACGACGGCCGCATCGCCGTCCACGACCTGCTCGGCCGGCTGTACGCCCGCGGTGTGCGCTCCGTCTTCCTGGAAGGCGGCCCCACCCTCGCGGGCGCCTTCCTCGAAGCCGGAGCCGTCGACCGCGTCGTCGGCTACCTCGCCCCGGCCCTCCTCGGCTCCGGCCCCGCCGCCCTCGCCGACGCCGGCATCACCAACATCGCCCGCGCGGTGCGCCTCGACATCACCGAGGCCGTCCGCGTCGGCACCGATCTCCGCATCACCGCCGTACCCGTACCCGAAGCCGTCCCCACCCCCACCGCCCCCAAGGAGCACTGAGTGTTCACCGGAATCGTCGAAGAACTGGGCGAGGTCACCGCCGTCGAGCAGCTCTCGGAGGCCTCCCGCTTCCGCCTGCGCGGACCCGTCGTCACCGACGGCGCAAAGCACGGCGACTCCATCGCGGTCAACGGCGTCTGCCTGACCGTCGTGGAGACCGGCGACGGCGAGTTCACCGCCGACGTCATGCAGGAGACCCTGAAGCGCTCCAGCCTCGGCGCCCTCCACGCGGGCTCCCGGGTCAACCTGGAGCGCCCGATGGCCCTCGGCGGACGGCTCGGCGGACACCTCGTCCAGGGGCACGTGGACGGCACGGGCGAGATCCTGTCCAGGACGCCCTCCGAGCACTGGGAGATCGTCAAGGTCTCGCTCCCGGAGAACCTGTCCCGGTACGTCGTGGAGAAGGGCTCCATCACGGTGGACGGCGTCAGCCTCACCGTGGTCGAGGCCGCCGCGGACTGGTTCACCATCAGCCTCATCCCCACCACCCTCGCGCTGACCACCCTCGGCCTCAAGCAACCCGGCGACCCGGTCAACCTCGAGGTCGACGTCCTCGCGAAGTACGTAGAGCGCCTGCTGGCCGCGGGTGTGGACCCGCTGACCGCCGAGGAGGGCCGACAGTGACCGCCCTGACCTGGCTCAACGCGGAGGCCTTCACGGTCTTCGGCCAGAAGGTCATCTGGTCCGACATGATCGGGAACCTGATGGGCCTGGCCGCCCTCGCCCTCGGCTGGCGGCGCTCCATATGGACCTGGCCCGCCCAGCTCCTGTCCGGCCTGATCCTCATAGCCGCGTACGCCTCCGCCCACCTGGCCGGCGGCGTCGGCAAGCAGCTCCTCGTCATCGGCGTGGCCGCCTGGGGCTGGCGCGCCTGGCAGCGCGGCCGTCAGCAGGCCCAGGACGGCACCCTGGCGGTGCGCACCGCCACCTGGACGGAGCGCGGACTGCTCCTCGCCGGGGCGGCCCTCGGCACCCTGGCCGTCGGCGGCCTGTTCACGCTCTTCCCGAACCTGTCGTGGAGCCCGTGGGCCGACGCCTACATCTTCGTCGGCACGATCGTCGCGATGGTCGCCCAGGCCCGCGGCCTCGTCGAGTTCTGGTTCGCCTGGCTCCTCGTCGACCTGGTCGGCGTCCCGCTCGCCTTCACCAACGGACTGGCCTTCTCCGGCCTCGTCTACGTCGTCTACTTCGCGCTCGTCCTGTGGGGCGCCCACGACTGGTACCAGCGTTCGCGCACCACCCCCGCCCCGGCCCTGGAAGGAGCAACGGCATGACCACCCTCAAGCCCGTGCCCGACATCGACGCCGTCCTCGACGCCGTTTTCCGGCTCGACCCCGTCGAGCAGGCCATCCGCGACATCGCGGCCGGCCGGCCGGTCGTCGTCGTCGACGACGAGGACCGCGAGAACGAGGGCGACCTCGTGATCGCCGCAGAGAAGGCCACCCCCGAGATCGTCGCGTTCATGATGAGCGAGTGCCGCGGTCTGATCTGCGCCCCCATGGAGGGCCCGGAGCTGGAGCGGCTCGAGCTGCCCCAGATGGTCCAGAAGAACACCGAGTCGATGCAGACCGCCTTCACCGTCTCCGTCGACGCCAGTGCCGCCCACGGCGTCACCACCGGCATCTCGGCCGCCGACCGCTCCACCACGCTGCGGATGCTCGCCGACGGCGTTTCCGAGCCCTCGGACTTCGTGCGCCCCGGCCACGTCTTCCCGCTGCGCGCCAAGCCGGGCGGCGTCCTGGTCCGCAACGGCCACACGGAGGCCGCCGTCGACCTCGCCCGTCTCGCGGGCCTGCGCCCCGTCGGCGCGATCGTGGAGATCGCCGGCGAGGACGGCGTCATGCTGCGCCTGCCCGAGCTGATCCCGTTCGCCCGCAAGCACGGCCTGACGATCATCTCCATCGAGGACCTGATCGCCTACCGCCGCTCCGCCGAGCCGACCGTGCGCCGCGAGGCCACGGTGGCCCTGCCGACCGCCCACGGCGACTTCACGGCGTACGGCTACCGCTCCATCGCCGACGGCGTCGAGCACGTGGCCCTCGTCCACGGAGAGATCGGCGACGGCCAGGACATCGTGGTCAGAGTCCACTCCGAGTGCCTGACCGGCGACATCTTCCACTCCCTGCGCTGCGACTGCGGCCCCCAGCTGCACGCCTCCATGGCCCGCATCAAGGACGAGGGCCGCGGCGTGGTCGTCTACCTGCGCGGCCACGAGGGCCGCGGCATCGGACTGGTGTCCAAGCTGCGCGCGTACGAGCTCCAGGAGCGCGGCCGCGACACCCTGGACGCCAACCTGGAACTCGGCCTGCCGGCCGACGCCCGCGACTACGGCGCCGGCGCGCAGATCCTCGCCGACCTCGGCGTCAAGAGCGTGCGGCTGCTGACCAACAACCCCGACAAGTCCGCCGCCCTCGTACGGCACGGCATCGCGGTCAACGACCGGGTGGCCATGCCCACGGAGGCGGGCGAGCACAATCTGCGGTACCTGCGCACGAAGCGGGACCGGATGGGCCACGACCTGCCCTGGCTGGACCAGGCCGTACCCACCTCCGCCTGCGGCAACCAGTAAGCACGTACGAACCACCACCACACGCACCACACACCACGAACCACGAAGAACCGAGGAGCACAGCTGTGAGCGGCAAGGGCGCACCCGAACTGAGTGTCAGGAACTGCGGAGACCTCCGGGTCGCCGTCATCGCGGCCCAGTGGCACGAGAAGGTCATGGACGGGCTCGTCGACGGCGCCCTGCGCGCCCTGCACGAACTGGGCATCGACGAGCCCACCGTGCTCCGCGTCCCGGGCAGCTTCGAGCTCCCGGTCGTGGCGAAGGTACTGGCCGGTCGCGGTTACGATGCCATCGTCGCCCTCGGAGTCGTCATCCGCGGCGGCACCCCGCACTTCGAATACGTCTGCCAGGGCGTCACCCAAGGCCTGGTGCAGGTGTCGATCGACACCGGAGTCCCCGTCGGCTTCGGCGTACTGACCTGCGACAACGACGAGCAGGCGCTGGACCGCGCCGGGCTCGAGGGGTCGAACGAGGACAAGGGGCACGAAGCGGTCATCGCCGCCGTCTCGACTGCTGCGACCCTGCGGTCCGTCAGCGAACCCTGGCGCTGAGTGGCGACGGGGGACCCCGTATTCTGAGGACCATCATGGCGAACACACCCTCCAAGAGTTTCGAAGAGCTCTTCACCGAGCTCCAGCTCAAGGCCGCCACCGGCGACCCCGGCTCCTCCCGCACCGCCGAGCTCGTCGGCAAGGGCGTCCATGCCATCGGCAAGAAGATCGTCGAAGAGGCCGCCGAGGTCTGGATGGCCGCCGAGTACGAGGGCAAGGAAGCCGCCGCCGAGGAGATCTCCCAGCTGCTGTACCACGTCCAGGTGATGATGGTCGCGCGCGGGATCTCCCTCGACGACGTCTACGCGCACCTCTAGGCCGGAGCCCGTCCCGCAGGTCCCCCGCCCGCCGCTCAACCCACATCTTTCGCAATCCACGCACTGAAGGAAGACCCATGCTGCGCATCGCCGTCCCGAACAAGGGTTCACTCTCCGGAGCGGCGTCGGCGATGCTCCATGAGGCCGGCTACCGCCAGCGCAAGGAGTCCAAGGAGCTCGTGGTCCTCGACCCCGAGAACGGGGTGGAGTTCTTCTACCTCCGCCCCAAGGACATCGCGATCTACGTCGCCTCGGGCAAGCTCGACATCGGCATCACCGGCCGTGACCTGCTGCTCGACTCCGGCGCCAGCGCGGAGGAGATCCTCCCGCTGAACTTCGGCCGCTCCACCTTCCGCTACGCCACCAAGCCCGGCACCGCGAAGGGCCCCGAGGACTTCACGGGGATGACGATCGCGACCTCGTACGAGGGAATCGTCGCCAAGCACCTCGCCGAGCAGGGCATCGACGCCTCCGTCGTGCACCTGGACGGCGCGGTCGAGACCGCCATCCAGCTCGGCGTCGCCCAGATCATCGCGGACGTCGTCGAGACCGGCACCAGCCTGCGCAACGCCGGCCTGGAGGTCATCGGCGAGCCGATCCTCACCTCCGAGGCCGTGGTCATCCGCCGCAACGGGGCCGACGCCGAGAACCCGCAGGCCCAGCAGTTCCTGCGGCGCCTCCAGGGCGTCCTGGTGGCCCGCAGCTACGTGATGATGGACTACGACTGCCGGGCCGAGCACCTGGAGCGGGCCGTCGCCCTCACCCCGGGCCTGGAGTCGCCGACCATCTCCCCGCTGCACAACGAGGGCTGGGTCGCCGTCCGCGCGATGGTCCCGGCCAAGGAGGCGCAGCGGATCATGGACGACCTGTACGAGCTCGGCGCGCGCGCGATCCTCACCACCTCGATCCACGCCTGCCGTCTCTGACCCGTACGTCCTTCAGATCCGTACGCCCCCTCCCGAAGGCATCTCCCGCATCATGGCCGAGTCCGCCGCCCAGCCCGCACTGCCCGCCCTGCCGGTCACCTTCCGGCCGACCCGTACCCGGGCCGTCCTGCTGGGCGTCGGGCTCGCCATGTTCGCCACCATCACGGCGATCGCCCTCCTGCTGGAGAACCTCGGCCCGGGGGAGCGGATCAGCTTCATCTTCACCGCCGTCCTGCTGTCGTCCGTACTCGTCCTGCTCAGCCGCCCCAAGGTGGTCGCGGACGAGGCGGGCGTCACCGTCGTGAACCTGACCAACACCCGCCGCCTGGAGTGGGCGCAGATCCTGCGCGTCAACCTCCGCCCGGGCGATCCGTGGGTGTTCCTGGACCTGAGCGACGGTACGAGCCTGCCCGCCCTCGGCATCCAGCCCGGCGTGGCCAAGCAGCAGGCCATCGGCGACGCCCGCGCACTGCGCGCGCTCGCCGAGGCCCGGGGAACCGGGCCGCACCACCACTGACCCGCCCGCCGCACGGACGCCCCGCCGCCGCACCCCGGACGGCGGAGATCGAACACACGGCGAACAGCCGTGGAGCGGGCCTCGAACGGGCCTCGAGCGGCTCTCGGACGAAGCACCGCAGCCACAGCCGACGGCTGCGTCCCATTGCGGCGGCGATCTCAGTGACTACCCTGGTGGCGGGGCGCACCCCAGCGCCCTCCCACCGGCCCCGGGACCCCGAGGCCCGCGGGCACCTGCGACTTGAGGAGTGACTCCCTCCAGCAATGGACGGATCGTCCGGTAGTACCCGCGCCGCCCTCCCCACGGAGGCGGCGGCATGACCATCCCGCTACTCCTGCTCGTGGCGGCATTCGCCCTGATCCTCGCCAACGGCTTCTTCGTGGCGGCCGAGTTCGGCCTCGTCACCGTGGAACGGCCCGAGGCCGAACGCGCCGCAGCCGACGGCGACCGCCGTGCCCGCACGGTGGTCGAGGCCCTGCGGGAGCTGTCCTTCCAGCTCTCCGGCACCCAGCTCGGCATCACCATCACCTCCCTCGTGGTCGGCATGCTCGCCGAACCGGCCCTCGCCGGACTGCTGGCCGGGCCGCTCGCGGCCACCGGCCTGCCCGCGGGAGCCGTCTCCGGCATCGCCGTCTTCATCGGCATGCTGCTCGCCTCCGCCGTCCAGATGGTCGTCGGCGAGCTCGTCCCGAAGAACTGGGCGGTCTCCCGGCCGTTGCAGGTGGCCCGGTTCGTGGCCGGCCCGCAGCAGGTCTTCTCCCGTGCCTTCCGGCCGGTCATCGCCGGCCTCAACGCCGTCGCCAACCGCCTCGTGCGGGCGCTCGGCGTGGAGCCGGCCGAGGAGATGGCCTCCGCCCGCACCCCCGGCGAACTGGTCTCCCTGGTCCGCCATTCGGCCCAGGCCGGCGCCCTCGAACAGGACACCGCCGACCTCTTCGTACGGACCCTCTCGCTGGGCGAGCTCACGGCCCAGCACGTCATGACCCCCCGGGTGAAGGTCAGCGCCCTCCAGCACACGGCCACCGCGGCCGACGTGCTGAACCTGACCCGCGCCACCGGGCTGTCCCGCTTCCCGGTCTACCGGGAGCGCATCGACGAGGTCACCGGGGTCGTCCACCTCAAGGACGCCCTCGCCGTGCCCGAGTCCGAGCGCGCCCGCACCAGCGTGAGCCGGATCTGCGTCGCCCCGCTGCTGGTGCCCGGCTCCCTGCCGGTGCAGCCGCTGCTGGAGCGGCTGCGCAGCGAGCAGCCGATGGCCGTCGTCGTCGACGAGTACGGCGGCACCGCCGGGGTGGTCACCCTGGAGGACATCGTCGAGGAGCTCGTCGGCGAGGTCCGCGACGAGCACGACCTCGCCGAGGACGAGAGCCCCGAACTGGCGGCCGTGCCCGCCGAGGACGGCCGCCCCTCCTGGGAGGCCGACGGCAGCTGCCGGGTGCAGACCCTGCGCCGGATAGGCCTGGAGGTGCCCGAGGGCCCGTACGAGACCGTCGCCGGCCTCGTCGCGGACCTGCTGGGCCGGATCCCCGCCCCCGGGGACCGCGCCGAACTGCCCGGCTGGAAGCTGTCCGTCCGCCAGGTCGGCCGCAACCGCGCCGAACGCGTCCGGCTGGTCCGGCTGGGCACCGTCCCCGCCGCCGGGCACGGGACCGGCCCCGAGGCCGCCCGCGCCACCGTCCTGATCGACGCCGGCTCCGTACGCACCGGGCCCGGCCGGCAGGCCTCCCCGGACGCGCGGTCGCCGCAGCCGGCCCAGTCGGCCCAGCTGGAAGGCGCCGGCCGATGAACGCCCTCCAACTGCTCTTCGCCCTGCTCCTGGTCCTGGCCAATGGTTTCTTCGTCGGCGCCGAGTTCGCGCTCGTCTCCGTACGGCGCAGCCAGATCGAGCCGCTGGCCAAGGAGTCCAAGCGGGCCCGCCAGGTCCTGTACGGGCTGGAGAACCTGCCGCGGATGATGGCGGCGGCCCAGTTCGGCATCACCATCTGCTCCCTGACCCTCGGCGCGGTCGCCGAGCCGACGGTGGCCCGCCTGCTGGAGCCGCTCTTCCACGCGGCGCACGTCCCGCAGGGCATGATCCACCCGCTGGGCTACGCGGTGGCGCTCGCCGCCGTCGTCTTCCTGCACCTGGTCATCGGCGAGATGGTGCCCAAGAACCTCGCCATGGCCGCGCCGGAGAAGACCGCCCTCTGGTTCAGCCCGGGGCTGGTGGCCTTCGCCCGGCTGTGCGGCCCCGTCACCGCCGCGCTCGGCTCCTGCGCGCACCTGGTCCTGCGCCTCTTCAAGGTGGAGCCCAAGGACGAGGTCGAAGCCGTCTACACCAGCGCCCAGCTCGGCCGGCTCGTCGAGGACTCCCGGCAGGCCGGGCTCCTGGAGCCGGGCGAGCAGGAGCGCCTGGAGGACGCCCTGGAACTGGGCAGCCGCCCGGTCACCGACGTCCTGCTCGCCCGGGACCGGCTCGTCACGGTCGGCCCCTCGGCGACCCCGCGCCAGATCGAGCAGCTGACGGTCCGCACCGGATACTCCCGCTTCCCGGTCCGCTCCGAGAACGGCGCCTTCATGGGCTACGTCCACGTCAAGGACGTACTGGACCTGGAGGAGCGGGAGCGGGCCGTGCCCCAGCGGGTCTGGCGGCGGATGACCACCCTGTCCGCCACCCTCCCGCTGGACGACGCGCTCAGCGTCATGCGCCGGGACGCCACCCATCTGGCCCAGGTCGCCGACCCGGCCGGCCGGGTGCTGGGGCTGGTCGCCCTGGAGGACGTCCTGGAGATGCTGGTCGGCGAGGTGCGCGACCCCGCGCACCGCGTCCCGGCCCGCCGCCCGGGCCCCCGGCAGACCAGCGCCGCCGGAGTCTGACGCGCCGCTGCCGTAGCGGGGGCCGCAGCCGCCCCCGCTACAGCGGCGGCGGCTCCGGCCGGTCGCGGTCCTGCGGGCCGCGGCCCGACAGGACCTCCCCGTACGCCTGCATCAGGTCCGGCAGCCGCAGCGTCGCCAGGTCCTCCCGGGAGGGCTCGCCCGGGAAGCCCGCCAGCCGCAGATCCCGGTACGCGCAGCTCTTCTCGTACAGGGTGCGCAGGAAGCGGCCGTTGCCCAGCTCGTCGATCCAGCCCTGCTCCACCACGTGCCCGCTGATGCTGCGCAGCTCCTCCAGGGCCTCCGCGTCCCAGCAGTCCCCGTTCGCGTCCGCCAGCACCCCGCCGATCGCGGTCAGTTCCAGCGGCCGGTAGCTGGGGAAGTCCACCCGGGTCGTGAACCGCGAGGACAGCCCCGGATTGGCGGCCAGCAGCCGGTCCATCCCGGCCGGATAGCCGGCCAGGATCACCACCAGGTGGTCCCGGTTGTCCTCCGCCCGCTTCAGCAGCACCTGGAGCGCCTCGTCCCCGTACGCGTCGCCCTTGCTGTACCCGGTGTTGGAGAGGCTGTACGCCTCGTCCACGAACAGCACCCCGCCGATCGCGGAGTCGATCAGCTCGTTCGCCTTCACGGCGGTCTGCCCGAGGAACTCGCCCACCAGGTCCGCCCGCTGGGCCTCCACCAGATGGTCCCCGCCCAGCAGCCCGAGCGCGTAGAAGACCCGGCCCAGGATCCGCGCCACCGTCGTCTTGCCCGTGCCCGACGGCCCGGAGAAGACGAAATGCCGCTTCGGAGGCTGCACCGGCAGCCCCTGCCCGGCCCGCAGCCGGGCCATGTGCAGCTGCGCGGAGAGCGCCTTCACCTGCCGCTTCACCGGCTCCAGGCCCACCATCCGCTCCAGCTCCGCCAGCGCCTCGGCGAGCAGCGCCGGATCGGCCGGCCCGGTCGGCAGCCCCCCGGGCCCGGCCTGCGGCGGGACCGCCACCTTGCGGCGTACGCCCTCCACCCGGCCCGTGCCCGGGCCGCCCGGAGCCCCGAACCGCGGGTCCGGATCCGGCGCGATCAGCGGGTCCGGATCCGCCTGCCCGTCCGCCGCGACGTCCTGGACGGGGCCGCCGCCGAGGGCCACCGCCGCGAAGTCCCCGCCGACCGGCGAGAGATCGTGGCCCGCGTACCCCTCGTAGCCGGACGCGGCGTACCCGGCGTATCCGTCGGCCCCGTCGACGTAGTCGCTGTCCTCGATCGCCGTCAGCCGGGCCGCCGTGTCCATGAACGCCGGGTCCACCCGGTGCACCGCCCGGTACAGCGGCAGCGCCGCCGCGCTGCGCCCGGTCCCCTCGTGCGCCCGCGCCAGCCAGTACCGCAGCTCCTTGCGCTGCGGCTGTTCGCTGCGGCAGCGCATCAGCGCCGCCGACAGCATCGGCTCGGCCTGCCCGTACATCTCCAGGCGGACCCGGGCCATCCCGCCGAACAGGCCCGCCTCGATGCCGAGCAGCGGATCGTTCACCAGCGGCTCGGTGTGCCGCACCAGCTGCTCCCAGTCCTTGACCAGGTAGGACCGGCAGGCGTGCAGGAACCGCACCTGCGTATCGGCGTCCACCGGCGGCAGCGCGGCCAGCGCCTGGTCCAGTTCGGGTACGTGCCGGCCGTCCAGCCAGTGCGAGGCGTGGGCCAGCAGGAGGTCCCGCCGGCTCTCCAGCACCGGCTGTACCCACCAGCCCAGCCAGTACCAGGAGTTCAGGGTCCGCCGGTGGCGGGCCCGCTGCTCGCCGAAGCGGTCGCGGTGGGCGTACATGCGCAATAAGGCGTTCGCGGTGTCCACCCGGAGCGCGTGCAGGCCCAGCCATGCGTCGGCCATCGAGGGATCCAGTCGTACGGCCGCCCGGAACTCCTCCTCGGCCTGCGGATAGGCGCCCATCGTGCAGGCGTCCACCCCGCGCAGCCAGGCGAGTTCGGCCGGGGCGTGCGTGCCCGGCGTGCCGAAATCCATCACATCCCCCACAAGCCTGCCCCCGTGGTGCACAGCAACCCCCGCGTCGCGCCCGCGAGTTGTCCACTGCGCCGATGAAATCAGGGATGCATCGTACCTGCGGCCAAGCACCATACGTAGGGTGCGGCGGGCACCGGTCGGAGGCGAACCAGCGGCGCACAAGGTGACTCAGGGTGAAGATTTCGGGGAGACCGGGCCCGCACGGCGCCGGCGGGAAGCCGGCCCGGGGCAGAACGAAGCCCCCGATCACGGGGGAACAATCGGGGGCTTCGCGTCCGCTGCGGCCTGGAAAGACCGCGCATTCAGAACGTAAGGCCGGTGCGGGGCCCAGGTCAAGCAAGTCGGTGAAGGCCCGCGCGGGCGGTTCTCCCGCGCTGCTCAGGCCCGGGGGAATCCGTCACCTTCCGTAACGGAAGAGGCCCTTCCGGCGGTCGCATCCGCCTCGGAAGTCCACTCGTACCCCGTACCGCTCTGGCGTACCAAAGTGTCCGCGAAGGGGCGCGAAGGATCATCCGCGAAGTGCGCGAGCTCCGCGCGCTCCCATCCGTCCCAGAAGTCGGAAAGTTCACGCCCGTCCCGATTTCGCCCGCGCCCCCAGGACTGCGCGCGCGGGGTCTCCATCCACAGCAGCCGCGCCAGATACGGGCGCAGCGCCCGCCGCCCGGCCCCGACCCCCTCGATCAGCAGAACCGGAACCGGCTCCAGCACCCGCTCGGGGCCGAACCGGCGCTCGACCCAGTCGTACGGGGCCCAGTGGGCCGGCCGACCGGCGGCGAGCGGCTCCAGCACCTGCGCGCGCAGCCGCTCCGGCCACTCGAACAGCTCCTCGTGGGTGGCCACGTCGTCCAGGTGCAGCACCGGCGCCCCGCCCAGCGCCTCGGCGAGCCGCCCGGCGAACGTGGTCTTCCCGGACCCGGCGTGCCCGTCGACGGCGATCAGCCGGACCGGGCCCAGCGAAGGGGGCAGGGTGACGAGTTCGCGCGCGAGTGACTGAAGTGACTGCTGAGGCTCCACCCGGCCAGGGTAGGGCCCCGGTCCGTGCCCCGGCCCGCCCCGGTCCCGCGTCACCCCGACACGGGGCCGTGGCTTCGCCGCCCGGCGGGCGGGAACTGGAAGGGTGGGGGAGCCGACCCAGCCGCACCGACCCTTGGGGGCCACGCCGATGACCGCACCCACACCACGCCGTGCCCTGCTGGCCGTCGCGCTCGCCGCGGCCGCGGCGGCCACCGTCCCGGGCGGCCGGGCCTCGGCCGCCAGCGCGACGCCCCCCGCCGGAACCGGCGCCGGCGACGGCCCGGCCGAGGCGGAAGCGGAATCGGAAGCGGAGGTGGAGGTGGAGGTGGAGGCCGACGGGGCAGCCGCGGCCGCGGCCAAGACCGTGGACAACCGGTTCTGGTACTCGCACGCGCACTGGCTGGCCGGCACCCACCACGGCACCACCGCCCTCGCCGGCGCCCGCCCCGGCCTGGTGATCGACACCCCGGCCGGCCGCACCGAGTACACCGACCCGCACACCGCCAAGAAGGCGACGTGGGAGTACGCGGTCTGGACCTCCCCGGTGCACCGCTCCGGCGTGCCCGGCACCGAGGCCATCGCCTCCTGGAACGCCCGCACCCCGGCGGGCACCTGGATCAAGGTGGAACTGCGCGCCACGTACGGCAGTGGCGCGGCCTCCCCCTGGTACGTGATGGGCCGCTGGGCCTCCGGCGACGGCGACATCCGCCGCACCTCCGTGGACGGCCAGACCGACGGCACCACCACCGTGTGGACCGACACCCTGGCCGTCGACGCCCCCGCGCGGGCGAACGGCGTACGGATCGCGGAGTGGCAGCTGCGCCTGACCCTCCACCGCAAGCCCGGCGCCACCCAGGGCCCGACGGTGTGGCTGGCCGGGGCCATGGTCTCCGACGTCCCGGACCGGTTCACCGTTCCCGCCTCCGCCTCCTCGGGCAAGGCCCACGAGCTGAAGGTCCCCCGCTACTCGCAGGAGGTCCACAAGGGCCACTACCCCCAGTACGACAACGGCGGCGAGGCCTGGTGCAGCCCCACCTCCTCCCAGATGATCATCGAGTACTGGGGCCGCAAGCCCGCCGCCGGGGACCTGGCCTGGGTCGATTCCCGCTACCCCGACCCGCAGGTCTGCCACGCGGCCCGGTCCACGTACGACAGCGCGTACAAGGGCTGCGGCAACTGGCCCTTCAATGCCGCGTACGCCGCCACCTACACCGATCTCGCCGGGGTCGTCACCCGGCTCCGCTCCCTCACGGACCTGGAGACCCTGGTCCGGGCCGGCATCCCGGTGATCACCTCGCAGTCCTTCCGCGCGGAGGAGCTCACCGGCGCGGGTTACGGCACCGCGGGCCACCTGATGACCGTCGTCGGCTTCACCGCCGCCGGGGACGTGGTCGCCAACGACCCGAACTCCCCCGACAACACGGCCGTCCGCCGGGTGTACGGGCGCCGGGAGTGGGAGAACGTCTGGTTGCGGACGAAGCGCAACAACTCCGCCGGAAAGGTTGCGTCCGGCTCCGGGGGCATCTGCTACCTGTACGCCCCGGCCCGCCCGAGCCTCGCCCAGATCGCCGCCCTCCGGGCGGTGGGAGTGCTGTGATCGGAGTGCCGGAAGTTCCCGTTGACCGCGAGCGCGGATAAGCGGAACATAAAGGCGTACAGGGCATATAAGGCTTCTCCAGAAGGCGGCCCGCCATGACCACCCACAGCATCGAACACCACCCCGACCTCGCCGAGATGCGCTCCCGGTTCGAGCGGGTCACCAGCACCCCCGCCGCGCAGACCGTGGAGGCACTGGCCCTCATCACGGGCCTGTACCTGGCGGCCTCGCCCTGGATCGCCGGGTTCAGCGGACTCAGCTCGCTGGCGATCAACAACCTGATCGCAGGCGTGGCCTACTGCCTGTGCATGGGCGGACTCGGCTCCGCTTACGAACGCACCCACGCGATGGCCTGGACGGCGGTCGCCATCGGAGCCTGGACGATCGTGGCTCCCTGGGTCATCGCCGGTGACGTCAGCACGACCCGCTCCGTGGTCAGCAACGTCATCACCGGCGGCGTCGCGCTGCTGCTCGCCCTCTCCATGGCGGGCATGGCGGGCCGCAACCGCGCGACCTGACCCGCGTACGCACCGGGCCCCGACCGCGAGCCGGCCGGGGCCCGGTGGCACGCCGGGACGCGTGACGCGTGCCACGAGTGACGATCGTCTCTACCGCGAAAGCCGCGAACGCTGTCACATTGGACGGCATGACCGCATACAGCGCCTCCCTCACCGCCCGCGCCCGGAACCTCGTCCGGACCGGTGGCCCCAAGGACCACTCCAAGTGGCTGGAGCACGTGCTCGGCTGGACGCTGGTGGTCGTCGTCGCCATGTTCGTCACGCAGGTCGGCTGGCTCTGATCCGCGGGCCTGCGCCTACGAAGCCTCCAGCCGCAGGCCGTCCGTGATGATCAGGTCAGCGGTGACCAGGGCCTGCTCCGCGCTGACCCGGGTCATGAAGACGAACGGCGGGATCACCGGGGGAGCCGGCAGTCCGTCCGGGCTGAACGTGACGCACGGCAGCCCTTCGATGCAGCCGCTGAACTTCGTCAGGTACAAGGTCACGTTGCCCCGCAGTTCAAGGGACGTGGCGGCGAGCCCGTACTCCTCGCGGCCGTCGCGGGTGCGCACCGTCGGGGGAGTCCGGGGGCCGTCGGCGGCCCGTGGGGCGGGACCGCCGGCAGCTCGGCCCCGCCCGGGATGACCAGCGGCCCGCCCCAGAACGGCCGGGTCCGGCGCCAGGCGCCCAGCCGCCGTCGATGACGAGGCTGCTCGCGGTGACCTCCCCGGCCGGACCGCCCGCGGTCAGCTCGGCCATGACCACGGCCATCGCCCCGACCGCGAGGACCGCGGGCACCGCGACCGCGGCCGACTTCCGCCAGTGGAGCCGGCCTTCGCGCCCGCGGGCCGTGTCCGTGCCTCTGTTCATGCCTCTGCCGGTACTCATGGAAGTGCCTCCCGTACGTCGTCCGGTGCGCAGGGGAAGTGCATGAGGCAGGTCTGCCATACTGCGGGCATCCTGTGGCAGTTCGAGGCTAGGGCCGAATTTGAATAATAGTCAGCAGCGCGGCGCGAGCGAGCGTTCGCAGGTCCGCAGGGCCGAACTCATAGCGACCGGGCGCAAGTTGTTCGCCGACACCTCGTACGACGCGCTCTCCATGGACGACATCGCCAAACAGGCGGGCGTCGCCAAGGGGCTGATCTACTACTACTTCAAGAGCAAGCGCGGCTACTACCTCGCCATCGTCGAGGACTCGGTGGCCGAGCTCGTCGCCCGCGCCGCCGGGGAGCCGGACCTGCCCAAGGCCGAGCGGGTGCGCCGCACGATCGACGGCTACCTCCACTACGCCGAGCACCACCAGGCCGCCTACCGCACGATCGTCACCGGGGGAGTGGGCTCCGACGCCGAGGTGCTCGCGATCCGCGACGCGGTGCGCGAGGAGCTGGTGGCCACCATCGCCGAAGGCGCGTACGGGCGCCGCGCCGTCCCGCCGCTCGCCCGGCTCGCGCTGGTGGGCTGGCTGTCCGGGGTCGAGGGGGCCGCATTGGAGTGGATCGGCGCCCTGGCGGCGGATGCCGATCCCGACGCCGACGCCGACGCCGACGCAGAGACGGGCGCCGGGGCGGACGGCGGTCCGGAATCCGTCTCACGCCAGCCCGACCGGGACCGGCTCGGGGCCCTCCTCGTCCGCCAGCTGCGCGCGACGCTGACGGTGATCGGGGAGTTCGTCCCGGAGTGTCCGCCGCCACCCTTTCCCGAAGACGCGTTCGATCCGGCGGGTGATCTTGCCCCAGTGACGGGAAGTCGCTGATCGGGCATACTCAAGCCGCCCGCAGCCACTGATCTGCCGCTTCCGTGATCCGGGAGGGCAGTATCGGCTGTGAGAAGCACCGAGACCCGGCGGCCCGTCCCACACCTCACGTGCCGCCGCCGTGCCCGACGAGGGAGGAGAGCGCCGCCATGACAGACCGCGCCCCGCAGCCGGTGGACCGTCAGCTGCCCACCGAGGAGTCCCGGGATCTCCTAGCGCTCGTACGAGAGATCGCCCAGCGGGAGATCCGCCCCGTGGCCGCCGACGAGGAGGACGCCGGGAAGTTCCCGCGGGCGATCTTCACCCTCCTGTCCGAGGCCGGCCTGCTCGGTCTCCCGTACGCCGGCGAGTACGGCGGCGGCGAGCAGCCGTACGAGGTCTACCTCCAGGTCCTGGAGGAGCTCGCCGCGGCCCGCCTCACGGTCGGGCTCGGCGTCAGCGTGCACTCCCTGTCCTGCCACGGCCTGGCCGGATACGGCACCGAGGAGCAGCAGAAGGCCCACCTGCCCGCCATGCTCGGCGGCGGCCTGCTCGGCGCGTACTGCCTCTCCGAGCCCGCCTCCGGCTCCGACGCCGCCTCGCTGACCACCAAGGCCGTACGCGACGGCGACGACTGGATCATCACCGGCACCAAGGCCTGGATCACCCACGGCGGGGTCGCCGACTTCTACACCGTCCTCGCCCGCACCGGCGGCGAGGGCCCCAAGGGCATCACCGCCTTCCTGGTGCCCGGCGACGCCGAGGGCCTGACGGCCGCCGTCCCCGAGAAGAAGATGGGCATGAAGGGCTCGCCCACCGCCCAGCTGCACTTCGACGGGGTCCGCGTCCCGGACACCCGCCGCATCGGCGAGGAGGGCCAGGGCTTCACCATCGCGCTGGCCGCCCTGGACGCGGGCCGCCTGGGCATCGCCGCCTGCGCCGTCGGCGTCGCGCAGGCCGCCCTGGACGAGGCGCTCACGTACGCCCTGGACCGCAAGCAGTTCGGACACCCCATCGCGGACTTCCAGGGCCTGCGCTTCATGCTCGCCGACATGGCGACCAAGATCGAGGCCGGCCGGGCGCTGTACCTGGCGGCGGCGCGGCTGCGCGACGCGGGCAAGCCGTTCTCCCGCCAGGCGGCGATGGCGAAGCTGTTCTGCACGGACGCGGCCATGGCCGTCACCACGGACGCGGTCCAGGTCCTCGGCGGCTACGGCTACACCGCGGACTTCCCGGTGGAGCGCCTGATGCGCGAGGCGAAGGTCCTCCAGATCGTCGAGGGCACCAACCAGATCCAGCGCATGGTCATCGCGCGCCACCTCGCGGGCCCCGAGTCGCGCTGACGGCCGACCTGCTGCACGAGGTACGCCCGGCCCTGGCCGCGCCGGACCGAACGATCGGTTCGGCGCGGCCCGGCCGGGCCGTCGGCGGGGCCGCGGCCCGCGCTAGTACCGGTCGTCCCCGACGTGCAGCGGCTTCGCGTCGTGGTTGACGAAGAGGTCCTGGCGCGCGGCGGGGTGGTCGGCCGACGGGGCGTTGGACACCGCGTTGTAGCTGATCAGGGCGAGGGTGCGGGCGCGCGTGGAGCGGTTCGGGCCCGAGCTGTGCACCAGGTTGCCGTGGAAGAAGACCACCGTGCCGGCCGGGCCGGTGGCCTCGTGCACGCCCCGGGTGCGGGCGAGCTCCTCGGTCGAGGTGTCGGGGAGCGCGTAGGCGTTCCGGCTCGAAGTGATCCAGGCCCAGTCGCCTTCTCCGCCTCCTCCGCCTTCTCCGCTTTCCGCGGGCCCGGTGTTCCCGGCGGGCGCGGCCGCCCCCGGCCCGTCGGTGTGCGTGCCCGGTATCAGGCGCAGCGGCCCGTTCTCCTCGGTGACCTCGTCGAGGAACACGGCGGCGGTGAGCGCCGCCGGGCGCCGCATCCCGTCGGCGGCCTGCCAGAAGTCGAAGTCCCGGTGCCACTGCCAGCGGTCGCCGCGCCGGGCCGCTTTCGGATTGACCTTCCACTGGTACACGTACATGTCCTCGCCGAGGAACAGCCGGGCCAGCGCGGTCAGCGGCGACGCCTCGGCCAGCGCCTGCCAGGGACCGCCCCTGCGGTGGAGCCCGTAGACGGCGCGCACGGTCGTGCCGTCCTCCTCGAAGAACCGCTGCGGTCCCTCCTCGGCGAGTACCGCGGGCAGTTCCTCGGTCAGGGGACCCCAGATCTCGTGCGGGGTCATCGGGGGCACGACGACAAAGCCGTCGCGTCGGTATTCGGCCAAGAGCCGCTTCGGGTCCGTCATGGGCCCAGGGTGCAGCCAGGCCCCCGCCCCGGCGAGGCAGCACGGGGAGCGCACAGGGAGTGCGCCGGGTCACCCCCCGGCCGCTCCCCACCGGCCGTCGCCGTGGGCCGTGCCCCTCGGATCAGGCCGGGCCGGACGGCCAGATCGGGGAGGTGGCGACCCGGGACCACTCCGGATCGCGGCGGCCCGGAAGGGTGCGTCCGTCGGCGGCCCAGCGAGTCAGCAGCGCATGGTAGATCGGCGGGTCCGGCTGCCGCTGCTGAACCGATTCTTCATGGCGCGGAACCGATTCTTCGCAGTCGGGCGGCGCCGGACGTCGCCGCCGTCCCGTTCTTGCCCCGGAGGTTTCGAGCGTGGTCATGCCGGGCCAACGCGCCACCCGGCGCGCGGGTAATCGCCCCCGCCCTCCGGGTATCCGTTCGAGATGTCCCCGGCCCCGCGCCCCGGCCCCGCGCCCCGCGTCCCCTGCCCCGGCCCCGCGTCCCCGGCCCGGCCCGCCCC